>CAVQKV010000001.1:0-506441 GCA_963713185.1 uncultured Actinomycetes bacterium
CCTTACCGGTACTGCATCGCTCATCCCGAGTCTCTCCGTTGACGTCGCTGTTTGCACTCCCCGCGCGGACGAGGCAACGCTATGGAGAATTCACGTATGGGACATCGAACGGTCGTCGTAGCTTCACCTACGCGTTCTCTCTTGCGACGCAACCGACTCGTAGTTGGGTTCGGGCACGATGCGCGCGACGCAGGTCCGCCTACGTCGGGACGATCGGGATACGTACGGCGCATACGCGCTTCTTCACATGTGGAAGGCGGCCGACGTCGCCTAACGTCCATGTGGTCCCATCCAGCACGAACCCGACACGTCGAAGGCCGCGCCATGACCCTCGTTCAGACCTCAGATCGCCCTACGGCGAACGCATCGGTCGCGTCCGCCGACGGCTGCGCGCCGAGGATCGCGCACGTCGTCACACGATATCTGCGCGGAGGATCCGAACGCCGGATCTGCGACATCGTCCGCGCGCTGCCCGAGGCCGAGCATCACCTGTTCCTCGGTGAGGAGTCGGACGTGGAGCTCGCGGTCGAGCAGGTGCGATCCGACTCGGTCACGGTACTGCCCTCACTGGTCCGGCGCCCCCACCCGTCCCACGACGCCATCGCTCTGGCTCGCCTCCTCCGCGTGCTGCGGCGGGATCGATACGACCTCGTCGTGACGCACCAGTCGAAGGCGGGGGTTCTCGGCCGCACGGCATCGCGGATGGCCGGCATCCGGGTCGTCCACTGCCTGTCGATGCCGAGCTTCGGACCCGGGTACCCCTCATGGCAGAGTCAGCTCTTCCGGCTCTTGGAGAGGCGCCTCGAACGCAGTACCGACGCGTTCGTCGTTGTCGGAAGCGACCTCGCCCGCCGCTATCGCGACATCGGCGTCCCGGGCGAGAAGCTGCACGTCGTCCGGTCCGGGGTTCGACTCCCGGCGTCGCCGGCTCCCGCGGATCCCGAGGACGGCATCCGACGTCGGTACGGGTTGCCCGCGGACAGCCCACTCGTGCTCTACCTCGGCAGCCTCGAGCGCCGGAAGAACGTCCTCGAGCTGCCGCGTGTCCTCGCGGAGCTCGTGCGATCGACGCCCGATCACCCGCCGTTCCTGGTGATCGCCGGCGAGGGCCCCCTAGACTCCCGGATCCGGATCGAGCTCGAGCGGGCGGGCGTCTCCGACTTGGCGGCGTGCCTCGGCTTCGTCGACGATCCCCTTTCGCTCGTCCGTATCGCCGCGTGCGTCGTTCTGCTCAGCACGGCCGAGGGCGTCCCGCAAGTGCTGGTACAGGCCGCGGCGCTCGGGACGCCGTTCGTCGCCTACCGGGTCGACGGCGTCGGCGAACTGCTCGAACTCGGTGCGGACGGCGTCTCGGTCGTGCCCGGCGATGTCGACGCCGCCACCGCGGCCACCCTCGCGATCCTCCGTCGGTCGGGGAGCCCTGCGCGGCCGCGGATCGACCTCTCCTCGTGGCAGCCGGAGCGGATCGCCCAGGGCTATCGCGACGTGTTCCACCGCGTGCTGACGACCTCGCCAAGGGGCTCGAGCCCGACCGAAAGGATCCAGTTACATGTCTGAACGTACCCAGGTTCGCGACGTCTCGCGTCACCGGGGCGTGGCTCGCATCCGACGATCGGCGAGGCTCCCGAACTTCATCGTCATCGGGGCGATGAAGTCGGGAACGATGAGCCTGTTCCACGACCTGCAGGCACACCCGCAGGCACACATGTCGCCACGGAAGGAGGTCGAGTTCTTCGTCGAGGAGAAGACTGGCGACGCGGCTTCGATCGCTACCGGGCGCGGTTCGCCGGCGGGCGTCCGGGACGATCGCGATCGGTGAGGCCTCCACGGCGTACACCAAGTATCCGGAGTTCAAGGGCGTTCCCGAACGCATCGCCCAGCACCTGCCAGACGTACGTTTGATCTACGTCGTCCGGGACCCGATCGAGCGGATCCGGTCCCACGACCAGCACCGTGTGCTGTCGGGCGCCGAACGCGAACCGCTGGGGCGCGCAGTCCTGGAGGACGACCGGTACGTGAACTGCAGTCGCTACGCCATGCAGATCGAGCGGTACCTCCCGCACTTCCCCCGAGACGCTGCGATCCGTCTACGGGTTCCTGGGAATCGATCCGACCTTCGTCTCGGACGTGATCGACCAGGAGTCCTATCGCTCGGAGGAGCGCGCGGCGTATCCGCCGATCGCCTGGTGGCTCCGGCGGACCGTCAAGCGCTACGTCCCGGCCGGGAAGCGGATCAAGGAGATGATCGATCTCGACGCCCCGGCCTCGCTCCGTTGGCGCTTCGGCGTCACGAGACCGATCGGCCGAGTTCCACGTTCGCGATCCCCGACCCGGTTCGGGCTCGGCTTGCCGAACGGCTCGCCGACGACGTCGCCCGTCTTCGGACCCGCATGCCCGCGGACTTGGATGGATGGGGCATCGCTTGACGCCGGCGACGAGGCCGTGGCGCCGGGACCGGCCTCGGTGCGACCACCGCTCCGTGTGGAGGCGCCCATGAAGACGTCCCCTCCGCCGCGCGTCGCTCGCGGATCTCGCCACAGGCCCGGTTCACGGAACCGAACCCAGCCGCGGCGAGATAGACGGTGCACCCTCCCGCGCCAGGCCGAAGAGGTAGACGCCCGCGAGGATGCCGAACAACGACCACACGTGCCGGTAATGGAGGATCTCGTGTGTGACCGCCGAGACACCCAGGGCGACCGCCGCGCCGATGAACGCGCTCTGGTTCCGGATCGCGGCCGCGTAGGCGGGGGACAGCGGCCGGTGAGACACGGCCGATGCGCGCAGCACGACGCCGAGGATCAGGATGAGCAGGCCGACGACCCCGATCACCCCGCGTTCTACCAGCGTGGCCAGGTAGTCGTCGTGCGCCTCTTTGACCACGTCGCCGTAGGAACGGGCCAGGTTCGCCTTGGTGCTCGCCGGGCCGCGTCCGATCAAGGGCCCGGTCCGGAAGAGCTCGAACTCGTGCACGAAGAGATTGGTGCGACCTTCCGCGCTGCGGGACGTGCGACCGATGGAGTCCTCGACGAGCGTGTTCGAGCTCTGGCTTACCGCCGTGACGGTGCCCGACTCGAGCGCGATGAACGCGATCGTGGCCAGCAGCGCGACGCCGAGTGCTCCCGCCGCCATCGCCGAGCGAAGGCTAGCCTTCCGCCACACGCGGTACAGGAGCACCACGCAGCCGCCGATCGCGAACGCCCCCAGCGCGGCGACCGAACCCGTGAAGAGCACGGCCCCGCCGATCAGGACGTACCCGCACAGGCGGGCGAGGCGTCCCCGGGGGCGATCGCTCAGCATCAGCACGAACAGCGAGATCATGAAGAAGTTCCCGGCCATGTTCGGGTTGTCGAACCACAGCTGCGCGCGGACCCCGTAGCTCGCGCCCGGGATCGACGGCACGCCGACGAAGACCCCAGCGAGAAGGATGGAGGCCCAGGCGATCGCGCCGAGCGACCAGGCGGACAGGAACAGGTTCAGGTCGCGCGGCCGGCGAATCAGGTTCGCGATGGCCGCCGCCCAAGTGAACAGGAACAGGTCCTGGCCCACCGCGACCGCGCCCGACATCGGCACGATGCCGAAGGCCGCCGCCACGATCCCCGTCGCGATCAGGATCGCCATCGGCACGGCGTACGGAAGGTGAAGGTCGACGTGGGCCGTTCCCGCCCATAGCACGATGCTCAGGATCGCGACGGTCATGATGACGTCCACCGGCGTCACGTGTACCGGACCGTGCGGCTTCAATAGCGGCGCCGCAATCAGGGCGAGCGCGACGAGCAACGCCGGCGACCCCGCCGTCCCCGCCCGCTGATCGGTCTCGAGCGTCGCGAGGCTCGGTCGAGTCACATGGCCCTGCCGGAGCGACTAGGTCGAAGGGAACGCGGCTGCTGTGACGGCGCGGCGACCTCGGACGGCCGCCTGCGCATCGACCGCACGCGCAGGAACCAGCGGTGGACGCCGAGTCGCTCTATGGCGATGACGCCCAGCGTCGGCCACCCGGTCACCGTCATGAGCTCACGAACCGGCTCGAGATCCGCATCCTTCAGCACCGTCGGCGCAGCGATCACCAGTCCGACCGAACCGTTGGCCGAGAACGGTATCAACCCTTCTGCACCCAACGCCCCGATGTGCGGCGCGCGCGTCGAGCCGTACGACTCGGCGCTCTCCGACACTGACTGGGCGAGCGGTCGCACGTCGATCGACGGGTCGACGGTCGTGATCTCGACGGTCTTGACGTGCAGACGCCTGGCGCCGGCGCCCACCTGCCAGCTCAGCCACGCCATCTCCTGCTCGTCGATCCGAGGCCAGTGACGCACGACGGTGAGCAGTGGCGCGCGGAGCTCGGCCGCGATCGCGTCACCACCGATGATCGTCGGGCTGATCGCCTCGAGCAGCGCCGTGAACAGGATGCCGAGCACCAGGCCGACCAGCGCGCCGAGCGCCACGTCCTGGACGCTGGACGAAAGAACTGCCCGTGTCGTCGATATGTCCGCCGTGTTCACGAGGTACGGCAGGGGAGCCTGGGCCAACCCGGACCGCCTCATGACATCGATCACCTGCGTCGACAGACCCCTGGCGATCACGACGGCTACGTCCGGGTCCGGGTCCCTGACCGCCAGCTCCACGATGTCCGACGAGCCGATCGGGGTGATGGACACGCGGCTCGCCACGGATCCGGGATCGCGATCGATGTTCGCGCCCGCCAGGACCTCCGCGATCCGGGCCTCGCTCGTGGCGATCCCGGTGACGCTGCCCGCCGCCACGTCCGACTCGACGTCGGTCGCGACGACGAGCCTCGACGAGGCGACGTGCATGGGTACGCCGTCGCCGCGCAGGGCGAGCGACATCAACCCTCCGGTCACCACGAACAGGATCAGCAGCTTGTAGTGCCACAGGATCCTGCGGGCGGCTTCCTTGACCTCCATGGGCACACGTCCTTCGGCTTCGAGCGACAGAACCACGGTACGCGCGAGACGTGGCCCCGGCATGCGTCTGCCTACGTAGAACGTCTACGTCATCAAGAGCGGCACACGAAATGGGTAGGCGTGTGCCCAGGGCAACGTAGATGCCCTCTCACGCAAACGACGTAGACGGCGCCACGCCGCTAGTCGATGCCGGTGGACGTAGGCATCGGTACGGTGCGACCGGAGCACGCTCGTCGCGACCTTGTTCGACAAGCCGGCGTGGCACCGGTCCTGATCCCGATGGCGCTGACCGCTCCCTTCACGGCGTCCACCGAGGTCGCCCGGGCGGCCCTCCGAACGCTGGGACGGGCCGGCCGTCCCCGTCGCGTCCTCGTCGCTCATCGGACCGGGCCTGCGCCTGGTCGCCGCCATCATCGCCATGACGATCGCTCCCTCGGCCACGGCCGTCGCGTGGGGATACCTGACCTCGGAGGCCCTGTTGTTCGCGACCACGGCCTTCATGCTGTGGCAGCTGATGCCGCCGGCCGACAGCAGCGGCTTCTCGAACCGCAGGCTCTTGCGGTTCTGGCTGCCGATGTCGCTGCTTCGCGCGCCTGCGCGGACGGCGCTCAGCGACACCGCCCCAACCGCCCCCGGGCGCTGAGCGCGGTCGCCCTCAGACGTTGGAGGCGACGGCGGCCTTGTGCGCTTCACGGCGCCCGCGGTGCCACGCGAGCTGCTCGGCAAGGCCCTCCCTGAGCGGCGTCCGCGGCGACCACCCCAGCAGGGACGCCGCGGCCTCGATGCGACCGTCGGTCCGCTCGACGTCGCCTGGCTGAGCCTCCTGACGAGCGAGCGGCATGGGTCGACCGTCGAGCTCGCCGATCAGGCTGATGACGTCGGCCAACGTGGTGGTCGAGCCGCCGGAGATGTTGACGACGGTCCCGGGCGGAGCGTCCGAGCGAGCCGCGAGCAGGTTCGCCTCGACGACGTCCTTCACGAACGTGAAGTCGCGGACCTGGCTTCCGTCGCCGTACATGGGGAAGGGCTCACGCGTGAGCGCCGCCTCTATCAGCCGGTGCATCGCCATGTCGGGACGCTGCCGAGGTCCGTAGACCGTGAAGTACCGGAGCGAGATCGTCGGGACGCTCCAGGTTCGCGCGTACACGCCGCACAGGTGCTCGGCGGCCAGCTTGGTCACACCGTACGGGCTCTGCGGACGGGGAAGGTCGGACTCGGAGACGGGGTAGCTCGCGGCGTTGCCGTAGACCGACGAGCTCGAGGCGAAGACGAATCGGTCCAGTCTGTGGTGCCTCGCGGCCTCCAGCATGCGCTGAGTGACGAGCACGTTCTGCTCGACATAGCCGGCGAAGCCCTCGTCCCACGACGCTCGAACACCCGGCTGCCCGCTCAGGTGGAAGACGACGTCGACGCCCTCGAGCAGCGAGACCAGATCGGCATCCCGCAGGTCGATCTCGAGCAGGGAGCAACGTTCGAGACGCTCCAGTGACACCGCGTTCGCGCGCTTCTGCGCGGGCCGGTAGTAGTCCGTGAACGCGTCCAAGGCGAGGACCTCATGGTCGTCGGCGCACAGGCGCTCGGCGAGATGGCTGCCGATGAACCCGGCAGCCCCGGTGACGAGGGCCCTCATCCGGCCTGTCGTTCCGAGACCCTGCCGACGCGGCTCACGGCGGGGCCCTCGAGCAGCTCGTCGGCCGTCCCGCCGCCGGCCGGCTCCCGCGCGACGTCCAGGATCCCGCTCCCCCGCACGAAGGCCACGGCCTCCAGGCGCGAATGTGCCCCGAGCTTGCTGAGGATGTTCTGGATGTGCGTCCGGGCGGTCTGCGGGCTGATGACCAGCGCTCGGCCGATGCCCTCGTTGTCGGCGCCGGTGGCCAGGAGCTTCACGACCTCGAGCTCACGCTGGGTCAGCTTTGCCATGCGGTCGGCGCCTTCCTGCCGATCCTTCCGTCGCTGTACCAGGCTGATGATCAGCCGCTTGAGCATCCCCGGGGGGATCACGAGCTCTCCGTCGGCGATCGCACGCGTGGCATCCACGAGCTCGGACAGGGGAGATTCCTTCGAGACGTATCCCTGGGCGCCCGCCTCGAGGCCGTCGATCAAGAGGTCCACGTCCTCGCCCTCGGCGAGCAGCAGGATGCGGCAATCCTCCACGCGCTGCCGGAGCAGCGCGATGGTGCGCTTACCTTCGCCGCTCAATCCGTCAACCTCGAGCACAGCCACGTCCGGCATGGCGCGTTCCGCCTCGGCGACGGTGTGCATCCCGGTTCGCGTCTCGGCGACGACGTGGATGTCCGGCTCGTTGTCGAGCGCCGAGTGGATGGCCTCTCGCAGCAGGGCGTGTTGGCTCGCGAGGAGCAGCTCGATGCGTTTTCCGTTGTTCATGAACGGAGATCCCTCGTGCGCTTTCGTTCCAGGGTACGCACGCCGAACCATTCGGTCATGCTTCTGATGATGTAGTCGACGTACGGTGTTTGCAGGGTCGTCAACCATACGACGACCACCGCCGGGCGTCGCCGACTACCACTGCCCCGCTGCCCGCCTTGCGTCGATCGCACCTCGTGACGACACGTCGACGAGTCCCTCCTCTACGGCGAACGCCACGGCCTGGAGCCTCGAATGCACCTGGACCTTCGTCAGGATGCTCTGGATGTGCGTCCGCACGGTGTTCCGACTGATGCCGAGGCGCGTGGCGATGGTCGGGCCTGTGCAGCCCTCCACCAGGAGGGAGAGGACTTCGAGCTCGCGCCCCGTAAGATCGCTGCCTTCTCGCCAGGGCTCGGTTCGTGACGGACGCCGGCTCGTGGACGGTCCGGCCGACGACAGATCGATCCGCCGACCTCGCAGCACGTTGCGGATTCCCTGGGCGAAGATGTCGAGGCTGATGTCCTTCGGCAGGTACGCGGCGAAGCCGAGCTTCAGCGCGTGGCGAGCGATCAGGGCGTCCTTGACGGCCGTCAAGGCGACGACGAGCGTTCGTGAGTCCAGGTCCATGATCTCGCGTCCGACCGAGAGGCCCGAGCGATCCGGCAGCCCGATGTCTACGAGCGCGACGTCCAGCTCGCTCCGCTTCGCGGCGGCCACGCCGTCGGATCCCGTGTACGCGACGACGATATCCTCGGCGCCCAGCCCGAGGAGGGTCGGTCGGACCGCGTCCACGAAGAGCGGATGATCGTCGACGATCAGGATGCGGATCGCTGGTCACCCCTTCCATCGACCCAAGGCAGGCGGATGACGAAGATGCTGCCGCCTCCCCGGTCCTCCATGGTCACGGTCCCGTCGTGACGCTCGACGATGCGTTTGCAGATGAACAACCCGAGGCCGTTTCCGCCTCGAGGCTCGGCTGTCTCGGCGTGTCCCGTGACGAAGGGTTCGAAGATCCGATCGCGTACGGCCTCGGGTACCCCGCGGCCCTCGTCGGCAACCGTCACGACGGAGTCATCGTCTTCTCGGAGTACGCGAACAGTGATCGAGCCCTGTCGCGCATGACGAAGCGCGTTGCGGACGAGGTTCATCACGGCGATCCGGAACTGGACGGGGTCCACACTCGCCCAGACGCGTTCGGCCGAAACGGACCTCACGCGTCGCCCGTCCTCATCATCCGCGATCGTGGCGAGCATCTCGGGCACGAGACGACCGAGATCGACGTGATGCCGCTCGACCTGCGATCCCCCAGCCTGCGATCGCAGGAGAGAGTCCGCGACCTCCGACAGGAGCTCGAGCTCCCGGAGCCCGCGTTCGAGGAGGCGTCGCCAGTCCCCGGAATGTCCGGTCTGCATGGCCTGTTCCATCGCCATGCGGACGGTCATGAGCGGCGTCTCCAATTCGTGCGCCGCCCAAACGAGGTTCATCCCGAGATCCACGTCCCAGCGAGCTCCGGTGGCCACGGCGCTTGCCAACACTCTGCCGACGGCCCTCAGAAAGGGGACCGCGCTCTCGGGAGCGTCGAGGACGCCGATGGATACCGCGCCCACGTTGACCGCCAACATGGGAGTGTCCTCCCCGGACGACCGGACCACGCCCCAGGCGTCCTCCTCATTCGACGCCCCCTGCGGGGCGAGGCGAACCATCGCGCGACTGACGTCGCCGCGTTGCTCCTGCGGGACGTCGTGCCACACGATCCCGCGGAACGAGTCCGATCCATCACGCAGACCGGCCGCCACGGGACGAGACAGGTGCGCCGCGACGGCGTGCGCCGCGAGCCGGAGCCGGTCGTCGACCTGATGCGCCAGCATCATCAGCGAGCCGAGTTCGGCGACGGCCATGAGGTCGCCGACCTCGTGGTTGGGCGTAGCAGCCGGTTCAGGCCCCAACGTCGTGACCGAGCCCGAACCCCTGCTGCCGACAGGTGAAAGAACGTCAATGATCGTCTGCAACCCCCAACGTCGACTGCACGCGTGCTACCTCATGTGACGTACGACTCCAAGGCCATTCCAGGTCCGTCACGTATTCCCTTCCCGTTCGGAACGTCCATCCGCTGATCGATCGATGGCGACGCGGACCGCGGCGGTCTCGCCTCCCGCCGCGGCGCGGATCCATCGCGCACAGGAGCTAGCCGAGCTACGGAGTCCGGACTCTTGCGCCGCAACGCCTGATGTGTGGGAAAGCGTCTGTTTCCGTGTCATCGTGAGGAAATCACCCGAGCTCTGTTCTCCCCTGGTGGAACGCAGGAGTAAGTCTGGAGCACGCTACGTGTTCCTGTCAACGGGCTACGGAGATCCCCCTACAGAAGTACCCGTGAAAGTCCGCCAAAAGTCGTAAGACGTCCGCAAGGCTTTCGGCGCGTATCTGACCTACGATGCATGGTCTATTCCGTCGACCAGCGTGCGGATGACAAGATGGCGATGCCGTTCCCCGCGGCGTTTGGGCACTGTCGAGCAAGGTCGGTGATGATTCGGCGCGAAGACATCCTTGCCGAGACCGGGCGCGCCTTACGAGGGGCTCGGCAGGCTCGAGGTATGACGCTTCGTGACGTGGGCACGAGGTCGAACGGACGGTTCAAGCCAACGGCCGTGGCCGGGTACGAGAGGGCGGAACGGGGCATCTCGCTCGAGCGGTTCTGCGAGCTGGCGCAGCTCTACGGGATGGGTCCAGAACGCCTCCTCCTGCAGATCATGTGGCGACTGGCCGGAGGTCCGGATCCGACCATCAACCGCGCGAAGGTCCAGGAGCTTCCCGATGAGGAAGCCGATGTGGTCGGAGGTTTCCTTCAAAGGGTCCGCGACCTCCGCGCTGATGCCGACGACGAAGTGATCACGGTTCGGGTCCAGGACCTCGAAGTGCTCGCCACCGTGAGCGGCCACCAGCTCCGGGATTTCCTCGACCATCTCGAACCGGCGCTCGCGAGCAAGTCCGCTCGATCATAACGCCGGTCCCGGAGTTCTCAGTCGGTGATCGATGCCGGGAAGACGGTGCGTGCGTGGTCGAGGGTGCCGGAGGAGCGGAGCATCTCGGCCACATGACCTCCCGCCGGGAACACCACCGTGAGCAGGCATCCTCGAGCCCGCAGTTCCTCGGCGAGGTTGCGGATCGTCCAGCACCCCCCGGGAGTGAGGACGTCCAGGTTGCAGAGATCGAGCGTCACGCTGCCGCCCCCTCGGCGATGGATCCCTCGAGCAGCGGCACGAGATCGGACTCGCGAAGCGCTCCGCGGACCACGAGCCACTGCGCGGTGTCGAAGGGATCTGCCGAACCGAGCGGTTCGACGGCGGCCATGGCCCATGCTGATCCGACCGGAGAGCCGGACCAAGTCCGGGAAATCCCCACCCCTTGAGCGTCGGTCCTGCCGCCCGATCTACCCCCTCATGAACGAGACCGTCTCCGCGAGACCGTCCTCGAGATGGGTCCAGGGCCGCCATCCAAGGACGTCCTCGGCGAGTGCGGTATCCAGGACGCTGCGGCGAAGATCACCCTGGCGCGCCGGTCCGTAGGCCGGCGCGCCCGCGAACCCCGTGATGCCCGCCAGCATCCGGTACAGCCCGTTCACCGAAGTCTCGACGGCCGTGCCGACGTTCATGAGCCGCCCAGAGCCCTGCTCGGCAGCGAGTGCGAAGGCGTGCACCGTGTCGTCTACGAAGACGTAGTCACGCGTCTGGTTTCCGTCACCGAAGATCGTCGGCGCCTGTCCCGCAAGCATCTTCGAAGAGAAGATCGCGATCACACCGGCCTCACCGTTGGGGTCTTGCCGCGGCCCGTACACGTTGGCGAGCGCCAGTGCCGTCCACTCGATCCCGTGATGGCGCTCGTAGAAGGAGAGGTAGTCGATCACGACCTTCTTGCTGATCCCGTACGGCGACACCGGCCGGGCGCTGGAGAGAGCGGTCTCCTTGACCGGCAGCTTCCTGGGCTCCCCGTAGAGGGTTCCACCGGACGCGGCATAGACGACCTTGCGGACACCCGTCCGTTGGGAGCACTCGAGGACGTTGAGCGATCCCATCGCGTTGACGGATGCGTCGAAGACCGGATCCTCCATCGAGGTCGACACCGCGGCTTGAGCCGCGATGTGCATCACGATCTCTGGCCGGTGGCGTTCGAAGAGCGAGAGGAGTCCGTCGGCGCGAACGTCCATGTTGAAGAACGTGAACTCGTTGCCGTACCCCCGCGCCTCGCTGAGGTTGGCGATCCGACCGGTCGACAGGTCGTCGACCGCGACCACGCGATGCCCCTCCGCGAGCAAGCGATCGCACAGGTGCGAACCGATGAACCCGGCCGCCCCCGTGACGAGGAAGGTGGTCACCCGAGCTCCAGCGAGGGGTCGGCGCCCACGCCAAGGGACGTCCGTTCGCCCCGCAGCAACCTCCAGGTCCCGGCGACGGCGATCATCGCGCCATTATCGGTGCACAGATCCAACGACGGGAACAGCACGCGGAACCCGGCCTCGGCGCCGGCCTTCTCCATCCGCTCGCGCAACCGCGTGTTGGCTACGACGCCCCCGCCCAGCAGGACGGTTTCGACCCGGCGGTCTCGCGCGGCGTCGATCGTCTTCGCCACCTGCACGTCGACGATGGCCTCCTGGAACGACGACGCCAGGTCGGCCCGATCGACGTCACGCCCCGCCTCGCGTTCGGCCTTGACGTGCCGCAGCACGGCGGTCTTCAGACCGGACAGGGAGAAGTCGAAGTCGCCGGAGTCGGCCATGGCGCGAGGGAACCGGATCGCGTTCGGGTCGCCGTCGCGCGCGAGCCGGTCGAGCGCCGGCCCGCCCGGGAAGCCCAGCCCGAGGAACCGGGCGATCTTGTCGAACGCCTCCCCTGCGGCGTCGTCGACGGTCTGCCCGAGGAGCTCGTAGCGATGGGGCTCGGGCATGTGGACCAGCATCGTGTGACCGCCGGAGACGACCAAGCACACCGAGGGGGTGAGCTCGGACCCGTGGTCGACCGCGTTCGCGAGGATGTGCCCCTCGAGATGGTTCACGCCGATCAGCGGCGCCCCCGTCGCGAGCGCGATCGCCTTGGCCGCGGCCATCCCGACCAGCAGCGCGCCGACCAGGCCCGGGCCGATCGTCACGGCCACGCCGTCGAGATCACGGAACCCGCACCCGGCGGTCTCGAGCGCGGCGTCGATCAGCGGGGTGAGCGCCTCGACGTGCGCGCGGCTCGCGAGCTCGGGCACCACGCCGCCGAAGCGCTCGTGCACGTCGACCTGGCTGGCGATGAGGTTGGCGAGCACGGTCTCCCGGTCAACGACCGCGACCGCGGTCTCGTCGCACGAGGTCTCGATCCCCAGCACCCTCACGGCGAGACCCTCACGGAGCGGTCTCCGTGTCATCGGCGGGAGGCGTCACGCGACCTCGGGGCGAAGCCCGTCGGGAAGCTCGTCGAGCAGCCGGCGCAGGCGCGTCCGGAACTCGGCGTCGCGGATCCCGTCCAGCCACATGATCAACGCGTCCTCGCCGATCTCCTGGTAGTAGTTCTTCCGGATGCCGACGGGGCGGAAGCCGAACCGGGCGTACAGCCGCTGGGCCCCCCAGTTGGTGACGCGGACCTCGAGCGACACGGCCTCGGCGCCCATGTCGTAGGCCGCCAGGACCAGATCGTGCAGCAGGCGCGTGCCGATCTTCTCGCGCTGGCGTTCGGGATCGACGGCGACGTTGGTCACGTGCGCCTCCTCCCCGTAGCAGATCAGCCCGCCGTACCCGACGACCTCCCGGTCGATGCGCGCCACGAGGTAGCACCGGTTCCGAGACTCGGACATCTCCGAGAGGAACAGGTTGGGGCTCCACGGCCGTGGGTAGACCTGGCGTTCGATCGCCATGACGCCACGGAGGTGGCGCCGGCGCATCCGGGTCACCTCAAGCCGAGGCGCCTCGGGCTCGCTGATCCCAAGTGATCTCCGCATCCGTCTTCCTCAGGTACAGGGGTACCAGGTCCACGAGCCGGTCGGTCTGTTCACGGATGAACCTCGGTGCCGCCAGACCGACGAGCGCCGAGGCCCACGGGTGCGCGAACGAGGCCGGGGCCAGCTCCAAACGTGCATCCACCTGCTCGAGCTCATGCCGGTACAGGATGGCACCGTTGCCGACCAGTAGCATCTCCTCGCGCTCGACCTCGAGCTCAGCGGCCAGCGCGGCGGGGGTCGCGACCCCGTATCCCCCGACCCGCATCACGCCCCCCGGCACCGGACGGTAGAGCCCGTAGAACACCTCGCGGCGGCGGGCGTCGATCACCGCCACGATCAGCCGGCTCGTGTGCTGGACCCCGAACGCGAGGACGTCGAGGGAGCAGATGCCGACGATCGGCACGCGCAGCACCTGGGCCAACGCCTTGGCCGCCTCCACCCCGACCCGCAGGCCGGTGTACAGACCCGGGCCGACCCCGACCGCCACGCCGCCGACGTGGGACAGCTCGACCCCGGTCCACGAGAGCAGGCGCTCGATCGCGGGCACGACGTCGTCGTGCTTGCGGGCGCCGGCGAACCGGGCGGTGCCCATGATCTCGTGCTCGGTCCCGAGCGCGACCGAGGTCTGTTCGGTCGAGGTGTCGATGCCGAGGACGATCACGCCGCCGCCCGCCACGGTTCGAGCTGCCGCTCGAGCCGCTCCCAACGAGGGAGCCACCCCTCCCCCTCCGTCCGGAGCTCGACGGCGCGCTCCTCGCCGTCGCCGGGGATCGTGAGTTCCACCACGAGGTGTCCGCGCGGCAAGAGTGCCTCGACGACGTCGCCCCACTCGACGAGCAGGACGCCGTCCTCGGCCGCCGCCTCGAGCTCGAGGTCGACGACGTCCTGCACACGGTCGAGCCGGTAGACGTCGGCGTGGACGATCGGCAGACGCCCCGACCGGTACTCGCGGACCAGGGTGAAGGTCGGCGAGACGACGTGGCCGCGGGAACCGAGGCCCCGGGCGACCCCCTGCGCGAACGTGGTCTTGCCCGCGCCGAGCTCGCCGGTCAGGGCGATCGCGTCGCCCGCGGACAGGAGCGACGCGACGGCCTCGCCGATCGAGCGGGTGTCCTCGGCCGTTGCCGCGCGAAGGTCGAGCTGCATCAAGCGCGAGGATGGTTCGGCGTCCGAGGGCCACGGCCGATCGGCATCAGAACAGCCCGAGCTGTTCCTCGGCGGGCTGCGGGCGCTCGGCCAGGGCCCGACGGATCTCCTGGAAGTCGGCCCGCAGCGCGGTCATCTGGTTCGAGGCCTGCCCCCCACCGTGCAGGACCGCGGCGGGATGGAACGTGGGGATCACGGTTCGGCCACCCCAGGGGAACCGCTGGCCACGGACCCGGCTGATCGACACCTGCTTGCCGAGGATGTACCTGGTGGCCCAGTTCCCGAGCGTCACCACGACGGCCGGATCGATGATCGCGACCCGCTCGTCGAGCCAGGGTTTGCACGCGTCGAGCTCGTCCGGGAGGGGGTCTCGGTTGCCAGGCGGCCTGCAATTGTGCACAACACCCCCGGCGGTCACGAAGTTGTGTGTGTCCTCGACATCGATGCAGAAGAACGTGGTGTCGGTCCGGAAGCGATCGGTCACGTCCTGGACGCTGACGTAGTCATACATGACGTTCCTGTTGCCCTGCGTGAACATCGAGGGCTGGAACGGGACGCTCCGCTCGACGTCGGGATGCAGCTTGTATCTCATCGGAGGAGGGACGAACGGTGCCATCAGCTCGCTCAACTCCCGCGTTGCTGGCACATCGAGGAAGATGCGACCCCGCGAGGTCTTTGCGGGAAGCCCCAAGCCGGAGAGAGCCAAGAGCAAGATGGAGCGATCCTCATCCGAGAACCCGTTCGCGGCGATCTCGGAGAGCGGCTTCCTTCCCGCTCTGATCCGCGTGTGGCCATCGTCCATGAACCAGAAGGCCAGCATCCGAGGGGTCAGAGCGTGGGCCATCCAGAAGGGCACGTGCTTCTTCGGGGTGTAGAACTCCTGTCGAAGGAACGTGAGAGCCCGATGGGCGAGGGTGCGGACGTGGATCATCGGGTGATCCTTTGGTCCTCCCGGGACGAGCGCGTTGTAAACGGTCTTGGCCCGGGGGGAGAGCTCCTTCAACAACTCCATCTTGAAGCGCGCGTACTCCGCCTGATCCACCCCGTGAGAGAAGGACAGGTGGGAGCTGTTGGCGTTCAGATGGCCATCACCTAGCACCGTGCCGCAGATCACGTCCGCTTCCAGATCCGTCAATCCCTGCCCGGTGGCGATGAGGTCGTCTGATCTCAGGTCGCGCACAGCCACGTACCCCCGGTCGGTCAGAACCGGGTGATCCTCCGTGAGCTGGATCGAGACACGTCCCCTGCCCGCGCGTTCCGCGGTCTTGTAGGTCAGATGCAGAACATGCCGGCCCGCTAGCGGTGAAGCATGCCATCCAACGACCCTACGCGGAACGAGGTGCCCTTGATCGTTCACGGACATCACCTCGCCCGCGTATCGCGAGCGAACGAGACGCCCGATCCGTTCCCAGGATCCGTCCGCGAGCTGGACCATGGCGTTGTACCTGAGGCACAAGATCACGTTGTTGATGTAGACGTCCGCACGCGCCACCTCGATCTCACCGAGCAGCTGGTTGAGCAGCTGTCCCGCGGCCCCGACGAACGGCTCACCCTGCTTGTCCTCGTGGAAGCCGGGGGCCTCACCGATGAACATCAGGTCCGCGTTCGGATCGCCGACGCCGTAGACGACCTGGGTCCGACCCTGCGCGAGCCGACACCTCGTGCAGGTCGATGCGTCCAGCGCCGCGTCTTCGAGGGTCCTCATCCCGCCTCCCCCACCGCCGGAACACCGCCGAGCGAACCGGCCGCACGGACCCCGCGCCGGATCGCCTCCGCCACCGCGCGAGTGGCCATCGGTTCGAGCTGGCGCTGGGGAGCGTCGACCTGACCCGTGGCGATCGCGAACACGGTGTCGCCGTCCCACATCGTATGCGCCGGCGTCACGGCGAGCGACACGCCCTCGTTGCCGGCCTGGGCGAGGAGCTGCGCCCGCTCCTTGGACAGCCGGGCGTTCGTCGCGACCACCACGAGCGTCGTGTTGGTGCCGGGCCACGCCGTGGGCTCCGCCTCCGGGTTGCGGTTCTCGGCGATCGGCGAGCCGCCCTCGTCGAGCACCGTCCCGAGCGCGTTCACGGCCGCGAGGGCCGACACGGCCACCTGGCCCTCCTCGACCGACGCGCTGCCGATCCCCCCTTCCAGCCGGCGGCCGGATCGGGCTGCTTCGCGAAGGTCGCCCCGGTCCCGGCGCCGACGCTTCCCTCCTCGACGGGTCCGTCCGATGCCGCCTCGCACGCCGCGTACCCCGCCGCCTCGTCCGGCCGAGCTCCCGGGTCGCCGACCGCGAGGTCGAACAGCACCGCCGCCGGCACGATCGGGACCCGAGCCACACCCGCCTCGAACCCGATCCCCCGCTCCTCGAGCCAGCGCTGGACCCCGCCGGCCGCCGCCAGACCGAACGCGCTCCCGCCCGTGAGCACCACCCCGTGGATCTCGTCCACGGCCGTCCCCGGCCGGATGGCGTCGGTCTCCCGCGTCCCGGGCGCGCCCCCCTTGACGTCGACGGACCCGGTCGTCCGGGGCGGGCACAGGACCACGGTGCATCCCGTGATCCCGGAGCCGTCGGTCCAGTGGCCGACGCGGATCCCCGCGATCCGTGTGATCATCCGCTTGCCTCGACCCGGCTCATGCCGTCTTCCCTCTCGCTCGGCGCGGTCGGAGCACGTCGTCGGCGAAGGCACCGAGCCTACGGTTGAACTCGTCGTGCGCCTCCATCATCGGGAAGTGACCGGCTCCCTCGATCACCTCGAGGCGGCCCTGCGGTAGCTCCCCCGCGAGGGCGACCGAGGACGAGGGCGGAGTCATCCGGTCCTGCTCGCCGACCAGGACGAGCGCCGGGACGGCGATGTGCTGGACGGCGTGCCGAAGGTCCATCTCCATCAGGCCGGCCAGCCCATCCGTCCATACCTCGGACGGGGCTCGGGCGGCGAGCCCGACCACGTACCGCACGAGGTGGGGCGAGGCGTCGGGGCCGAACTGTGTGGCGCGCGCGATCATCTGCGCGACGTCGGCCGGGCTCGACAGGACGTAGCGCCGGAGGCGGTTCATGCGACCGGCCGCCTGCCGCAGCGATCCGAGCCTCGGGCGCAGGAGCTCGGTCACCGAGCCGAACGCGCCCCGCACCAGGTCGCTCGCGGCCGAACCGACGAAGACCACGCCCGCGACGGGATCTCGGAACAGCTCGGGCCGCGACTCGGCCAACGCCAGCATCGACATCGCGCCCATGCTGTGCCCGACCAGGAGCACGCGCCGGTCCCCGAGGGTGTTCACGACGGCGGCGAGATCGTGGCTGAACGCGAGCGGGGACAGGTCTCCCCCTGCCGCGCGCGCGCTCCGACCGTGAGAGCGGAAGTCGAACAAGATGCACCGGTACCGGTCGGACAGGCCGGTCCACTGGTAGTGCCACGTGGTCATATCCAGGCTGAAGCCGTGGACGAACACGATCGTCGGTCTGGACGGATCCCCCGCCGCCCGAGCCGCGAGCTCGGTCCCGTCGTAGGACCGGATCGGTCCGACGTCCTCGGGCGGGAGCTCCGACAGGTGCTCCTCCGCCTCGGGGTCGGGTCGGCGCCGCGCGTTCAGCACCGTCCGGCCGATCACGCCGCCCGCGACGGCGCCGACCGCGATGCCGGCGGTGACGAACGCCGTCCGCCTTCGACTCACCCGGCCCCCTCGGAGCCCGTGTACACCCTCGGCACGCGCTCGCCGATGCCGGTGGTGATCTCCCGTCCGATCGTGCCCGCGCGCTCCGCGAACCCTTCGGCCGAGATCCGCTCGTCGCCCTGTGCACCGATCAGCACGACCTCGTCTCCCGGCGTCACGTGGTCGTCCCCGCAGTCCACGAGGATCTGGTCCATCGTGATCGTCCCGGCCACGGGACGGCGTCGGCCACCGATCAGCACGTCCGCGGAGCCGCCCATCCGCCTCGGATACCCGTCCTCGTAGCCGACGGGCACGGTGGCGACGGTCGCGTCTCGTTCGAGCACGTACCGGCCACCGTAGGAGAGCCGCTCGCCCGCCGGCAGGCGCTTGGCCATCGTCACGGCCGACCGCCACGAGAGGGCGGGCCGCAGGCCGAAGCGCTCCGCGATCCCGGCTACGGGGTCGAGCCCGTAAACGCCCGCGCCCGGCCGCACCAGGTCCAGATGGGTCTCGGGGAGGCGGATCGTCGCGGCGCTGTTCGCGGCGTGCCGGATCGGTGGCGTGATGCCGACGGCGCGCAGGGCATCGTTCGCGGCCAGGAACCGCTCGAGCTGCCGGAGGGTCCCTTCGTCGTCCGTCTCCGCGTCGGCGAAGTGCGTCCACAGCCCCTCGATCTCCAGACCCGCGTCGAGGATCCGGCGCGCGAACGGCTCCGCCAGCTCGGGCGGCCACAGGCCGACCCGGTGCATCCCCGTGTCGAGCTTGAGATGGACGCTCACCCGGGTCCCGGCCGCCCGCGCGGCGTCCGCCACCCCTGCCAGCCCATCCTCCGTGTAGACGGTCGGGGTCAGTCCTGCCTCGAGCGCCTCCTTCTCCGAGCCGGGGGGGAACTCCGTCAGCACGAGGATCGGTGCGCCGACCCCGTGCTCACGGAGCGCGAGCCCCTCCTCGACCAGCGAGACGCCAAGCGACGACGCCCCGGCCTCGAGCGCCGCCCGCGCGACGGCGGCATCGCCGTGTCCGTACGCGTCCGCCTTGACGACGGCCATCAGCCCGGCGCCGGGAGGTCGGAGCCGGCGAACGTTGTGCCTGATCGCGTCGAGATCGACCTCGACGAACGTCGGACGGTACCGCGTCACGCGCCGACGACCTCTCGCATCGCCTGCGGTACGCGTTCGAGCACGTCGACCGCGGTCGTCCCGTCCCCGAGCTCGTCGGCCGCCGTCCGCCCGGCCAGGCCGTGGAGATAGGCCGCGGCCGAGCCGGCGTCCGCAGGCGAGCAGCCCCGGGCCAGCAGGGCGGCGATCATCCCGGTGAGGACGTCGCCCGTGCCGCCGGTCGCGAGGAACGGACCGCCGGTCGGGTTGATCCGAACCACGCCGTCGGGCGTCCCCACGAGCGTCCGGCTGCCCTTCAGCAGCACGGTGGCCGAGGTTCGCGCGGCGAGCTCGCGGACGCGGTGGACGCGGTCGTCCTCGACCGCACCCGCCGACACCTCGGCCAGGCGAGCGAACTCGCCCGCATGCGGCGTGAGGATCAGGTCCGCCTTGCGGTCGGCCAGATCCTCGCTGCGGCCCGCGAACGCGTTCAGCCCGTCCGCGTCCAACACGACCGGCACCTCGCTCGAACGCACGAGCTCGCGGATCCACCCCGCGGTCCGCTCGTCCGTCGTCATCCCGGGGCCGACCGCGAGGGCGTCGGCCTGGCCCATCACCTCGTCCAGGCGGGCGGATCCGCCGGCCGCGCTTCCCGTGTCGGTCTCCGGCAACCCGACGAACACGGCCTCCCGGATCGCGCCTTGGGCGACCGGCAGGATGCCCTCGGGAACGGCGACGGCGACGAGGCCGGCACCGGCCCGGTAGGCGGCCGTGCCGGCGAGCGCGACCGCACCCGTCATGAGCCGAGAACCCCCGACGACCACGGCGTAGCCCGCCGCTCGCTTGTGCGTCTCGGGCGCTCGAACCGGGATCATCGCGGCCACGTCGTCGGCCTCCACCAGCAGGAGGTCGCTGCGGATCAGGTCCTTCGGGAAGCCGATCGGCTGGACCTCGACGAAGCCCGCGAGGGTCGCTCCGGGCAGGAGCACCAGCCCCGGCTTCGCCGCGCCGAACGTGACCGTGAGGTCGGCCCGGACCGCCGCGCCCTCGACGCCTCCCGTCCGCCCGTTCACACCGGAGGGGATATCGACGGCGACGACCGGGACCGCCGAGGCGTTCAGCACCTCGATGGCGTCGGCGAAGGCACCCTCCGGCGTCCCGCGGAAGCCCGTGCCGAAGATCGCATCGACCGCCACGTCGGCGCGAGCGAGCTCCCGGCCGATCGCGGCCGAGGAGAAGGCGCGACGCCGCACCGAGGTGATCTCGAGCCGTTCCAGGTTGCCCCGCGCGGGATCGCCGAAACCCTCCTCGAGCAGGAAGACCGTCGTGCGGACACCCGCGCCGTCCAGGTACCGCGCGGCGACCAGGCCGTCGCCGCCGTTGTTGCCCTTGCCGCACACCACCACCGCTCGCCGCCCGTACGCGCCACCGAGGAGACGCAGCCCAGCGTCGGCGACCTCGCGTCCCGCCGCCTCCATCAACGTCTCCGCGGCGACCCCCCGCTGCTGCGACGCGCGGTCCAGCCCCGCGGCCTCGGCGGGCGTGAGGACGAACCTCATCCCGACACCGCCACGGCGAACGCCACCGCGCTCGTCTTCCTCGTGCGTGAAGGTGATCAGGACCTTCGAGATCCCGAGCGCGTCGGCTCGGACCTTCGCGTTGCCTTCGAGGCGGATCGCCGGCGCGCCGGAGGGAGCCCGGGAGACCGAGACGTCCTGCCACCGCCTGCCGCGGTAGCCGCCGAGCGCCTTGATCACGGCCTCACGCGCCGCGAACCGGCCCGCGTACGACTCGGCCGGGCGGGCCCTCGAGTCGCAGTAGGCGCGCTCCTCGGGGGTGAAGACGCGTTCGCGCATCGACGGATGCCGCTCGAGGGCACGCTCCATCCGCTCGATCTCGCAGATGTCGACCCCGAGGCCGAGGATCTCCACGACGCTAGGGTAGCCCCCGGCGGGCCGGTGCCCGGCTACTCGACCGTGACGCTCTTGGCCAGGTTCCGCGGCTGGTCCACGTCGCACCCCCGCTGCTTGGCGACGTGGTACGCGAGGAGCTGGAGCGGCGGCGCCACGACGACGGGCGCGAACAGCTCGGGCACCCGCGGCACGAACAGCACGTGATCGGCCATGCGCGGCGATCTCGTCGTCGCCTTCGCTCGCGACCGCGATCACCCGTGCGCCGCGCGCCTCGGACCTCCTGGATGTTCGAGAGGACCTTTGGATAGACGTGGCACTCGGTCGCGACGGCGACCACCGGCACGCCGTGCTCGACCAGGGCGATGGGGCCGTGCTTCAGCTCGCCGGCCGGATACCCCTCGGCGTGCAGGTAGCGAGAGCTCCTTCAGCTTCAGCGCACCCTCGAGCGCGGCCGGGTACCCCGTGTGACGGCCGATGAACAGGACGTCGCGCGCGTCGCCGAACCCCTCGCGCGATCTCGCGGATCTGCTCGGACAGCGCGAGGGTCCGCCGCACCTGGCCGGGGAGCTCGCTGCATGCGGTTCACGATGTCGCCGATCTCGACCGGGAACATCGCGCCGCGGGTCTGCGCCAGGTACAGGGCGACCAGGTGCAACGCCGCCATCTGCGTCGCGAAGGTCTTGGTCGCGGCGACGCAGATCTCCGGACCCGCGTGCGTGTACATCATGGCGTCGGCCTCGCGGGCGAGGGAGGAGCCGACCGTGTTCGTGACTGCGATCACCTTCGAGCCCTGCCGTGCCGCGTGCCGGGCGGCCTCGAGCGTGTCGATCGTCTCCCCGGACTGGCTGACCGCGAGCGTGAGCGTGTCCGGCCCCAGCACCGGGTCCCGGTAGCGGAACTCCGAGGCGATGTCGATCTCGACCGGCACCCGGGTCCAGTGTTCGATCGCGTATTTCGCGACGAGTCCCGAGTGGAACGCCGTGCCGCAGGCCACGACGAACACCTTGTCCACCTCGCGCAGGACGTCGGTGTCCGTGTGCAGCTCGTCGAGCGCGAGCAGTCCCTGGTCGTTGACGCGACCGACCAGCGTGTCCCTGATCGCGGCCGGCTGCTCGTGGATCTCTTTCAGCATGAAGTCGTCGAACCCGCCCTTCTGGGCGCGCACGACGTCCCAGCTCCACCTCGAACGGCTGGACCTCGACCCCGTTCCCCTCCAGATCGGTCACGCGGACCCCGCCGGCCCGCACCTCGACCACCTGGTTCTCGTCGATGGGCAGCACGGTCCGGGTCTTCTGCAGCACCGCCGGGATATCGGACGCGAGGATGTTCTCGCCCTCGCCGAGCCCGACGATGAGCGGCGACGAGACGCGCACCCCCACGATCACGTCGGGATCGTCCAGCGCGAGCACGACCAGCGCGTACGCGCCCTCGAGCTCGCGGACGGTGGCGCGAACACGGTCGGCGAGGCCGCCGTGCCTTCTCCTCGATCAGATGCGCGACGACCTCGGTGTCCGTTTCGGAGTCGAGGACGTGGCCGCGCTTCTCCAGCCCGGACCGCAGGTCCGTGAAGTTCTCGATGATCCCGTTGTGGATCACGGCGATGCGACCCCGGCAGTCCAGGTGGGGGTGTGCGTTACGGTCGGTGGGCGAGCCGTGGGTCGCCCAGCGCGTGTGACCCATGCCGATCGATCCCGGGACGGCGCCCACGACCTCCAGCGCCGCGTCGAGCTCGGAGAGCTTGCCCGCGCGCTTCACGACCGAGAGATCGCCGTCGATCATCGCGACGCCGGCCGAGTCGTACCCACGGTACTCGAGGCGTCGCAAGCCTTCGAGGACGACGGGGAGCGCCTGGTCGGGGCCGACGTAGCCCACGATGCCGCACATGGAGCATCGAGGGTAGCAGGAGGGCCCTACTCGCCGACAGTGGAGAAGTCCCTCATGCGAGGGCCGAGGCGATGTGCTGGGCGACCATCTCTGCGTGCCTGCGGGCGAGCTCCTCGCTCTCGGCCTCCACCATCACCCGCACCAGCGGCTCGGTACCCGACGCACGCACCAGCACGCGGCCCGAGCCATCGAGCGCGGCCTCCCCCTGCCGCACGGCATCCCAGATCTCCTGGGCGTCCTCGAGCCGCTCCTTGTGCGCGACCTCGACGTTCACGAGCACCTGCGGGAAGCGACGCATGACCGACGCGAGCTCGCCGACCGGCACACCGCGGCGCGCCGCCAGCGAGAGGAAGCGCGCCGCCGTGATCAAGCCATCGCCCGTGGTCGCCTGGTCCCGGAAGATCACGTGCCCCGACTGCTCGCCGCCGAGGGCGACGTCGTGCTCCAGCATCTCCTCGAGCACGTACCGATCGCCCACGGGGGCCGAGATCACGCGGATCCCGTGCTCCCTCATGGCTCGGTGGAACCCGATGTTGGACATCACCGTGGCCACCACCGTGTCGCCGGTCAGCATCCCGTCCTCCTGCATCGAGACGGCACACGCGGCCATGACCTGATCGCCGTCGATCACGTTGCCCGCCGCGTCGGCGAACAGCGCCCGGTCGGCGTCCCCGTCGTGGGCGATCCCGGCGTCCGCGGCGTTGGCAACGACCGCCTCCGCTACCACCTCCGGGTGGAGCGCGCCGCACTCGACGTTGATGTTCGCGCCGTTCGGAACGGCATTGATCGCGACGACCTCGGCACCGAGGCGTTCGAGCACCACGGGGGTGAACACGGAGGCCGCGCCGTTCGCGCAGTCGACGACCACCCGCATCCCCTCCAGCCGTGCCTCGGCCGCCCGGACGACGTGATCGAGGTAGTTCGACGCGTCCGACAGCATCGCGAGCTTGCCCCCGACGGGTCCGGCGGTCGTCGGTTCCCCGGCGCCGACCTCGGCCTCGATCTCGTCCTCGAGACGGTCCGAGAGCTTGAACCCCCGGAAGCCGAAGAACTTGATCCCGTTGTCCTCCGGCGGGTTGTGGGAGGCCGAGATCACGACGCCGCACCCGACCCCGAGGTCGGTCGTGAGGAACGCGACCGCCGGCGTGGGAACGACGCCCGCGCGGATCGCGCTCCCGCCGCCCGCGAGGATGCCCTCGACGAGAGCGTCCTCCAGGATCGGCCCGGAGGCCCGCGTGTCGCGCCCGATCACGAAGCTCGGTACGCCGTCCCCATGTCGGGCGAGCACGGTGACGGCAGCCCGTCCGAGCGAACGCGCGAGATCTTCCGTGAGGTCGCGCCCGAACACGCCGCGAACCCCATCGGTGCCGAAGAGCCGCCCCATCGCGCGCGAAGGGTACCCATACGCTTGACATCCAGACGAAAAGTCAAGCAATATTGACTCGATGACAGTTGAGCAGATCAGAGTCGCTCGGATCGATCGGACCGGCTCGAGCGGATCCCTGGAGCGACGAGCGATCGTTCACGCGGCGCTCGCCGATCCGCATCGTCTGGCGATCGTGGATGAGCTCTCGGTCTCGGATCGCTCACCTTCGGAGCTCCAGGCCCAGCTCCGGATCGGTTCCAACCTCCTGGCCCACCATCTCGACGTGCTCGAAGCGGCCGGGCTCGTGCAACGCCTCGGATCGAACGGAGACCGGCGTCGGAAGTACCTGCGGCTCGTGCCGGATGCACTCTCCGAGGCCTGGACGCCGAACGCGGCCTTGGCTGCTCGGCGCCTCCTGTTCGTCTGCACGGCGAACTCGGCGCGCTCCCAACTCGCTGAGGCCCTCTGGAACGCCCGGCACGAGGTCCCCGCCGAGAGCGCGGGGATCCGACCCGCGGCCCGCGTCCATCCCGAGGCCGTCCGGGCGGCCGAGCGGGCGGAGCTCGACCTCAGCGCCGCACGGCCGCGCTCGCTCGAGGAGGTGGTCGGTGAACCCGACCTCACGATCACCGTGTGCGACCGGGCGCACGAATACCTGCGCCGTGAGGTTCCTTCGAGGAGCCACCTCCACTGGTCCGTGCCGGACCCGGTCGGCGGCGCGCCGACCTCCTTCGACGACACCATCCGTCGCCTGTCCGTGATGGTCGACACACTCGCCCCCCGAGTGACCACCCCAGCTCGGAGGACCCGCCCGCGACCTCGACCGAGGAGCGGGCGCCCGTGACCGTCAGGGACCCGCTCGCATCCGCCCCCCTCGAGCTGCGCCCGCTGATCCGCAGCGTGGCCGAACGACTGAGGCTCGAGTTCGACGGCGTCTTCGCGACCCAGACGATCCAGCGCTTCATGGCCGAGTCCTACGAGTCCCTCTCCGGGGCTCGCGTCAAAGGATTCGTCCCGCTGTTCGTCGAGCGCTTCACCCGGCAGCGCCTCTCCGCGCTCGCACGCATCGAAGGTACGTCCGCGTCCGACAAGCCGATGGTCGTCTTCCTGTGCGTCCACAATGCGGGCAGATCGCAGATGGCTGCCGGCTGGATGCAGCACCTGGCCGGCGACGCGGCCGAGGTCTATTCGGGCGGCTCGGATCCGGCGAGCGAGATCAACCCGGGAGCCGTCGCATCGATGGCGGAACTGGGCATCGACATCTCGCGCGAGTTCCCGAAGCCCTGGACGGACGAGATCGTCCGCGCGGCCGACGTCATCGTGACGATGGGCTGCGGTGACGCCTGCCCCATCTTCCCGGGCAAGCGCTATCTGGATTGGGAGATCCCGGACCCCGCGGGCCTGCCCGTCGAGGACATCCGCCCGATACGGGACGAGCTGGGCGAGCGCGTCCGCGGCATCATGGCCGATCTACGGATCCCGCCACGTTCCTGAACAGAGGTGGCCGGGTGACGGTTGGCATTCATGCGCCAGGCCTGAGCCTCCACTCGCGTGAGAAGTAGACGCGGTTGGACCGGACGATTCCCTCGGGTACAGGCCGGAAGACGTCGTGATGGGTCGGTCCGAGCGCCTCTCAACCACCCACGCGCTGTCGCCCCTCCGACGGCGGGCGGTTCGATGGCGGGTCACGTTCGATTCCGGGCCCAGGGATCACGGGTCCCAGTCATCCTCCAATGTCGGTTGAGCTTTCCGACTTCACGCCACATGGTCTTCCCGAGATCTGTCAACGAGCGGAAGGCGCACGGGCACTCATCCCACAGGGCCCTGACCAGCGAGTCCCGGAAGAGCAAGGCCGTTGGACCCCAGGTGGAGCCGCAGGGCGGCGCCAGACTCGGGGCATGGAAGCCACAAATCTGATTGACAAGACGGTCACCGGAACGCAGGGTCCTGAGGAGGCATTCGGCGCCCTCGGAGACCCGGCGCGTCTCGCTGTTCTCCGAGCGCTCCAGGGGGGAACGACGTGCGTCTGCGAGCTCGCCCCCAAGCTCAAGATGGCACCGAACCTCCTTTCGTACCACCTACGGATCCTGCGTGAGACGGGGCTGGTCCAGGGTACGAAGCGCGGCCGAAGGATCGAGTACCGGGTCCGTCCCGTGGCCCTGCAGGAGCTCGCCGTCGAGCTCGTCCGGCTCGCCGTCGGTTCCGGCGAGGTTCGTGAGTCAGCTGCTCACTCCGAGGTCGATCGATCATGACGAAACCCAACAGCTCCGCCGCGGGCGAAGCCACCGCTCTCACGGTTGCCGACGTCGAAATCTTCGACCCGCCACTGTGCTGCCCGACCGGCCTTTGCGGTCCCACGCTCGATCAGACGCTCCTCGATGTGGACGAGATGGTGCTGGACCTGCAAGCCCAGGGCCATCGCGTCGAGCGGTATCAGATGACGAGCGATCCGCAGGCCTTCCTCGGCAACCCGGAGGTCATGGCTCTCGTGCGCGAACGGCAGATGGATGCTCTGCCCATCACCGTCGTCCGGAGCCGAGTCATCAAGGCGGGCACATATCCCGCGCTGTCCGAAGTCAGGGCGGCGCTGAACGGAGACATGCGATGACGAGGCAGACGAACAGTCGATTCCTCTTCTTCTCCGGCAAGGGAGGTGTGGGCAAGACGAGCATGGCGGCAGTCGCGGCCGTCCGGAGCGCCGATCAGGGGACGCGAACGTTGATCCTCACGACCGACCCGGCTTCGAACCTGGCCGACGTCTTCGAGCAGCCCATCGGGCACGGGATCACGGCGATCAAGGATGTGCCGGACCTGTTCGCGATGGAGATCGATCCGGACCGCGCAACCCAGGAATACATCGACCACGCCATGGCGCCCATCCGTTCGGCGTTCCCGGAGCAGATGGTGAAGGTCATGGAGGAGCAGATGAGCGGACCATGCACTTCGGAGGTGGCCGCCTTCGACCGCTTCACTGACTTCCTGGAACTCCCTTCGAACGACGGCCAGGTGTTCGACCGGGTCATCTTCGACACCGCCCCCACAGGCCACACGATCCGCCTCCTCGAGCTGCCGGCCGAGTGGGCGCAGACGATCGATGTCGCCGGCGAGGGCAGCGGCCAGACGTGCATCGGTCCGTCGGCCGCCATCCAGGACGCCAAGTCGAAGTACGAGCGAGCACTCCGCTCGCTGCGTGACTCCAGTCTCAGCACGTTCGTCTTCGTCCTGCAGCCTGAAGCGATCGCGATCCGTGAGACGCGACGGGCGATCAATGAGCTCGAGAAGCTTGGCATCCACACCCACCATCTGATCGTGAACGGGTTGATCCCCTCTGAGGCCGCCGGCGATCCGCTGTTCGCCGATCGAGCCCGGCTGCAGACGGCGTATCTCGGGACGATCGAGGACGAGCTGCCCTATCCGTCCGAGCGCATGGCACTGCTCGCGAGCGAGATCCGAGGCGTGCAACGGTTGCGAGAGGTGGCGCGAGTCTTCTTCGACGGGGAACAGCCCGCAGCGCCGCCGGGCCAGCCCCCCATCGGTGAGATCCAGGAGACGACGGACCTCGAGGCCGTTCGGGCGAGGTTCGTTCCCGATGGGGGCAGGCGGACGATCTTCTTCGCGGGCAAAGGGGGTGTCGGCAAGACCGTGGCGTCGTGCGTCACGGCTGTGTGGCTCGCCCACCGCGGCTATCGAACCTTGCTGCTGACCACCGACCCCGCCGCCCACCTCGGGGACGTGCTCGGTGTGCCGGTCGCCGACGAGGCCGCGCCGGTCGAGGCGGTCCCCTCCCTCTGGGCCGCGAAGATCGACCCGAAGGCGACGGCGGACGCCTACAAAGCACGCATCCTCGCCGACGCGCGCGAGCGCGGCCGTCCCGAATCCGCGATCGCCGTGATGGCCGAGGAGCTCGAGTCCCCCTGCACCGCGGAGATCGCGGCCTTCGACAAGTTCATCGAGCACGCCTCCCAGGGAGACTGGGACGTCGTGGTGTTCGACACGGCTCCGACCGGGCACACGCTGCGGCTCTTGGAGCTTCCGGTTGAGTGGAGCAAGCAGCTCGACGTCAAGGTCTTCGCTTCGGTGGACACCGTGGCCGCCGACGACGTAGCCAAGCAGCACTTCGCAGACGTCATCGACATGATGCGTGACCCCAGGCGCAGCACCTTCGCGTACGTGATGTACCCGGAGTCCACGCCGATCCTGGAGGCCTACCGTATGTCCGAGGAGCTTCGAACGATCGGCATCGAGCCAGGGCTGGTCGTTGCGAACCTCGTCATCCCGACCGATCAGGCCACTACCCCCTTCGCGCGCGCACGCCGCGCCATGCAGAAGCGGTACCTCGTCGAGATGCGCGAGCGGTTCGCCGTGCCGGTCCTCGAGTTCCCCCTACTGTCGTACGAGGTGGAGGGTCTGGATGTCCTGACCGAGCTCGGAGAGGAGAGGCTCGGTGTGGGGGTGGTAATCGCATGACCCAGAGCACCGAGATCGGCTTCGCCGCTCTCGCCGGAGAGTCCACCCGGCGTGGAAGCGTAGAGCAGGCGGCTAGGAGCTTCGCGGCCGCGCTCACGGAGACTCCGGAGTACAAGGCTTTCGAGCGCGCGTACCTGCGTTTCCGAGACGACGAGCGCGCCCAGGAGGCGATGTGGGCCTTCGAGGAGCAGCAACGCTCGCTGCAACCGCTGTTGATGCTGGGTGCCGCGAGCGACGAGCAGCGGGCCGAACTCGATCGCCTCCGCGAAGCGTGGATGGCGGAGCCTTCCGTGGCTGAGTACCTCGAGGCCCAGACTTCGCTTTCCACGCTTGCCCGGGCGATCGACCGGGTGTTGTCCGACAGGATCGGCATCGGCTTCGCCGCCACCTGCCGGCCGAGTTGCTGTGGTTGAGGAGGCGAACATGGACGCGCACGTAGCCATACCTTCCGGACTCCTGGCCGCGGCCAACGCACTCGGCGAGTCCCTGGCGCGGACCGAGCTCATCTTGGCTTTCAAGGAGGCGCAGGCACGGCTGGATGTCGATGAGCGATCCCGTGCTCTCCTGGACCGGATGGCCGAGGCGGACGCCGATCTCCGGCGGAGACAGGCTGAAGGAACCCTGACGCGAGCCGACATCGATCGCGTTCGCGACGTGCACAGCGAAGCGTCGCTAGATCCGTCGATCAAGGGATTCGGCGAGGCCCAGGACGCGGCGGCCAGCTATCTCCCCGAGGTCAACCTGCTCATCAGCGAGCTGCTGGGGTGGGACTTCGCCGAAATGGCCGCCGCTCGAGCGAACTGCTAGCCGGAGGAGGTGTGCGTGCCCGTGTACGAGTACCGCTGCGAGGAGTGCGGGCAGTGGTTCGAGATCCATACCTCGTTCGCGGAGAAGCGGGCGGGGCTGGAGCCCACGTGTCCAGCCTGCGAGGCTCGCCGCGTCAAACTGGTCGTCCCGGCAGGCCCGCTCATCCGCAGCGGGGCGACGGCCGGCGGGTCGTCTTCCGGCTGCGCGCCGACCGTTGGTCCGGGGCGTCACCCATGGTGACGGCTGTTCGCGTCGCGATCGTCGGGGCACCGGTGTCCTGTGGTGACGAGGTCAAGGACACGTGGCGGGAGCTCGCGCGATGGGTCGCCGCTCAACTCCGGCGACGTTACGGCGACTCGGTCCGGGTCGAGTATCACGATCTGTTCGATCCGGAGTGCCCGCCGCTGCCACCCGACGCCCAGCTCCCGCTCGTGATGGTGAATGGCGAGGTCCTGACCAGTGGCGGCAAACTCTCGTTGCCCCTAATCCGACGCGCCATTGACGCCTCGGCCGCGATGTCGGGCTCGGCGGGCTCATCGCCGCGGCCACGTAGACACGGTGGGGACGCGGCGACTATTAGGCAGCGACTATGAACGAGACGTGTGGAGGATCTAACCGAGCATTGGACCGTAAGGAGTCGTGATGCATCAGGTGGCGGCGAGTGGACGCGCAACCACTGAGCCCGCTCCTCCGGACGGGCCGGATGAGGGTGGCGTTGTGGCGCGGCTTTCGACGCTGGACCGGTTCCTTCCGTTGTGGATCGCGCTCGCGATGGCCGCTGGGTTAGTGCTGGGGACACTCGTGCCGTCCCTCAACGACGGCCTCGATCGGCTCCGGGTCGGCACGGTCTCGCTGCCGATCGCCATCGGCTTGCTGCTGATGATGTATCCGGTGCTGGCGAAGGTCCGCTAGGAGGATCTCGGCCGGGCCTCCCAGGACGGCGTGAACGACCGCGCGTTCTTCGGGGTCTCGTTGTTCCTGTCGTGGGTCGTCGGCCCGGCCCTCATGTTCACGCTCGCGTGGGTGTTCTTGGCCGACGAGCCAGCCTACCGGACCGGGGTCATCATCGTGGGCCTGGCTCGCTGCATCGCGATGGTCCTGATCTGGAACGACATCGCGCTCGGCGACCGCGAACGGACCGCGATCCTGGTGGTGTTCAACGCGATCTTCCAAGTCGCCGCGTACTCCCTGCTCGGCTACTTCTACTCACCATCCTGCCCGGATGGCTGGGCTTCGACACGCAGGGGTTCGAGGTGGGGATCTGGGAGGTCGCTCGCACGGTGCTGATCTTCCTGGGCATCCCGCTCACGGCGGGCTACCTCACCCGGCGCATCCTGGTGGAGCGTCGCGGGCGCGAGTGGTACGAGAGCCAGTTCATCCCACGCATCAGTCCGATCACCCTCTACGGACTGCTATTCACGATCGTCCTGCTGTTCGCGATCCAGGGCGACGAGATCACCTCTCAGCCCTACGACGTGGCACGGATCGCCCTGCCGTTGCTCGCGTACTTCGCCCTGATGTGGGCAGCAGGGTTCGCCGCCGGACGCGTGATGCGGCTGCCGTATCCGCAGACGGCCAGCATGGCGTTCACGGTCGCGAACAACGACTTCGAGTTGGCGATCGCGGTATCCGTCGGCGTGTTCGGCGCCGCGTCCGGGCAGGCGCTGGCTGGCGTCGTCGGTCCGCTGATCGAGGTCCCGGTCCTCGTCGGGCTCGTCTACGTCGCGCTATGGCTGAGGCGACGGCTCCGCTGGCCGCCAGGCGCCGAGGTGATCACCGCCGGGCAGTGTTCAGCCAGGGTTGGAGCCTGAGATCAGCAACAGGGTGGACAGTCAGGGCACGAGGGATCCTGGGGACACGACGGCTCTCGATCCAATGCCTTCCTCCTTCTTCGGTACCCGCGTCGATGCCCTCATGCTTTCCCCTCAAGTGCGCCTGGCGCGGATGATCGCCGAGTACATCCCGCCCGCGACGACGTGGGTGGGCTCGACCTCGACGTCCTCGAAGCCGGCTCGCTCGAGCTCCGATCGGTACTCGCCGAACGACAGCGCACCGGCGATGCACCCGACGAAGCTGCCCCGCTCGGCGCGTTCGGCCGCGGACAGCTCGTCCGACGCCACGATGTCGCTGATGCCGAGCCGCCCGCCGGGACGAAGCACGCGTCGCATCTCGTCGAACGCCTTCGACTTGTCGTCCGAGAGATTGATCACACAGTTCGAGATGACCACATCCACGCTCGCGTCGGGCAGCGGGACGTCCTCGATGTAGCCCTTGAGGAACTCGACGTTGTCGACGCCGGCTTCGGCGACGTTCCGTCGTGCCAGATCGAGCATCTCGTCGGTCATGTCGAGACCGTAGGCGCGTCCGGTCGGTCCGACACGCCGCGCCGAAAGGATCACGTCGATCCCACCACCCGATCCGAGGTCGAGGACGGTCTCGCCCTCGGCCAGGTCCGCCACGGCCGTCGGATTGCCGCATCCGAGACTCGCGAGCACGGCGACGTCGGGCACCTCGGCTCGCTCGGACGCTTCGTACAACGCTTCCCCACCGCACAACGATTCGTCGCAGCAGCTGCCCCATCCGACGCTCTTCACGCTGAGGGCCGCCTTGCGATAGTGCTCGCGGACCTGTTCCCTGACCTCGCTCATGTCCTCGCTCCTTCCCGTTCCAGCTCGAAGATCGTCGCGAGACGCTCGAGCACCTTTCGGTTGATCGTGTAGAAGGCCCACACGCCCCGCTGCTCTCGTTCGAGCAAGCCCGCCTGGACGAGCTTCTTCAGGTGGAAGCTCACGGTCGGTTGCGACAAGCCGAGCTCCGGCGTGAGGTCGCAGACGCAGGCCGGCCCGTCGGCGTTCGCCAGCAGGTTCACGATCCGGACCCGCCCCGGATCCGACAGGGCCTTGAACACCGCGGCCGTCGTCTCGGCCTCCTCGTCGGACAGGCCGGTGGCTCCGAGCGGCGAGCAGCAGGCGGCCGGGGCCTGGTCGATGACCGTCAGCTCACGCACCCTTGGTCACTCCCTAGTCCCATAGATCGATGTTCGTCGATGGGATGATAGCGCGTGACATCGATGAACGTCAATGTCATGCCCGTTTCGGGCCGAGGGTCGTTGCGTCGAGGGCTGCGACAATGTGGGCATGCCCCCCGACCTCGTCAAGGTGCTCTCGACCTCCTCGATCCTCGAGGGCGAGATCGTCAAGGCCCGTCTCCAGGGAGAGGGCATCCCCGTCCTGCTCAAGGGTGGAGGCTCCGACCCGTACGGGATGGGCGTTGCCTACGTCTTCGTGCCGACCGAGTTCGAGGCGCAGGCGAGGCTGGTGCTCGAAGCGGTGGACGACGAGCCGCTCGGGGAACCCGAGACCACCTAAGCCGCGAAGCTGGGGCCCGAGCCGGAGCTCAGCGCTTGGAGTACTGCGGGGCCTTGCGGGCCTTCTTGAGGCCGTACTTGCGACGCTCCTTCTCGCGGGCATCGCGCGAGAGGTAGCCCTCGCTCTTCAGCACGGGACGGAGCTCGGGGTCGAGATCGATCAGGGCCCGGGCGATCCCCAGGCGCAGGGCGCCGGCCTGGCCCGAGACCCCGCCGCCCTCGATCCGGGCGATCACGTCCAGATCCTTGTCCCGTTCGACCAGGCGCAGCGGCGCGGCGACGACCATGCGATGGGCGCGCGTCGTGAAGTACTCGTCCAGCGAACGACCGTTCAGTTGGAACGCGCCCGTGCCGGGGATCAGGCGGACCCTGGCCACGGCCTCCTTGCGTCGTCCCGTCGCGGTCTGCGCCACGCTACGTCTCCTTCTTCGTCGACCGCTTGGCGGTCGTCTTCTTGGCCGGCGACTTGGCCGTCGGGGCCTTGGCGGTCGTCGCCTTCGCGGTCGAGCGCTTGGCCGTCGAGCGCTTCGCGGTGGTCTTCTTGGCCGGCGATGTCACGGGGGCGGCCTTCGCGGTTGAGCGCTTCGCCGTGGCCCGCTTCGCGGCGGGCGCCGTCGGCTCCGGTCGTGTCGAGGCAGCCTTCTGCGGCGTGGCCCCCGTCCCGGGCAGCCCGCTCCACGGGGGAACTCGCCCCACGCGAGCGGCTGCGGCTGCTGCGCCTCGTGCCGGTGCTCCGGCCCGGCGTAGACGCGGAGCTTGCTCGCCATCTGCCGCCCCAGCCGGTTGTGCGGGAGCATGCCCTTGATGGCCTTCTCGACCGCGAACGCGGGCTTCTTCGCGAGAAGCCTCGAGTAGACGGTCTCGGTCAGGCCGCCCGGGTATCCGGAGTGATGGTAGGCGACCTTCTTGTTCTCCTTGCCGCCCGAGAGCGTGACCTCCTTGGCGTTGATCACGATCACGTGATCGCCGGTGTCCGCATGGGGCGCGAAGATCGGCTTGTGCTTGCCTCGCAGGATGGTCGCCGCCTGCGTCGCGAGACGGCCGAGGATGGCCCCGCTGGCGTCCAGGACGTACCAGCGGCGCTCGATGTCACGCGGCTTCGGCGAGTAGGTCTTCATAACGTGAAAGATGCCGGCCGGAGCGGCCGACGGCCCATGCTACCTGCGGTTTCGCGCGACCGTCAAAGGACGAGGCCCCCGGGGGCCCGAGGCGGCTACCGGTCGCGGTTCCTGAGCGCCTCGGCGCCCATCTGGAAGTACTCGAGCAGCCGAGGCCGGATGTCGGCCGGCGGCCCCATCCCGTCCACCGCGGCCCGCATGTGTTCGAACCACCGGTCGCGCTCCGCCGGCCCGATCGCGAAGGAGAGGTGACGCCTGCGGAGCATGGGATGGCCGCGCTCGGCGCTGTAGGCGGCAGGGCCACCCCAGTACTCGCTCAGGAACAGTGCGAGCCGCCTCCGGGCCGGCCCCAGATCCTCGGGCTGCGGATAGACCGGCAACAGCTCGGGATCGGATGCGACCCCCTCGTAGAAGCGATCGACGAGCTGCTCGAAGAACGGCAGGCCGCCGACCTCCTCGTACACGGATGTTGACTCAGGCAACGACCCTCCAGGCGACTCGAACGAAGCGTGCTACCCGGTCTCCGCTCGCTCGGGGTCTCCGCTCGCTCGGGCACGCACAGCGTACCGCCGGGTTGAGCGGTCGCCTCCCGGCAGGTAATCCTGGTTCAGGTCGGTTCGCCCGTTCGCGCGATCCCCGCCGATGCGGGGGACGGCTCGCGCGACGGTCGCTCGGGGAACGGCGGCCACGGAGGGATCGTCGCGGGTTCACGGAGGCCGACGAGGTCGTCGGGGCGGACCGGCATCCGGTTGAGCTCGTGCCCGAGCGCGTCCCGTAGGGCCGCGACGATCGCGGCCGGTGCGACCACGTTCGACGGCTCGCCGACGCCCTTGGCGCCGAACGGCGTGCCCGGTTCGGGCTCCTCGATGAGCTCGACCTCGACCCTCGGCATGTCGAGCGTCGTCGGGAGCAGGTAGTCGGTGAAGGACGCGTTCGCGATCCGGCCGTCCTTCAGCTGGAGCTCCTCCATCAGCGCGAGTCCCAGCCCCTGCGCCGATCCCCCCTCGATCTGGCCGACGATGCTCTGCGGGTTGATCGCGAAGCCGACGTCCTGCGCCGTCGCGAGCTGCACGACGCGCACGAGCCCGAGCTCCGCATCGACGTCCACGACCGCCCGTTGTGCGCCGAACAGGAACCCGACGTGGACGTCGCCCTGTCCGTGTTCGTCGAGCGGGGAGGTCGGTGCGTGCCGCCAGACGCGCGTGCACTCGATCGGCTGTGGCAGCAGCTCCTCCATCGGGGCCACGCGCTCGCCGTCGGCCGTCACGAACCCTTCATCGACGCCGAGGTCCGAGGTCACCAGCCGCGCGTCGCGCCGGGCGCGTTCGAACAGCTCCTCGAGCACGGCCTCGCAGGCGAGCTTCACCGCTCCGCCGGAGGCGATCGTCTGGCGGGAGGCGGAGGTCGAACCCGCGGAGCCGACCAGCGTGTCCGAGGTGTGCAGGATCACGCGTTCGATCCCGAGCACCGTGCGCGCGATCTGGGCGAGGACCGTGTGAACCCCTTGGCCTACCTCGGCGGCCGCGCTATGGACCTCGGCCACCGGGCCCTCGGGGCCGGCCGAAAGCGTCACCCGCGCCTCCGCCGAATCGTCGAACCCCCCGCTGTACGCGTGGTTCTTGTAGCCGACCGCGAACCCGACGCCGCGGCGAACGCCCTCGCCACGCCCGACGTTGCCGGCGACGCCGCCCGGGAGCTCGACGGGGTCCCGCCGGTCGGGTGCAGGCGGTGGATGCGGGATCGCCGCGCACCGTTCGAGCACCTGGCGGACCGGCGCGGCGCCGCGGATCGCCTGCCCCGTCGGGAGCACCGTGCCGGTGGCGGCGGCGTTCCGCAGCCGCAGCTGCACCGGATCCATCGGGAGCGCCGCGGCGAGCTTGTCCATCTGCCCCTCGTGCGCGAAGCACACCTGCACGGCGCCGAACCCCCGCATCGCGCCGCACGGCGGGTTGTTCGTGAACACGCAGGTGCCCTCGATCAGGGCGTTCGGGACGTCGTAGGGGCCTGCCGCGAACGTGGTCGCGTTCGAGATGACCGCGATCGACGACGACGTGTACGCCCCGCCGTCGATCAGCACCCGGGCGCGGACGTTCACGAGATCGCCGTCGCGCGTCGCGCCGGTGCGCATCCAGATCCGCGAAGGGTGCCGGTGCACATGTCCGAGGAAGGACTCCGAGCGCCCGTACGCCATCTTGACCGGCCGTCCCGTGTGCAGGGCGAGCATGCAGGCGTGGATCTGCATGCTTACGTCCTCCCTGGAACCGAACGCGCCGCCGGTCCCCGCGAGGAACAGACGGACCTTGTCCTCCGGCAGGCCGAGGCAGGGCGCGATCTGCTTGCGGTCGATGTGCAGCCACTGGGTCGCGACGAACAGGTCGATCCCGCCGTCCTCGGCCGGCACCGCCAGTCCGGCTTCGGGCCCGAGCGCGGCCTGGTCCTGCATCCCCGTCTCGTAGTAGCCCTCGACCCAGACCTCGGCCTCGGCGTCCGGGTCGCCGTGCTGGACGCGGACGTCGCTCAGCACGTTCCCGTAAGGATGGACCACCGGCCCGTCCGGCCCGAGGGCCAGCACCATGTCGGTGACCGCCGGGAGCGGCTCGTAGCCCACGACGATCTTCTCAGCCGCGCGACGCGCGAGCTCGGGATGCTCGGCCGCGACCAGGGCGATCGGCTCGCCGACGTAGCGGACGACCTCGCTCGCGAGCACCGGCTGGTCGGCGAACTCCAGCCCGTAGAACGCGCTCCCGGGCACGTCGTCGGCGAGCAACACCGCGTACACGCCGGGGCTCGCGACCGCGTCCCCGATCGCGATGGAGCGGATCCGCGCATGCGGATGGGGACTGCGGAGCGTGTGGCCCCACAGCATCTCGTCGGCCCACAGGTCGCTGCCATAGGCGAACTGTCCCTTGACCTTCGGCACCCCGTCGATCCGCGGCACCGAGACGCCGACACCCTCGCGCGTGCGCACGCCGACGCGGGCGCTCACAACTCGTCCTCCCGGATCCGCATCCGGTCCGAGGCGAGCCGGACCGCCTCCAGGATCTTCTCGTAGCCCGTGCAGCGGCACAGGTTGCCGGAGAGCGCCTCGCGGACGAGTGGCTCGCTCGGCTCCGGCTCCTGTTCGAGCAGGTCGGCCACCGCGACGACGAACCCCGGCGTGCAGAACCCGCACTGCACGGCGCCGGTCTCGACGAACGCCTCCTGCACGGGATGCATGGCGTCGCCCGCCGCCAGGCCCTCGACCGTGCGCACCTCGCGCTCGCTCGCCTGCGCCGCGAGGACGAGGCACGCGCACACCAGCTCACCGTCGAGCCACACCGAGCAGGAGCCGCACTCCCCTTGCTCGCACGCGTTCTTCGAGCCCGGCAACCCCAGGTGCTCGCGCAGCAGGTACAGGAGGCTCGACCCCTCCCAGACGTCGGCCTCCCGCCATTCGCCATTCACGTTCGCGCGGACGAGCATCAGCGGTCGCCCCTTCGATCGTCGACCGCCCACGAGAGCGCCCGTCGAGCCATCACGGCGCAGGCGTGGCGCCGGTACGCGCTCGTCCCGCGGACGTCGTCGATGGGGCTCGCGGCCTCCGCGACGAGCTCGCCGAAGCGTTCGATCGCGTCCGAGCCGAGCGGCGGATCCGAGTCGTCCCAGAGCCCGGCCCCCTCGAATGCTTGCGCCGCAAACGTCTCGGCGTCACTTGCTCGCACGACCGTCGGCGCAACCGACCCGAGCGCCACGCGCACCGAACGGCTCGGCTCGTCGACCTGCAGGCAAAGGTTCGCGACCGCGATCACCATCGCGTTCCGCGTCCCGATCTTCGAGAACGAGCCGGGGCCCCTTGGCACGTTCCAGCGCGCGCCGAGGATCAGCTCGCCCGGCTCACGCGCGGTCTGCTTCACGCCGGTCAGGAACTCCCGCCACGGCACCGAACGCGTCGACCCTCCGGCCGTGCGAGCACGACCTCGGCGTCCCAGGCCGCGAGTACCGGGAGCGCGTCCCCGGCCGGCGACGCGGTCCCGAGGTTGCCTCCGACCGTCCCCCGGTTGCGGATCTGCGGCGACCCCACCGAACGCGAGGCCTGCACGAGCGCGGTGTGCTCGGGCAGCTCACGCATGATCCGCGAGTAGGTCACCCCGGCACCGAGGAACAGCTGCCCGTTCTCGCGACGCCACTCCGCGAGCTCCGGCAGGCGCGAGACGTCCATCAGCGTCTCGGGGCGTGCGTGATCCATGTTGAGCCCCACCATCACGTCGGTTCCCCCGGCGATCGGCACGACCTCTGGGTTCGCGGCGGCCAGCTCGAGCGCCTCCTGGAGCGATCGGGGCAGGAGGACGTCCATGCCGAGATGGTCTGCGGGCGACCGGTCGTGGGTCAAATCAAGGGCCGGAACCGCGCCGACCGTACACGACCCGTTCGAGCGTGAGCCCGTGCGCCGGCGCCATCTGCGGGGTTCGGCCACGGTCGCGCGCCGCGAGGATCTCGCGCACGGCGCCCGTCTCGAGACGACCGTCGCCGACCGCGACGAGCGTCCCCACCAGGGTCCGCACCATCTGGTGCAGGAACGCGTTCGCCCGCGCAGAGATCTCGACCCGATCGCCCGCTTGGGCGATCGAGAGACGCTCGAGCCGTCGGACGGTGCCCCCCGATGGCGGCCTGCGGCAGAACGACGTGAAGTCGTGCTCGCCGAGAAGCGCACGCGCCGCCTCTCGCATCGATGCCACGGACAGCTCCCCGGGTCGGTGCCAGACGTACCGAGCCTCGAACGGATCGGGCCACGCGCCGGTGTCGATCCGGTAGCGGTATTCGCGGGCGGTCGCCGAGAATCTCGCGTTGAACCCCTCAGCTGCCTGACGCACGTCCCACGCGACGACCTCGGGCGCGAGCATCCCGTTGACCGACCGCTGGAGCCGCTCGAGATCCACGTCGTCGCCCGCCACGAACGACCCCACCTGCCCCCTGGCATGCACCCCGGCATCAGTGCGTCCCGCGACCAAGAGCCTGGGCTCGCCACCCAGGACACGGCCTAGCGCCTCGGACAGAACCCCTTCCACCGTACGTTGCCCTCGGTTCTTCGCCCAGCCGCGGAACCGCGTCCCGTCGTAGGCGAGCGAGAGCCGCACGATCACGTCAGGAGTATGACGAGGAAGGCCGTGCAGCGTAACGGCGCGCGGGGAGAGGGTTCCCTCGGGCGTCGTCGCGCGAGCCGGAAGTCACCGAGGCGCGCCCGCCAAGCACAGCGAGACGCGCAGCCCGAGGGAAGCCCTCGACCTCAGCGCGCCTCGCGCAGCGCGACCCCTACTCCGACCCGACGAGCTCGATCCGCGCCATCGGCGCCCCGTCGCCTTGGCGCTGCCCGAGCTTGAGGATCCGCGTGTAGCCGCCGTTGCGCTCGGCGAAGCGCGGCCCGATCTCGCTGAACAGCTTGTGGACGATGTCGCGGTCGGGGATCTGCTTGAGGACCTCGCGGCGCGCCGCGACGTCGCCCCTCTTGGCGAACGTGATCAGCTTCTCGGCCACGGGGCGCACGGCCTTGGCCTTGGCCTCGGTCGTGTTGATGTGCTCGTGGACGAACAGCTGCGCGGCGATGCCGTTCAGCATCAGGCGCTGGTGGGCGGGACCGGAGCCCAGACGCGGGCCCTTCTTGGGCTTGGGCATCCCTACTCCTCCCGCAGCCCCAGGCCGAGCTCCTCGAGCTTGGCCTTCACCTCGTCGATCGACTTCTGGCCGAAGTTGCGGATGTCCATCAGCTCGGCCTCGGACTTGTCGACCAGGTCGCCGACGGTGTTGATGCCCTCGCGCTTCAGGCAGTTGTAGGAGCGGACCGACAGGTTGAGCTCCTCCACCGTGATCGCGTAGTCCGACGGGACCGAGTCGTCCTCGGCGGGTCCGACCTGCATCGACTGCGCCTCGGCGAGGTCGCCGAAGAGCTGCACGAGCTCGAGCAGGGTCCCCCCGGCGGAGGCCAGCGCCTCGCGCGGGGTGATCGAGCCGTCCGTCTCGACGTCCAGGATCAGCCGGTCACGGTCGGTCATCTGCTCGACCCGGGTGTTCTCGACCGAGTACGACACGCGTCGCACCGGCGAGAAGATCGAGTCGACCGGGATCACGCCGATCGGGTCGCGGGGGTTCTTGTTCTTGTCGGCCATCCGGTAGCCCACGCCCCGCTCGACGGTCATCTCCATCTCGAGCGATCCGCCCTTGCCGAGCGTCGCGACGTGCAGGTCGGGGTTCAAGATCTCGACGCCGGCCGGCGGCGCGATGTCACCGGCCGTGACCGCGCCCGGCCCCTTGGCCTTCAGGTAGATCGTGATGGGCTCGTCGGCCTCGCTGCGGACCACGAGCTCCTTCAGGTTCATGATGATGTCCGTGACGTCCTCGGTGACCTTGGGGATCGTCGAGAACTCGTGCAGCACGCCCTCGATCCGGACCGAGCTGATGGCAGCGCCCGGGATCGAGGACAGCAGGGTGCGGCGGAGCGAGTTCCCTACCGTGTAGCCGAACCCCGGCTCGAGCGGCTCGATGACGAACTTCGAGCGGGTCGGCGAGAGGGACTCCTCCTGGATCTGCGGTCTCGCGACGATGAACACTTCTGCTCCTCCTCCGACGGGGGATCATCCATTCCTCCCCGCCGCGTGTGACGCCCGCTTCGACGTGCGGGCCAGCCGGGCGCCTAGACGCGCCGGCGCTTCTTGGGCCGGACCCCGTTGTGGGGCACCGGCGTGACGTCCTGGATGCCCGCGACCTCCAGGCCGGTGGCCGCCAGCGAGCGGATCGCGGTCTCGCGACCCGAGCCGGGACCCTTCACGAACACGTCGACCTTCTGGAGCCCGTGCTCCTGGGCCTTGCGCGCGGCGGATTCCGCCGCGAGTTGCGCGGCGAACGGGGTGGACTTGCGGGAGCCCTTGAACCCCACGTTGCCGGCCGAGGCCCACGAGATCGTGTTCCCCTGCAGATCGGTGATCGTGACGATCGTGTTGTTGAACGTCGACTTGATGTGCGCCTGTCCGTGGACGACGTTCTTCTTCTCGCGACGCTTGGTCTTCTTCGCCTTGGGTTTGGCCATCGACGGGTCCCCTTTTCCTCGGGGGCTAACGCTCGCGCCTCCGCGCTCGCTTCTTGAGCCCCCGAACCCCTCTACTTCTTCGTGGCCTTCTTCTTGCCGGCCACGGTCTTGCGGGGGCCCTTGCGGGTCCGCGCGTTGGTGTGCGTGCGCTGCCCGCGCACGGGGAGGCTCCTGCGGTGGCGAACCCCCTGGTACGAACCGATCTCGATCTTGCGCTTGATGTCCTGGGCTACCTCGCGGCGCAGATCGCCCTCGACCTTGTACGTGCGGTCGATGAACTCGCGGATCTTGCTGACCTCGTCCTCGGACAGGTCCCGAACCTTGGTGCCCCCCTCGACGCCCGAGCCCTGGACGATCTCGTACGCGCGAGTGGACCCGATGCCGTAGATGTAGCGGAGCGCGATGTCCACGCGCTTGTCGCGCGGGAGGTCGACGCCGGCGATCCGAGCCACGCTTGCCTCCTCGCTCCTTGGCCTATCCCTGCCGCTGCTTGTGCCGGGGGTTCGAACAGATCACGCGGATCTGGCCGCGCCGACGGATCACCTTGCAGCGATCGCAGATCTTCTTCACCGACGGACGGACCTTCATCGAACCTCGCCCCTCATCACTTGTACCGATACACGATCCTGCCGCGCGTCAGGTCGTACGGCGATAGTTCCACCAGCACCCGGTCCCCCGGGAGGATCCGGATGTAGTGCATCCGCATCTTCCCCGAGATGTGGGCCAACACGTTGTGTCCGTTCTCGAGCTCCACCCGGAACATGGCGTTCGGGAGCGGCTCGGTCACCGTCCCCTCGACCTCGATCGCGTCCTTCTTCGGCAAGCTCCGGGTGATCCTCGTTTCCGGGCACGTCCGACCCGCCCACGGGCGAGACGGAACCGCCTCCGGATGGAAGCGGGCAGCCAGTATACGGGGCGGTCCCGAACACCGTCCACGAGCAGCGGAGATGCGGGTTGACCTGCGGGTTTGAACGGCGTTCAGCCCCGCGCCGTGAGTACCTCGTGCCCGTCCTCGGTGACGGCGATCGTGTGCTCGAAGTGCGCCGAGAGCGACCCGTCCTCGGTCACGACGGTCCACCCATCGGGAAGGACGCTCGTCTCCCAGCCACCCACGTTGACCATCGGCTCGACCGCCACGACCAGCCCGGGCTTGAGGACGGGTCCGCGGCCCGGCTTGCCGTAGTTGGGGATCTGCGGATCCTCGTGCAGGTTACGTCCGATCCCGTGGCCCACGTACTCGCGCACGACCTCGAACCCGGCGCCCGTGGCCACCTGCTCGATCGCCGCGCCGATGTCCGACAGGCGGCCGCCGGGGCGGATCTGGGCGATCCCGGCCTCGAGCGCCTCCTCGGTCACGCGGACGAGCTTGTCCGCCTCGGTCGAGGGCGGGTCCCCCACGATGACGGTCACGGCGGAGTCGCCGTGGAACCCCTCCCAGATCGCGCCGAAGTCGAGCTTCAGCAGGTCGCCCTCGGCGAGCGTCCGCTCGCCCGAGGGGATCCCATGCACGATCTCCTCGTTGATCGAGGTGCAGATCGATCCCGGGAACGGGACCCGCCCCGCGCCTGCCCCGTACCCCTTGAACGACGGCGTCGCGCCCCGCTCGACGATGTAGGCCTCGGCGACCGCGTCGAGCTCGGCCGTTGAGACCGCCGGCCGGACGGCCGCGAGGACCCGGTCGATGGTCCCGGCGACGATGCGACCCGCGCGACGCATCTTGCCGAGCTCCTCGGGGGACTTGTAGACGATCATGGGGTCACTCGTACGCGTCCAGCAGGTCGGCGATCGCCTCGATCGTGCGGTCGGCGACGACCTCCTCCGGCGCCTCGGCATCGATGTCGCGGAGCAGCCCGCGCTCCCAGAAATACAGGACGAGCGGCTTGGTCTCGCGCTGGTAGACCTCGAGCCGGCGCAGGATCGTCGCCTCGTCGTCGTCGGCGCGGTTCACGAGGTCGTGACCGCACACGTCGCAGATCCCTGCGACGCGCGGCGGCTTGAACTCGGTGTTGTAGCTGCGCTTGCAGTTCGGGCACACCTGGCGCGCCATCAGGCGCTTGACCGCGACCGCGTCGGAGATCTTGAAGTTCAGCACCGCCGAGAGCGGGTGGCCGGTCTCGGCGAGCGCGCGCTCGAGCGACTGCGCCTGCGGCACCGTCCGCGGGTACCCGTCGAGGATGAACCCCTCCCGCACGTCCGGCTGCTCGAGCCGCTCGAGCACCATCTTCGTGGTGAGGTCGTCGGGCACGTATTCCCCGCGGTCGTAGAACTCCTTGGCCTGCAGCCCGAGCGGGGTCTCGCGTGCGATCTGGTCCCGGAAGATGTCGCCGGTGGCGATGATCGCGAGCCCGTAGCGTTCGGACAGCCTCCTCGCCTGCGTGCCCTTGCCTGCGCCCGGAGGTCCGAGGAGGATGATCCGCACGCCGGCCTACTTCAGGAAGCCCTCGTAGTGCCGCATCAACAGCTGCGACTCGAGCTGCTTCATCGTCTCGAGGGCGACACCGATCGTGATCAGCAACGAGGTCCCGCCGAAGGGGAACTGCTGGATCGTCCAGAAGGCGAGGACGATCGTCGGCAGCAAGGCGACGGTCGCGAGGAAGATCGAGCCCGGCAGCGTGATCCGGGACAGGACGAAGCTCAGGTACTCGGCCGTCGGCGGCCCCGGACGGATGCCCGGCACGAACCCGCCGTACTTGCGGAGGTTGTCCGCCGTGTCGACGGGGTTGAACGCGATCGCCGTGTAGAAGTACGCGAAGAAGATCACGAGGAGCCCGTAGATGGTCATATAGACCAGGCTCCGTTGGTTCGTCACCTGGTTGTTCACGAAGTTGGTGAACCAGTCCGCGTGGTAGACGCTCGCCAGCAACGTCGGGAAGTACAGGACCGAGCTCGCGAAGATGATCGGGATCACGCCGGCCTGGTTGACCTTGAGCGGGATGTACGTGCTCCCGCCCGTGGTCATCCGCCGGCCCACCACGCGCTTGGCGTACTGGACCGGGATCCGCCGCTGCCCCTGCTCGATGAAGATGACGGCGACGATGATCGCGAGCCCGATCAGCAGGACGACCACGAACTTCGTCGTCCCGGCCTGCAGCAGGATCGCGCGACCCTCCTGCGGGAGCCGCGAGATCACGCTGGAGAAGATCAGGATCGACATGCCGTTGCCGATGCCGCGCTGGGTGATGAGCTCCCCCATCCACATGATCATCGCCGTGCCGGCGGTCATCACCAGCACGATCAGCGCGATGTTCGCGGCGGTGAACGTCCCGGACGGGAAGATGTCGACGTTGCCCAGCTGGTCCGAGCGCGAGTGGAACAGGAACACGAGCCCCGTGGATTGCAGCAACGCGAGCACCACGGTCACGTAGCGGGTCCACTGGTTGATCTTCTTGGTGCCGGACTCGCCCTCCTTGTGCCACGACTCGAGCTTGGGGATCACCACGGTGAGCAGCTGCATGATGATCGACGCCGTGATGTAGGGCATGATCCCCAGCCCGAACACGGCCATGCGCGTGAGCGCGCCACCGGAGAACAGGTCGATGAACGAGAGGAACCCGGTGCTGCCCTGGTTCTTCAAGGCGTCGGTCAGGATGTTGATGTCGACGACCGGGACCGGAACGTGGGACCCGAGCCGGTAGACCGCGATGATGGCCAGGGTGAACAGGATCTTGTTCCGGAGGTCCGGAACCTTGAACGCGTTGACGAAGGCGCGAAGCACGGCTCTCTATCCTACCCCTGGTCTGCGATGAGCTCGGCCTTGCCGCCGGCCCCTTCGATCTTCGCCCGGGCCGCCTCGCTGAACGCGTGCGCGCGGACCGTGAGCGCCTTGTCGAGCTCGCCGCGCGCGAGGACCTTCACCGGGCGGCCCTTGCGGACCAGGCCGTGATCGAGCAGGCCCTTGGGATCCACCTCGCCCTCGAACACCTCGCCGAGCGACCCCACGTTGACGACCGCATACTCGATGCGGTTCGGGTTCGTGAAGCCCTTCAGCTTCGGCACGCGGCGCTGCAGGGGCATCTGGCCGCCCTCGAACCCCGGCTTGGGGTTGTGGCGCGCGCCCCAGCCCTTGGTGCCCCGGCCCGCGGTCTTGCCGCGCGTTCCGGCGCGACCGCGGCCCACGCGGGTGCGGTCCTTCTTGGAGCCCTCCGCCGGCTTCAGGTGATGGAGCTTCACGACGCCGCCTTCCCTCGAGCCGCGCCCTCGTCGGCGACCTCCTCGACGCTGACCAGGTGCTGCACCTTCGCGATCATCCCGCGGATCTCGGGACGGTCGTCCTTGATCACGCTGTCGCGGATCCGGTGAAGGCCGAGGCGCCGCACCGTCTGCTTCTGGTCCTTCGGGCGATGGATCACGCTGCGGACCTGCGTCACCTTGAGCAGGGTCATCGGCGACCGCCCGCATCGGGCGAGGCCTGAGCCTGGTCCCCGTAGACCTCCTCGAGCTTGGCCGCGCGCGTGGCCGACAGGCGCGCCTGCGCCGCGGCCACCGCCGCGAGCATCGGCTTGGGCGCCACCTCGTGGAGCTCGCGTCCGCGGAGCCGCGCGACCTCTTCGGGTCGCCGGAGGCTCTTCAGGCCCGTCATGGCCGCCTTCACGATGTTGATCGAATTGGAGGAGCCGAGCGACTTGGACAGGATGTCCTTGATGCCGGCGCACTCCACCAGCGCGCGTACCGCGCCGCCGGCGATCACACCCGTCCCCGGGGCCGCCGGTTTGAGGAGCACGATGCCCGCACCGTCCCGACCGGTCACCTGGTGAGGGATCGTGGTGCCCATCATCGGCACCTCGAACATCTTGCGCTTGGCCTCCTCGACGCCCTTGGCGATCGCCGCGGGCACCTCCTTTGCCTTGCCGTAGCCCAGCCCGACTCGGCCGGCGCCGTCGCCCACGACGACGAGCGCCGCGAACGAGAACCGGCGGCCGCCCTTGACCACCTTGGCCACGCGGTTGATCGAGATCACCCGCTCCTCGTAGATGCTCTTCTCGCCCTGTGAGTCGTAGCGCCGCATCAGATCTGCAGTCCCTTCTCCCTCGCACCCTCGGCGAGCGCCGCCACGCGCCCGTGGAACAACCTGCCGCCGCGGTCGAACACGACCCGCTCGATCCCGGCCGCCTTGGCGCGTTCGGCCAACAGCTCACCGACCGCCTTGGCCGGCGCGGTCTTCCCCTTCCCTTGGCCGTCACCGCCCGCCTTCACCTCGCGATCGGAGGCGGCGGCCAACGTGCGCGCGGCCTCGTCGTCCACGAGCTGCGCGTAGATGTGCCGGTTCGAGCGGTACACGGCCAGGCGCGGCCGCGCCGCGGTCCCCGAGATCTTCCTGCGAACGCGGACGTGGCGGCGGACCCGGGCTCGGCGTCTGGTCTTGGCGTCCATCACGCGGTCGCACCCTTCGCGGCCTTGCCCGCCTTCTTGCGGACGTACTCGTTCTCGTACCGGATGCCCTTGCCCTTATACGGCTCGGGCTTGCGGATCTTGCGGATGTTGGCGGCCACCTCGCCCACGAGCTGCTTGTCGTTGCCCCGCACCACGATCTGGGTCGGCGTCGGGGTCTCGAACTCGATCCCGTCGATCGCTGGGACGGTCACCGGGTGGGAGAAGCCCACCTGGACCTCGAGCTCCTCGCCCTTCATCGCCGCCCGGTAGCCGACGCCGACGATCGCCAGGCGCTTCTCGTAACCCTTGGTGACGCCCTCGACCATGTTCGCGATCAGCGAGCGCGTGAGCCCGTGCAGGCTGCGGTGGAACCCCTCGTCGCTCGGGCGCTCGACCCGCAGCACGCCCTCGTCGCGGACCAGGCGCATCTCGGGGTGCACCCGCTGCGAGAGCTCGCCGCGCGGGCCCTTGACGACGACGACGGCGTCCTCGCCGACCGTGACGTCGACGCCGCTCGGGATCTCGATGGGTTGCCTGCCGATCCGACTCATGCCCCGCTGTTCCTCTCCCGTCCCACCCGTCGCTCCGCGACTTCCCGCCTCACCACACGTACGCCAGGATCTCGCCGCCGATCCCCTTGCGGGACGCGTCGCGGTCCGTCATCACGCCCTGCGAGGTCGAGATGATCGCGATCCCGAGCCCGCCGAGCACCCGCGGCAGCTCGTCGCGCCCCGCGTACACGCGCCGCCCGGGCTTGCTCACGCGCTTGATGCCGCTGATCGTGCGCTGCCGCTTGGCGTCGTACTTCAGCGTGACCCGGTACACGCGCTCGATGCCCTCGCCCTCCTCGCCGAACCCTGCCACGTAGCCCTCGGTGGTCAGGATCTGCGAGGAGCGCACCGTTCATCTTCGACGGCGGGACGACCAGGTCGTCCTTGTACGCCAGGTTCGCGTTGCGCACCCGCGTGAGCATGTCGCCGACCGGGTCGATTGACGTTGGTCGCGAGCCTCACCATGACGCCTTCGTCACCCCCGGCAGCTCCCCGGCGTGCGCGAGCTCTCGGAAGCAGATGCGGCAGAGCAGGAACCGCCGGTAGACGGCCCGCGCGCGGCCACATCGCCGGCACCGCGTGTACTCGCGCACCTTGAACTTGGCCTGCCTCTCCTGCTTGTTCCTCAACGCCTTCTTCGCCATCAGCCACTCCCCGAGACCGCCGCCGCCATCGGGATCCCCTCGAACGGGAACCCGAGCGCGACGAGCAGCGCCCTGCCCTCGTCGTCGTTCCTCGCGGTCGTCACGACCGTGATGTCCATCCCCCGGATCTTCAGGACCTTGTCGTAGTCGATCTCCGGGAAGATCAGCTGCTCGGTCAGCCCGAGCGTGTAGTCGCCGTGCCCGTCGAACGCGTTCGGGTTCAGCCCACGGAAGTCCCGGATCCTGGGGATCGCGATCGAGACCAGCCGATCGATGAACTCCCACATCCTGTCGCCCCGCAGGGTGACCTTCGCGCCGATCGGGCTGCCCTCACGGAGCTTGAACCCGGCGATGGACTTCCGGGCCTTGGTGATCACCGGCTTCTGACCGGTGATGATCGTGAGGTCGTCGACGGCGGCCTCCAGCATACGGCCATCCTTCAGGGCGTCACCAACGCCCATGTTCACGACGACCTTCTCCAGACGGGGCACCTGCATCGGGTTCAAGAAGCCGAGCTCCTGCTGTAGGCGGGCGCGGACCTCCCGCTGGAAGCGCTCCTTCAGACGCGGCGTCGCCTGGTCGGTCACTGATCGGCCCCGCACTTCCTGCACACTCGGAACTTCGTCCCGTCGCCCTCGACGCGGTACCCCACCCGCGTCGGCTTGCCGCACGAGCTGCAGACCAGCATCACGTTCGAGATGTCGATGAACAGCTCCGTGTCGATGATCCCGCCCTGCTGGAGCTGGGAACCGCTCGCCGAGCGCTTGCCCGAAGTACGCTGGTGCTTCTTGGCCATCGCCGCGCCCTCGACCATGACCCGGCCGTCGCGCGGGAGGACGCGGATCACGCGTCCGGTGTGCCCGGCGCTCTTGCCGGTCATGACCTTCACGGTGTCGTCCTTGTGGATGTTCACGCCGGGCATCGTCACAACACCTCCGGGGCCAACGAGATGATCTTCATGAACCGCCGTTCCCGCAGCTCGCGCGCGACCGGACCGAAGATGCGCGTGCCGCGCGGGTTCTTCGAGTCCGCGGTCAAGATCACGACCGCGTTGTCGTCGAACCGGATGTAGGACCCATCGGTCCGGCGGCGCTCCTTGGCCGTTCGAACGACCACCGCCTTCACGACCTCACCCTTCTTGACCGCGCCGCCGGGCAGGGCGTCCTTCACCGAACCGACGACGACGTCTCCCACGTGCGCGTACCGGCGGCCGCTCCCGCCGAGTACGCGGATCACGAGGACCTCTTTCGCCCCGGTGTTGTCCGCAACCCTGCAGCGCGATTCCTGCTGGATCACCTATCTCGCCCTCTCCACGATCTCGACCACGCGCCAGCGCTTGCTCTTGGAGACCGGCCGGGTCTCCATCACCCGGACGGTGTCCCCGACGTGCGCGTCGTTCGTCTCGTCGTGCGCCGCAAGCTTGTCCGAGCGCGCGACGGTCTTCTTGTACAGGGGGTGCCGCACGCGCCGGTCGATGCGGACGAGCACGGTCTTGTCCATCTTGTCGGACACGACGATGCCGACGCGGACCTTGCGCCGGCCCCGGACGTCCGCCGCCCCCTCCTGCGTGAGCTCCGTAGGCGCCGTCGCCCGGACCGACTCGGTCGGAGGGGTCTCGTCGACCGCGGGCTGCTCGTCCATCTCCGATGTGGGTTGGTCGCCCATCACGCCTCCGCCTCCGCGGCCTGCGCCGCGCCCATCGCTTGCTCCGCCTCGTTCTCCGCCGTGCGTTCGCCCACGATCGTCAGGATCCGCGCGATCTCGTGCCGCACGTCCTTGATGCGCATCGGGTTGTCGAGCTGCCCCGTCGCGAGTTGGAACCGAAGGTTGAACAGCTCCTCCTTGTCGGACTCGAGCCGCTCGAACAGCTCCTGGTCGCCGAGGTCCCGGAGCTCCTGGATCGTCGCCACTAGTCGATACCTCCCACGCCGGCCCGGGTGATGAACTTGCTCTTGATCGGGAGCTTGTGCGCGGCCCGCGACATCGCCTCACGCGCGAGGGTCTCGGAGACCCCGGACAGCTCGAACATCACGCGCCCGGGCTTGACGACGGCCACCCACCCCTCGGGGTTGCCCTTGCCCGAGCCCATGCGGGTCTCCGCCGGCTTCTTGGTGTAGGGCTTGTCCGGGAAGATGTTGATCCACACCTTGCCGCCGCGGCGGATGTGACGCGTGATCGCGACACGGGCCGCCTCGATCTGGCGGTTGGTGATCCATGCGGCCTCGAGCGCGACCAGGCCGAAGTCGCCGAAGTGCACCTCGGTCCCGCCCTTGGCGCGCCCGCGCCGGCGGCCGCGATGAACCTTGCGGTGCTTGACCTTCTTGGGCGCCAGCATCAGCCCTGCGCCTCCCCGTCACCCTCGGGAGCCGTCGGGGGCTCGCTCGGTCCCTCGGCGTCGGCTCCGACCTCGGGTGCCGCCGTCTCGGCCGCGGAAGCCGCCTCCGGGACGGCCTCGGGAGCGGGTACGGTCTCCTCAGGGGCATCGGCGGACACCACGTCCGGGGTTTCGGAGACGGCCGGGGCGGGCTCGACCTCCGCGACCTCCGCGGCCTCGCGCTCATCGGTGATCAGCGCGCCCGTCGAGGCGCCCCCGCTAGAGACCTGCGCGAGAGCACGGGCGCGCAGGCGCTCGGTCTCCTGCTCGGCCTGCGGGATCTCGTCGCCGTGGTACACCCAGACCTTCACGCCGATCTGCCCGAAGGTCGTCTTTCCCTCGGCGGTCCCGAAGTCGATCTTGGCGCGCAGCGTGTGGAGCGGGACCCGGCCCTCCCGATACCACTCGCGCCGCGACATCTCGGCCCCGCCCAAGCGGCCGCCGCACTGCACGCGGACGCCCAGCGCTCCCGAGCGCATCGCGGTCTGCACCGCCCGGCGCATCGCGCGCCGGAACGACACGCGGCCGGCCAGCTGCTCCGCGACGCCCTGCGCCAGCAGCGTGGCGTCGGTCTCCGGGCGCGTCTCGGAGGCCGCCGAGTTCATGTCCTCGACCTTCACGTCGACCCGCTTCTTCGTGACACGCTCGACGTCCTTGCGGATCTTGTCCACCTCGGCGCCCTTGCGGCCGATCACGATGCCCGGCCTGGCGGTCCGGATGTAGATCCAGATCTGGTCACCCTTGCGTTCGATGTCGATGCTCGAGATGCCCGCGCGGGACAGGCGCGAGCGGATGTGCTTGCGGATCCAGATGTCCTCGTGGAGCTGGTCGGAATAGTCCCGGCCTGCGAACCAGTTGGACTTCCACGGGTAGATGACCCCGAGACGGAACCCGTACGGGTTGACCTTGTGACCCACTATGCATCCTCTCCCAACGAACGGACCACGAGCGTGATGTGCGACGTGCGCTTCAGGACCTTGGTGGCGCGACCGTAGGCGCGCGGGCGCCAGCGCTTGAGCGTCGGACCCTCGTCGACCCAGGCGCGGTCGATGACGAGGTTCTGCGCCACGACGCCGGGCTGCTGCTCGGCGTTGGCGATCGCCGAGTTGAGCGCCTTCTCGATCGTCTTGGCGGCCCCGAGCGGCGAGAAGCGCAGGATCCGGCGAGCCTCTTCGACCTGCCGACCGCGGACGAGGTCGACCGCCCGCCGAGCCTTGGGCGGCGAGATCCCCACGTACTTCACCGTCGCTTTCGCCTCCATGACCGCTACCTCACCGTGGTGGAACGCTCACCACGCGCGTGCGAGCGGAACGTCCGCGTCGGCGCGAACTCGCCCAGCTTGTGGCCGACCATCGACTCCGAGATGTACACGGGCACGTGCTTGCGCCCGTCGTGGACGGCGATCGTGTGGCCCACCATCTCCGGCACGATCGTCGAACGACGCGACCAGGTCCGGACGACCTTCTTGTCGCTCCGGCGGTTCATCTCGACGATCTTGACCATGAGGTGCTCGTCGACGAACGGCCCCTTCTTGATGCTCCGCGGCACTAGCCCCGCCCCTTCCCGCGACGCCGAACGATGTAGCGGTTCGACGCCTTGTTCTTCTTCCTCGTGCGGCCTTCCTTCTGCCCCCACGGGCTCGTCGGGTGCCGGCCGCCCGAGCTCTTGCCCTCGCCGCCGCCGAGCGGGTGGTCGACCGGGTTCATCGCCACACCGCGGACCGACGGACGCTTGCGCTTCCAACGGCTCCGGCCCGCCTTGCCGAGCTGGATCAGCTCGTGCTCGGCGTTGCCGACCTCTCCGATCGTTGCCTTGCAGGTCGCTTCGACCAGGCGTGTCTCGCCCGACGGCAACCGGAGCGTCGCCATCTTCCCCTCCTTGGCCATGACCTGGATGCTGGTCCCGGCCGAGCGCGCCATGCGGGCGCCGGCGCCGGGCTTCAGCTCGACCGCGTGCACGGTGGTGCCGACCGGGATGTTGCGCAGCGGGAGCGAATTGCCCGGCCGAACGTCGGCACCCTCACCCGAGACCAGCCGGTCGCCCACCCGCAGGCCGTTCGGCGACAGGATGTACCGCTTCTCCCCGTCGGCGTAGTGCAGCAAGGCGATGCGCGCCGTGCGGTTGGGGTCGTACTCGATGTGCGCCACCTTGGCCTGGACCCCGTCCTTGTCGCGCCGGAAATCGATCACCCGGTACCGGCGCTTGTTGCCGCCGCCCTGGTGCCGCGTGGTGACCCGGCCGTGCGTGTTGCGCCCGGCACGGTTGCGGCCCTTGGCGACGAGCGAGCGCTCCGGCTTGGCGCGCGTGATCTCCTCGAACGAGGACACGCTGGCGCCGCGTCGTCCCGGCGTCGTCGGCTTGTACTTGCGAACGGCCATCGCTACTTCCCCGTCTCGAAGATCTCGATGCTGTCGCCCTCGGCGAGCTTGACGATGGCCCGCTTCTGGTCCGCGCGCTTGCCGAGCGTCCACCGGCGGCGCTTGACCTTGCCCGGGCGGTTCAGCGTCCGGACCGAGGTCACCTGGACGTTCCAGATCGCCTGGACCGCCTCCTTGATCTCGGTCTTGTTGGCCCGTGGGTCGACCAGGAACGTGTAGGTGTTCTGCTCGAGCCCCGCATAGGACTTCTCGCTCACCACGGGGCGGATGATCACGTCGCGCGGGGTCTTCACTCGTCCTCACCCCCGTCGTCGGTGCTCGCCGGGGCGTGGTCCGCGTCGCCGGGCCCCGGGTCGGCTTCGCGGAGCGCGTCCGCAACGGCGCGAGGGCGCGTCCGCAGCCTCCGCCACGGGCTCGTCCGCGGCCGCCCTCGCGGTCGCGCCCTCGACGACGTCGAGGGCGCTCTCCGTGAGGATCAGGTGGTCGGCCGCGATGACCTCGTAGACGCCCAGGCTCCGCGCGTAGGCGACCCGGACCCCGCGGATGTTGCGGAAGGACTTCTCGACCGCGCCCGAGTCGCTCGGCAGGGGCAGGACGAGCAGGACCTTGCCACTCGAGCTCGAGAGTGTCCAGCACGTCGGCCGCGGACCGGGTCTTCGGCTCGTCGAACTCGAGGTCTTGGATCACCGCGAGCTTCCCGCTCACGAGCGCGTCCGTGAGTGCCGAGCGCAGGGCGCTCCGCTTCATCTTCTTGTTCACGCGCAGGTCGTGGTCGCGCGGCTGCGGCCCGTGCACCACGCCGCCGCCCGTCCACTGCGGCGCGCGGTTCGAGCCCTGCCGAGCGCGGCCGGTGCCCTTCTGGCGCCACGGCTTGCGGCCGCCGCCCGAGACCTCGCCGCGGGTCTTGGTCGAGTGCGTGCCCCGGCGGATCGAGGCCATGCCGGCGACCACGACCTGGTGCATCAGCGGGACGCTCACCTTGGCCTCGAACACCTCGGCCGACAGATCGCGGGTGCCGACCTTCTTGCCGGCCAAGGAGACGACGTCGATCTTCGGCATCACTGACCGCCCTTGGTCGGCCGGGGCCTTCACGGCCGAGCGGACCATGACGAGCCCGCCCTCCGGACCCGGGATCGCGCCCTTCAGGAGCAGCAGGTTGCGCTCCGGGTCGGCCCGGACGACCTCCAGGTTCAGCACCGTTACGCGCTCGTTGCCCATCTGGCCGGCCATCCGCATGCCCTTGAAGACCCGCGACGGGGTCGCGCAGGCGCCGATCGCGCCCGGCGAGCGGTGCTTGCGCTCGGTGCCGTGGCTGCTGGACAGGCCGCCGAACCCGTGACGCTTCATCACGCCGGCGAACCCCTTGCCCTTGGAGACGCCGACGACGTCGGCGCGCTCGCCCGCCTCGAACAGGTCGGCCCGCAGCTCCTGACCCGGCTCGTAAGACCCGGCGTCGTCGGTCCGGATCTCCACGACGTGACGGCCGGTCTGCCCGCCGTGCTTGTCGAAGTGCCCTTGTTCCGGCTTGGTCAGGCCGTTCGGACGCGTCGGCCCGAACGCGAGCTGGACCGCCGAGTACCCGTCCCTGGCCTCGGTCTTGACCTGCGCGACGAAGCACGGCCCGGCCTTGATGACCGTGACCGGGATCGCGCGGGTGTCGTCGAAGATCTGGGTCATGCCCAGCTTCGTCCCGAGGATGCCTTTGATCTCCGCCATGTCCGTCCCTACAACTTGATCTCGATGTCGACACCCGCCGACAGGTTCAGGCGCTGGAGCTCCTGGACCGTCTTCGACGTGGCGTCGACGATGTCGATGAGCCGCTTGTGCGTGAGCATCTGGAAGTGCTCGCGGCTGTCCTTGTACTTGTGCGGCGAGCGGATCACCGTGTAGATCGACCGCTCGGTCGGCAGCGGCACCGGCCCGACCACCTTGGCGCCGGTCCGCGTCACGTGCTCGACGATCTCGCGAGCCGCGACGTCCAGCATCCGGTGGTCGTACGCCCGGAGCTTGATGCGGATCCTGGGTCCGGCCACTGCCTCGCTTCCCCTCTTCCCTGTCCTCGATGCGTTACTTGATGATCTTGGTGACGCGTCCGGCGCCCACGGTCCGGCCGCCCTCGCGGATCGCGAAGCGCAGGCCCTCCTCCATGGCGATCGGGGCACCGAGGCTCACGGTCATCTCGATGTTGTCGCCGGGCATGACCATCTCGACGCCCTCGGGCAGGTTGGCCGAGCCGGTCACATCCGTCGTGCGGAAGTAGAACTGCGGGCGGTAGCCGGTGAAGAACGGCGTGTGGCGGCCGCCCTCGTCCTTGGACAGCACGTAGACCTGGGCGGTGAACTCGGTGTGCGGGGTGACCGAGCCGGGCTTGGCGAGCACCTGGCCGCGGGCCACCTCGTCCTTGTCGATCCCGCGCAGCAGCACGCCCACGTTGTCGCCGGCCTGCACCTCGTCAAGGAGCTTGCGGAACATCTCCAGGTCGGTCGCCGTGGTCTTGCGGGTGTCTCTGATCCCGACGATCTCGACCTCCTCCATCTTCTTCAGCACGCCCTGCTCGACGCGGCCGGTCACCACGGTGCCGCGCCCGGTGATCGAGAACACGTCCTCGATCGCCATCAGGAACGGCTTGTCGACGTCGCGGACCGGCTCGGGCACGTAGGTGTCCACGGCCAGGAGGAGCTCGTCGATCTTGGTCATGGCCTCCTCGTCGCCCTCGAGCGCCCTGAGCGCCGAGACCTGGATCACCGGGGTGTCGTCGCCCGGGTACTCGTAGGAGGACAGGAGCTCGCGCACCTCGAGCTCGACCAGGTCAAGCAGCTCGGCGTCATCGACCATGTCGACCTTGTTGAGCGCGACCACGATGTAGGGGACGCCGACCTGGCGGGCGAGCAGGACGTGCTCGCGGGTCTGGGGCATCGGGCCGTCGGCGGCCGAGACGACCAGGATCGCGCCGTCGACCTGGGCGGCGCCGGTGATCATGTTCTTGATGTAGTCGGCGTGGCCCGGCATGTCGACGTGGGCGTAGTGGCGGGTGTCGGTCTCGTACTCGACGTGGGCGATCGCGATCGTGATGCCGCGCTCGCGCTCCTCCGGGGCCTTGTCGATCTCGTCGAACGGCGTGAACTCGGCCAGGCCCTTCTCGGCCTGGCGCTTGGTGATCGCCGCGGTCAGGGTTGTCTTGCCGTGGTCGATGTGGCCCATCGTCCCGATGTTCACGTGCGGCTTCGTGCGCTCGAACTTCTTCTTGCCCATCGCTCCTCTTCTCCTCGTCCTGCTCTCGTCTGGGTCCGAGGTCCTACTCGCCCCGGACGCGGGCAACGATCTCCTTGGAGATGTTGGCCGGCACCTCGTGGTAGCTCTGCAACTGCATGGGGGTGTGCGACGCGCGCCCCTGGGTGCGCGAGCGCAGGTCGGTCGCGTAGCCGAACAGCTCGGCGAGCGGGACCAGCACCCGGATCGCCTTCTGGCCGCTCCGGTCGTCGATCCGCTCGATCCGCCCGCGCCGCGCGGTCACGTCCCCCATGACCTCGCCCATGAACTCCTCGGGCGTGATCACCTCGAACTCCATCACGGGTTCGAGCAGGACGGCGTCGGCCCGTCGGGCGGCCTCCTTGAGGCCGATCGAGCCCGCGATCTTGAACGCCATCTCGGACGAGTCCACCTCGTGGTAGGACCCGTCGATCAAGGTGGCGCGGAGGTCGACGAGAGGGTACCCGGCGAGCACGCCGGTCTCCATCGCCTCCTGGATGCCGTGGTCGACCGCCGGGATGTACTCGCGCGGGATCTTCCCGCCGACGATCTTGTTCACGAACTCGTAGCCGCCGCCCTGGCCGGTCGGCTCGACGTCCAGGTACACGTGGCCGAACTGCCCGTGCCCACCGCTCTGGCGGACGAAGCGCCCCTCGACCTTGTGGACGGGCTTGCGGATCGTCTCGCGGTACGCCACCTGCGGCTTGCCGACGTTGGCGTCGACGCTGAACTCGCGGCGCAGGCGGTCCACGATGATGTCGAGGTGCAGCTCGCCCATCCCCGAGATCACGGTCTGACCGGTCTCGTCGTCGTACTTGACGACGAACGTGGGGTCCTCGTCGGCGAGCTTGGCCAGGCCGGTGCCCAGCTTGTCCTGGTCGGCCTTGGTCTTGGGCTCGACCGCGACCGAGATCACCGGCGTCGGGAAGCTGATCGACTCGAGGACGATCGGGTTCGCAGGGTCCGCGAGCGTGTCCCCCGTGCCCGAGTGCTTGAGCCCGACGATCGCGACGATGTCGCCGGTGAACGCCGCCTCCATGTCCTCTCGGTGGTTCGCGTGCATCTGGAGGATGCGGCCGATGCGCTCTTTGCGCTCCTTCGTCGTGTTCTCGACGTGCGCGCCCGCACGGAGCACGCCCGAGTAGACCCGTACGTAGGTGAGCCGCCCCACGAACGGGTCGGACATGATCTTGAAGACCAGGCCCGAGAACGGCTCGGTGTCGTCGGGCTCGCGCTCCGCGTGCTCACCCTTCGGCGTGTGGCCTTCGACGGGCGGGACGTCGCTCGGTGCCGGCAGGTACGCCACGATCGCGTCGAGCAGCGGCTGGATCGCCTTGTTCTTGAACGCCGAGCCGAGCAGCACCGGCACGCCCTCACCGGACAGGGTCGCGCGGCGGATCGCCCGGCGCAGCTCGTCCACGGTGGCTTCCTCCTCGTGGACGAACTTCTCCATCAGCGACTCGTCGTGGTCGGCGAGCTTCTCGAACAGGTCGTGGTGAGCCTTCTCGGCTGCCTCCTTGAGCTCGGCGGGGATCTCCGTGGTCTCCCACTCCTCCCCCATCTCCGAGATCCAGTGCAGCGCCTTCATCTCGACCAGGTCGATCACGCCTTGGAAAGCGGACTCGCTGCCCCAGGGGAGCTGCAGGACCAGCGGGTTCGCCTGCAGCCGGTCGACCATCATCTCGACGGTGCGACCGAAGTCGGCGCCCGTCCGGTCCATCTTGTTCACGAAGCAGACCCGCGGGACCGAGTAGCGGTCGGCCTGGCGCCAGACGGTCTCGGTCTGCGGCTCGACGCCGGCGACCGCGTCGAAGACGGCGATCGCGCCGTCCAGCACCCGCAGGGACCGCTCCACCTCCACCGTGAAGTCGACGTGTCCCGGGGTGTCGATGATGTTGATCCAGTGGCCCTTCCAATGCGTCGTGGTCGCGGCCGAGGTGATCGTGATGCCGCGCTCGCGCTCCTGGACCATCCAGTCCATCTGCGCGGTGCCCTCGTGGACCTCGCCGATCTTGTAGGCCTTGCCGGTGTAGTACAGGATGCGTTCGGTCGTCGTGGTCTTGCCCGCGTCGATGTGCGCCATGATCCCGATGTTGCGGGTCCTGGCGAGCGGGTACTCGCGGATCACCAGGTCCTTGCCGGACCCGGTCCCGCGTCCCGTGACCTTCTCGACCGTCTCTGCCACGTCCACCTTCTCCGCCGGGACCGCCATGTCAGCGACCCCCCTCATGGAACGCCGGGCTCCATCGGAGCCCGGCCACGTCGTTGCTCTCGATCACCATCGGTAGTGCGCGAATGCCTTGTTGGCCTCGGCCATCTTGTGCATGTCCTCGCGGCGCTTCACCGAGACACCCTGGCCGTTGGAAGCATCCATGATCTCCCCCACCAGGCGCTCCGCCATCGAGTGCTCCTTGCGTGCGCGGGCGTTGTTGACGATCCATCGCATCGCGAGGGTCGTCCCGCGCGAGGGGCGGACCTCGACCGGCACCTGGTAGTTCGCGCCGCCGACCCGCCGCGACCGCACCTCCAGGAGCGGACGGACGTTCTCGACCGCCTTCCTGAGCGCGATCACGGGGTCGTTGGCCGTACGCTCGCTGATCATCTCGAGCGCCTTGTAGACCGTGCGCTCGGCGAGGGTCTTCTTCCCGTCCAGCAGGATCTTGTTGATCAGCTGCGTGACCAGGACGTTCTGGTAGACCGGGTCCGGACCGGTGTCGCGATGGACGGCAGGGCCCTTGCGGGGCATCTCAGTCGCCGCCCTTCTTGGCGCCGTACCGGGACCGGGCCTTGCGTCGCTCCTTCACGCCGGCGGTGTCGAGCGTGCCGCGGATGATCTTGTAGCGGACGCCCGGCAGGTCGCGGACGCGGCCGGCCCGGACCAGGACGATCGAGTGCTCCTGCAGGTTGTGCCCGACGCCCGGGATGTAGGCGGTGACCTCGATCCCGGTGGTCAAGCGCACGCGGGCGACCTTGCGCAGGGCCGAGTTCGGCTTCTTCGGGGTCGTGGTGTAGACGCGCGTGCAGACCCCCCGCCGCTGCGGGGAACCCTTGAGCGCGGGAGCCTTGGTCTTCTCCCGGGGCCGCGTACGGCCCTCGCGCACGAGTTGCTGGATCGTGGGCATGGTCCTCTCGCCTACACTCTCGACTTGTCACCGAAACCGGGGCCCGACAGCGTTGAAGCCGGACCGCGGGCCCGGCTTCCAGGCGGAACTCAGTGGGCGTAGGTCGTCCCTTGGGAAACCCCCTGGAAGCGCACCAGATACCGGGCCCGCCCGCCGAGCCCGGTGCAAACGATGAGGCTACTAGGCACGCCGCGTGCGTGTCAACGCGTCGGTACCAAGCCCGCCCGACCGTGCCTGGGAGGCAGGAGCGTGACTAGTGACGGAGTCGACGCCGGCGCAAGAAGCGCCCGCTCGGCGACCGGTGGCTGAGGGGTCACTCCTCGGGGGAGAACGATCCTCCTCCGAACAGCTCGCGCTCGGCCTCCTCGCGGGTGATGCCCGCGAGCACCGGTTCGCCGGCCGCCTCCGCCTCCGCGATCTCGCGCTGACGGGCCAGCCAGTACTCCGGGATCGCCTCCGGCTTGATCTTGACCTGCACGTTGCGGTACCGAGACATGCCCGTGCCGGCCGGGATCAGCTTGCCGATGATCACGTTCTCCTTGAGACCGAGCAGCCCGTCGGAACGGCCGGCGATGGCCGCCTCCGTGAGGACCCTCGTGGTCTCCTGGAACGACGCCGCCGACAACCACGAATCGGTCGCGAGCGACGCCTTGGTGATCCCGAGCAGCTGCGGCCGGGCGCTCGCCGGCTGACCGCCGTTCTCGACGGTCTCCCGGTTCGCCGTCTCGAACCGGCGCCGGTCGATCAGGTCGCCGGGCAGGAAGTCGGTGTCGCCCGGCTCGATGATCTGCACCTTGCGCAGCATCTGCCGCACGATCAGCTCGATGTGCTTGTCGTGGATCGTCACGCCCTGCGAGCGGTAGACCTGCTGGACCTCTTCAACGAGATGGTTCTGCAGGGCTTGGACGCCCTCGATGCGGAGCTTCTCGTGAGGGTTGACCGAACCCTCGGTGAGCTGCTGACCCACCTCGACCGCGTCACCGTCGCCGACGAGCAACCGGGCTCGGAACCCGACCTTGTACTGCACCGAGTCGCTCCCGTCCTCGGACGTGACCGTGATCCGGCGCTCCTTCTTGTCCTCGTCGTCCTCGATCTGCACGGTGCCGGGGATCTCGGTGATCCATGCCTCGCCCTTGGGGCGACGGGCCTCGAACAACTCGACCACGCGCGGCAGACCGTGCGTGATGTCCTCGCCGGCGACGCCACCGGTGTGGAACGTCCGCATCGTCAGCTGCGTGCCGGGCTCGCCGATCGACTGCGCGGCGACGATGCCCACCGACTCACCGATGTCCACGAGCCGCCCCGTCGCGAGCGACCACCCGTAGCAGAGACGGCACACGCCGTACTCGGCCTCGCAGGTGGTCGCCGATCGAACGCGGACCGCGTCGACGCCCGCCTCGACCAACCGCTGAGCGATCGCGTCGTCCAGGATGTCCCCGCGGGAGGCGATCTTCTTGCGCTCCACCTTCACGTCCTCGGCGAGCACGCGCCCGTACAGCGACGTGTCGAGGTGCTGGTTCTCGACGCGCCCTCCCTGCGGGGTCTCGTACGTGACCGGGACCGGGACCGAACGGTCGGTCCCGCAGTCCTCCTCGCGCACGATGAGCTCCTGCGAGACGTCGACCAGGCGTCGCGTCAGGTAGCCCGAGTCGGCCGTCCGCAGCGCGGTGTCGGCCAGCCCCTTCCTCGCTCCGTGGGTCGAGATGAAGTACTCGAGCACGGACAGGCCCTCGCGGAAGTTCGACTTGATCGGCCGCGGGATGATCTCGCCCTTCGGGTTGGCCACCAGGCCGCGCATCCCCGCGATCTGACGGATCTGCATGATGTTCCCTCGGGCACCCGAGTTGGCCATCATGTAGATGGGGTTCGTCTTGCCGAACTGAGCCTCCATCGCGTCCTTGACCTCGTCGGTCGCCTGGGTCCAGATCGTGATGAGCTCCTGACGACGCTCGTCGTCCGTGATGATGCCCTTGCGGTACTGACCCTCGATCCTCGACGCCTCCTTCTCGTGGCGGTCCAGGATCGTGGCCTTGTCCGAGGGCGTGGTCACGTCCTCGATGCCGAGCGTCACGCCGGCGCGCGTCGCGAAGTGGAACCCGACGTTCTTCAGGTTGTCGAGGATCTGCTCGACCTGCGCCCGGTCGTAGCGATGCACGCATGCGTCGACCAATCGACCGACGTCGCTCTTCAGCAGCGGGCGGTCAACGAACTCCTCGGAGTCCGGGAAGCACTGGTTGAAGATCAGGCGCCCGACTGTCGTCTCGACGACGGGCACGCGGTCCCCGTTCGCGGCGGCCTCGGCCTGTTCCGTCTGCGGCTGCATCTCCGGCGGGAGCGCCTTGCCCGGCAGGCGCACCTTGACCACGTCGTGCAGCCGGACCAGCCGGTGGTCGAGCGCCATCAGGGCCTCGTTCACCGACCCGAACCGCGGGATCTCCTCGTCGTCGCTCGGACGGTCCGGCTCGAGCGTCAGGTAGTAGATCCCGAGCACCATGTCCTGCGTCGGCACCGCGATCGGCCGGCCGTGGGCCGGCGACAGGATGTTGTTGGTCGAGAGCATCAGGACCCGAGCCTCCGCCTGCGCCTCCGCGGAGAGCGGCACGTGGACCGCCATCTGGTCGCCGTCGAAGTCGGCGTTGAAGGCGGTGCACACGAGCGGGTGGATCTGGATCGCCTTGCCCTCGACCAGGACAGGCTCGAAGGCCTGGATGCCCAGACGGTGGAGCGTCGGCGCGCGGTTCAGGAGCACCGGATGCTCCTTGATGACCTCCTCCAGAACGTCCCATACCTGCGGACGGGCGCGCTCGACCATGCGCTTGGCGCTCTTGATATTCTGCGCGAGCGCCTGGTCGACCAGCTGCTTCATCACGAACGGCTTGAACAGCTCGAGCGCCATCTGCTTGGGCAGCCCGCACTGGTGCAGTCGCAGCTCCGGACCGACCACGATCACCGAGCGGCCGGAGTAGTCCACGCGCTTGCCGAGCAGGTTCTGGCGGAACCGACCCTGCTTCCCCTTGAGCATGTCGGACAGCGACTTCAGCGGCCGGTTGCCGGGACCCGTGACCGGACGGCCACGGCGGCCGTTGTCGAACAGGGCGTCGACGGCCTCCTGCAACATGCGCTTCTCGTTGTTGACGATGATCTCGGGGGCCTGCAGGTCGAGCAGCCGCTTCAGGCGGTTGTTGCGGTTGATCACTCGACGGTAGAGGTCGTTCAGGTCCGAGGTCGCGAACCGGCCACCGTCGAGCTGGACCATCGGGCGCAGGTCCGGCGGGATCACCGGCACGGCGTCGAGCACCATGCCCATGGGCGAGTTGCGACCCTCGGTGAAGTTGGAGACCACCTTCAGGCGCTTGATGGCCTTCAGCCGGCGGGTGCCCTTGCCGGTCGCGATCTGCTCGCGCAGCGACTCGGCCTCCTCCTCGAGCTTCAGGTCCTGCAGGAGGCGCTTGATCGCCTCCGCGCCCATGCCCCCGTCGAAGTAGTCCCCGAACCGCTCGCGCAGCGAGCGGTAGACGGCGTCGTCGGCCACGAGCTGCTTCACGGACAGGTTCTTGAAGCCCGTCAGCACCTCGTCCAGATGCTCGGTCTCGCGCTTGCTCGTCTCGGTGATCCGATCGACGTCGCGCTGCGCCTCGCGGCGGGCGGCCGAGAGCTGGGCGCCCTTGGCACCCTCGCCCTCGAGCTCGCGCAGTCTGTCCTCGAGCTCGGACAGGCGGCCCTTGATCTCGTCGTCGCGCTCGGCCTCGAGCTCGTTCTTCTCCTGCTCGACCTCCTTCTCGATGTCGGGCAGGTCCTTGTGACGACGCTCGTCGTCGATGCGCGTGATGACGTAGGCGGCGAAGTAGATGATCCGCTCGAGGTCCTTGGGGGCGATGTCCAGGAGGTAGCCCAGGCGGCTCGGGACGCCCTTGAAGTACCAGATGTGCGTGACCGGGGCCGCGAGCTCGATGTGGCCCATCCGGTCGCGGCGAACCTTGCTGCGGGTGATCTCGACGCCGCAGCGCTCGCAGATGATCCCCTTGAAGCGGACGCGCTTGTACTTGCCGCAGTGGCACTCCCAGTCCCGCGTGGGTCCGAAGATCCGCTCGCAGAACAGGCCGTCCTTCTCCGGCTTGAGCGTCCGGTAGTTGATCGTCTCGGGCTTCTTGACCTCGCCGTTGGACCACGCGCGGATCTGATCCGCGGTGGCCAGGCCGATCCTGATCTCGTCGAAGTAGTTCACATCCAGCACGTAGGCGGCCTCCTCACGACCTCACCCTGCACCACGTACAACACGTCCTTGTTCCGCCCGCTAGTCGTAGTCGGCGCCGGCCGGCTCCCTACGGGACAGGTCGATCCCGAGCTCCTCGGCCGCGCGGAACACGTCCTCGTCGGTCTCCCTGAGCTCGATCTCCTCGCCCTCGGCCGAACGCACCTCGACGTTCAGGCACAGGGACTGCATCTCCTTGATCAGCACCTTGAAGGACTCCGGGATCCCCGGCTCGGGGATGTTCTCGCCCTTGACGATGGCCTCGTAGACCTTCACGCGGCCGAGGACGTCGTCGGACTTGATCGTCAGCAGCTCCTGGAGCGCGTATGCGGCGCCGTAGGCCTCGAGCGCCCACACCTCCATCTCGCCGAACCGCTGCCCGCCGAACTGGGCCTTCCCGCCCAGCGGCTGCTGCGTGATCATCGAGTACGGGCCGGTGGACCGTGCGTGGATCTTGTCGTCCACCAGATGGAGCAGCTTCAAGATGTAGGCCACGCCGACGGTCACGGGCTCCTCGTAGGGCTCCCCGTTGCGTCCGTCGTACAGGACCGCCTTGCCGACGTCGTCGACCAGTCGCACGCCGTCCTTGTTGGGGTGTGCGCTCCGGATCGACTCCAGGATCTCGTGCTCGCGTGCGCCGTCGAACACCGGCGTCGACACGTACACCGGACCCTCGTGCTCCTGCCCGTCCTTGCGGAACCCGACCAGCCCGGCCCACCCGAGGTGCGCCTCGAGCACCTGGCCGAGGTTCATCCGCGACGGCACGCCGAGCGGGTTCAAGATGATGTCGACGGGGGTCCCGTCCGCGAGGAACGGCATGTCCTCCTCGGGCAGGATCGTCGAGATCACGCCCTTGTTCCCGTGGCGGCCGGCGAGCTTGTCGCCGTCGGAGATCTTCCGCTTCTGGGCCACGTACACGCGGACCAGCTGGTTGACGCCCGGCGGCAGTTCGTCGCCGTCCTCCCGGGTGAACACCCGAACGCCGATCACCTTGCCGCTCTCGCCGTGCGGGACCTTGAGCGAGGTGTCGCGCACCTCGCGCGCCTTCTCCCCGAAGATCGCGCGCAGCAGGCGCTCCTCGGGGGTGAGCTCGGTCTCGCCCTTGGGCGTGACCTTGCCGACCAGGTAGTCGCCGGGGTTGACCTCGGCGCCGATCCGGACGATCCCGCGCTCGTCCAGGTCCTTGAGGATCTCCTCGGAGACGTTGGGGATGTCGCGGGTGATCTCCTCGGCCCCGAGCTTGGTGTCGCGGGCGTCGACCTCGTGCTCCTCGATGTGGATCGAAGTCAGGACGTCGTCCTTGACCAACCGCTCGGAGATGATGATCGCGTCCTCGTAGTTGTGGCCCTCCCACGGCATGTACGCCACGATCAGGTTGCGACCGAGCGCGAGCTCGCCCGCCTCGGTGGACGGCCCGTCGGCGATCACCTGGTTGCGGACCACCCTGTCGCCCTCGTTGACCAGCGGCTTCTGGTTGAGCGAGGTGCCCTGGTTGGACCGGCGGAACTTCTGGAGCTTGTAGGTGCGGACCGTGCCGGTGCGCTCGCGCACGACGATGTCGTCGGCCGAGACGTCCTCGACCACGCCCGCGTCCTCGGCCAGGACCACGTCCCCGGCGTCGACGGCGGCGCGGAACTCCACGCCGGTCCCGACGATCGGCGCCTCCGAACGGAGCAGGGGGACGGCCTGACGCTGCATGTTGGCGCCCATGAGGGCCCGGTTGGCGTCGTCGTGCTCGAGGAACGGGATCAGGGCGGCCGCGATCGAGATGATCTGCTTGGGCGAGACGTCCATGTAGTCGACCTCTTCGGGCACGACCGAGTCGACCTCGCCGCCCTTGCGGCGGACCAGGACCGTGGTATTGACGTAGCCGCCATCGGGCTTGATCGGCTCGTTGGCCTGCGCGATGACGTGCCGGTCCTCCTCATCGGCCGAGAGGTAGTCCACCTTGTCGGTGACCTTGCCGCTCGTGACCCGGCGGTAGGGGGTCTCGATGAACCCGAACTGGTTGATGCGCCCGTACGTCGAGAGCGTGCCGATCAGGCCGATGTTCGGACCCTCCGGCGTCTCGATCGGGCACATCCGGCCGTAGTGCGAGGGGTGGACGTCCCGGACCTCGAAGCCCGCGCGCTCGCGCGAGAGCCCGCCCGGGCCGAGCGCCGACAGCCGGCGCTTATGGGTGAGCCCGGCCAGTGGATTCGTCTGGTCCATGAACTGGGAGAGCTGGCTGGTGCCGAAGAACTCCTTGATGCTCGCGACCACCGGGCGGATGTTGATCAGCGTCTGCGGGGTGATGGCCTCGACGTCCTGGGTGGTCATCCGCTCGCGGACGACGCGTTCCATGCGGGACAGCCCGATCCGGATCTGGTTCTGGATCAGCTCGCCGACCGAGCGAAGGCGGCGGTTCCCGAAGTGGTCGATGTCGTCCGGCTCGTACCCCTCTTCGCCCGCATGGAGCTTCACGAGGTAGCGGACCGTCCGGAGCATGTCCTCGTAGGACAGGATCCCCTTGTACTTCGGGCCGTTCTCGCCCTGCTCGTCCTTCTGGAGCTCGGACCAGACGCGGAACCTCGGCTGGTCCCATCCCTTCTTGTCCGGGTTGTCGAGCTCGGACAGTTGCTTGGCCCGCGCCTTCAGCTGAGCCTGCAGGACCCCCTGGGCCGCCTCGAGCTTCTTGTTGACCTTGTACCGGCCGACCCGGGCCAGGTCGTAGCGCTTGTGGTTGAAGAAAAGGTTCTCGAGGAGCGTCCGCGCGGATTCGGCCGTCGGGGGCTCGCCCGGCCGCAGCTTGCGGTAGATGTCCTCGAGGGCCTCCTCGGGCGTCTCGACGTGATCCTTCTCCAGGGTGTTCTTGATCGACTCGGCGTGATCGAACAGGTCGAGGATCTCGTCCTGGGACCAGCCCAGCGCCTTCAGCAGGACCGTGACGTTTTGCCGCCGCTTGCGGTCGATCCGAACGCCGACCGTGTCCTTCTTGTCGACGTCGAACTCCAGCCATGCCCCGCGGCTGGGGATGATCTTGGCGACGTAGACGTCCTTGTCCGAGGTCTTGTCGAGCTCGCGGCTGAAGTAGACCCCGGGCGAGCGCACCAGCTGGGAGACGACGACGCGCTCGGTGCCGTTGATGATGAAGGTCCCGCGCTCGGTCATCATGGGGAAGTCCCCCATGAAGACCTCCTGCTCCTTGATCTCCCCCGTCGTCTTGTTCACGAACATCGCCTCGACGAACAGCGGGGCGGAGTAGGTAGCGTCCTTGTCCTTGCACTCCTCCTCGGTGAACTTCTGGTCCTTGAAGGCGTGCTTGCCGAAATGGAGCTGGAACTGCTCGGTGAAGTCTTCGATCGGAGAGACTTCCTCGAGGACCTCCTTCAGGCCCTCGGCCAGGAGCCAGTCGAACGACTCCCGTTGGATGCCGACGAGGTCGGGAAGCGGTAGCGCCTCATCGAGCTTGGAGAAACTGACACGGTCGCGAACAGGGACGAGCGAGTCAGGCAAGAACGATCCCCCCTAGGGTAGAGAACCCTGGATCCAGGGCGTGCGGAACGCGGCACGGCAAACAAGCAGTCTAGGTGCGCAGGCGCGCAGCGTCAACCCCCGGGCGGGGACCCGGTCGAAACCGGCCGAAGGTTACCCCCCCTCGGAGCGGAGGTCAACCCTCAGGGTTCCGGACGACCGCTATCGCCCGTCGGTCGGCCAGCCCGTCGAACCGGTCACGCCGACCGGCAACAGATCAGGCGGATCGTCGACCGACCGCGTCCCGTCGTCGACCATCCCGAGGGCACGGGCGATGTCGGCCACGGCGCTCCCGAGGGCGACCGCCTGCTCGCTGGACGCGATCCGGACGCCTCGGGTCGTCAGGACGTGGAAGAACTCCTCCATCAGCGCCCGGTCGTCGCCGAGGAGCGAGGCCTCGGAGACGTTCAGGGCTCGGGCGAGGCGCTCGAGCGTCTGGATCGAGGGAGCGACGTGACCGTTCTCGTACCGAGACAGGCGCGCCTTCGGGATCCCCGAGATCTCCTCGAGATCGGACTGGGAGTAACCCGCCTTGATCCGTGTCGCGCGGAGCCTCTGCCCGAACGTACGTTCGTCGCTCATGCCGTGCCCCCTATCGCCATGGTTGCTCGCTGAAGAATCTATCTCCATGGCGAAGGCGACCGCAATGCAGGCTTCTACCCCCCGCCGCCGCGATCTCAGATTCGGACGTTCGGCCTACTTGATCTCGACGGAGGCGCCGGCGCCCTCGAGTTGCTCCTTGGCCTTGTCCGCGGCCTCCTTGTTGACCTTCTCGAGAACCGGCTTCGGCGCGGAATCGACGAGATCCTTGGCCTCCTTCAGACCGAGGCTGGTCAGGGCGCGGACCTCCTTGATCACCTGGATCTTCTTGTCGCCGGCACCTGTGAGGACGACGTCGAACTCCGTCTGCTCCTCGGCCTCCTCGGCCCCCGCGGCTCCGGCGGCACCGGGTGCCGCCATCATCATCGGCGCCGCCACGGCGGCCTGGACGTCGAAGGTCTCCTCGAACTTCTTCACGAAGTCCGAGAGCTCGAGCAGCGTCATGTCCTTGAACTGGTCGAGCAGATCGTCGGCGGTCATCTTCGTCTTGGCCATCGCTCTACCCCTCTTCTCCCTGTGGCTCGTCTGGTCCCTCTGCTTCTCCGCTGGAGTCTTCCGGTGACTCGTCCACCGGCTCGGTCTCGGCCCCGGGCTCCCCATCCATCTCTCTGGCCTGCCCCGCATACGGCTCGGCATCCGTCGAGGCGGCCTCCGGAACCTCGTCCCCCTGCGGCGTCACGGCGTCGACGCCGGCTGCGTCAGGGTTCGATCCCTCCTCAGAGGCGGGCTCGGCCTGGGGATTCCCGTCGGCGACCTCGCCCGGGAGCTTGTCCTTGTACGCCTCGAGGACCCCGAGGAACCGGCCTTGGATCGCCTGGAACATGGAGGCGGCCCTGGCCATCTCGGCCTTCAGCATCCCGGCGACCCTCGAGAGCATCACCTCGCGCGACTCCAGGGTCGCCAGCGCCTGCGCTTCGGTCGCCGAGAGCACCTTGCCGTCGAGGTACCCGCCCTTCAGGACCAGCGCCGGGAACCGCCTCGCGGCGTCGACGACCTTCTTGGCGGTCGCGACCACGTCGCCCTGGACGAACGCGACCGCGGTCGGCCCCTCGAGGAGCGCCTCGAGCTCGGCGACGCCGGCGTCTGCCGCCGCACGCTGCATCAGCGTGTTCTTCACGATCGCGAACCGCGCCTGATCCGAAAGGGAGCGGCGGAGCTCGGTCGCGTCGTGGACCGAGAGCCCGCGGTATTCGGCCAAAAGCAGCGCATCGGCTCCCTGGATGCGCTCCTTCAGCGCGGCGACCTTCTCGATCTTCTCGGCGTTCGGCATCGAGCCTCCATACAACGGGAAACGCGCCCCCGCGGACAGCGGAGACGCGCTCGAGGGATGCGTCCTCGTCGTGCCTCGGCAGGTGCCCGAAAGGGATTACGTGCGTGCGCACCCCTGCTGTCTGTGGCGGGCCAATCCTACGAGCCGGTTCGGTTGGCCGACAACCAAAGACTCCATGAGATACCACCTAGCCTTTCCGGTCTGTCAGACGGTTGAGCAGATGGCCCAAGCAGTCACGGTCCAGGTGTTGTTCGTAGGCTCAAGGTCGGCGGGAGCTCGCGAAGGCCGTCGAGCTGGACCCGTCGCTCGAGTCTCGCATCCCGACCGGAGAGCCCATCGCCGGCGGAACGACGGGTCCCTGATCGGTTCGGAACCGCCTGTCGCCTTCACGCCCCCCGGTCGCCGTTCGAACCCTCCGGATGCGTCGGGCCTCCGCGGCGACGGCTCAGCCGGCGAGGGATGAGGGCCAGACCGAGCAGCGTCATCGCTCCGATGAGCAGGAGCAGGTCGTACCTGGGGAACGGCTCGTAGACGAACCGGACCACGTGCCTGCCCGCCGGAACCGTTCGTCCGACGAAGCTCGGCGCGATCATCTGCGGCTCGACGGCGACGCCGTCGAGCATGACCTGCCACCGCGGATCGAACGACGCCTTGAGCATCACCAGCGCCGGGCGGTCGGCGACCACCGTCGCCGTCGCCCTCCCGTCATGCAGGTCCACATCCTCGCTGGTCACCACCCCCGCGGGTGTCCCCGGAAGGTGATCGGCGCTCACCGTCGCCTCGGGTGGCGGATGCCCCTCGAAGGCGATCCCGGGGTTGGCTCCCCTACCCGGAAGATCGGATCTGAACCAGTCCGCAACGCGCAGACCGAGGTTCGTCCGGTCGGCCGTGATCGGTGGAAGGACGTCGACCAGGTCGACATAGCTCGGATCGGGAGTCTCCCACAGCACGTGACGCCCGCGCTCGGCCACTCGCTCCGCCGGGACCGGCGGCTGCCTCCCGGCCTCGAGTATGAGGTACCGCACGTCGAACAGATCGTAGTGGGCCGGGTTCGAGTCGGTGAACCGGTACTCGAACGGGGCCGAGAGCGACCACGTCGGGCGCACGAAGCCGACGCCCTCGGTTCCCAGATTCAGGAGCATCACGTAGACCGGCACCTGGCCGACCCCGTACGACGATCCCCAGTTCGCTCGCATCCCGGCGTAGAACCTCCCGGGCCCGCGTTCGCGCGCGATGTCGACCAGCGCTGCAACGTCGGCGCCGTCGGTCGCATCCGCGATCGCCTGTTCCCCGACCCATTCGCCCCCCTGCGCCGCCCATGCGGCGCGTTCGACGAAGCCGGGGAGGAGGAACACGAGCGCCGCGGCGGTCGCCAACGCGGCGACCCCGACGGAATGCTCGCTCAACGCTCGGAACCGATGGAGCTGCCCACGCGCGATCCTTCCGAGGGTGACGGCGCCGAGGCCCGCGAGGTACAGGCCGGCCAGGTGCACGCCGAACACGAACCTCCGCAGGAACAGATCCTCGGACCCCGGCAGCAGACGCAGGACCGGGCCAAGCGTCGGCCGGCCGAAGAAGAGCACGAGCGACAGGAGGAACAGGAACAAGAGCACGCGCCCCCGCTCGTCGCGCCGGTACCGCCACAGCGCGACCAGGACGCCCGCGGCGACCAGGATCGTGATCATCGGCGGGCGCCCGCGGTCGAACAGCTCCCCGCTCGCGAACCAGGTCAGGATCCGGCGCGCCCCGAACGAGTCGTAGTAGAACTTCCCGCGCGAGTACTCGTCGTTGACCGTCCACGCGCGGTCCGCCAGAAGCGGCACGACCACCCACGCGGCCACGAACAGGCTCCCGAGCCCTACCAGCGCCGTGCGCCAGATCCGCCGGAGCAGCTCTCCCCACTTCACGAGCGCGAACACCCCAAGGGACAGCAGCGCCAGGTAGCCCGTCAGCAGGTGACAGGCGATCGTGAGCGCGAGCACGAGCGCCGCGAGCCAGTACGAACGACCCCTCGCGATCGCTCGCCAGGACAGGCCCCACGCGAAGGGCAGCAGCCACATACCCCAGAGCTGCGTCCAGGTCCCGTAGCCTCGCCACGCGTAGCTACCCCACTCGTAGCCGAGGGTCGGTTCGCTCGCGATCAGGGGCGACGCGGCCGCGGCGATCGCGCAGACCCACGGTTCCCATCCCAGGAGCCGGCCCCCCCCATAGACGGCGATCGGCCAGAGCGCCATCCCCAGGTACATCGTCCACGAGAGCGCTCGCTCGCTGCCGATCGCGAGGGCGAGGAGCCCGGTCAGGACGTGCGGGAGGCTCTGGTAGTGGTGGAACCTCGAGGACCCGAGCGCGAGATCCGGGTACCAGCCGTCGAGCGGCAGATGGCCTTCCTCGATGCGATCGCTCGCCCAGGCGATCATCGAGCGGTGTACCGAAGCGTCGTTCAGGTTCTGGACGGGCCGGGCCTCGGCCCGGAGGACGACCAGGTTGAACAGCACGACGATGCCGACGACCACGAGCGGCCACCGAGGGGGGCCCTCGGGTCGCGGTGGTTCGACGTCGCCGGCCGGCCGCGCCTCCTCCCGTTCGGAGACGGACTCACGCATCCGCCCATGTTGCCACGGCTCCGCCGCAACCTCGGGCAGCGGCCGAGCCCCGGAGACCGGATCGTCAGGCCGTCGGAGCGACCTCCGCCGTCCCCTTGATCCGGTTCGTGTCGATCGGGACGCCGGGACCCATCGTCGTTGAGACGGTGAGCGTCTTCACGTACTTGCCCTTCGCGGCCGAGGGCCGCGCCCGGATGATCTCGTCGACGACCGCCAGGTAGTTCTCGAGCAGTTGCTGCTCGGTGAACGACTTCTTCCCGATGATCATGTGGACGTTGCCGGTCCGGTCGGTCTTGTATTCGACCTTGCCGCCTTTGATGTCCTGCACCGCCTTGGCGATGTCGTTGGTCACCGTCCCGGTCTTCGGGTTGGGCATCAGCCCGCGCGGACCGAGCACACGGCCCGCCTTGCCGACCGCGGCCATCATGTCCGGCGTTGCCACCGCCGCGTCGAAGTCGATCGACCCACCCATCACCTGTTCGACGAGCTCCTCGCCACCGACGACATCCGCGCCGGCGTCCTTCGCCTCGGTCGCCTTCGGCCCCTGAGCGAACACCGCCACCCGTACCGACCGGCCTGAGCCGTTCGGCAACGAGACCGTGCCACGGACGAGTTGGTCCGCCTTGCGCGGGTCGACGCCGAGCCGGAACGCGATCTCGACGGTCTCGTCGAATCTCGCGTCCGGGAACGCCTTGAGGGCCCTGATCGCCTCGACGGGCGTGTGCTCGCGCTCGCGTTCGGCCAGCGCGACGGCCTGTGCGTACCGCTTGCCTCGCCCGCTCATACGCCCACCACGTCCACGCCCATGCTCCGCGCGGTGCCGGCGACGATCTTCATCGCGGCGTCGACGTCGTTGGCGTTGAGGTCGACCATCTTCTGCTCGGCGATCCGTCGCACCTGATCCTGGGTGAGGCTCCCAACCTTGTCACGGTTCGGCTCGCCGGATCCCTTCTCGAGACCCGCGGCCTGCTTGATCAGCTCGGCGGCCGGAGGCTGCTTCGTCACGAACGTGAACGAACGATCCTCGTAGATCGTCAGCTCGGCCGGGATCACCTGGCCGGCCTGCTGCTGCGTCTGCTCGTTGTACTGCCGGCAGAACTCCATGATGTTCACGCCGTGCTGCCCGAGCGCGGTCCCCACGGGGGGCGCGGGCGTCGCCTGGCCGGCGCGGATCTGGAGCTTGACGACGGCGAGCACCTTCTTCTTCGCCATCTTCGGTCACCTCCTGCGGTTCGAACGGCCCTCCGGGCCTCCCGCACTCTCGGCTCGCTAGACCTTCGCCACCTGGTCGAAGGACAGTTCGACCGGCGTCTCCCGGTCGAAGATGTTGACGAGCACCTTCAGCTTGCTCTGGTCCAGGTTGATCTCGCTGATCGTGCCGTTGAAGTCTGCGAACGGGCCCGAGATGATCCGTACCACGTCGCCCTCCTCGAACCCGAGGCGGAACTGCGGCTTCACCTCTTCCTTCTTCACGGACAGGATCTTCTCCACCTCGCGGCGCGAGAGCGGCGTGGGCTTGCTGCCCGTCCCGGCCGCGACGAACCCCGTCACCCCGGGCGTGTTGCGGACCACGTACCACGAGTCGTTGTCGTAGACCATCTTGACGAGGAGGTAGCCGGGAAAGACCTTCCGCTGCACCACCTGCTTCTTGCCGCCCTTGATCTCCATGACGTCTTCCATCGGGATGTGGACATCGAAGATCTTGTCCTCCATCTGCATCGTGTGGATCCGCGATTCCAGGTTCGTCTTGACCTTGTTCTCGTAGCCGGCGTAGGTGTGCACGACGTACCAGTCGCCCGGTCCTCGGAACGGATCGCGCCCCCCGTCGGCCGAGTCGTCGAGCTCCTCCGCGAGCGAGGGAGCGGGGGTCGCTTCGACGCTCCGGTCGGGGTCGGGCTCGGCGGCGGGCTGCGCGACGGGGTCGGGCTCGGATGCCGCCTCCGCCTCTTCGACGTCGGCCGCGATCGACTCCACCTCCTTCGCCAGCTCAGCCACGATCGCTGCGTCGCTCATCGATTCGACGGCCGAGGCATCCTCCACCGCCTCGGCCACGGTCTCTTCGAGCGCCTCCACGATCGCGGCGTCGGCGATCGCTTCCTGCACGTCGGCATCCGCCGCGGCCTGAGCCACCGTGTCCTCAAGCTCCTCGCCCTCCAGACCCGCGTCCACGGCCTCGGTGACCCTTTCCTCGAACGCCTCCTCGATGGCCGCATCGGACGCGGCCTCCACGGTCGCCGCGTCCTCGACCGCCTCGGCGACCGTCTCTTCGAGCGCGGCCTCGATGGCGGCGTCGGCGAGTGCCTCCTCGGCGGCGGCCACCTCGAAGACCTCGGCGAGGCGTTCGGGGGCGTCGTCCGGCGTGGCGGGCCGCTCCGGCGCGACCTCGTCGCGGTCCGGCGTGGCGGGCCGCTCCGGCGCGACCTCGTCGCGGTCCGGCGTGGCGGGCCGCTCCGGCGCGACCTCGTCGCGGTCCGGCGTGGCGGGCCGCTCCGGCGCGACCTCGTCGCGGTCCGGCGTTGCAGACGGCTCCGGGGCGACCTCGTCGCCGTCCGGCGTTGCAGACGGCTCCGGGGCAGCTTCGTCCGAGGGGTCGATCGGGGATCCGTTCATCGGGTGTGTGCCTTAGCTCGTGAAGACGTTGAGGACCAGTTTCGAGAAGACCACGTCGAGACCGAACACGTACGACGTCATCACGATGACCGTGACGAGCACGACGATCGTGTACGTCGTGAGTTCCTGACGGGTGGGCCAGATCACCTTCTTCAGCTCCTGACGGACCTCCTTCAGGAACTGACGGGCGCTCGTCCGCTGCTTCTTCTGTTGGAGCTGCGCCCGGCGCGTGGCGGCAGCGGCCTGGGCACGCTCGACCTGGGTGCCCTGACGGCGCTGCGCCCGCTTCATCTCTCTGTTCATCGTGCTCCCTTGCAGGGGCGGAGGGACTCGAACCCCCAACCGCCGGTTTTGGAGACCGGTGCTCTACCAGGTTGAGCTACGCCCCTCCGCGGAACCGGTCCTGCCGGAAGGCGGGGACTCGGCTGCCAAGTATAGGGCGGGCCCGAACGCGCGGCAAAGGTGGACGGGTCCGAGCGCGTGCCGCGCTCCGTGGTTCCGGCAGGTCACCGCGATACCGATCCGATCGCGGGCGAGCCGGAGGTGCGCCTCCGACCCACCTCCCCATGCCGAGGTCGCGCCCCTCCCTCGTCGGTGCCCAGGATCCCCCTCGAGGATGCGGCCGATCGCGGTCCGTCCGGAGCCCATGGCGTGCTCGATCGGGATGCCAGATGTGCGTGATGTTGCATCCCGCCTCTCCTACACTCTTGCGGACGCGCCGCGCCGGCCCCGGAATGCGAGCGCCAACATGCAGCATCGGGACCCTTCCTCCTCGCCCGGTGACCGGGCGAGGCGGCGCAGTCTCTTCGGGGGCGGCGCCGACCCCACCGCTCCGTCGCCCCTGACGGCCGGGCTCACGCCTTCGGCCGCCGAGCGGGCCGAGCTGGTGCTCAGCGCGTACCAGGAGATGATCCAGGAGCAACTGGACGAGGGCCTGCGCGCGATCGCCCATAGCGCGAACTCGCTGATGCACGAGATCGCGGGCGAGATATGGCGGAGCGCCGGCGGCGACAAAGAGGCCGTGGCCTCGACGATCCTGCAGGAGCTCTCCCGTGACCAGGCGATCCGAGCCCTGATCGCCCACTCGGACGAGCGCTTCCAGGCCCTGGCCGCCCGGACGGGTCGGCTCGAGGACACGATGAACATGCTCGCCGAAACCGTCCGCGGCGCCCGCGAGCAGATCTCCCGGAGCGCCGACGCCCTGGCGGAGTCCGGCGGAGGTTCGCCCCTCGGCGTCGGCCAGATCCGCGCGCAGCTCGACGAGGTCAGCCGGCAGGTGGCGGGGGCCTTCCAGACGCTCGCCGATCGGGACCAGGAGATCGTCGACACGCTTCAGGTCCGGATCCGCGAGCACGGCGAACTCATCACCCAGGAGACCGCCCGGATCTCGCAGGCGATGGAGGCCTACGTCCAACAGGGCGTCGAGGCGATGGGGCGGCTGGCCGGGAGCGCGGATTCCAGCATGCAGGCGATGTCGGCCCACGACGAAGAGAGCGAAGAGTGGGTCTTCCGATCGGTCGACCAGCGTCTCTCCGAGCTCGCCGAGCAGCTGCAGCTCCTTTACGACCGCACAGGGATCGCGATGACCTCGCTCCACGAATCGGTGAGCTTCCTCGGCGATCGGGTGGGGGTCGAGGCGCGCGAGCGGCTCGAGGAGATGAGTCACGCGTTCGAGACACGGGTCGTCGGGCTCGCGAACCTCGTTCGGTCGGACTCCGAAGCCCTCCGGAGGGAGATGGTCCGCACCGCCGAGGCGCACGACGAGAGCATCGCCCGGATGCTGGACGAGCGGCTGACCCTCGTCACCGACACGATGGCCGAGTCCGTCACGCGGACGATCCAGACCAAGCTCGACGAATCCATGACGACGCTCTCCGAACGCACCGACGAGCAGACCCGGCTGATCGAGGCTCGGACCGGGGAGCAGACACAGCTGATCGACGCTCGGACCGGGGAGACGGTGTCCGCGATCGACCGGAACCTGATCCGGATGGTGGACGCGCTGGAGGAGCACTTCGAGCGTCTGGGCACCGGCGTGAGCGAGCGCGCCGCCACGGCCGCGGAGCTCGCGATCGGGGCGCGGTTCGACGACGTGCTCGCCCGTCTCCACGAGGCGGCATCGATGATGGAGCGCGAGGGCGCGCAGACGCGAGGCGCCATCGACGCCACGCGGAGCCACATGGAGGAGACCCGGAGCGCGCTCGATACTCGCTTCGTGGCCCTGGCGAAGCTCGTGCGGTCGGACAGCGAGACGCTCGCGGGGCAGATCGTCGCCGATCAGGACGTCACGAAGCAGGCGCTCCGCGCGATGAAAGAGCTCCAGGCGAGCCTTCCCGCCGAGGTCATCCAGATGGTCGAGCAGCGGTTCGGCTCCCTCGCGGAGTCGATCGAACGATCGAACGAGATGCTGTCCGCGCGGATCGACCGGATGGCCGACACGATCGGACAGCGGCAGAACGACGACATCCAAGTCGTCATCGATCGGATGGGCGACGCGATGCATGCGCTCGCGAGCCTCGGCAAGGGCGGCGCTCCTGCGGACTCCGAGTCACGCATCGAGATCGACTGAGACCGGATCAGCTCAGGCGAACCTCGGCCTCGCTCTTGCGGATCGGCCACTCGTTCGCGCCGTCCCGCTCGACCCGAACCCACACGTCGAGCACGGCCGTCCGGGCGTCCGGGTCCATCGACCGCACCCGGCCACCGCATTCGATCGAATCGTCGACGAACACCGGCGCTCGGAAGTGCGCGTGGATCCGGAGCAGGGCCGCGGGGTCGCCCAGCCAGTCCACGAGCCAGGACGCCAGCGTCCCCATCGTGTACATGCCGTGCGCGACGACGCGCGGGAAGCCGGCGGCGCGCGCGACCTCGTCGTCTTGATGGAGCGGGTTCTGATCGCCGGACGCGTCGGCGTACGCCTTCACGTCCTCGCGCGTGACCCGCCGCGTACGCGGAGGAAGCTCCTGGCTCACCGCGAGATCGACGAACCGGATGCTCACCCGTCGCCTCGAACGATGAGCGTGCATCGCCCCGAGGCGACGAGGTCCCCCGCGTCGCCTCGGATCTCCGTTCGCAGGGTGAGGAATCCCATCGCCCCCTTGCTGCGGATGGTCTCGATGACCGCCTGGGCCGTGAGGGTCTCGCCGACCCGCGCGGCGCGCGACCATCCGTACTCCTGCTCCCCGTGCAGTACCCGTGACAGGTCGATGCCCAGCTCGGGATCGGAGACCACCTTGTGCAACCCGGCCTCGATCTCGGGCACGGTCACGATGGTCGGCGGGATCCCCGAACCGCGCTGGCCGACGGCGTCGGCGAACGCGCGGACGCGCGCCTCCTCGAGCGTGAACCGCACGGGGGGGTAGACCCTCCCCTCGACATCGTGATTCAGCGCCACGAGGAACCCAGACGTTCGACCGACACGGGTGTGGGGAGCACGGCCGTCTCCCGGCCGGCCGATTCACATGGGCACCTCACGCTGCGAACGTACCCACCGTGCGGGGGCGCAGCAACTCGGCCGCGCGGGAGAACGATTCGCCGCGCTTGCGTGACTCGGGACACGGAGGGACCTACCATCGACAAGCCCATGGCCGGTAACGCGAACGGATCCGGGACCGGGAACGGGAAGGCCAACGGGGCTGCCCGCGAACCCATCACGGTCCTGATCGTCGACGACGAGCGTACGTTCGGCGAGGCGCTCGAGGTCGCCCTCGATCGCGAGAAGGACCTGCGGGTCATCCACGTCGCCACGGACGGGCTCGAGGCCGTCGCCTCGGCGACGGAGTTCCAGCCCGACGTCGTCCTGATGGACGTCTCGATGCCCGGGATGAGTGGGCTCGAGGCGACCAGGCGCATCAAGCAATGCGATCCGGACGCCGCGGTGATCATCTTGTCCGGACACGACGACGAGTACATGCTCGCGCGAGCCGTTCAGGCAGGGGCGGCCGGGCTGCTCCGGAAGACCCAGGCGGTCGGCGACGTCGCATCGACGGTTCGGCGCGCGCATCGAGGCGAAGCGATCCACGACGAGGGCGAGGTCGAACGGGCTCAGCGACGGCTCCGTCACCGGCGCGACCTGGACGGCGACGTTCGGGGACGCCTCGAGCGGCTCACGCCCCGCGAGCTCCAGATCCTCGAGGCCATGGCGGCGGGTCGCCAGCCGGAGGAGATCGCGGTGCAGCTGGGGATGAGTCCGAACACGCTCCGCACGCACACGCAGAACGTGCTCACCAAGCTCCGGGTGCATTCCAAGATGGAAGCGCTGGTCCTGGCGATCCGCCACGGCAAGGTCGCGACGGTCGATCTCACCGAGAACACCTGACGCCCGGACGCTCCGCGGCGCGCGCCGCGTTACCTAACGGGTCTCGCGGTGCAGCGTGTGCCGTCGCTCCCAGCGGCAGTACTTCCTGAGCTCGATCCGATCGCGGTCGTTCAGCCGGTTCTTCACCGTCACGTAGTTCCGCCGCTTGCACTCGGTGCAGGCGAGCGTGATCGTCGGTCGGTTGTCGCCCTTGGCCATGGTTCCCTGTTCTCTCCGGCCCGTCCGTGGGCCCCGGTCTCGGCTACTTGATGATCTTGGTGACGCGTCCGGCGCCCACGGTCCGGCCGCCCTCGCGGATCGCGAAGCGCAGGCCCTCCTCCATGGCGATCGGGGCACCGAGGCTCACGGTCATCTCGATGTTGTCGCCGGGCATGACCATCTCGACGCCCTCGGGCAGGTTGGCCGAGCCGGTCACATCCGTCGTGCGGAAGTAGAACTGCGGGCGGTAGCCGTTGAAGAACGGCGTGTGGCGGCCGCCCTCGTCCTTGGACAGCACGTAGACCTGGGCGGTGAACTCGGTGTGCGGGGTGACCGAGCCGGGCTTGGCGAGCACCTGGCCGCGGGCGACCTCGTCCTTGTCGATCCCGCGCAGCAGCACGCCCACGTTGTCGCCGGCCTGCACCTCGTCAAGGAGCTTGCGGAACATCTCCAGGTCGGTCGCCGTGGTCTTGCGGGTGTCTCTGATCCCGACGATCTCGACCTCCTCCATCTTCTTCAGCACGCCCTGCTCGACGCGGCCGGTCACCACGGTGCCGCGCCCGGTGATCGAGAACACGTCCTCGATCGCCATCAGGAACGGCTTGTCGACGTCGCGGACCGGCTCGGGCACGTAGGTGTCCACGGCCAGGAGGAGCTCGTCGATCTTGGTCATGGCCTCCTCGTCGCCCTCGAGCGCCCTGAGCGCCGAGACCTGGATCACCGGGGTGTCGTCGCCCGGGTACTCGTAGGAGGACAGGAGCTCGCGCACCTCGAGCTCGACCAGGTCAAGCAGCTCGGCGTCATCGACCATGTCGACCTTGTTGAGCGCGACCACGATGTAGGGGACGCCGACCTGGCGGGCGAGCAGCACGTGCTCGCGGGTCTGGGGCATCGGGCCGTCGGCGGCCGAGACGACCAGGATCGCGCCGTCGACCTGGGCGGCGCCGGTGATCATGTTCTTGATGTAGTCGGCGTGGCCCGGCATGTCGACGTGGGCGTAGTGGCGGGTGTCGGTCTCGTACTCGACGTGGGCGATCGCGATCGTGATGCCGCGCTCGCGCTCCTCCGGGGCCTTGTCGATCTCGTCGAACGGCGTGAACTCGGCCAGGCCCTTCTCGGCCTGGCGCTTGGTGATCGCCGCGGTCAGGGTTGTCTTGCCGTGGTCGATGTGGCCCATCGTCCCGATGTTCACGTGCGGCTTCGTGCGCTCGAACTTCTTCTTGCCCATCTCGTGTGCTCCTCCGACCGGTCGTTCGTTTCTCGCTGGTTCCGGGACCGACTCGTAGCGGGGGCGGGATTCGAACCCGCGACACAGCGATTATGAGCCGCTTGCTCTGCCTCTGAGCTACCCCGCCCCGGTGACGAGCAAGTCTACCGGCCGCCGGCAGGCTCGCCACCCCTGACCTGCGGTTTCCACCTTCGGAACGCCCTCGACGTCGAGCCGGAGAGGGGACTCGAACCCCTGACCCCCTCCTTACCATGGAGGTGCTCTGCCGACTGAGCTACTCCGGCCTGTTGCTCGGCGCGCGCGTCATGATACCGGGGGCCGATCGGACCCCGACCCCGTGGGACCATGACCGGGATGCGTCTGTCCGCCCTCGTACTCCTGATCGCCGTCGCGTGCGGATCCACGGGGTCATCCGGCCCGGACGAGCCGGCCGGACTCTCGATCCGAACCTCCGCCGGTATCGTCTCGCTCGACGTGCAGGTCGCGGACACGGCGACCGAACGCCAGATCGGACTCATGGGGCGCGAGAGCCTCTCCCCGTACGACGGGATGGCGTTCATCTGGGACGAGCCGGTCGAGAGCTCGTTCTGGATGAAGGACACGCTGATCCCGCTCTCGATCGCCTTCTGGGACGAGGATGGCCGGATCATCTCGATCCTCGACATGGACCCCTGCGCCGGCGACCCATGCCCGTCCTTCGGTCCCGACGAGCCGTTCGTCGGCGCCGTGGAGGTCAGGCAGGGGACGCTCGCACGGCGCGGGGTGGCTATCGGGGACCACGTCGAGCTGGTGCCCGCGAACGCATGAGCGAGGACTGCCTCCTCTGCCGCGCCGAGCGGGTAACCGACTGGCACTTCGAGGACGAGGCGTGCTGGGTCACCGACTGCATGGTGTGCCGGACGCCGATGATCGTCTGGCGCCCCCACGGCATTCCCGAACCCGAGCTCGAGTCCCGGCTCCTCGAGCGGCTGGAGCGTATCGCCGCCGAACGTTACCCCGACGGGTTCTGGATCGATCCCGAGCGACGTCGGATCCCCGACCACTGGCATGCGCACGCTCGACCCGCCGACGGCTTCTTCGACCCGGCCAGCGATCTGTACGGCGCGCTTCGCTTGAGCGTCAGCGGGCCGCTACCTGTGGCCGCTAGCCCGAGCGGACGGCTTCCCAGCTCCCGGTGTTCGGCGGAGGATATGTGCCGGCGTCGTAGGTCCCCGACATCCGGTCGCCCAGAGATCGTTGCGGTGAACGTCACCGGTTCCTCGGCGTGGACCAGACCGACCGTGATGGTGTCTCCGTCGAGCGCCGCGTCCACCGTCCCGTTGGAGATGCACGTCGCGTCCTGCACCTCGGTCGACCACCGAGACCCACCAACCCTTTTCCCACGAAGGCGTTCCCAGTCGTAGGGAGGTGGGGGCCTGGATCCGCCGGCCGACCTGCGGTGCCGGCCTACCGCGTCGCAGGCGACGAGGCACTAGAGTCCCCCGCGTGACGGTCGACGCGACGGACGAGCAGATCGCGAAGGGCGCCAGTGCCGTGCTGCTCACCCTGTGCGCCGGCCAGTTCCTGATGGCCCTCGACAGCTCGGTCATGAACGTCTCGATCGCAACCGTCGCCGACGATCTCGACACGACGGTCACGGGGATCCAGACCGCGATCGTCCTCTACACGCTGGTGATGGCGATGCTGATGGTCACCGGCGGGAAGATCGGGTCGATGATCGGTCGCAAGCGAGCCTTCGGGATCGGGCTCGTGATCTACTGTTCGGGTTCGCTGACGACGGCCCTCGCACCCAACCTCGGGGTCCTGATCTTCGGTTGGTCGATCCTGGAGGGGATCGGCGCGGCGCTGATCATGCCCGCGATCGTCGCGCTCGTCGCGGGGAACTTCCCGGCCTCCGGCCGGCCGCGCGCCTACGGGTTGGTGGGAGCGGCCGGCGCTATGGCGATCGCCGTGGGGCCGCTGATCGGCGGGCTGGCGACGACCTACGCATCGTGGCGATGGGTCTTCGCCGGCGAGGTCATCGTCGGGGCGGGCATCCTGCTGCTCGGCCGCCGGATGGCCGACACGCCGGTCGAACAGCGGCCCCACCTGGACCTGCTCGGCTCGGTCCTGTGGGCGCTCGGCATGGGGCTCGTCGTCTTCGGCGTGCTCTTCTCCTCCGAATGGGGATTGATCATGCCGAAGGAGGACGGACCGTCGATCCTCGGGATGTCCCCGGTGGTCTGGCTGATCCTCGGCGGGCTCATCACCCTCCGGCTCTTCATGGTGCACGTCCGCCGCCTGGAAACGGCGGGCGGCGAGCCCCTCGTCACGCCGGCGCTGTTCCGCAACCGTCAGATGAATGGCGGGCTCCTGATGTTCTTCTTCCAGTTCGTGGTGATGATGGGGATCTTCTTCGTGATCCCGCTGTACCTGTCGGTCGCCCTCGGCCTCTCGGCGATCGACACCGGGATCAAGATCACGCCGCTGTCGATCACGATGCTCCTGGCGGCGGCGGGCGTGCCGAAGTTCTTCCCCTCGGCCTCCCCCCGTCGGGTGGTCGAGGTCGGTCTCGTGGCGGTGGTGATCGGGATCGTGGTGCTCTTCAGCGCACTCGACGTCGACGCGAGCGCCAGCATCGTGACCGTCCCGCTGCTGCTGATCGGGCTGGGCTTCGGCGGCCTCGCCTCGCAGCTCGGGGCCGTCACCGTCTCGGCGGTCCCCGACGATCAGAGCCCCGAGGTCGGCGGTCTGCAGAACACGGCCACCCAGTTCGGCGCGTCGATCGGGTGCGCGCTCGCCGGCGCGGTCCTGATCGCCTCGCTGACGGCCTCGTTCCTGTCCGGCATCGCCGAGAACCCGGACGTGCCGCCGGAGGTCTCCTCACAGGCGAGCGTCGAGCTCGCGAACGGTATCCCCTTCATCTCCGACGCCGACCTCGAGGCGGCACTCGAGGAGGCGGGAGTCACACCGGAAGTCACTCAGGCCGTCGTGGACGAGAACGAGCAGGCCCGATTGGATGGCCTCAGCTCCGCGCTCGCGCTCCTGGCGATCATCGCCGTGATCGCGCTGTTCTTCACGAGACGGATCCCGCAGCACCAGCCCGGAGCCGCGGTGGCGAGCGGTTCGCCGTAGCCGACCGTTCCGGTCGTCTGTCAGCCGCAGTTCCTCGACGCCCGAGCGGGCGCCGAGGCTGGGGCGCAAGACCTACACGGCCTTTGGAGGCCTCGTGCGGCACGATCGTAATCGAGCTCCTCGCCGACCGGCACACGAGCGCGGGGAACTCGTTCGTCTTCCTCACGCGCCCAAGGGCCCTTCGACGGCCAACCGTTCTACCGGCTCGACACGTCGATCGATGCAATCCAGGGAGGTGATCCCACGGGCCGGGCGTCCTCGCGCTCCCGAGCAGGGCATCGACACCGGCCTCGGTCTACATCGAGAACGTATCGCCCCGAAGAGATGGGCTTCGAATCTCCCCAGAGCACTACGGGAGGTCGCTCGATCGGCCGATATCGAATCCGGCATGAGCAGGCTCGGGAGACCCACATCTACACGCTCCTCAGGCGTCCTGCCGGACGTCCATGACGACGTCGCGGCGACCTCCCCGAGGGGCGCGACCACGTCTGGAGGTCGCGCGCAGCGCATCACACTCCGTGCGCTGGTGGGCGCGCTCGTCGTCGTGCTCCTGCTGGCTCGCGCCGACATCCCGGCGCTGGTGGACTCGCTCGCCCAGGTCCGCCTGGGCTATGCGGTGCTGGCGTTCGCGGTGCTGCTGCTCGGGCTCGCGGTCAACGCGTATCGCTGGCAGCTGTTCCTCCAGCCCATCGGTCTCGCTCAACATGTGTCGGAGCTCCTCAGGCTCACGTTCGTCGGTACATTCTTCAACGCGTTCCTGCCCACCGGGTTCGGTGGTGACGCCTACAAGTCTCTCCGTCTACGAGGCGAGGCGGACTCGATGGCACCGCCGCTCGCGACGGTGTTCCTCGATCGGCTCGTCGGTCTGGTTGGGCTCGCTTTGCTGGCGCTCATGGGGAGCGCCCTTCAGCTCGCGGCGGGCGACCACGGGCGAGTGACGGTCGTGGCCTCGCTCCTATCGTTCGGCGTCCTTGGGGCCTGGGGACTGGCGCTGTGGCTTTGCCCGTGGTGGGCCGACAAGGACGAGACCGCTTCACGGATCGCGTCGCGGATACGGGCATTCGCTCGGGCCTTCGCGACAGCCGGCCGCGAACCTCGGGCGATACTGTGGGGAACGGTCGTCGGAAGTGCGTCGGCGCTGTTGCTGGTTCTCGTATTCGCGCTCCTCGCCGCGGCCCTCGACCTCTCCGTGCCCGCAGCCGCGTTTCCCGCGATCGTCCTGATCACCTCGCTGATGACGATCCTGCCCCTGACGATCAACGGGCTCGGGTTCAGGGAAGCTGCCACCGTCTGGTGCCTCGCGGCCTATGGGGTGGGCCACGACGAAGCGCTAGCGTTCGCCCTGCTCGTACTCGCTGCGACCCTCGCGTCCAGCGCCGTTGGCGGCATCGTCTACGTGGTGGCCCGCGGCTCGGTAGCGGACACGCACTGAGCTGCTAACGGGGGCTCCCGAGAACGTCGAGGACCCAGGACACGATCAGCAGGTTGATTCCCACCAGGAGCGGACCGACCGAGATCAACACGGTCGCCGCGGAAGCCTCCGTCGGTCCGAGCGTTGCGATGCCGACGCCGACCCCGAAACCGACTCCCCACAGACAGAGCGCGAGCCCCCCGAACAGGAAGATGGCCACCGGGGAGAAGGACCAGAGCAGGTACTTCCACATCATCCGTCGCCAGAACCCCTTCCAGAGCGACCACACCAGCTTGCGCCCGGCGCTGAACAACCTGATGCCCGACCGTTCCTCGCCGTAGACCGCCGGCACGGATACGTCCTTGCCCTTCGCTCCGATGATGTTGAGGTAGGTGAGCAGGTCGCATTCGAAGGAGTAGTCCCGGCGGACCCGGTCGAGCGGTAGATGCTTCAGGCGATCGGTGCGGACGGCCGTGTATCCGTTCAGCGGATCGAATAGGTGCCAGTACCCCGTCGACGCCTTGGCCATGAACCCGACGAAGACGTTGCCGACGGCCCGCGAGCGCGGCATCCCATCGTACGAACCGAAGTCGAAGAACCGGTTCGCCTTGGCGAAGTCGTAGCCGTCCTCGGCGATGGGATCGAGTAGCGCTGGAAGGTGTTCCGGGTCCATCTGCGCGTCCCCTGCCATCACCACGGAGACATCCGCGTCGAGCTGGATGGCCCGCCGGTGGCCGGTCAGGATGGCACCGCCGACGCCGAGGTTCCGTTCGTGCGTGATCACCTCGAGCCGCTCGTCGCCCGCCACCAGAGCCTTCTCCGCAGTGGCGTCGGTGCTCGAGTCGTCGACGACGATCACGTGATCGGCGATGTCGGGCACCGAGGAGACGGTCTGCCCGATCAACGCCTCCTCGTCGAAGGCAGGGATGACCACGGCGACCCGAAGGCCCTTGTACATCAGTCCCGCTCCGTGGCCGCCAAGATCCGCTCACACAGTGCGAGCGCAGACAGTCCAGCGCGCCCGTCGACGAGTGGCTGGCCGCCCGACGCGACGGCTTGCACGAAGTCTTGGAGCTCCAGCCACAATGGTTCCCCCCGATGCTCCAGGTAAGGGATCTCCATGACCGAGGCCTCCTTCAGGCGGCGGGCCCCGGAGTCCGGGTACTCGGCCGTTGCTTGGCGGCGGATCGTGATGTCCTGTCGCATCAGGTCGACGTTCACCAGCGACTCCCGCTGCAGGATGTCCACCTGCCTCACCTTGTCCTGGCCGATCCTCGTGGCGGTCATGTGCGCGACCATGCCGTCCTCGAACACAACGGTCGCCGTCGCGAGGTCCTCGGTGCCGGCTCGCCAGGTGGAAGCATCGGCGACCACCCGCACCGGCTCCCTACCTGTGAGCCACAGCACCAGGTCGATGTCGTGAATCATCATGTCCCGCACGACGCCCTCCCGGACCCGGTCGGTGTAAGGAGAGAACCGTCGGGTCTGGATGAAGAGCGGCGCCGTCACGAACCGAGGGAGGTCCAGGCACACGGGGTTGAAACGTTCTACGTGCCCGACGGCCAAGATCCTGCCCGAGTCGGCGGCTGCGGCCACCAATGTTTCGGCCTCTCGTACCGACGGCGCGAAGGGTTTCTCTACCAACACGTGCCATCCGAGGGCCAGCGCCTGCAAGGCCACGTCACAGTGGGTCTCGGTCGGTGTCGCGATGATGGCCGCCTCGACCCGCCCGTTCGCCTCTTCCATCGAAGACCCGTGGTCGCAGTCGAATTCCGCGGCGACCTTACGAGCTCGCTCATGGTCGTAGTCCACGACCATCGCGAGCCGAGCACCCGGAAGCGTCGAGAGCACGCGGGCGTGGTTGGCGCCCATGAAGCCGGCGCCCACGACGGCGAAGGAGACCGTCATCGCCGCCCCATCCGAGCCGAAGAAACGGCCTCTCGCATCGACGACGCCATGCGCGCGATGTCCCCCTCGCGCACGCCCGGGTGAGCAGGGAGGGAAAGCGCCGCCCGAGCCGCGGCACGTGCACGCTCAAGCGGGAGGCTGGCGTCGATCTGCGGGTGTCCCGCGTACGGTTCGAGGTCCGGCACGATCCACGGGTAATGCACCCGGGCCTGGATGCCCTCGGCCGCCAGCTTCTCGAGCACGGCGTCGCGGTCGATGGACGGATCGACACAGACCGTGAACCGGTGCCAGGCATGTTTCCTCCCTGCGGGCACGATCGGAAGCGCGACGCCCTCGATCCCTTGGAGCGCCGAAAGCAGCATCGACGCCACCCGTCGGCGCGCATGTGTCCATTCGGGGAGTCGGCGGAGCTGAACCCTGCCGATCGCTGCGGCTACCTCGGACATGCGCAGGTTCCAGCCGATCTCAGCGACGTCGTACTGCTCTCGCATCCCCTGGTTCCTCAGGACCTTGATGCGATCGGCAACCGCCGCATCGTTGGTGGTCACGGCGCCACCCTCGGCGGTGGTCATGTTCTTCGAGGCGTAGAAGGAGAAACACCCGGCGGCGCCGAGGCCGCCGGCTCGACTTCCCCCGAGCGAGGCGAGATGGGCCTGTGCCGCGTCCTCGAGCACGGGTCGGCCCAGGGTGGAGAGCGCGTCGAGGTCGCAGGGCAGCCCGTACAGGTGCACGGCCAGGATCAGTGCGGTCCGGTCCGTCACGGCAGCCGCGACGGCCACGGGATCGAGCAGGAAGTCATCTCCGATGTCGGCGAATCGAACGGTGGCGCCCGAACGCAGAACGGCGTTCACCGTCGCCGGGAACGTGAACGGGGTCGTCACGACTTCGTCGCCCTGCCCGACGCCGAGGGCCGAGAGGGCGAGGTCGAGCGCGGCCGTGCCTGAGGCGACGGCCACCGCGTACCGGGTCCCCGAGAGCTCGGCGGTGAGCTCGCGCTCGAAAGCCTCCACCTCGGTCCCCTGCACGAGCCGGCCGCTCCGAAGCACTCGGTCGACAGCCTCGCGCTCCTCCGGGCCGATGAGCGGACCCCCTAGATCCAGCACGTCGCTCACACCGAAAGCACCTCGCCGCATGTCGGACAGGCCTTTCCGGGCCCGCCGGGGACCCCTTTGCCGCATCGGCAAGCCCACCCCACCGCCTTAGCGGGATTCCCCACGACCAGCCGGTGCGGCTCCACGTCCTCGGTCACGACCGCCCCCGCGCCGACCGCGGCCCACTCCCCGATCGTGAGGCCGCACACGATCGTGGCGTTCGCGCCGATCGTCGCGCCCCTGCGCACCAGCGTGGAGACCAGCTCCCAGTCGTCGCCGGTCGCTCGCGGGTGTCGATCGTTCGTGAAGACCACGGCGGGACCGACGAAGACGTCGTCCTCCAGGATCACCCCCGAGTAGACGGAGACGAAGTTCTGGATCCTGCAACCGGATCCGATCACCGCGCCGGCGTCGACGAAGACCGACTTGCCCAAGACGCATCGGTTCCCCACCCGAGCGCCGCTGCGGATGTGCACGAAGTGCCAGACGCGCGTGCCGTCCCCGATCTCGGCGCCGTCCTCGACGACGGCCGTCGGATCGATCGAGGCTCGCGGCGTCTCGGTCGCGGGATCCATCACACCACCGCTCCTCCGCGGCGGCGGGAACGCGCTCGTGTCACGAGACGGGGCCCGAGCCACAGGCCCACGAGAGCCATCGCGCCGATCACGAACAACAGGTCGTACCGAGGGAACGACCTGTAGCGGAACATGACGGCGTGCTCACCGGCGGGGACACTCGCTCCGACGAGGCTGGGAGCCACCATCTGCGGCGCGACCGGCTTGCCGTCAACCGTCACCTCCCACCGGGGGTCGAAGGATGATCTGAGGATGACGACGGCGGGCCGGGCGGCGATGATCTCGCCCGAGAGTTCGCCGTCGATCAGGGCGACGTGCTCGATGCGCACGGATCCGGCCGGTCCCGGCGTTGGCGAGGAGCTCTCCTGCCACGTGGGCTCTGCTGCAGGCTCGCCGGCGAACGCGATCGGCGGGTACCTCGCGTCGCGAAGGAGATCCGATCTCATGAAGGTCTTCGCCCGGTCGAACAGGTTCACTCGATCCGCTTGGATCGCGGGTGGGACCGTGTCTACGACGTCGAGGTAGCCGCCCGTCTCGACCTCCCACAACGTATAGCCGCGCAACCGGTCGAGCTCGTGTGCCGTGACTCGAGGCGGACGGTCGGCGGGCAGGATGAGATAGCGGATCGCGAACAGCTCGTATTGGGCGGCGTCTGACTCGTCGAAGTCCGCTTCGAAGTCCGAGGAAAGCGACGTGGTCCGCAGCGTGAAGCCGACCACGTCCGCATCGAAGGCCAGCAGGATCGCGTAGACGGGCACGTGGCCGAGCCGATCTGTCCACCCCCAGTTCCCCGCGGAACCCGCGTAGATCCGGCCGGGGCCACGAGCCTTGGCCTCCTCGATGAGCGCTCGGACGGCCTCACCTTCGGTGGCGTCGATCATCCGCTGTTCGCGGAGCAGGTCGCCCCAGTGTTGATCGGCACCGAACCGCTCGATCCACGCGGGTGCGAGGATCGTGACGCCGAGCATCACGAGCACGGCCGTCCTGAGCGTCGGCAACACGTTCGGTGTCCGCCGGCGGATCATCGTCATCACAGTCGATCCAAGCCAAGCGGCGCCGACCCCCGCCAGCAGGATGCCGGCCAGATGGACACCCATGATGTAGCGATGCAGCAGCAGGTCGTCGCTCCCCGGCAGTAGCCTGAGGAGGAGGCCAAACGTCGGGCGACCTGAGAACAACACCAGGCTGAGCGCCATAACCCCGAGCAGTGCCCTTGCTCGTTCGTCTCGGCGGGACCGCGCGATGCACACCACGGTCCCGAGCAAGACGAGCAGCGTGATGATAGGGAACCGGCCGGAGTCGAAGAGCTGGCCGGTGAACAGCCACGCCAGGACCCTTCGAGCGCCGAACGAGTCGAACAGCGCAGTGCCCTGCCGGTAGTCGCTCCGGCTGGTCCATGCGGTGTCGAGGATCGCCGGGACAACGACCCAAGAGATGATGAGGAGGGCGCCGGCGCCGATCAGCGCCGCTCGACCCACACGTTTGCGCAGCTCGCCGGGCCGGATCAGGACCCAGACGCCGAGGGCCAAGAACGCGAGGTAGCCGGTGAGGAAATGACACGCGGCGGTGAGACCGACGAGCAGGGCTGCGAGCGCATATCGCGCCGGGCGGTTCCCGCTTACGGCGCGCCACGAGGATCCCCAGGCGAGCGGCAGCAGCCACATCGCCCAGAGCTGGGACCACAGCCCGATGCCGCCCCAGACGTAGCTGTGATGCTCGTACCCGTATTGAGGGCTGCTGGCTAGCAGCGGCGAGACCAGCGCGGCACCGGCGGCCGCCCATCGCTCCCACCCGAGAAGCCGTGCTCCCAGGTACACGCTGATCGGCCAGGAGACGAGCAGTATGTACAGGGCTCCGAAGAACGCGCGATCGGGCCCGATCGCCATGGCCAGCGTCCCGGTCAGGATGTGCGGCAGGCTCTGGTAGTGGTGGAAGAGCGATGACCCGAGGCCGAGGTACGGGTACCAGCCGTCGAACGGCAGGTGACCCTCCCGCATGCGGTCGAGAGCCCATCGGACCATCGACAGGTGCACGGCACTATCGTTTGGGTTGAGGACCGGCAGGATCTCGGCCCGCAGGACCCACAGGTTGAACCCCACGGCGATCGCGACCAGCCCGAGCGGGCCTAGCTGCCAGCCCCGGCGGTCCCGCGGAAGCTGGTCGAGCTGTCGTCGGACGCGAGCCCACCAAGCGGGTTCACGTCCGACGATGTACTCGCCGCGCCGAGCCTCTGGCCCGGGCGCGGTGAGCTCCCGAGACTTCATCACGGCCCCCCGCCTGCGGGCTCGATCGAACCCTCCTCCAGGACCTTGCGAACCTCCGTCCTCGGAGGTAGGCATCGAATCGGCACTCAAGCGGAGCTTCTTGAGGTCCGTGGCGAGGAGGTCGAGGCCTCGTCCGTCCGCGGGACGGGTCAGACAGTGCCACGCGCGAGGGGCTTCGAACCGCATCCCACACGGCTTCGAGGTGATCGGGGTCGTGCTCGAGCAGCTCGGGCGGCGGCTCGATCCAGAGTGCGGATGAGGCGCTCCGCGAAGCGACATCCTGGATGAGAAAGCCTCGAGTCCCAGGACGCCGATCACCGTGACCGACGTGATCGCCATGACGAAGAAGATGCCGACGTCCAGATTCAGGATGAAGACCTGGTCCGAGAACGGGATCACGACCAGCAGCGCCATGTGGGGGGACCAGCGCGACCGCCGGCGCGAGCGAGAACACCCACCGGTCGGCGGCCGCCAACGATCGTCGCGCTCCTACGCCGGCACCGCAGGGAACAGCTCGAGCGCCGGGTCTTGCTCGGAGAGGCGTGGGCCGATCTCGACCTCATCATCGACCGGGGGGACGGTGAACCGTTCCCGCCCGATCGCTCTCACGGGACTGGTACCGGCTCGTTCGCCGCGTGGGCGTTCCTGGTCTTCGGCTCCACGATCTGCGCCACGCCTACGCGAGCGCACTCCTGCTCGCCGGCGTGCATCCGAAGGTCGCCTCGAAGGCCCTCGGTCACTCCTCGGTCGCCTTAACGATGGACACCTATCAACACCTGATGCCGACCATGCAGGAGCAGGCAGTCCGTGCGATCGAGGAAGCGATTGGCGCCACAGTGGCGGCAGGGCTCGAGAGCGACTGACGAGCGAAGCGCGAAACCGCTGGTGGGGTGTTCTCAAGATGCTCTGGCCGCACGGAATCGGGGCCTTTCTGAGGAGCGCCCACAGGTTGAGGAGGGTAGTACCCACAGCAAGTCAAAGGCGGGTATCCGCGCACGAAGCCCCCTTACAGGTACGGCTGTGATCAAAGAGCCTCAGCAAGCGCTTGGGTCGGTGTGAACCGTTTGATGCACGAGGCGCCGTCGGCAAGGTCCCCACACGCTCGGGGCCCATACTCCTATCCGGCTCGGGACAACAGGAGGAATGTGACGGAAGGGTCGGAAGCCGGAGATGCCGGCATGGATGACCAGCAGAGATGGGAACGGACCGCCGAGAACACGGCGCGCTTGATCGACGATGCGAAGGCCGATGTTGACGTTTTCCACGGGACGACCGGGACCGGCAGTCCCCCGGCGCACGATCACGCGGGCGAACCGGAAGCCTCTCTCCACACGGCGGTCGAGGGCCTTGGCCTTCAGGGGACTCGCGAAGTGCTCCGTGCAGATGGCCTGACCGGCGTCCGGCGGGTCCCTCAGCGACCGGCGCTGTTCGGGTACTACAACGGCAGCAGGGTGACCACCAGTCGCGGCGTGAACTCCGGCGCGGCTTCCCGAGAACGCCACTTCGCCCCGTCCGTCGAGGGGGTTGCGATACGGAGGCTGTACACACCGTCACCCCGAACGAGACTCGAGAGGTCGACCTCGTACCACGTGTTGGTGCCGACCGCGCCGAGGGATGCGACGGGCGGGCCGACGGCGGCGGGAGCGTTGTCCCAAGTCACGTCGGTCTCCGTCCAGCTCGCGTCCGAGGTGGCCGAGAACACGCCCCCGGTGTCGGACGCACCCACGTTGAACAGCCGCAGTTTCGCGGTTGCCACCGTGCGCGCCCCGATGCCCGTCACCGAGAACTTCATCAGCCCGTGTTCGCTCGGTGAGGAGTCGATCGAGAGCGACGAGCTCGTGCCGTAGTTCGTCGTGGGGGCGCCCGCGCGAATCGTGGCGTCGGCCGTCGGGGCGAACGTGAGCTCGCTCCCGGGCGCCGTGGTCGCGGCCGCCGTGTTGGATGGCGCCGAGACGTTCCCGGCCAGATCGGAGGCCCGGACCACGTACGAATAGGTCGATCCCGGCGTCAACGACGTGTCGAGGTAGGACGTTCCGCTCGTCGTACCGACCGCCACGCCGTCTCGGAAGACGGTGTAGTGGTCGATGCCGATGTCATCGGTGCTCTGCGTCCACGACAGGTCGACCTGATCGCCTCCGACCGGGGTCGCGACGAGGTTCGACGGGGCCGTCGGCGGGGTCACATCGCCGTTCTGCGCCCCGTGCGCGCTGATCGTGAAGGAATCCGTGACGCTCCCGACGCTCGGCACGAAGGTCGCGTCGAGCCGATCGGGGGTGACCGTGTAGGTCATGAAGCCGTTCCCCGTACCGGCCGTGCTCGCGAAGTATGGGAGTTCGGGGTCGTCCGGCTTGATCGACGAGCCGGAGCGTCCGAACGTCCCGACCACCTGGACGACGGTGCCCGCCCCCTTCTCCATGACTCCGGCCCCGGAGTCGACCACGCAATCCTGATCGAACCCGCCGAGCACGAACGACGGGCAGGTCCCGGGCGCGAGGGCGAGCTGCTTGCTCCGTTGATAGTTGTGGTGGTGGCCACCCAGGATCAGGTCGACCTTCTTCTGGAGCAGGAGGTTGAACAGCGGCTGGCCGATCGGGCACCCGGAGTTCGACGCAGAGATGCACGGGTAGTGCATCCCGACGACCACCCATTTGATGCCTTGCGCGCGGGCCGCGTCGATCGAGTCCGAGAGCCACCGGTAGTGTGCGTCGTTGAGCGCGTACTGGTACGTGACGTTCTCGATCGTGAGGTCGGGCGAGATCATGAAGACCCGCATGAGGGGAGCGCCCGCCGGATAGTCGAAGAAGTACTCGGCCCCGTACTGCTGTTCCACACCCAGGGTCGATCCCAGCCGGTCCGGCAGGCACGCGGCATGGTTCAGGATGTAGCCGTCGGCGCCGTTCTGGTCCTCGTGGTTCCCGGAGACGATTTCGAACGGGTACCTTGGCCCGAGCGTCGGCAACCCGCCCTTCACCCAGTCGCACCAGGCGGCGTCGGTGGGCGTCTCGTCGTAGTCGAGGTCACCCAGGGCCAAGAAGAAATCCGTCCCGGAGGCGTCCAAGTTCGCGAGGCTCGCCGTCGCCCTCGACGTCGTTCCAAAGTCCCCGGCCGCCGCGAAGGTGAACGAGGTGGGCGACGGGGGAATGGGGGGGGTTGTCACGTTGGCCGGCCCCGAGGGAGCCGACCGGTTCCCGGTCGGGTCCAACGCCACGATCGTGTACCGATAGCTGGTGTTCGCGCTCACGCCGTCGTCGCGGTAGGTGGTCCCCGTCGTGCTCCCGATCTCGACGTCGTCGCGGAGGATCACGTACCCCGCCACGCCTACGTCGTCCTGGCTCGCCGTCCAGTTGAGCTCCACGCGTGTCGGGCCGGTCGCGTTCGCCACCAGTTGGGTGGGGGCCGTGGGCGGGCTGGTGTCCGCCACGTTGTCGACGAGCACGGTGACCGGCCCGGATGCGCCCGCATTCCCCGCGGCATCGCGTGCCACCGCGGTGAGTTCATGGGCGCCGTTGGCGACGGACGAGGAGTCCCATGAGATCAGGTAGGGCGCCGTCGTATCGGTTCCGACCGTCTGCCCGTCGACCAGCAGGTCCACGGAGACGACCCCGACGTCGTCCGCGGCATCCACGCCGACGTCGACCGATCCGCTCACCGTCGCGCCCGACGAGGGCGACGAGATCGAGGCCGTCGGCGCCGCCACGTCGGTGGGCGGCGCGACCGTGACGACGAGCTCCGGACGGAAGCCGACCTTGTATTCCTTCGATCGGAACGAGATCTTGTTGCTCGTCGGCGTAGAGATGCGGAGGCCGAACTGGCCGTCTCCCGTCACGAGGGTCGACAGGTCGACCTCGTACCAGGTCGCGCTCGAGATCGCGCCCAGCGTCGCCAGCGGCGTGGTATCGGCCGGCGGTTTGGAGTTCCAGTTCATGGTGCTCTCGCTCCACGTCGTGTCGGCCACACGGGAGAACACCCCACCGACGGCCGCGCCGTCGGTCGCGTAGAGGCGGAGCTTCGCGCTCTCGAGGGTGTCGGCTCCCACCCCCGAGACCGTGAAGCGCATGAACGAATACCGTACGGGGGAGTTGTCTGCCGCGAGAGATGTCTCCGAGCCACCGGTCGTGGTGGGTTGATCGGCCCGCACCGTCGTATCGGCGGTCGGAAGGAACGTGAGGGTTCGGGTCGCTGCAGGGGAAGGCGGAGCGATCACGATGCTCATGATCGTGGCGACGAGCGAGAGCGCGACGAGCATCGCCGATCGAGCATTTCGTCTTCCGTCGGCTCGCACGTCCCTCCCCTCCATCGCCCTTGCGGACCCTAACGTGGGCCCCGCCGGCTCACGCCATGCCTTTCGCGTAGTGCGCCTACGTCCGTCGTTCACCGGCGGGTCGCCTTCGATGCCTCACGCGCAGCGCATCTATGACAATCCACGCGTGTCTCCTCGAACACCGAGGGCGAGACTCCGTGCTACGTCATAGGCGCATCGTTCCCTCACGGGACCGTTCTCGGGCGAGGTCTAGGCCACCGGCCGGGTGCGCGGCGGCGCCGCGCGATCGGTCCACTTCCTCGCCCATCGGCGAATGTCCGAAACGGCGAATGACTGGAAGCGTTCCACGAGCGTCCGTCTCGTTGAGATTGCCGAGCTCCTCGGCATCATCCATCAACGAGCCTCCGAGATCGCCGACGCGCCAGGCTTCCCCGCTCCGATCGGACGGGAGGGACAGAGCCGGTTGTGGAATCGACGCGAGGTCGCGGCGTGGGCGAAGCGGTGGCGCGCCGAGAAGACTTGGCGCTGAGCGCCTTATCGGCCATCGAACATCGCCGAGCAGAGCCCTGAAGATGGGATTCGTCGCCGGTTCCCCCGTGGCTCGCCTCGCACCCGGTGACGTTCATCACCTTCCAGACCGGAAGTCGCGCGCGCTTCCAACCGTTGTGACAAGCGTTTAGGACGCAGAGGCGCCGAAGACGAGTTGAAGGAGGTCGGGCATGGATTCGAGCAGGATGCAGCGGCGAAGTGGTTGGACTTGGAAGGTTTGGGTCGGGATCGTGGTCGGCCTTGCGATCGTCGCCGGGCTCGTCGTCCTCATCGCGAACGCCGGCGCGGGCTCGGGCGGCATCTACTGAGCAACGTTCAGCCGGATCGTGTCGGCCGTGGGGAATTGAACCCCCACGGCCGAGGCCTCACGGTAACGGCAATCCCTAGCCGAGGAAGTCGATCCGCTCCCGCGCGCCGGCCATCATGAACGCGTGCATCAGCTCGGCCTCAGGGCGGGCGACGAATGACCGGGGCCAATTGGTCTTTCGGCTGAGAAAGACGCTGCCCCAATAGCCGATACCTCTGTAGCGCGCACAACCTACGGAGGCGTTCCGTGACGATAGCCAGCCAGTCCGCGGTCCGCTGGGTCGACCCCGACGCGAGTCCGGCCAGCACCTGCTCCTGGTGCCAGCACATCGAGTCCATCCATGCCCACTCCGGACCGTGCCTGTTCTCCCAGTGCACGTGTCCATTCTTCACCCCGGTGGACGAGCCGGAAGGTCAAGGCATCGGGTGACGCCCAATGACACAGAACGTCGAGCCCCTTCGACCCTCGCAACAGGACGGCTCAACCAGGGGTGTGCTGCGCGGCATGTGGACACTCGGAGTTCGTCCATGAGGGCAATCGGGAGGCCGCTACTCCGTACGCGATTGCAACCGTGTCGTCGTGGGCGCGGAAGCACGGGACCCCTCGGCCAGGTCCCTCCCCCCTGGCATCCGCGCCTGCTCCCCGAAGGGTTGGGGCACCGGTACGAGATCGGTTCCCCAACCCCTCCGGCCTTCGTCCTCGGTCCCTCGACACGGTAGCGGAGGGCCAAGCGTCACCGAACATGCCGTCAGCGGATCACGGTGGCGTTCTCACATGCCGTCGCTGCCCGAGATCGAGCGGGCGCTCCGCGAGCGGCTGAACGCCCTCGTGAACCTGGAGCACCTCGGGCGCCATTTCCGTCAACGCCTGGATGCCCTCGGTCCGGCCCCGCGCGCACAGCTGCTCCCCGTCCTGATGCTGCCCGACTTCGAGCGAGCCGACCGGATCGGAGAGTTCTGGGGCTACGCAGGGCCGCGCCTTCGCAGAGTTGCTGATCGACTGCGAGGAGGACCGGACGCTTCGGGCGGTGCTCGTCGGGATGCTGCGGGAGGCGGACCCCTAACGCGGCGAGGTGGGGGCTCTACATCATCGCCCCCACCTTGCGGCCGCGTCGAGGAGACGGCCTCCCTTATGCAAAGCCGCCCCACTCAGTGCGGGCTGCCGCTTGAAGAACGTCTAGGCGATGTTGAAGACGAAATCACACTTGCCGATGTCGCCGTCCACGAAGCAGTGCAGGTCGATGGTTCCACTGGCGCTCGCGTAGAGACCGGTCCCGCCCGTGATCGCGCCGACACTATCTTTCGTGTCGTAGAACGGCGTCTCGACGGTGATCGAGCCATCCTTGAGGAACGTCGTGTAGATGCACTCCCACGACCCCTGATTCGGACTGATCCGGGTGCAGTAGCCCTGATCGTTTCCCACGACGGTGGTGTCGGTCCCGTCGTAGACCTTGTTGTGGAACGTCAGCAGGTCTCCGGGGCTGTCGCCCTTCTTCCCGACATCGGCCACCTTGTCCGTCGTCGCGTGCTCAACCACCGTGATCGTGGTTGCCGCCGACGCCGTTGAGGCCACGAGCGTCGCCGCGCCCGCCACGAGCAACCCCGCAACGATGAGCACAAGCTTCTTCCGCATGAGCTTCCCCTCCCTCAGCTGGGTGCGGGCACGCACGCCGAACCCGGGCGGGCGGTGGGGCGCGCGATAAGGCGAGGAAGACCATGGCAGCCTCGGGCAGCCTGCACGCTACTTCCGCGAGGCAACGCCTGCAAGGCGGAGCGGCCGTCCCACCCCGAGATGCACCCCAGAGCGAGAGATCCTCTGGGTGTCGGTCTCGGCGAACGCCGGGTCATTGGGCGAACCGGGAGCCCGCGCCGCACGGCGAGCCGGCGCTCTAGCGTCGCACCGCCTCCGGCGATCGGGGTGCTGCATCGAATCGGTTGTAGCGGAGCTGGCCTCTCGAGCGTTCAAGTTGCACGATGGCTGATCCGGTCGGTCCGGTGCCTGCAACGATTGACGAGGTGTCCCTGGTGGGGGAAGCGACACCGAGCTTCGAGGGATCTACGAGAACACCCACGCACGCCTCTACACGGCCCTCTGCCTGGTCACCGGCAGCCGTCACGAGGCTGAGGAGGTCATGCAGGACGCCTTCGTGCGGGTGTGGGAGCGATGGGACAAGGTCGGTCGCCTCGAAGCGCCAACGGGATACCTCTACCGCGCCGCGATGAACCTCGTGCGGAGCCGTTACCGGCGGGCGTCGCTTGCGCTGCGGCGGACGGTCGGCCTCGCGCCGAGGAACGACGACCTCGCCGCGGTCGAGGATCGCGTGGTCGTAGCCCGGGCGCTTCGAGCGCTCACCCCGAGCCGGCGCGCAGCCGTGGTGCTGATCTCGATGTTCGGACTCCCATCCGAAGAGGCCGGCCGGATCCTCGATATGAAGCCCTCTGCCGTTCGGACGTTGGCGGCCCGAGCGCGGGCCTCGATGCGCGATGAAGTGGGTGAGCCTACGTGATCGACGAACGGGATCTTGAGCAGGCCGAGCGCGTGTTCGCGCCGCCTGAAGGGTCGTTCGACAGGTTCCTCCGCCGCCGCGACCGCAAGCGCCGGAACCGGCGGATCGCTGCAGGAGTCGTCGGGATCGCGGTCTTCGTGGCGGCGGTCTGGATCGTCACGGGCGTAGGGTCGCTGGCCGCTCGGAGACCTCAGTGGTTCCTGGAGGAGGCCTTACCGGACCGGCGGAGACGGGACCGGCCGAGACGGGACCGACGGTGACCGGTCCGGTCATCGGCAACACCGGCGATCCATCCTCCGTGGGCTTCGACGGTCTGCCTCCCGAGCATGCCTCGCGGAGCGAACCGGCGCGAGGCAAGCTCGTCATGAGCGATGGGCGGATCCATCCGTACTACGTCGTCCTTCTCTTTGCTGACGGACGGCTGATCTGGACAAGGGACACCGTTCCCGACCAAGGGCATTGTTGTGGTGGGATTTCCGGATGGATCGAGCAACGCCTCACGCCCGAGGGGGTCGAGCTCCTGCGCTCCGGCGCCGTCGAGCTCGGCGGTCAGCACGAGAACCCCGGGGAGCAGCTGCCGGTGAGCGCGTGGGAGGACCCCACGCTTCGGCCCTATGTAGCCTCCAGGTATGGGGTCTGTGCCGAATCCCTCGACCTGCTCCCCGCGCCGGCTGCCGACCTCGTTCGCGGAGGGGAGCGGATCTCCTAGCATGATTTCAGCCTCATCTTCGGTCGGCCCGAATGCTTCGAACTGGCGATCGCGGAGGCTCGCGCTCTCGCCGAGATCCTCAGAGATGCGGGGTTCAAGGGCGGTGGACAGAAAGGGATCATCTATTCCGAGGACACGAGCGGCGTCGAGGTCGAGTTCGAACCTCTCCTTCCTGACGGAACCGAGTTCGGCCCCGGTGGCTCGGGGCCCGGTGGATGAGAACGCAGCCTTGCTGAGCTCGAGCACGGACCCGCGCGGAGCGGCTGAACGCCTCCGGCACGTTGAGGGCTCGCGGATGGTGGCCGAGGCTCCCGGCCAAGGAACCGGCGGCGCAGCAGTGGGTTCGTCGTCACCCCACGCTCTCGGCGTAGTGCGGAACCTGCCAGCCGGCGGCGCAGGCGCCGCACTCGACCCAGTCGTAGCCCTCGCCCAGGCCGGACCTGACCTTCAGGAGGACCTTCTAGCATGGCGGGATCGGTCTCGGAGACGTCTTCGCACTGCCCGAGATGACGTGCGGTCGCCGGATCGTGCGGATTGAGCCGAACACGGTCGTCGGCGGCGGGCTCACGAAAGTACTCGATCGTGCACACGCACTCTGCCTTCCAGAGTCAGTCCCCGTCATAGTTCCACGGGATCTCGACGCTGGGATCTGTCTGGACGATCCGGCAGTCCTCAGCGTGGGTGAACGGCTTGCTCAGCGCCTTCCTCTTGCGTCGAAACACAGTCACTCCTTGCGTCGAAACACAGTCACTCCCTCCTCCTGTCTCACTTCACTCATGGCCTCCGGCGTTGTCGAGTTGGACCCGGCGCAGCCAGTCCTGGGAGCCGCAGTGGCGGCAGGACTGGACGAGGGCTAACGACTGAAACGCAAATCCGCTGGTGGGGTGTTCCCGAAACTCCGCTGACCAGCGTCGAGGCGAACCTTCAGGCGGACTCTCCACAGGTTAGCGGCCAGACGACTCACATGCCGCGCGCTGGTTCGGGTTTGCCGAACGGCGAGAAGGCCCTACTCCTTCCCGCTCCAAGGGCCCACCCGCCACAGCGCATGGCAACGAGCCCCCGCAGACACTCCCCCAGCAGCACATGGAGACCACGGACCTGCTGTACCTGGAAATTCTCGGCCATCGTGGGGCTCGGTCGCAACCGCGCCGAAGGGAAGCGACCTGTGCCGAGTCCACATGTAGATGCCGAGAGCCCAGATTCGGGCTAGGGGCCGAATGATGGAGCGGGAAGTGAGACACAGCTCGGGCGGTGCGACTCCATAGAGCATCGCCGATCCTGTCGGCATTGGCCCTCGCGCCGTCTGATGACACGTCTCCACTACCGCTGCACTTGAGCCGCTCTCGCCCCGTACCCCCGATGCGACCGATCTCGCCAAAGCGCTCGTGCGCGAAGGCCTGGGAGCTGCGCTTACGACGCCCGCTTCGCACGACTGATCGCCTGATCTGGCATCGAGCCCTCTACGCCTGTATGACCAGGCGACCCTAAACCGCTTCGCCCTTCCAGGGACGCAGCAGCCGGCCCCTCAACGAGCAACGTGACCAGCCGCCTTCCATCGATGAGCTCGATCCTTTGATCGCGCGCGAGACCAATAGCCGGTTTGGTGAATGAGGACGTGGTTACGAAGACACCCCTGTCCGCACGGTGGTGCATGAAGATCATTCCCACGAATGTCTGCACGTCCCGGCTTCCCACCTTGAGACCGGGTGCGTACCGCTTGCACTGGATCATCAGCGCCCGACCCCCAGCATCGCGGCACTCGATGTCTACGGCGAGATCGCCGGACCGGCCGACCGTTCGCACGCGGCGGTACCCAAGTTCGCGAAAGAGGCTGGCGACGGCTCGTTCGAAGCGAGCTGGGCTCATGGCCAGTAACTGATCCAAGGTCCTTATCCGCACCCGCCTCTTCCCCTGGACTCGGTGACGGATCCCGAAGACGAGGGCCGCGAGGGATCATCGCGATGAGGACGGCAGCCATCGGATGCCGCTGCGCCGCCGAAGCTGCGGAGAGGACACCTGCGACGAGCGCGGCGATGATGAGCGGCCGAAAAGGTCTCGTTCGACGTCGACGCCGCTTCCTCATGTTGGTCTCCGTTGGATCATCCGAAAACCGGCGCCGCCCGCCTGCCCCGTCTCGCCGGTTGACGGTCAGTAGTCGAACGCGTGGAATTGCCGCATCGGAGCCGAAGCATCGCGAACTCTCACCTCGTAGGTACCGCGACGCGCGTTACGTCGGTCAGGCTGATCTCCGTTCTTCTCATGCGGCCAACGTTCTACACCTTCGCGATGTCATATATGTGCCCTACATTGTCGGTCGACGATGAAGCGAAGGATGGCCCCGGCGGCGCCCTAACGCCCCGGGGCCTGGCCGGAACCTGCTGGGAGGTCCGACGTGGCCAAGCTTACCGGCAGGGAGGGATCGCCTCCCCTCCGTGAACGCTCATCTCCTGGACTCTCCATCGTGGACCCCGTTGGCGAAGTCGAAGCGTGGATCCGTACCTACGTACCGAGGCGGTTCGATCGCCCCTTGTGGGAATCCTCGATCCGTGGCTTCGTCCTCCCGCTCCTCCTCGCCATGCGACCAGCCGGCAGAGCGATCGCTGCCCGACAGGCATATGCACTTACGCGCTTGGCGGAGTGGTGTGTATCCGAGGGGATGGACCTCGATGTCGAGACGGTGCTCGACCCCGACACCGTTGAGCGGTTCGTCAGCACCGCACTCGCATGGAGTCGCTCCCGGGCGACCTATCGGTCGGATCTGCGAAGGATCGGGAGGAAGCTCACCAGCCGTGCGCCGTGGGAGCCGCCTCCCGAGGCAATCCCCCGTCGCATGCTCGCCCCTCCGTACTCATCAAAGGAGCTCGCCAACTTCCGCAGGATGGCCGAGCAGCAGGCGAGCCCGCAGCGCCGTCGCGCGGCGCAGGCGCTCATTGCGCTCGGAGCAGGAGCAGGGCTGGACGGCCGGTGGTGCACTCGGATCCGCGCCGGCGACGTCACTCCAGGCCAATCCGGTGTCCTGGTTCGGGTCGGACCCCCTCGGCCTCGAATCGTTCCCGTTATGGCCTCGTTCGAACCCGATCTTATCGAGCTCGCGGAGGGTCCCCCGGAGCGGTTCCTCGTCGGTGGGACGGCTACCTCCCGCCACCGGGCGAGCAACCTTCTGGCGGGGCTCAGATGGCCGCCAGGATCGCCCTCGCTCTCGACCCGGAGGCTTCGCTCGACCTGGCTCGCATACCACCTCACTGCCGGCACCAGGCTTCCCGAACTCGCCCGGAGCGCGGGGCTTGTGGGCGTGGCGGTCCTCGGCGATCTCCTCGAGTTCGTTCCCCCGCTTGACGACCGCGATGCCGTCCGGCAGCTCCGAGGGGTCGTCGCATGAGACCCCGCCGGCCGCAAACTCGCTCACCCGTGGACACCTCGGGTGGGCGAGAACCCACCCGGGCCGAGTTCGATGCCGCCGTCGAGCTCATCCGGCGCTCCAGGCTCCTCGAGGCGCTATCGGGGAAGCTCGATTCCCCCACCGGACGACCCAGAGCGCTTTCGCTTGAAGGCCTCCTCGTCGCGGCGCAGTTGAACGCGCTTCGTCCACACCATCAGGCCCACCTCGTGGAGATTGCCCGGACGCTGAACGCGATGAGCGAGGATCAGCGTCTCCGACTCGGCATCGCCCGGTGGGACTGCGCCGAGGCCTACGATCGGGTGCACTACCTGTTCGTGAAGCTCACCCGGTTGCTGCAGGCGGGCTTCGACGCCGAGATCGATGGACGGCGGGAACGCGTCGATGCCCAGTTCTTTGCCAACCGTCTTGTCGGGGCGGCGGTGCCGGAGGACGCTTGGTGCAGTTCGAGCGTCGCCGTGGACGGAACCGACGTTGAGGCCTGGGGCGCCCTTCACGGGGATCCGTTGACGATCGAGCCCGATTGGGAGAATCAGCGAGCCGAGCCCCCCGACGGGCACGCCCAACGCCCTCGCCGGTCCAAGGCCAAACGGGCGAAGGCGTTCGGCATCGGGCCGGACGGGAGGAAGATCTACACCCGCGATCCCGATGCGAGGGCGGGTCACCGAACCGCCACGAACGCACGACGAGCCGGGCCCTACGTCGGCTATGAGCTTCATCTTGCCGTGCAGACGAAAGACGTAGTGTGGTCGGACGGGATCGAGCGAGTGACGCTCGGGCCCGACGTGCCCAACCTCGTCACCAACGTGAGCCTGGTCCCGGCAGGAAGCCACCGGACGAACTCCATCGTGCCGGCGCTCGTCGCGGCCAAGGATCGGGGTCAGGGCATCTCCGATGTGATATGGGACCCGGGCTACTCGCTGTGTCAGGCCGAGACCGGGTACTACCGGCTGCACCGGGCGGGCGTCCACGTGACGTTCCAGCCGGTAACCCACCAGCGGGGAGAGCGCCCGTTCGCCGACGACGCGCGGCTCGTTGACGGCCAGCTGTTCAGCCGGCTCGTCCCGGAGGACCTCGTCGATCTGCCGATGCCGCCCATTGGCTCCACCGTCGGACAGATGCTGGCCTACGAGCGCGCCTTCAACCGCAGGGCGAGGTACCGCTACACTCGGCACGCCGGTCCGGAGCCCGACGGCACCACGCGCTGGCGTTGCCCGTTCTGCGCAGGTTTCCTTCGCTCTCGAGCCTTCGGCCGGACCATGCGCCGCTCCAAGACAATCCCGATGGTGCAGGTCCCGCCCGAGACGACGAGGTGTTGTTCGGGGCTCCTGTCGGTCACCGCGGCGGCGCTCCCCCTTTGGCAGCGGCTTTCGTTTGGAACCACCGCGTGGCGGGTTTCTATGGATCGGCGTCGTGCTGTCGAGTCGGTGAACTCAGCGCTCAAGGGAGGGTTCGCCCACATCGGGCGCAAGTTCTTCCGGGTATTCGGCCTGACAAAGATCACGGTCCTCCTGGCCTTTACCATCGCGGCTTTCAACCTGCAGCGCGCCAGGTCTTTCCACGCCAAGCAAGCCGCTTCGGCCCGGCGGGCCAAGGCCCGGCCGAAGCGCCGGATCGGGACGTGGAGCGATCTGCTGGATAATCGCCCGGATCAGGGGCAGATCGTCTCTGGCTTGCCCTCCGGGTAGCTCCTCCAACGCCCTCTCGATCCTCCTCCCCTGATCCCGCATAACCGGAATCCGGTGGAAGGTCGCAACGGTCGTGAGCCCATAAAGTCCGCCGCCTACTTGACGGGATCACGCGTCGACGCGAAGAGACTCAGGCTCTCAAGGGTGCCTTGGGCAACGGTTTCGAGAACACACGTGACCCAGTTTCGAGAACAACCTCTGGTGGGAGGAGGAGGATTCGAACCTCCGTAGGCTACGCCGGCGATTTTACAGACCGCTCCCTTTGGCCGCTCGGGCATCCTCCCGCGTGGACAAGGATAGCAACGGGGGTTCGACACCTCCACGATAGGATTGGCGCATGGCCAAGCAGGAGTTCTCCTTCGACATCGTCTCCGAGGTCTCGATGCCCGAGGTGGCGAACGCGGTCGACCAGGCCCGGCGTGAGATCGCTCAGCGGTTCGACTTCAAGGACACGGGGACCAGCATCAGCCAGGACGACAAGCTGATCGAGGTGCGGTCCTCGACGGAGGACCGGCTCAAGGCAGCCGTGGAGGTCCTGAAGGAGAAGGCCGTGCGACGCCAGGTCTCGCTGAAGGCGCTGCACCTCGGGCCGATCCAGCCGGCCGCCAAGGGAACCTCGAGGCAGTCGATCAACCTCAACGTCGGCATCTCCGAGGACAAGGCGCGCGAGCTCGTGAAGTTCGTGAAGGGCCTGAAGGTCAAGGTCCAGAGCCACGTCCAGGGCGACCAGGTCAGGATCACCGGGAAGTCCAAGGACGACCTCCAGGCCGTGATGAAGGCGGTCAAGGAGCACGACTTCGACGTTCCCCTGCAGTTCGTGAACTTCCGCCCGTAGGCGGGCGTCCCCGGTCGGGCTCCTCCGTTGCTCCACAACGGGCCGCCTGGGTAGATTGGCTGCCCCGAAGGGGAGGTGGAGCGTGACCGACGTCGACCGTTTGAAGGCGAAAGCCGCCGAGATCGCGGAGCGCGAGGGGCGCAAGCTCCTGGATCGGACGCCAGGATCGGAGAGCCTGCACCAGCGCGCGGTCCGCAGCCTCCCGAACGGCGTCGCGTCGAACTTCCAGGCCGGCGACCCCTACCCGACGTACCTGCGCCGCGGACAGGGCTCGAAGGTCTGGGACGTCGACGGCAACGAGTACATCGACTTCCACGGCGGGTTCGGCGTGAACGTCGTCGGGCACGCCCACCCGAAGATCGTCGAGGCGATCCGGGCGGTCGCCGATCAGGGGATCCACTTCGCCGTCACGACCGAGACGACCGTCGCGCTCGCCGAGGCGATCTGCGAGCGGTTCCAGCTCGAGCAGATGCGGTTCGTGAACTCGGGGACCGAGGCCACGATGGACGCGATCCGCGTGGCCCGGGCCGCGACCGGACGGGACACGATCGTGAAGATGGAGGGCTCCTACCACGGGCATCACGACTCGGTCCTGTTCTCCGTCGTTCCCGAGGCCGACGTGCTCGACATGCGCTTCAACATCGGCCGCCCCGACCAGGCCTGGTACACGACGGACCCGACGTCCAAGGGGATCCCGAAGGTGCTCAGGGACACCGTGATCATCGTGCCGTTCAACGACGCCGACGCGGTCGCCCAGGCCTTCGCGGACAACCCCGGCGAGATCGCCGCGGTGATCCTCGAGCCCGTGATGATGAACATCGGGCTCGTCGTTCCGCAGCCCGGCTACCTGCAGGCGCTCCGGGACCTCTGCGAGCGCAACGGTGCGGCGCTGATCTACGACGAGGTGAAGTGCGGTGGAACGATCGCGTACGGCGGCTCCACCGATCGCTACGGGGTGCGTCCGCACCTGGCCGCGTATGCGAAGGCGGTCGGCGGCGGCGCCACGATCGGCGCGTTCGGCGGCGAGGCACGCTTCATGGAATGGGTCACCAAGGGCGCCGCCCAGCAGGGGACGTTCAACGGGAACCCGCTCTCGGCCGCGGCCGGGCTCGCCGCCCTCACCCAGGTCCTCACGAAGGACGCGTACGACCACCTGGGCAAGCTCGGGACCTTGCTGGCCGAGGGGTGCCAGCGCGCGATCGACGAGCACGACCTGCCGGCCCACACGATGGACCTCGGAGCCAAGGGTTGCGTCTCGTACCGCAAGGAGCCGCTGGTCAACTACCGCGACTTCCTCGAGACGATCCCGGAGGTCTTCTACGCGTCGTTCACCTGGATGGTGAACCGAGGCATCTTCATGACGCCCGGCGACGAAGAGCAATGGACCATCTCGGTGCAGCACACCGAGGAGGACGTCCGGCGCTACGTGGACGCGTTCGCGGGGTTCTGCGCCGAGCTGGTGGCGTAGCCCCGGCAGGACCGGGCACGGCCGCGCACGCCGAGCGAGGATCGGGATGCCATGCCGTCGATGCATGAATACACCGAGGAGACCGAAGCGCTGACCGAGGCGGTCGTGGACTACGCGCGACGGCGGATCGCCGACCCGCAGCCGCTCGACCACCCGGTGCCGCCGGAGGAGCTGCGTTCGACGGCCGGGGCCACGATCACGCCCGGAGGGATCGGCGGCCGGGAGGCCCTGCGTATCTGGGCGGAGGTGCTCGCGCCCGCGACGATCACGACCGACCACCCGAGCTTCCTCGCCTTCGTGCCCGGCGCGCCGAGCAAGGCGAGCGTCCTGTTCGACCTGGCCGTGAGCGCCTCGGAGGTCTACGGAGGCAGCTGGCTCGAAGGCGGCGGCGCCGTGTGGGCGGAGAACCAGGTGCTCGCGTGGATCGCCCGCCTGGCGGCGATGCCCGAGGGGGCCGGTGGGTGCTTCGTCTCGGGAGGGACGGCGGGCAACCTGTCGGCGCTCGTCGCGGCGCGGCACGCGGCGAATGCCGCTCGGGGCGGCGAGCGACCCCCGCGGTGGCAGGTCGCGTGCGCCGATACCGTGCACTCGTCGGTCGCGTCGGCGGCGCGCGTGATGGATGTCGACCTGCTCAGGGTCGCCCATGACGAGCGGGGCCGCCTCACCGGATCCGCGCTCGCGTCGACGCTCGACCGAGCCGACCCACGGGGACCGTTCGCGGTGGTCGCGAGCGCCGGCTCCACGAACGCTGGAATGGTCGACGACCTGCAGGGCATCGCCGACGTGTGCCGCGCCCGCGGGCTGTGGCTGCACGTCGACGGCGCCTACGGGGGCGCCGGGCTCCTCGCTCCGAGCGTTCGGGACCGGTTCCGGGGTATCGAGCACGCGGACTCGTTCATCGTCGACCCGCACAAGTGGCTCTTCGCGCCCTACGACTCGTGCGCGCTCGTTTATCGAGCGCCGGAGCGAGCACGGGCGGCGCACCGGCAGGACGCCTCGTACCTGGACGCCCTGAACGCGACCTCCGAGTGGAACCCGAGCGACTTCGCGCATCACCTCTCGCGGCGCCCGCGCGGGCTGCCCCTGTGGTTCTCGCTCGCCACCTACGGGACGGACGCCTACCGGGACGCGGTCGAGCGGGTCCTGTCGATCACACGGGAGGCGGCCGACGAGGTCCGCCGCCGCCCCGAGCTCGAGCTCGTCCTCGAACCAGAGCTGTCGGTGGTCCTGTTCCGCAGGCTCGGTTGGGGGCCCGAGGACTACGAGCGCTGGTGGCGGCGGGCGCTCGAGGAGCAGGCGGGGTTCGTCCAGCCATCGTCGTGGGAAGGTGAGAAGGTGGCCCGGCTGTGCTTCGTCAACCCGCTCACGACGATCGAGCACGTCCGCGCGATCCTCGACGTGGCCGCGTGAGCGAGGTCCGGGCGGTCCTGCTCGACCTGTACGACACGCTCGCGTGGACCGAGTGGCCGACGATGCGAGCCGAGCTCGAGGACCGGTTCGGGATAGGCGAGGCGGACCTCTTGCGGGCGTTCACGACCACGCGCGAGGCCCGCAGCGTCGGCACCTACGGGAGCGCCGAGGGCGACCTGCGAGCGATCCTCGATGCGGCCGGGATCGCCGCCGACGCGGACCTCGTCCGGGAGCTGAACGAGGCCCGCATCAAGGCGTTCGCCGAGAACGGGGTCCACTTCTGGGACGACTCGATCCCGACCCTGCGGGAGCTGCGCGCACGTGGGCTCCGCACCGCGGTGGTGAGCAACTGCGATCACTCCACGCGCCCGATCGTCGACGAGCTCGGGCTCGCGCGGGAGTCGGACGCCGTGATCCTCTCGTTCGAGGTGGGCGTGGCCAAGCCCGACCCCGGGATCTACCGGGCGGCGCTGGGCGCGCTCGGAGCCCGGCCGGCAGAAGCCGTGTTCGTCGACGACCAGGCCGGGTACTGCGACGGGGCGGAGGCGCTCGGCATCCGGTCGTTCCTGATCCTGCGCGACGACGCCGATCCGGCCGATGGCGTCAGCGCCGCCAACGACCGCCGAGTGCTCCACGATCTTCGTGCGCTGCTCGATCTGATCTGAGCCCGACGCGCCGAGCTAGCCGATCTCCTGCTTGATCTGCTCGAGCCTCGCGACGCGCTCGGCCGTCGGGGGGTGGGTCGAGAACAGGTTCGCCAGGCTCATGGACGCCTGACGGCCCCGGAACGGGTTCACGATGAACAGGTGGGCCTCGGCGGGGCTCACCGACGCGGGCACGGGGACCCGGCCTGCCGCGCTCTCGAGCTTGCGCAGCGCGCTCGCGAGGGCATCGGGGTCCTGCGAGAGGATCGCGCCCGACTCGTCGGCCTGGTACTCGCGTGAGCGGCTCACGGCCATCTGGATGATGGCCGCCGCGATCGGGGCGAGCACCCAGGCCAACAGCAATCCGATCATCCCGACGCCGTTCCGGTCGTCCCCCGAGCCGAACCACAGGGCGAACCGGGCGAGGAACGTGATGCTCATCCCGATGGCCGCCGCGATCGAGCCGATGAGGATGTCCCGGTTGGCGACGTGGGAGAGCTCGTGCGCCAGGACCCCGCGCAGCTCACGATGGTCCAAGATCTCGAGGATGCCGCGCGTGACGGCCACGACCGCGTGGTCCGGGTTCCGTCCGGTCGCGAACGCGTTCGGCTGCATCATCTCCGAGACGTAGATCCTCGGCATCGGCATCTGGTTGGTCTGGGTGAGCTCGCGGACGATGCGGTACAGGTCCGGCGCCTCCTGCTCGCTCACGGGTTTGGAGCGGGTCGTGGCGATCGCGATCTTGTCGCTGAACCAGTACATCGAGAAGTTGAAGACCAGCGCGATCGCGAGCGCGACGACCATCCCCTGCTGCCCGCCGATCACGCCCCCGATCAGCACGAAGAGGCCGCCCAGGGCGGCGATCAGGATCCACGTCTTGAACCGGTTGAGTCCGATCAACGGAACCTCCTTCTCCGGGTGTCATTCGCCCGACCCTCGGACCGGGTTCGACCACGCACGGTGGCGGCCCTCCTCGGGCCGTCGCCTACTGCCCCACCAGGGTAGACAGCGGCGGGAAATGCGCCAGGAGCTCGGGCCAGACCCCCACGGCCAGCACGACCACCGTGGCCAGCACCGCCACCGCCGTGACCAGGGCCGGAGGTCCGAGCGGCCGCTCGTGCTCGCCCTCGACGAACAGCATCTGCTTGGGCACGGCCAGGTAGTAGTAGAGGCTCACGACCGAGTTCACGACCATCACGATCGCGAGCGCCGTCCCGATCCCCCCTCGCTCGATCGCGACCTGGAACACGAGGAACTTCGCCCAGAACCCGGCCGTGGGTGGGATCCCCGCCAGCGACACCATGAAGACGGTCATCGCCACCGCGATCACGGGCGCCCGTCGGGACAGGCCGGCGAAGTCGGCGATGAGCAGCCCGCGAGACTCCTTCGCCATCGCGATCACGACCGCGAACGCCCCGAGGGTCATCACCGAGTAGATCAGGATGTAGGTGACCGCGGCCGCGAAGGCGTCCTGGTTGATGGCCGGGTTCGCGGACACCAGGGCGAACGGCAGGAGCATGTACCCGGCCTGTGCGATGCTCGAGTACGCGAGCAGGCGCACGACCTGCCGCTGCTGCAACGCGATGAGGTTCCCGATCGTCATCGTGAGGATCGACAGCACGGCGAAGATCGGCGTCCAGAACTCGTACTGCGCGGGGAAGGCGACGAACATCAGCTGCAAGAGTCCGGCGAACCCCGCAGCCTTCGATGCGGTCGCGAGGAACGCCGCGACCGGCACGGGCGCCCCCTCGTAGGTGTCGGGCGCCCAGAACTGGAACGGCACGGCGCTCACCTTGAAGGCGAAACCCGCGACGATGAACAGGATCGAGGCGAGCGCGAGCGTCTCGCGCCCCGGCGCCAACGGGCCAGCGAGGGCCTCGCCGATCCGGCCGAGGTTGAGGGTCCCGGTCAATCCGTAGATCACGCTCATCCCGTAGAGCATCACCGCGGTGGACAGCACGCCGATCAGGAAGAACTTGATGCCCGCCTCGTTGGACCGGGGATCGGACTTGCGGAAGGCGGCGATCAGGAAGCCCGGCGCCGACACGAGCTCGAGCGAGATGAACAGCATCAGCAGGTCTCGCGAGGAGGGCATGAGCAGGCAGCCGAGGAACGAGGTGAGCAGCAAGAAGTAGAACTCGCCCTGGTAGAACCGCCCCTCGCGGAAGTACCGGAAGGAGACCAACAGCACGATCAGCGCGACGGAGAGGAAGAACACCTTGAAGAGCAGCGCGAACTCGTCCACGACGAACGCACCACCGAACGTCGACCGATCCTCACCGATCAGGGTCAGCGTGGCGATGAGCGACGCTAGGACACCTGCGAACGCGAGCGGCATCGCCATCCATTTGTGTGCGGGTGACAGGAAGGCGTCGACGACCAGTACGAGGACGATCGTCCCGGCCAAGATCAGCTCCGGGAGGATCGCGGTGTAGTCGATCGTCTGATTCATCGCTCCGCCGGCCTTCGCCTACGCCCCGAAGAGACCGAGCAACGAGTTGACGGGCACCTGCGTGACGTCCGTGAGCAGGCTCGGGAACAACCCGAGCACGACGATGCCGAGGAGCAGCGGCACCCAGGAGACCCACTCGATCGCCACGACGTCCCCGAAGACCTCGGTCTTCCACTTCTCGGGCAGCGTCCCCATGTTCACGCGCTGGAGCATCCACAAGAAGTAGCCGGCGGTCAGGATCGTGCCGATACCGCCGGCGACCATGAACGCACGGAACAGGGGCGTCGAGAGCGGCTGCGCGGGGCTGTAGCTCGACAGGAGCGCCATCACCTCACCCCAGAACCCCGCCAGCCCCGGTAGCCCGAGCGAGGCGATCGCGACGAACGCGAACACCCCTCCAAGGTACGGGAGCTTCTGCATCACGCCGCCACCGATCTCGGCGATCTCGCGCGTGTGGTAGCGGTCGTAGAGCGACCCCACGCAGAAGAACAGCATCCCGGTGATCAGGCCGTGCGCGACCATGCCGAAGATCGCCGCGTTGATCCCGATCGACGTGAGGGTCGCGATCCCCAGCATCACGAACCCCATGTGACCCACCGAGCTGAACGCGATCAGCCGCTTGAGGTCCTTCTGCGCCAGGCACGCGAGCGCCGCATAGACGATCGCGATCGCGGCGAGCAACCCGATCCACGGCGCGTACTTCTGCGCGCCGTACGGCAGGATCGGCAGCGCGATCCGGATGAACCCGTAGGTCCCCATCTTCAGCATGACCCCGGCCAGCAGGACCGAGCCGATCGTGGGCGCCTCGGTATGGGCGTCGGGCAACCACGTGTGGAACGGCCACATCGGCACCTTCACCGCGAAGCCGAGGCCGACCGCCGCGAACACGACCAGCTGGAAGCCTCGGGAGAAGCCGCCAGAGGCGGCGTAGTCCTGCAGGGCGATGATGTTGAAGGTGTGGACCCCGCCCCCGATGTCGGAGCTGAAGAACATCGCCAGGAACCCCAACAGCATGAACACCGACCCGAACAGCGTGTACAGGAAGAACTTGATCGCGGCGTACTCGCGGTTAGCGCTCCCCCAGATCCCGATCAGGAAGTACATCGGGACGAGCACCAGCTCCCAGAACACGAAGAACAGGATCAGGTCGAACGCGATGAAGGTGCCGGCCATCCCCGTCTCGAGCAGCAGCATCAGGGCGATGAAGGCCTTGGTCTTGCCCGGCTTGGGCACGAACCGCCACGTGTAGATCGCACACAGGAACGACAGCACGAACGTGAGCACGAACAGGGGGAGGCTGATGCCGTCGATCCCCACGTGGTACCGCGCGTCGATCGCCGGGATCCATGGGACGTTGAGCTGGAACTGGAGGCCCGAGGCCCCGTAGTCGAACGTGAACGTGATGGCGATCGCCACGACGAGCGCGGCACCCGTGAACACGATGCCAAGCGCTCGTACGCCCTTCTCGTACTGGCGCGGCACGAGCGCGATCACCAGGGCCCCGGCCAGCGGCAGGAGCGTCGCGATCGTGATCGCCGAGTTCTCCCAGGTCATCCGAGTTCCCCTCTCAGATCTTCGTGAAGATGACGGCCAGCACCACGACGCCGGCGAACAGGAACGCGGCGTAGCGCTGGACGTTGCCCGACTGGATGTAGCGGAGGAGCCCGCCGGTGAACCCGGCGATGTTCGCGAGCCCGTTCACCGCTCCGTCGAGCACCTTCTGGTCGAACCACGCGACGCCGTTCGACAGCGTCTTGGTGAGCGAGGCCGCGCCGTTCACGATCCCGTCGAGGATCCGCTGGTTCGACCAGTTCACGCCGGCGGACAGGTCGTCCCGGACCGGCCGGATGATGCCCTTCCAGTAGATGTCGTCCAGGTAGTACTTGTTCGCGACCAGCGTGTAGGCACGTCCCAGCGAGCGCATCGGATCGCGCTCGCGGTAGGTGTTGTACAGGCCGTAGCCTGCCGCGATGCCCAGGAGAGCCGCGAGGGTCGAGGCCACCGCGATCCACGGGACGAACAACGCCTGTTCGATCTCCTCGAAGAACACCCACTGGCCGAACACCGCGCCGAGCTGCGGCGATCCGAGCAGGCCGGCGAACACCGTCACCGTGGCGAGCGCGACCAGCACGCCGGTCATCGTCCGCGGCGCCTCGTGCGGCTCGCCGTGGCCGCGGAACTCGCCGAAGAACGTCGTCAGGACCGCCCGGGTCATGTAGAAGGCCGTCAGCAACGCCGTGAGGAGCAGCACGACGAACAGGACGTCGTGACCGCCCTCGTTCGCCACGATGAGGAGCTCGTCCTTGGACCAGAAGCCCGCCAGCGGGGGGACGCCTGCGAGCGCGAGGGACCCGATCAGGAAGGTCCAGAAGGTGATCGGCAGCTTCTTCCGCAGGCCGCCCATCTCGCTCATGTTGTTGGAGTGGACGGCGTGGATGACCGCGCCGGACCCGAGGAACAGGAGCGCCTTGAAGAACGCGTGCGTGAACAGGTGGAAGAAGGCCCCGGTCCGGCCCGCCGGACCCATCGACATGCCCGCGACCATGTAGGCGAGCTGGCTGATCGTCGAGTACGCGAGCACGCGCTTGATGTCGTCCTGGACGAACGCCATCAGCGCCGCCCCCAGCATCGTGATGCCGCCGACGATCCCGACGATCTGGAGCACGATGGGATCGGCGTCGATGAACACGAAATACAGTCGGCCGACCAGGTAGACACCCGCCGCCACCATCGTGGCGGCGTGGATCAGCGCCGAGACCGGCGTCGGACCCGCCATCGCGTCGGGGAGCCAGACGTGGAGCGGGAACTGCGCCGACTTGCCGATCGTGCCCCCGAACAGCAGCAGCGCCGCGGCCGAGACGAGCGCGACCGACGCGCCGCCGCCGGAGACGACGTGGCTGATCGCGGGGATGTTCGCGGTGGTGAAGCCGGTGATGAACACCAGGACGAAGATCCCGAACATGAAGGGGACGTCGCCGATCCGGGTCGTGATGAACGCCTTGATCGCCGAGCTGGAGTTGACGTGGTCCTCCCACCAATGCCCGATCAGCAGGTAGGAGCAGACGCCCATGATCTCCCACCCGACGAGGAGCTCGAACAGGTTGTTCGCGAGGACCACGACGAGCATCGCGCTCGTGAACACCGAGAGCACGACGTAGAACCACGTGAAGCGGACGTCGCCCTTCATGTAGCCGAGCGAGTACACGTGGACGGCGAGCGAGATGGCCGTGACCACGACGACCATGACCGCCGTGAGGCCGTCCACGTAGACGCCGGCCTCCAGGTGCAGCTGGCCGATCTGGAACCACGGGATCGATGCCTCGTAGAACCCGTGTTCGCCTCCGACGAAGGCCCAGAGCACGCCGAGCGACAGCACGAGCGACGCGCCGACGGCCGCGATCCCGTAAACGGACCCCTTGCCGGGGGTCCGCTTGCCGAGGAACAGCGTCAGCACCGCGGACATCGCCGGCAGGAAGGCGATCAGCCAGGAGTACCTGAGGAAGGCGCTCGGATCCGCGATGGCCCGGACGAGCTCCGACGGCTCGGCGGCTACCACTTGAGGAGGTTCACCTCGTCCACGTTGATCGTCTCCCGGTTGCGGTAGATCAAGATCACGATCGCGAGGCCGATCCCCACCTCGGCGGCCGCCACCGTGATCACGAACAACGCGAACACCTGCCCCGTGATGTCCTGCAGCGCCTGCGCGAACGCGACCAGGTTGATGTTGACGGCGTTCAGCATGAGCTCGATCGACATGAGGACGAGGACCGCGTTCCGCCGGGCCAGCACGCCGTAGACCCCGGTCGAGAACAACGCCGCCGACAGGAACAGGACCAGCGGGAGCCTGATCACGGGCGATCCTCCTTGCGGGACAGCACGATCGCCCCGATCAGCGCCGCGAGGAGCAGGAACGAGATGACCTCGAACGGCAGGACGAAGCGGCTGAAGATCGACGACCCGACCGCCGCCACGGTGCCGTCGATCGGGTCGATACGGGCGGCGTCCCAGCGGAACGCGCCCTGGATCAGGTAGACGAGCCCGGCGAGGATCGCCAGCGCGACCAGGAACGCGACCCCCCGTCGTTGGTTGTCGAGGGCCTCTCGGCCGATCGGCGCCTTGGTCAGCATCAGGCCGAAGAGGAACAGGATCACGATCGCGCCCACGTAGATCAGGATCTGGACCCACGCCACGAACTCCGCCGCGAGGAGCAGGTAGACGGCGGCGACCGACGAGAGCGTGACGACCAGGTACAGGGCCGCGCGCACGACGTTGCGTGCCGTCACGACTCGGACCGCGCCGATCACCGCGACGACGCCGACGATCACGAACACGATCTCGGCTCCGGTCACGAGCCGCCCTCGGCCTTGTCTCGCGCGGCGACCATCGCGGCCCGCCTGGCCCGTCCCTCGGCGACCCGTCGATCGGTCCCCTGCTCCAGGAGTTCGGCCAGGACGCGGTCGAACGTCTCCTGGTCGAGACTGACCTCCGCATGCTCGACCGCCGCGGGGGCGGCAGCCTCGGCGGATGGCGTCGCCTCTCCCGCGGGAGCGGCCGTATCGGCGGGCGCCGCAACTGCCGGTGCTGCCACTGGGGGGGCAGCGGGCGAGGCAGCGGCGGGCGCCGGACCTGCCACGGGAGCCGCGGCGAGCCCGGCGGCATCCGGCATCGTGCTCGGCTGCTCGACCTCGGCGCCGTCCTCGATCATCGGCGGGGGAAGCACGGTGTAGGTCCACTCCTCGAGCTTCTCCTTCTCGTGCGTCAGCTCGACGATGTCGTACTCGGAGTACTCGAACTCGGGGCTCCAGAACAGCGCGTCGAACGGACAGACCTCCACGCAGATGCCGCAGTACATGCAGAGCGCGTAGTCGATCGCGAACCGGTCGAGCACCTTCATCGAGCGGCCCTTGCCGCCGGATGCCGGCTCGTGCGTCTCCTTGTGGGCGTCGATGTAGATGCACCAATCGGGGCACTCGCGCGAGCACTTGTAGCAGACCGTGCAGTTGGATTCCTTGAGCGCGATCACCCCACGGGTCCGCGGCGGGAGGTCCGGCTTCTCCTGCGGGTACTGCTGCGTGATCGAGGGCCGGAGCGCGTGCTTCAGCGTGACCCCGAGGCCCTTCAGCAGGCCGAGGCCCGTGGACTTCGGCTCCACCTCGGGAGCCTGCCGGGCATCGCGTTCGTCGATCGCCATGACCCTCCTAGATCGCGACCTTGAGGACGCCGACCACCATGATCTGCAGCAGCGCCAGCGGGATCAGCGCCAGCCACGACACGCGCTGGAGCTGATCCTCGCGCAGCCGCGGATACGTGGCGCGGAGCCAGATGATGAGGAACGAGAGCGCGCCGATCTTCGCGAACATCCACAGCGGGTCGGGGATGAACTCCATCGTGGGCAGCGGCAGGTAGCCCCCGAGGAACAGGACGCTCGCGACCGCGGACAGGGCGACGATCCCGCCGTACTCGGCGAGCAGGAAGAACGCGAACTTCAGTCCCGTGTACTCGGTGTAGGCCCCGAAGATGATCTCGGAGTCGGCGACCGGCATGTCGAACGGCGGCCGCGTGAGCTCGGCGAGCGAGGCGGTCAGGAAGATGAAGAACCCGATCGGCTGCGAGAAGACGAACCAGTACTTCTCCTGTGCCTCGACGATCCCGATCATCGAGAGCGTCCCCGCCTGCATGACGATCGCCGCTGCCCCGAGCACCAGTGGTAGCTCGTACGCGATGAGCTGAGCGGCGGCTCGGAGGGCGCCGATGAGCGAGAACTTGTTCGCGGACGCCCACCCGGCCATCAGGACGCCGATCACCGTGACCGACGTGATCGCCATGACGAAGAAGATGCCGACGTCCAGGTTGAGGATGAAGATCGTGTCGGAGAACGGGATCACGACGAACAGCACGATGTACGGGACCAGCGCGACCGCCGGCGCGATGGAGAACACCCAGCGGTCCGCGGCCGCCGGGATCACGTCCTCCTTCTGGACGAACTTGACCCCGTCGGCCATGAGCTGCGCCCAGCCGTGGAACCGCCCCGCGTACATCGGCCCCAGTCGCGCCTGCATGTGCGCGAGGACCTTGTGCTCGGCGTAGCCCACGCCGAGCGGCGCAACGAGGAAGAAGATCAGCACGATCGCCGCTTTCGTGACCAGGACCAGCCAGTACTGATCGAACCACTGGTTCACGAAGCTGACGCCGGACTGCGCGATCACTCCTCTTCCTCCTCTTCCCCTTCGGCCGCGCCGGGCCACGGCTTGGCCTCTCGCGACATGAGCGGGAAGTCCTTGCGGAGCGGGTGGCCCTCGAACGGTTCGGGGAGGAGGAGCTTGACCGGCAGCGGGTGGCCCTCGAACGTGACACCGAACATCTCGGTGGTCTCGCGTTCGTGCCAGTTCGCCGTCGGGTAGATGTCCGAGATCGTCGGCAGGACGGTCTCGTCGGCCGGGAGCCGGACCTTGACGCGCACGGAGTGGTCGTGCGTCGTGGAGAACAGATGGGTGACGACCTCCATCCCATCGTCCCCGAAGTCCACCCCGCCCGTGAAGTCGCAGTAGTCGCAGGCGAGCTCCGGCTCGTTGCGCAGGAACAGGACCAGGTCCCGGTACCGGGTCGGCGTCACGGCGACCACGCTGTGCCCGTGCTGGTCCTCGAAGGACAGCACGTCATCGCCGAACTGCGCGCGGAGGCGCGCCTCGACCTCAGGAGGTGGAAGCGGGTGTCGTGAGCTTGCCACTCCACTTCTCCCTGATGTCTTCGGCGGCGATCTTCTCTTGGAGCCGGATGATGCCCTGCAGCAGTGCCTCCGGCCTCGGGGGGCAACCCGGGACGTACACATCGACCGGCAGGACCTGATCGATGCCCTTGGTGACCGAATACGAGTCCCAGTACGGGCCGCCGCAGTTCGCGCACGATCCCATCGAGATCACGTATTTCGGATCGGGCATCTGGTCGTACAGGCGCTTGATCACCGGCGTCATCTTGTCGGTCGGGGTGCCGGCGATCACGATCAGGTCGGCCTGACGGGGCCCGTGCGCGAACGGGATCACCCCGAACCGGATGAAGTCGTGCTTGGAGGTCGAGGCGGCGATGAACTCGATCGAGCAACACGCCAGACCGAAGTTGAACACCCACAGGCTGTAGCGGCGCCCCCAGTTGAGGAGGAACTTCACGGGCTGGATCCCGGCCAGGGGCGTCTTCTCGGTGATCAGGCCCACTTCAGCACCCCCTTGCGCCAGGCGTACAGCAGTCCCACCGCGAGGATCCCGATGAAGACCGCCATCTCGACGACCGCTTGGTACCCGAGGCTCTCGAAGATCCGCGCCCACGGGAACAGGAAGACGGACTCGACGTCGAAGATCACGAACAGGAACCCGTAGACGTAGTAGCGGACCTGGCTCTGCGACCAGCCCTCGCCGATCGGGTCGATGCCGCACTCGTAGGTCAGCAGCTTGTCGCCGACCGGTCGGCGGGGTGCGATGAGCCTTGCGGCTCCGAACGCCACCGCCACGAGCCCGACGCCGGCGATCAGGACCGCGAGGACGACCCCGTACGACTGGTAGTAGGTCTCCACGCTTGTGAAAGTTTTCCCGAGCAGCGCGGATGATAGCAAGCGTCCCTCGCCCTCCCTCTCAGCTCTCCCTGGCGCTGCAGCGGGCGGCCAGGAACTCGGCCAGCTGGCCCAGGGCGGTTCGGGCCGGACCGGCGGGGAGGCGTTCGGTCAGGCCGTGGGCTCGGTCGACCTCGGCGACGACCGCGGAGCGCGCGCGTGCCAGGTGCTCGGGGGCGCGGACGACGTCGAGGGCGCGCTCGAGGCGCTCTCCGCTCGGCGCCCCGTCCTGCAGGACGGCTCGGAGCTCCGCTCCCCTCGGGCCGCCGAGCGCGTGCAGGACCGCCAGCGTATACACGCCCTCCCGCAGGTCCTGCCCCGGCTCCTTGCCGAGGGTCTCCTGGCTCGCCGTGAGGTCCATGATGTCGTCGGAGAGCTGGAACGCGAGCCCCAGTGCCTCCCCGTACTGTTCGAGCACGTCGAGGGCCTCGGCGGGGGCGTCGGAGAGCATCCCGCCCAGCCGGCACGAGGTTGCGATCAGGGCACCAGTCTTACGGCGGATGATGTCCAGGCAGTCTGCCTCGGACTGATCGACGCGCCCCGCGGCCTCGACCTCTCGGATCTGGCCGTCGCAGAGCGTCGCGATCGTGCGGGCCAGGAGCGCACAGATGTCCGTGCCGAGGTCGGTGGAGATCTCGGAGGCCCGGGCGAACAGGTAGTCGCCCGTGAGGATCGCCACCGTGTTGCTCCAACGCGCGTTCGCCGACCGGACGGCGTGACGCGCGTCCGCCTCGTCGATCACGTCGTCGTGGTACAGCGTCGCCTGATGGACGAGCTCGATCGAGACCGACCCGGGGACCAGCCGCGGGTCGGACGGATCGCCGAAGTACCCCGACAGCAGCACCAGCATCGGACGGAACCGCTTGCCGCCGGCCGCCAGCAGGTACTGTGCCGTCTCGGCGAGCATGTCGGAGTCGGCCCGGACCGCCTTCTCCAGGGCCGTCTCGACCTCGTCCAGCCGCGACCGGATCTCCCGCTCGAGCGCGGGGTCGGGGGCCTCCAGCCCCGGGATCGTGCGGCGGCTCATCGCCCCGACCCTACCGTCATCCGGGAGCCGATGTGGACGGTCACCATCGGAGCACCGCCGCCTGCTCGAGGAAGCCCACGATCAGCCCCGGGAAGAGCCCGAACGCCACCACGAGCGTCGCCGGGACGGCGAGGGCCACGCGCGGCAACCAGGACTCGTCGGGTCGGGTCTCCTCCTCCGGCTCCCGCATGAACATCAGGACGATGACCCGGAGGTAGACGTAGGCGGCGACCACGCTCGCGAGCACGCCGATCAGCACGAGCGGCCAGTAGCCGGCCTCGGTGGCGGCCCGGAAGACCGCCACCTTCGCGACGAAGCCGGCCGTCGGCGGGATGCCGGCGAGCGAGAGCAGGAACAGCGAGAGCAGGCCGGCCGCCACGGGGCTCCGTCGCGCCAGCCCCGCGTACGCCGACAACGACGTGTGCCGCTCGCCGCGGGACGAGACCACCATGACCACGCCGAACGCGCCGATCACCGTCAACGAGTAGGCGACGAGGTAGAACAACGCGGCTCCGATGCCGGTCTCCCCCGCCGCCGTGATCCCCAGCAGGACGAAACCGGCCTGGCTGATGCTCGAGTACGCCAGCATGCGCTTGATGTCGGTCTGCGCGATCGCGAGGACGGCGCCGGCCACGATCGACACCGCCGCCAGGGCCCACACGACAGGTTGCCAGTCCCACGTGATCGGCTGGAAGGACACGTTGAACACGCGCATGAGCGCCGCGAACGCGGCGACCTTGGTGCCGGCCGACATGAAGCCCGTTACCGCCGTGGGCGCACCCTGGTAGACGTCCGGGGTCCACATGTGGAACGGGACGGCCGACACCTTGAAGGCGAACCCGACGGCGAGGAGCCCCATCGCGGTTACCGCCAGCGCGACCGAGCCGGTGCGCCCCGCGAGCGCGTCGGCGATATCCGGCAACCGGGTCGATCCCGACGCCCCGTAGGCCATCGCGATCCCGAACAGGAAGAACGCCGAGGAGAACGCGCCGAGGAGGAAGTACTTCATCGCCCCCTCGACCGATCCGAGCCTTGCGGAGAAGCCCGTCAAGACGTACAGCGACAGCGAGAGGATCTCGAGCGCGAGGAAGGCGACGATCAGGTCGGCCGAGACCGCGAACAGCGTCATCCCCGCCGTCGCGAACAACACCAGCGGGTAGAACTCGGCGCGGCCCTCGCCCGAGCGTTCGAAGTAGTGGTGGCCGAGGACCACGCCGATCGCGGCGACGCCGAGGACGATCACGCGCACGACGACGCCGAAGCGGTCGGTCGCGACGGAGCCCGCCAGGACCGTCGCCGCCCCGTCCCAGTCCCACAGCTCCACCGCGGCGGCCGCCGCCGCGACGATGCCCGCGAGGGAGAGCAGGAGCAGGGCGGGCGGGGAGATCCTCCGCACGGTCACCGCACCCAGCAGCAGGACGATCCCGGTGCCGACGAGGATCAGCTCGGGCAGGACGGGACCGAGTTCGATGGGCGGGGTCGGCATCACGGCGACCCCTGCGCGAGCGCTCCCGCCCCGGCCACATCGGCCGGCTCGAGCTGCGCCCTCAGGCCGCCGGGAAGGCCCGATTGGTCGACGTCGACGCTCCGCACCCAGGCCACCACCCCCGCCGAGGACGGGTCGATGCGGTCGAGGACGACCTTCGGGTAGACGCCGAGCACCAGCATCACGCCCACAACGGGGATCACCGCCGCGAGCTCGAGCGGCACCAGGTCGGCCAGCCCGCGGTGGCGCTCGGACCCCGGACCCTGGAACGCCCGCTGGTACGCCCAGAGCATGTAGATCGCCGCGAGCACGACGCCGGTCACCGCGATCGCGCCGAGCACGCGGTCGGCGCCGAACGAGCCCAAGATCACGAGGAACTCGCCGACGAAGTTGTTCAGGCCCGGGAGGCCGATCGAGGACAGCGTCGCGACCAGGAACGCCGCCGCGATCCAGGGCGTCACCTTCGCGAGTCCCCCCATCTCGGACAGGTCGCGCGTGTGGGTGCGCTCGTACAGCACCCCGATCACGAAGAACAGGAGGCCGGTCGACAGACCGTGGTTCACCATCTGCATCACGGCGCCGCTCGTGCCCTGCATCGTGAAGGTGAAGATGCCGAGGATCACGAACCCCATGTGGCTGACCGAGGAGTATGCGACGAGCCGCTTCACATCGGTCTGCATCATCGCCACGATCGCGCCGTACACGATCCCGACGACCGCGAGTATGCCGATCGCGTCGGCGAAGTAGCGCGACGCCTCCGGGAACAGGTCGAGGTTGAACCGAAGGAGCCCGTACGGTCCGGCCTTCAGGAGCAACGCGGCGAGGACGATCGAGCCGTTCGTCGGCGCCTCCGTATGGGCGTCGGGCAACCACGTGTGCAGCGGGAAGATCGGGACCTTCACGGCGAACGCGATGAAGAAGGCGACGAACAGCCAGCGCTGCGCGGTCGTGGTGAGCGAGAGCAGCTCCATCTGGCGGATGTCGAAGCTCGCGTGGCCGAACTGCTCGGAGGTCTGGAACCAGAGGTAGACGATCGCGAGCAGCAGGAAGGCCGAGCCCGCCATCGTGTACAGGAAGAACTTCACGCTCGCGTACACGCGCCGCGCCGATCCCCACACGCCGATCACCAGGAACATCGGGACGAGCAGCGCCTCGAAGAACACGAAGAAGAGCAACAGGTCGAGCGCGAGGAACGAGCCGAGGATCGCGGTCTCGAGCAGCAGGGTGAGCGCCATGAACAGCCGGACGCGGTGGCTGACACCCCAGGAGGCGACGATCGCGACCGGCGTCATGAACGCCGTGAGCAGGACCAGCCACACGCTGAAGCCGTCGACGCCCACGAGGTACGACAGGCCGGCGGAGGGGACCCACGCGGCGCGCTCGACGAGCTGGTAGCCGGCGACCGAGGGGTCGAACGCCCCGAGCATGCCGAGCGCGACCAGGAAGGTGGCGAGCGAGACCACGAGCGCGACGGCCCGCGCCTCGACGTCGCTCGCCCGCGTCCACAGGCTGAGCACCGGGATCCCGACCAGGGGCAGGAAGATGACGACCGTCAGCCAGGGCATGTCAGGCCCTCAACCCCAGGAACAGCAGCAGCGCCACCGCGCCCAACAGGAACACGAGGGCGTACGAGCGGACGAACCCGCGCTGGAGCCGCGGCGCGACGCCGGAGGCGTCGACCACGTCGTCGGCGACCTCGTTCACGGCGCCGTCGATCACCCGGTCGTCGACGACCGTGAGGGCGCGGCCGAACCCCTTCCCCGGATGCTGGACCAACCAGCCGTAGAGCGCGTTCAGGTAGAACGCGTTCGAGAGCCAACCGGCGAGCTCGGGCTGGCGTTCGGGGAACGCCTCCCAGTCGACCCGACCCGAGGCCCAGACCCAGAACGCGACCAGGACCGCCGCGACGGCGAACACGATCGAGATCGTGGTGAGGACGGTCTCCGAGAGCCCTGCCACCCGCGCCTCGACCGGGCCGACCACCGGCTCGAGGAACGCGGCCAGGCGGCCGCCCTCGGTGGAGAGCCCGAGCACCAGTCCGCCGACCACCGTGAGGAGCGCGAGCACGGCGAGCGGGACGTGCATGAGGGCGTTCGCCTCGTGCGCGTCCGCCTCGCTGCGGCGCTCGCCGAAGAACGTGAGGAACAGCGGTCGCGCGATGTAGAGCGCCGAGAGGAACGCCCCGATCGAAGCCAGCACCCAGGCCAGGTCTCGTCCACTCGTTGCCGCGAACCCGACGATCTCGTCCTTCGCGAAGAAGCCCGCGAGCGGTGGGATGCCGGCCAGAGACAGGGCGCCGATCGCGAACCACGTGGCCGAGACCGGCATCTGCCCGCGCAGGCCCCCCATCCGCCGCATGTCGGTCTCGTCGTGCAGCCCGTGCAGCACGTTGCCGGCCGTGAGGAAGAGCAGCGCCTTGTAGAGAGCGTGACAGACGAGCAGCAGCATCGCGCCCGTGTAGAAGCGCATCCCGGCCGCGAAGAACATGAACCCGATCTGGCTCATCGTCGAGTAGGCGAGCGCGCGCTTGAGGTCGAACTGCCCGATCGAGGCGAGCGCCGCGTACAGGGCCGAGACGAGCCCCACCACCAAGACCACCGTGAGCGCCGTCCCGGAGAGCTCGAACAGCACGTGCGAGCGGACGACGAGGTAGACGCCGGCCGTCACCATCGTCGCCGCATGGATCAGGGCCGAGACCGGCGTGGGTCCCTCCATCGCGTCGGGGAGCCAGACGTGCAACGGGAGCTGCGCCGACTTGCCGATCGCCCCCGCGAGCAGCAGCAGGGAGATCGCGGTGGCCGCCCCTTGGGTGAGATCGCTCGCGCCCCGTCCGAACACGACACCGAAGTCGAGCGACCCGACGTGCACCCAGATCAGCACGATGCCGAGCAACATCGCCGCGTCGCCGACGCGCGTCGTGACGAACGCCTTCTTCGCGGCGCTGGACGCGAACGGGCGTTCGTACCAGAACCCGATCAACAGGTACGAGCACAGGCCGACGCCCTCCCACCCCAGGTACAGCAGCAGGTAGTTGTCCGCGAGGACGAGCATCAGCATGAAGAACACGAACAGGTTGAGGTACGCAAAGAACGTCCCGAACCGCGGATCGTGTTCCATGTAGCCGACGGCATACAGGTGGATCAGGGCGCCCACCCCGGTGACGACGAGGACCATCGTGATCGACAGGGGGTCGGCGCGGAACGCGACGTCGACCGAGAACGTCCCGACCGAGATCCAGTCGTAGAGGGTCGTGACGTGCACGCGCTCGGGGGCGGGGAGCGCGAGCAGGTTGAGGAGCACCGCGACGGCGAGCACGAACCCCACCGCCACGAGCGCGGTCGCGAGCCAACCGGCGGCCTTACCCAGCCGGCGTCCGAGGAACAGGTTGACGGCGGCACCGGCGAGCGGCAGCGCGGGGATCAGCCAGAGAGCGTCGAGCACGCTATCCCCGCAGCACCGTGAGGTCGTCGACGTTCGCGCTCTGGCGACGCCGGTAGACGGTGACGATGATCGCCAGCCCGACGACGACCTCGGCCGCCGCGACCACCATCGAGAAGAAGGCCAGCACCTGACCGTTCAGGTTGCCATGCATCCGGCTGAACGCGACGAGCGCGAGGTTGACCGCGTTCAGCTGGAGCTCGACCGACATGAAGATCACGAGCGCGTTCTTGCGGACGAGCACGCCCACCGTGCCGATCGCGAAGAGCATCGCGGACACGACCACGAAGTACGAGATCGGCGTGCTCACGCCGCCTCCCTCTGACCCGCGCTCGCGAGCTCGGCCCGGGTGATCGCGCGGCGCTGGCGCGACGCGAGCACGACCACCGCGACCGCCGCAACGATCAGGAGCACGGACGTGACCTCGAACGGGAAGAAGTACGTCCGGAACAGCACCCGCGCGAGGGCGGCCGCGTTGCCACCCCTGTTGGCCACCGTGTCGAAGTCCGCCGGCCCCGTGGTCGCGAACCCGATCCCGGCTCGGATCGCCACGATCAGCTCGACGGCGATCCCCACCCCCAGCGCGATCCCGATGACCCGTTGGCCCCTCAGCCGCTCGAACAGCGTCTCCTCACGATCGACGCCGAGCAGCATGATCACGAACAGGAACAGCACCATGATGGCGCCGGCATAGACGATGATCTGCACGGCGAACAGGAACGACGCGCCCAGGACCAGGTAGAAGACCGCGATCGTGAAGAAGTTCACCACGAGGAACAGCGCGGCATGGACGGCGTTGCGCTGCAACAGCATCGCGATCGCGCTTCCGACCGAGATCGGGGCGAACACCCAGAAGACGACCTGGTCGACCGCCACCTAGCCCTCCCCTGTCCCCGGAGCGGTCCCGAGCGGCAAGGGAGGCTCGAGGAGCTGCGCCTTGGTGAGGATCGCCTCCTCGCGGGAGGTGAAGCTCATCTCGTACGCGCTCGTGAGGGTGAGGGCCCTCGTCGGGCAGGCCTCGACGCACAGCCCGCACATGATGCAGCGCAGGTAGTTGATCTGGTAGTCCTTCGCGAACCGCTCACCGGGGCTCACCGGATGCTCCGGGTCGTTGTCCTCACCCTCGACCCAGATCGCGTCGGCCGGGCAGGCGAACGCGCACAGCTCGCAGCCGATGCACTTCTCGAGGCCGTTCTCGTGACGGTTCAGGAGATGGCGGCCGATGTGGCTCCGCGGCGGCGGCGGCTCGATCTCGTGCGGGTACTCCTCGGTGACGTCGCGGCGGAAGATCTGTCGGAAGACGGTGCCCATCCCCCGAGCGATCGCGCCGACCGCGGACCCGGTGTCCGATCTCGGACGCGCCGTTCCCTCGTCGCTCACGGGACCGACACCTCCTCGGACGGCCGCCGCACGATCAAGGGCCAGACGAGCGAGACCACGACGAGCACGCCGAACCCGATCGCGAACGCCGTGATCACGGCGTCCCTGCCGAACTCGTCCGGGAGCACGACGATCGCGCCCGTAAGCAGCACCCATGCGAGGCCGAACGGGATCAACAGCTTCCAGCCGAACGCCATCAGGCGGTCGTAGCGGATCCGCGGGAGCGTGGCCCGGATCCAGATGTAGAGGTAGATGATCACCAGGACTTTCGCCAGGAACCACAGGAGTGGCCACAGCCACGGGACGACGTCGGGGGCCGGACCGCGCCATCCGCCGAGCCACAGGGTCGTCGCGACCGCGGCCACCGTGACGGTGTTCAGGTACTCGCCGAGGTAGAACATCGCGAACTTGATCCCCGAGTACTCGGTGTGGTATCCGGCCACGAGCTCGGACTCCGCCTCCGGCAGGTCGAACGGCGGCCGGTTCGTCTCGGCGAGGCCGGCGATCAGGTAGATCACGAAGGCCGGGAATTGGGGGATGATGTTCCAGACCCGATCCTGGCTCGCGACGATCTCCGACATCCGAAGCGCGTCCGAGTACATGACGACCGCCACGATCGCGAGTGCCATGCCGACCTCGTAGCTGATCATCTGAGCCGAGCTGCGAACGCCGCCGAGCAAGGGGTAGTTCGAACCGCTCGACCACCCGCCGAGGACGATCGCGTAGACCATCAGCGAGCTCATCGCCAAGATCCACAGGATGCCGATCGAGAGGTCGGCGATCTGGAACGGCACCTCCCGCCCGAACAGGACGACGCCCGTCCCGAACGGGATCACCGCGAAGGCCAGGAACGCCGGCAGCATCGCGATCACGGGCGCGACCAGGTAGACCGGCCGGTCCGCGAGGGTGGGCGTGATGCCTTCCTTGAAGAAGAGCTTGATGCCGTCGGCGATGGTGACGAGCACGCCACGGGGTCCGGCGCGCATCGGTCCGACGCGCGTCTGCATATCGGCGATGACCTTGCGCTCCATCCAGATCAGCAGCATCACCAGGATCAGCAGGGCGAAGAACACCACCACCACACGCGCCACCAGGAGCGCCCAGTCGACCCAGTCCATCAGGCGGCTCCCCCTGATGCCCGGGCGCCCGCCGCGACCGGCGTCTCGACCCGGGGTTCGGCCGGTGCGGCCGCTTCCGTCCCGACGACCGCGGCCTCGATCCGGGCAGCGGTGGTGAACGAGCCGGCGAGCAGCCCGCCCGCCTGCAGGCCGGGCTGGTTGAACGGGACGAACACCGCCCCCTGCGCGACGTGTTCGGTCACGCGGACGGGCAGGACCGCCTCGCCCGCATCGGTCCACACGTGCGCCCGACCCCCGTCCACGACGCCGTACTTGTCCGCGTCCTCGGGATGCACCTCGACGAACGCCTCCTGCCCCAGTGCGGCCTTGAGCTCGTCCGCCCCGTCGGATAGCCGGCCCTCGTCGACGAGCAGCGGGTACGAGAGGAGGGTGAGCTCGCCCAACCGTTGGGGGCGCCCGGTGCCGGTCCACGCCGTCGACCGGGCCGCGATCCCCCGCGGCTCGAGCAGGGCGGCCGCCTCCCCCCGGAGCGCCTCCAGCGATGCGAACCCGAGTGGATGCCCCATGGCCTCGGCGAGCCCGGCGAAGATCTCCCAGTCCGGACGCGACACGCCCGCGGGACCCCGGACGGGGTAGATCGGTTGCGAGCGCCCCTCCCAGTCGGTGGCGCGTCCCGCTCGCTCGACCCACGCGGCGGCCGGCAGGAACGCATCGGCGAACGGCTCCAGCGACCCGAGTTCGAGGGACTGGACCACCACGTGGCGCGCGTTGCGGAGCGCGCGACGGACCAGGTCGGCGTCCAGCATGTCCCGGAGCGGGTCGACGCCGACGAGGTACAGGACGTCGACCTCGCGGCTCGCACACGCCTCGAGGATCTCCCGGGTCGAGCGACCGGGTTCGGCGGGCACGCTCCCCCACGATGCCTCGACCTCGGTCCGCTCGGGCTCGTCGCTCACGCGGCGGCCGCCCGGCAGGAGCGACGGATGGACCCCGGCTCGCAGGGCGCCCCGATCCCCCGCACGGCGCGGCACGAGCGCGAACCGGGCCCCGAACTTCTGCGCGACCGTGAGCGCGACGTCCGCGGCGAGGGGGTGTTCGGTGAGCCGCTCACCGACCAGGACGACGGCCTCCCCCGCCGCGTCGCGGAGCGCCGCGGCGACGCGGGCCTCGAACGAGCCCTCGGGCGCGTCCGTGCCGTGGATCCGTTCCAGGACGTACGTCTGGTGCTCTGGGAGGCAGAGGGCGTGCTCGGCCACGTCCCACAGCCGCGTCCGCCGCGGATGGATCACGAACACGGTCGCGCCACCGCGTGCGGCCTTGCGGATCCGGAGGTTCAGGATCGGTACCTCCTGCTCCGCGTCCAGCCCCACTACGAGGATCACCTTCCCGCGCTCCACGTCGCGGTACGTCGTTCCGAGGGGCGACGCCGCGGCGGTGCGCTCGGCGTGCCCGCCGTGGAACGTCCGGCGATGGTCGAGGTCGTTCGTGCCGAACACGGTGCGGGCGAGCTTCGAGAGGGCATACGCGTCCTCGTCGAGGACCCGGCCCCCCGAGAGGAAGGCGACCCGGCCGCCGCGGGACCACTCGGCGACCCTGGTGAACACCTCGTCGAACGAGGCGGGCTCGAGCCCACGATCGCGGATCAGCGGCATCGTGACGCGGCCCGGCAGGTCGGCGTGGCGGAACGCGAACCGCCCCTTGTCACAGGTCCACGCGTCGTTCACCTCGACGTTGTCGCGCGCGAGGACGCGCACGACCGATCCTCGGCGTAGGTCCACCCTGACGTTGCACCCCGCGCTGCAGTGCGGGCACACGGAATCCGCCGTCGAAAGGTCGAACGGCCGCGCCACGAAGCGGTACGGCTCGGCCGTGAGCGCTCCGACCGGGCAGATCTGCACGGTGTTGCCCGAGAACGGCGAGCGGAAGTCCTCGCCGGCCGCGATCGACACGCGTTCGCCCGCCCCTCGCGCGAACAGCTCGATGAACCGGTCGCCGCTGATCTCGTCGCAGAAGCGCGTGCATCGTGCGCACAGCACGCAGCGTTCGCGGTCGAGCTTGACGAGCGGCGAGAGCTCGATCGGCTTGCGGTACGTGCGCTTGGGCTCGGAGTACCGGCTCTCGCCCGGACCGAACGCCATCGCCTGGTCCTGCAGGGGGCATTCGCCGCCCCGGTCGCAGATCGGGCAGTCGAGGGGATGGTTCAGGAGCAGGAACTCGACGTTCGCGACCTGGGCGCGGTGGGCGTCGTCCGAGGTGTTCTGCGTCCGAACGACCATCCCCGGCGCGACCTCGGTCGTGCACGAGGTGAAGAGCTTGCGCTGGCCCTCGATCTCGACGTAGCACTGCCGGCACGCGCCGACGGGTTCCAGGAAGGGGTGGTCGCAGAACCGCGGCACCTCGATCCCCAGGTTCTCCGCGGCCCGGATGATCAGGGTCCCCTTCGGGACCGTGACCTCCTTCCCGTCGACCGTGAGCGTCACGAGGTCTCCGTGCGGCCTCGGGACGGCGCTCACGCAAGCACCCCGCTAAGCCCGGCCTCGCTCGAGTCGATCTCACCCGCACCGATCTCGCCCGCACCGGCCTCGCTCGCGGCGCCGGGGCCCTTGCCCGTGAACGGGCACCGTCGCTCGGCGATGTGCGTCTCGTACTCGTCGCGGAAGTACCGCAGGCTCGACTGGATCGGGCTCACCGCACCGTCGGCGAGCGCGCAGAACGCCTTGAACAGGATGTTCTCGCCGAGCTCATCGAGGAGCGGGAGATCCTCCGGCCTCCCATACCCCTGCTCGATGCGCGCGAGCACCCTGCTCACCCACCAGGTGCCCTCTCGGCACGGCGTGCACTTGCCGCACGACTCGTGCGCGTAGAACTGCACGAGCCGGCGCGTGGCCTCGACGATGCAGTCGGTCTCGTCCAGGACGATGATCGCCCCGGTCCCAAGGAGCGACCCGGCGGCGGCGACCGACTCGAAGTCCAGCGCGACGTCGAGGTGCTCCTCGGTCAGCATCGGCGTCGAGGAGCCGCCCGGCGTCCACGCCTTGAGCCGCCGGCCGCCGAGCATGCCGCCCGCATGGTCGTCGAGCAGCGTCCGCAGCGGCGTCCCCATCGGAACCTCGTAGTTGCCGGGCCGCTCGACCTTGCCCGAGACGCTGAAGATCTTCGTTCCCGGCGACTTCTCCGAACCGATCGCCGCGAACCACTCCGGCCCGTTCGTCAGGATCGAGGGGATCGTGGCGAGGGTCTCGACGTTGTTGATGAGCGTGGGGGACGCGTACAGGCCCTCGACGGCCGGGAAGGGCGGGCGCAGGCGCGGTTGACCTCGGAAGCCCTCGAGCGAGGACAGGAGCGCCGTCTCCTCGCCGCAGATGTACGCGCCCGCGCCCCGGTGCAGGACGACCTCGAGCGCGTAGCCCGAACCGAGCACGGACCCGCCGAACACCCCCTCGGCGTAGCCCTCGCGGATCGCGCCTTCCAAGATCTCGCCGGGCCACAGGAACTCGCCGCGGCAGTAGACGAAGGCGATATGGCTCTGGACGGCGTACGCGGCGATCGCGAGGCCCTCCAGGAAGCGGTGCGGCTCGCGTTCGACGATCTCGCGGTTGTTGAAGGTGCCGGGCTCGGACTCGTCGAAGTTCGCGACCACGTAGGTGGGCTTCCCCGTGTCCTGCGGGACGAACGACCACTTCACGCCCGTCGGGAACCCCGCGCCGCCTCGCCCCCGCAGGCCCGACGACTTGACCAGATCGATCACCTCGGAGGACGCCATCCGAAGCGCGGCGCGCAGGCCCTCGTATCCGCCGGCGGCCCGGTAGCCGTCGATGCCGAACACGTCGGGGTTGCCCCAGTTCGCCGTCACGACCTTCGTCACCGAACCGGCCGAGGAGCTCACGTCGCCTCCTCCACACCTGCGAGGATCCGGGAGGCGTCGCGGAAGTCCCTGGGTGCGCGGCCCCGCGAGGGTTCGGGCACCCGCCCGGACGCCAGTTCCTCCACGAGCTCCACGACCCGTTCCGCGGTCACGCGATCGTGGTTCGCGAAATCGATCTGGACGACGGGCGCCGCCTCGCACGCGCCGAGGCATTCCTCTTCCTGCACGGTGACTAGGCCGTCGGCCGACGTCTCCTCGACGGGATCCAGGCCGGCCGCCCGGCGGGCGGCCTCGAACACGTCGTTCGCCCCGCGGAGGGCGCACGAGAGGTTCGTGCAGACGGACACGACGTGCGTCCCCGTCGGGCGGAGCCGGAGCATCGTGTAGAAGGACGCGACCGCCTCGACCTCCGCGGTGGTGATGCCCAGCAGCTCGCCGACCTCGCGGAGCCCCTCCCGCGTGAGCCGTCCCTCCAGCGACTGGACGAGGTACAGGAGCGGGAGCACGGCCGAACGCTCGCGCCCGGCCGGATACCTCGTCACGATCGACCGGGCGGTCTCGCGCTGGTCATCGGAGAGCACGGGCATCAGCGGTCGACCCCGCCGAGCACCGGGTCGACGCTCGAGATCACGGCGATCACGTCGGCGACCATGCCGCCCCGCGCCATCTGCGGCACCGCCTGGAGGTTCACGAACGAGGGGTCGCGCATCTTGACCCGGTAGGGGCGGTTGCCGCCGTCGGAGACGACGTAGAACCCGAGCTCGCCGCGCGGGGATTCCACCGGAACGTACACCTCACCCCGGGGGACCGAGACCCCCTCGGTCACCATCTTGAAGTGATGGATCAGGGCCTCCATCGACTCCTCCATGATGTGAGTGATGTAGGCGGGCGAGTTCCCGATCCCGTCGGGACCCACCTCCAGCTGCGCCGGCCACCGGACCTTCGGGTCCTCGACCATGACCGGGCCGGGCTCGCTCAGGCGGTCCAGGCACTGCTCGACGATCCGCAGCGACTGGCGCATCTCCTCGATCCGCACTAGGTACCGCGCGTAACAGTCGGCACCGTCGCGCGTCACCACGTCGAACTCGTATGTGTCGTATCCGCAGTACGGCTCGTCCCGCCTGACGTCCCGGGCCACGCCGGCCGCGCGGAGCATCGGACCCGTGACGCCGAGCGCGAGCGCATCGTCCGCCGACAACGGCCCGATCCCGGCGTTGCGCTGGACCCAGATCGGGTTCTCGGTGAGCAGGCGCTCGTACTCGTCGATCCGGCCGGGCATCATCTGCAGGAAGTCCTCGATCTGCTGCATCCCCTCCTCGGGCAGGTCCATGACGACGCCGCCGATCCGCACGTACGCGTGGTTCATGCGCAGGCCGGTCGCGGCCTCGAAGATGTCGAGGATCTGCTCGCGCTCGCGGAACCCGTACAGCATCACGCTGATCGCGCCGAGCTCCATCCCCGACGTCGCGAGCCACACGAGGTGCGACGCGATGCGATTCATCTCGCAGAACAGGACGCGGAGGACCTGGGCGCGAGGGGGGGCCGAGATCCCCAGGAGCTTCTCGACGGCGAGGCAGTAGCCGACCTCGTTGAAGAACGGTGAGAGGTAGTCGGCGCGCGTCACGTACGTCACGCCCTGCTGCCACGTCCGGTATTCGGTGTTCTTCTCGATCCCCGTATGGAGGTAGCCGACGATCGGGACGCACGAGAGCACGGTCTCGCCGTCGAGCTCGAGCAGGAGACGCAGCACCCCGTGCGTCGATGGGTGCTGCGGCCCCATGTTGATGACCATGGTCTCCTGCCGGAGCTCGTGGGTGGAGGTCGCCGAGGGCGCCTCGGAGCCGCCCGCGCGCATCGTCGCGTCGTCCGTGCTCACGAGGTCCTCCGATCGACCGGCGGGATGAACGCGCCGTGGAACCGGGTGTCGACGCCGCCGAGCTCCTCGGTCTTGCGGAGCGGCCAGCCCTCCCAGTCGTCGGGCAGCAGGATGCGCCGCAGGTCCGGATGACCGTCGAACACGATCCCGAAGAAGTCATAGGCCTCGCGCTCGTGCCAGTCGGCCGTCGGGAACAGCCCCGTGACCGAGGGCACGTGGAGGTCACCCTCGCGAAGCCCGACCTTCACGCGGAGCCGGTGATGTCGCTCCGGCGACCAGAGCTCGTAGACCACCCACATCCGCGGATCGCGTCCGGGCCAGTCCGTGGCGGTCACGCTCGAGAGGAAGTCCAGGCGCAGCTCGGCATCGCCGCGGAAGGCCTCGAGCGCCGGCAGCAGATCGTCGCGGGCGAGGGAGACGCTCGCCTCGTCGCGGACCACGATGACGTCGGGATATCGGGCACGCACGCGCTCGGCGACGGCGTTCGGCATCACGGTCGCCTCATCGGGCCGGTCACCGGTAGGGACCCTCCGTACGCACCTGCTCGTGGAGGCGGAGGATCCCGTACATCAGCATCTCCGGCTTCGGGGGGCAGCCCGGGACGTAGATGTCCACGGGCACGATCGTGTCGACCCCCTGCACCACGGCGTAGTTCGTGAACATCCCGCCGGCGGACGCGCACACGCCCATCGAGATGACCCATTTCGGCTCGGGCATCTGGTCGTACACGGTCCGAAGGACCGGGGCCATCTTCTGGCTCACGCGCCCCGCGACGATCATGAGGTCGGCCTGGCGAGGCGAGGCCCGGAACAGCTCCATGCCCCAACGGGACAGGTCGTAGTCGCCCGCTCCGGTAGCCATCATCTCGATCGCGCAGCACGCGAGCCCGAACGTCACCGGCCACATCGACTGCTTGCGCGCCCAGCCCACCGCCTTGTCGATCGTGGTGAGCAGCAGGCCGCGCTTGAACTCCTCCTCGCTCCCCTCGGTCGTCCGGCCGCCCTGGAAGCCCTCGAGGCGCTCAACCGGCACGAGCGAGCTCCTCGCGGGGTTCGGCGGCGGTCTCGACCTCGACCTCGGGACGTTCGGCGCGTCCCCAGTCGAGGCCTCCCCGCCTCCAGACGTACACGTAGGCTACGAACACCAAGCCGATGAACACGGCCATCTCGACGAGACCGAACAGCCCGAGCTGGCGGAACCCCACGGCCCACGGGAACAGGAAGATCGTCTCGACGTCGAAGATGATGAACAGCATCGCGACGACGTAGAAGCTCACGCTGAACCGCTCCCCCTTGGGGAGCCGCTCGGGCTCGATGCCGCACTCATAGGGCGCGAGCTTCGCGGGCGTGGGCCGGCTCGGTCGCAGCAGCGCCGACGCGGCCAGCGAGAGCACCGCGAACGCGAGCGCGAGGGCCGCGAGGACCACGACGGGCAGGTACTCGGAGAGCTCGGTCGCCTGAACCATCCGTCCTCCTACGACGCCGGCGTGATCCGCTCGAGCGCGTACATGACCTTGTCCCGGGCATCGCCCCTGCGCCCGTCGGTGAGGTTGCCCATGAGCCGGAGCATGAAGCGCATCAGCCACTCCCGGGGAAGCGCATACTCGGTGAGCGCCCGCATCACCGGCGGATGTCCGATCGCTCGCACGAACACGGAGCCGATCCGGTAGTAGCGCCCGTATCGCTCGCGGAGCTCCGTCGGGTACAGGTGGGCGATCCCCGGCCGGTCCCGCACCAGCGCGTCGTGGATCAGCTCGGCCGCGAGCTCACCGTTCTCCATCGCGTAGGCGATCCCCTCGCCGTTGAACGGGTTCACCATCCCAGCCGCGTCCCCCACGACGAGCATCCCGGGGACCGCGGGCGGCGTCCGCGAGAAGCCCATCGGCAGCGGACCGGAGAGCACCCGGCCCTCGGCGGAGGCCTCGTTCACGTCCCATTCCGGCGGCAGCATCCGCCAGAAGGCGTCGAACACGCGTTGCGCGGACAGGTCCTTGAAGTCGCGGAAGGTGTTGAGCAGTCCGGCCCCCACGTTGATCGAGCCGTCGGCCAGCGGGAACAGCCACCCGTACCCGGGGAGGATCGCGTCGTCCTCCCGCAGGTCCATCCAGACCTCGAGCCACGGTCCCGGACGCCGCTCGACCCGGTAGTAGCGGCGGGCCGCGATCCCGAGCGGCTTCGCCGGGTCGCGTCGCACGCCGGCCTGCGAGGCGAACCTCGACGACGCGCCGTCCGCCGCGATCACGAACCGCGCGCGCACCGTGGTCTCCTCCCCGTCGGGGCGTCGGATCCGGGCGCCGGCGACCCAGCCGTCCTCCAGGATCGGGGCGACCGCCTCGGTCCGCTCCATCAGCTGCGCGCCGGCGTTCTCCGCGTGGCGAGCCAACAGCTCGTCGAACTCGGACCTCGTCATCATCAGGCCGAACGACGGGAAGTCCTCCAGGTCCGGCCAGGCGAGCTCGAGCGTCACCTTGCGCGAATAGATGCGCAGGCCGTCGTGCCGCTCGAACCGTGGATCATCCGTATCGACTCCGAGCCGCCCCAGCTGCACCACGGCTCGCGGCGTCAGGCCGTCGCCGCAGACCTTCTCGCGCGGGAACGAGGCCTTCTCCACGACGAGGACGTTCAGACCGTGGCGAGCGAGGTGGTACGCGGCCGTCGAGCCCCCGGGGCCCGCGCCAACGATCAGGACGTCGACGTCAAGCTGCTGGCTCGTCGAGCTCGGCACGAGGATCCCCCACCGCTTGTGAAAACTTTCACAAAGGATGCTAACCGACTTGTGGAGTTCCGCACAAACCCTATGCCCGGGTGTTCGACGGCGACAAGGGAACCGAGCGTCATCGCTATGCTCGAGCCATGAGAGGGGCGGCGGCTCGCGCGCGGCGCGGGGTGCCGTGGGGGATCGTCGTTCTCACCCTCCTGGTGGTTCCGGCGTGCGATAGTGCCGACGACGGGGACGCGACATCCCCGACCGAGCGCGCGCCGACGTCCTCGGTCGCCTCATGCCCCGCCGCCGACCTCCAGCTACGACCGGTCGAGCGGATCGCGACGCGCGCATCGCCGGACTGGAGCGCGACGCAGCTGACGTGTGCCGGGAACGAAGCCGGTTGCGTCGCATCGGCGCCGGTCGATGCCGGCATCGTCCTGCTGGGACCGGAGACCGAGGGAACGAAGTATGTCCTAGGCCCGGTCATCGTGGATGGATCCGACGTGGCTCGTGCGACCGCACGACGCGAGGGCCAACCCGGCCTCGGCTGGTCCGTCACGGTCGACCTCATCGAGGATGGGACGACGGCGCTGCTGGCAGGGACCGAAGCGCTCGTAGGGGCCGTCGACCCAGGGAACCGGATCGCCATCGTCGTCGACGGCACCATCGTGTCCGCACCCGCGGTGACGGCTCCGATCTCGAGCGGCGCCGTGGTCCTGACGAGCGGCCTGAGCGAGGCGGAGGCGACGGCGCTGGCGGCGAGCCTGAACGACGCGGGCTAGACACGCACCACGGGCGCCCGATCTGCGGCCGGGTCATCCCCCGCGGGCATGATCCCAGGCGACGACGGCGTCCGGGACCACGCGCAGGAACCCGAGCCCGCGGATCTCCTCCGCGAACCGCGAGAAGCCCTCGCCCGCGAGCAGCGGCCGGTACTTCTCGTGCCAGGCCGAGATCGGCTTGCGTATCGCCGCGCTCTCCGCCGACAGCGGCTCGGCTCGACCGCGGATCTCCACGCCCGCGATCTCCACCCAAGAGCGCCCCACGTCGATCGTGATCGCGATCCGTGGATCGCGGGCGGCGTTCGCCCAGGTCCGACCGTCGTGGCGTGTCGACAGATAGATCGCCTCCTCGTGCCACACGAACCACAGCGGCACGACGTGGGGCGACCCATCCGTGTTCGTCGTCGCGACGGCCGCCGACGGCAGGCTGGCGAACATCCTCCGCGCCGCCCCCACGTCCGCGTTCGACACGCGCATCAGGGGATCCTCGGCGAACGTAGGAGGTCCGAGATCTCGAGCAGGCCGTCGACGCCGTCTCGCCGAAGGGAGGCGTCGTCCAGCGCCCCCGCGGCCCGATCCAGGAGATCGGCGAGTTCGGCGTCGGCATCGCCCATCTCGCCGTCGAGGACGTCGTCCCGGAGCTGGAACGCCTCCCCCACGAGCCGCCCGAACACCCGCAGCGATCCCTCGGCCGCCGCGCCCGCACCCGCGAGGGCGGCCCCGATCAGCACCGGGCCCTCGGCCGTGTACGAGCCGGTCTTCAGCGCGCGGACCCGCCGTCGGTCGCCCGAGCCGGACACGTCGAGGAACTGACCCGCCGCCATCTCGGCCCGCATACGGTCGAACCGCGACATCGCACGCCCCAGCCGATCCCCGGGGAAACCGCTCGTGCGAAGCAGCCTCTCCGAGAGCACCAGGGCCAGGTCGCCGACGAGGACGGCCGCCGCCGTCCCGAACGCGTCGGGGTCCGCACCGGTCGGGGCCTCCTTCGCGAACCGGACATGGGTCGAGTCGACCCCTCGCCGCTCGTCGTCGCGATCCATCAGGTCGTCGTGCACGAGGGCGGACGTGTGCAGGAGCTCGAGCGCCGCGCACGCCTCCAGGATGGGCTCGCCCCCGTCCCCACCCGCCGCGGTGAACGCCCACCAGCAGATCGCCGGCCGGATGCGCTTGCCGCCGGCCCGGAGGAGCCGGGTGAGCTCGTCGACCAGGGCCGCGGCCGCCGGGTCCATCGCGGCGAGCTCCGCTCGGCGGTCACCGAGGAACCGGGCCACGACGTCGTCCACCGGCCGGCGGACAGCGTCGAGCGCGGAGGAAGAAGAGGCAGGTACCGGACCGTGCTGGCTGGGCACGGAGGCAGTATGCCAATGGCGGGCCCGAGCCAGCAGGGGGCCCCGTTCCGGCCGACCGGAACGGGTACTGCTATCGTTCCCCGCGAGCCCGGCTCGAACGATGACGCGCTTCCAGAAGCTCACGATCGCCACCACCGCTTCGACGGTCCTGCTCATCACGGCCGGGGGGCTCGTTCGAGCGACCGGCTCGGGGCTCGGGTGCCCCGGCTGGCCCACGTGCTTCGGCCGATGGATCCCGCCGCTCGAGACCCACGCGATCATCGAGTACTCCCACCGGCTGCTCGCGACCGTCACCGTGATCCTGATCGCGGTGCAGGCGGTCGTCGCCTGGCGGCGGTTCCGACACGTCCCTCTGATCCTGGTCCCGAGCTTGGCCGCCGTCGTCCTCGTGCTCGTCCAGGCCGCGCTCGGCGGCGTCGTCGTCAAGGGTGAGCTCGAAGCGACCCTGGTCACCCTGCACTTCGCGACCGCCATGCTGCTGCTCGGGGTGCTCGTCACCATCACCGCGAACTCCTTCTGCCTCGTGAAGCTCCCGCCCAAGGGACCCTCGATCGCCGGCTCGGACCCCGCGTTCGCCCGGCTCGCGGTCTGGACGGCGGCCGCCGCGTTCGGCTTGTTGATCGTCGGTGCGTACGTCCGAGCCGAGGGCGTCGGCCTCGCGTTCCGAGATTGGCCCCTGATGGACGGTCGGCTGGTGCCGACCCTCGGCGGCGTGGCCACGCTCATGTTCGTGCACCGCGTCCTCGCCGCGTTGGTGCTCGTGCTGGTGATCTGGATCGCGATCCGCGCTCGGACGATGGCGGACCGATCGAAGGACCTCGTGATCTTGTCGACGATCGCCCTGCTGCTCTATGTCGCGCAGATCCTCGTCGGCGCGGCGAACGTGTGGTCGAGCCTGTCGGCCGCCTCGGTGACGGCGCACGTCGTCCTGTCCGCGCTGATCTGGGGTGTGCTCGTCGCGATCGCGACGGTCAGCCGTCGCTTCGCCGGCCACGCGCACGGGATGGAGGAAGGGGATGCGCGCTCGAACGGGAAACGCTCGAGCCTGCGCGAGACGACCGCCGCGTACTTCCGGCTCACGAAGCCGCGCATCATCGTCCTCCTGCTCATCACCACGGTCCCGGCGATGATGCTGGCACAGCGCGGGATGCCGTCGATCGGGCTGATCGTGGCGACCCTCGTCGGCGGCACGATCGCGGCCGGGTCGGCGAACACCATCAACTGCTACCTGGACCGGGATATCGACGAGGTGATGCGCAGGACCCGCAAACGGCCGCTCCCGGCCCACCTGGTGGAGCCGGACGCCGCCCTCGCCTTCGGCTTCGTCCTCGGCGCGATCTCCTTCTTCTTCCTGTCGCTCACGGTGAACGTGCTCGCGGCGAGCCTGGCTCTGTCGGCCATCGCGTTCTACGTGTTCGTCTACACGATGTGGCTGAAGCGGACCAGCGTGCAGAACATCGTGATCGGCGGGGCGGCGGGAGCGGTGCCAGCGCTGGTCGGCTGGGCGGCGGTCACCGGGACGGTCGGCATGGCTGCCTGGGTGCTCTTCGCGATCGTCTTCGTCTGGACGCCGCCCCACTTCTGGGCGCTGGCGATGCGCTACAGCGGCGACTACCGCGCCGCCGGCTTACCCATGCTGCCGGTCGTCCGGGGGCACGCCGAGACCCGTAGACAGATCCTCCTGTACTCGCTGGTCCTGTTCGGGACGTCGCTGCTGCTCGTGCCCGTCGCGTCGATGGGGGCCGTCTACATGGGCGCCGCGCTCGGGTTGGGCGGTTGGTTCGTGTGGCGCGCGCTCCGCCTCTGGCGCGGGACCTCACCCGCCGAGTCGATGCGCCTGTTCCGCTTCTCGATCGTCTACCTGGCGCTGCTGTTCGCCGCCGTCGCCGTCGACGCCATGCTCCTGGGCTGAGCGAGTCACCTTCCGCTCCCGCTCGTCCGGTCGTGCGACCATCACGTCGCCGAAGGGAAGGAGGAGGGATGATCGGGTTCCTGGTCGTGTTGTTCGCCGTCGTGGTGATCGGCTCGTTCCCCGCGACGTGGCTCCTGATGCTGTTCCTCGGCAACGTGGGGGTGAGCGTGGGGTTCTGGGGCGCGCTGCCGGCCGGCATCCTGGTGACGTTCTTCATCGCCGGGACGGGCGGCCTCAGCCGCTACCGCACGTCCTGATCCAAGCTGATGTTCGGGTCCCTCGCTTGGGAGCGGGCTGAGCTTCGACGCCACGGGACGACGCCCTCGAGCTCGATCTCGAGCGAGAACGACAGGAACGTCCGCACCAGCACGATCACGCCGAGCGAGAACGCGCTCTCGAGCGTCGGGTCGATGGTGATCGTCCGCACGATGTCGGCGATGATCAGGATCTCCAGCCCGAGCAGGATCGCTCGACCCACTCCCCGGCGGACGCCCTCGTACGCTTCGACGGGCGGGCCGCGGAACAGGTCCAGGACGAACCTCGCGAAGGCCAGGACCGACCCCGCCGCGAGCACGAAGACGCCGGCGACCTCGAACCCTCGGACGATGTCCTGCATCGCCTCTTCGAAGGTCACGCGCCGATCATCCCTTCCTCTGCTCCTCCCGCCGTCCCCGGAACGCTCGAAGGCCGCCGGATCCCGTTCCCACAGGAGTGCCGGCGGCCCTCGGACCTTCGACGAACGAGGCCGCTAGACCTGCATCATCGCCTGCTGCTTCATCCGCTCGTACTCCTCGGCGCTGATCTTGCCCTCGTCGCGGAGCTTGGCGAGCTTGGCCACCTCGTCGGCCGCCGAGTATCCCGTTGCGCGGCGCTCACGCTCCTGCGCCGCAGCGATCATCTCCTTGTCCTGCTCGGTCATCTTCGGGCGGGCGATCAGGTAGATCAGGACCCCGAGCAACGGGATGATGAAGATCAGCAAGATCCATCCGGCCTTGCCCCAGCCCGACAGGTCGTTGCGCCGGAAGATGTCGGCGAAGACTGCGATGAACATCCAGATCAACATGAACCAGAAGAAGAAGACGATCATCGCCCACAGCACGCTGCCGAACGTCCACTCGTATGCCAGCATCCCTGCCCTCCCTCACTGCTCCTCGTCGTGGCGGAGCCTACCCGATGGCGGGGGTGCCCTGCATCCGCGAACGACCCACCGCCCCCGGGCTAGAGTCCATCCCGATGCGAAGCGACGATCCTGTGGGTCCGACACCCGCCCCCGTGCCGGCCCCCCGGCTCCCGGCCGGCGCCTGGCACCGCCGCCCCTCCGGTGAGCCGCCGCCGCTGCCCCGTCAGCCGGGGTGGCAGGGATGGGCGTGGGCGACGCTCGCGATCGTGGTCGTGGGCATCGGTATCAGCACGGCGCTCTCCTTCTCGGACGCGCAGTCGCCGCTGCTGCGGTGGTTCCAGGATCTTCGGACGCCGACCCTCGACGACGTAGCCGAGTTCCTCGATGGACTAAGCGACCCGCTCACGGTCTGGATCATCCGAGTGGTCGTCCTCGCGGTCGCCGCGATCTACAAGCGCTGGCGCCACATCGTGACGCTCCTGGCCCTGTACGTCGTGGTCGACTTCCTGGACACGGTCCTCGCCGTCGACCGCCCGCCGCCGGAGGGCGTGACCGTCCTGTCGACCAACGCCACGACGACCTTCCCCTCGCTGCCGGTGGCGGCGCTCTCGGTGACGCTGTTCGGGGCGGCGATGGTGCTGGCGCCGGCCGGACGACCGCGGCGGCTGGCGCGGGCCGGGGCGTTCATCTTGACCGGGCTGGTCGTCCTGGCTCGGCTGCTGCTCGGGGCCGATTACCCCGTGGACGCCGTCTACTCGCTCCTGCTCGGATGGATCACGGTGGGGTTCGCGTTCGCCTTCTTCGTGCCCGAGGACGTCTTCCCCGTCTCGTACGCGCGCGGGGGCAAGTCCGCACACCTGGATCTGGGAGGCGCCAGGGGCGAGGCGATCGTCGCGGCCGTGCGCGACCAGCTCGGCTTCACCGTGACCCAGATCGAGCCGTTCGGGCTCGCCGGGTCGGGTGGCTCGAGCCCGCTGCGGATGCGCGTCGCCGAGATCGACGGGCACCTGTTCGGGAAGATCTACTCGACGAGCCACCTGCGAGCCGATCGCTGGTACAAGATCGGTCGAACGATCCTGTACGGGCAGCTCGAGGACGAGGTCCCCCTTGGATCGGTTCGTCGCCTCGCCCTGTACGAGGACTACGCGTTGCGCCTGCTCCGCGACGTGGGGATCGACGTCGCCACCACGTACGGCATCGTGGAGCTCACGCCCGACCGCGAGTACATGCTCGTGACCGAGTTCTTCTCGAACGCGACCACCCTCGGCGACGCCGAGGTCGACGACACGATCATCGACGAGGGGATGGAGCTCGTACAGGGGCTGTGGCGCCACGGCCTGGCGCACCGCGACCTGAAGCCAGCGAACATGCTCGTGCGGAACGGCCACCTCCAGCTGGTCGACGTATCCGGGCTCCAGGTCCGTCCGACCCCGTGGCGTCAGGCGGTCGACCTGGCGAACATGATGCTCACACTCGCCCTGAGCTCCGATCCCGATCGGGTGTACGGGCGCTCGACCCAGCTCTTCTCACCCGACGACGTGGCCGAGGCCTTCGCGGCCGCCAGGGGCCTCGCGATCCCGACCCAGGTGAGCGAGGAACTGAAGAAGGACGGACGACCGATCCTCCAGCGTTTCCGGGAGCTCGCCCCCGACCGTCCGCCGATCTCGATCCAGGTCTGGAGCCTGAAGCGGCTCGCCCTCACCGTCGCCGCGATCCTCGGCGCGGTCGCCCTGGCCGCCATGGTCTGGGCGACGCTCGCGATCGGCCTCTAGCGATCCGCAGGGTTCCCCCGGCCACCTGAGGCGTGCCCGACCCTCGCGTACACTTCCCCGACCTTCAGAGGGGGAGAGCCGATGTACCTGATCCTCGCATTGCTCGCGGTCGCCCTGGCGGCGGGATGGGTCGCGCAGATGATCGTCGGCCGCAGCCACGGCCGCACCGACTGGACCCAGGCGCTGGTCGCCGGGTTCGTCGGTTCATTCGTCGGGGGCATGCTCGCGAGCCTGATCGCCGGCGATGGCTTCGAGCTCCGACCGAGCGGCCTGATCGGGTCGATCGTCGGCGCCGTGATCGTGACCGCCGTGTGGGGTCTCCTGCGCGGCCGCCGGACCGCGTAACCGCGGACGGAGCGGATCATCCGCGCCCGTCGGATCGCGCGATTCGCCCTCGGTGCCGCGTTGTTCCTGGTCAGTTTCGCCGAGGCCAGGCGCGATGTGCTGCCCGCCTACGAGGAGGCGGCCTTCCGCACGGTCAACCGCGCGAGCGATCGGATCCGCATCCCGGTCCGTGCGGTCATGCAGGCGGGGACGTTCGGGACCGTCCCCGCCGTCTCGACCCTCGCGTTGCTCGCCGGCCGCCGGCGCCTGGCCGGTAGCCTCGCGGTGGCGGGCACGATCGCGTGGGTCGGCGCCAAGCTGGCCAAGCCGTTCGGCGGCCGTGATCGGCCCCGGGGCGTCCTGGACGACGTCACGATCCGTGAAGGGATCGAGGGTGGCCTCGGCTGGGTCTCCGGCCATACCGCGGTCGCGACCACGCTCGCGTTCGTCGCGAGCGAGGAGCTCCCGCGCGCGGCGCGGCCCGCGCTCGCCGGGATCGTCGGCGTCGTGGGGTTCGGGAGGATGTACGTCGGGGCGCACCTCCCGCACGACATCGTGGGCGGCGCGGGCCTGGGGATGATGATCTCCGCCGCGATCCCGCCGGCGGACGGCGGCTGATCAGGACTCGGCGTCCACCGTCCGATGACGGCGCCGGTGCTGCGTCGCGTTCAGGAACTGCGCCGCGACGAACAGGCGGGCGAGGACGAACAGGAACAGCATCATCACGATCGCGATGCTCAGCGCCCCGTACAGGTCGCTCGTCCGGTCGAGCCGGACCGCGAAGTACGTCGAGGCCGCGAGACCGAGGACGCGGATCCCGACGCCGAACAGGACCGCGCCCGGCAGGACCGCCGGCCATGGCGCGTCCGCCCGGGGGAGCAACGAGAGCACCCACACGGACAGTGCGGACGTGAGCGTCAAGCTGATGACGAAGGCGAGCCACCCCGGCACGCCCAGGCCGGCGTACGCCTTCGGAAGGAGCACCTGCATGGCGATCCCGAGGAGCCCGATGCCGGTCACCGCGAAGGAGCCCTTGATCGAGTTCCCCTTCGGTGCGCGCGCGTCCCACGCCAGCTCGCTCACGAGCCGCAGCCCACGGTAGACGCCGCGGCCGGCCCAGACCGTCAGGAACGCCCCGAGGAACATGAGCCACCAACGCCCGCTGCCCGATGCGGCGACCGCCTGCGAGATCGCCGAGGCGAGGGCCGCCGTCATGCCGGTCTGGCGGGCGACGTCGGCCGGGTCGTCCCCCGCGAGCTCGACGACCAGCCCGAACGCGCTCACCAGGAACAGGACGAGCGGGATCTGCCACAGGAAGATCTTGTACGCGAGCCCGCCGGCGAGCAGGCCGCCCGCGCGTCGTCGGTCGCTCTCGAAGGCCTGGACCACGATCCGCACGGAGGCGTGACGATCGCGTGCACGCTCGAACTCGGTGCGAGCGCGCCGCTCGAGCTCCTCGGCCGACCGGCGGGCCCGAGCGATCCGGCCGGCCTCGGGTCCCGTCTGATCGATCGCATCACCAGAGAGATCGCCGGGAGCCGGTGGTTCCGGCGTCGGCGGGTGGGACTCCACCGAGGTCCTCCCTCTGCCCGGCCGTGGGACGGTCGGCGCTGGCCGATGGTAGCCCGGAGTGATGCCCCTCGGGTTGGCAGCGGATCGCGGACGGGTGATGATGGGCATCCCGGACGAGAGGTCGGCCGTGGAAGAGGGCACTGCTTCACCCGAACCGCTCGGCAAGGTTGTCCCGTTGCGGGTGGCCGCGCAGCCGCCGCCACCGCTCGAACAGCTCGTCGAGCAGACGCTCAAGATCGCGATCGGCCTGACCGCGTTCGCCTCCGATGTGCTGGCGGAGGCCGTCGCCCGCACGCTCGGCCGGGAGCCGTTCGCCGCGGGCGAGGTGCCGGGTGACGAGACCTCGCGCCCGGCATCCGGCGTGCCGCTGGTGGCCGGGGCGGCGCTCGGCGTCGCCCTGGAAGCCGGGCGGTGGGGCGCCCGGGCCGCAACGACGATGTACCGCAGCGCCGAGCTGTTCTTCTCGCTCGTGACGGGTCCCGGGTTCGTCCAAGAGCCGCTCCGCGAGGCGGGATCACGGCTCGCGGCTCTGGATGCGAGGTGGCGTGACCAGCGGCCCAGGGACGAGGAGGCCGCGGCCGCCTTCCTGCGGCTCCTGATCCCGCAGGCCGTCGATGCGGCGCTCGATCAGATCGATCTGAACGAACTCGTCGCCACGCGGGTCGACGTCGGTCAGATCATCGAGCGGGTGGACCTGGATAGCGCGATCGCTGGCGTGGACCTCGACGCCATCGTGAACGGGCTCGACATCGACCGCATCTTGGAACGCATCGACCTGCAGGCCGTCGTCGCGCGCGTCCCGATCGACCAGATCGTTTCGCGTCTGGACATGGACGCGATCGTAGCGCGCGTCGATCTCGACCAGATCGTGAGCAGGGTGGACGTCCAGGCCGTCGCGGACAAGCTCGATCTCCAGGAGCTCGTTCGGCGCCTGGACCTCACCTCGATCGCCAGCGAGGTGATCGAGGAAGTCAACCTGACCCGGATCATCCAGGAAGCCGTGGGTTCGATGACGACCGAGACGGTCGGCGGCATCAGGGTCCAGAGCATGAACGCCGACCGAGCCATCTCGCGCCTGGTCGAACGCCTGTTGCGACGAAGCCCGGACGACGCGTCCAGCTCTGCACAGGAGCACCGGACTGAGCCCGCAACGGGAACGACGGAGACCGACACGAGCGACTCCCCCGGTCGATCGTGAGCGTGTCCGCCCCCTCGATGGCTCGGGGGATGCAGGGTCAGCGCGCCGGGATCGTCTCCCGGTTCCTCGCCGACGCGATCGACGTGCTCGTGATCGTGGGAGCCGTCATCGGTGTCTACTTCACATTGAGCGGGGTCCGTTTCCTCCTGCACCCAAGACGATTCAGCTGGCCCGAGGTCTCCTCGCTCAACCTCGGCGCCCTCGGCTGGATCCTCCTCATCGTGTACCTGACGATCGGGTGGGCGAACACGGGACGGACCTTCGGCAAGAACGTGCTGGGCCTGCGGGTGGTGACCACCCAGAACTCGGGGCTGCCGCTCTGGCGGTCGTTCGTTCGGGCTTTTCTGTGCGCGTTGTTCCCGATCGGGTTGTTCTGGAGCGCGGTCAGTAGCCGGAACGAATCGATCCAGGACCTCATCGTCCGCACGACGGTCGTGTACGACTGGGGGCCGAAGCTCCCTCCCCTGCAGTAGCGGGCTACGCCGTCCCCGAGCTTTCGGGCTCGTGACCGAGCCGCGACAGAGCGATCTCGTAGAGCGCGAGCACGATCCCGGCGATCACGAACCCCCACAGCGAGAGATCGAACAACAACAGCAGCAGCACGGCCACGACCGCGCCCCCGAGCATCAGAGCGTCACGATGGTCTCGCATCCAGCGAATGCGAGCCGAGTCCGGCAACCGCTCGCCGCTGAAGGCGGCCGCGATCCCGCGGGCCCCGTCCCGCATCCACGCGCGGAAGGTCACCGCCCACGGATACGGCCCGGTGATCAGCGCGACCAGCGCGGTCAGCAGGACGATCGTCAACAGGATCGCCGTGTAGCGGAAGAGGCTATCCATCAACTCGTTCGTGAGCACGCGCACCGACGGGAACCGCTCGGTATCGACGCGGTCGAACAGGTCGTCGCGGAGGATGATCGCGATCCGCCGGATGACGACGAGCCCGACGGCCGCGCCCGCCGTGAGCTGGATCAGCGTTCGTCGCCGTCGCGTCGAGACCCACAGGCTCGCCGCCACGAGGATCGGGATCAGGATCAGCAGGAGCACCAGCAGGCGTTCGAACGCATACAGGGCCTCCTGCAGCGCGGCGAGGTCCTGCGAGTCGTAGACGACTATCTGACCGTAGTTCTCCGGCAGGTCGATGCCGAGCGCCTGTTCCAGCTCCGAGATCGCCTGGCTCGGGATCTCGTCGGCCGTGATCTGCGGAAGGGTGACGTCGCGGCCCACCAGATCGGACGCGACCTGTTGGATCGACCCGAGCGCGAGGTTCACCAGCGGAAGCAGGTTCAGGAGGACCTTGCCCTGTTCCACCGTGATGGTGTCGCCGCCCTCGCCGCGCAAGATCGCCAGGACCTGCGTGTGGACGAAGGTGTTGGCCTGGATCCAGAACGTCTTGAAGGCGTCGCTCTCGACCACCTTCAGCACCTGGTCCTGGACGAACCCCTTGATCGCGTTGGTAAGGGGCCCCGCGAGTACGGTCGCGCGGTCGCCGAGCCCTGCCAGAGCGTCGGACAGCGCCCCCTCGACGTCGAGCGCCGAGAAGACCTGATCCGTGAGCTTCGTGGCGATCGACGCCTGGACGGCCGGATCGTCCGCCAGCGGCGCGACCGTGGCCACGTAGCGGTCGGTGTTCAGGACCGTCCGAGCGCCCCACGCCGCCGGCACCGTCACCGTGAAGACGATGATCGAGAGCGCGACGAAGATCGGGGTCAGGACCCGCCGCAGCCGCCGCCGCTTCTCGGGCTTGGCCTCGAGGGTCTCGACCTGCGCCTCCAGTTCTTCCCGTTCGGCCTTCACGCGCTCGAGCTCGGCCGCGAGTTCCTCCGGCGACCGTTCCTCCGGCGACGCTTCCTCCGACCCGTTCCCCCGCTCGTTCACGTTGCCCTCCGTTCCTCGATCGGCCGGCCTCGCGACGGCAACAGGGATCTCGGTCCCTCATACAGCTCCGTGCGGTGCCTAGACGGCCCTGATCTGCTCCTTGCTCTGCCTCCTGACCTCGAAGGCGAGGAAGATCTCGGTGAAGCCCCGGAACATCGCCGCGAAGCCGATCCACAACAGGATCAGCGCGGCGCGGGGCGCGAACAGCTGCTGGGACGCCCAGAAGGCCAGGAAGACCTCGAGGATCCCCACCACCAGGCCGAGCCACCACAGGTCGTTGATCTCCCGTGCCATGAACGCGGCAGTGATGTCGAAGGCGCCCTTGAGCAGCAACAGGAAGCCGAGGATCGCGGCCAGCTCGTAGAACGCGTCGAGCGGATGCACGAACGCCCAGATCGAGCCCCCGATGAACAGGACGCCGAGGGCAGCGTGAGCCCATCGCCAGCCGGGCTGCGCGGCCATGATCACGAACTCGTTCACGCCGGCCATCAGGAAGACGACGCCCAGCAACGCGCCCACGGCCGCGATGGACGTGATGTCGAACCTGAGCACGATCAGCGAGATCAGCAGCCAGGCGATCCCGGTCACCAGGAACAGCCACCACGGCATCATGGAGGAGCCCCGCATCCGAACGCTCATACCGATCCCTCCCCACGGGCACCTGCCACTCGCCGGCCGGCCGGTGCCCGGTCACCTGGTCGGAGCTTATGGACCGCCGCGAGCCGCGTCATGGTCCCGATCGGATGAGATCACTAGGAGGGCCCGGTCGGTTCGGTGGGCGAGCCACCGCCGCCTCCGCCGGCGTCCGAGACGACGACGGTCCCGTTCATGTTCGGATGGACGTTGCACTGGAAGTAGAACTCGCCCGGTTGCAGGGCAGGGACCTGGTACTGGACGGTCGCGGGTCCCGTCACCAATTCGCCGCTGAACAGCTCCTGGTCGAGCGAGCTGTTCGAGTAGATCGCGATGTTGTGCTGGACGCCGGCGTCCCGATTCTCGAACGTGATCGTCGAGGGTGTCGGTGGGAGGTCGATCATCGAGGTGTCGAACGCGATGTCCTGGGCCACGACCGTCACGCCGCCGCCCGGGCCTCCGGGGCCGGAACCACCCGTTCCGCCCGGACCGCCCTCGCCCTGCACCGCCTGCATCTCGCCGGTCATGGTCGGGTGGACGACGCACTGGAAGAAGTACGTTCCGGCCTCGAGCGGGGGCACGGCGTAGTCGACCGACCGGACGCCAGTGACCAGGTCGCCCGCGAACAGCGGCGTCCCTTCGTGATCCGGGTTGTCGAAGATCTCGACGTTGTGCTGCGTGCCCGCGTCCTTGTTGTTGAACCGCAGGGTGAACGCCTGGCCGGCCGGGACGGTGAGGCTCGTGGGTTCGAACGCGATGTTGGCCGCCGCGAGCGCCACCACGGGCTTCTCGCCACCCCCCGCCTCCTCCTCGGTGCCGCCGACGACCGCGAGCGCGACACCCCCGGCCAGCATGGCGACGCCCGCCGTCACCCCGAGCATCGCGCCGAGGGTCGACAGACGCACCTGTTTGCGGCTGGCCGCGACGGATGCCGTCAGCACCACGCCGGTCGCGACGACGATCGCGGTGAGCGTGGCCGCGGTCGGGGTGAGCGAGAGCAGGATCCTCGAGAAGCCGTACAGCACCCCCGCGATCACGGCGAGGATCGCGAGCGGCAGCAGGATCGGCATCACCAGTCGGTCGCGCAGCGCCGGCTTCATCGGGACACCTTCGATCTCAGCTCGCGTTCGACCTGGCGCAGCGCGAGCGCGTCCCACCCGTCGCGCTCCTCTCGCGCGTGCCACCGGAAGAAGATCGTCGCGAGGAACCCCCACAGGATCAGTCCTCCGACGATCTTCATGAGGAGCCCGGCGAGCAGCTGGTCGTTCAGCGCCGAGATCCCCCAGATCCGGGGGAACGTTCCGTACACGGGATAGAGCAGCGTGTGCCCGAAGGTGAGGAACGAGGCCGGGATCGTCGGCGCGAGCGACTGCGCGAACAGGTACATCATCTGGGCCGGCGGGGTGAGCGCCGGGAGCTCGACCAGCGGCGACATCACCGGCCACCACATCACGATCGCGGAGCCGAAGAGCAGGACGTGCAGGCTGAAGTGCGTGAGCTCCGATCCGACCGAGGCACGCACCACCTCGGGCCAGTGCGTGAACAGCAGCAACCCGTTGAACAGCACGAGCGCGACCACCGGACGGGTCAGGAACCGGAACACGACGAAGACGCCGCGGGGCGCAAGCACCGTGCGCCACATCCACGCGGGCATCCCCGCGATGATCAGCGGAGGGGCCACCAGGGTGAACAGCAGGTGCTGCACCATGTGGATCGAATAGAGGTAGCCCTCGGCCAGATCGTGCACCGGCCAGTCGGCCCCGACCCACAGGAACGCCATCCCGACCGAGAACATCGTCGTCCGTCGGCGACGATCGCCCGCCTCGGCGGGTGTGGGACGATGGTTGCGGACCGCGACCAGGTAGGCGGCCCAGATCCCTCCGAGGACCAGCCAGACGCTCGGGTGCGCGTGCCAGGCGGGCATCGGCTAGCCCGAGAACGCCTGGAAGAGGAGGAGCACGATCAGGAACAGGGTGACGGCGCCGGCCAGACCCATCACGAAGAACCGGGCGTAGGTCCGGCTGTCGAACTTCAGGTGCATGAACCACAGGACCACGAGCGTGAACTTCACGAACGAGAAGAGGAACAGGAGCGGGACCAGGATCTCCTTGAAGCCCTCGATGTAGTAGACGACGACCTCGGCGGCCGTGATGGCGCCGAGGATGATCGCGATCCGGATGTATTCCTTCGGCCCCGGGTGCCGTCCGGCATGCGCCGCGGGCGGGTGCAGCTCCGGCGTCGGCTCGTCGATGTGCGTGTCGACCATCGCTCGCTCCTAGCCTCCGGTCGGGATCAGGTACACCACCGTGAAGATCACGATCCACACGATGTCCACGAAGTGCCAGTAGAGCCCGACGAGCTCGACGGTCATCGCGCTGTCCTGGTTGATCTTGCCCGCGAACGAGAGGGTGAACAGGGTGAGCAGCATGAGGACCCCGACCGCGACGTGGGTCCCGTGGAAGCCGGTCAGCACGTAGAAGGAGGTCCCGAAGACGTTCGTCTTGAGCGTCAGTCCCTCGCGGACGAACGACGTGAACTCGTACACCTGGCCGCCCAGGAACGTCATCCCGAGCAGGGCCGTCGCGAGCAGCCAGACCCGCGAGCGGCCGACGTCGCCGCGTTGGATCGCGGCGAGCGCGAGCACCATCGTGAGCGAGCTCGCGAGAAGGACGAACGACGACACCGACGTGTAGGGGATGTCGAACACGTCGGCGGGGTACGGCCCGACGACGCTCGCGCCCCGGTACAGCACGTACGTCGAGATCAGGGCGCCGAACAGCAGGCAGTCCGACGCGAGGAACAGCCACATCGCGAGCTTCAGGTGCGGCAGCCCCGTGCTGGTGGCGGCGTGGTCGCTCACCGGGGCCGCGACCGAATGCTCGAGGCTCGCCATCAGCACGTCACTCCGACGAAGGCTCCAGCGCCCACCCGAAGAACCCGGCGAGCGTGATGACCAGGCCCACCGCGACGGCCGGGACCCCGAAGATGAGCCCGTACCCGATCAGCGGCAGACCGGCGGCCGCGACGAGCGGGAAGTACGAGGGCGACGGCATGTGGATCGCGTGGCCCTCGGCATGGTGCTCCGCAGGATCGCTCCCCTCGACGCGCGCGATCTCGCCCGAGCCTCCCGCCGCGACCGGCACCACGCGGCCGCCCTCGCTCTCGGCGTACTTGCGATGCCACAGCTCGTCCAATGAGTGCACGACCGGGACCTCCTCGAAGTTGTGCTCCGGCGGCGGAGAGGACGTCGACCACTCGAGCGTCCGAGCGTCCCACGGGTCGGCCTCCATGTGCTTCGGCTTGCGGAAGCTCGCGACCGCGTTCACCAGGAAAACGAGGACGCTGATCGCGATGATGAAGGCTCCGATCGTCGAGACCATGTTCCAGAAGGCCAGACCCAGCGACGCGGGATAGCTCTGGATGCGCCGGGGCATGCCCTGCAGGCCGAGGATGTGCATCGGCCCGAACGTCATGTTGAAGCCGATCAGCATCAGCCAGAAGCTCAGCTTGCCCCCGACCTCGGACAGCTTGCGCCCGAACACCTTCGGCCACCAGAAGTACATGCCGGCGAACAGACCGAAGATCGCGCCGCCGAACAGCACGTAGTGGAAGTGCGCCACGATGTAGTACGTGTCGGTCTGCTGGTAGTCCGACGGCACCACCGCGTGCGTCACGCCGGACAGGCCGCCGATCACGAACATCGCGATGAACCCGATCGAGAACAGCATCGGCGTGGGGAACAGGATGTCGCCGTTCCACAGCGTCCCCAGCCAGTTGAAGATCTTCACGCCGGTCGGGATCGCGATGATCATCGTCGAGACCGCGAACGCCGTGTTCGCTGTCGGCCCCAGACCCACCGCGAACATGTGGTGCGCCCACACGCCGAACCCGATGAAGCCGATGGCGATCCCGCTGAACACGACGAACTGGTAGCCGAACAGGGGTTTGCGCGCGAACACCGGCAGGATCTCGGACACGATGCCCATGGCGGGCAGGACCAGGATGTACACCTCGGGGTGGCCGAACAGCCAGAACAGGTGCTGCCACAGCACCGGGCTCCCGCCCGCCACGACGTCGAAGAAGTGCGTCCCGAACAGCCGGTCGAACAGCAGCTCGACCAGGCCGATCGTGATCACGGGCAGGCTGAACGCGAGGAGCAGCTGGACGACTAGGCCCATCCACACGAACACCGGCATCCGGAACAACGTCATCCCCGGCGCTCGCATGTTGAGGATCGTGACCGCGAGGTTCACGGCCGAGACGGTGGACGCGATCCCGGCGATCAGCAACCCGATCGCGTAGAACGTCATCCCGCGGGTGGGGTCGATGACGGAGTTCGGCGCGTAGCCGAACCACCCGCCGTTCGGCGCCCCGCCCAGGAACCAGCTCGAGTAGATGAACAGGCCGGCGAACAGGAACGCCCAGTAGCTGAAGGCGTTCAGGCGCGGGAACACCACGTCGCGCGCCCCGATCATGAGCGGGAGCAGGTAGTTGAAGAACGCCGCCGACAACGGCATCACCACGAGGAACACCATCGTGATGCCATGCATCGTGAACAGCTCGTTGTAGACCGCAGGCTCGAGGATGCTCTGATCGGGCCGCGCGAGCTGCAGCCGGATCAGCAGGGCCTCGCTCCCACCGATCAGGAAGAAGGCGAAGGCCGTGATCCCGTACAAGATCCCGATCTTCTTGTGGTCGACGGTCGTGATCCAGCTCCAGAAGCCCGTCGTCTCGTGCGGACGCCGGAGCAGGCCGCCGGGCCGCTCCACCGGGACGCTCACGGTCGCCAAGGGATCGTCACCTCACTCCAGCGTGTTCAGGAACGCGATCACCTGATCGATCTGTTCGGACGACAGACCGTAGTCGGGCATGAACGATCCCGCCTCGACCGCTCTCGGGTTCGCGATCCAGCGTCGCAGGTTCTCATCGGTCATGGCCAACGTGCATCCGCGGAAGCACTGGCGGCTCATGAGGTGCGTCAGATTCGGACCGCCGTTGGCGAGCACCGGTTGCCCGTTCGCCGTCTCGAGCCCGGCGATCGCATGGCACCCGGTGCACGTCTGGAGGAAGACGCCCTGACCGGCGGCCGCGTCGGTGCCGGGCTCCGCCGGCGATGCCTCGGCCTGTTGCTCGGCCACCCACCGATCGAAGTCCTCCGGGGTGTGCGCCACCACGCGGAACTTCATGTACGCGTGCGAGAGCCCACAGAACTCCTTGCACTGCCCCTGGTAGACCCCCGGTTCGTCGGCCTGGATCGTGAGGTGGTTGGTCTGGTCGGGGATCACGTCCTGCGTCCCGGCGAGCTGCGGGACCCAGAACGAATGGATCACCGCCCCGCCGATCGAGACGGGCGGCTGCCCGTCCGGCGGGCCGGTTTGGCAGGCGCTCGGTGCGGGCTGACCGCCCTGACTGGGGACGGGCGACCCGTACCCGAACCCCACCGCGCACAGCGTCAGGTACACGGGTCTGCCCGTCGGGATGTGCAGCTCGTTCGCCGTGAGGATCTTCTGATCCGGATAGTCGAACTCCCACCACCACTGGTGCGCCAGCACGTTCACCTCGAGGACATCGCCTTGCGGCTTTGCCGCGAGGTCCCAGATGGTCGCGATCGTCGGCACCGCGACGCCGGCAAGGATCAGCGTCGGCAGGATCGTCCACGCGATCTCGAGACGCGTGTTGCCGTGGACCTGCGGCGGGATCCGCGTCTGCTTCTTCCGGTGGCGGTACCGGATCACGAACAGCAGGAGCAGCCCCTCGACGATGAAGAAGATGGTCGCCGCGACCCAGAAGACCGGGACGTACAGGTCGTACGACTTCTGCGCGTAGGGTCCCTTGGGTTCGAGGGCGGACTGGGTGGCGTTCGGCGCGCAGGCCGCAGCCACCAGGGCCAGGGCCACGAGGCCCAGGACCACGACCGTTCGCCTGCGCACCTTCCCCGTATCCCTCCGCGTGGGCCTCAGACGGGCACCGAGGCCCGGCGCACTGTAACACCCTTGCCCAGGCCCGCGGACGTGGCTCGCACCTGGTGCCTACCCGCTCCGCGGGACCCCATCCGTGCCACAGGTCGACTCAGATCGGCGGGTTGAAGTCGCTGATCGCGCGGAAGACCGGGCCGAGCATGCGGGTCCACAGGTCCGTCGCGACCAAGACGCCGATGCCGATCATGATCACCCCCGAGATACCCGCGATCCACTGATAGTTCCGCTTCACGAACGCGAGCGCGCCCATCAGCTTGCGGATCCCGACGCCGACCAGCAGGAACGGCACCCCGAGCCCCATCGAGTAGACGAACAGCAGGAGGGCTCCTCGCAGCGACCCACCCTGCGATCCCGCGATCGCCAGCACACCCGCGAGGACGGGACCGATGCACGGCGTCCACCCCGCTCCGAACGCGACCCCGAGCGGGAAGGCCCAGGCTCGCCCAGGACGCGCGCGCTCGAGCAACGGCCGATGTTCGGCGAACAGCGACGGCGAACCGAGCCGGAGGGCGTACAGGACCATCAGGACCCCGAACGTGATGATGATCGCTCCCGAGATGCGGATCCCCGCCGGCGAACGAAGCAGCCTGGTCATCGCACCGGTGAATGCGCCGAGCGCCGAGAACACCGCGGCGAACCCGGCGATGAACAGCAGGATCGGGACGACCGGCTGGCGCTCCTCGCGGACCTCTCCCCCCGCGACGAACGAGAGGTACCCGGGCACGAGCGGGAACACGCACGGCGACGCGAACGAGACGACCCCCGCGGCGAACGCGAGGCCGGGGGCCCACCACGACCCCAGACCATCCTGGACCCAGTCGGCGAGCGCCCCGGTCACGGCGTCAGTCTAGGTCGGCGCACCGTGAGCGGTCCCGGATCGGCCACCCACTGGGTTGCGGTCGAACGCCCGCTCCTGCGATAGTGGCCAACGGCCTTGTGAACCGATTCACAAACACGGGGTGGGGGTACACCACTGCGCGGGACCCGAGGAGCGCGTGACTATAATCCGACCCGGTTCAGGCACGGGCGAAGCCCCAGAGACGTGCAAGGACGGAGAAGGACGGTCGTGTCGACGGAGGCCGCATGAGAGTCCCCAGGTTCCTGGTCAGGGCGAAGGAACGTGCGGAGCCGATCGTCAAGAACTTCGAGTGGACGTGGACCAAGGCCGTCCTGTTCTCGCTGGGGTTCGCCTTCTTCAGCGTCATCACGATGGCCGTCATCCCCTCGGCCTGGCTCTACTTCGCCGAGCAGAAGCTCGGGTGGGGTGGGCTGTCCGGAACGTCGGACTGGCACCCGCTCGCACGGGACTTCGTCGCGGCGAACCTGGCGATCGGCCCGTTCGTGACCGTTGTCGTGATCGGCGCGATCATGCAGAACTGGCGCCGCAAGCTCCGCGGCGGCACCACCGACCGTCCGACCGGCGGCTACCGTTGAGGGAGCGCTAGGTCATGCCGTTCACCAAGACCGAGGTGGACGTCCACACGGACTACGTCGTGGAGTCCGTCGATCCCGACTGGCTCGCCAAGGGCGTCAGGTCACCGAAGCACCTGATGCTCGACCCCGACAACTGCATCCTGTGCCGTGCGTGCGAAGACGTCTGCCCGTGGAACTGCATCTACATGATGTCGACAGACATCGTCGAGGGCGCCGAGGACGAAGCGGTCGGCGCCGAGGTGCGCAACGCCTACTCGGTGTTCGTCGTGGACGACAACGCGTGCACCCGCTGCTCGGTCTGCGTGGACCGGTGCCCCACCGACACGCTGTACTATGCGCGGCTGCCAGAGGCCTCGCGCGGCCAGCGGACGATGGCCGCGGTACCTGAATCGCAACGCGCCGAGGCCGGATAGGTCCGGGGAAGGGACGAGGGGAAGACGTGGCGAAGCTGAAGCTGCCGACGCCCAGCGAAGCCCTCGACCGGGTCCGCGAGACCGAGGTCTGGAAATCGATCTTCCGGCCGGGGTCGATCTTCCGCCGCGGCTATCGAGACACGTCGCGCGACCGAGCGCTCGCGACCATGAACAACGTGCTCTACCACCTGCACCCGGTGAAGATGAAGCGACACGGGCTGAAGCTGACCTACACGTTCTGCCTGGGCGGCCTCTCCTTCTTCCTTTTCATCCTGCTGACCGTCACCGGGATCTACCTGATGTTCTTCTACCGGCCGGCCGCCGAGCTCGGCTCGGCGGCGGCCTATACGGACATGCAGAACATCCGGACGTCGGTGTTCTTCGGGGACCTGGTCCGGAACCTGCACCGGTGGGGTGCCCACCTGATGGTGTTCAGCGTGACCTTGCACATGGCCCGGGTCTTCTACACGGGGTCCTACAAGCCCCCCCGGGAATTCAACTGGGTGGTCGGGGTGCTCTTGCTCTTCCTGACGCTGGGCCTGTCCTTCACGGGGTACCTGTTGCCCTGGGACCAGCTCGCGGTATGGGCGGTCACGGTGGGCACCTCGCTCGCCGGCTACTCACCGCTGATCGCGAAGCAGGCGAACTTCCTGCTGCTCGGCGGGGTGATCGTGGGGCCCGACACGTTGCTCCGTTGGTACGTCTTACACGTGCTCGCGCTGCCGTTCGTCCTGGTGATCTTCCTCGCGGTCCATTTCTGGCGGATCCGCAAGGACGGCGGCATCTCGGGACCGCTCTAACAGCCGAAGAGGGGGACGATGGCCCGGGAAGACACACCGCTCGACCAGGAGACCTTCGAACGGGTCCTGGCAGAGGAACTCGCGAAGGGGACCGACCGGCGCGTGGCCGAGGGCCGCGCGCGTTCGGCGGCCGTCCGGGCGCACCGGGCGAAGACCGGCGAGACGCCAACCCCAGCCGCTGCTGCAGCCGTCGAGCCGAGCGGTGACGGAGGCGCCGCACCTCCCGCTGCCGCCCCGGCGGCCGCCGCCGCACCTGCCGCCACGGCAAGCGCTCCTTCGGCGGCGGCGCCGGCCGCTGCCGTCGCCACCGCGACGGTTACCGCGCCGGAGCGACAGGCGCCCGAACCCACGGGCAACGTGCCAGAGCCGAAGAAGGGCGCGCCCGAGAAACACCGGCTCCTCGCGCTCGTCCCGCCCGAGGGGATCCAGCGCGTCGAACGCGAGCAGGGCGACCGCATCAACGTCTGGCCGCACCTGCTGATCGAGGAATTCGTCGCGATGCTGATCGTCCTCGCGGCGCTCACGATCTTCTCCACCTTCGTGAACGCGCCGCTGCGCGAGCTCGCCAACCCGAACCTCACGCCGAACCCGTCGAAGGCACCGTGGTACTTCCTCGGCCTGCAGGAGCTGCTGCGGTACTTCCACCCGATGGTCGCGGGCGTCCTGTTCGCGCCGACGCTCGTCCTGCTCGCGCTCGCGGTCGCGCCGTTCGTGGATCGGAACCCGAGCACGAGACCGGGTGACCGCAAGATCGCCATCACGCTGTTCACGATGCTGATGATGTTCGGCGCGACGCTCACGATCATCGGCTCGTTCTTCCGGGGGACCGGCTACAACTGGGTCTGGCCTTGGGCCCAAGGGGTGTTCTTCGAGCTATGACGCCCGTCCTCGCCCTCTCGAGCGGGACCGTGGCGGCCATCGTCGTGATCGTGGTCATCGACCTGTTCGCGATCTTCTTCGGGCTCTCCTTCGCCAGGTCCCGCAAGGCCCAGCGGGAGGCCGATGAGGCGGCGAGTGCGGCGATCCTCGGCGAGCCCGCCCCGCCCACCCCCAAGCCGGTCAGCCGCCGCGAGTTCTTCCGCCGCTCGCTCGTCGCGTCGCTGCTGGTCTTCGGCGCCGAGTTCGGCGGGGCCACGATCGCGTTCCTGTGGCCGAACCTGCGGGGCGGGTTCGGATCGGTGATCAACGCCGGCAAACTGGACGACATCCTCGCCTACATCAAAGACAACGACCTGCCCTTCTACTCGGGCACCGGGCGCTTCTACATCGTCCCGTACGACGGGACGCCCGAGGGCGACGTCGATTACACAGCGGAAGGGGTCACGGCGGAAGGGATCATGCCGCTCTACCAACGTTGCGTGCACCTCGGGTGCCGTGTGCCGTTCTGCCAGTCATCGCAGTGGTTCGAGTGCCCCTGTCACGGCTCGAAGTACAACACCGCCGGCGAGTACAAGCTCGGACCTGCCCCGCACGGGATGGACCGGTTCAAGGTGTCGGTGACCGACACCGGCGACGTCCTGGTCGACACCGCCGAGGTGATCCTGGGCCCGCCCCGCGGGACCGACACGACCCATAAGCCCATCGCGGGACCGTTCTGCGTGGCGGTGCAGTGATGCTCGGCCTCTCCCAGGCCCAGGGCATCATCCTGGCGGTCGGTGGGGCCATCTTCGTGGCCATCGCCGGCGGCGTCCTCGTCCTGCGCGGCCGCGCCCGCCGACACGCCGAGATCCCCAACGCGATGCGGCCGGGACCGTCCGACCCCGACCTGGAGACGCCGCTGCTCCAGAAGCTCCAGGGGTGGGGGGTCGTGCTCGTGTTGTTCTTCGTGATCTGGGTCCCCGCCGTTTGGCTGCTCGAACCCGATATCAACCTCGAGCAGGAGCAGGAGATGATCGACGCCGCGATCGCCCGCGGCGCGCACGCGGTCCAGGTGTACTCCGAGGACAACCAGGGCGGCGTCGGGTGCGTCCAGTGCCACGGACCCACCCTGGAGGGCTCGAAGATCCCGAACACGAAGACCCCCGACGATCCCAACGACGTGTTCATCACGCCGAACCTCACGACCGTCTGCGGCGGTCCCTTCACGGGCCATCCGCTGATCTACGGGCTGAACGACATCTACACCACGATCGAGCAGGGCCGCGGCCTCATGCCGTCGTGGAGCATCCGCTACGCGGGTGCGCTCGGAGACCAGCAGATCAACGACATCGTGAACTACATCGTCAGCATCCAGGACGAGACGCAGGTCCCGTTCGAGCACAACGTGTGCACCAACCCCGAGGCCGTCACCAAGGCGGTCGACCAGTTCCTGAACGGTGATCCGACCAAGAAGCCGAACCCGACGACCAACATCCAGTTCTGATGATCGGCGCGAGCTGCCTCGGGTTCGAGATCGGGTGCGAGACGATGCTGAAGGGCGGGCTCACCGTGATCATGGCGTTCGTGCTCTTCGTCGGCAGCGTGCTGATCGTGCTCGCAGCCGTGTTCGGCCGGCGCATGGGGTACCTGGTCTTGGCCGTCTCGCTCTTCGGCTGGTTGATGATCCTGTCCTCGGTCTGGACGTTCGGCTTCTTCTCCCAGGGGCTCGACACGCCCGTGAACCTCGGACCGCGCGGGGCCGAGCCGGCGTGGGTGGTCGAGTCGGTCGGGACCCATCCCGAGCCGGTGTACGACGCGTTCGCGACCTACCCCGGCGACGGATGGCGCGAGCCCGGCACGAACGACGAGGACCAGGCGTCGGTCCAGTCGGTGACGTCGGCGACGCAGGGCTTCCTCGCCGATCAGGCGAACGAGGAGCTCGGCAAGAGCGAACAGGAGCCGGGCGCGATCACCACGACGGACTTCACCGTCCAGAACGTCGCGTTCTACGCCACCGAGGACGGGGTCTCGCTCGCCGCCGCGCACGCGTTCTTCACCGACGGCGGGCCGATCCTCACGGTCTACCTGCGTCACGACTCCGGGAGCGTCAACCGGTACTCCTGGATGTTCCTGATCGGCTCGACGCTCCTGTTCGGTGCCCACCTACCGTTCCTGGACCGCGCGGAGCGCAAGCGCAAGGAGATCCTCACGGGCGGGACCGCCCCCCCGTGGTACGGACCCGCCTAGGAGGAACGATGCTCGCGCAGGAAGCGCCGTTGATCGACCAGGGAGCCGTCCAATTCATCCTGTTCGGCATCACCGTGATCGTGATCTTCATCGCCCTCTGGTTCACCATCGCGAAGTAGCGCAACCGCTCGGAGCACTCAGGCGTCCGCGGGCGCCCTGCGTCGTCCCTTGACCTCCGCGAGCGCGGCCTTGCGTTGCTCGTAGTAGGTGAGGATCTGGAGCTCGACGGCAAGATCCACCTTGCGCACCGAGACCCCCTCGGGCACGACGAGCGCGACCGGCGCGAAGTTCAGGATCGACCGGACGCCGGCCCGCACCATCAGGTCGGCCACGACCTGGGCCGCGGGCGCCGGTGTGCAGATCACCCCGATCAGCGCGTCGTGCTCGCGAGCGATGGCCGGCAGGTCCTCGACCGGTCGGATGCGGAGGCCTCCCACCTCCTCGCCCACCTTGGCCGGGTCGTTGTCGACCAGTGCGGTCGGCCGGAACCCGCGCTCGGCGAACCCCCGGTAGTTCGCGAGCGCGTGACCGAGGTTGCCGATCCCGGCGATCACGATAGGCCAGTGCTGGGTGAGCCCGAGCTCGCGACGGATCTGGTGGACGAGATACGCGACGTCGTACCCGACCCCCCGGGTCCCGTAGGAGCCGAGGTGCGACAGGTCCTTGCGGACCTTGGCCGAGTTCACCCCGGTCAGCTCGGCAAGCACCTCCGACGAGACCGTCGGGCTCCCCGACTCGGCGAGCTCGACCAGCGCACGGAGGTAGACGGGCAACCGCCCGACGGTCGCCTCAGGTATCGGCCGCTCGGCCACGGTGGAGGATGATAGTGCATTCGTGAATCGAGGTTCACGAACGCACTAGGTCACGCCCGCGACGGCCTCCGCCAGCCGACGTGGGTCGACCCGGATCTCGAACAGCTCTCGCCCGTCCACGAGCACGACGGGGACGCGGATCCCGTACTCGAGCTCGAGGGCGTCGTCGACGGAGACATCGACCTCCCGGTAGTCGAACGGCGTCCGCACCCGCAGCGCCTGGATCACCTCGCGGGCCTCGTCGCACAGGCCACAGCCCGGTCGCGAGTACATCAGCACCTCGGGCACAGACGCATGCTAGCGAGGGAACGGCAGCTCCCGTGTGGTAGAGAACTGCCCGTGGGCGAGGACGACCGGCACGATCTCGAGCTCCACCGGCGGGTGTCCGCCCGGGACCGGTCGGCCTTCGACGAGCTCTACCGCCGGTACGCTCGCTCGGCCTACGGCGTGGCGCTCCGGGTGACCTCACAGGACCTGATCGCCCAGGAGGTGGTCCAGGACGCCTTCCTGGCGCTGTGGCGAGCGCCGGAGGCCTTCGATCCCGCCCGTGGGGCGTTCCGCTCCTTCTTCCTCTCCCTGGTCCACCACCGAGCCGTTGACGCGGTCCGGCGCGAGGAACGCCTCAGGCGTCGGACCGAGCGGGCGGCGAACCTCGAGCCCGCGACCGGCGAAGACCCTGCGGAGGACGTCGTCGAGGACGCGTACCTGCGCGTTCGGCGCAAGGAGGTCCGAGACGCGCTCACGACGCTTCCCCCGGCACAGCAGCAGGTGCTCGAGATGGCCTATCTCGACGGCAAGACGCAGGTGCGGATCGCCGAGGAGCTCGGCATCCCGATCGGAACCGTGAAGACGAGGACGCTGGCGGCGATGCGGAAGCTTCGGGAAGCCCTGCGGGAGGAGTGAGGTCGTGACCGAGGACCACGAGCGGATCGACGAGCTCCTGGCCGGCTATGTCCTGCTGGCGCTGTCCGGCGAGGACGCGGCCGAGGCCGACCGGATCCTCGCCGAGCACGTGCCGACGTGCCTCCGCTGCCGCGGGACGCTGACCGAGCTCCAGGCGGTCTCGGGTGACCTCGCGCTCGCGGCGTCGCCCGTCGATCCTCCGGAGACCCTGCTGCCCAGCCTGCATCGCGCGATGGACGAGGTCCCGCTCCAAGGCCGGAGGCCGAGGCGAGGCGCCTTGATCGCCGTCGCCGCGTCGGCGGTGGCGCTGGTCGCGATGGGTGGCCTGTCGCTCGTGCTGGGCAGCCGCCTCTCGCAGGCCGAGACGCGCGCGGGGACGGCGCTCGAGATCCTGTCGGCGATGCGTTCGCCGGGCGCGCAGCCCGTGAACGTGACACCGCAGGGCGAGGCTCCGCCAGAGAGCGGCATGGTGGAGGTCTCGGCGCCCGACATCCGACGCCTGTACATCGCCGCCGAGTACTGTCCCGAGCCCTCCCCGGGCCGCGGGTACCAGCTCTGGCTCGGGAGCAACGGCGAATGGGCACCGGTCGGCGAGATGTTCTGGCCGGAGGAGGGGGTCATCCTGCTGGAGGTCGAGGTCGACGTGTCCAAGTACGACGAGATCTGGATCACCGAGGAGGCGCTCGGCCCACCACCGTCCCTGCCGAACACGAACGGCCCGAGCTGGCGCGCCTCGCTCACCGCCTAGCGGACGTCACGGGGTCGCCCCCGGTCACTCCTTCGCGGAGCCCCGCCGTGCGGATCAACTCCAGATGAGGACCGTTCAGTCCGTTGGTGCGGCAAGCCGTCGTCGGGCGGCGCGAAGGAACCCGGCGAACATCACGCAGATCCCCACGAGCAACGCGATCGAGAACGGTGCGAGATACCCGAGTGCGGCGAACGCGGATCCGAAACCGGCGATGATCGTCGCGCCGAACGCGATCAGGAGCGTGCCCTGGAACCGATCCCTGAGCTCCGGTCGGCCACGCATGCGCCACGCCGACCACAGCGATCCACCGAGCAGCACGAGGTATGCGGGGATCGCGATGATCTGCGGCAGCCGCTGCGCGGTCGACCCTTCGCCGAACACCTCCTTGCCCGAGGGCAGGTCCTGCGAGAGCGCCGCGGTGTGGATCTCGGCGGTGCGTACGACCGCGATCGTGTACGCCGTGATGAACGCGAGCAGCACGTAGAGCGCCCACCGGACCTCGCGCCGGACGATCAGCAGATCGAGCTCGCCCTGCGCGAGGAACGGCACGTTCAGCACAGCACCGAGCGCCCAGTAGACGCGGAACCCACCGGAGGTCCATCCGTTCGCGACCCCGACCGCGACCGCGAACGAGGCCGCCGCGTACATCAGCAGCGCGGCCGCCCAGATGCCCTCGTACGACCGACGCCGGCTCGCGAAGCGGCGCAGGAGCGCGGACGCGAACACCAGCGCGACCAGCGCGGCCGCCACCGGGAACACCCACATGGTCCCGGAGCATAGCGGGGCCCGAACCGACCACTGCTAGCATCGACCGCGTGCCCGCCCCCCGCCCACCGATCGCCTGCTCGACGATCTCGGTCTTCTCCAAGCCGCTCGAGGAGGCGTTCCCGCTGATCGCGCAGACCGGGTTCGACGGCATCGAGCTGATGGTGACGAACGATCCGGACACACAGGACGTCGGCCGGGTCCGCGCGCTCTCCGAGGATCACGCGCTGCCGGTCCTGGCGGTGCACGCCCCCTTCCTCCTGATGTCGCGCAGGGTGTGGGGCCGGGACCCGATCGGCAAGATCGATCGCGCGACCGAGCTCGCCCTCGGCGTCGGCGCGCCGCTCGTCGTCGTGCATCCCCCGTACCGATGGCAGACCACGTACCGACGCTGGCTGGACGAACGAGGATCCGCCACCTCGAGGCAGGGAGGCGTCCGGGTCGCCGTCGAGAACATGTTCCCGCTGCGGGTGCGCGGCCGGCACATCGCCCGCTTCCACTCCCGCCAGTCGATCGAGGAGCTCGACGGCTTCACGGACGTCACGCTGGACACGAGCCACCTGGCGGTCGCCGCGCTCGACCCGATCGCCACGCTCGCGAAGCTCGGTGACCGGCTCGCCCACGTCCACCTGTCCAACAACGCGGGCAAGGGCTGGGACTCCCACCTGCCGCTCGACGAGGGCGTGCTCGACGTGCGCGCGTTCCTGGAGGCACTCGCCACCCGCGGGTTCGACGGGGCGATCTCACTCGAGATCGATCTGCGGAGCCACCTCGACGACGATCACGCGCTGCGCCGCATCCTCTCCAGCAACCGCGACCTCTGCGAGGCGGGGCTCACGCTCCCGGCCTGAAACGAGCGGGCGGAACGTCCCTGCCGTTCCGAGCGTCTGGGGATCTAGGTTCCACTCGGCGGGGGGTGTTCGTCGTGTTCACGATCCGCCGGTCATCTCGCCGCCGTCGAGCGACGGGCGGCGACGGCTCCAGCGGCTCTTTCGAGGCTCTTCTCGCTGCGCTGAACGGCGACCACCTGAACGATCTCATCGCGAGGGGCTTGGGCCGAACCTCGCGCAGGCGCAGGACGTCGTGGTGACCGGCCGAGCCTCGCTCCTGATCAGGGTCGTCCGGTAGGCGTTCGAGGGCCGAGCTCCGCGCAGCGACTCGATGCTAGCCTCCGCCGGTGCGCCGGTTCACGCTCATCACGATCCTCGTGCTGTTCGCGCTGATCGCGGGCGCCGCCGTCTATCAGGTCGTGCTCGCGGGCCGCGATCGTGCGCCGTACCCCGGGCCCGTCGAGGGCACGCCTCTGCCGACCTTCGCCCCGTCGCCGTGAGCGGTCAGGCCGGCGCGAACTGCGCGAGGTAGGTCTCGATCAGCCGCTGGACCGCCTCGCCCTGCGATCCCGTCAGCAGGTCCGTCCCGTGGTCGTCTGCGGGGAAGATCTCGACGCGCTTGGGCGGCGGGGCCGTCTCGTACAGGTCCTCCGCGGCGGAGGCAGCGTCCGGATCCCCGACCCCCGCGACGAACAGCTTGTTCGCGGCCACGCGCTGGAGCAGTGCGGCGTCGGCGTTCAACCCCTCGATCGAGACGGGCGCCGACAGGGTCACGACCGCCGCCACGTCCGATCCCTCCTGGCCGGCCGCGACGAGCGAGGCGGTCCCCCCCATGCTCGCCCCGACGAGCGCGACGTTGGTCGCGCCACGGGACCGGACGAGGTCCATCGCACCCAGCACGTCCTGCCAGATCGCCGAGATCTGCTGATCGCCCTGCGAGCATCCGCCATCGTCGCCCGGGCAGTAGCCCCGGAAGTCGTAGGTCAGGACCAGGTACCCCTCGTCGGCGAGCCGGTTCGCGAACGCGTACCAGGAGCGCTGGTCGGCGGGACGCATATGCGACAGCACGACCGCCGTCGACCCGTCGCCGAACAGACGACCCTCGAGCGTGACCCCGTCCCGGGACTCGAACGTGACGGGCCGGGAATCGGATAGGTCGGGAGCCGCCGGCTCACCACAGGCGCCGAGGGAGATCGCGCCGAGCGCGACGATCCCAAGCAGACGGGCCCGGAACGGGACCGTCGCGCGCACCGTCGGGCTCCTAGCGGCCCTGTTGACGACGCTGCCAGCGGGTCTTCTTCAGCAGCTTCTTATGCTTCTTCTTCCGCATCTTCTTGCGGCGTTTCTTGACCAGCGACGGCACGCAGGGTTCTCCTATTCCGATCCGAACAGGCTCCGGAGGTCCACGCGCTTCGCGCGGTAGGACGCATCCAGACGGACGGACCCCAGTCTAAGCGCCTTCGGCCCCTCTGCCACCGGCGAGATCAGCCTGAGCACGCCCTCGTCGGCAGCGTGCTCCAGGTAGCCGATCCCCGTGTACGCACCCGCGCCGTCCGATAGACCCACGATCAGCCGGTTGAGGTCGCCCGGCTCGAACAGCGGGGGAAGCGCGGGCATGAACACGGTCGGCTTGACGCGGAACCGGTGGAGTTCCCCGGAGAAGTACCGGCGCATCGAGCGCTCCCGGTTCTCGGCGCGGAGGTCGACCGTCGTGGGGACGACCTTCGGGTGGACCCCGAGCGGCACCACCTCGGTGGCGAAGAAGCGCTGGATCACGCCGAGCAGCGGCAGCAGTTCCTCGCCCCGCTGCAGGCCGACAACCAGGTCGGGCCGGAGCGCCTCGACCTTGTGGTACTTGAGCGTCTGTCCGGTGATCCCGGACACGAGCCCCGACGAGTCCACGACGACGAAGTCCGCACCGAACTGCTTCGCCTGTTCGTGCAGGGCCGCCACGCCGCCGACGACCGGTAGCAGATGGCCTTGCGCGGACGTCGAGCCGACGAAGTACAGGGAGTCCGCGTTCGCCAGCGGCTCCGGTTCGAGGTCCTCCGGGCTCCGAACCACCTTCAGGCAGATCGTCGCCGGTGGCCCGACCGTCTTCTGCCCCACGTCCGCGTCGAGGAACGCCGCGGACCGGCCGGCCGCGATGGCCCCCGCCAGCAGCTCCCGGGACAAGGTGCTCTTCCCGGTGTCCATGCCGCCGATCAGGAGCACCGTGTGCTTGGTCCGCACCGCCTGGTCGACGAGCGCCTCGTGCTCGTTCACATCCGCCTCCGGGTTCCCCCACCCGGAGGCCGGTCGCACGCGTGCGTGCGTCTATCCGGCCGGAACGACCTCCCGCCCGGACAGCCGTGTCGCGGTCATCTCGATGATCGTCATGGAGCCCGCGGCTCCCTTCACGCGTTCGAACCGTGCCTCTGGAGTGGGTGTGATCGTCAAGGCGCCCATCCTATCCGGCCCGACCCGACGGTGCCGCTCGCCGGTTCGCTCATCCGATGCCGCGAGAGGTCGCCGGTGGTCAGGGCAGGCGAGCGGCGATCGCCTGGAAGCAGGGCCAGTAGGCCTGCGGGGCCACGTTGTCGTCCATCACGATGACGGTGCGGGTCCGCCCCCGAGCCTGAGCGACCAACAGGGCCGGGTCGTTCACGTCGGCGATCGACAGGGTCTCGACGCCGCGCTCGATCGCGGCGCCGGCGAAGCCGTGGTCGGCGAAGACCAGGTCCGGCGTCTGCTCATCGAGCATCCGGTCCATCGCGTCCCCGCGGTGCGTGTGCCGGGCGCTCGCCTTGTCCGTCAGGATCGCCACGCCCTCCAGGTACCGGATCTGCCAGGGGTGGTGACGATCGCCGTCCCGCCAGGTGGCCCCGTCTGCGGGCTCGAGGACCGGGGCACCACCGGCGCGGAGCAGCCGCCCGACCTCGATGTACAGGTGCGCGAGACCGACCGGATGACCCGTCGCGAGGATCACCCGCTCGCCGCGGACCATCGCGTCGGCCAACCGGTCGCCGGCGGCCGTGCAGGCCTCGAGGACCAGTTCAGGATCGACCGGGACGCGACCCGTCCTCGCCGTCTGATCGGGCGCGAACCCCGAGGCGCGGCCGACGAGCTCGAGGATCTGGTGGGGGTCGAGGCTCTGCAGCCCGCTCATCCCGAACTGCTTGTCCGGGTCGCCCTCGGTCAACAGTCGGATGTTGCGGAGGACGTTGTCGAGCGGGTGGCTGACCTCGAGCCCGGCGACCGCCCCCGCCAGCAGGCCCTCGACGAGCTCGTCGCGCGGGTACGGTCTCGGGGTCCAGCGGTCGTCGAGCGCCGGCAGGCGCGCGGCGTGCGATCCGATAACGTCCATCGACCCATCGTACGAGGAGCCGGCCGATGCTCGAGCACGAGGCCTGAGGTGGAGCTCCGAGGCTCGGTCGTGGTCGTGACCGGGGCGTCGTCGGGCTTCGGCGAGCTCGCGGCCATCCGGTTCGCCCGCGCTGGGGCTCGGGTCGTGCTCGCCGCGCGCCGGCTCGAGCGCCTGGAGGCGCTGGCGGGGCGGATCGAGGAGGCCGGCGGCACGGCCCTGCCCGTCCGGTGCGACGTCACGGAGCTCGAGCAGCTCACGGGGCTCCGCGACCGGGTCGCCGAGACGTTCGGCCGGTGCGAGGTCCTGGTCAACAACGCCGGGATCCGCGGCGGGGGGCGGTTCGAGTCCACGGACGCCGAGTACCTCGATCGCGTGATCGACGTGAACCTGCGAGGGGTTGTCCTCGGCACGAAGCTGTTCCTCCCGATGATGCTCGAGCGGGGGCGAGGTCACATCGTGAACGTCGCCTCGCTCGCGGGGCGATTCGCCACGCCGGGCGCCGCCGTCTACGGGGCGACCAAGCACGCGGTCGTCGCGTTCAGCGAGGCCCTCTACCATGAGCTCGGACCCGCCGGCATCCTGGTGACGAGCGTGAATCCGGGGTTCTCCCCCACCGAGGGCTTCCCCGAGACCGGGCCCTCGATCGTCCGGCTGGACCCCGACGACGTCGCGAGGCTCATCGTGGACGTCGTGCGCAAGGACATCGCGCCGGAGATCTCGATCCCCCGGTCGCTGGCGGCCCTCCAGGCGTTCCGCGTGCTCACCCCCCCGCTGTACCGCTGGGGCGTCGGCACGATCAGCAGGCGGTTCGCGCGGGGCGAGGGCGGCGCGCCGGACCGGGAACCCGCGCCGTGATGCCGCGGTCCTTTTCCGGAGATGGGTCGACCCCGCACGATCACGTTTCCCCTGGCTCTGATCCTGACGCTCGGGGCCGCTCCAGCGAGCGGCGCCGTCCGCGCCCTGCCCCGCGCTCCGGAGGGGCCCCCGTGGCCGGTGGTCGTCCCGACCGAGGAGACGCGCTTCGTTATCATGCCGAGCGGCGAGGTGCTCGTGGTCCCCGCCGTCCACCCCCACGCACCGCCCGCGATCCCTCAGGGCGCCTACTCCTTGGACCGACGGTCGGGGCGATGGGTGGACCTGCGAGGGCATCACGTCGTCGTCCATCGGCACGATCGAGTGATCTGGCGCTCTCGCTCCGCCTTCGATCTCGCCTCAGCCAACGGCCTGGCCGGGATCGCCGTGGGCCCGCTCGGGATCGCCTTCCAGGTTCGAAGAACCCGCGAGCTGTTCGTCGCCCCCGGTCGCGGGCCCGAACGGCGCATCGCCACGAACGAGTGGCCCGAGCTGTGGTCGGCATCCGGCAACCTCGTCACCGTTCGTCTGCTGCGGCACCGTCGTTTCGCCTATCGGGCGCGTTCGCCGGGGGGTGAACTCCTCGCCACCTTGGCCACCACCGTTCCGCTCGAGGCGGCAGACGCAAGGGCCACGGGTGATCATGGGACGCTCCTGTATTGGGACGCAGAGGGCAACCTCCGGCGCACCGATGGAGCCACGACCGTTCGGCTCGCGAGCGCCCGCTCGCTCGGCTTGCGTGGGTTCCCGGCTATCTACCCGCTGGACGGTGGACTGATCGAGCTGCTGTCGAGGGACTGGCACGCCGTGATCTTGCGCGACGACGGCTCCGTGTTCGCCACCGCCTCGGCACCCACCGATGGCTCGGTCGCGGGATTCGGCGACCAGGTCGCCGCCCCCGATGGGAGCGCGGTCGCGTACGTTCTGACTCGAGAGGAGCCACCCCAGCCCAGCACCGTGTACATCCTTCGAGCAGGAGACCGGGGCGGACGAGCCGTCTACCGCGTTCCCGAAGGCAAGGGCCTGCCACCCAGTTGGCACGGGCCGTGGCTCCTGTTCGCCGACGAGAACGATGCCCTGGTGGTGATCGATCCGGATGGAGATCGCAGCCCGCTCGACCTGACCGCCGTCGAACGACGGCTGGCGTCGTTCGGCGACGGCTTGGCTGCGCGCTGGCCGCACTGGTCGGGGCGCTCCGCCCCGGTGATCGTCCGGTCGCGGAACGGATGAGCGGCGCCCGCGATAGGCTCGTCCCGTGGCGGAGGCTTCGTTCCGAGCCCCGGTCCGCCCGAGCGGCCGAGGCGGACGTGGTCACCTGGTCGACGTACCCGCCGAGATCGTCGACCGTCTCGGCGGGAAGGGCCGGATCCCCGTGACGGCGACCTTCGACGGCGTCCCGTATCGGGGCTCCATCGTGCGGATGGGCGGCGGTGCGGTCCTCGGCGTGCAGAAGGCGGTCATGGCCGAGGCCGGCGTGTCGGTGGGTGACACGCTCACCGTCGTGGTGCGGAACGACGACGCGCCGCGCGAGGTGGAGATCCCCGACGAGCTGGCCGAGGCCTTCCGCGAGAACGAGGTCGCCCGGCGGTCCTTCGACGGACTCTCGTACTCGCATCGTCGCGAGTACGTGCGTCACATCACCGAGGCGAGGAAGCCCGAGACGCGAGCCAAGCGCGTCGAACGGACGATCGAGATGCTGGTCGGCGAGGCCGACCCGGAGAAACGCTAGGTCGTCAACGCGAGCGCTTCGCCGAGAACCTCCACCGGCCGCTCCGGTCGCGCCCTCGCGGCACGCTCGGCGTCGGGTTCGTGGCGGACGTCCTCCTCGAGGTCCTCGAAGCGCTCCCTCCTGGAGGCCCGCTCGTGCGGCCGCTGCCCCCCGCACCGACCGAACTCGCTCATGGCCTCCATCGTATCCATCACGGTCGCAGACCGAAGAACGGGAAGCAGGTCCGCTTGACCTGCTCGATCGTCGACTCCGTGCGAGCGTCGAGCCGATCCTGGTCGAGGGGCGGCTCGGAGAAGGTGACCGGCACCTCGGCCCGGATGTCGAACTCGACCTGCTCGATCCACCCCTCGGGGAGCGCGTCGGGAAGCTCGACGTCGCACATCTCGGCGAAGTAGGTGGTCCACGCGCGGGGGACGACGGTCGCCCACTGGTAGCCGCCCCCGCCCGTGGCGACCCACCGCCCCTCGGTCACCTCGTGCGCGAGCGCATGGAGCTCGGTGGCGGTCTCCCGGTACGCGCTCGTCGAGAGGCGCAGCTGCGCGAGCGGGTCGGTCCGGTGCGTGTCGCACCCGAGCTGCGTGACGAGCACCGTGGGCGCGAACGCCCGGACGATCGGCGGGACGATCTCGCGGAACGCCGCCAGCCAACCCTGGTCGGCCACACCCGGCTCCAGCGGGATGTTCACCTTCGTCCCTTCCGCGCCGGCCGCACCGCGCTCGGTCACGAAACCCGAACCCGGGAACAACGTCGCGCCCGACTGATGGATCGAGACCGTCAGCACGCGCGGATCCTCATAGAAGATCGCCTGGACACCGTCGCCGTGATGCACGTCGACGTCCACGTACGCGATCGGATGCACACCATGCTCGAGCAGCCACGCGATCGCGATCGCGGGGTCGTCATACACGCAGAATCCCGACGCGCGGCTCGGCATCGCATGATGGAGGCCACCTGCCGCGTTGAACGCATGCCGCACCGACCCGTCGCGGACGGCCTCGGCGGCGACCAGGGACGCGCCCGCGACGACCGCTCCCGCCTCGTGCATGTTGGGGAAGATCGGGTTGTCCCCCGGCCCGTACCCGAACCGCCGCCAATCGTCCTGCTCACCGTGGCCGGCTCGTCTCGTCGCGTCGATGAACGCATCCGAGTGGACCAAGCCGATCTCGGCGTCGTCGGCGGCGCGGCACGGCAGGCGCGACACGTTCGGCCGGTCGAGCAACCCGCATGCCTCGATCAGCGACCAGGTGTAGAGGACGCGTTGCGGCCGCAGGGGATGCTCGGGACCGTGATCGTACATCCGGGCCTCGGGGCACAGCACGAGGCCGGCCGGACCGCTCACCCTTGTCGGAGGGACGCGACGGCGGCCGCGGTGCGCTCGACCACGAGGTCGCATTCCTCGTCGGAGATGACGAACGGTGGACCCAGCATCACGAGGTCGCCGTCGCGCCCTTGGACGTGCCCGGTGCTCGAGTACAGCAGCAGCCCACTGGCCTTGGCCGCGGCGACGACGAGCTCGGTCGCCTGACGTGCGCGCGCGAACGGGGCTTTGGTGGTCCGGTCGGCCACCAGCTCGACGCCGATCATCAGGCCGATCCCCCGAACGTCGCCGACCGACGGCTCCTCCGACAGCGCCGACGTGAGGTCCTTCAGCAACCGTTCTCCCTGACGGGCGCTCGCCTCGACCAGATCGTCCGCCTGCAGCCGGCGCAACGCCGCGTGCGCGACGGCCGCGCCCACGCCGTTGTGGGACCACGTGAAGCCGTGCACGAAGCCCCCCTCGCGCACGGCGTCGAACACCGCGGCCGAGCACGCCGCGAAGCCGAACGGGAAGTACCCGCTCGTCGTCCCCTTGCCGGCCGTGACCACATCCGGCCGCAGACCCCAATGGTCGGAGCCGAACCAGCGTCCCGTCCGCCCGAACCCGGTCATCACCTCGTCGGCGATCACCAGGACGCCGTGGCGCCGGCACACGTCGGCGATCGCCGGCCAGTAGTCGTCGGTCGGGACGGCCGCCGCGAGGGTCGCGCCGGCGACCGGCTCGGCGATGAAGGCGGACACGGTCGACGGACCCGCCTCGACGATCGCGTCCTCAAGGCGCTCGGCGTGCCACGCGCCGCAGGCCGCGGGGTGCCGGGGGTTCGGGCATCGGTACTCGTAGGCCGCCTCCACCTGACGGAAGCGCCCGAGCCAGGGCTCGTACGGGCGCCGCAGGGTCTCCCTGCCGCCCGCGTCGAGCGCCCCGATGGTGTTCCCGTGGTACGACGCTCGCCGTCCGATCACGGCGGTGCGCGAGGCCTCGCCGCGGGCCACGTGGTACGTGCGGGCGAGCTTGATCGCGGTCTCGACGGCCTCGCTTCCGCCCGAGACCGGATAGACCTTCGGGTCGTCCATGGGGAGCAGCGGCGCGATGGCGTCCGCATAGGACTCGACGGCCTCGGTGGTGAACGCCGACCCGTGCACGTAGGGGGTTCGGGCCGACTGCTCGGCCATCGCGTCGACCAGCGTTCGGTCACCGTGCCCGACCCCCACGACGATCGCCCCGCCGGCGCCGTCGAGGTATCGCTTCCCCTCGGCGTCCTCGACCCACACGCCCTCGGCCCGCACGGCCCGGGGGAGCGGTCGGGACAGGACGCGGTGGAACACGTGGCTCACGACGGCGGGTCCGGGTGCTCGGCGGCCGGGTGCTCGGTGGCCGGGTCCTCTTCGGCCGGGGGTGGACCCTTGGCCGGGGGCGCCTCGAGCTCCGCGGGATGCTCGGGCGGACCGAGCAGGGTCCGCAGACGCCTGGCGCGCTCCTCGCGACCTCGGCGGATCCCCTCGACCCAATCCGGCTCGGGCTCGCGGCGCACACCCGGCAGGCCGTCGTCGCCCTGGACTGCAACCGGGTCGTCGGGGGCGTCGGGGCTCGCCATCGCTAGGACGTGTACACGCCTTCGGGGTCAAGCTCCGAACGGATCAGCCGCAGCTCCGCCTCGGTAGGCGGTGGCGTCTCGCCGAGCTTGTCCGAGACGCGCGGCGACCAACCCATGTTCGCCAGCACGTCGTCCATCGAGACCCCCGGATGCATCGTCAGGAGCGTCATCTCGCCGGTCGCCTCGTCGAACCCGAAGGTGGCCAGATCGGTGACGACGCTGGTCGGTCCGCTGCCGAACCACCCGCGGGCGCGGTCGTGTGCCGGATCGCCCGAATGACCCGGCGAGGTCCGGAAATGCAGCTTCTCGACGAAGGATCGCTGCGCCTGGCGCATGATGACGAGGATCCGTCGCGCGTGGATCGCGATCTCGCATGCGCCGCCCGAGCCCGGGAGCCGAACCTTCGGCGACGCGTAGTCGCCGATCACGGTGGTGTTCAGGTTCCCGAAGCGATCGATCTGAGCCCCGCCGAGGAACGCCACGTCGATCAATCCCGCCTGCAGGTAGAAGGCGAACAGTTCGAACATCGAGGTGACGGCGGTCGATCCGGACACGAGCGTGGGATCGCCGATCGAGAGCGGGAGCCGTTCGGGCCGGGCGCCGAACACCCCCGCCTCGTAGACGAGTTGGAGCTCCGGGGAGACGGTTCGCTGCGCGAGGTTGCAGACGATGTTCGGGAGCCCGACACCGACGAAGCAGATGCGCTCCCCGGCGAGCGTTCGGGCGCTCGCGGTGATCATCATCTCGCTCCTCGTGTAGCCGGTCTCGGTCGTCGGACGTTCGTCGGCGTTCACGAGTAGTCCCCGTAGTCCACCTCGCCGGACAAGCGCTCCCCCGGCTTCAGGCTCGCCCACCGGTCGCCCATCCGCTCCACGTATCCGGCGTGGCTGTCCAGACCGTAGACCCACTCCTTCAGCCAATCCTGCAGCGCCTCCGGATCCTTCGAGATCGCCTCCCAGTCGAGGTAGAAGGCGTTGTCGCGGTCGTAGTAGCCCTGGGCGTAGCTCGGGTGGCAGGCGAACGGCTGCTCGACCACGGCGTCGACCACCACGCCGGGGATCACGGTCCGGTTCGGATCGCGTCGCACGACCGCCTCGTCGACGACCTCCTCGCAGACGACGATGACGCGCTCGGCCGCGAACGCTGCCTCCTTCTGGCAGCCGAGCAGGCCCCAGATCTGGGTGTCTCCCGTCGCGGTGGCCCGCTGCGCATGCACGATCGTGACGTCGGGTCGCAGGGGCGGGACGACGTAGACCTCGGTCGCGTCCTCGTACGGGGACCGCATCGGCTTGATGTTCGGATTGACGCTCGGGATGTCGCTCTCGTAGTAGGAACGGATCGGGAAGAACGGTAGGTTCGACGCGCCCGCCACGTACCGGCACACCATCCCGAAATGCGAGTACTCCTCGATCTCCAACGGCCCGGGATCCTCGTGCTCGATGCGCCGCCGAACGGCGTGCAACGAGCCCACGCCCGGGTTGCCGAGCCAGGAGAAGATCAGCTTACGCGCGACCCCGGCACCGATCATCTGGTCGTAGATCACGTCCGGCGTCATCCGCGCGAGCGTCAGGTCGCGCTTGCGCTGGCGGATGATCTCGTGTCCGGCGGCGAAACAGATCAGGTGCGTGAAGCCCTCGATCGCGACCGTGTCGCCATCGCGCACGAGCTCGGCGACGGCATCGGCCATCGTGGCGACCTTACTCATCCCCGGTCACCCGGCCGCTCAAGACTCCGGGCTCCAGCCATCTGCCGGTCCGCGCAGGATGCAGAACTCGTTGCCCTCCGGATCAAGCATCACGGTCCAGTAACTGCCCCCCTCGGCCACGTAGCGGAACTCCCGGGCGCCGAGGGTCAGCACGCGCTCCTTCTCCTCGAGCATCGACTTCTCTGGCCGCAGGTCCAGGTGGAGCCGGTTCTTGACCGACTTGCCTTCCGGTACCACGAGGAACAGGATCGGCGATCCCTTGCCGTTCGGATCGCGGATCTCGGCTCCCTCCTCGTCGATGTCGGCGAGCTCGTAGCCGAGCACCGCGGCCCAGAACGTCGCGATCGCCTCCGGCGCGCGACAGTCCCACGTCAGGGTCTCGACCGAGAGCGCCACCTCGCCTCCTCCCTTCGAACCCGGTACCTAGGCGGCCGCGACCTCGCCGACCGCATCCTCGAAGAGCCGGAGCGCCGCGTCCGCCCGCTCGCGCTCGAACACCAGGGGCGGGCAGATCCGGATCACCGAGTCCCCGCAGCCGAGCACCAGAAGACCCTTGCGGAAGGCCGCCTGCTCAACGGCGTGCATCGTCTTGGCGTCGTCGAACTCAACGCCGATCATCAGGCCGAGCCCGCGGACGTCGGCGATCGAGGCGTGCCGCTCGCCGATCCGCCGCAGGCCATCGAGGAGGTAGGCGCCGACCTCGCGGGCGTTGTCGATCAAGCCGTTCTCGATGAGCTCGAGCGTGGCGAGCGCGGCCGCACACGAGAGCGGGTTGCCCCCGTACGTCGAACCGTGCACGCCGACGGCCCAGGTCATGAGGCTCTCACGGGCGACGATCGCTCCCAGCGGCATGCCGCTCGCGATCCCCTTGCCGGCGAGCACGACGTCGGGCTCGACGCCGAAGTGCTGGATCGCCCACATCTTGCCCGTCCGTCCCATGCCCGACTGGACTTCATCGACGACGAGCACGATCCCGTGACGGTCGCAGACCTCGCGTAGGTATCCGAACCACCCCGGCGGCGGCAGGACGTAGCCACCCTCGCCCAAGATGGGCTCGACGACGATCGCCGCGACCTCCGACGGCGAGACGAGGCGCTTGAACAGCATGTCGAGGTGCTCCACGTCGCCGAACATCGTGTGGTGCACGCCGGGGAGCAGCGGCCCGAACCCGGTCCGGTACTTCGCCTTGCTCGCGGTGAGCGAAACGCTTCCCAGGGACCGGCCGTGGAAGGAGCCGATCATCGCGATGATGTACTGCCGGCCCGTCGCGTACCGAGCGAGTTTGATCGCCCCCTCGACGGCCTCGGTGCCCGAGTTCGTGAGGAAGCTCCGTGCGTCCTCGGCGAACGGGGCTATCCGGTCGAGCTCTTCGCAGACGTCGGAGTAGATCGGCAGGTAGAAGTCGCTCGCCGAGTAGTGCAGGAGCTGTTCGGCCTGGCGTTGGATCGCGGAGACCACGTCCGGGTGCGCATGGCCGGTCGACGTGACCGCGATACCCGCGTTCAGGTCGAGGAACAGGTTGCCGTCCACGTCCTCGATCACCGAGCCGGCGCCGCGCTTGGGGACCAGCTCGTACGCGCGCGGCAGCGAGGGGCTCGTGACCTTGTGGTCGCGCTCGATCCTGGCCCGCGCCTCGGGGCCGGGGATGTCGGTGACCAGTCGCGGCGCCTCGGCGGTCGCCAGGTCGAGCGTCTCGGCGGTGCTCACTCCTCGATCACCGTACGGGACTGCTCCCGCAGGTACTGCTGCACGTAGTAGGGGCCACCGCCGGCCTTGCCACTGGTGCCCGAACCCTTCCAGCCGCCGAACGGCTGCACGCCGGGCCACGCGCCCGTGGTGGCGCCGGCCCGCCGGTTCACGTACACGACCCCCGCCTCGATCGAGCTTAGCCACCGGTCGATCTCTGCTCGGTTCTCGCTGTAGAAGCCCGCCGTCAGGCCGTACTCGGTGTCGTTGGCCAGCCGGATCGCCTCGTCGAGGTCGTCGTAGGGGGCGACCGCTACGAACGGAACGAACAGCTCCTTCTTCCAGATCCACGAGTCGAGCGGCACCTCGGCGACCGTCGGCTGCACGAACGTCCCCTTAGCGAATGCATCCTCGGTGAGGCGGTCGCCGCCGGTGATCACGGTGCCGTTCTTCTTCGCCTCGTTCGCGGCCTCCTCGAAGGTGGCCACGGCGCCCTCGTCGATCACCGGGCCCAGGTACACGTCCTTGTTGAGCGGATCGCCGATCTTGACGTTCTCGGCCTTCTCCTTGAGCGTGCGGACGAACTCGTCGTACACGCTGCGATGCACGTAGACGCGGGAGTTGGCGGAGCACTTCTGCCCGCCGAACCCGAACGCCGAACGCAGCACCCCGTCCGTCGCCTTGTCCAGGTCGGCCTTGTCCGTGACGATCGTGGGGTTCTTGCCGCCCATCTCGCAGATCACGGGCTTAGGGAAGTCCTTCGCGAAGCCCTTGTAGATCCCCATCCCGACCTCGTACGAGCCGGTGAACGTGATCCCCGACACGTCGGGGTGGTTCACGATCTCGTCGCCGACGACGCTCCCGGGACCCGAGAGGTAGTGGAAGACGTCCTTCGGGACGCCGGCGGCCATGTAGATCTCGTACAGCTTCAGCCCGGTGAACACGCCCATGTGCGCGGGCTTGAACACGACCGTGTTGCCCGCCACCAGCGCGGCGGACGACGGGCCCGCCGCGAGCGCCATCGGGAAGTTGAAGGGGCTGATGACCGCCCAGACCCCGTACGGACGCAGGACGTCGTAGTACTCGCCCGGCGAGCCGAGCGACTGCATCGGCTTGCGGAAGCCGTCGTTGTGCTCCACCTCGTTGGCGTTCCAACGGAGCAGGTCGGCGGATTCCTCGACGTCGCCGAGGGCTTCGAGCCGGTTCTTGCCCACCTCCATCGCCATCAGCGCCGAGAGCTCGTTGCGTTGCTCCGACATGAGGTCGGCCGCCTTGCGGATGATCGCGACCCGCTCCTGCCAGGGGCGGTTCGCCCAGGCGTGGAAGGCTTCCTTGGCCGCGGCGACCGCATCGCGGGCGTCCTCGCGCGTCCCCATCGCGAACTCGCCGATCACCGTCCCGTCGATCGGCGAGTACGCGGCCTTGTACCCGGATCCCTCGCGGGCCTCGCCGTTCACGTACAGGGGATGCTGCTTCCCGAGCCAGGACCTCGCGACCTCGATCCCCTCGTCGTACGCCTTGTGCAGGTCTTCGTTGTCTGCCGTCATCGTGGCGTAGGTGATGCGGAACCCTTCCTCGGCCATGGGTCGCCTCCTGTGCGCGGGAAAAGCCGGTTCTACCTGCTCGATCCTCGGCCCCAATCGTAGCCGCCGGGCCCGGTCTCCCCCAAATGCGAACCTCCCGGGGAACCGACCTCGCGATACCGAGATCCGGCCTCGTGCGGGCGTATCATCGGCCTCCCTTGAGGCTCGTGACCTTCGACCGGCGGGGGCACCGGCGACTGGGAGCGCTCCGGCGAGGGGAGGTCGTGGATCTGCCGAGCCTGCTCGGCCACCCCGCCTTCCCCGACACGATGGAGCGACTTGTCAGGAGCAACGGGGGAACGGTGCTCGATGCCGCCCGGGCAGCCCTCGAGCGCGACGAGGCAGACGCCTTCGTCGTCGAACGGCCACGCCTGCTCGCGGCCCTCCTGCCGACGGCCCTGCGCTCGGTGGACGCCGTCGAGGGAGGCAGGCCGGCGTTCGGCCCCGACGAGGAGATCCCGTGGCCCACGGGCGCCGGGTGGCTGGAGTTCCATCCCAAGATCGCGGCGATCCTGCGCCGAGCGGTGCGCGACACCCTCACCGCCGAGGAGACCCCCTCCGTCGTCTTCGGGTACACGCTGGTCGGGGACTGGCTCGCCCGACGGGCGAACGGCGACCCATTGCCCACGGCGCGCGGGGTCCCGCTCTCGATCGGTCCGTGCGTGGTCACGTCGGACGAGCTCGATCCGCAGACCGCGTTCGTCACGGTCAGGATCGACGGCGAGGAACGGATGAAGGGGAACCTGAACGGGACGGCCCTCGGGTTGCTCCGCGACGTGGCCCGGGCCTCGAAACAGGAGCGTCTCGAACCGGGCGAGACCTTCGCCTCGGGACCGTTCGAGATCGCGGGGTTCGAACAACGGATCTGGCCGGGGGCCGAGGTCGAGCTCGAGGCCGAAGGCATCGGGGTGCTTCGGAACCGTCTCGGTGCGCCCCGACCCGACCGCTAGCGCTGGTTCCGACGACCCAGCTACTTCTTCGAGGTCTTGCGCTCGACCCCGCGTTCGGCCGCCTGGCGCTTCTCGGCCGCCTTCTTCTTGCGCTCGCGATCGTGCGCCCAGCGCACCCTCGCTCGATCTCCTCGCCCCATCTCGATCGCTCCTCTCGGTCCCGTCCTCAGGCCTCGTCCTCGTCGCCGCCCTGCGCGAGCTCCGCGCTCCGGTGCCGGGCGGCGTCGATCGCGTTCAGGAACGCGGCGCGCACGCCAGCCTCCTCGAGGTGGCGGATCGCGGCGATCGTGGTCCCCCCGGGCGAGGTCACCATCTCACGGAGCTCGACGGGGTGCTTGCCGGTGTCGCGGAGCATCTTCGCGGATCCGAGCATCGTCTGGATGATGAGCTCGGTCGCGACGTCCCTCGAGAGGCCGAGCAGGATGCAGGCCTCGATCATGGCCTCGGCGAGCAGGAAGAAGTACGCGGGACCGCTGCCGCTGGTCGCGGTGATCGCGTCGAGGTGGACCTCCTTCAGGCGGATCACCCGACCCACGTAGCCGAGCAGTTCCTCGGCGACCTCCAGGTGCCGGTCGTCGGCGTTCGAGCCCGCCGCCACGACCGACATCGCCTCGTCGACCAGCACGGCGACGTTCGACATCACCCGGACGACGTGGACGCCGTCCGGCAGATGCTTCTCGACGAAGGAGGTGCGGATCCCGGCGGCGAAGCTCACGACCAGCTGCTCCGGCCTGACGGTCTCGCGGATCTGCGACAGGAGCACCTCCATGTCCTGCGGCTTCACCGTGAGGACGAGCACGTCGGCCCAGGCCACGGCGTCCGGGTTGCTGAGCGTCGACCCGATCCCGTAGGCGTCCCCGAGCTCGCGGGCCCGGTCCTCGCGACGACTCGTGACCATGATCTCGTCGGCGCCCCGTCCACCCGACCGGATCAGGCCCGACACGAGCGCCTCGCCCATCCGGCCACCGCCGAGGAACGCCACCTTGCGATGCTCGGATCCGTTCACGACGGGCCCCCTCCCCCCTCCGCCGCGGCGATCCCCGCCCGCAGGAGCTCCAGGAACTCGCCGATCCGGGCGTCCCGTCGCTCGGGGAGGTAGGGCCTGCGGTGGACCAGGCCCGGATCCAGCTCCTCGCTCCCGAGCGCGTCCTGGAACCGCTCGGCCACCCAGTCGAGCATCGACGCGATCATCTCGACGTCCACGTCGTCGCGGATCTCGCCGCGGCGCACGCCGAACTCGACGAACTCGAGCGTCCCGTAGGGGTCCTCGCTCCGCATCAGCCGGTCGATGGGACGTCGGAGCCCGAGCCCCGTGTCGTACCGCCCGATCATCGCGACGCGGTTCGCGACCCACTGCTCGGTGAGGAACTCCTCGGTCCGGCGCAGCCAGTAGTCCAGCACGCCCCAGAACCCTGCATCGACGACGTCGGCCGGGGCATCGAGCCACGCCGGCAGCTGGCCGACGGCCTCGCGGTAGACGGCGAGGAACAGCCCTTCCTTGCTGCCGAAGTGCAGGAAGACGGTCCCCTTGGCGACCCCCACCTCGGCGGCGATGTCCTCGACGTGGGCGCCTCGGTAGCCGTGCTCGGCGAAGTGGCGCATGGCGACGTCCACGATCTGGTCGCGTCGCGCCTTCGACTCGGTGCCGGGTCCCGTGGCCATGACCTGGGAACGGTAGCCGCGCCCCGGCGGGTGAACAAGGGCCCGTCCCACGAGGACGAGGGGAGGACGGCGACCCGAAGGGGGAAAGGAAGAACCCGAGGGACCTCCGGCTCGCCGGAGGCCGAAGCCTCCAGCCACCGTTGGCCCCTCGGGCTCAAGTGCTCCGAGCAACCTCTCGCAGCCGTCTTGGTTTCCTGGCCGTAGCACCCTTTCGTTGGGCTTTGGGGCCTCCCGAGCCTCCCCACCCGCACAGCTAGTTAGCTGTCCCAACCGTACGAGCAGGTGCGCCCAGTTGGCCTTACGGCTTTCCCAGGGGTCCCGGCCTCGGTTCCCTGATTCGGCCGCTCCGGCTGCTCGGAGCGAGCGAAATGTACCGGCGCCCGGTGGGCGGGTCAACCCGACGAACGTGCAGGTCACGGTACATATCCGCAGGTAGATCGCGTGATGAAAAGAGTGACAAGAACATGACGTTCGCGCGAACGCTCGACGATCAACCGTTCGTCTCCGTTGCAGCGCAAGGTATTCCGGCCGAGCGATCCGAGCAGTTCCGCGACACGTCGTCGCGCTTCCGTACGCCGAGCGTCGCCTCGCCTGCCTCGGACGGGTCCCGATCGTGCCAGACGGCGCGAAACGTCACGCGGGAACGCGACGGTCCAGCAGTTCGCGGTAGACCGAGAGCATGCCGGCGGCGGTGGCGTCCCACGAGAACCGCATCGACCGGACGACCCCGGCCTCGCCCATGCGGCGCCGTCCCTCTGGATCGCGCAGGAGGGCGAGGATCCGCTCGGCGTGGTCGCCCGGGTCGTGGCCCTCCACGAGGTGGCCCGTGACACCGTCCTCTACGACGTAGCGCAGACCCCCCACCGCCGCGGCCACCACCGGGGTCGCGCACGCCTGCGCCTCCAGGGCGACCAGGCCGAAGGACTCCGATCGCGAGGGGACGAGGACCACCTCGGCCGCCGCGTAGAAATCCGCGAGGCGCGACTGCGGCTGCGGCGGGAACAGGATCACCCGCTCCCCGACCCCGAGCGCCGAAGCCAGGTCCATCAGCCTCGCGACCTCGGCGCCGTGATCCGAGCCGCTCGGCCCTCCGACGATCGCGAGGACGACGTCGCGGGTCCCCCCCGGATCGCGGGCGATCGCCTCAGCTACCGTGCGGACGGCGACGTCGGGCCCCTTGTGCGCCTGCAGACGGCCGACGAACAGCACCAGGCGCAGGTCGGCGAGGTGCAGCCGAGCCTTCGCCTCGTCCCGACCCCGCGGGAAGAACAGCCCGTGGTCCACTCCCGGCGGGACGACGCGGATTCGGCTGGGTTCGGCACGGTACAGGCCGACGAGCTGGGCAGCCTCGACGGGCGTCGCGGCGACGAGCCGATCGGCCTCGGAGATCACCTGCTCTTCGCCGGACATGCGGACCGGGGGCTCCGGAGGTTCGCCGCGGGAGAGTGAGTAGTTCTTCACCTTGCCGAGCGTGTGGAACGAGGCGACGAGCGGAACGCCCCAGATCTCGCGAGCGTTCCGGCCCACCCACCCAGAGAGCCAGTAGTGCGTGTGGACGAGGTCGTACCGGGTTCCCTCCGTTCGAGCCCGGTGGAGGACCCCGCCCAGGAACTCCGGGAGGAAGCGCGGGAGCTCCTCCTTCGGGACGGGTGCGCTCGGCCCGGCGTGCACGTTGATCAGCCGAGAGCCGCTCCCCAGGTCCTGGACCTCGGGTCGCCGGTCGTCGCGCGTCCGCGTGAACACGTCCACCCCGACGCCGCCGACCGACAGGCGCTCCGCCGCCGCCCGGATGAACACGTTCATCCCGCCGGAGTCGCCCGAACCCGGCTGGTCGAGCGGCGAAGTGTGCAGGCTGACCACCGCGATCCGGGGCTCGCCCAGGGTGCCGACCCGCTCCCTCACCTCGCGTCCCCCATCGAAGGCAATCGTACGAGAGGGATCCGCGAACGGAGCCGACGTCCGGCCCGACCCGATCAGCCTCGGGATGCCCGGAGCCGGAACTCGGACGTGAGCTCACCCACGGGACGACCTCCGCCCCGCACCGGCGGCCGGGCGATCTCCTCCAGACGACCCCGCTCCCGCTCACCGAGGAGACCGAGGAGATCGAGGGCCCGTACCAGGGCCGGCGCGGCGGCCCGATCGCTCCCGTCGGCCACCTTGACGGCCACGCCGATCCCCGCATCGAGGGCGGCCGCGCAGTGCAGGCCCTCGGCACCGACCTTGGTCAGGAGCTCCGGCACGACCTCCATCATCCGCGTGTCCGACCGACCGCGACCGGCGACGAGATACGGAGCCGAGCGCATCGACCCCACGGCACGAGCGGCCTGGTCGGCGAGGCGTCCGAGCCGCTCCGGGCGGGACAGGCGGGCGAACAGCGTCGCGAGCGCGCGAAGGGGGAGACCGTGGACGGGCGCGCCGCAGCCGTCGACACCGATCAGCGGCCGCTCGACATCGGTGGCCGTACGAACCGCTCGCACGATCTCGCGCTGCAGGGGGTGAGCCGGCCGCAGGTAGCTGCCGAGGTCGAGCTCCGACCGCTGGCAGGCGAGGAGCATCCCCGCGTGCTTGCCTGAGCAGTTGAAGTAGATCCGGCGAGGACGCGCGGCGTCGCGCAGCGCCCCGACCTCGATCGGGAGGCCGGGCGGGCAGCCGAGGTCGCGTTCGGAGAGGCTGCCCGTCCGCAGGAGCCGTCGGACGGCCCGCACGTGGACGGGCTCGCCGTTGTGCGAAGCGCACATCACCGCCACCAGGTCGTCGGGCAGGTCGTCCGGGATGCGGCGGAGGGAGACGGCAGCCTGCAACGGCTTCATCGACGACCGGGAGTAGACGAAGCGGTCGGGATCGCCGAGGCTCGCGAGCAAGCGACCCTGCGCGTCGCACGCGACCACGTGCCCGAGGTGGACGCTCTCCTCCAGACCGGAGCGCACGACACGGACGAGCGGTGCGGCGGACGGCATGCGCGGAAGCCTATCGACCGAGGGTCGGCCGCGATGCGGCCGGAGGGCGACCGGCTGGTGTCAGCTCGCGTGCCTGAGCGCGTGCTCGAATTGCTCGTCGTCCATCGGTGGGTCCGACTCGATCATGTCGACGAACACCCTGACGATCTCGGGATCGAACTGGGAACCGGAACCGTCCCTGAGCTCGGCGAGCGCCCGCTCCACGCCGATGGAGCCGCGATAGGGACGATCGCTGGTCATCGCGTCGAACGAGTCCGCCACGGCGAAGATCCTGGCTCCGAGCGGGATCGCATCCGCCGCCAGGCCGTCCGGGTAGCCCGTTCCGTCGAACCACTCGTGGTGGTGACGGATCAGCTCGACCGTGTCGGACAGGAAGGCGATCGGCGCCACGATCTGCGCCCCGATGATCGGGTGGTTCCGCATCACGGTCCACTCGTCGACCGACAGCGGGCCGGCCTTGCACAGGATGTGCTCGGGGATGCCGACCTTGCCGATGTCGTGGAGGAAGAACCCGTACCCGAGCGTCGGTGACTCGGCAAGCTCGGGTTCGACCCGCCGGGCGAGCGCGAGCCCGAAGACCTGGGTCCGATCCAGATGTCCGCGGGTGGTCTGGTCCTTCGCCTCGATGACCGTCGCGAGACTCTTCATCGTGGCGAGGTAGGTGTCCTGGAGACTCGCCAGGACAAGCTCCAGCTCCGCGTTGCGCGAGCGCTCCAGCCGATAGAGCTCGCCGAGCTCGCGCGCGAAGACGATCAGCTGTTCCTGGACGGTCGGCAGTTCGGGGTCCATCTGGACCCCGGTGCCAGACCCGGGAGTGTCTCGTTCGGTCTTCATCAGGGGCCGCACGTTAGCGCACATCGGTGCGCGATCCGGGGAAGAGCCTGCCCGTTCGGCCGAGGGGCGTCTATAGGCCCGAAGCCCAAAAAAACCCTGGTCCGTCCCCCTCCTCCGCGACCTACGGCCTGTCGGATGCCTAGGACGACGCCACCCCCCACCGGGCCGATATCGTCATCGCGCACGACTCCGCGCTCGGTGCCTCGGGCGTGTGGGACGACTCGGCGTGTGGGTCAGGACAGAACGAGCGAGGGGTCGTCTCGGTACCGGCGCTTGAGCTCCTCCTGCAGGGCGTCCATCACGTGGAGCACGTCGCTCCTCGCCTGCGAGACCTCACGCTCCTCCTGCACCAGCAGCTCGACGGCGGCGCTCAGGCGCTCGTCGTCCAGGGCGCCCGGATCGGAGATCTCCGCGTCCGCGACCAACCGCTCGACGCGCCGACGCGCCAGGAGCATCTCCTCATCGGGGAGCCCGACCTTGACGGCCTCGCCCCGGGACGGACCCTGACCTTCGGAGGACAAGATCGTGGAGAGCTGGTCGACCAGGCTTCCGCCCTCGCCACCTCTGCCGCGCCGCTCGACCTCAGCCCGCAGGATCTCGGCACGGCCCTGGACGAGCCGTCGGAGCAGCGAGAGGTACTCGCGCTCCGCGTAACACTCGTCGCGGCGGGCCCGCAGATCGTCCAGGGACAGCTCGGCCAGGCCCTCGACGAACGCCGGGCGTCGGATCCGGTCGATCCGCCGGTGACCGCCGTGCTCGCTCATAGGAAGCGCATCGTATCGCGGCCGGCCGGCCGCAGGGTGGTAACCCTCAGCAGACGGCGAGGAGCATCTGATACGGGCTCACTGCCGTGCCGCCGCCCGGATGCCATTCGAAGTGAAGGTGGTTGGTCGAGCCGGCGTTGCCGGTGCTCCCGACGTACCCGATCACCGTCCCCGCCGAGACGCTGCCGCTCGCCGAGCTGTAGCCGGACAGGTGGGCGTAGAACGAGTAGCCGCCCGAGCCGTAGACGTACGTCTGGATCCCACCGGAGGAACTCGAGGAGGGCGTGACGTTGCCCGGGTGGGCGGCGACCACCGGCGTGCCGTAGGGAGCGATCATGTCGATCCCCTGATGCGTGTGGCCGTCCCGCGGCCAGCCGAACGAATCCACGAACGAGTTCGGTCCCGCGACCGGGCAGACCTGGATCGAGCCGTCGGCGTTGGGCGTCTGGCCCAAGATCACGAGCTCCTTCGAGGCGGCGATCTCCTCCCGGTACCTCGCGGTCAGCTCGGCGACGCGGCCCGAGATCCGCTCCAGCTGTGCGTCGATCGTCGCTCGGATCGTGCCGAGCTCCTCGGCCACGTCCGCCTGACGCTGCTCGAGCCCGAGCAGGTTGTCGCGCTCCCGGCGGAGCTCCACCTGCGAGACGCGCTGCTCGACGACGAGGTCGCCGTCCTCCTGCGCCATCGACCCGAGGAACTCGAGCCGGTCGGCGAAGTCCGTGAACGAGCCCGAGGAGAGCAACAGGTCGATGGTGCTCGCCGGGCCGTTCGTGAAGGCGAGGACGGCCCGCCGGTTCAGGCGAGCCTCGATCGCGCGCATGCGGTCCTCGAGCCTCCTGATCCGGATCCGCGTGTCGGTGATCTCGCTCCGGGTGGTGTCGAGCCTGGATTCGGCCGCGTTCCACCGGGCCGTCGCGCGGTCGAGCTCGGCCTGCACCTTCGCGAGCTCGGCCTTCGCCGCATCGAGGTCGTCCTTCGTACCGGCGAGCGCGGGCACGACGCCGAACGTGCCGGCGGCCAGGCTGAGGGCGAGGAGGGTCCGGAACGCGGTCCTGCGAGCGGTCGTGAGCCCTCCCCTCATCGGTATCGGCCGCCGCCCGGGCGCGCGCGAGGCTACCAAGTCCGCTGGTCGGCGGGCAAATGGAGGCGTTCGAGGGACCCGCGGACGACGACTATCCCTCCCGCATCGCATCGATCAGGATCTCGGCGACCTCGGGGCGGCTGAACTCGATCGGGGGGCGTTCGCCGGCGCGGAGCATCTCGCGCACCTTCGTCCCCGAGAGCGACACGCGCGTGTCCTCCCCGTGCGGGCACGTCTTCGGTGAGGCCATGCCCTCACAGGCGTTGCACCAGAACGAGTAGTCGAACATCAGCGGCGTGATGCCGAGCTCGCCCGGCTCGAACGCCTCGAAGATCCTCTGGGCGTCGTAGGTGCCGTAGTAGGAGCCGACGCCCGCGTGGTCGCGTCCGACGATGAAGTGCGTGCAGCCGTAGTTCTTGCGGCAGATCGCGTGCCAGATCGCCTCCTTGGGGCCCGCGTAGCGCATCGCGGCGGGGAAGACGGACACCATCGCCCGGTCCTTCGGGTAGTAGCCGTCGAACAGGGCTTCGTAACAGCGCATCCGCACGTCGGCCGGCACGTCGTCGCCCTTGGTCGCCCCCACCAGCGGGTGCACCAGGAGCCCGTCGACGATCTCGAGCGCGCACTTCTGGATGTACTCGTGGGCCCGGTGGATCGGGTTGCGGGTCTGGAAGCCGACGACCGTTCGCCAGCCTCGCTCGGAGAACGCCGCTCGCGTCTGCGCCGGCGTGAGACGGTACGGCTCGAAGTCGTCGTGCTCGAGGAGCGCCAGCGCGCGGATCGATCCCGCCAGACAGAAGTCGCCCGCCTCGTGGAGCGCTCGGACGCCCGGATGCTCCACATCCTGGGTCCCGAACACGCCGAGGGCCTCCCTCTCGCGATCGCGCTTGAAGACCTCGGTCACATCGACGATCGCGAGCGCCTGCGCGCCCTCGGCCGGGAGCAGGGCCACCGAGGTCCCGGCTCCGATGCGTTTCACGTCCTCGTCCGTGAGCGACAGCGTCACGGGGATCGACCACGCGAGCCCGCTCGACAGGTGCATCGTCTCGAGGATCGAGCCGTAGTCGTCCTCGCCGACGAAACCGGTGAGCGGCGAAAGCGCGCCGACGGTCAGCATCTCGAGGTCCGAGAGCTCGCGAGCGTTCACCACGAGCTTGGGCAGGTGCTCCGACTCGGTCCGCGCGGCCTCGCGCCGCTCCGCGGGCACGAGCAGGTCGACGAGGGTCCCGCCGTGGGGCGCGATCGTCAGGTGGTCGGGCATGGGACATCGGCCTTTCGTCTCGGTGATCGGGTCCCCAGGATAGCGGCGGGTCGGACGGCTCCGACCGAGACCTATACTCCGGTCACCGCTGAGGCGAGGCCCCGATGCCCGACACGCTCCTTTCCGACGACGAACTCCGGACGCTTAACGAACGCTTCGAGTCGGCTCACCCGCGCGACATCGTCCGATGGGCTCTCGCGGGGTCGGGGTTCCGGGAGATCGCGCTCGCCTCGGCGTTCCAGGCCGAGGGGACGTGCGTGATGCACATGGCGACCCGGATCCGACCCGACGTGCCCGTCCTGTTCCTGGATACCGGGTTCCACTTCGAGGAGACGCTCGCGTTCAAGCGACGCCTGACCGAGCGCCTGGGCCTGAACGTGGTGGAGCTCGCCGGCGACCACACACCACAGACACAGGCGGAAGCGTTCGGGCCGAGGCTCTACGAACGCGATCCGGAGCGCTGCTGCGACATCAACAAGGTCCGACCGATGCTCGGGGCCCTCCGCGGCCGTGAGGCCTGGGTCACGGCGTTCCGGCGCGACTCGTCACCGACCCGCGCGACGGCACCGATCGTCGACCGGTACGAGCTCGAGCCAGGATCCTGGATCGTGAAGGTCAACCCTGTGGCCACCTGGACGCGTCGCGACACGTGGTCGTACCTGAAGCAGCATTCGTTGCCCCATAACCCGCTCTACGACCTCGGGTACGCCTCGATCGGGTGCGCGCCGTGTACCCGGATGTCGTTCCCCGGCGAGCACGAACGCGAGGGTCGATGGGCCGGCCTGTCGAAGTGGGAGTGCGGGATCCAGGTGCGCGGGACTCCGGGCGGAGCCGCGGACGGTGCCGGGAGGACCGCCTCCGGCGTCTAGGCGACGACCCACAGGGCCTCGGGCGCGAGATTCACCCCGAGGCGGCGGTGGTCGCCGAGCGCATCGCCGTCGACCTGCACCGGGAACGGCGCCTCGGACGTGATGACGACGTGCCGGGCGTCGTGGACGTAGTCGATGTCGCGGCCGTGCACGTGGCGGGCGGAGCCGAAGACCTGCCAGGCGATCCTCGGTACGCTCCGGCGCGCGAGCTTGCGGACCGAGAGCACGTCGAGCCCGGAATCCAACGACGCCTCGGGCGTCATCCGGATCCCGCGGTCCTTGTAGTACGTGTACGGGTCGGTCCGCCCGACCATGACCGAGAGCGACGGGAGCGGCGGCCCCTCGTCGATCCGGACCTCGAGGTCCGCGGATCGGCCCGCGTACCCGACCAGGAGCTCGCGGGCGACGGCGCGGAACGCCGCCCGGTCGAACTTCGTCTTGGTCTTCGGGAACTTCCGATCCAGCCGGCGCATCGCCGCGGCGTCGACGCCGGCGCCACAGTTCACGGCGAAGTAGCGACCGTCCGCCACGCCGAGCGACAACCTGAACGCGTGGTCGTCGAGCGCCTTCGCGATGAGCACGCCCGTCGCCTCGACCGGGTCGAGGGGCAGCCCGAGGGCTCGGACCAGGATGTTCGTGGCGCCGCCCGGCAGCACGCCGAGGGCGGTCTCGGTGCCGGCCAGGGCGTTCACGGCCTCGTTGATCGTGCCGTCGCCGGAGAAGACGACCACCAGGTCGACGCCGTCCTCCGTCGCCTGCGCGGCGAGCTCGGAGGCGTGACCCCGCTCCTTGGTTTCCGCCACCTCCAGCCGGAAGTCGGCGGACAACGCCTTCTCGATCACCGCGAGCACCGGCTTGGACATCGTGCGGGCGACCGGATTCACCACGAGGAGGAGCCGCTGGAACCGCATGGACATGCGGTCAGTATCTCAGGGTCGGTTGCCCTGCCGATAGCCCCCCGAGACGGGGGGCAGCAGGGCGACCTCCTGGCCCGCCGAGAGCGGGGTGGTGGGGTCGGCACGCTCGCCGTCGACGACCACCGACCCGACCGCGGCGACCGCCGCGAACCGTTGCCCGTACCGGGCCGACAGGGCCTCGATGACCTCGCCGACGGACGCTCCGTCCGCCTCCACCCGGGAGGAACCCGCCAGCTCTCGGAGCGCGGCGAACAACCGAACGGTCACGTGGGGCATCGCCCCAAGGCTATCGCCGGCGCGAGCGGGCCTGTACGCTCGGGGCGTCGTGATCCGGGCCGTCCTGCTCACCGATCGCACGCCGGCGGAGGTCCTGCCCGCCGCCCCCCGTTGCTGCTCGACCTGAAGACCGATCATCTGTCGGTCGCCTCGGTCGCCGGGACGCTGGCGCTCGGATCGGACGCCGTCCTGGTCGACGCCGCCGAGAACCCCGGCCAGGGCTACGCCGTGCTGAAGGCGCTCCGCGAGCGCCATCCGCGGATCCCGGTCCTGGTCGTCGTCGAACGCGTCGACCTCGACCGGTTCCATTGGGAGGACGTCGCGGACGACGCGATCTACCCGGGCGCCCCCGAGAGCGAGATCCGCCTACGGTTCGCGCTCGCCCGACGACGGGCGGGAACGGGGGAGGGGACGACGATCCTGCTGGGCCCGATCGCCCTCGACACGAGCACCTATCGCGTGAGCGTCGAGGGCAGGCCGTTGGACCTCACGTTCAAGGAGTTCGAGCTGCTCCGGTACCTCGCGGAACGACGGGGACGGGTCTTCACGCGACCTGCCCTGCTCCGAGAGGTCTGGGGGTACGACTTCTACGGCGGGACGCGGACGGTGGACGTCCACGTTCGGCGGCTTCGCGCGAAGCTCGGACCCTCCCACGAACACCTCATCGAGACCGTCCGCGGCGTCGGGTACCGTGCGGCCGACCCCTAGCGCTCCGACCCCGGTTCGGGGAGCGGCCCGCGCGGGTATGGTCCGGGCGTGAACGCCAGGGCGGAGCTCTCCGAGCTGCTGAACGCGCTCGAGGACGCGACCCGGCGCGGTGCGGATCAGACCCGCGCGTTCCTCGCCTCCCCCGCGGGCCAGAGGATCCGGACGCTCATGGCGAGCGGGCTCCTGCTCGCCACCCCGATGATCCTGCGACACCCGTTCTTCCGGACGCCGCTCGGCCGAGCGATCGAGATCGGCGGAGCGGCCGCCCTCATCACCAAGGGAGCGGCGGTGATCCGCGACTGGGAGCCGGCGCCCGGACCGCCGGGTCGGCCGGCAGCGTCTCGGGGCGGATCGTCGGCGGTCCCGTCCCCGCCATCGCACCCCGCGTAACCAAGAGTTAACCCGCCAGGGGGACCCGATCCGCGAGCGCCCCACTACCCTTGTTCGGTCTGGGAGCCCACGAGACGGAAGGGGGAAGGCGGAAGGATGACGACGCCGAAGGAGGTCCTGGCCCTCGCCAGGGAGTCCGGCACCGAGATCGTGGACCTGCGATTCTCGGACCTGCCGGGGCTCATGCAACACTTCTCCATCCCCATGCACGAGCTCACCGAGGAGAGCTTCGAGGAGGGTCTCGGGTTCGACGGGTCGTCGATCCGGGGGTTCCAGGAGATCCAGGAGTCCGACATGCTCCTGGTGCCCGACCCGGACACGGCGTACCTCGATCCGTTCACCCACCACGCGACGCTGAACCTCCACTGCTTCGTGAAGGATCCCGTCACGGGCGAGATGTACACGCGCGATCCGCGCTACATCGCGCGCAAGGCCGAGCTCCACCTGAAGCAGACCGGCATCGCCGACACATCGTTCTGGGGTCCCGAGTGCGAGTTCTACATCTTCGACTCCGTCCGGTTCGATCAGAACCAGCACGAGGGCTACTACCACCTCGACGCGGTGGAAGGCGTGTGGAACTCCGGTCGCGAACGAGAGATCACCGGCGAGCCGAACCTCGGCTACAAGCCGCGCTACAAGGAGGGGTACTTCCCGCTGCCGCCGATGGATCACTACCAGGACCTGCGTTCGGAGATGGTCCTGAACCTCGAGAAGGTCGGGATGAAGATCGAGGTGCATCACCACGAGGTCGGCACGGCCGGCCAGGCCGAGATCGACATGCGCTACTCGACGCTGCTGTCGACCGCCGACAACGTCATGAAGTACAAGTACGTCGTCAAGAACACGGCCCGGCATGCGGGCAAGACCGTCACGTTCATGCCGAAGCCGCTCTTCCAGGACAACGGTTCGGGGATGCACACGCACCAGAGCCTTTGGAAGGACGACGTCAACCTGTTCTGGGATGAGGTCGGCTACGCCGGCATCTCGGACACCGCTCGCTGGTACATCGGCGGGCTGATCGCGCATGCGCCGTCACTGCTGGCCTTCACGAACCCGACCACGAACTCGTACCGGCGGCTGGTCCCGGGCTACGAGGCGCCGATCAACCTGGTGTACTCGCAGCGCAACCGCATCGCGTGCGTCCGGATCCCGCAGTACTTCAAGAACCCCGGCGCCAAGCGGCTCGAGTTCCGCACACCCGACCCGTCGTGCAACCCGTACCTGGCGTTCGCGGCGATGCTGATGGCCGGGCTCGACGGCGTGAAGAGCAAGATCGAGCCGCCGGAGCCGATGGACAAGGACCTGTACGACCTGCCGCCCGAGGAGAAGGCGACGGTCAAGCAGGTTCCGGGCTCGCTCGAGGAGGTGCTCGACTCGCTCGAGGCCGACCACCAGTGGTTGCTCGAAGGCGGGGTCTTCACGCAGGACGTGATCGATACGTGGATCGAGTACAAGCGCCTGCACGAGCTCGACGCGGTCCGGCTGCGGCCGCACCCGTACGAGTTCTCGCTCTACTACGACCTGTAGGAGCGTGGTCGACGGAGGGGCCGGCTCCCGAGGGCCGGCTCCTTGCGTCGTTGGGCGTAGCCTGCCGGTCGTGCCGACCGCTTCGTCCGACGCCTGGTCCGATCGACCTCGGCCAGACCCTCGGGCCGATGCAGCGCGGGCGCGGCGACCCGACGATGCGGACGCGGCGCGGCTCCGTCGACCGCGCGTCGCGCACGCCCGAGGGCCCCTCGGCGGTCCGGCTCGTCGAGGTCGACGGCGGGGTCGAGGTCGAGGCGTGGGGACCCGGCGCGGCTTGGGTGCTCGAGCACGCGCCCGCCTGGTGCGGCGCCGAGGACGACGACTGCCGGCTTCGACCCGCCACCCGGGCTCGTGCGAGACCTCTGGCGTCACATGCCCGGCCTGCGGATCCCGCGGACGGGTCTGATCACCGAACGCCTGATCCCGGTGATCCTGGAGCAGAAGGTCACCGGGAACGAGGCGCGCAGGGCCTACCGACGGCTGGTGACGGCGCTCGCCGAGCCGGCTCCCGGCCCGCCCGGCCTCGTGCTACCGCCCGATCCCGAACGGGTCGCCGCGCTCCCGTACTACGCGTTCCACCCGTTCGGCGTCGAACGCCGGCGAGCCGAGGTGCTCCGGAGCGTGTGCGCACGGAGCGTGTGGATCGACGCAGGCGTTCGCCATGCCTGTCGACGCCGCCGAAGCGCGCCTGGCGACCCTGCACGGCGTGGGTGCGTGGACCGTGGCGGAGGTGGCGCGGATCGCGCTCGGCGACGCCGACGCCGTCTCGGTCGGCGACTACCACGTGCCGAACATCGTGGCCTGGGCGCTCGCGCGCGAACCACGCGGATCGGACGAACGGATGCTCGAGCTGCTCGAGCCGTATCGTCCGCATCGCGGCCGGGTGCAACGGCTCCTCGAGACGAGCGGGATCCGCGCGCCCGCGTTCGGTCCGCGGATGGAGTCTCGTGCGATCGACCGGATCTAGGCGGACGCGGGGCGAGCACCCCGGCCGGATCTACCCGGGCAGGATGGCGTCCGCCTCCATCTCGACCACCCAGCGGGGATCGAGGAACCCGTTCACGACGATCATCGTGCTCGCAGGGCGGATGTCCGCGAACACCTCGCCGTGCGCCCGCCCGGCCTCCTGCCAGTCGCCCGCCTCGATCAGGTAGGTACGCGTTCGGACGACGTGCTCCGGCAGCGCCCCGGCCTCGGCGAGCGCGGCGACGATGATCTCGAGCACGCGCTTCGATTGCCCGTACGCGTCCGCGGGTGGATCGCCGCCGTCCGGCATGATCGGCGCCGTGCCCGCCACCGATACGTGATGACCATCGACCACCGCGCGCGAGAACCCGATCACCGGTTCGAACGGCGAGCCCGAAGCGATCAGTCGGCGTACCACCTCATCCCTCCTCCTCGTGGAACACCCGCTCCATCGCCCGCCGGGCCCTGCGCGTGATGCGCAGGTAGTCGTCGATGAAGCGTCTGCCGCGGGTACTCCTCGTAGCCGAGCCGCCGCGCGAGCGCGAGTCTGCTCCTGCGGCGAGGCCGGCATCGCCTCGGCGTGCAGCCGGCGGTCGACCTCGAGCGCGTTCTTCACGTCCGACAGGAACACGAACGCCTCGCCCAGGTCGCGCGCGCCGCTCGTCCTCCATCAGGCGGTGGCTCGGCCAGGCGCTCGATCGCGTCGAGCGTCCGGTGCGTGCGGACCTCGGGGTGCGCGCCGCCGAACCGCATCAGCGACACCTCCACCGCGAACTGCACGTCGGCGAGCGACCCGTACCCGAGCTTGAAGTGGAACTTCGCGGCCTCGGGCGGCTTCACCCGCTCGCGCTCGATCCGCTCGCGCATCCGGCGGATCTCGCCGACGCGGTCGACGGTGAGGTCCTCGGCGGATACGCGAAGTCGCCGGCGTTCAGCACGAACCGCCGGCCGAGCTGCTCGTCGCCCGCGACGAACGCGCGCGCAGGAGCGACTGGAACTCCCACGGTCTCCGCGTAGCGCTCCCAGTACTCGAGGTAGCGCGGCGAGCGACTTGCGCGAGCGGGCCGCTGCGGCCCTCGGGCCGCAGGTCGGCGTCGGGCTCCCAGCCGGCGTCGCGGATCGCCGCGCATCACGCGCTCGGCCAGCGCCGACCGCCGCGCCGAATGTCGTCCGGCCCCTCGCCCTCGTAGACGAACAGCAGGTCCAGGTCCGACGCGAAGTTCAGCTCCTGCGCGCCGAGCTTGCCCATGCCCGATCACCGCGAACGGCAGGTCGGGCTCGGCGGCCTCGACCGCCTCGCGGACCACGCGGTCGGCGACGTCGGCGAGCGCCGGCGCCCGTCTCGCCGCGGCTGGAGCTCGCGCGCCGCGTACCGCGCGACCGCGGCGACCAGCGCGGCCTGCGACGTCGACCTGGCGCGGCCGCCGTCCTGCAGCGCCGAGCGACGCGCTCCGGGTCGCGCGACGAGCAGGTCGGTGGCGAACGAGCTCGCCGCGACCACGTGCGCCAGCCGGCGCGCCGCGCCGCGGGGTCCGCGGCGAGCGCGTCGGCGGCGCGTGCCGCGTCCCCGACCGCCTCGGCGACGCGCTCCAGCCGGACGAGCGCCGTGATCGGGGTTCGGACGCCAGCGCGAGCGCCGGCGCCATCACCGGGAACACGTGCGCCAGCACCTTGCCCATCCGGGTCGACGGGTCGACGAGCCGCCGCAGCACCTCGAACGACTGCGGCCGGCCTGCGCGAACCCGAGCCCGGCCAGCAGCTCCTCGGTCGCCGGGCGGTCCACGCCGGGGCGCGGCGCCGCCGGTCCGGCGAACGCCTCGAGCAGCGGGCGGTAGAACAGCCGCTCGTGGATCCCGCGGACCAGCTCCGTCTGCCGCTCGTACTCGGCCTGCAGCGCGGCGGCGTCGCGCCAGCCCGAGCGAGCGCGCGAGCGTCGTCCGCGCGCGCGGATCGGCGGGCAGGTCGTGCGTCTGCAGGTCGCGCACGATCTGCAGCCGGTGCTCCAAGCGTCCGCAGGAACCGGTAGGCGTCGGCGAGCGCCTCGGCGTCGGCCTGCGCCACGTACCCCTCCTCGGCGAGCGTCGCGAGCGCGCGGAGCGTGTTCGGCTCGCGCAGGCGTCGGGTCGCGCCGGCCGTGCACGATCTGCAGCAGCTGCACCGCGAACTCGACGTCGCGGATCCCGCCGCGGCCGCGCTTGACCTCGGTGAGCTCCTTGCCGCGCCGCCGGATGTACTCCTCCAGCCGGACCTTCGTGCGGCGGACGTCGTCGATCGCGCGGCCGGGCGAGCTCCTCCGGGTAGACGAACGGCGTGACGCCGTCGACGAACGCCGCGCCGAGCCACGGGTCGCCCGGCGACCGGCCGCGCCTTGATCATCGCCTGGCGCTCCCACGTCGCCGACTGGCGCTCGTAGTACTCGAGCGTCGCCTCGAGCGATCCGCGAGAGCGCCCCCCGCGGCCGCCGGGGCGAAGGGTCGGGTCGACGCGGAGCGCGATGCCCTCGGCCGTCGGCTCGGCGAGCAGGCGGATCGAGGCGGCGCGCCGCGCGCTCGGCCGCCTCCTGCGCATCGGGCCCGCTCCCGCGTGCACGAACAGCAGGTCGACGTCGCTCGCGTAGTTCAGCTCGCCGCCGCCGAGCTTGCCGAGCCCGATCACCGCCAGCCGCGAGGTCGCCGGCGCTCGCCGGCACGCCGCCGCCAGGCACGCCTCGGCGACGCCGCGAGATCTCCGCCACGACGTCCTCGAGCGGCGCGCCGCCCAGGTCGCGCGCGGCGACGCGCAGCATCGCGCGGCGACGGAACACGCCGGAGCGCCGTCGTCGGCGCCCGAGCGCGCCGACGTCGCTCGCCGAGCTCGGCATCGAGCGCCGCCCGGGACCGCGCGCCGGACGTCGGCGAGCGTCGCCGACCTCCTCCGGATGGCGCACCAGGAAGTCGGCCGCGGCCGTCGAGAACCCGAGGAGCCGGGCGGCGACCGGCAGGACCTCCGGCGGGCGAGACTGCTCGCGCGCCGCCGGGTCGCTCGCCGACCCGCGAGAGCGCCACGCGGGCGAGCTCGGGGTCGGGCGCCTCGCGAGGCGTACCGACTCGAGCACCTCGGGCGGTGGGTCGAGCACCCCGGAATCGGTAGCCCCGACCGGCACGCGCGACGCGCCGCGGCGGCGAGTTAACCGCCGTCGTAACGGGGGCCTCGCGGTGCGCTCGGCTACCCTCGGCCGCATGGCGCTCTCCGACGAAGCCGAGTACGTCCTGCGCACGATCGAGGAGCGCGGGATCCGGTTCGTCCGGCTGTGGTTCACCGACGTCCTGGGGTTCCTGAAGTCGTTCACGATCACCTCGCAGGAGCTCGAGGGCGCGTTCGCCGAGGGCATGGGGTTCGACGGCTCGTCGATCGAGGGGTTCAGCCGGATCCAGGAGTCCGACATGGTCGCGGTCCCCGACCCGTCGACGTTCCAGCTGATCCCGTGGAAGACCGAGGCAGCCGGTCGCGCGGATGTTCTGCGACATCTGAACCCCGACGGCACGCCGTTCGACGGCGATCCGCGCTGCGTGCTGAAGCGGCAGCTGCAGCGCGCCGCCGACCTCGGCTTCACGTTCTACGTCGGGCCCGAGCTCGAGTACTTCTACTTCAAGGGCGTGGACGACCCGACGCTCCTCGACCAGGGCGGCTACTTCGACGAGACGCCGCTCGACGTCGCGACCGACTACCGCAAGCGCACGGTCGCGTACCTCGAGTCGATGGGCATCCCGGTCGAGTACGTGCACCACGAGGTCGCGCCCAGCCAGCACGAGATCGACCTGCGCTACAGCGACGCGCTCACGATGGCGGACAACGTGATGACGTACCGGCTGACCGTGAAGGAGGTCGCGCAGGAGTTCGGCATCTACGCGACGTTCATGCCCAAGCCGGTCGCCGGCGTGAACGGCAGCGGGATGCACACGCACCAGTCGCTGTTCGAGGGCGACCGCAACGCGTTCTTCGACGCAGGCCGACGAGTACCACCTGTCGAAGACCGGGCAAGCGCTACATCGCCGGGATCCTGCGGCACGCGCCCGAGATCACGCTCGTCACGAACCAGTGGGTGAACTCGTACAAGCGGCTGGTGCCGGGGTACGAGGCGCCCGTCTACGTGTGCTGGGCGCGGCGGAACCGCTCGCGCGCTCGTGCGCGTGCCGCAGTACAAGCCGGGCAAGGAGGAGGCGACGCGGATCGAGTACCGCTCGCCCGACCCCGCGTGCAACCCGTACCTCGCGTTCGCCGCGATGCTCGCCGCCGGCCTCGCCGGCATCGAGGGGGAGTACGAGCTGCCGCCCGAGGCCTCGAACAACATCTACGAGATGACCGAGGAGGAGCGGCGGCGTCGCGGGGATCCGCTCGCTGCCCGAGGACCTGCACGAGGCGATCCGGCTGGCCGCCGGAGTCGAAGGTGCTCCGCGAGGCGCTCGGGGAGCACGTCCACGAGTTCCTGATCCGCAACAAGCGCGAGGAGTGGGACGCCTACAAGGCGTACGTCACCCCGTACGAGCTCGAGCGCTACCTCCCGATCCTGTGACGTAGGCGCGGCCCCTCACCTGCGGGTTGACGTTCCGCGCGCAACAGGCATACGGTGCGTCGGCCATTCGACCTAGGCCGCCAGGGTGATAGGTACGCCATACGTTGGCAGTCTTGATGCCAGACCGGGTGTGCTCAACGAACCAGAAGGGAGCGGAACACATGCGAGACAAGGGACGGGGGAAGAGCCGGGGGAGGATCGGGCTGCTGCTCGGCATCATGGCTTTGCTCGGCGCGATCCTCGTGCCGGGCGGGGTCGCAGGTTCGACCCCGTTGCGATCGGAGGTCGGCAAGCTGTTCCTGCGCCTCGATCGGACGGCGAGTCTTCAGGTTCGACAAGCTGACCGGCGGCTCCTATACGACGGGCACTCAGCAGGTGATCAACGGGTCGTGCCCCGTGACCTCTCTCAGCGGACCCAACCAGTGGGTTCAACTCGGCGGGGGCACCACGACCTTCCCGCTCAACCAGGTCGGCCTGAAGGACAACGGGCTCGGGATCAAGTACATCAACTGTGGCCGCGTGGACGCCACCAACTGGGCCTTGCGTCTCAAGCTCGGAGCCCCGATCGACGGGCCTGGCAGCGGTGTCGACCTCGCGGAGCCTCGATCTCCAGGGATTGGGAAACGCCACCGCCGTCGCCGACCTCTACCTCGACGGGACGAAGGTCGACAGCGTGACGAAGGCGATCCCGGGGTCGGGCACAAGGGCACGCCTGGTGATCGACAGGACCGGGAAGTCGCTCTTCGACGAGATCCGACTCCACCCGAAGAACGCGTTCACCTCGATCGCCCTCAGAGGCGGGAGCGCAGGGACGAACGCGAACGACACGTGGTTCCGCGTGGTCTCGGGGACCGACCTCTCCGTGACAAAGACTCCCGTCGCCTCGTCGATCTCGGTGGGCGACGCTGCCAAGTTCGACATCACCGTGACCAACGCGTCGGGCGCAGGCACCGCCTCCAACGTGGGCGTCTCGGACGCGCTCCCGCCCGGGCTCACGTGGGCGATCGACAGCCAGGGCCTGAACGGAGCAACGGAACGGGTCCGCCTGCGCCAGTCCGATCGTCGGCGGGGTGCTGTTCCTGCACCATCCCGACGCTCACCGGAGGCTCGAGCTACGCGGTTCGGGTCAGCGCGACCACCTCGACGATCGGAACGGTGACCAACGACCTCGTCACCGTATCGCTCAACGGGACGGGGCCGTGGCCAACCCGCCGGCCAGGCATCCGTGAACGTGCTCCCCGCCCCACCAGCCAGCTTGACGTTCCTGACGCCGCCCGAAGACACCTTGGTGATGACTGCATCAACAACCCGGGTTGCCCGGGTTCCGGAGCCGTCGAGGTCGAGGTGGAGGACGCCTTCGGGATCCCCGTAGCCGATGGGACGGACGTCACGATGAGCATCGGAGTCGATCCGACCGGGGTAGCCTCGCCGGACGGCACGCTCACCCAGGCGACTTCCGGGGGCATCGCGACGTTCCCGGACCTGAAGATCGACACCACGAGCTCCGGTTACACGTTTCAGGCCAGAAGCCCGGCCCGATACGGGCAGACAGCACCAATTTCGCCATCACCAACACGAACCCCAGTTGCGGCGGGCCCGAGAAACCGGCGTGCACCGCGACCTTCCCGAACGGCACGTCGACGGTGAGCGCCCCGGCCGGAACGGAGCTCGTCATCGAGACGAACCAGCTCGCGTGCTACAGCGTGGAGACTCCATCGCGGGCACGGTGAGATCGTCCCACGCGGCACCGGCGTCATCCAGGTCGAGTTCACCGGATCAGGACCACGTTCCCGATCCAGGGTCCGTTCCCCTTCTGCAAGTCCCCGCGCCGATCCCGCGCACGGTCCCGCTCTACAACACGATCGACAACGGACTCAACCAGAATCCCGACGGCGTCCCGTGCGTCGACGGAGACGATCGAGTTCACGGGCAACCCTACGGCGACGCTCACCTCGGTGCTGCAGATGGACTCGAACGACCCGCACGCGAAGCACTGATCGACTCGTCGGAGCCGCCGGGCGCAGGCCCGGCGGCTCCGACGCATCACACCGAGGCCGGCAGCGGCACGTCGGGCGGCCTCGATAATGCCGAGGCGATCGTGCGAGCTCGTCACGCTCGCGGCGCATCTCGTCGGTGGGCCGTCCGTCGGTCAGGCCCGACCGAAGGAGCGCCTCGAGGGCGAAGGCGACGTCGTGATCGGCCCCGAGGGCGCGCGCAGCGGCTAGGCTCTCTCGAAGCGTGGCTTCGGCCGCCCCCGGATCGTTGCACTGCGCGAGCGCATACCCCCGCATCGCGGAGCAGGAGTGGCACGAAGGCGTGCGATCGCGGGAGCGTCGCCATGAGCCCGTCGATGAGCGGCAGGGCCTCGTCCGGACGCCCCTGCAGGATCAGGGACTCGGCCCGCAGCCCGACGACGTCGGCGGCATGCTCGTCGCCCACCTCCTTCACCAGCGCCTCGGCCTCCTCGAACATCCCCTCGGCCTCCTCGAACCTGCCGGCTCGCGACGCGGTTGCCGCGAGCAGCGTCAAGGCGAACAGCTTCGAGCGGCCGAACCCTCGAGGCCCTGAAGATGCGCAGGGCATCACCCAACTGAGCTGCGGCCTCGTCGAGACGGCCCTGGAAGACGAGTACCTCCCCGATGTTCGTGTCGTCGATGGCGGCATCCACGCGGTTGCCGATCCGCAGGAACAGGTCGCGGGCCTGTCGGTAGCGGTCCACCGCCTCGTCCCAGCTCCCCCGGAAGTACGCGTAGTACCCGAGGTTGTTCATGACGTCCCCCTGCTTGGCGAGGTTACCGAGCCGCTCGTAGAGCTCGAGCGCCCGCTCCGAGGCCTGCTCGCCGGTCGAGATCCCGAGGGCGTGTTCGGCGACGTCGAGCACGTACAGGGCGTGCGCCGAGGCGTCCAGCTCCCCTGAGCCCTCACCGTCAGCGAGCGCCGTTCGGCACCAGCGGATCGCGTCCTCGGGGCGGCCCTGCGCCCACCGGATCCCGGCGTAGTGCGCGGCCAGCTGCGCCCGGAGCCCGACCGCGCGGTGCCCAGCTCTTCGGCCAGCAGGTTGGTGCCACGCGTCAGCGTTCGGAGCGCCTGCTGGTAGCGTCCCTCGACGTCGAGGACGAGCGCCTCCTTCAGCAGCAGGCGTGCCTGCGCCGCCGATCCCCCGCGAGGCGTCGGCGCGCGTTTCGAAAGGCCGTCCTCGGCCGCCCGATACTCGCCGAGCCGCATCCGGACGTCGGCGAGCGCCTCGCTTGCCGCCGCGTAGTCACGCGGATCCAGGTCCGGCAGCCGAGCGCCGCCTCGAGCGCCCGAAGGTAGAAGTCGCGCGCCGCGACGTTCGCGTACAGCGTCCGCGGCCCGCTGCGCCGCCAGGCGCGAGAACCGCCAGGCGTCCTCGAACCGCTGCGCGTGGAAGAAGTGGAGCGAGAGCAGCTCGGCGTGTTCGTGGTCCGCGTCGCCGCGCCGACGCGAGGATCGGCGCTGCCGACACGCGCGTGCAGCTCACGTCGCCGCCGGTACGGGAGGCCCTCGTACGCCGCATCGCGCATCAACGCGTGCCGGAACCGATACCTCCCCGCGCCCTCGTCGTCGAGGAACTGCGCCAGCCGTTGCCAGGGAAAGCCTTCGCCCGCGGTCTCCTCCCCCTCCAAGAGGGCCTCGACCAGGGCCGCGTCGAAGCTCATCCCGAGGACCGACGCGACGCGGAGCACGCGGCGGTCCGCGGTCGCCAGTCGGTCGATCTCGGCGGTGATCATCCCCTCGATGGAGTCCGGCAGTCCCTCGACGGTCCCCGCGCTCTTGGCCGCGTGCAGCAGCTCCTGCAGGAACAGCGGGTTGCCGCCCGAACGGCCACTCAGCTCGGCGACCTCGTGCCGAGGGAACGGCGCGTCCTCGGTTGCGAGGTCGATCAGGCTCCCGAGCGCGTCCTCGGTGAGCGGGGTGAGCCTCAGCGAGGTGCAGCGGGGCGCCTCGTGCAGGACGAACCCCGTCTCCTCGTCGCGGCGGCTGACGCAGACCAGCCACGGGAGCTCCGCGATCCGACCGGCGATCGCCCGGAGCAGGTCGGCCGATCCCTCGTCCATCCAGTGGACGTCCTCGGTCACGACGACCGTCGGGTCGGTCACCGCGCGTGACAGGTAGTCGATCGTCACCTCCTCGAGCTTGGCCTTGCGGAACTCCTCCCCGAGGTCCCGGACCTCGGGGGTCATCGGGACCTCGGCGTCGGCGACGATCGCGAGCAGGGGCAGCCAGGGCAACAGCTCGGGGGCCCGGTGGGCGACGTCCTCCCGCAGCCGGCGCGCGAGCTCCGACGCGTCGTGTCCCGCCCCGAGCAGCAACCGCAGGAGGCGTCGGATCGGCAGGTAGGCGACCGACGATTCGTAGAGCTCGCAGCCCGAGACCAGCTGCGGGAGGTCCGGCGCCTCGGCTCGGAACTCGCTCAGCAGCCTCGTCTTGCCCATCCCGGCGTTCCCGACGAGCTCGATCACGGAGCCGCGCCCGCCGCGGAGCTCGAGCAGCGCGCGGCGGAACGCCTCCATCTCGGCGTCGCGGCCGACCAGCGGGAACTCGCGCGAGACGGTCTCCGGCTTGCTGCCCGTGGAGTGGCCGACCATGAAGGCGTGCACCGGGTGCTTCTTGCCCTTCACCATGAACGGCTCGAGCGCGACGGTGTTGAACGCGACGGACGACGCATCGAGCACGGGACCGGTCGCGAGGATCTGTCCCGACACCGCCATCGACATCACCCGGGCGGCCAGGTTCACGGCGTCGCCCATCACCGTGTACGTCCGCCGGTACGCGGGGCCGATGTCGCCCGCGAAGACGGGTCCCTTGTTCACGCCGATCCGGACGGGCACGGTCGTGTCCGCGTCGATGATCGATCGGAGCGTGAGCAGCATCCGGCCCTCGTCGTCGCCCGAGGGCGTTCGGGGCGCCCGCCACGAGGATGACCTTCCCGCCGTCGTGATCGATGTCCGTCCCGAGGAACGTGACCCCGTTGTCCTCCGCCGCGCGCTGGACGCAGGCGATCAGCTCGTGCAGGCCGGCGGCCACGACGTCCGCGCCCCGATGTTCGCATCAGGTCGTCCACGCCGTCGAAGTGGACGAACGCGACGGTCGCGTTCCGGTGCTCGGGCTCGGTCGCGCCCGACAGCAGGTGCTCCCGGAGCGTCACCGGGATGCCCTGCGCGATGTCGATCGAGGTGATCGGGACCTCGACGTCGTCGCGCTGGAACGGCAGGGTCGCCGGACCGCTGCGCAGCAGGATGCCCTCGCCCTTGGGCTGTCCGAGCGATCTTCGCCGGCAGGGCCGCCGCCGTGTCCCGGCTCAGCGAGGATCTCGCCCGCGGTCGCCGTCGACTCCATCTCGACGGTCCGGCTCGCCGCCGGACCGGTGACGATCAGCTCCCGATGCGACTCGCCGACGAGGAAGAAGTGGAAGGAGCCGCTGTTCACGCCCACCGACATCCGCAGGACGACCTTGCCGGCGGTGGTGTCGAGGCGGCCGACGCTCCGCAGCGTCGGCCCGCATCCCATGGGCGGCGGTGGCGGCCCTGGCGGCATGCCCGGTTCCCGAGAACCAGAGCAGGAGGGCGTCGCCCCCGAACTTCAGGAGGCTGCCGTCCTCCCCGTAGGCGACGGCGAGCAGCTTCGCGAAGACGGCGCCGAGGACCTCGGTGACCTCCTCGGCACCCACCTTGCCGTGGCGGGCCAGGCGCTCGGACATCTTCGTGAACCCGGAGATGTCGACGAAGACCATCGACCCGTCGAGCGTTCGGAACGATCGGTGGGGTTGTTCGGCGAGCCAGCGGATCAGGAGCCGAGGAGCGTACGGCCTCAGGATCTCCGCGCCCTGCTCAAGCGCCTGCGACACCAACGTTCCCTCCTCGGGCCGGCCTGCGAGTGTACGCCGATGCCCCCCGTCCGAGGGCACGGCGGCCTGCGAGGCAGCGGTCCCGGGCGGCCCCGCTTGCCCGAGGGTCCGCCGCCCGCCTAAGGTTCCTCGAGATGCCCGATCCCGACGACGACCTCAGCCCCACCCTCGCCGAGACGGCCCGCCGGCGCGCCGACCTCCGGGAGGCGCTCGTCGACGTGGAACAGGCGATCTCGCGTCCTGCCGTCGGCAGGCGAGACCGACTGGGCGAAGGAGGTCGTGCTCCGCCTCGAGGGCCTGGCGCACGCGATCGACGAGCACATCGAGATCACCGAGCGTCCCGAGGGCCTGTACGACGAGATCTCGAGCAAGGCGCCGCGCCTGTCGACCAAGATCGACCGGCTGCGTGCGGAGCATCCGGTGCTCCGCGACCGCACGCGAGGAGCTCATCGCGAGGCTCCAGACGGCGGAGGTCGGGTCAGACCTGGCCGCTCGAGGAGGCGCGGGACGACCTGCAACGCCTGCTCGGCCAGCTCGTCCGTCACCGGCAGCTCGGATCCGACCTCGTGTGGGAGGCGTACAACCTCGACATCGGTGGGATCGAGTAGCTCGGCCCGCGGCCGTCTACGCTGACGCTCGTGAGGATCGCACTCGGACAGGTCGATGCGACGGTCGGCGACCTGCCCGGCAACGTGGACCTCCTGACCGCCTGGGCATCTCGGGCGACGGAGGCCGATGCCGACGTCATCGTGTTCCCCGAGCTCGCGATCACCGGCTACCCGCCCGAGGACCTCGTGCTCCGGCCGGCGTTCGTCGACGACAACCTGACCGCTCTCGATGCCCTCGCCGCGAACACCGCCGGGGGCTGCTCCGTCGTCGTCGGCTTCGTCGACCGGACGGAGCGAGGCATCCACAACGCGGCGGCGCTCGTCGGGGGCGGCGAGGTGATCGCCCGCTACCACAAGGTCAAGCTGCCGAATTACGGGGTGTTCGACGAGGCGCGGACGTTCACGCCCGGCGATGCGGCCTGCCCGGTGCGGCTCGCCGGATCCGAGCTCGGGCTCTCGGTCTGCGAGGACGCGTGGATGCCGGGTCCACCCTTCGACGCGTACGCCGAACGGCGCACCCCCGTGATCGTCAACATCAACGGCTCGCCCTTCCACCGCGGCAAGGCCGACGAGCGCCTGCGGATCTGCAGGGAACGCGCGCTCGAGACCGGCGCGTGGATCGTCTACGTGAACGCGGTCGGGGGCCAGGACGAGCTGGTGTTCGACGGCGGGAGCGTGGTCGTCCGGCCTGACGGGACGCTCGCGCACCACGCGGCGATGTTCGAGGAGGATCTGCTGGTCGTCGACGTCGACGGCGAGATCTCGAGCGCCAAGGAGCGGCCGCCCTGGCCCGAGGACCTCGAGCAGGTCTACCTCGGGCTCGTGCTCGGGCTGCGGGACTACGTGCGCAAGAACGGGTTCGAGCAGGTCGTGCTCGGACTGTCGGGCGGGATCGACTCGGCGTTCGTCGCGGTCCTCGCGAGGGACGCGCTCGGACCGGGTGCGATCCGTGCGGTCGCGATGCCGTCGCCCTACTCGTCCCCCGAGAGCCTCGAAGACGCCCGGCAGGTGGCGAGCCGGACTCGGTGTCCGGCTCGACGTCTTCGAGATCGAGCAGGTGTTCGCCGGCTACCTGGCTCTGCTGCAGGAGCCGTTCGGGGGAACCAAGGCCGGCACCGCCGAGGAGAATCTGCAGGCGCGCATCCGCGGCAACCTGTTGATGGCGCTGTCGAACAAGTTCGGCTCGCTCGTGCTCGCGACCGGCAACAAGAGCGAGTATGCGGTCGGCTACGCGACGCTGTACGGGGACATGGCCGGCGGGTTCGCACCGATCAAGGACGTGCCGAAGACGCTCGTCTACCAGCTCGCCGCGGTGGCGCAACGCGATCGGGGCCTCGGAGACCCCGCCGATCCCGCAGCGGGTGATGGACAAGGCGCCGTCGGCCGAGCTGCGCCCGGACCAGAAGGACACCGACTCGCTCCCGCCGTACGAGATGCTCGACCCGATCGTCGAGGCCTACGTCGAGGAGGACCGGTCGCCGGAGGACATCATCGCCGAACGCGGCCTGGACCCAGCGATCGTCGACCGTGTCGTCGCGCTGATCGACGGTGCCGAGTACAAGCGGCGGCAGGCGGCGCCGGGGATCAAGATCACGCCGAAGGCGTTCGGGCGCGACCGGCGGCTGCCGATCACGAACCGCTACCGGCGCTTCCGCAGCCCGTAGACTCAGGCCGGGCAACCCAGATGGTCTGTCGATCGGCCTCATCTCGGTACCGGTGCACAACCCAGACAACATCAATCGGGAGGAACCGCGGAAACGCCGTCAGGCTGTGGGAGACGTCGATTAGGTCGAACCGCAAGATGTAGACGGCGAGATGCCGCTCATGCCAACCGCCTCGCCGAGCTTCACCGCGTTGTCGTCGACCGCCTGCTGCAGAAGCTCCTCGGCCGAAAGGCCTACAGCCGACGTATTGACAACGTCGGCCATCCGGGGGAGGGTCTCGTCCCATCCACCCACGCCTGCCGCGGGGGCCCGTCCCACGGTGACCGTCCGGAGAGGAATCAGACATGACCAGGGGCTCTTGGCACCGCCGCCGATCGCTGACCACCAACATCCGTGTCGTCGCTACGACGGCCGCGCTCGTCATGCTCGCGGCCACCGCCGCGATCGCCGATCCCGGCGTCACGCCGTCCACCGTGGATCTGACCCTCGCCCCGGGCGCGTCGGACGTCGTCGCGAAGGCGGTCGAGACGGCGGCGATCTCGCCGAAGCCCGACATCGTCTTCCTCGCCGACACGACGGGATCGATGGGGGGCGCGCTCGCGAACGTCCAGAGCTCGATCGCGAACATCATCACCTCGGTCCGCAACCAACAACCGGACGCGCAGTTCGGCGCGGCCCAGTACAAGGACGAGGGAGACGTCTTCGTCTACAACCTCGACTCGGCGATCACCGCCAACGACGCCGCGGTTACCGCCGCGGTGAACAGCTGGACCCCATCCGGCGGTGGGGACACACCCGAGGGCCAGATCGATGCCCTGTACCACCTCGGCACGGATGCGAACGTGGGATGGCGGCCGGGGGCCAGCCACATCATCGTCCAGTTCGGCGACGCTCCGGGCCATGACCCGAGCAACGGTCACACGCTCAACGACGTGATCACGGCCCTGACGGGAACGCTCGACGCCCGGTACCTGGGGATCGACGTCGGCGCCCTGGACTCGACGGGTCAGGCGACCGCGCTTGCGAACGCGACCGGCGGGTTGGTCCTCCCGGCGAGCGGCGACGTCTCCGGCGCGATCCTCGCCGGGCTCCAGAGCATCGATGCGACCGTCACGCCGACGACCAACCCGGACACCTGCGAACCCGGCTTGTCCATCACCTGGAATCCGCTCAGCCTGACCGTCCACAGCGGTGCCATCGCGCACTTCCAGGAGACGATCGCCGTCCTCGAGACGGCGGAGGCGGGCACGACCCTCACCTGTCCGGTGACGTTCGCGATCAACGGTGCCTCGGACCCCGGGCCAGCGTTCGTCGAATCGACGACCGTCCATGTCGCCGGCAACGTTCCTGGCGCACCGACGCTCAACCAGGCGCTCGCGGGGAACCACGAGGTGGGTCTCAACTGGTCACCGCCCGACAGCGAGGGTGGCAGTCCGATCACGAAATACACCGTCTACGTGAACCCGTGTCCGTCCGGTGGCGAAGGCGGCTGCGTGGTCCTCGACAATGTCTCACCGAACCCGAACTCGGGGAGCACCTTCAACTACGTCATCGGTGGATTGACCAACGGCACGACCTACTCCTTCACCGTGACGGCCTCGAACGACAGCGGCGAGGGCCCGCCGTCGAACCCGTTGTCCGCAACGCCGAACGGGTCCGCCGACACCGACACGATCCGGGCGAACGGCCGCGGCACGGTCGATACGGGCTTCGCCGGCGGAGCCAATTCGAGCGACCCCAGCTGCTCGTCGGACCCTTCGTCGGTGTCGTGCAAGAACATCGTGGCCCGGTACTCCTTGGTCGATCGGAAGAACGTCGGAGCGGTGATCGGCCTCGCCTCGGTTTCCGACGACCAGACGCCCGGCGGTCCGATCGCGTGCCTGGAGTTCGACTTCGCGACCAACCAGGTCGCCGCGCCGCCTGATTGCGAGACGGTCGCGGACAAGGCGCTCCTGTCGACCTACCCGACCAATGTGGCGACCCTGGTGAGGCCGCACTTCGCATCCGAGCAGAACGACACAAGCGTGACGACGCTGGAGCTCGGAGCGCCCTGCTTCCAGCTGGTCACCAACGCGAACGGGACCCCCAAGCTTGCGACGAACGGGGACCCGATCTGCAAGAACCCGAACTTCCCCAGCGTCTTCGGTTCGGGTCCGATCAAGACCAACATGTGCCCCGACGGCACGGGCTGGACGGCGACGAAGCCCTGTGCCTACGTCTACTACAAGGTCGAGCGGATCGACGGCTACGACCTCTCTCCGGCCGATTGCGGCATCACGTGGCCGAACTGCACGTGGGGGACGCTGGCCAGCCCGAAGGCGAGACGGCCGGTGCAGTGTTCCTCCGGACCGACGTGCGGGAAGGAAGTCATCATCGGCTCCTCGATCTCGGCCGGCATCAAGCTGGCTTCGGGCCAATACGCCGTCCGGCCCTGGTGCCAGGGTCCCCAATCCGAGGACGATGCCGTGGCCCCGTTCATCAAGTGGCTCCCGTGCGACCTCTTTGTCGCGTGGCTGAACAACGTGAGGTCGACCAGCGTCCACTACAACGACGTGCTGTGGACGGACCTCGAGGTCAACGACCCGGGGGAAAACGGACCGGCTAGCCCCGAACCCGGACTCGACGGATGGGCGCGTTCGAGATCTCGACGACGCCGAGTTCGTTCAGCCTCTGCGTCGCGTTCTCGCCCCATCCGGCCCTATGGCCGCGATCCTCGATGAACAGCTCGCGAGCGCGCGGAGCGTCAAGGCGAGTTCGTAGGAAGCGTTACAGGCGCGCGCAGCTTCCGCGCTGACATCGATCTCCACGCGGGCCTCATCGAGCCGGCCGAGACCTGCGAGGGGTTAACCGACGCGATGATCGACGGCGCCGAGTACACGCGACGGCAAGCGGCACCGGGGATCAGGATCACGCCGAAGGCGTTCGGGCGCGACCGGCGGCTGCCGATCACGAACCGCTACCGGCGCTTCCGCAGCCCGTAGACTCCCGCCGCAGGGGCGGTAGCTCAGCCTGGTCAGAGCAGGGGGCTTTTAACCCTCGTGTCGCGGGTTCGAATCCTGCCCGCCCCACCTCGCTCCTTCGGTCGTCGTTGTGAAGCTCCGGTACCTCCGTCCCACATCGGCTCCAGCTCCTGTGTCCCACTCCATGCCCCGGCTCCGGCTCCTGGGCGACAGTGGCTCCGGTACCTGTGTCCCACAGGTCCCACACCGGACACACCGCTCATCTTCACTTGCGCCCAACAGGGCCAAGGGGATCTGAGCATGCTGCAGGAGCTGTCCGTGGTTGAGCAGCGCTATCTCGCCGTGAGGGAGGTGCTGGACGGCGCCAAGGTGACAGACGTCGCCACCCGCTATGGGGTGGACCGAAGAACCGTCCACCGCTGGCTCGTCCGCTACGCCACCGAAGGGCTGGGGGCCCTTGCCGACCGCAGCTCCCGGCCCGACCGGTGCCCCCACCAGATCGCCCCGGAGATCGAGGCCAGGATCGTCCAGCTCCGCAAGGCCCATCCCGGCTGGGGCCCCCGCACGATCTTGTCGAAGCTCCGCCGGGAGCTCGAGGGGCCGCCCTCACGTTCGTCGATCTACCGCTGCCTGCTCCGCCACCGCCTGATCGACCACAAGCCCCGCAAGCGCCGGGCCAAGGACTACCGCCGGTGGGAACGCTCGCGCCCTATGGAGCTGTGGCAGATGGACGTGATGGGCGAGGTGATGCTCCAAGACGGCACCGAGCTCAAGGCCATCACCGGCATCGACGACCACTCCCGGTACTGCGTGATCGCCAAGGTGGTCCCCCCCGCCACAGCCAGGCCGGTGTGCGACGCGTTGCTGGAAGCTCTCGCTCGCCACGGGGCGCCCGAGCAGATCCTCACCGACAACGCCAAGGTGTTCACCGGCAGGCTGGCGGCTAAGCCGGCGCTCGTCGCGTTCGACCGGATCTGCTTGGCCAACGGGATCCGCCACATCCTGACCGCTCCCTATTCGCCGACCACGACCGGCAAGGTCGAACGCCTGCACAAGACGATCCGCAAGGAGCTGCTGTCAGGACGCACCTTCCCCACGGTCGAGCAGGCCCAGTCGGAGCTCGATGGGTGGGTTGCCCAATACAACTCTGAGCGGGAGCATCAGGCGATCGGAGATGTGCCACCGATCAGGCGCTTCGAGCTCGTGCAGCGGGAGCCCGTCGAGGTGATCGATCCGGAGGTCGGCCTCGAGACCGACCCGCGAGCAGCGGGTCACACGGCAAGCCGACGGGTCGATCGAGCCGGACGGGTCGGCATCCTCAAGCACCGCTACCACGTCGGCCGGCACCTGGCCGGTCAGCGCGTCGCCGTGGAATCCGTCGATAGGTTGCTGCACATCACCCACGACGGCGCGCTGGTTGCCACTCATGCCCGTCGACACCTGCCCGAGGATGATGCTCGGATGGACCGGCGAGCCAAGGCATCCCGACCCGCACGACCCACCGCCGGAGACGAGGTCCTGCGCAGGGTCGACACGTGGGGATCGGTGAGCTTCGCGGGAACTGGCTACCGCGTCGGCAACCGCTACGCCGGTCAGGTCGTCGGCGTCCGCGTGGTCGCCGACACCGTTCAGATCACTCAGGACGGCCTGCTGCTTCGCACCCACCGGGCCCGTCACGACAAGCTGAAGGAGTTCGGAGCCCTGGCCAACCCCGGCGGCAGGCCGAGGAGGAGCGCCGAAGATGTCGCATAGGTACCGGAGCCATTCCGGGACACGGGTACTGAGACCTCACATCCTTCGGTCGTCGTCGGGCGGCGCTAGGGTCCGAGACATGCGCGAGATCCGGCTGATCGGCTCCCGCGCTCTGATCCTGCGGACCGTGGTCCCCGATACCCGAAGTGAGCGGATGCGCGGCCTCCTCGACCACTTCACCCTCGCGCAGGACGAGGCCCTGCTCCTGACCCGGGCGAGGTCGATCCACACGTTCGGGATGCGCTTCCCGATCCGCGCCGCGAGGCTCGACGAGCGGTTGGTCGTCCGGTCCGTTCGACACCTTCCCCCCGGCCGGCTCCTCCTCCCACGACCCCGCACCCGTCACGTCCTCGAGTGCGCGGAGGGCACGGACATCCGCCCGGGCGACCGGCTCCGGATCGTCGGAACCAACTGAGAGGCCGTGCCGGGCGGCCGCTATACTTCCCGGCGCTGCCCCCGGGCCGGGGGCGGGGTGCGGCACGGACCGGGCCCCCATCGTCTAGCGGCCTAGGATTTCGCCCTTTCAAGGCGGCGACACGGGTTCGAATCCCGTTGGGGGCACACAACCGAATAGCACACACGCGCCCGTAGAGGAGTCTGGCCGTCCTCACCGCCCTGTCAAGGCGGAGATCGCGGGATCGAAGCCCGTCGGGCGCGCGGGTCTAACTGGGGTTTCTCGCCAAGGCGGGAGACCCCAGATCCGTTTGCCGCCACTCTTGCCGCCACCCAGCCGAGGAACTCGAGCCGCGCCCGGGACGTCCCGAACGCGTGAGCGCCTGCAGGGTCAGGCCGTCGGTGGTCGAAGGGTTCGGCGCCGTGAGCACGACGAAGAACGCGACGGTCCCCATACCGAGCGCGAACCTGGGCCACCGCGACATCCACAGCGCCACGCCGAGCGCCACGATCGGCGCGAGCACCATCGCCAAGTTCTCCCCAGGGAAGGCGCACAAACAAGATCCCTGATTCGCAGGGACGGTCGCGAGGTGCTACAAGTTCAACTTGGCCGCGCCCGCTGGCCTGGTCGTCACGGAGGGAGGGGCCGTGCACAAGCCGCGGGTTGGTCCAACTCGGACGTTGGTGACGCTTGCGGTCATCGCCGCCATGTCGATGCTCGCTCCCGGCGTTGAGGCCGGGAGCCCGCCGTGGACCGTTGTCGCCAAGCACCTCGACAACCCCCACGGCGTCGCGTTCATCTCCGATGGAAGGATGATCGTCTCGGAATCCGGACACTCAGGAAACGTCTGCGTAGACGACGGCGCCGTGTGTTTCGGGCTGAACTCGAAGGTCTCAGCGACCGACCTCTCGACCGGCGAGAGGACGAAGCTCGCCGGAGGGTTGGTCTCGGCGTTCTTCCCCTTCGAGGCGTTCGGTATCGGTGGGGTCTCGGTACTCAACGATCGGATCCTGGTGGCCATCGGCCTGAACCCGCAGGCTTTCGGAAGCGTGGCGGACGCATGCCGGGATCAGGGGTCGGTCTGTCGAGACACGATCAAGACCGTCAAGCACCAAGCGGGGCGTCTCATCGAGGTCGATCCGGAAGGCGGCTGGACCCCCGTCGCGAGCGTCGGTGCATTCAACTATGACTGGGTCGTCGAGGAGAACCCCAGCCCGGGCAACCCGGACTTCCAGCCGGGTGATGCGGATCCCTATGGCTTGCTCGCGGCGCCCGAGGGCACGTACATCGCGGATGGCGGCTCCAACACCATCGGCATCGTGGACAACGGAGGCGCCGCATCGGTGTTCGCGTATCTCCCCGACCCACCTAACCACGAACCCCTCTACGACGCCGTGGCGACGTGCGTCGCCAAGGTGGGAGAAGCGGTATACGTCGGAACGCTCACCGGTTCGCTGTTCAAGTGGCAGAGCAACGTGCTGACGCAGGTGCTCACCGGCGATCCGTTCCGCGCGATCGTCGGCTGCACCTCCGACGCGGCTGGGAACCTGTACGTGGTGAACCTGAGCGAACAGTTCCGAGACTTCAACCCGAAGCCAGCCACGGGCTCCATCGTGAAGGTCGCTCCGGACCTCACGACCTCCTACGTGATCGATCCCGACCAAGGCCTCAACTACCCGAACGGGATCACGTTCGGCCCCGATGGGGCCTTGTACGTGACGATCAACAGCATCTGCCCGGCCGACCCCGAGCGGGCCTACGCCGTCGGTATTCCGAAGAAATACTGCCCGAAGGGAGGACAGGTAATCCGCCTCGAGGTGTGACATCCGCACCAGCGGAACACTCTCAACGGCACGCCGCGAGCGCGAGATCCTCGAACGGGCCGTTCACGTCGTCACCGAGCAGGCCGCGAAGGCCCCGCGACAGGACCACGAGCTGATGTCGGAGGACCTGTCGATAGTCCGAACGGGTGACGGCCGGGTGACGGCCGGGCGGCGCCGACCCGTAGAACCATCGTGCGACATGACCGGCGGCGCGCGCGATGGTACTCAAGGGGCTTCCGTAGAAAGTGGTCTGCGACCGTCCACCGGGAGCCTACGGCCATGTCGATGCTCAGACGTTCCGCCTCGCCACAGGCTCCGGCCGCCGAGTGGAGGCCGCACAGCGACCGGCACAGCGTGATCACGGCGGGGCGCGTCGGCAACATGGAGGCTCAGCTCGGGACGAGTGGGTTCGACGTCGTCGCGGTCGCGGAGACCGAAGACGCGCTGATCGGTGCCGTGTCGGCGGACGAGCCGGACGCGATCGTCGTCGAGGCCGACCTCTGCGCCTCGCTCGAGCACGTTCGAGATCTGGCACCCGATGCAGTGCTCATCGTCGTCGGCGATCACACGCCCGCCGGCGCGCTCGGTCGCATCGAGCGAGGTGTGTCGGGGACTGTGATGGCCGGACTCCTGCACGCTCTCGTCGCCGAGGGCGTCGGAGCGGCCGTCGTGTGGGGGCTCGTGCCCGCGTTCCGGCCAGGAGCCGCGCTGCATGTTCCCCCGCGCATGATGGGATCGCTGCTCTCCGCTAAGGCGGATCTCGTCCGAGCGTACTTTGCGAACGCGCTTCGCGACCACGCGGAACTCGTTGCCGCGGCGGGCACCGTCGCGGTGACCGTTTCCGTGGGCCTTCTGCTGACGCAGAGCGCGCCCCCCACTCGCGAACGTCCGGAGCGCGTCCCCGTTGTCGCGCCGGCCGTGGAGCGCGCGCGGCAGCATCCGGTTGTCGCTGTGTCCCCGCCGATCGTCGCTGTGTCCCCGCCTGTCGTCGCTGTGTCCCCCACGACGCCAACACCCGCGTATGGTCCCTCGGGGAACGAGGGCGAGCCCGGCGACCGACAGGGGCCGAACCGCGGTGAGTCCAGGGATCACGGTCGTCACGTGGGCGAGCACGCCGACGACCAAGGCGGGGACGCCGACGACCACGGTGAGAACAGCGACGACCACGGTGAGAACAGCGACGACCACGGTGAGAACAGCGACAACCATGGCGAGGACGCCGACGACCATGGCGAGGACGCCGACGACCAAGGCGAGGACGCCGACGACCAAGGCGAGGACGCCGACGACCAAGGTGAGAACAGCGACGACCAGGGTGAGAACAGCGACGACCACGGTGAGAACAGCGACGACCAAGGCGAGGACGCCGACGACCAGCGTGAGAACAGCGACGACCAGGGCGAGGACGAGAACGCCAGCGACGACCATGGCGACAACGAGAACGCCGACGACCAGGGCGAGGGAGGCGACTCGCAGGACTAACTGAACGATCGGACCCGCGGCTTCCCTCGTTCGACTCCCCACCACGGGTCCGTGCTCGGAGGGGCAGGCGGTGTCGCCTCCGTGCTTCTTTGGTGCCGTGGGCGCACGCGCCGCGACGTCCACGGGGCTGAGCGTTTCCACCCGCAGCGGAGAGGTGGCAAGCCTCACACATCGGCCCCACCTTGCGGCCGCAGACGCCAAGACCTCGGCGTTGAGTCCTGCGACTGGAGTCGCCCCTAACGTACTAGCGTCGGGTCATGACTTTCGAGGAGATGGAGCAGGCCCTCCGCCAGCGCCTCGAGGGCTTCCCGCCCGCTCCCCGCGCGAACTGCTCCGCGTCCTCATGCTGCCGGTGAGTGCTGCGACTGGAGTCGCCCCGAACGTACTAGCGTCGGGTCATGACTTTCGAGGAGATGGAAGCAGGCCCTCCGCCAGCGCCTCGAGGGCTTCCGCCCGCTCCCCGCCCGAACTGCTCCGCGTCCTCATGCTGCCCGACTTCGATCGGGCCGACGCGATTGGCTCGTGCTGGGGGAACCCCGCGACCCGCACGTTCGCCGAACTCTTGATCGACTGCGAGGAGCACCGGTACTGCGGGCGGTGCTGGTCGGGATGCTTCGGGACGTTGACAGGTAGCGGAGAGGCTCGTACCGCCCGCTCAACCCCCGGCAGGTAGGGCTGCAGCCCTTGCGTCGGTTCGGTTGTGCACAGAGCTGCCCACTTCGATCGGGCCGACGTGATTGGCTCGTGCTGAGGGAACGCCGCGACCCGCACGTGCGCCGAACGGTTGATCGACTGCGAGGAGCACCGGTACAGTTGCGGCGGCGCTGGTCGGGATGCTTCGGGACGTTGACAGGTAGCGGAGAGGCTCGTACCGCGCGCTCAACCCCCGGCAGGTAGGGCTGCAGCCCTTGCGTCGGTTCGCTTGTGCACAGAGACTGGACGCCGTGAAGCCGTTCACCTGACGCTGAACGACCCGTACCCGTGGTCCTCTTTGGGCGCGAGCCCCTCCGGGGCTCCCGACCGTTCCCGTCTTCACTTCGTAGGAGGACCAGATGACCACGATCAGAGAGATTCGGCCGGTCGAGGTCGAGGTCGTGACCCACCTGTACTTGGAGCTGTGCCGCTCCCTGTCGGGGCGTGATAACGACTGGGGGTTCCCAACCGTGAGCCCATCCACCGGTGGTCGCCGGAGGGTCCCGGACGGATCGGGACGACGCGGGACCACGGACAGCGCCTGAGCAGGGCAAACGCTACGCGGCAGGACGGGCCGGTATCCTTCAGGACGCGCTCGAAGGCACTGTCAAGGCGGAGATCGCGGGATCGAAGCCCGTCGGCCGCGCGGGGTCGGCGCCGGCCGCAGGGCCGGCGTTCGGCTCTGGAGGCCAGGTAGCTCAGTTGGCAGAGCACGCGGCTGAAAACCGCGGTGTCGGCAGTTCGAATCTGCCCCTGGCCACGCGCCGCTAGTTCAGGCTCTCGTGCGCCCGCAGCTCCGCCGATCGAACGAGCACCGACTGGTACAGGTCCGCCGACCGCGGGAACTCCTTGTCCGAGAGCGCACGGAGCGCGTCGTGGATGTCGCGGGCGCTGTGGTCGTCGTCCATCTCGTCCCACGTGAGCATCGCGCAGAGCGTCCCGTAGTCGAGCTCGAGGATCGCGTGCGGGTCGAACAGCGCCAGCCACTGGTGCATCTCCAGGACGAGATCGCCGATCGGGCCGAGCTCGGACTGGCGGAGCACGGGCACGGCGTCCTCGGCACGGCGCAGCGCCTTCCGCGCCGTCGACAGGTACGACAGCCGGTGGTGCCCGCCGACCTCCTGGAGGCGTCGCTCGCCGTCCTCGAACAGGACGAACCAGCGCACCGGGACGTGCCAGGGGCTGTGCATGATCGTCGACACCTGCCAGGGCTCGCGCCGCCGCAGCCGTCGGAGCTCCCGGGTCGCTCGGCGCGCGGCAGCGTCGCTCACGAAGGCGGCCGGGTCGTCGAACACGGCCGCCTCGCGGAACGAGAGCATCCCCGCGAGGACGCGCAGGGTCGTCCGCCAGGGGCAGACGTAGTACCGGCCCTCGACCACTTTGACGTAGGCCCCGTCCTCGCCCGTCGGGATCAGGATCCCCGAGCCCGCGGACGTGACCTCCTGCCGGTACCTGGGCTTGCCGAGCCACAGGTGCCCGTCGACGAGGTGCCGCTCCCAGTGGGCCTGCTCGTGCGGCGGGAACGCCTCGAGCGGCTGGTAAACGCGGAGCTCGGCCGACGGGACCACGGCGTCCGAGTGTATATATGCTCCCGACGCTCCGCTCGCCAGAACTCGCCGGAGGCCGCCCCGGGATGACCCAGCGCCCGTTCACCGATGCCCCGATCGTGCAGCTCGTCGCGCCCGACGGGACGCCCGTCGGCGACACCGACGTGGGGCTCTCGGACGACGACCGCCGCGAGCTCCTGCGCCTGATGATCCGTTCGAGGCGCCTGGACCGCGAGTGCTGGGCGTTGCAGCGCCAGGGCGAGCTCACGGTCTACCCGCCGTTCGAGGGTCAGGAGGCCGCCCAGGTGGGCAGCGCGTTCGCGCTCGGCCCCGACGACTTCGTGTTCCCTTCGTTCCGCGAGCTCGCGGCCGCGGTCGTCCGGGGCATCGGGATCGTCGAGTACCTCCAGTACCATCGCGGGACGTGGCACGGCGGTCCCTACGACCCGATCGCGTCGCGGTTCGCGCCGATCTGCGTGCCCGTCGCCACGCAGATCGTGCATGCGGTCGGGTGGGCGATGGGCGCGAAGCTGGACGGGAGCACGGCGTGCTCGCTCGCATACTTCGGCGACGGCTCCGCCTCCGAGGGCGACTTCCACGAGGGTGCCAACCTGGCCGCGGTCTTTCGCGCACCGGTGATCCTGTTCTGTCAGAACAACGGCTGGGCGATCTCGGTCCCGGCCAGCGAGCAGTACGCGGCCCCGATCGCGGCTCGGGCGGCCGGGTACGGCTTCCCGGGCATCCGGGTCGACGGCAACGACGTGCTGGCCGTGTACTCGGTCACCGAGCGAGCGGTCGAACGCGCACGCGCCGGCGACGGACCCAGCCTGATCGAGGCGATGACGTACCGCGTGGGTGCGCACTCCACCGCCGACGATGACTCGCGCTACCGCGACGCGGCCGAGGTCGCGGCCTGGCGGGACCGGGACCCGATCGAACGCTATCGGACGCACCTGCTCGATGCGGGAACGATCGACGAGGCCTTCGTCCGTGCCTGCGACGACGAGGCGGAGGCGTGGGTGGCCCAGATCCGCGCCGAGGTGATCGAACTCGGCGAGCCGCCCGCGGGCGAGATGTTCGATCACGCGTACGCCGACCCGCCGGCGACCCTGCTCCGCCAGCGCGAGGTGCTCTTGGGCGATGGCTGAGCTCACGATGGTCGCGGCGCTGAACGCCGCCCTCCGCGACGCCCTCGGCGCCGACCCCCGGACGCTCGTGTTCGGGGAGGACGTCGGCGAGCTCGGCGGCGTGTTCCGCGTGACCGAGGGCCTGCAGGCCGAGTTCGGACGCGAGCGCGTGTTCAACACCCCGATCGCCGAGGCCGGGATCGCCGGCATCTGCGTGGGACTCGCGATGGCCGGCTGGCGACCGATCGCCGAGATGCAGTTCGAGGGGTTCTCGTACCCGGCACTGGACCAGGTGATCAGTCACGTCGCCAAGTACCGCGAGCGGACGCGGGGGCGCGTCGGCGTCCCCGCGGTGATCCGGATCCCGTCGTTCGGGGGGATCCGGGGCAAGGAGCACCACGGCGAGAGCCCCGAGACCTACTACGTCCACACCGCGGGGCTGAAGGTCGTGGTGCCGTCGAGCGCGCTCGACGCCTACCGGCTGCTCCGGCTGTCGATCGACGACCCCGATCCGGTGATCTTCCTCGAACCCAAGAGCCGCTACTGGTCGAAGGAGAAGGGCGATCTCACCGTGGACGGCGCGGGGATCGGTCGGGCGCGGAGGGTCCGGGACGGTGGCTCCTGCGTCCTGATCGCCTACGGTGCGATGGTGGCTCGCTGCCTCGAGGCCGCGAACGCCCTCTCGGGCGATGGGATCGAGGCGACGGTGCTGGACCTGCGATCGCTGGTCCCGCTGGACGTCGAGGCGATCGGCGGCGCCGTCCGAGAGACCGGGCGGGCGATCGTCGTGCACGAGGCCCCCCTCACGCTCGGGATGGGCGCCGAGATCGCGGCGCGGATCGTCGAGGAGGCGTTCGACCACCTCGAGGCGCCGGTCGCCCGGGTCACCGGCCCCGACGTGCCGTACCCGCCGGCGTCGCTCGAGCAGCGCTACCTCCCGAGCGTCGAACGGATCTCGGACGCCGTCCGCAGGGTCGTGACCTACTGATGGCCGAACGCGTCTTCACGCTGCCGGATCTCGGGGAGGGGCTCGAGGAGGCGGTGGTGAGCGCGTGGCTGGTCGCCGAGGGAGACACGGTCGAGCTCAACGAGCCCTTCGTCGAGATCGAGACGGCCAAGGCGACGGTCGAGGTACCCGCGCCCTACGCCGGCCGCGTCTCGAGGCTCCACGTCGCGGCCGGCGAGACGCTCGCCGTCGGGGCGCCGCTCGCGACGTTCGAGATCGCAGGGACGGTCGAGACGGGAACCGTGACCGCCACACCCGCCGTCCGCAGGCTCGCGAAGGACCTCGGCGTGGATCTGTCCATCGTCTCGGGATCCGGACCGGACGGACGCGTCGTCCGGGAGGACGTCGAGGCGTTCGCTCACTCCGACGTGCACGCGACCACCTATCCGACGGCGACACCCGGGCTCGAGCCCGTGACGGCGTGGACGGTGGGAACGGACATACCCATGGAGGAGATCCCCGTCTCGGCGATCCGCCACGCGATCGCCGACACCCTCTCGGAGGTGGCGGCGATCCCGCAGGTCACGACGTTCCGAACGGTGGACTGCACGGCGCTGGAGGCGGTCCGGCGGAAGCTCGGGGTCTCCCCGCTGCCGGTGTTCGTCCGGGCACTCGCCGAGATCGTGGCCGACCACCGCATGCTCAACGCGACGTGGACGGAGCGAGCGATCCTGGTCCACGGCACGGTCAACGTTGGGATCGCCACGGACACGGATCGAGGGCTCGTCGTCCCCGTCGTGATGGACGCGGGGTCGTTGGGGATCGGCGAGGTCGCGGCGGAGATCGCCCGGCTCGCCCGCGCGGCACGGGAGGGGAGCCTCAGGCCGACGAACACCTCGGGGGAGACGATCGCCGTGTCGAACACGGGCAGCTACGGCTCCGAGTCGGGGACGCCGCTGCTGAACCCCGGTCACGCGGTGACGATCGCGCTCGGGGTGATCGAACCGAGGGCGCTCGTGATCGACGGCGCGGTCGAGGCGCGGCCCGCATGCACCCTGTCGCTCACCTTCGATCACCGGGTGCTCGACGGCGCGACCGTGGGCCGGGCGTTCGGCGCGCTGGTCGAGCTGCTCGAGTCGCGGGAGCGCCTCGAGGCGCTCCCGCGCTGACCGTCCGGTATCCTCCGGCGGGTGAAGGGGCAGAACCTCGTGACGCCCGAGGACACGGGCAAACGCGTGTCGTTCCAGTTCGAGTCGCCCAACGGCTACGTCGGCGAAGCGGTGGGCATCCTGGAGCGCTACGACCACGACGCCGCGACCTACGTGGTCCGGCGCAGGGACGGCACGGTCGCGAGGGTGCCGGTGCGCGACGTCCGGTTCGGCAAGGTCATCCAGCCCTGAGCATGCCGGCCGTCCTCCTCGAGGAGCTGCGCTCGCTCGCGATCGGGCTCGCGCGTGGTGCCGCCGAGATCCAGCGGGATGGCCTGCGGACCGGCTTCGAGATCGCGGAGAAGTCCGCGGCGGGAGATCTCGTGACCGAGATCGACCGGGCCTCGGAGCGCGCGATCGTGGACGGCATCCTCGCCGCACGGCCCGACGACGCGATCCTGGGCGAGGAGGGGACGGACCGGCCGGGGTCGTCGGGCGTGCGCTGGGTGATCGACCCGCTCGACGGGACCGCGAGCTACGTGCGCGGGTACCCCGGGTACGCGGTATCGATCGGGATCGAGGTGGACGCGGTTCCCTCCGTCGGCGCAGTGGTCGACGCCCTCGGACGGTTGACGGTCGGCGTGACGGGCCACGGCACGGATCGGGACGGGCGTCCAGCCCGTCCCTCGGAGCGGACGACGATCCACGATGCGGTGCTCGCGACCGGCTTCGGCTACGACGGACGGATGCGCGTCCGCGAGGCGCGCACGCTCACCGAGGTGATCGGCCGCGTCGCCGACATCCGGCGGAGCGGCTCGGCGGCGATGGACCTGTGCTCGGTGGCGTGCGGCGAGGTGGATGCGTACTACGAGCTCCATCTGGCACCGTGGGACACCGCGGCGGGTCGCGTGGCCGTGGAGGCGGCCGGTGGCGAGTTCCGTCAGATCGACCAGCCCGACGGCGAGGTGCTGACGGTCGCAGCGCCGACGCACCTGCTCGAGCCACTGCTGGCGTTGCTGGGGGATGCGGGCATTGCGGTCGGCCGGGTGGAGAACTAGCTCGCCTGCTCGACGTCGTGCAGCACGACCAGAAGGTCGTCCACGTTGAACGGCTTGGCTACGAACGCGTCGGCTCCGAGCTCCGCGGCCTTGGCGCGGTCGCGCAGGCTCGAGCGCGCCGAGACGACGATCACGCGAGGACGCTCGGACGCCGGGAGCTCCTGGAGCTCCTCGAGGACGGCCCAGCCGTCCATGACCGGCATCATGATGTCGAGCAGGATCACGCTGGGATGGTGCTCGCGCACCTCGTCGAGCGCCGACCGTCCGTCACGTGCCGAGAGCGTCTGGTAGCCCTCGGCTTCGAGGCTGAACTGCAGCATCCAGACGACCTGCGGCTCGTCGTCGACGACCAGGACGCTCGGTGCGGTCTTGGTGTTCAGCATCATCTCGAAAGGTATCGGCCTCCATCCCTCGCGCCGCATCGGTCCGGCAGGTGGTTTTCGCGGGACCGCCGGTCTCCCCCGAGGTGACCGATGCGGGCAACGAGTGGGCCACACGGAGGTAGTCAGTCTTCGGCAGGGCGTCGGACCGAGGCCCGTTGCCGCCGGGCCTCACGCTGCGGATCGAGCCCGGATCGTCCCGATCGGGAGCGCCGGGAACCCCGCCTCGCCGGCTCGCGACCACGACCCGGTCGGCACGCTCGGCGGGCGTGACCAGCACCATGCCGATGCCGAGGTTGAACGTCGAGCGCAGATCGTCGTCGGATGCCCCCGTCGCGGCCCGGAGCAGTTCGAACACGGGCGGGACCGGCCACGTTCCCCACGCGACATCGGCCTCGAGGCCCCCCGGGACGACGCGCGGGAGGTTCTCGACGATGCCGCCCCCGGTCACGTGGGCCGCGGCGTGGAGCGACCCCTCGCCGGCCAGCGCGAGGACCAGCGGCGCGTAGATCGCGGTCGGCTCCAGCAGCTCCTCGACGAGCGGGCGCCGCAGAGGCGGGACGACCTCGTCCAGCCCGTGGCGGTCGAGCAAGGCGTCTCGAACGAGCGAGAACCCGTTCGCATGCAGACCCGTCGACGCGAGACCGATCAGCACGTCGCCCTCCCGGACCAGATCGGATCCGAGCCGGCGGTCGTGTTCGACGACGCCGACGCAGAACCCCGCCAGATCGAACGCGTCCTCGGCCATCACGCCCGGGTGCTCGGCGGTCTCGCCGCCGAGGAGCGCGCAGCCGGCGCGGCGGCATCCCTCCGCGACCCCGCCGACGATCGCGGCGACGCGTTCGGGTTCGAGCCTGCCGACCGCGAGGTAGTCGAGGAAGAACAGCGGCTCGGCGCCGGTGCACACCACGTCGTCGGCGCACATCGCGACGAGGTCGATCCCTACGGTGTCGAGCCGTCCGGCCAGGCGCGCGACCTCGAGCTTCGTGCCGACGCCATCGGTGGCCGCCGCGAGGTACCGACCCTGCCCGATGTCGAACAGCCCGGCGAACCCGCCGACGCCACTCGAGAGCTCCGGCCGTGAGGCGTCGGCGGCGAGGTCGCGGATCAGCTCGACCGCTCTGTTGGCCGCGTCCAGGTCGACGCCGGCCCGCCGGTAGGCCTCCGAGGTCACGACTTGGCGGGGTGCTCGAGGAGGAACTTGCCGGCGTGCTCGGGGATCGGGATCGGATACTCACCGTCGAAGCAGGCGCGGCAGAACGAGTCGGTCTCCTGTCCGGTCGCACCGACCATCCCCTCGAGCGACAGGTAGCCGAGCGAATCCGCCCCGATGTACTCCTTGATCTGCTCGACCGCCAGGTCCGCCCCGATCAGCTCCTGACGGGAGGACATGTCGATGCCGTAGAAGCACGGCCATCGGATCGGGGGGCAGGTGATCCGGGTATGCACCTCGGTCGCGCCGGCCTCGCGGAGGGCCTGGACGATCTGGCGGGTCGTGGTTCCCCGGACGATCGAGTCGTCGATCACGACCAGCCGCCTCCCGCGCACGGCATCGGGCATAGGGTTGAGTTTCAGCTTCACGCCGCGTTCGCGCAGCGATTGCGAGGGCTGGATGAACGTACGACCCACGTACCGGTTCTTCATCAGACCCTCGCCGTACGAGATCCCCGAGGCCTCCGCGTAGCCCGACGCGGCCGAATGCGCGGTGTCGGGAACCGGGACCACCAGGTCGGCGTCGGCGGGCGCCTCGAGCGCGAGGCGCCGACCGAGCTCGCGCCGGACCTCGTGCACGGTCGTGCCACGGATCCGGGAGTCCGGGCGCGCGAGGTACACGTACTCGAAGATGCAGAGCGCGCTCCGCTCGGCCTGCCCGAATCGCGTCGGGACGACGCCGCGCTCGTCGACCCGGACCAGTTCCCCCGGCTCGACGTCACGCAGGAACGTCGCGCCCACGATATCGAGCGCGCACGTCTCGGACGCGACGCAGAAGCCGTTCGGCAGGCGGCCGATCGAGAGCGGGCGCAGACCGTGGGGGTCGCGGGCCGCGAACAGGCTCCGCTCGTCCATCACGACGAACGAGAACGCGCCCTCGAGCGTGGGGAGGACGTCGAGGAGGGCGGACTCGAGATCCTCGGACGGGTGCCGCGCGAGGATCCTCGCGACCAGATCCGAGTCGGTGGTGGCCGCGCCCCCGGCGCCCACCCGTTCGGCGAGCTCGAGCGTGTTCACGAGGTTGCCGTTGTGCCCCAGCGCCAGCGAGCGCTGGCCGTCTGTCTTGAACGCCGGCTGCGCGTTCTCCCACGTGGTCGATCCCGTCGTGGAGTAACGATTGTGCCCGATCCCGAGGTCGCCTCGCAGGGTCGAGAGCGTCGCCTCGTCGAACACCTGCGAGACCAGCCCCAGCTCCTTGAACACGAGGATGTGCTCGCCGTCGGAGACCGCCATCCCGGCGGCCTCCTGACCTCGGTGCTGTTGCGCGAAGAGCGCGAAGTAGATCAGCCGAGAGACGTCTTCGCCGGGCGCCCACACGCCGAAGACGCCACACTCCTCTTTGGGACCCTCGGCACCCACCCGGCCCGATGCTAGCACCGCACCCTCGTGCCGCTCGGAGCGTTCAACCGGCGAGGAGCTTCGGGATCGCCTCCTCGTAGGCGGCGGTCGCCTCGTCGAGGGCGAGGTCCAACACGCCATCGACGACGATCCGCGGGCCTCCGGTCTCGCCCAGGCGCCCAAGCGGGACGCCGAGCATGCCCGCCAGGTCCTCGAGCTCGACCGCGCGCGCGGGGTCGACGCTCACGACGGCCCGGGAGGCCGACTCGGAGAAGAGCGCGACGTGCGGCGGCAGGTCGCCGGGCAGCCCGACGGCGAACCCCGCCCCCCCGCCGATCGCGGATTCGGCGAGCGCGACGGCGAGCCCGCCATCGGAGCAGTCGTGGGCGCTCGCGAGCAGGTCGGCGGCGGCCGCCTCTCGTAGCAGCAGGTGCAGCTGCCGCTCCCGCTCCAGATCGATCACGGGCACGCGCCCGGCGATCGTGCCGAGCACCACCTCGGCGAACTCGCTCCCGCCGAGCTCGGGCAGGGTCTCGCCGAGGACGTACACGGCCGCGCCACCCTCCCCGAAGGCCGGGCCGACCGCCAGGCGGTAGTCGTGCAGGAGCCCGAGCATGCCGATCACCGGGGTCGGCCAGATCGCGGAGTCGCCCGATCCGTTGTAGAAGCTCACGTTCCCGCCGGTCACCGGTGTGTCGAACGCGCGACACGCATCCGCCATCCCGCGGATCGACTCGGCGAACTGCCACATCACCTCTGGCCGCTCGGGGTTGCCGAAGTTCATGCAGTTCGTGATCGCGAGCGGGCGCGCCCCTGTGCAGGCGACGTTCCGCGCGGCCTCGGCGACGGCATGCGCCGCCGCCAGGTACGGGTCGAGCCGACCGAACCGTCCCTTCCCGTCGCTCGAGAGCGCGAGCGCCTTCAGGGTCCCTTCGATCCGGATCAGGGCGGCGTCCCCGCCCGGTCCGCGGACCGTTCCGCCTTGCACCAGCGAGTCGTACTGCTCCCACACCCAGCGCTTGTCCGCCACGTTCGGACTCGAGAGGACCCGCAGGAGCGCGTCACCCGCCTCGTCCGCGACGGCGGCGAACGTCGGGTCCTCGGCGAGCGGATCGTCGGGCTCGGCCGGCGGCTCCATCGGGCGGGTGTAGACGGGCCCCTCGTCGGCGAGCGAGCGCGCCGGAACGTCGGCGATCGTGGTCCCGCCCATCGCGACGCGCAGACCGCCCCCGGTCACGAGGCGACCGACGACCGCGGACGCGAGGCCCCAGCGCTCGCACACCTCGCGGACGTCCCCGAGCCGCTCGGGCGCGACGAGCGCCAGCATGCGCTCCTGCGACTCGGACGTGAGGATCTCGAACGCCTCGAGGTCGGGCTCGCGGAGCGGCACGGCGTCCAGGTCCAGCTCGGCGCCGAGGCCGGCTCGAGCCGCGGACTCGGACACGGCGCATGTGAGCCCGGCCCCGCCGAGGTCCTGGAGGCCCTCGAGCAGGTCGCGCCCGACGAGCTCGAGCGAGGCCTCGATCAGGAGCTTCTCGGCGAACGGGTCGCCGATCTGCACGCTCGGGCGGCTCTCCTGCGAACCCTCCTCGATCGTCCGGCTCGCGAGCACCGAGACCCCACCGATCCCGTCGCGACCGGTCGCGGCGCCGAACAGCACCAGCAGCGCGCCCTCGTGGACCTCGCGCGCCGAGGTCACCAGGCGGTCGGCCGGTGCGACGCCGACGCACATCACGTTCACGCTGGGGTTCGCCGAGTGTGGCTCGGCGAAGGCGATCTCGCCACCCACCGTCGGCACGCCGATGCAGTTGCCGTACCCCCCGATCCCAGCGACCACCCCTTCGAACAGCCAGCGGTTGCGCTCCTCGGTCAGCGGTCCGAACCGCAGCGGGTCCAGCAGCGCGATCGGGCGCGCACCCATCGAGATGATGTCGCGCACGATCCCGCCGACGCCGGTGGCGGCACCCTGGTACGGCTCGACCGCGCTCGGGTGGGAATGCGACTCCATCTTGAACACGACGGCGAGTCCGTCGCCGACGTCGACCGCCCCCGCGTCCTGCCCGGGCCCGACGAGGACCGCGGGCCCCTCGGTCGGCAGCGTCCGCAGGTGGATCTTCGAGGACTTGTACGAGCAGTGCTCCGACCACATCGCGGCGTACATCGCGAGCTCGCTCCGGTTCGGCTGGCGGCCGAGCGTCGAGACGATCGCGGCGAGCTCGTCGTCGGTGAGCCCGAGGGCCCGGTGCATCGGCTCCTCGGCGGTCATACGCGGGCGAGCGCGGACGCGAGCAGGGACGCGAACATCGGCTGGCCGCCGGTCGCGCCGACGTCGGGGTCGACGGCGTGCTCGGGGTGCGGCATCAGCCCTACGACGTTGCCGGACACGTTGCGCACGCCGGCGATCGCGTTCGACGCGCCGTTGGGGTTCGCGTTGTCCTCGAGGGACCCATCCGGCCCGGAGTACCGGAAGACCACAAGACCGTCGCCCTCCAGGCGTTCGAGGTCCGCCGCCGACGCGACGAACTGCCCCTCGCCGTGTTTAACCGGGACACGGAGCACCTCCCCGGCGACCAGATCGGCCGTGAGCGGCGAGAGCGAGGTCTCCACGCGCACGTCGACCCACCGGCACACGAAGCGGAGCTGGCGGTTGCGGATCAGCGCCCCGGGCAGCAGCCCCGCCTCGCAGAGGATCTGGAACCCGTTGCAGATCCCGGCCACGGGGCCTCCGCGCTCGGCGAACGCGCGCACCTCCTCCATCACCGGCGCGAACCGTGCGATCGCCCCGCACCGCAGGTAGTCGCCGTACGAGAACCCGCCCGGCAGGATCACGGCGTCGACCCCGTGCAGGTCGCGATCGGCGTGCCAGAGCGGGACGCCCTTCCCGCCCATGAACGCGACGGCGCGCAGAGCATCGCGATCATCCAACGAGCCGGGGAAGGTGATGACGCCGACGCGCGGCGCGTCACTCATCCGCCGACCTCGGCCGCGGTCAGGACCTGGAAGTCCTCGATCACCGGGTTCGAGAGCAGCCGCCGCGCCATCTCCTCGACCTGCGCGCGGGCGGCGGCCTCGTCCGCGGCCTCGATCGTGAGCTCGACGTGGCGGCCGACACGGACCCCGCGGACGTTCGTCCACCCCATCGCCGGGAGCGAGCCCTCGACGGCCTTGCCCTGCGGATCGAGCAGCCCGGGGCGCAGGCGCACGAGCACCTCGAACGTGAACGTCACGCGTGCTCCGTCCGCAGGCGTTCGAGGTCCGCCGCGCTGGCCGCCGCGTCGTTCTCGCTCATCGCGCCCATCAGGTGTCGGTAGTGGTCGAAGGACTGGCCGGTCACCTTCTCGTAGGCCTCGCGGTACTTCGCCGCCGTCCGCTCGACCACCTCGGACGGGAGCTCGGGCGGTGGAGGCTCGTGGTCCCAGCCGGTCGCGTCCAGCCAGTCGCGCACGAACTGCTTGTCGAAGCTCGGTTGGGCCTTGCCGGGTGTGAAGCCGTCGGCCGGCCAGAACCTGGACGAGTCCGGGGTGAGCACCTCGTCGATCAGGATGAGCTCGCCGGCCGCGAACCCGAACTCGAACTTCGTGTCGGCAACGATGATCCCGCGTTCGGCGGCGACCTGCGCCCCCCGTTCGTACAGCGCGATCGTGACCTCGCGCAGGCGCTCGGCCAGACCCTTCCCGATCAGGTCGACGGTCCCCTCGAAGGTGAGCGGCAGGTCGTGGCCCTCGGCGGCCTTGGTGGTCGGCGTGAAGATCGGCTCGGGGAGGCGGTGCGCCTCGTCCAGCCCCGGTGGCAGCGGGACGCCGCAGACCTGGCCCTCGGCCCGGTACTGCTTGAGGCCGCTGCCCGTCAGGTACCCGCGCGCCACGCACTCCACCGGGACCACCTCGGCCCTCGTGCCGAGCATGGCGCGACCGGCGAGCGAGGGTTCGCTGCGGAAGGGCTCGGGGAAGTCGCGGCGGTCGGCGCTGATCAGGTGGTTGCCGATCAGGTCCTCCGTCCTCTCGAGCCAGTAAAGCGTCAGCCCGGTGAGCACCCGCCCTTTGTCCGGGATCGGGTTCGGCAGGACGACGTCGAACGCGCTGATGCGATCGGTGGCGACGAGCAGGAGCCGGTCCTGGCCCACGTCGTAGATGTCGCGGACCTTCCCCTGCCCCGCGAGCTTGGCCTGACTCATGCTGCGACCTCCAGCTTCTGCAGCCGGTCGAACACCACGTCGAGGTTGCGGAGCGCGCGGGAAGGCTCGAACAGCTCGTCGAGGCGGCCGCCGATCCGCTCGCCCACCCGAGGATCGTGGGCGACGAGGTCCCGGAACGACGCGCCCTCGTCCCAGGCCGCAGCGGCCGCGGACTGCACGATCGCATACGCCTCGTCGCGCGGCAGACCGGCGTCGACCAGCGCGAGCAGCACGTTCTGCGAGAAGGCGAGCCCACCACCCACGTGCAGGTTCTCGCGCATCCGGTCGGGATAGACCTCGAGGCCGTCGAGGACGTCGGCCATCTCCGCGAGCATGAAGTGCAGCGCCATCGTCGAGTCCGGCAGGATCACGCGCTCGGCCGACGAGTGCGAGATGTCGCGCTCGTGCCAGAGCACGGTGTTCTCGAGCGCCGCCTGCAGGTTGCCGCGGATCACGCGGGCGAGCCCCGTCACGCGCTCGCATCGCACGGGGTTGCGCTTGTGCGGCATCGCGCTCGAGCCCTTCTGGCCCCGCGTGAACGGCTCCTGCACCTCGCGCACCTCGGTCCGGGCGAGGTGGCGGATCTCGGTCGCGACCGCGTCCAACGTGGACGCGGTGATGGCGAGGGCGGCCATGAACTCGGCATGCCGGTCGCGCGCGACGATCTGGCTCGAGGCCTCGGCGGCGCGCAGGCCGAGCCCCGCGCAGACCTGCTCCTCGACGCGAGGGTCGACCTGCGCGTAGGTGCCGACGGCCCCGCTGATCGCGCCGACGCTCACGCTCTCTCGCGCGCGCCGCAGCCGCTCGCGGTCGCGGTCGAGCTCGAACGCCCAGAGCGCCACCTTGTGCCCGAAGCTCGTCGGCTCGGCCACGACCCCGTGGGTACGCCCCGCCATCACGACGTCCCGGTTGGCCAGGGCCATCCGTTTCGAGACGGCGAGCAGCCGCTCGAGGCGTTCGAGCACCAGGTCGCAGGCGTCACGGAGCTGGAGGGCGAGGCCGGTGTCCAAGACGTCGGAGGAGGTGAGCCCGAAGTGCACCCACCGGCCGGCGGGGCCGACGGCCTCCGCAACGACCTGAACGAACGCCGCGACGTCGTGTTTGGTGATCCGTTCGACCTCGGCCACCCGTGCGGCGTCGAACGCCGCCTTCTCGCGGATCTCGCGCGCGTCGTCGTCGGGGATCACACCGAGACGGGCCCACGCCTCGGCGACCGAGAGCTCGATCTCGAGCCAGCGTCCGAGCTTCGCGTCCTCGGACCAGACGGCGGTCATCTCCGGGAGGGCGTAGCGCGGGATCATGGCTCCGGATGGCCAACGGAGCGCGGGCTCACAGCCTGAGCCCCTCCGCAAGGTCGTCCTTGAACCGCCACAGCCGCTTCTGGACGTCGGGATCGGCCACTCCGACGATCTCGGCGGCCAGTACCGCGGCGTTCATCGCCGAGTCGACGCCGACGGTCGCGACCGGCACGCCGCTCGGCATCTGGGCGGTCACGTACAGGGCCTGCTCGCCGCCCATCTGGTCCGTCGCGATCGGCACGCCGATCACCGGCACGATCGTCCGCGCGGCCACGGCCGCCGCGAGGTGCCCGGAGATCCCCGTCGTGCACACGAGGGCCTTCAGGCCGCGGTCGAACGCGGTCCGGGCGTACTCGTCGACGAGGTCGGGGCTCCGCGAGGACGACATCACGCGGATCTCGTGCGGGAGCTCGAGCTTCTCCAAGATCGCGGTCGCCTGCTGCATCAGGGGGAGCTCGGCCGCCGAACCCACCAGCACGCCGACCAGCGGTGCCGGATCGGTCATGTCCGCTCCTCCTTCGCCGCCAGCGCCGCGACGTCGCTCCGTAGCCGCATCCCCTCGAAGGAAAGGCGCCAGCTCGCATCGTACGCGCGGTCCCGGGCCTCCGCGATCGAGGACCCGGTCGCGCTCACCGAGAGCACGCGTCCCCCCGCGGTGACCACTCTACCTTGCCGTTGCGCCGTGCCCGAATGGAACACCGTCGCGCCCTCCACGCGCTCGGCCGCCTCCAGACCCGCGATCTCGAACCCGGTCTCGTGCGGCCCGGGGTAGCCGCCCGAGGCGAGCACCACCGTGACGCACGCGCCGGGACGCAGCGCGATCGGCTCACCCGGGAGCTCACCGCGCGCGCAGGCGAGGAACAGTCCGGCGGGGTCCGAGCCCAGCCGCGGCATGAGCGCCTGGGTCTCGGGGTCGCCGAAGCGGCAGTTGAACTCGAGCACCTTGGGACCCGCCTCGGTCAGCATCAGGCCGGCGTACAGGACGCCTCGATAGCGGACGCCCTCGGCAGCGAGCGCGCGGACGGTGCGCTCGAGCACGTCGGCTCGGATCCGCTCGGCGTTCGCCGCGTCCACGAACGGCACCGGCGAGTACGCCCCCATCCCGCCGGTGTTGGGTCCGGTGTCGTCGTCGCCGACCCGCTTGAAGTCCTGCGCGAAGGCGAGCGGGAGCATCCTCTGGCCGTCGGCGAGCGCGAAGGCAGAGACCTCGCGACCGCTCAGGTGCTCCTCCACCACGACGGTCGACCCCGCGTCCCCGAACGCCCGGTCCACGAGCGCCCGCTCGAGCGCCCGGACCGCCTCGGCACGCTCCTCGGTGATCACGACGCCCTTGCCCGCGGCGAGCCCGTCCGCCTTCACGACGTACGGAGGCCCGAACGCGTCGAGCGCCCCGAGCGCCTCCGACATCGAGCGCGCCGTGAGGCTCCCCGCCGCCGGGATCTCGTACCGTTCGCAGAGATCCTTCGCCCATGACTTCGAGCCCTCGAGGCGCGCCGCCTCGGCCGAGGGTCCGAACACCGCGTGACCCCTCCGGGAGAGCTCGTCGGCCAGACCGCCGACCAGGGGGCCCTCGGGGCCGACCACCGTGAGGTCGATGCGCTCGGCCTCGACGAGCGCGAGCAGCCCGCTCGTGTCATCGGCCGCGACCGGGACGCACTCGGCCTCCCGCGCGATCCCGGCGTTCCCGGGGGCCGAGAGGAGCCGGTCCACCGCCGGGTCGCGTGAGAGCCGCCACGCGAGCGCGTGCTCGCGCCCGCCGGCACCCACCACCAGGACCCTCATCCGCCGCCCGAACCCCCGGCGGTCAGGCTCTGTTCGCGCCCGGGGCCGACCGAGACCACGCCGATCGGGACGCCGACGAGCTCCCGGACACGATCGAGGTAGGTTCGGGCGGCCGAGGGCAGCTCGCCGAGCGTGGTCGCCGCCCCGATCTCGTCCTGCCAGCCCTCGAGCTCCTCGTAGACGGGCTCGGCGCGATGGAACAGGGACTGGTGCGGCGGGAAGTCGTCGAAGGTCTCGCCGTCGGCACGGTAGGCGCTGCAGACCCGGATGGTGTCGAAGCCCGACAGCACGTCGAGCTTGGTGACGAACAGCTCGGTGAGCCCGTTCACGCGCGCGGCGTACCGCAGGATCACCGCGTCGAACCACCCGCAACGGCGCTTGCGTCCGGTCACCGTCCCGAACTCCCGACCGCGCTCACCGAGCCGGTCGCCCTCCGGCCCGTGGTCCTCGGTGGGGAACGGGCCGGCGCCGACGCGGGTCACGTACGCCTTCGTGATCCCGATCACGCGCTCCACCTCGCGGGGCCCGATCCCGGCCGACGCGAGCGCGTACCCCGTGACCGGGTTCGACGAGGTGACGAACGGATACGTCCCCTTGTCGAGATCGAGCATCGTGCCCTGGGCACCCTCGAGCAGGACCTCCTTGCCCCCCCGGAGCGCGTCGTGCAGGAGCCGGGACGTGTCGGTCACGTGCGGACGCAGACGTTCGGCGTAGCGCAGGTAGTCCTCGACGATCGTCTCGGCCACGAGCGGCAGACGCCCGTAGATCCGGGTGAGGATCTGGTTCTTCTCCCGGAGCACGACGTCGAGCTTCTCGCGGAAGATCTTCTCGTCGAACAGGTCCTGGATCCGCAGGCCGATCCGCGCCGCCTTGTCCCCGTACGCCGGCCCGATCCCGCGCTTGGTCGTGCCGAGCGCGTTCTTGCCAAGGAACCGTTCGGTCACGCGCTCGAGCTCGAGGTGGTAGGGCATGATCATGTGGCAGTTGCCCGATACCACCAGTCGGGACGGATCGACGCCCACGGCCGCGAGCCCGTCCATCTCGTCCAGGAGCACGCGCGGATCCACGACCACGCCGTCGGCGATGACCGACGTGATGTGCGGGTACAAGATCCCCGAGGGGATCAGCTGCAGCTTGAGCGTGTGCCCCTCGGCCAAGATCGTGTGCCCGGCGTTGTTGCCACCCTGGTACCGGACGACCAGGTCCATCCGGTCGGCCAGGTAGTCCGTCGCCTTACCCTTGCCCTCGTCCCCCCACTGGGTCCCGACGACGACGGAGGCCGGCATGAGGACCGAGTCTATCCGGCCTTCCGCAGGTCCCCGCTCCGATACCTACCGCTCGATGCGGAACGCGATCTGCACGTGCGTGTGGTACTCCGAGATCTTGCCGTCCTGCACCACGGCGCTCGTCCCGAGGATGTCCATCGACTCTATCCCGCGGATCGTCTTCGACGCCTCCGCGAGTGCCTGATGCGCCGCGTCCCGCCAGGACTCGGACGACACGCCGACCAGGTCGATCGTCTTGATGACCGCCATCGCCATACGCCCCCTCACCTTCCGTTGTAGACGTCGATGAACCGCCGATAGTTGGCGGCGATCTGCTTGGCGGCCTCCTCGCGACCCAGGTTGCCGTCCACGAACCCCTTGAGCGGATCCCACCAGATCGAGCGACCGATCGCGAACCCGATGTAGCCCAGGACACCCGATCCCATCTGGAGCCAGTGGTCGACCGCGGCGTCGTCGGCCCCCCGGCCGAGCACCACGCACGCGACGCCGTCGCGGCCGTCCCGGCGCGTGGTCGCCGAGATCGTCTCGCAGTCCTCGCGACGGTCGATGCCCTCGATCTTCCAGATGTCGGGCTCGACGCCGACGAGCTGGAGCTCCTCGATCGCCGCCTTCATCAGCTTCGGTCGCTCCTGCGAGTCCCACCGCTGCTCGTCGCCGCCCGCCGCCTCGATCTGTTCGGGCGTGGCCGGGACGAGCAGCTCGAACAGGAACCGACGTCCGTGCTCGTGCAACCAGTCGCCGAGCCGCTTCAGACGGGCGGCCTGGCGCTCGTTCATCTCCCGGTCGCCCTCGGTGTTGTAGCGGACCAACACCTTCGAGAAGGTCGGGTCGAACGCCTCGATGTGCGCGCCGAAGTCTTCCCCGTACTGGAAGTCGAACTCCTCCTGCCCGCTCTTCTCCACCGGCATCGCCAGCCGGAACCCCGCGGCGATCGCGTCGCGCGCGATGTCGGCTCCGAACTGCTCGTCGACCAGGACGCCGGAGGAGCCGGCCTCGACCCCCTCGTCGAGCGCGCGCCTCGCCCCCTCGTAGATCACGCGCTTGGCGTCCGAGATCCGGGCCGCCTCCTCCGCGTTCGCCTCACCCGTGACGCCGAAGAACTTCTTCTGGAACGACCCTCGATGATCGAACGCCAAGATGTACAAGGGCTGGTCGTATCCGAGTGCCATCTCCCGCTCCCTCCTCTGCCTCCTACGGCTGCTCGAACGGGTTCGTCGGTTCGAGCGTCTCGACCGGCACCGGCGCGGCCGCCTTCTTGAACCGGCCCGCGTGCGACGGCGAGCAGACCACGAACCCGTAGTGCATCGGCACGGCCATCTTCGGCTGCATCGCCCTCACGAACCCGGCCGCCTCCTGCCAGTCCATCGTGTACGTCCCGCCGATCGGCACCATCGCCACGTCGGGGTCGAGGCTCTCGAGCTCGGGGAGCGCGTCGGTGTCGCCCGCGTGGTAGAAGCTGCGACCGCCGAACTCGAACACGTAGCCCACCCACCGGTTCTTGCGCGGGTGCATGTCCAGTCGCTCCTCGGCCGTGTTGTAGGCGGGCACGGTCTGGATCTTCAGGCCGTCGGCCTCCACCGCGAGCCCCGGCTCGACCGCGGTGACCTCGCCGGACAGCTCGGCCGCCACGTCGTGCGGCGCGATGAGCCTGGTGGTTGGCGTCCGCAGCCGCTCGATCTCGTGCGGCTGGAAGTGGTCGAAATGCGCGTGGGTGATCAGGATGACGTCCGCGGGGACGTCGTCCGCGACACCCCAGGGGTCCACGTACACGACGGGACCATCGCCCCGCCACCGGAACGCCGCCTGCCGGAACCACGTGACCCCCTCGAGCGCCGCAGCTCCCATCGTTGGCCTCCTCCGCTCGGGTCCCTCGGAAGTAGTCTTTCAAATCGTCGTGGTGGCGCGCGAGCCGGTCGAGACGCGAGGGGGCCTGCGGGCCTCGGTCTCGCTCCTGCGGCGCAACCGGAACTTCCGGCGCCTGTATCTCGCATCCGTCATCTCGCTCGGGGGCGACTGGTTCCTGCTGATCGCGCTGTTCGGGCTGATGCTCGACCTCACGGGGCAGGCGCTCGCCGTCGCGTTCACGATCGCCGCGCAGGACCTCACCTACTTCCTCGCGTCCCCGTTCGCCGGCGTGCTCGCCGATCGTCTCGACCGGCGCAGGCTGATGATCGCCTGCGACCTCGCTCGGGCCGTGCTCGTCCTCGGGTTCCTCCTCGTGCGGACCGCGGACCTCGCCTGGCTCGTGTACGTGCTGCTGGCGGCCACCGCCGTCTTCGCCGCGGCGTTCGAGCCCGCCTCCGCGGCGGCCCTGCCGAACCTGGTGGACGATCGCGACCTCTCGGTGGCGAACGCCCTCTCGGGGTCGCTGTGGGGGACGATGCTGGCGGTCGGCGGCGCGCTCGGCGGGGTCGTGGCGGGGTTGTTCGGCCGCGACACGGCGATCGTGGTCGATTCGGCCTCGTTCCTGCTCTCGGCGATGCTGATCTTCCGGGTCCGGGCATCCTTCGCCGAGGCGCGCGCGCCGTCCGAGCATCCGAGCCTGCGCACGGACACGGTCGAGACCGTCCGCTACGCGCGCATGGACCACCGGGTGCTCGCTCTGCTCGCCGTGAAGTTCGGCTGGGGGATCGCCGGCGGGGTGCTCGTGCTCCTGCCGCTGCTCGCGTTCGGCGACTTCCATCCCGGCGAGGGGGGCTCCGGCGAGATCGGCCTCGGCATGTTGATGGCGGCACGCGGTGTCGGAGCCTTGATCGGACCGTTCATCGGACGAGCGCTCGCCGGACCGGACGACCGGCGGCTGTTCGGGGCGATCGGAGGCGCGCTCGCCACGTTCGGCGTGGGCTACGCCCTCCTCGGTCTGGCCCCCGGGCTCGTGCTGGCGATGGGGGCCGTCCTCCTCGCCCACGTCGGCGGCGGGGCGCAGTGGACCCTGTCCTCCTACGGGCTCCAGCGGGTCGTGCCCGACCGCATCCGCGGGCGTATCTTCGCGGTCGACGGCATGCTCGTGACGCTCACCTTCGGCACGTCCAGCATCCTCACCGGCGTGCTGGCCGACGTGTTCGGGGCCGGTCCGACGGCCGTCGCGATGGGGACGGTCGCCCTCGTCTGGGCGCTCACGTGGACGTGGCTGACCGGCGACGTTCGGCGGGCGACCATGCTGCAGGGATGCGGTCCCGCACCCGAGCTCGAGCTTGCCTGAGCTCGACGCCCCCGGCTACGCGTCGGGCGTCCCCGGGGGTGGCGGGGGCGTGCCGGAGGCTCCGGAGGCCGGGGCCGGCGGCGGTGCGGCCGGCGGGACCTCCGGGCCGCCGAAGGTCACGGCCGCCCCCTCGCCGAAGGCCACCTGCGGCGCACCCGCCTCGCGCAGCGCGTCCTCGACCTCGAAGAACTCCTCTTCCTGGAAGTGGAACGTGGACGCGATGATCACCGCCGGGAACTGCTTCACCCGCTGGTTGTAGTCGCGCACGTTCGCGTTGTAGAAGCGACGCGCGGTCTGGAGCCGATCCTCGGTGTTCGCCAACTCCTGCTGGAGGGCGAGGAAGTTCTGGTTTGCCTTCAGGTCGGGGTAGTTCTCGACCACCGCGAACAGCTGTCGGAGGGCGGCCACCAACGGCCCCTCGGCGGCGGCCTGGGAGGCCGGCGAACCGGTGGCCGACGCCGCCGCGGCCCGCGCCCTGGTCACGTTCTCGAACACCGTCCGCTCGTGCGAGGCGTAGCCGCGGACCGTCTCGACGAGGTTGGGGATCAGGTCGTACCGCCGGCGCAGCTCGGTGTCGATGTTCGCCCACGCGTCCTTGATCAGCTGGCGCTGCGAGACGAAGCGGTTGTACGACACGACGCCGAAGATCGCGACCAGCACGATGATCCCGCCGACGATCGCCAGGGTCCAGCCCACGGCAGTTCCTTTCTGAAGAGGTCGCCGCGAAGCCTAGCCCCTCGCGCGCACGGCGACGACCCGAGGCGGTCGTCTACGACGTCGGTGGCTGCGCTCGTCCCCCGAGCGCGATCGCGACGCCGAGGGTGATGAGCAGCACGGGCCCCAGGACGCGGAGCGACACATCCCACACCCCGAGACGCTCGAGCAGGAAGACGACGCCGGCGGCGATGAAGAACACGCCCGCCACCAGGGCGGAGCGGTTGAGCCCGGGATCAGCCATGGTCGACGCGCACCTCCCCGATGCCGACCGTCGCCTCGAGCCGGATCACCGGCGCGCCGGCCGGGGCCGGGGCGGAGAGCTCCGCGCCGATGCCGCCCTCCTCCTGCCCGTAGACCCGCACGCTGCCGAGGCCCGAACGCGCGCTCACCTGGACCGGCGCGCCCTGCGGCACGATCACCACCAGCTGTCCGATCCCGACCCTGGCCCGAACGTCGACGGCGGCGCCGAACGCACCGAAGTCGAGTTCGGTCAGGTCGAGCGTGAGCTTGCCGATGCCGCGCTCGTAGTCGCTCTCGATCCGGTCCCCGGTCGGACGGGCCGTGTGATCGCCCACGCCACCTCCGAGTGGGATGTCGATCGCGGTCCCGAACACGAGGAGGATCGTGAGGACGATCCCGGCGACGAGGAGGCCGACCTGTCCGGCGCCCGATCGGGCCGAGGTGACGAGCATGATCCCGATGCCGACCAACACCGCCGGGAAGACCACGTCCCAGGGCACGTCGACACCCAGCGCCTCGAGCAGCCACCCCAGGCCGAACAGGGCGATGACCACCCCGAGCACCAGACGTCCCGTCCATCGGTCCATGGGCGCCGCGGGCGGGGGCGGGGGCACGGGTGTGTTCATCGACGCGACGAGGAGGCCTGGATCACGACCGCCACGCCGACCGCGATCAGCGCGAGCGGCCAGAAGTACTTGCCGAGCGCGGGGATGGACAGGTTGAGCAGCAGGATCGTCCCGATGGCGATCAGCGCGCCGCCCACGATCAACCGTGTCGTGTCGGCGCCCTCCGGCCTCGCCGAGCCGAGATCCTCGCCGTCCCGTTCGACAGGGATCAGCACCCACGCGACGACGTAGATCAAGAACCCGCCGCCGCCTGCGATCGCGAGGATGACCAGCGCGATCCGAAGCAGGACGGGGTCGACACCGAGGTACCGGCCGAGACCGCCGCAGACCCCGCCGATCACCCGGTCGTCCCGGCTGCGGCGTAACAGACGGGGCCGATCTCCGTTCGAGGCCGGAACGCTCACGGGCCCACGCTACGACGCTCGGTCCGGCTCCCCCAACCCGCTCACGTCCGACGACGCATCGTCACGATGCGCAACGGGAGCGGCCGGCATCGCGATCGGGCCCGTCGCCGCCGGCCCGGGTCTCGCGGCTCGCAGGAGTTCCGCGAGGCACGCATGTCGCTCGAGCGGTTCCTCGATCCCTGCGGATGGCGGGCCGTACACGATCGCGATGGACCCACTGACCTCGAAGCCCCACGGGTCCTCGAGGTCCTCGAGCCACTTCCGCATCGAGCCTTCGACCAGGATCCGCGCCAGCGCGGGGTCGTCGCACCGCACGACGTAGCCGGGATCGGCTCCCGTCGCCCGGACGTCGACCTGCTCGAACGGCGACCCCGAGAGCAGCCTGCTCAGGGCCTCGGATTCGACCACCAGCGGGAGCGGGGTCGGGTCCACGGGAGCGATCGCGCACGCGAACCGGGTTCGCTCGCCTCCCGCACCCGTCGAGCACGCGAGGTCGAAACGCTTCACTTCCTGCCCGTGCCAGATCCCCCACCGGAGATCCTCGATCGAGGCCTGCTCGCACCGCCCGAACAGCGAGAACGGGTACGCGACCAGGCCGAAGGGATCCCGCGCCTCGCGCTTCAGGCCCAGCGCGTCGTTGCGGAACTCGGCCCGCTCGTTCTTCACCCGTCGTTTCAGCCTGAGGTTCACGACCGTGATGCCGCCAACGAAGAAGAGCAGCGCGATCGGCGACGGCAGGATCTTGAGGAACAGTGCCGCCGCGATCGCGAGCGCGAAGACCGCTACGACCCTCAGCCACGGGTTCATGGGGCCAGTATCGGAATCTCGGTGTTCGGAACTGAGGCCAAGGCGGGCGGTCCGTTCCCCGGTGAGGCAGGGATCACGAGGGATCGGCCGGCGCCGCATCGGCGGCGGGCCTGAACGTCAGGGATCCCCCCTCGGCGTCCACGACCACCGTGTCTCCCTCGCCGATCTCGCCGGACAGCAGCTTCATCGCGAGCGGGTCCTGGATCTCGCGCTGGATGAGCCGCTTCAGCGGCCGGGCCCCGAACGCGGGATCGTAGCCGCGGGTCGCGATGAGGTCGCGGGCCGCGTCGGTCAGCTCGAGGCCGAGCGAGCGGTCGGCGAGGCGCTCGGACAGCAGACGGATCTGGATGTCCACGATCTCACGGATCTGCTCGGGGGCGAGCGGGTCGAACACCACGATCTCGTCGATCCGGTTCACGAACTCGGGCCTGAAGAAGCCTTGCACGTCCTCGAGGACCGCCTCCCGCCGCTCGTCGGCGGAGATCCCGGTGTCGCGGAAGATCGTGCCGCCGAGGTTGGAGGTCATGATCACCACCGCGTTGCGGAAGTCCACGGTCCGCCCGTGCCCATCGGTGAGGCGCCCGTCCTCGAGCAGCTGCAGCAAGACGTTGAACACGTCCGTGTGCGCCTTCTCGATCTCGTCGAGCAACAGGACGGAATACGGACGGCGCCGGACGGCCTCGGTGAGCTGGCCCCCCTCCTCGAACCCGACGTACCCGGGCGGCGCCCCGACCAGGCGCGACACGGTGTGGCGCTCCTGATACTCGCTCATGTCGATCCGGACCATCGCGCGTTCGTCGTCGAACAGGTACTCGGCCAGGGCGCGCGCGAGCTCGGTCTTGCCGACCCCCGTCGGACCGAGGAACAGGAACGACCCGATCGGTCGCATCGGATCCGCCAGCCCGGCGCGGGAACGCCGGATCGCGTTCGCGACCGCGGAGACGGCCTCGTCCTGCCCGACCACGCGGCGGTGGAGCGCCTCCTCCAGGTGCAGGAGCTTGGTCATCTCGCCCTCCATCAGGCGGGCGACGGGGATCCCGGTCCACATCGAGACGACCTGCGCGACGTCTTCCTCCGTGACCTCCTCGTTCAGCATCTTCTGCTCGCGCTGGACCTCCTCGAGGGCCCGGTTCTCTTGCTCGAGCTCCCTCTCCAGCTCGACGAGCCGGCCGAAGCGGAGCTCGGCGGCGCGCTCGAGGTCGGCATCGCGCTCGGCGCGCTCGAACTCGCCGCGGGTGGCCTCGATCTCGCCCTTCAGCGCCCGGATCCGGTCGATCCGCTCCTTCTCCTGCTGCCAGTGGGCGCGCATCGCCGCCGAACGCTCCTGCAGGTCCGCGAGCTCCTGCTCGAGCCGCGCGAGCCGCTCCCGCGACGCGGGATCGCTCTCCTTGCGCAGGGCGGCGCGCTCGATCTCGAGCTGCATGATCCGGCGCTCGACCTCGTCGATCTCGATCGGGACCGAGTCGATCTCCATCCGCAGGCGGCTCGCCGCCTCGTCGATCAGGTCGATCGCCTTGTCCGGGAGGAACCGGCCGGTCACGTACCGGTCCGACAGGACCGCCGCGGCGACCAGCGCCGGGTCCTGGATCCGCACGCCGTGGTGGACCTCGTAGCGCTCCTTCAGACCCCGCAGGATCGCGATCGCGTCCTCGACGCTCGGCTCGCCGACCAGGACGGGCTGGAAGCGGCGTTCGAGCGCCGGGTCCTTCTCGATGTGCTCGCGGTACTCGTCCAGCGTGGTCGCGCCGATCGCCCGGAGCTCGCCACGGGCGAGCATCGGCTTCAGCATGTTGCCGGCGTCCATCGCGCCCTCGGCCGCCCCGGCTCCGACGATCGTGTGCAGCTCGTCGATGAACGTGACGACCTGCCCCTCGGATTCCGCGATCTCTCGCAGGACCGCCTTCAACCGGTCCTCGAACTCACCGCGATACTTGGAGCCCGCGATCATCGCCCCGAGATCCAGCGCCACGACGCGCTTGTCCTTCAGGGACTCGGGCACGTCGCCGGAGACGATCCGCTGAGCGAGCCCTTCCACGATCGCCGTCTTGCCGACGCCGGGCTCGCCGATCAGGACCGGGTTGTTCTTCGTCCGACGGGACAGCACCTGGATCACACGGCGGATCTCGTCGTCCCGGCCGATGACCGGGTCGAGCTTGCCACGCCGCGCGAGATCCGTGAGGTCGCGCCCGTAGCGCTCGAGCACCTGCAGCTTGTCCTCGGGGTTCTGGTCGGTCACGCGTTGACGGCCCCGGACCTGCGCGAGCGCAGCGAGGAGCACGTCGCGTTCCACCCCGGCATCCCGCAGGACCGTCGCGGCGCCCGAGGCACCGTCCAGCAGCCCGAGCAGCAGGTGCTCGGTCGAGACGTACTCGTCGCCGAGCGCCTCGGCCTCGCGGAAGGCGGCGTCGAGCGCCGTCCCCAGCGCCGGCCCGATCCGAACCTCGACGCCCTGCGCGTACACCTTCGGCAGGCGGTCGAGCGAAGCGTCCACCCGGTCGCGCAGGGGCTTGGGGGCGACCCCAGCCCCGTGCAGCAGGGGGAACACGATGCCCTCCGGATCCGAGAGCAACGCCAGCAGCAGGTGCTCGGGCTCGATCGTCTGGTGGCTGCGCGCCACCGCCTGCTCCCGCGCCCCCTCGAGCGCGGCCTGCGACTTCATCGTCAGCTTGTTGGCATCCACACGTTCCTCACCGCGTGCTCCCAGTCCGGTCGGGTCATCCCGTACATCGCGTAGTCCCGGGGCGTTCCGGTCGGATCCGGCATGAAGCCTCGCAGGACCCCTTCGAAGACGAACCCGAGCACCTCCAGGACCCGGCGCATCGCCCCGTTCTCGACGTCGGTCGTCGCCTGGATCCTGATCGCGTCCTCGCGGCCGAACAGGTACGACGACAGGAGCGCGACCGTCTCCCGCCCGATGCCGTGACCGCGATCGGCCCGGTCCCAGAGCTCGATCCCGAGCTCCCACACCCCGCGGGGGAACGCGAACCGCGGGCATCGGCCCTGGACGTCGCCCACGAGGTGCCCCTCGGACTCGATCGCGAACATGACCTCCCAGCCGTTCAGCTCGCCCGAGCGCTCGATGCGCTCGCGCCGCTCACGCACGGCGGCCTCGTCGAGCTCGGCGGCCGGGATCGACTGAATCCGGTCGAGAGCGAGGGCCACCTCGTCGGGCCGGAACCCTCGCAGGAGCACCCGATCACCTCGGAGCTCGGTCACCGGGCGGCGTCCTCCCACAGGAACGACCGCACGCTGCGGAGCGGGACGATCTCGGCGCCGGACCGGCGCCTCCTCACCTGGTCGAGCAGCTCGCGTTCGAGCTCCTCCGTGCGCCGCTGCATCCGAGCCAGTTGTTCGCGCATCTCGATGAACAGCTTCACACCCGCCAGGCTGATGCCCTCTCGCTGGGTCAGCTCCTGGATCATCTGGATGCGCGCGATGTCACGCTCGGAGTAGCGGCGAGTGTTGCCCGACGTCCGTTTCGGCGCGAGGAGCCCCCGGCGCTCGTACATCCGCAGCGTCTGCGGGTGCACGCCCGACAGCTCGGCCGCCACGCTGATGATGTAAACGGCCCGCTCCTCTCCACGCTCCCGCCGCTCCGAACTCCGATCCGGTGTCTCGCTCACGACGCCTGCCTCCTCATGCATCCACGCCGAGACGCCGGCGTGGCGACTCCTTCTCGGTCTGCTGGAGCTGCCTCAGCAGCTCCTTCTCCGGCTTCGACAGCTTGCGCGGCACCTCGATGCGGGTCGTGACGAGGAGGTCCCCGTGGCCGCCGCGCTTCGGCGCCCCCTTGCCCTTCAGGCGGAAGGTCTTGCCGTTCGGGGTCCCCGCCGGCACCTTCATCGTGACCGGCCCGTTCAGCGTCGGGACGCGTACCTCGGCACCGAGGGCCGCCTCCGCGTACGTGACGGGCAGCTCGAGCGTCAGGTCGTGCCCCGAACGCCCGAAGAAGGCGTGCGGCTGCACGCGGACCTGCACGTACAGGTCCCCCGGCTGAGCGCCGGCCGGACCGGGTTCGCCCCGGCCCGCGAGCCTGATCCTGGCCCCATCCCTCACGCCGGCCGGGATCCTCACCTGGAAGCTGCGTGTCCTGCGACGGCTCCCGGTCCCCCCGCACGTCGGACACGGCGTCTGGACGATGCGCCCGGACCCGCGGCAGACGGGGCAGGTCTGACTCATCTGGAACAAACCCTGGTTCACGGCGACGGCGCCCGACCCCCCGCATCGCGAACAGGTCGCGGGGCTCGTCCCGGGGGCGGCACCGCTGCCGTGGCAGGTCTCGCACGGTGCGGGGCCCGCGATCCGGACCGGCATCGTGGTCCCCTTCATCGCGTGGTCGAACGCGACCGTCACGGTCGTCTCGAGATCGGCGCCTCGGGCCGCGCGCGCGCCGGCACCCCGCCCGCCCCCACCGAACAGCCCGCCGAACAGGCCCCCGAGATCGCCGAGGTCCTCGAACCGGACCCCGCCGGGGAACCCGCCCGGGGACCCGCCGGCACCGCCGGGGAAGCCGCCCGCCCCGTACCCGGATGCGGCCATATCGCGCACCTGGTCGTACTGCTTGCGCTTGTCCTCGTCGCCCAGGACGTCGTACGCGGCCGAGATCTCCTTGAATCGATCCTCGGCCTGCGTGTTCCCCGGGTTGGCGTCGGGATGGTGCTGTTGGGCGAGCTTGCGGTAGGCCTTCTTGATCTCGGCCGCGGTGGCGTTCTTCGGGACGCCGAGGACCTGGTAGTAGTCCTTCTCGAACCACTCACGACGGACGTCGCCGTTCACGGCCGCCCCCCTCGCCTCACGCCCGCTCGACGCGAACGCTCGCGGGACGGATCACGGCGCCTCGCAGCTTGTAGCCCTGCCGGAAGATCTCCGCGACGTGCGGATCGCCGTCGCCGTCGCCGGTCTGCATCAGCGCCTCGTGCTCGTTGGGGTCGAACGCCTTGCCCTCCGCCTCGATCCGCTCGAGGCCTTCGGCTCGCAGCGTCTCGGCGAGCTTCGCGTAGACGAGCTCGACGCCCTTGCGGAACGCGTCGAAGTCCGGCTGGCGCTCGGCCGCGATCAGCGCGAGGTCGAACTCGTCCAGGACCTCCAGCAGCTCCTGAACGAAGCGCTGGAGCTCGGCGTCGACGAGCCGCTCCTGCGAGCGCGTCATGCGCTTGCGGTAGTTCTCGAACTCGGCCTGGAGCCGCTGCAGATGATCGCGGTACTCGGCCGCCTCCGTCCGAGCCCGCGCGAGCTCGTCGGACCCGTCGGTCGGCCCGCCCGCGGACCGCGGGGGACGGGAGGCCTCCCCCGCGGTCTCGGTCTCGGTCTCGGTCTCGGTGGGCGAACCCGGACCGCCGCTCGGCACCTCGGCTCCCGCCACAGGTGCCGGCTCGATCGGCTCGCCGTCGCGGTACCGGCGCTTGTCGACGATGCGGACCTTCGGCCGCGGCTCGTCGGGCTGGTCGCGGTCGTGCTCGGTCACTTGTCCGCCTTCGTCTGGCCCGCCTTGATCTGGATCTTCTTCGGCTTGGCCTTCTCGATCTTCGGGACGTCGACCGTGAGGACGCCGTCCTCGAACCGCGCGTCCACCTTGGACGTGTCCACCTGCGGCGGCAGGGTGACGGCCCGGCTGAAGGTGCCGTACCTGCGCTCGATCCGGTGGTAGCTCTCCTCCTTGACCTCCGAGGAGAACTCGCGCGAGCCGCTCACGGTGAGCGTCGAGTCCTCGACGGACACATCGACGTCCTCGGCGGCCAGGCCGGGCAGCTCGACCGTGACGACGACCTTGTCGTCGGTCTCGTAGACGTCCATCGCGGGCATCCACGGCGCCTGACGCTCGCGCCCGAACGTCCGCTCGATCAGGCGGTCGAAGCGGTCGTCCAACAGCCGGATGTCCGGCAGCTGGTCGCCCCACAGCATGATGCGGTCTCTCATCGCTCTCCTCCTTCGTCCACGATCTCGCCTTCCACCACGTCGTTCTCGCCCTCGGGCCCCGATCCCGACGGCCCGCCTTCGCTCGCAGCGGCCGCCTGTTGGGCTCCCTCAGCCCCTGGGGGGGTCTGCTGGTACATGGCCTGCCCGATGCTCTGGAACTTCTGCATCACGGCGTCGGTCCCGGCCTTGACCTTGTCGATGTCCTCGCCCTTCAGCGCCTCCTTCAGTTCGTCGTTCAGCTTCTTGAGCGCCTCCCGGTCGGGCTCCTGCACCTTGTCGCCCCACTCCTCGAGGGACCGGTCGACCTGGTACGTGAGCTGGTCGGCCTGGTTGCGCGTCTCGGCGGCCTCGCGCCGGCTGTGGTCCTCGGCGGCGAACTTCTCCGCGTCTTGGACCATGCGGTCGATGTCGTCCTTCGAGAGCGCCGTCCCACCGGTGATCGTCATCGCCTGCTCCTTGCCGGTGGCCATGTCCTTGGCGGACACGTTCACGATGCCGTTGGCATCGATGTCGAACGCCACCTCGATCTGCGGCATCCCGCGAGGTGCTGGCGGCAGCCCGGTGAGCATGAACTTGCCGAGCGATCGCACGCCCGGCGAGTAGACCGTCTCGGCCTCACCCTGCAGCACGTGGATCTCGACGTTGGTCTGGTTGTCGTCCGCGGTCGTGAAGGTCTCCGACTTGCGAGTCGGGATCGTCGTGTTGCGCTCGATCAGCCGGGTGAAGATGCCGCCCTTGGTCTCGACCCCGAGCGTGAGCGGGGTGACGTCCAGGAGCAGGATGTCCTTCACATCGCCCTTGAGGACGCCCGCCTGGATCGCGGCACCGACCGCCACGACCTCGTCCGGGTTCACGCCCTTGTGCGGCTCCTTGCCGCCGGTGAGCTCCCTCACGAGCTCCTGGATCATCGGCATCCGCGTCGAGCCTCCGACCAGGATGATGTGGTCGATCGCGTCGACGCTCTTGCCCCAGTCCTTCACCGCGAGCTCGAACGGCTCGCGCGTGCGCTGGACCAGGTCCTCGGTCATGCGCTCGAACTCGCTGCGCGTGAGCTTCATCTCCAGATGCAGCGGCCCGTCGGCGCCGGCCGAGACGAACGGCAGGTTGATCGTCGCCTCGCTCACCTGCGAGAGCTCGATCTTCGCCTTCTCGGCTGCCTCCTTGAGTCGCTGGAGGGCCATCCGGTCGGCTCCGAGGTCGATCCCGTAGTTGTTCTTGAACTCCTTGACCATCCAGTCGATCACGCGCTGGTCCCAGTCGTCGCCGCCCAGCTGCGTGTCGCCGTGGGTGGCCTTGACCTCGAACACGCCCTCGCCGATCTCGAGCAGCGAGACGTCGAACGTCCCACCCCCGAGGTCGAACACGAGGATCGTCTGGTCGTGCTGCTTGTCGAGGCCGTACGCGAGCGCCGCGGCCGTCGGCTCGTTGATGATGCGGAGCACCTCGAGCCCCGCGACCTGCCCGGCCTCCTTGGTGGCCTGGCGCTGCGAGTCGTCGAAGTACGCCGGTACCGTGACGACGGCCTGGTTGACGGTGTCACCGAGGTAGGACTCGGCGTCCCGCTTCAGCTTGCCGAGGATCTGCGCCGAGATCTCCTGCGGCGTCCACTTCTTGCCGTCGACGTCGGGCCCCCAGTCCTTGGCGCCCATGTGGCGCTTCACGGACCGGACCGTTCGATCCGGGTTCGTGATGGCCTGGCGCTTGGCGACCTCGCCGACCAGGATCTCGCCGTTCTTGGCGAACCCCACGACCGAGGGCGTCGTGCGCGACCCTTCGGCGTTCGGGATGACGACGGGCTCGCCGGCCTCGAGCACCGAGACCACCGAGTTCGTCGTCCCCAGGTCGATCCCCACCGCACGTGCCATCGGCCTTCCTCCTTCGCTTGACGTCCTTCAGTCGCTCCAAATATAGAACCTTGAGCGCATCAGTATCAACTTCGTGCCTGCGAGGACTATTCCGGCGACGCTCGCGCCCGAGGCCGGTCTGACCACGGCGGTCCCACCGTCACGGGCGTTGGGCACGGCCAACGGGGGTATGCTCGCGCGGATGCTCGCGCGTGCAGCCCTCCTCGCCGTGATGATCGGCGTCGCCGGGGGGCTGGCCGCCCGACGGGCACGGCTGCTCACGAGGCTCGTGCGCCTCGGACGCCCGGTCGACCGCGGGGGCGAGGTGCCGCGCCGGGTCGCTCGGGAGGGCACGGAGGTCCTCGCACAGCGCAAGCTCTTCCAGCGGGCGGTGCCGGGCCTGATGCACGCGCTGATCTTCTGGGGCTTCCTGATCCTGCTCACCACGATCCTCGAGATCGCGGGTCAGCTGATCGACCCGGCCTTCGAGCTTGCGCTGATCGGCGGCACGCGAGCGCTGGGGCTCGTCCAGGACCTGTTCGCGGCGGGGGTGCTGGTCGGGATCGCGATCGCCGTCGGCATCCGCGTGGCCCAGCGTCCCGAGCGGTTCGTCGGCAGCCACCGGAGGGAGGCGTACCGGATCCTCGGGCTGATCTTCTGGATCATCGTCACACTGTTCTTGGCCCGCGGCGCCCGCATCGCCGTCGGGTACGCGCCGGACTCGTGGTGGACGCCGGTGTCGACCGCGACCTCGTCGCTGTTCTCGTGGATGTCCGGGGGATGGCAGCGGACGACGATGTGGGCCTTCTCGTGGCTCCACATGGCGATCATCCTGGGCTTCCTCGTCTACCTCGGGTACTCCAAGCACCTGCACATCGCGACGAGCGCGATCAACGTCTACTTCGCGAGCACCCGCCCGAGGGGAACCCTGACCCCGCTCCGGATCGACCTGGAAGACGCCGAGGCCGAGGACGTCCACCTGGGCGCCGCGACCATCACGGATCTCACCTGGAAGCAGACGCTCGACCTGTACGCCTGCACCGAGTGCGGCCGGTGCCAGAGCGCGTGCCCCGCGTGGAACACGGGCAAACCGCTCTCGCCCAAGCTCCTGGTGATGAACCTCCGCGACCACCTGTTCGAGCAGGGGCCGCGGATCGTGGAGGCGAGGGCGGCCGGCAGCGAGGTGGAGGCGATCCCCCTCGTTCCCGAGGTCGTCGACGACGAGGTCCTGTGGTCGTGCACGACCTGCGGAGCCTGCATGCAGGAATGCCCCGTCGACATCGAGCACGTCGACACGATCGTCGATCTGCGCCGCAACCTCGTGATGGCGGAGTCTCGCTTCCCGGCGGAGGCAGGTGCGCTGCTGCGCAACCTCGAGACCGTCGGGAACCCGTGGGGACTGCCGCAGGCGCAGCGGGGGGACTGGAGCCGTGGCCTGGACGTCCGGGTCGTCGAGGAGGGGCAACGGGCCCCCGAGTACCTGTACTGGGTCGGGTGCGCCGGCGCGTTCGACGACCGAGCCAAGGCGATCTCCACGGCGGTGGTCAAGCTGCTGGAGCGAGCGGGCGTGTCGTTCGCGATCTTGGGACCCCGGGAGCTTTGCACCGGAGACCCCGCTCGCCGGATCGGCAACGAGTACCTGTTCCAGACCCTCGCCGAACGCAACGTCGAGACGCTCTCCGGGGCCGGGGTGACCAAGGTGATCGCGAACTGCCCGCACTGCTTCAACACGCTCCGCAACGAGTACCCGGACTACGGCGGCCACTACGAAGTGATCCACCATTCACAGCTGTTCGCGCGACTGGTGGATCAGGGCCGGCTGAAACCGACGGGCCAGGTCCCGGCCACGATCACGTACCACGACCCGTGCTACCTGGGGCGCCACAACGGCGTGTACCGGGATCCGCGGCGAGCCCTCGACGCGGTCCCAGGCATGCAGACCGTCGAGATGCCCCGCCACGGGGAGCGGGCCCTGTGTTGCGGGGCCGGCGGCGCCAGGATGTGGATGGAGGAGCGCATCGGCAAGCGGATCAACGAGGAACGGGCGGACGAGGCCGCCGCGACCGGGGCCGACACGGTCGGCGTCGCGTGTCCGTACTGCCTGGTCATGCTCGACGACGGCGAACGGGCGCGAGGCGGCCGCGCGGAGGTCCTCGACCTCGCCCAGGTCCTGGCGCGCTCGGTCCTCGGGCACGCGCCCTGACGGGTCGCCACGACCCTCCCTGACCCGCCCGGACCGGCCCGACCCCAGTCCGACCCTGGCCCGACCCTGGCCCGACCCTGGCCCGACCCTGGCGCCCGCGTTCAAGCCGCCGCCTCCAACGACCGAAACGAGAACTAGACCGAACGGATCGGCATCCTCCGCATGGGGGGTGCCGACCGACGGGTGCGCGCCGAGGCAGCCTCGGACCGCGTGCGGCGGGCACCCCGACGAAGGATGGAGGACGGCGCGAACGATGACGCTTCGGAGCGATTCGAACTCCGCCGAGCGCCCCGAACGACGTGATGGGGCGCTGGAAGGCCCTCAGGGTCTCGGCGACCCCGAAGGGGACCGGGTCCGGCTGGCGTACGCGATCCACGACGGGCTCACGCAGGTGATCACCGCCTCCGTGCTCGAGCTCGAGTCGCTCGCCCATCGAGTCGAGGTCGAGCCGTCGGAGGCGATCGCGGCCCTGCACGAGGCGATCGGGGAGCTGCGCCGGGCGCTCGACGAGATCCGGGGTGTCCTCGCGAACCTCTCGCCGGCCGAACCGGGGCCGGCGCAACCGATCGAGGACCTGTTGAAGAGCGTCCTCGAACGCTGGCGGCTGCCGGCCACGTGGTCGGTCGAGGGCGACCTGGCGCAGGTGCCGGCGTCGGTGCTCGACGCCGCGTCCTCGGTGATCCGCGAGGGCATCGCGAACGCGGCCAAGCACGCGGATGCGGGCGAGGTCGCGGTCCACGTCCTCGCATCGGATCGCTCCGTCGAGGTCAGCGTCGAGGACCACGGCCGAGGGTTCGAGAGCTCGCAGGGCGCGCGGGAGGACGGCCACCTCGGCTTGGACATGCTGCGTCGGCGGGTGGCCGACGTCCACGGAACGCTCGACGTCCAGTCGGCGCCGGGCAAGGGAACGCGGGTCGTCGCGAGGCTGCCCCGTTACGGAGAAGGAGTAGGCCGGTGAGGGTGCTCGTCGTCGACGACCATGCGTTGGTGCGCCGCGGGATGGGCCACGTGATCCGCGAGTGCTTCGCCGACGCAGAGGTCATGGAAGCAGGGAGCGCGAGCGAGGCGCTTGAGACGCTGTCCACGGGGACGATCGACATCGCGCTGGTCGACGTCCGCATGCCCGATGCCGACGGCCTCGAGCTCCTGCGAGACGTGAAGAGCCGCTGGCCCACGCTGCCCGTGATCATGCTGACATCGTTCGATCACGCCCACTACGTGCGTCGGGCGCTCGCCGAGGGCGCGGCAGGCTACATGCTGAAGGACGCCACACCCGAGGACCTGGAACAGGCGATCAACGTCGCCCTGTCGGGCGGGGGGAACGTCCTCTCACCGAAGGTGATCCAGAACCTGTTCGAGTCCATCGAGGGCGGACCCCCGGGCGACGGATCCCCGTCGGTGCGCACGGCCGGTTCGCTCACGCAGCGTGAGACCGACATCTTGGCGCTGCTCGCGGAGGGCAGGAGCAACCGCGACATCTCTCGCGCCCTGTTCCTGTCGGAGAAGACGGTGAAGGCGCACCTCGCGGCGATCTTCCGCAAGTTGAGCGTCACGAACCGCACGCAGGCCGCGATGGCCGCCGTTTCGATGGGGATCGGTCCGGGTCTGCAGCCAGCCGAATCGGGTGGCCGAACGATCGGATCCGGCCACTAGCGGATCAGGTGACGGGAGAAGCACATGTCGACCGATCGATACCGGGCCCACTCGGAGCCCGATCAGGACGCCTACGAGGATGCCTGGTACCGCGCGCTGAAGGCCAAGGCCGCACGACGGTTCCGCGACCCCGTGGAGGATGCGGCGGAGACGCCTTCATCCGAGCCGGCTCCGAAGAACGTCGAGGGTGAGGGCGGGACCGGCACGAGCTAGGGCTCGCGCTCGCCGAACTCCTCGAAGAACCGGCTGGCGGTCGGTCCGCGCTGGCCCTGGTACTTGCTCCGGGTCCCCTTCGCCCCGTACGGCACCTCGGCCGGCGTGCTGAGGCGGAAGAACGAGATCTGCCCGATCTTCATGTTCGGGTAGATCGTGATCGGCAGGTTCGCGACGTTCGACAGTTCGAGCGTGAGGAACCCGTCCCAGCCGGGATCGACGTAGCCGGCCGTCGAGTGGATCAGCAGCCCGAGCCGGCCCAGGCTCGACTTGCCCTCCAGGCGCGCGACGAGGTCGTCGGGCAGACGCACACGCTCGATCGTCGATCCGAGGACGAACTCTCCCGGGTGCAAGATGAAGGCCTCGCCCCCGACGACCTCGACCATCTCGGTCAGGTCCGGCATCTCGCGGCGCACGTCGATGTACGGGTAGCGGGAGTTCGCGAACACGCGGAACTGGCTGTCGACGTGCAGGTCGACCGACGAGGGCTGGACGCATGCGTCGTCGAACGGATCGATCTCGACGCGGCCCGCCGCGAGCTCCTTGCGGATGTCGACGTCGGACAGGATCATCGGGGCCGGATGCTACCCCTTCCCCGAGGCGTCGACCCAACGCTCGAGGGTATCGCTGGCCGCCCCCGAGTCGATCGACGTGGCCGCCATCGCGAGCCCCTCACCGAGCGATCCCGCCTTCCCCGAGACCTCCAGCGCCGCCGCCGCGTTGAGCAGGACGACCTCGCGACGCGGCCCGGGCTCGCCGCGGAGGATCGCGAGGGCGATCGCCGCCGAGGCCTCCGGGTCGCCGCCGCGGAGGTCGCCGAGGTCGCACGGGGCGAGTCCCAGGTCCGCCGGATCGAGCACCGACTCGCGCAGCGCGCCGTCAACGGCGTCGAACACGAGGGACGGCCCGGTCGTCGTGAGCTCGTCCAGGCCGTCCAGCGCCCGGAACAGCCTCGCCCGGGTCCCGCGCCGGGCGAGCACCTGTGCGAGGAGCGGCAGCATCCGTTCGTCAGAGACGCCCACGACCTGGGCGAACGGTCGAGCGGGGTTGGTGAGCGGTCCGAGGAAGTTGAACACCGTCGGGACGCGGAGCTCGCGGCGGACCGGACCCGCGTGACCCATCGCCGGGTGGAACACCGGCGCGAAGATGAACGCGATGCCGGCCTCGGCCAGGCATCGCTCGACGCCGGTCGCATCCAGGTCGATCCTGACGCCGAGCGCCTCGAGCAGGTCGGCCGAGCCGCAGATCGACGTGGCGGCCCGGTTCCCGTGCTTCGCGACGGGGACCCCGGCCCCCGCGACCACCAGGGCGGCGATCGTCGAGATGTTGAACGTGCCGCTGCGGTCGCCCCCGGTGCCGCACGTGTCGACGACCGGCACGGGCGGGTCGATGGTGTTCGCGAACCCGAGCATCGCGTCGGCGAGCCCCTCGATCTCGTCGACCGTCTCGCCCTTGGTGCGCAGCGCCATCAGGAAGCCGCCGACCTGTCCCGGTGTGGCTTCCCCCGACATCACCAGGCGCATCGCCGCCGCCGCCTCGTCGCGATCCAGAGCGGTTCCGGCGGAGATCGTCGAGAGCACGTGCGGCCAGAGGTCCGGATCCGGCTGCGTCATGGGGATTCGCAGGCTAGCAGGGTGGCCTCGAACGCGGTCGCGGGGCTCGCTAGACTGGGGATCGTCCGCTCCGGCGGACGGCACGTGCGGGCGTGGTTCAATGGTAGAACGCAAGCTTCCCAAGCTTGAGACGGGGGTTCGATTCCCCTCGCCCGCTCCGATCGGGGGCCCCGGGACGGATCAGGGGTCCGGCGGACGAGCAGCGAGCACCACCGGCCCGGTCGGGCAGAGCTCGAACAGCGGGCAGTCCTCGCACCGCGGCCGGCCGGCCTTGCAGATCTCGCGACCGAGCCGGATCAGGCCCACGTGCATCGGGGTCTTGAGGTCTTCGGGGACGAGGTCCTCGAGCAGCCGCTGAGCCCGCTCCGCGGAGGTCTTCGGGACCAGGCCGAGACGCGTCGCCACGCGGTGCACGTGGGTGTCCACCGGGATGGTCTCGCGGCCGAACGCGAACGCCATCACCACGGCGGCGGTCTTCGGCCCGACCCCCGGCAGCGATGAGAGGTACTCGGCGATCTCGGCGTCCGAGCGCGTCCGCAGGCCCGACAGGTCGTACAGGCCCTCGCGCAGGTGGATCTCGCGCAGGATCGCCTGGATGCGGGCGGCCTTCGTGTTGGCGAGCCCCCCCGACCGGATCGTGTCGGCGAGCTCGGCCGTCGGAGCGCAGACCACATCGTCCCAGGTCGGGTACCGCTCGCGGAGGAGCCCGAAGGCGCGCTCGGCGTTCAGGTCGCTCGTGTGCTGGGACTGCACGGTGAGGATCAGCTCGTCGAGCGGATCCGAGGCCCGGGGCGGCCCGAGGTCGCCGAAGTGCCGCTCGAGCCGGCGGGCGAGCGCCCGGACGCGGCGGCGATCGACGGTCACGTCACGGAGGTCGCGTGGTTGCGGAACTGTGTGAGGTGCGGCAGGAAGGTGAGGGGAACGGTGTCGGTGGGCCCGTTGCGGTGCTTGGACACGATCAGGTCGGCGAGCCCCTTCTTGGCCGGGTCCGAGTCATCGCGGTGGATGAACATCACCACGTCGGCGTCCTGCTCGATCGCGCCGGACTCGCGCAGGTCCGACAGCTGCGGCCGCTTGTCCTGACGGCGCTCGGGATCGCGGTTCAGCTGGGAGACGGCGATCACCGGGATCTCGAGCTCCTTGGCGAGCATCTTCAGGCCGCGGCTGATCTCGGCGATCTCCTGCTGGCGGTTGTCGACCCGCCGCGTGTGGGACATCAGCTGGAGGTAGTCGACGATGATCATGCCCAGGCCGGCGCGTCGCGCGGACAGCCTCCGCGCCTTTGCCCGGATATCGACGAGCGTGACGTTGCCCGAGTCGATGATGAACAGCGGCGCCTCATGCAGGCTGTCGGCGGCCTGGGCGATCCGCGACCAGTCCTCGGCGCCCACCCGCTTGTTGCGGATGCTGTCCCAGGGGACGCGGGCCTCACCGCAGAGCAGGCGCATCCCGATCTCCCAGCGCGACATCTCGAGCGAGAACATCGCGACCGGCAGCCCGGCGTCGACCGCAACGTTGCGGGCGACGTTGGTGACGAACGACGACTTCCCCACGCCCGGCCGTGCCGCGATCACGATCAGGTTCCCCGCCTGCATCCCCGAAAGCAGCGAATCAACGTCCCGGAAGCCCGTCGGCACGCCGGCGAACGCGGACTCGCGGTTCTGGATCCGCTCGAGGTCGGTCATCGCCTCGTCCACGAGTTCGTGCAGCGAGGCGACCTGCTCCTTCTCCCCGTGACGGGCGACCTCGTAGATGCGCTGCTCGGCCACGTCGGCGACGTGCTCCGGCTCCTCCGGCGCCGAGTAGGCCATGTCCATGATGTCGGCGGCCGCGCCGATCAACCGACGGAGCAGCGAGGTCTCGGCGACGATCCGCGCGTACGACGCGGCGGACGACGGCGTAGGGACCCGGTCGACCAGGTCCGAGATCGCCAGGTGGCCGCCCACCTCCTCGAGGGTGCCCCTGCGCTTCAGCTCCTCGACCGCGGTGATCGCGTCGACGGGGTCACCCCGCCCGTAGATCTCGCGCAGGGTGTCGAAGATCTTCGCGTTGGCGGTCCGATAGAAGTCGTTGGGGCGGACGATCTCGATGACGTCGGCGATCGCGTCGGCCGACAGCATCATCGAGCCGAGGACCGACTCCTCCGCTTCGAGGTTGTGGGGCGGTACCCGCTCCGGCCTGATCCGCCGGACGTCGTCCGCAGCCCTCACCAAGCCCGCTCCCCCCCCGACCGACGGTGCAACCGGCGGGCAACGCTAGCCCCGCGGAGCCCCCGCTCCCAGCGGAAAACCCGTGGGGAAACCCGATCCCCAGGTCGTGCCTGAAGATTCCTTGTCACTGTGCCTCCCACCTGCGCTTCCACAGGGGGAAAACCCTGTGGATAGGTGTGTATCGCGCGCCGCCGACACCCGGATCACACCGATGTGATTCTCCTCCGATGACCGTAGGCCGTCTAGGGGGCTGAGATCGGGGATCGAGACGGGATGCTCGGCCCTCGCCGGGTCCGCGCTCTCGGCCGTCGTCGGCCTTCGGCTCCGCTCGCCACCCTTTCGGCTCCGGGGTCCTGGCCCCGCGAAGGGATCCACGGACCAGGCGAGCGCGAGCATCGGCGCTACGCTCCCGAGCCGAACCGAGATGTCACGCGTCGACCGCACGCCACATCCGTGAGGGCCCATGGCAGATGAAGGGTCGGCGTCGGGAAGGGCACGCCCGCCGCCATCCAGGGCGCAGTGGGTCCTGGCGAGCGCTCTCGGTCTCGCGATCTCGGGCGCGCTCGCCGGCTCGCTCGCCCCGAACGGCGGCGAGCTCGGCCTCACGCCGGCCCCCTCCGTGGCGGAGGGGATCTCCAACTACGCGCTCCCCGCCGCGGCGGCGTTCGCCGTATGGGGTGCCGGCCTGGGCGTGGCCCAGTGGGCGGTCCTCCGTGGCCGCCTCCGCAGTGCTGCATGGTGGGCGCCCGCGACGATCGTGGGATGGGGCCTCGCGGGAGCGACGATCGGAACGATGACGGGCGGGCTCGGCGGAGAGCTCAGCACGGGTGGTGCCTACGACGCGGGTGGCCTCGGCGTCTCCGTGTCGGTCCTCATCAGCATCCTGGCCCTCGGTCTGATCCCACCCACGTCTCAATGGTTGATCCTGCGCCCGGACGCACCGACCTGGGGATCGTTCTCGATCCGGTTCGTCATCGGGCTGGCCATCGGAGGCATGTCGGGGTGGGTGGCGGCGACCGCCATCGGCTTGACGCTCCCCTCCGGGCCGGCGTGGATCACGGTGGGGGCCATGGTCGGAGCGGTGACCGGGGCGACGACGGCGCGACCCGTCCTTCATTCCGTCGCCGCATCCGTCGCGGGGTAGGCGTCGAACACCGACATCCGCGCGGCGGGCGGGAGGGGCTCGGCCCGGGCGTCGTCGAGCGGAGCCGAAGCCCATCGAACGTCCTGAAGCAGGGACTCTGCGCGTAGGCGGAGACGAGCAGCCCGGACCGAACCCCGACCTCAGCGCAACCGCCGAGGTCGGGTATCCAGGCCTATTCCTCGGAAGGGGTCACCTCGACCGAGACGATCGGGTCGACCTCGGCGAACACGTGCACGCGCACCTCGTGCACGCCCACCGAGCGGATCGGCTCGTCCATGTTGACGTCGTGCCGGTCGACCCGAACGCCGGTCTGAGCCTCGATCGCCTCGGCGACGTCGCTCGGCGTCACGCTGCCGAACAGCCGGCCCTCCTCCCCCGCGTGCGCCGCGACGGTGATCGGCGAGGCCATCAGGCGCTGGGCGACCTGCTCGGCCTCGGCCTTGGCCGCGTCCACACGGGTCGCGTGGGCACGCTTGAGGCTCTCGACGTGCTTCACGCCGCCCTTGGTCGCCTTCACGGCCAGCCCGCGCGGCATCAGGTAGTTGCGCGCGTAGCCGTCGGCGACGTCCACGATGTCCCCGGGGACGCCGAGCTTGTCGACGGGCTTCTGCAGGATGATCTTCATCGCGTCGAGTAGGGCAGCAGGGCCATCTCCCGCGCATTCTTGACCGCGGTCGCGACGTCGCGCTGGTGCTGGGAGCAGTTGCCCGTCACGCGGCGCGCCCGGATCTTTCCGCGCTCGGAGACGAACCGCCGCAGCGTGGCGGTGTCCTTGTAGTCGACGTATTCGATCCGGTCCTTGCAGAAGATGCAGATCTTGCGCTTCTGCTTCTTCTGCCAGCCCTTGTCGTCCTTTTCCCTCTTCGCGGGTCGCTTCTTCGTCTTAGGGGGCATCCAGCGGTGTCTCCTCTTCTGCCGTGGGAGCACCGACCGTGGCGGGCGCCCAGTCGCTCGAACCACCCGAACGACCCTGACGCTCGACCTTCGCGGTCGCCCAACGCAGGCTCGGACCGACCTCGTCGGCCTCGATCTCGACCACCGACCGCTTGTCCCCCTCCTGGGTCTCCCAGGAGCGCATCTGCAACCGGCCGGACAGCACCACGCGCGTGCCCCGAGTGAGGCTCTCCGCGCAGTTCTCGGCCAGCGTCCGCCAGGCGTTCACCGAGAAGTATGACGTCTCGCCATCCTTCCAGTTGCCCGACTCGTCCTTGTAGCGGCGGTTGACCGCCACGCGGAACTTCACGACGGCCGCCCCGTTCGGCGTGTAGCGCAGCTCTGGGTCGTCCGTGAGGTTGCCCACGATGGTGACCTGGTTCTCGCTCGCCATCTCCATCACCTTCCGTTCCGTGACCGCTCCCCGTCGGATGGCGTACCGGGGAGGGGGAAGTCGCTTCTCGTTACGCGGCCTCGCCGCGAACGACGATCTTGAACCGCAGGACCTCGTCGGCCAGCCGCAGCGAACGCTCGAGCTCGGTCAGGACCTCGGGATCGGCCGTGAAGTCCACCACGACGTAGTACCCCTCGCCCTGCCGTTCGATCTCGAACGCGAGACGCCGACGGCCCCAGCGGTCGACGTTGGCCACCTGTCCGCCTGCCTCGCCGATGACGCGGCTGATGCGATCCAATGCCCCGGACACGACCGACTCGTCGGCCTCCGCGGGCAGGATGAGCATGCCTTCGTACTGCCTCAGCTCTCCACCTCCTCTGGTCTGGACGGCCCCCACAGGGGGAGCAGGATGTGTGGCCTCCAGAGTCTACCGGCTCGCTCGATCGGCCGACCCTAGCACCCGCCGGTGACAGGAAGCCGTCGGGACCCGACGGACGGGTGCCACACGCCCGTAGCGTCCGCGGACGCCGAGGACCAGCATGATGGCGTGAGCGGATCCCGCGCTGTGGCGGCGTTCGGGGCGCTGGCCTTGGTGCTGGCGGGATGCACCGGAACCCCGGTCGTGCACGAACGGGTTCCGGTCGTGATCGACACCGATATGGGGCAGGACGACGCCATGGCGCTGTTGTTCCTGCTCCGGGACCCGACCGTTCGGGTCGAAGCCATCACGGTGAGCGGCACCGGTCTCGCGCACTGCGACGCCGGCGTGCGGAACGTGCTCGGTCTCCTCGAGGTGGCGAACGCGCCGAACGACCTCCCGGTCGCCTGCGGCCCCGAGGAACCGCTGCCCGGCACCTCCGAGGTTGCCGGCAGGTTCCCGAACGAGTGGCGCGCGGCGAGCGACGGCTTCTACGGCGTCGACCTCCCGAACTCGGACAGGAAGCCCGCGGAGCAACCCGGGCCTCAGCTCCTGGCGACGACGATCGGGGCAGCCGACGAGCCAGTCCGACTGCTGACCCTCGGGCCGCTCACGAACGTGGCGCTCGCCCTTCGGGCCGAGCCCGACCTCGTCGACGACCTCGAACGCATCGTGATCATGGGTGGGGCGGTGGACGTCCCGGGCAACGCCATCGAGAACCCCCTGGCCGAGTTCAACGTCTGGGTCGACCCCGTGGCAGCCAAGGAGGTGTTGGGTTCGGGTGCCCCGATCGACCTGGTGCCCCTCGACGCGACGAACGACGTGCCGGTCACGCCGTTCTTCGCCGACGCGCTGCGACGTCATCACGTCACGCCGGAGGCCGGCCTCGTCCAGTCGCTGTTCGATGCGCTCTCCCTCGATGGGGGCGGCTACTTCTTCTGGGATCCGCTCGCGGCGGCGCTCATCGTCGATCGCTCGCTCGCGACCTTCCAGGATCGCCGGATCGGCGTGCTCGAGGGCAAGCCGACGATCCAGGGCTGGACCGTGAGCGAGGGCGACGGTGCCCGGATCCACGTCGCCGCGGGAGCCGACGCGCTCGCGTTCGAGCGGACGTTCCTGAACACGCTGAACGGGGACCACGCCGTCGAGGCGACCCGCCCGGAGCCGGTCGCGAGCGCGTCCCTGTGGCCCTCGGGATGTACGTGGGACGGACCGTCCTCGCTCCCGGCCGGGCTCGCGGCCGTGAGCCTTGCAGCTGCGCCGAACGCCGCGGGCGTGCTCGCCGTCGTGCGACTCCTCGGCGGCCACACGGTCGAGGACCTCGACAGGTGGCTGGCCGCCCTCGACTACGTCGTCCAGCGGCGGACGCCAGCGTGGATCACCCCCGCGACGTTCTTCGATGCGACGAGCGGGACGCTCGTGGCACTGCCGCTCGAGGCGGGCCCACACGTCGTCGTGTGCGGCGACCAGGCAGGACGGGTCGAGATCGTGGACGCGTTCGACGTCGCCGCGCTGACCGCCCGCACCTGCCGCTCGGGTAGACTCGGGGGCTGGTGCCGTGCACTCACGAAGGAGGCGCGAGCGATGACGGTGACGATCCGCGACCTGCAGGCGTGGAAGGCCGAGGGCACGCGGTTCCCGATGCTCACGGCCTACGACTTCCCCACCGCGAAGATCTTCGACGAGGCCGGGATCCCTGTGCTGCTCGTCGGCGACTCGGTGGGCAACAACGTCTTGGGCTACCAGAACACGCTGCCCGTCACGATGGAGGAGATGCTGCACCACACGCGCGCGGTGGCGCGCGGGGTCACGAACGCCCTGGTCGTGGGCGACATGCCGTTCCTGTCCTACCAGGTCAGCGTCGAAGAGGGCATCCGCAACGCCGGCCGGTTCCTGAAGGAGGGCGGCGCGGGCGCCGTCAAGATCGAGGGGGGCCAGGTCGAGCTCGTGCACAAGCTGGTCGAGCTCGGGATCCCCGTGATGGCCCACGTCGGCCTCACGCCGCAGTCGGTCCACGCGATGGGCGGCTATCGCGTCCAAGGGCGCGGCGAGGAGGCGGCGCGGGTCACCGATCAGGCGCTCGCGCTCGAGAAGGCGGGCGCGTTCGCGATCGTGCTCGAGGCCATGCCGTCGGAGCTCGGCGCCGAGCTCACCCGGACGCTGCATATCCCGACGATCGGCATCGGAGCCGGCCCGGAGACGGACGCGCAGGTGCTCGTCTCGAACGACCTGCTCGGACTGTCCGAGCGCGTGCCGAAGTTCGCGCGCGCCTACGTGAACCTGCGCGGCGAGATCGCGAAGGCCGCAACCGCGTTCGCCGCCGACGTCGCCGCTGGGAAGTTCCCGGACGAGGACCACTCCTACACGTAACAGAGCGGACTCCGGCGCAGGTGACCGGTCACCCGCACCTCTTGAACCCCGATCCGATCAGCCGACCCGGTGCAGGAAGGCGAGCGTGCGTTCCTTGAGCAGCCCGGCCGCCTGCTCCTCGTAGTCGTCCAGGCTCGGGTCGGCGAACAGATGCCCCGAACCCGGGTAGAGGAACAGCTCCGCGTCGTCGACCTCCGCGACCAGCGCCTCGGCCGCGGGCCGATCCTCCTCCCCCCAAGGGTCGGCATCCATCATGTGGATCTGGAGCGGGACACCCTCGGGCCACGGGCCCCCGAACTCGGACGTCGGGACGCACGAGTGGAACAGGAGCGCCCCCCTCGCGCCGGGTCGCGTCTGCGCCAGCGACTGCGCGGGCAGGCCACCCAGGGAGAAGCCCGCGTAGACGATGTCGGCAGGCAGGTCCTCGGCGGCCACCGAACCAAGGTGGAAGATCTCCGGGAAGCCGATCCGCTTGGCGTGGGCGACCCCCTCGTCGAGGTCGCCGAACGTCTCGCCGTCGTAGAGGTCCGGTGCGTGGACCGTATGGCCGGCCTGCCGCAGCTCGTCGGCGAAGCCGAGGAATCCGGGCGTCTGCCCTTGCGCATGATGGAACAGGAGCACCGTGGTCATCGCGGAGACCGTACCCGCCATCGGTCACGGGAAACCGACCCCTCGGCGGAGGGGCGGCACCGGTCGCTCCCTCGGCCCGACCTCGGCGAGCGGGCCCGTTCGATGGCGCCGAGCAACGGCTGAGCCTGCTCCCCAACCCCTCGAGTCTCGCCCGCGTCACGTCCCGGGCTGATCGGCGCGTGTGCGGGTACGGTAGGTCTCCAGTGAGGGCCGCCGTTCACACCAGGTACGGTCCGCCGGACGTGGTTCGGATCGCCGAGGTTGCCCGGCCGGCGGTCGGGGGTCGCGACGTGCTCGTCAGGGTTCACGCCTCGACGGTGAACCGGACGGACTGCGGCTTCCGGGCGGCCAGGCCCTTCATCGTTCGATTCTTCGGCGGGCTCACCAAGCCGAAGGTGACCATCTGGGGGAGCGAGTTCGCGGGAGTGGTCGAGGCCGTCGGCAAGAGGGTCACGTCCTTCGAGGTCGGCGACGACGTGTTCGGATTCAGCGAGGATCGGTTCGGTGCTCACGCCGAGTACCTGACGATCCCCGAAGACGGGCCGCTCGCGACGATGCCGGCGAACGTGAGCTACGGGCAGGTGGCTCCTAGCACCGAGGGCTCGCACTACGCCCTCTCGTACATCACGAAGGCGAAGATCGGGAGCGGGCACGACGTGCTCGTCAACGGCGCCACGGGAGGGATCGGCTCGGCGGCGGTCCAGATCCTGAAGCATCTGGGCGCGACCGTCACGGCGGTCTGCGATGGCGCGCACGTCGACCTGGTGCGCGGGCTCGGCGCCGACCGTGTCATCGACCGAACGGCCGACGACTTCACGAGGGATGCGCAGACCTACGACGTGGTCTTCGATGCCGTCGGCAAGAGCTCGTTCGGACGGTGCAAGCGACTCCTGAAACCGGGCGGGATCTACCTCTCGTCGGACCTCGGCCCGCTCTCCCAGAACCCGATCCTTGCGCTGATCACCCCGCTCTTCGGCGGGAGGAAGGTCATGATGCCCATCCCGCCGAAGCACAGCCAGCAAGAGGTGAAGCGCTTCAAGGACTTGATCCAGGCGGGGGCGTTCAAGCCGGTCATCGATCGACGATACGGTTTGGATCAGATCGTCGAGGCTTACCGGTACGTCGAGACGGGGCAGAAGATCGGCAACGTCGTGATCGACATCGATCCGGCGACCTCGTCGGCCCCGTAACGCGGCCGAACCGGTCCCGCCGCGGAGCACGCTCCGTCGCCGTCGCGCGCACGTCCGCTGCTCGTGGGGCATCTTGCCCGCCCGAACGCCGCATGGGCCGGATGAGTCCGACGACTCCAGCGAGATGCGGGGCCCTACGTCGTGCGGTAGTGGAGATGAACCACACCGTTGCCGAACCGGCGTTCGTCCAGGAGTTCGAGCTCAAGACGGACATCGTCGGGGAGGGTCCGTGTGCCGCCTCCCACCACGATCGGCGTGAGGAACATGTGGCATTCGTCGACCGAGCGGGCCGCGAGCGCCTGGCCGGCGAGCCCCGGGCCGCCGATGCTGAGATCGCGTCCGGCTGACGCCTTCATCCGCTGGATGGCATCCGGATCGAAGTCTCGCTCGATCCGCGTCTTGACGCTGGAGACCGCATCCAAGGTCGTGGAGTACACGACCTTGTCGGCCGCCCGCCAGATCCCCGCGTAGTCCCGGATGAACGGCGGCTGACCGGCGACGGCCTCATCCGTCTCCCAGAAGGCCATCGCCTCGTACATCCGGCGCCCGTAGAGATAGGTGCCGACCCGCCGCTCGAGGCCGTTGACGTGCGTGTGCAGCTCCTCGTCCGGGGCGGCCCAATCGAAGTTGCCATCCGCGTCCGCAACGTAGCCGTCGAGCGCCGTGATCGCCGAGTAGATCAGCTTGGCCATCGCGAGCCTCCTTGTCCGTCCCGAATCCATCCTCGCAACCCGCCGAGGAGAAGGAGCGGCTGCGTCGGGCCCGAGCGCTGCGAGCGTCACCCGGCGACCTGGGGGGCGGAAGAGCTAGCCAAGATGGACGGCTCGAAGTTCCGACCGCGGAACCCTCAGGCGCACCCACGCACGTGCCGAAGGTACAGGGACGGCACGAACGGGCGAACGCCCACGAGGCGTTCCCCACCGGCGAAGCCTCATCCAGGTTCTGCCGGGCGTGATGGCGGGGCCGCCTCCCCCTCGGCGGCCCCGCCGCCTTTCCCGGCCCCGTGATGCGCGAAGGCGGCTCCGCCGTCACGCCGGTGATAATCAGCCGGATGCCGAACGCCGCTCGACGGATCGGGCTCGGGACCGTCTTCGCCCTCCTCGCGGGCACCCTGATCCTCGGGCATGCGGTCAAGGCTCCCTGCGCCTCCGGGGACTGGACGGACGACCGCCAGTACACGCGGCTGTGCTACTCGGACATCGTCCATCAGCTCGGCACCGAGCAGCTGCGCGGCGGCCGGCTGCCGTACCTCGATCCCTGCGAGGAGGGCTCGAGCGAGTGCGACGAGTACCCGGTACTCACGATGTGGACGATGCGGGCCGCGGCGTGGATCTCGGGCCCGAGCGTGACCGGCTTCTTCACCACGAGCGCGATCTTGATGTGGATCGGGGCGTTCGTCGTCGCGCTCTGTCTGTACGTGCTCGTCGGCGACCGCGTCCTGTACTTCGTGCTCGCCCCGACCCTCGCGCTGTACGCGACGATGAACTGGGACCTGCTCGCGGTCGCGCTCGCGACGGCGGGGACGTTCGCCTACCTGCGCCGCAAGGACGGATGGTCGGGGGTGCTCCTGGGGCTCGGTGCGGCTGCCAAGGTGTTCCCGATGCTGCTCGTGGTCCCCTTCGTCGCCGGGCGGTTCCGGGGGAAGGAGCCCGACCGCGGGATCAGGCTCGCGTGGGCGGCCATCGGGACGTGGGTCGCGGTCAACCTCCCGTTCGTCCTCGCCGCCCCCGCGGGGTGGTGGGAGTTCTTCCGGTACAACGCCGTCCGGTTCGCCGACTGGGACAGCCTCTGGTACCTCGCCTGCGAACGGGCGACCGGGGAGACCTGCGCGAACACCCGGCTGGTCAACGCGGCGTCGCTCGGCATGTTCGTCGCGTGGGTGGCCGTGGTGTGGGTGCTCAAGACACGGCGCGAACCCGGGTTCCCGAGGTGGACCCTGGGCTTCCCGATCCTCGTGCTGTTGCTGCTGACGAACAAGGTGTACTCGCCGCAGTTCAGCCTGTGGCTGCTTCCATGGTTCGCGCTCGCCTACCCGAACCTCGGCTGGTTCGTCGCGTTCGAGATCGCGGACGTGGCCGTGTTCGTCACGCGGTTCTCCTGGTTCGGACGCTACATCGGCGTCGACGACGGCTTCGCCGGACTGCCGATCGGTGCGTTCGAGATCGCCGTCGCGGTCCGAGCGGTGGTCCTGGTCGTCTGCGTGATCGGCTGGGTCCGCGCCGACAGGTTCGGCGCATCCCCCGCCGCGCCGACCGGACCGGAGCCGGCCACCGCTGAGATCCTCACCTGATACGGCCGCCCGAGCGTCCGGTGGCGACCCGCGATCACGAGGACCAGTCTCCGCGCCCGGCGGACGTTCGCCGAGGATAATCACCGGGTGCCTGCCTCCACCCGCACGATCGGGATCGGCGTGGCGTTCCTGCTCGTCGCCGGGACCCTGGTGGTCGGCCTGGCGATCAAGACCCCCTGCGTCGTCCACGACTGGAACGACGGGCGTCCGCTCACGCTCGGCTGCTACACCGACCTGGTCGGCCTGATCCAGAGCGAGCAGCTCACGGGCGGGCGACTCCCCTACCTGGACCCGTGCCAGGGCATCGCCGAAGACAGCACGTGCGACGAGTACCCGGTCATCACGATGTGGACGATGCGGCTCGCGGCGTGGGCGTCGGGCCCGGACACCACCCGCTTCTTCTTCGCGAACGCGATCTTGATGTGGATCGCCGCCTTCTGGATCGCCTTGTGCCTGTACCTCATGGTCGGGCGCCGGGTGCTGTACTTCGCGCTCGCGCCGACCCTCGCCCTCGCGGCCACGAACAACTGGGACCTGCTCGCGGTGGCGACCACGACGGCGGCCACGCTCGCCTACGTGCGCAGGCGCGACGTGTGGTCGGGCGTGCTGCTCGGTCTCGGCGCGGCCGCGAAGCTGTACCCGGCGTTGCTCGTCGTGCCCTTCGTCGCGGGACGCTTCCGGGGCAAGGAGCCGGACCGGGGGATCCACCTCGCCTGGGCCGCCGCCGGCACCTGGGTGGCGTTGAACCTCCCGTTCGCGATCTGGGGGACGACCGGATGGCTGGAGTTCTTCCAGAACAGCAAGGCGCGCGGGGCCAGCTGGAACAGCCTGTGGAACGCGGCGTGCAGGCTCGCGACGGATCAGGGATGCGCGACCACGAGCCTGATCAACGTGGCCTCGCTCGTGCTGTTCGTCGCGTGGGTGGTGGTGGTCTGGCTCGTCAAGGCCAGGCGGGATCCCGGGTTCGCGCGCTGGACGCTGGGGTTCCCGATCCTGGTCCTGTTCCTGCTCTCGAACAAGGTGTACTCGCCGCAGTTCAGCCTGTGGCTGCTCCCCTGGTTCGCGCTCGCGCTGCCGAACCTACAGCTGTTCATCGCGTTCGAGGCCGCCGACGTGGTCGTGTTCCTGACCGAGTTCGGCTGGCTCGGCCACACCAACGGGCTGACGGGCGGCCTCACCGACGTCCCAACCACCGTGTTCGAGACGATGGTGCTGGTGCGGGCGGCGATCCTCGTCCTATGCGTGATCGCGTGGATCCGACGGCGCGAACCACCGCCCGTCCCCGAACCCGTGCTGCCGGTCCCGGTCGAGGTCCGAACGCCGGTCGCGGCGTGAGGCGATGAGGACCGAGCCGGAGCCGGCGGCCGCCGCATCGGCCGACCCGCGGGACCGCGGGCCGAACCACCGGCGGTCGGTCTCGCTCGGGAACGAGGAGGCGCGCGAGCGGATCCTGCGCGCCGTCCGGTTCTGTCTCCTAGTGTTCGTCGGGCTGCGGATCGCGATGCTCGTGATCGGCCTGGTCGGGGTCACGCTGTTCCCCCCGCTCCGTGCCGTCGGCGTCCCGGGCTGGCCGGCCCACGCGGTCGACCCCGGGTGGCAGAACGCGTTCACGGCCTGGGAGCGCTTCGACGCGCTGTGGTTCCTCCGGATCGCCGAGAGCGGGTATCGCCTCCGCGACGGGAGCGCGGCGTTCTTCCCCCTGTATCCCCTGCTCGTCCGCGGGCTCTCGTTCGCGCTCGGCGGCCACCCGCTCGGCGCGGCGACCATCGTGTCGAACGCCGCGTTCTGGGGCGGGTTGGTGGTCACCTACCTCCTCACGACGTCCGAGCTGTCCGAGCGGACCGCTCGAACGACCGTGCTCCTGATATGCGTGTTCCCGGCGGCGCACTTCTTCCTGATGCCGTACAGCGAGTCCCTGTTCCTCCTGCTTTCGGTCACGGCCTTCTGGGGGGCCAGGCGGCGGCGCTGGGCGGTCGCCGGCGCCGCCGGCGCGCTCGCCGCCCTCACGCGAAGCATCGGGATCGTCATCGCACCGGCGCTCCTGATCGAGGCGCTCCACCAGCGGCGGGAGGGGCGGGGACCGGCGTGGCCCGGGGTCTTCGCCGCCACCGCCACCGGGTGCGGGCTCCTCGCGTACCTGGGGTTCTGGTGGGTACGGGATGGCGAGTGGCTGGCCCCGGTCACCTTCCAGGCGAACTGGGAGCGAACGTTCTCGTGGCCCTGGTCGACGCTGTGGAACGGGACCGTTGACGCGTTCCGCTACCTCGGCGAGGCCAACGGGGGTTACTGGCTGATCGACTGGCTGATCGCGGTACCGATGCTCGCCGCGTCCATGTACGCGCTCGTGCGACTGCGCCCCTCGTACGGCGTCTACCTGTGGTGCGGGTTGCTGATCCCGCTTACCTTCGTTTTCGAGGGACGGCCCCTCATGTCGATGCCCCGGTTCCTGCTGCCCCTGTTCCCGGCCTTCTGGGGGCTCGCGCTCGGGCTCGAACGGCTCCGCATCCCCCGCGCCGCGGCCCTGGCCGTGGCCGCCGCCGGGCTCGGGCTCCTCTCGGTGCTCACGGTCAACTGGTACTACATCTTCTGACGCCTCTCTTCTGGCCGGTCCTGGCCGCCGTATAGGATGGGCGCGCATCCTCGAGTGTCCGGAGGAGGACGAGCGTGACGATTCGGGTAGCGATCGCGGACGACCACTCGCTCGTGCGCCAGGGGCTCCGCAGGTACCTGGACATGGCCGATGGGATCGAGGTCGTCGGCGAGGCCGCCAACGGGCAGGAGTTGGTCGATCTCGTCGCCGAGGAGGAGCCGGACATCGCCCTGGTGGACATCCGGATGCCCGAGATGGACGGTCTGGAGGCCGCCCGGAAGATCCGCGAGACCCACCCGAAGACCGGGGTGATCATGCTCACCGCCTACGACGACCGACAGTTCGTCGTCGAGGCGGTCCGTAGCGGCGCCCGGGGCTACGTGCTGAAGGCGCGCGACGCCGAGCACCTCATCCAGACCGTCCGGCTGGTGGCCGGCGGCAACATGGTGATCGACCCCCAGCTGGTCGTGGCGCTCGCGGAGGAGCTCTCCCAGGCCAAGGAACGCGACCGTCGGGCCGAGACCCTGACCGCCCGCGAGATCGAGGTGCTGCAGCTCCTCGCGTTCGGCCACACGAACCGCGACATCGCCGAGCGCCTATACATCTCGCCCGACACCGTCAAGACCCACCTCGAGCACATCTTCGAGAAGCTCGGCGCCTCGGACCGGACCGCGGCCGTGGCCGAGGCGCTCCGCCGAAGGCTGATCGAATAGCCGAACGCAGGTACGGATCCCCGCCCGCCGCACGGGGCTAGGCACCGCGAACTACGCCGATACCGGCCGTCCGGCCTAGGGCCGGTCCTCCAGGTGACCCCGGTCGGGTGATGGAGACGCGAGCCCGCCTGCGCCATCATTGGCGTTCCTACGATGTCGACGCAAACCCAACGCAGGGCTCGATGGTTCGCGCCCTTCGTCCTCCTCGTCGCGGGCGCCGGCGTGGCGTTCGCCTACGCGGCGTCGGGCCGCTCCGGGTCGATCGACGGGATGCGCTTCCCGATCGTCGCCGGATCGTGCCTGCTGTCGGCGGTCGTGATCTTGGCGCGGAGCCGCAGGCAGGACACCTGGCGCAGCGCGCCCGCGCTCGGGTTCGGGATCTTGGCGATCGCCGTCGTGAGCGGGACGTTCCTGGTGACCGAGGCGGCCGGCCCTGACCCCCCCGCCCCGGCCTGTACGACCTCGGGTTCCTCGCCGTCGCGCTGTTGTTCCTGTTCGCCGTCGCGATCGAGTTCCGCGAGCACGTCGCCCGCGAGGATCGCCGCGAGATCGCGGCCGACGTGGCGCTGCTCAGCGCGGCGTTCGGCACGATGCTGTTCCTGTACCTGCGGCCCGACTCGGCGGCCGAACCCGCCACGGCCGCTTCGGCCGCCGAGTTCGCGCTGATCGTCGCCTCCGGCTTCTCGGCGTACGGCGCGTTGGCGCTCACCCGCCCGAACGTCGCGCACCTGGGGATGTTCCTCGGGATCTGCGCGATGTGCGCCGGGGTCCTCGCCTTCGCGGACCTGTGGCTGCACGCATCGTTCGAGGTCGGCGAACCTACGATCGATCTGCCGATCGCGTTCGGGTCGCTGTTCATCGCGGCGCTCGTCAGCGTGATCCCCCGGCGGATGGTGGAGCGCCGCAAAGACCCGGCTCGGTACGGCAGGGCCGTGCTCACGACGCTCTCGGTGGCGGCGACGAGCGGCGCCCTCGCCCTGGTCGCAGTCTACGAGCAACGAGGGGACATCGATGTCCGACAGGGCTCGATGCTGATCGGCGTGTTGGCCGCGGCCATCGCGTTGCGCATCCTCGTGAACCAGGTGCGGGGGACCCAGTCGCAGCGGGCCGTGCACGACGCGCTCGACCAGAAGGAGGTCGCGCTCCGGGAGACCGACAAGGTGCTCGACCGGCTCCAACGCGCGAACGAGACCCTGCGCGAATCGGAGGAGCGCCTGCGCGCCGTGTTCGAGTCGGCGGTCGACGGCATCGTGGAGCTCGACGCGAAAGACGTGATCGTCCGCGCGAACGGCGCCTTCTGCCGGATGATCGAGCTCCCCCAGTCCCTCGTCGAGGGCCAGCCGTGGGCCGCGCTCTCCGCCTCGATCCGGGCCGACGAGCACTTCGCGTCGCTCCCGGCGACGGGTCAGGGAACGCTCCAGCGCGAGGGGCACGCGATCTACCTGGAGTCGCGGACCTCCGAGGTCCCCGGCGACCCGCCGCGTCGGTTGCTGCTCGTCCGCGACGTGACCGCGGCCCGCGTCGCCGACCAGACGATCCGGTCGCTGTTCAAGTTCCTCCAGGACCGTGACGAGGACCGCACCCGCATCATGCGCCGGACCAACGCGGCCATCGAGAGCGAACGCAACCGCATCGCGCGAGACCTGCACGACGGTCCGGTCCAGGGGGTCTCGGCCGCCTCGCTCTCGCTCGAGGCCGTGCTCCTGATGCTGAAGGCGGGCGAGCTCGACGAGGGGCTCGGCGTGCTCGCGAAGGTCCGCGCCGAGCTCTCCGAGGAGGCGGACAACCTCCGTCGGCTGATGTCGGGACTGCGGCCACCGCTGCTCGAGGAGCGGGGGCTGATCCCGGCGCTGCGGGAGACGGTCGATCGGTTCGGTCGCGACAACCACGTGCACACCGAGTTCGTGGGCCACGCGAGCGTCGAGATCCCGCAGGACCTCGAGACCCTCGCGTATCGGGTCGTCCAGGAGGCCTTGTCGAACACGGCCAAGCACGCGAACCCGATCTCGGTCACCGTCGCCGTCGAGACGACGGGCGGTCAGCTCCGCGTGGAGGTGATCGACGACGGGCAGGGGTTCGATTCGGGCAATGCCCGCGAGTACCTGCAGAGCGGCCGGGTGGGTCTGGCCTCGATGCGCGAGCGGGTCGAGCTCGCGAACGGGACGTTCATGGTGCACTCGATGCCCGGTCGGGGCACGACGGTGGTCGCCTCGTTGCCGCTCGGGGCCGTCCCGGCCGCTCGCGAGTTCTCGGTGAGCGACGGGGCCTCGGAGAAGCCGGCCCCGGCGAGGGCGACGCCCCCTCAGCTCGAGCCGAACAGCTCCGTGCCCTCCGGGAGCGCCGCCGGTGGCGAGGGGCTCGGCGAGGGCGACGGCGAGGGCGACGGCGAGGGGCTCGGGCTCGGGCTGGGCGACGGGCTCGGGCTCGGCGACGGCGACGGGCTCGGCTCAGGCGACGGCGACGGGCTCGGCTCCGGCGACGGTGTGACCGACGGCGCCGGCGGCGGCGGCGGGCTCGGCGCCCCCCGCGTGTAGCCCTCGAACGAGGGCGCGACGAACTCCTTGATCTGCATGTTGGCCGTGGCCTGCGACATGAAGTCGTGCCAGATCAGCGCGGGGATCGTGCCGCCGAACACGGCCGAATAACCCTCGACGTTCGTGAGCGGGATCTCGCCCTGCGGGTAGCCGACCCACACGCAGGTCACGAGCTGCGGCACGTACCCGCAGAACCACGCGTCACGGTACTCCTGCGCGGTACCGGTCTTGCCCGCTGCCGGGCGGCCGATGTTCGCGGCGGTGCCGGTCCCGCTCTGGATCACGCTCTGGAGCGCGTACGTCACGACGTCGGCGTCGTTCTGCCGCATCACGAGCTTGCCGCGGCCCCCGACCGTCCGGCCGGTCTTGCCGTCCGCCGTGTCCACCCGTTCGAGCGGCGAGGCCCGGTGGCGCCACCCGCGGGCCGCGAGCGTCGCGTACGCGTTCGTCATCTCGAGCGGCGTGACCGCCTGCGTGCCGAGCGTGATCGAGCACACGGACTCGAGCGGGGATCGGATCCCCATGCGATGCGCGGTCTCCACGACCGCCTCGGGCGTCACGGCCGACGCGACCTGCGCGTACACCGTGTTCACCGAGTACGTGGTGGCCGAGAGCAGCGTGAAGGTGCCGCTCTCCTCGTCGGCCGCGTTGGAGAGCTGCCAGGGCGCGCCGTCCGTGTAGCAGGCGGGGTCCGGGATCGTGATGGAGGACGGGCCGTACCAGCGAGAGTTCAGCGAGTATCCCTGCTCGACGGCCGTGGACAGCGTGAACGGCTTGAACGAGGATCCGGCCTGCCGACCCGAGCCGCCGTCGCCCGTGGCCAGGTTCACCTTCGACACGTTGAAGTTCTTCCCCCCGTACATCGCCCGGACCGCCCCATTCCGGGGATCGATCGCGACGAGCGCGGCAGCCGGGCCGCCCGGGGTGTCGAGCCGGTTCGCGACGGCCTCCTCCGCGTACCGCTGCATCTGCGGGTCGAGCGTGGTCGTCACCTGCAGCCCACCGCCGAACACGAGACCCTCGTCGTACTCGTCGAGGAGCGACCGTCGCGTGTAATCGAGGAAGTAGCCGAGCTTGCCGGGGAAGTTCAGGCCGACCGCGATCGGGTTCACGTTGATCGGTCGATCGGAAAGCTGGGCGGCGCGCTCGGGCGTGAGGTAGCCCTCGGACGCCATCTGCTGCAGGACGTAGTCGCGCCGCTCCTTCGCCGCGGCCTCCTGCTCGACCGGGTCGTAGTAGGAGGGGCTCTGGATCATGCCGGCGAGAAGCGCCGACTCGCTCGCCGAGAGCTCGGAGGCGTCCTTCTGGAAGAAGGTCTGCGCCGCGGCCTGGACGCCGTATGCTCCGCGGCCGAAGTACACGGTGTTCAGGTATTTGGCGAGGATCTCGTCCTTGGTGAACTCGCGCTCGACCTTGATCGCCAGGAGGCTCTCGCGCACCTTCTGGCCGAACGTGCGCGGCGGGACCACGTAGGTCTCGACGCCGGTCTTGGGATCCTTCTCGTACTGACCCGCGTAGACGTTCTTCACGAGCTGCTGCGTGATCGTCGAGCCGCCCTGCACGATCTCCTGCTTGACGAGGTCGGTCCACGCGGCCCGGAAGATCCCGAGGACGTCGATGCCCGGGTGCTCGTAGAACCCCTTGTCCTCGACCGCGATCACGGCGTGCCGCAGCTGGAGAGGCATGTCCGAGAGCGGGATGATCGTCCGGTCGACCGTCGAGTGCAGCGTCGCGAGCTGATTGCCCTCGCGGTCGTAGATGTAGGTGGTCTGCAGCGGCGGAGGCGTCTTCGGCAGCTCGAGCTGCGAGTACACGTAGAACAGGGTGAGCAGCAGCCCGATGGCGCCCACGAGGGGAACGACGACCAACACCCACCACCAGCGGCGGAGCCAGGCCTTGAAGCCCTTCCGCTTCTTCGTGGGGGCGTGCTTGCGACCCTTGGGTGTCCGCGCGGGCGCGGTCATTTGACCGCCAACTTGTCACCAAGTGTAGTCACGGGGGCGCGTTCCCCGGACGTGACCTGCGGAATCGTCGTGGAGTTCCCGTGGAGACGGCGAGGCAGGGCTCGGGGGACGCTCGGATCAGCCCGCGCGGGCCACGAAGGCCTCGTGCAGGTGGTTCCAGTGGCATCCGGTGCAGACCTCGACCACGTAGCACCAGGAGCCGGGCCGGTCGGCGGCCATGTCGAGCCCGACGTCGAGCGGCCACACGCGTCCGTTGTCGTGCTTGAGCCCGTCGCCGTACACGTAGGTGACGAGCACGAGCTTGGCGTCGTGGCAGACGGGGCACTCCCGGCGCGTGGGCTCGCCCACGTGCTGGGCCGCCCGCATGAGTTCGGGGTGCGCGTCACAGATGTCGGTCCAGGAGGCCAGCCCCGTGCGGACCTGGTTGATCAGGGCGCGCTTGGCGAGCGAGTAGTCCACCGTCGCGAGCAGCGAGCGGCGGCCGCGCCGCACCGGGAGCCGTTGCCTCATCGCCATGGTCGAGGCATGGTACACCCGCCTCACGACGCGGGCGGCCCCCCGGCGGTTCCGGGCGATCAGGCCTCGGGCAGGCTCACCTCGGCGCGGGCCCTCGCCACGACCGTTCGGTCACCCGTGACGAGGAACAGGTCGCCCGCGACCACGTGGACCGATACCGCGGCCACGAACGTGCCGGGTTCGCAGGCACAGACGTCGAGCTCGGCTCCGTTCCGCGACGCGTACTCGCGTGCGAGGTCGAGGGGCGTGTGCCCTCCGTCGTCGATCGCGAGGGCTTGCGCCGCGGCGAGCGCCGCGGCGTCGGCGGCCGTCTGCGCCCTCGAGGCCGCGTGCAACACCCGGGCGACGTCGGCGGCACCCATCGAGACCACGAGGAGCGCCCCGACCACGCCGACCACCAACAGGGAGACCGAGCCTCGTTCGCTGCGTGCGAGCAGGTTGCGAGGAGGTCGCCCGTCGCGAGCGCGGCCCGTCATGCGAACTCCTGACGCATGGTCGCGCTCGCCTCGAGCGAGACCGAGGGCGGGAGCAGCCAACCGGCGAGCAACGATGCGATCGGCACGTCGTACAGGACCGACACCGTCACCGGCGACCCGCGACTCCCGCTCCACGCGACGTCCACGCGGAGCCGCTCCGGATCCAGACCGACGGCCGCCGCCCGCACCGCGTCGCCGACGGCATCGACCGACCGCTGGACCGCGGCCTCGCGTGCCCCGGCGCGCGCCGCCACGTTCCAATTACCCCTAGAACAAGAGAGGCGGCAACGCCTCCATCTCCCAGGCGAGAGGTGCGTCTCCTTCAACGAATGACACCGTGAGATGAGGGGCCTTCTCGAGTAATCTTTGGCGCCACGCACAACGCCGATCGAGCTCTTTGATCGAAGACTCGGTATTGGCGCTGGCAACGATCGAGTCGGACGAGAGGGTCCAGGTAAGCCTTCAATGTCAGAGATGGTCCCACCTGATTCGGTAACGAGGAGAGTCCCTGCGCCAGCATGGAGCGCCGTGGCCGAGAAAAGCGCATAGGCGGCTACTCGGCCTGCTGCCACGTACGGCAATGAAAGCGTGCTGCTCAGGTTGCGGACGTCCCAGCGGTCGGCGCGGATCGTGTCACGCGCGAACCTCGCGGCGTGCTCGCGACGCGCGCCGATGGAACGACCGGACTCGATTACGATGGTCTGGCTCAGCTCAGTGGTGGCGAGCTGGCGGCGATCGCCGCGCTTGTACGCCCACGCTCCTCGGCCCCGCTCCGCGACGTGGATCTCATCGGTCGATGCATCGCCGACAACGGCCATATTGATCTGGTCGCCTTCCACCAGGGCTAGGTTCACGCAGTAGAGCGGGACCCGGAGGCGAAGTTCCGTGTGCCGCAGATCGGATCGAGTAGCCAGTACGCCGACCCATCGATAGGGACGTCGCCACCATGCTCCTCGCCGACCACTGGAACACGAAAGGCATCACCGACGATGCCTCGCACCACATCCTCGACGCCGATGTCCGTTGCGGTCACGAGATCGCGGCGGCCTTCGGAGGTGATGTCCTGCGCGCCGACTCCGCTCCGAGCGAGCTCGAGTCCACGCTCGACCGCTTCAATGGCAGCGCGCGTCTCCGGCGGATCTCATTCATGGAGTTCGTCATCGCCTCCCTTCCAGCCCGTTGGGCCTCGACGCTTGTCCTTCCCGGCTCGCGGGTGCAGACCGGATTTTTCGCGCCGCATTCCGACCAGGAGTGAGTCCAACGAGGGAGGTGACTGAGGCACCACTCGGTAGAGGCGCCAGCGGTCGGGACGCCGTTCAGCTCGTGCTCGCCGGCATCGTCGAAAGCAGGCCGCTCCCGGCTACCAGATCCTTCACCGTCTGCGAGATCAGCACCTCCGATTTCCGGCCCTCGCCATGATCCGCGAACCTATCGTGACGGCGATGCCGCCGGCCTTTCCGTCGATCGTCTGCATCTCCCCCGTGTGGACGCCGGCCCGGATGTCGATCCCGAGCTCCCGAACACCCTCGGTGATCGCGATCGCACAGCGGATCGCGCGAGCCGGCCCATCGAAGGTTGCGAGAAGCCGTCGCCTGCTGTGTCCATCTCGGTGCCGCGATACCTCGCCAGCGCCCCTCGCACGATGGGGTGGTGGCGTTCGAGGAGCGCCCGCCATGCAGCGTCGCCGCCCGCGGACGCTAGCGCCGTTGAGCCCACGATGTCGGTGAACAAGACGGTGGCGAGATAACGGTCGAACTCGATGTCATCCGCGTGGGTGGTGGCGAGGAAGCGTTCAATCTCCCTCGGGAGGTCCTCGCTTGGGTCCCACCGGTGGACCGTCCCCTCCCATCTCGCGGACTTCCGCCCCGGGTATGTGCGCGGCTAGGTATCGCCCATGCTCGATCGAGTACGCAAGGTCATCTTTTGAATGGAGCACGAGGGTCGGGACGCGGATCGATCCAAGGACGTCGCGCAGGTCGATCTCCCGATCGACCCTGGCCCATCGGACCGCGTCGCCCGGCCCGCCGACGGCCTGCATCCATCTGACCAAGTCCGCCACCTCCCGGTCGTCGTCGCGGGCGGCGGGATTGATGTCGGAGGATTTCCCGCGCGAGCGCCGGGGTTCCCCAGGACCGATCCATCTCCTCGATGCTCGGCGTCGGAGTCGGCAAGCGACACACCGAAGGGGTAGTCGGGGGCCCACAGCTCGCGAGCCCTCGCCGAGTAGGCGACGAGCGCCGCCGTTCGCTCGGGCAGGTGCCGGCGAACATCGCCGCCACGGCGAAGCCCGACTCGAACCCCGCCAGCACGGCCCGTTCCGATCCGACGGCTTCCATCACAGCGCGCACGTCCTCCATCTGCGATTCGAGTGCAAGCTGCTGTTCTCGCTCGATAATGTGATCGGACAGTCCCGTGCCGCGTCGGTCCAGGAGGATCAACCGGCTGAACGCCGCAAATGCCATCGGGAAGGTCGACGGTCGTCTCGCGTTCCAGATCGTTCCAATCCCGAGGCCCGACGCCACGACGACGAGATCCATCGGACCGTCGCCGGCCACCTGGTAAGCGATGTGCACGCCGTCGGCGGTCTTCGCGTAGCGGGTCTCAGGCACGTCCACATCTCGTATCCTTGAACGGACCACCCGCAGCCGCAACCGAGTAGATGCCGGAACCCGGCGCAGACCCAAATTCTTGAACCCCTTTTCGCCCTCCCCGTATCAGGCTGATGCGCTCAGTACTCGATAGAGGTGCCAGCGGTCGGGGACGCCCTTCAGCTCGTGTTCGCCGGCATCCTCGAACTGCCAGGCCCGAGCCCGGCTATGAGACCTCACTGTGCTCCGACACCAGCACCCCGCCTGGCGCGGCGAGCGACGAGATTCGTGCGCCGATGTGGACCGCCACGCCCCGAAGGCGGTTCTCGACGCGCTCGCACTCACCGGTGTGCACACCGACACGAACTTGAGACCGACCTCGTGAGCCTGACCGCATATCGCCGACCCGCAGCGCACCGCCCGAGCGGGGCCGTCGAACGCCGCGAAGATGCCATCGCCGCAGCGTCGACCTCCCGTCCGTCGAACCGTTGGATCGTTCCGCGAACCGTTGCGAGGAAGGTCTCGAGCAGATCGCTCCAAACCCTGTCTCCCAGCTCGGACAGGCGCTCGGTCGAGTGACGATGTCCGCGAACAACACGGTCGCGAGCACGCGGGAAGGCTCGGGTGCGGGCCGGACCCCCGTTAGAAACTCCTGTATCTCGGCCAGCGCCTCCTCCCTGCGGACCGAGGAAGACAACGTGGGCCGACCCGGGCAGCTCCACGAACCTCGCCCCCGCGATGTTCTGCGCCAGGTACCGGGTTGCGGGAACGTTCTCGTCACCAGAGTGAACGAGGCACAGGGTAGGCGCGGTGATCGACGGAAGCACATCGCGCACGTCGTAGTCGAACGCGATCCGTGACAGTGCGACGGCGGCTCCTGTGGGTAAGGGACATTCGGCACAAGCGCTCCCACCATCGCACGACCCGGGGTCGTTCCCCGGCGCCCAGGCCCTCAGCCAGGTCTCGTCGAGCGACTCGTCGAAGGTCCCCTCGGTCCACTCCTTCTCGGTCGCCTGGAGTTCGGCATCGACGGCCTCGACCGGGAGCCATCCTTCGGGGAAGTCGTCGTCCTGGATCGCCCGGGGGAACGTTGACCACAAGATCAGCGCCGACGTCCGTTCGGGATGGGTCGCCGCGAACAGGATGCACTTGCGGCCCGCCCTCGGAGGAGCCGAACAGGGCAGCGCGCTGGGAGCCCACCGCATCAAGGACGGCGAGGAGATCCTCGCCCCGTTCCTCAAGGGTGGGAAGGGCATCGAGAGGAAGAGGATCGGACAGTCCGGTCCCGCGCTTCTCGAAGAGGATGAGGCGGAGAACGAGGCCAGACGCTCCAGAAACCGGACCGCGAGCGGCTCTTCCCACAACACCTGCAGGTGGCTCAGGAACGAGGGCACATGCACGAGGTCGATCGGTCCCGAGCCCACCACCTGGTATGCGATGTGGACGCCGTTGCGGGTCTTCGCGTACCGAACCTCGGGGGGGAAACACCATTAGCCCACCACCGGAACCGCGCCATGCAGGGCAGAATCGCCATCAGACCCGTACTCGCCCGTGTCCTGCCGCTGCCTCTCTTCGGAATCCTTCTCCGGATGAGATCTGGCCGCAACTGGGTGCACGCGATCGTTCCGCCTCTTTCGCTCTGCGGTGCGGTGCTGAACGTTAGGAGGGTTCGTGGTTCGATCGGACCTGTAACCTCCTGATCCTGTCAAACGCTGAAACTTGTCACGCGCCCCGGCGCGAGAGGTCGGCGCGGCGACAAATGTGCTGCCCGAGAGCTTCAGGGTCGGCGACCGCCTGAGGGTCTGTAGGGCATACGACGCAGACCCAAGGAGTGTCGCTCTCCGCCGGGAACGACTGCCTCGGACCGCAGCTCCGCCAAGGATGCCCCTGATTATGCGGAGCATCGTCGCGATGGGCGGTGGGGGGTTCACGATGGGTGACCCGATCCTCGATCGATACATCCTCGGGTTCGTCGACGCACCTCGTCCGAGAGTTTGCTTCCTCCCGACGGGGGCATCGAACGTCGCGACGTATGTTGTCCGGTTCTTCGACGCGTTCCCATCCACCTCGTTCCAGCCCACGTACGTCGATCTCTTTGATCGGTCGATCACCGACTTGGAGGGCTTCCTCCGGGAGCAGGACGTGATCTACGTTGGCGGCGGCAACACGGCCAACATGCTAGCGATCTGGCGCGTTCACGGGGTCGATCGCGCCCTCAGTGCCGCGTGGAGGGCCGGGGTCATCTTGTTGCGGAGACTCGGCCGGCGCGAACTGCTGGTTTGAGGCCTCGACCACGGACTCGTACCTTGTCGGAACCGCCGACCCCTTGTTGGACGGCCTTGGATTCCTACCGGGGGCCTTCTGTCTCACTACGACGAATCCCCGCGGCGCGAACGCTTTCACGAGCTTGTGGCCTCCGGTACGTTGCCGCGCCTGGTGTCGCTTGCGACGACTCCGCCGCCGTTCGCTTCCGGGATGCCGCCTTGGTCGAAGGCGTCATTTCTCAAAGAAGGGGGCAGGCGCGTATCGCGTGACTCTCCGTTCCAGCGGGGTTACGGAGGAGCGGCTCGAAACCCGCCTCCTCAGCTGAAGCCAGTCGGACTTCAGCTGTGCCTTGATGTCTTCGTGAGGAATCCGACACTCCAGTGTGAGGTTAGACGCTATAACTTGTCACGCGCCCCCGGCACGTGAGGCCTAGGTGAGCACCAGCGAATCCCGTGCCACGACGCCGACCTGCACCAGCGCCAGTAGGAGCAGCAGGATGAGTGGCAGCAGCAGCGCGAACTCGACCGCCGCGAGCCGCGGTCGAGCGCCCGATCATCCGGCACTGCCTGCGACCTGATCGATGATGGAATCGAAGAACGCCGGCAGCCCGCTGAGGACCGCGCCCACGCGATCAACACGACGGCCACCGCCGCCGCGGCCAGGATCACGAGCGCGTACTCGGCCGTCGTCTGCCCGACATCGTCGGCGAGCCGCGGACGTGCCCGTACGTAGCGCGCACGGACGTACGAGGACAACAGCAGCCCGGTTCACCCCCTCAGGCGATCGAACGCACGGTGGTCAGGAGCACCGGGACCACCGTGAGGAGGAGGAACGCGGGGAGGACGAGGAACACGAGCGGGAACAACATCTTCACCGGAGCCGTTCGGGCTCGCTGCGCCGCGGCCGCGCGCCAACCTCTCGAACGTCCGACGCGAGACGAGCCCCCTCCGGCGGCCGAGACCGGCGCCGGCCAACGAAGGAGGAGCGGATGGCGGGCATCGAGATCCGGAGGTTCGAGCGGGCCGATGAGGCACGACGTTCGAGCACGGCTCGTTCGACGTCGTGACGATCGGCAGCATGACGATCGGGCGTGCGAGCTACGAGCCGGGGTGGGTGTGGTCCGAGCACGTCGGCGGGGGCCGCGGGCTCAAGGAGCTGTGCCAGGTCGAACACGTCGGCCTGCTGGTCTCTCGGGGTCGCGTCGGCGGTCAAAAGGATGGCCGACGGGACCGAGGACGTGCTGACCCCGGGCGATCTGTTCGCGAGTCGGGCCGGGTCACGACTCCTGGGTGGTCGGCGACGAGCCGTACGTGTCGCTCCACCTGCTTCGGCGCGAGCGAGTACGCGAGGCACTGAGGGGGACGACGGCAGAACGCCCCCGGGTTCCGAGGAAGTGTCAGACCACGGGTCTACGATCGCGGTATGGGTTCAGTGACCGACCTCCGAGAGTGGCGCGAGCGCCGCGAGCGGGACCCCATGACCCGCCTGGAACGAGCCATCGCGCGCCTGGATGGCCTCCTGCGTCGCAGCGGCTCCGGCCGCCTCGCGGGCCGGGTCGAGTCGGACCTGCTCGCCATCACGGGCGCCGTGAGCGCCGGGCTCGAGGACGAGGCCGCCGAGCGCGCCGAGCGCCTCGCCGAACGACTCGAGCACCCCTCCGCCCGCCGTACCAGCTAGGCGCGGATCCGGCCGTCGGCCGACTCGACAGGCACGACCTCGGCCATCCCTGGAACCCCTCCAGCCCGGGCTCGGTCATGAAGGGCGGACCGGAAGCTTCCGGGAGGGAGGCGCCCCGGCGCACGCTCGTGCCCGAACGCGGCCTGCGTGCCAGCGCGGGGCTACGCTGGGTGGCCGGCCTCGGGGACAGGCGAACGGGAAGGGCAAGGGTGAACGATCCGGACCCGCGGACGCTCGCGCGAGCGCGCGAGGGCGACCTCGGCGCGTTCGAGGACCTCGTGCGCCAATACCAGGGCGACGTCTGGCGATTCGCCTACCACTTCACCCGCGACCGGGCGCTCGCCGACGACGTCACGCAGGAGGCGTTCCTGCGGGCGTTCCGGTTCCTCCACGGCTTCCGTGGGGACTCCCGGTTCACGAGCTGGCTCTTCCGGATCGCGCGCAACTGCGCGATGGACCAGATCAAGGCACGGAACGTCTACGTCGAGCGGGTCAGGCCGATCCGCCGGCACGACCGCCGACGCGCAGGCGCGGGTCGAGCTGCACGCGGCGCTCGACGCGGTCTCGGCCGAGCACCGCGAGCCGTTCCTGCTCGTCGAGGTGTTCGGCCTGTCCTACCAGGAGGCCGCCGACGTGCTCGGCGTGCGCGTCGGCACGATCAAGAGCAGGATGCACCGGGCGCGCCGAGCGATGATGGACGCGCTCGAGGTCGAGGAGGAGGCCCGGTGAACCACGACCAGGCCGAACGCCTCCTGTCCGCCCGCATCGACGGCGAGCACCTGTCTGCGCGGGCGACCACCGCCCTCGAGCACCATCTCGAGACGTGCGCGGAGTGCCGCGCGTTCGAGCGCGGCGCGTACCGGCTGCGCGAGGCCGCGCGGTTCGAGGTCGCCCCCGCCGTCCCCGACCTGGTACGCGAGGTCATGTCCGCCGTCGGCGCGGAGGCGGGCCGCCCTCGTCCCAGGTTGCGCGTCGTGCGGCCCGTCAGGTCACCCCGCCGTCGTCTCGTGCCGCGGCTCGCGCCCGTCGCCGCGGCCTTGCTCGTCGGGGCGCTCGTCGGCAGCTTGGTGGTGGGCGGCCCCTGGCAACGACCGGACACCGGGTCGGCCCTGGCCGCCACCGAGGTCACCGAGGGCATCTCGGCGGCCGCGGTCCGGCTCGACGCCTACCAGGCGACGTTCGCGATCACGGAGCTGCACCTGTCCCCCGAGGTCCCGCAGCGCGAGCTCACGATGGGCGTGTGGTTCGAGGCCCCCGAACGCTTCCGCCTCGACGTCGTCGACCATACCGTCTACCCGACCAGGGCCACGCCGACCGACCTACGGCTCGTGGTCGACGGCTCGACCTGGTACGCGGCCGGCCCCGCCCCCTGCCCCACCGCGACGCTGTCCGCAGCGGGAGTCCGTGGTCCGCAACCGCCTGCCGTTCTCGACCGCGGCGCCGATCCCGACGGACCTGGTGCTCCCGATCTCGACGCTCGCCGACGCCGACCGGCTGACGGTGCTCGGGCGCGGCACGGTGCTCGGCCGCCCGGCCATCCGCGTGGAGGTCCCGTTCGAGCGCGCCGAGCCGCTGTTCCCGTTCCTGTCGATCGGCGGCGACTGGCGGCCGTTCTTCCCCAACGACCGCGTCCGGATCTGGCTCGACGAGCGAAGCTGGTTCCCGTTGCGGTGGAGCGTCTACCCGGCAACGGGCGCCGAGCGCGACGCCTGGGCCCTGCGGTTCGGCCTGCCCGACGAGCCCGCCCGGCGGCCGGTGTTCTCGGTGACCGCGCTCGACCTGAACCTGGACCAGCCGGACACCGCCGTGTTCGACATCCCCGCGACCACGTCCTCGCGGGACCAGGGCGCCCGTCCGGTGGCGCTCGCCGACGTGCGACGCGAGACCGGGTTCGAGCCGGTCGCGCCGCGCGTGGTGGGGGGTCTCGACCGGTATCGCGTGGTGCTCCCCGGGGACGACGCAGGCGAGACGCTCGTCTCCTACGCCGACGGGCTGGCGTTCCTCAACCTCGGCCAGACGCGGACGTGGAACGGCGACGCACCGTTCGGACCCGTCGGCGTGCAGGCGGAGCAGGTTTCGCTCGCGGGCGGGGGCGTCGCGTACTACGAGCCCTCGTCGGACGATCACGGCCGGCGCGTCTCGATCCACGCCGCGGACACCGACCTGTACCTGGAGTCCAACCTGCCGCGTCCGGAGCTGCTCGCGGCCGCCGCCGCGCTCCCCGTCCGGGGGCTCCCGATGCCCGAGTCGTGGAGGCTGCGCGAGAGCGGCGCCGCGACCGTCGAACGCGTGTCGCTCGAGACGGCGAGGGCGTCGGTCCCGTTCCCGATCGACCTCCCAACGGCGCTTCCGGCCGGGTTCGCGCTCGCGAGCGTGGAGCTCGTGGACGCCGGGTACGGTGTCGGGGTGACCCTGTACCTGCGCGACCGGGACGCGGACGCCGGCATCGGCACGATCCGCCTCCACCTCGAACCCGCGACCGACCTTCCGACGGCGACCTCGGCAACGCAGTCGGCGGTCGCCGTCGCGGGCGTCGAGGGACGGTTCACGCCCGACCGATCGCAGCTCGAATGGATCCGGGACGCCGTGTACCGCTCGCTCGACGCGCCGGGGCTCGAGCTCGACGAGCTGCTCGCCATCGCCACGTCGATCGGCCGGGACCCGGACGGGGCGAACGGGTGAGTCGCCGCCGCGCCGCGGGCCTCGCGGCGGGCGTGGTGATGGGGTTCGCCCTCGGCGCCTCGCTCACGCTCGCGATCCAGGGGTGGGCGAACCTGCCCGACCCGGGATCGACGGCCGACCCGACCGTCCCGCGGACCGAGCCGCAGCCTCCGCAGGCGTTCCTCGTCTGGACCTCGGGCGGGATGCCCGACGGGTTCCGTTCGGCCGTCCGAGGGGTCGACGGGATCACGCGCTCGGTGGTGGTGGCGAGCGACAACACGTGGCTCGACCGGTCGTGGTCCGCCCAGGGCGAGGCGATCGACGACCCGCGTCCCGGTTTCGCGATCCCGCTCGAGGTCGCAGCGGTCGATCCGGCCGCGTTCGCGCCGTTCCTGCCGCCTGCCGACCGCTCCTTGGCTCTCGCCCTCGCCGACGGGAAGGGGATCTTGGGCGAGAGCAGCGCCAAGCTGCGCGGTCTCGGGCCGGGGGCGGTGCTGCGGTTCGGCGATGACCGGATCGAGGTGGCCGCGATCTTGCCCGACGAGCTCGTCGGCGCCCACGAGCTGATGGTCTCGCGTGAGGTCGGCCGCTCGATCGGCGTGACGCACGACCGGTACGCGTTGGTGGTACCGGACGGGGCTCGAACGGCTCGCGGAGTCGAACGCCTGCTACGCCCGATCCTGCCGACCGATCCGCCATCGAAGGTCCGCGCCCCCGGAGACACCCCGTACTTCCGCCAGGGGGACGCCGTCCTGCCCCCGGTCCGGATCAAGCTGCTGTTCGGCGAGTTCGAGGCCCGCCCCGAGCCGGGGCGGCCGGGATTCCTGGAGCTCGATCCGGCATGGGTCCGGCGGAACATCGCCACGCACACCGTCCCGCTGCTCGGGAGCGTCACCTGCAACGTTTCGCTGTTCCCCCAGCTCCGCGGGGCCGTCCGAGAGCTGATCGATCGCGGGCTCCGGGACACGATCCAGTCGTTCTCGGGCTGCTACTCCCCCCGACACATCAACCGGATCCCGAGCGCGGGCCTGTCCCACCACTCGTGGGGCATCGCGATCGATCTGAACGTGCAGCAGGGGAACCTGTTCGGGCAGACGCCGCACCAGGACCCCAGGCTCATCGACGTGTTCGAGCATTGGGGGTTCCTCTGGGGCGGCACGTTCATCGTGCCCGACGGCATGCATCTCGAGTACCGGAGGGAGCCCGGCGGGCTCTAGCCTGGACAGAACTTGGAGTCAGTTCACCCTAGCCGACGACCGGCGCGCACCCGCATCATCACGTGAAGGCGTCCGGACGTGCGCGAAGGGAGCAGCGAGCATGCGCAGTCTGCACTTGCTCGGTGTCCGGTGGCCGCAACCACAGGGCCCGAGCATGCCTCCCGCGGCAGGACGCGCGTGGGTTTCTGCTCCCTTCGCGGTCACCCGAAGGCGACACCCCCATCGTACCCCCGCCCCGATCGCTCGCGCGAACCGGGTGCGGTCAGGCCGAGGTCGCGCTTCGACCGGCCAGGCGGGATCGGACGACGAGCCAGAGCACGATCACGGCGGCGGTCGTCGCGGCGACCAGCCCCGCCGCCACGCGCGTCTTCGGGTGGGCGGCCGTCTGGACGAACCGGGTGCGCAGGCGCACCGGGCGGCGGAAGTCGCGGATGTCCCACCCCTCGGCCTCGGCCTCCTTGCGCAGCTCCTTGTCTGGGTTCACGGCGACCGGTTGTCCGACGATCCGCAGCATCGGCAGGTCGGTCGATGAGTCGCTGTAGGCGTACGAAGCCGCGAGTTCGATCCCACGATCCTGCGCGAGCGAGCGGATCGCCTCGGCCTTCCCATCGCCGTAGCAGTAGAACTCGAGCTCCCCCGTGTAGCGCCCGTCTTCGACCCGGGCGCGCGTCGCGAGCACGCCGGCCACACCGAAGTGGCGCGCGAGCGGACGGACGACCTCCTCGGGCGACGAGCTCACGATGTAGATGGCCCTGCCCTGCGACCGGTGCAGGTCCATCAGGTCGAGGGCCTCCTGGTAGACGAACGGATCGATCACGTCGATCAGCACGTCCTCGACCAGGCGCTCGACCTCGTGCCGGTCCCACCCCCGCGTGAGCTGGAGCATCCCCTCCTTCAACCGGTCCATCTTCTTCTCGTCCGCGCCGACCAGCGCGTACACGAGCTGCGCGTACGCACCGCGCACGAGCTGCCCCCGGGTGACCATCCCCGCCCGGTACATCGGCCGCGAGAGCGCGAGCGAGGACGAGCGCGAGATGATCGTCTTGTCGAGGTCGAAGAACGCGGCCTCCATGGCGTTCATCGTAGCCGGGGCGGCCGACGCCACCGGGAGTGTCGGCCATCCGGCCGAGCGAGTCCTCGGTCCCGCTGGGAACGAGGCGCCCGACCCTGCGGACCGCCGCTCCGATCCGGCAGCATGGGTGCGGAGGGATAAGGATGATCGGTGTCGGATGGCCGATCGAGGACTTCCCGCCCGGTGGAGCCGGCCACACCGAGCTCTGGGCGGGGATCCTCGGCTTCGTCGTGCTGATCGCGCTGAGCGCGCTCGTCATCTGGCGGGACCGGCGAGCCGTGCGGATGGCCAAGGCTCGCCCCGAGCTCCGGATCGAGCACCCGGCGGAGTTCCGCAAGGCAGCGTAAGAGCCCGCCGGACCAACCGGCGGGCTCTCGCGAGGCGCGGGGTATATGGAGCGCGTCCTAGAAGGTCGCGCTCCCTGCGCACACCTCGCCCGTCGACACGTTCCGGGCCCTCGCACGGAACACGTCTGAACCGGCGCTGTCGTTCTCGAGGATCCGGACCGAGAACGAGCCGCTCGCGCCCCGCGTCGTGCGCGTCCCTCGGAACGCGAGGTCGCCGTCGTGACCGATCTTGACCCTCCACCGGTCGCCCGAGACGTTCTGGTCGACCTCGTACTCGACCTCGAGCCTCCCGTCGTCCGGCGAGACCTTGAGCTTCCACTCGCTCGAGTTGCTGCAGGACCCTCGCTCGATGACGTCGTTCTGTCCCGCCGACGCGACCGCCGCGGGCACCAGCAGCACGAACGTCGTCACGAGCGCGAACGCGATCCCCTTCTTCATGTCGACCTCCCTCGATCGTTACCGAGGCTCAGCGTAGAAGGGAGGCCGCTAACGGCAGGTAAAGCAGAACGGCGCGCTCGGTAAAGGTTCGCCGCTATCCTCGCTCACGGAGGCGTCAGGGCACCTGGTGGGCCCCCCGGTCTTCAAAATCGGTGGGCGGGCGAAAGCTCGCCGGCGGGTTCGATTCCCGTCCGCCTCCGCTACAAATGGCCCCCTTGACCAGCGGCGTTCCGTCGAGCCGGGCCAGAGGGGGTCGCGGGAAGGGCCTGATCCGAGCCCGAACGACCGTGTTCAGCACACAAGTCTTTCGGTGTTTCCTCCGCCCCGCGCCGGACAAGTCTTCCGACCGCCCGCAGGAGGACCGGACAAGTCTCGATCCGCCGAGGACGGCCGAGTCCGTCAACGTGGTGTAACTCCACAGCGTCATCCTGATCCTCAGCTCGCTGCGACGAGCTCGCCTCTCACCTCCTCGGTCGCCTGGCCGTCGATCACCTCAAGCCTCGCCTTGGCGAGCGACTCGGCGCTCATGTAGGGGCGGACGACGCGCACTCGTCATGTTGCTCGGCCAGGACCATCCCGACGAGTCGGATCACCGATGCACGGTCGAGGAAGATGCCAACGACGTCTGACCGCCGCGCGCGTCCGTGCCGCCCACCGTTGGTTCGGCCCCCTCGGCGAGCACGACAAGGAACTCGGCGCCGCTCGAAACGGAGGCGTCGAGGACCTCGCCGAGCGTGGCCCGGTCGCCATCCACGACAGACTCGATCACGCCGCGTAGGTTCAGGCCCGGTGAGGCTCAGGTCACGAGCCGAGCGTGCGTGCCTTGCAAGCAGGGGGGCCGGCGGTTCGAGTCCGCTCGTCTCCACTATTGATCGTCGTTGAGACGGCTCGGTCTGTTGGCGTGAAGCGCCTTACTGGGTATCCGGAGTGCTCATCGCAGCGCTGCGTCATGCAGCTCGGCGAGTCGTGCCCGAACGCGCTCGGCCATGACGAGGTTGCCCTCGCGGTCGAAGCGATCGAGTGACTTCTCCAGAGCAGCAGCCGCCTCGTCGGGTTTCCCGCCGAGCCGGAGCACCTCGGCGAGGTCGGCGTATGCGTATCCCTGCCGGTCGAGCAGCTCGGTCTGGTCGCCGAGCGTCGCCGCCTCGCGAGCGAGCCGCAGCGCGTCCGCGTGCTCGCCGCGGCGCGCGAGCACCTTCCCTCTGACGCCGCGCCAGGCCATCTGCCACCAATTGTCGTTGCGAACGAGCTCGGCAGCGCGGCCGGCCAACGCGTCCGCCTCGTCGAGGCGATCGAGCTCGTAAAGGGCCTGCGCGAGGCTTGCCGTGGCGCCGGCGAGGAACTCGCGTTCACGCAGCTCCTCGTGCATCCTGCAGCCCTCTGCTCCGAACTCGGCCGCCGCGGCGGGGTCGCCGGCCAGGAGCTCCACCGAGACGGACTCGAAGGCGACGAGGTTGGCCAGCAGCGCCTCCTCCGCCGCGCTCCGCCTGCTGGGCGCGGGCGACGGTGAGGATGGCACGGGCCTCGTCGAAGCGACCGAGCTTCGCCAGCGACCAGGCCCGGTACGCGCGGAAGAACTGGTCCGGCCCTGCGCGTGCCTCGTTCTCGTCGAGCCAGGCGAGGAGCGACCGGGACCGGGGTCGTGCCGGCGAAGCGGCACCAGGCCAGGGCTCCCAGCAGCCATGACGGCTCGTGGCCCGCGCGGCGGGCGTGGGCGAGGGCGCGCTCGTACGCGTGCAGCGCGGCGTCGGGGCGTCCCTTCTCGCCGGCCGCCTCCGCGAGCCCGGTGTAGCCCACGTACAGGGCCATGTCGTCGCCTGCTGCTTCGAGCTCGGGAGCGCCTCCGCGAGGAACGCGGCGAGCCGCACGTTGCCGACCCCCGGCTCGAGGGCGAGGCGGACGACTCCCGCCTGGATCCTTCCGCACAGCTCGCCATGGCGATTACCCGCCGCGGCAGCCCGTTCGGTCAGGGCTTCTGCGCGTCGGAGCGCGTCGGCAGCCCGGCCGGTCCATGCCAGGACCTGGCTGAGCTCGCTCTCGAGGGCGACGTCGATCTCGTCGGCCGGAACCAGCGCGGCGGCGCGCTCGAGCAGGCGAGGCTGCGGCCAGGTAGTCCTGGCGGCGGGCCGCTCGCTGACCGGCGGCCGTCAGGCGCCCCCGCGCCGCGGCGGCCAGCGCCGCGTCGTCACGCAGCCCGACCTCGCGCGCGATAGCTGCACGGCCTGCTCGAGGTGGTAGCCGACGAGCTCGTCTTGCTCGACGAGATGCGGCACCGTGTCAGCTCCAGCCACCTCGCGAGGCGCTCGTGAAGATCTGCCCGCGTCGCTCTTCGGCAAGGCCTCGTAGGCGGTATCGCGGATCAGGAGGTGGCGAAAGCGGAAACGCGTCCTCGCCGGCGAGCTGTGGTCGTGTCGGGGCGGATCAGCTCCTTCCGTACGAGGGCCGCGAGGCGGGGCGTCACCGCGAGCCTCGTCGGGGGCGAGCGCCTGCACGGCACCGCGGTGGAAGACCTCCCCCTCGATCGCGGCGTGCTCGAGCACGGCTCCGCTCGTCCGGGCTCGAGCTGGTCGAGGCGCGCCGCGAGCAGCGCCTGCAGCGTTGGCGGGACCGACGACGTCGCCGTCGGCCTCGTCCGTCATGGCCAGCATCTCGGCGATGAACAGCGGGTTGCCGCGCGGCGGCGCGGGCGATCCGCTCGCGCAGGTCGGCCTCGATCTCTTCGGCGAATCAACTCAGTCGACGGCGTCCGCCACGAGAGGCCCGAGCGGCGAGCGCCACAGCGCGGCCATGTGGGCCGGCGCTCCACGAGCTCGGGACGGGCCATGCAGAGGAGCAGGATCGGGACGCCGGTCGAGAGCAGCGCGACGTGCTCGATCTAGGTCCCGGAACGTCTCTTCGCCCCACTGGATGTCGTCGAACACGACGATCAGCGGCCGTAGCGAGGCCGCGTGCTCGAGCGTCTTGCGGAACGCCCAGGCTATCTCCTCCGGCGAGGACGTGGCCTCCGTCTCACCGAGGAGGGCGCGCGATCGCCTTCGCCGCAGCCTCGTCCGGTGGCGACGCACCGAGTTGCTTCAGCACCTCGACGGCCGGCCAGTACGTGATGCCCTCGCCGTACGGCAGGCAGCGTCCTCGCACGACTGTCGCGTCGAGCGACGCGAGGGACTCGGCCGACGAGCCGCGACTTGCCGACGCCGGCTTCGCCGACGACGGTCACCAGCTCGCAGCGGCGCTCGGCCCGAACCCGCTCCCAGACCTCTCGGAGGATCCCCGAGCTCTCGGGCACGGCCGACGAAGCGCATGTCGTGGCGCCGCTCGGGTGCGTCTCGTACACCGAGGAGGCGGTACGCGGCGACCAGGTCTGGATTTGCCCTTGAGCTGCAGCGGCTCGACGGTCTCGACCTCGACGGCGTCGCGGACCAGATGCAGGGTCGGCTGCCCGATCAGCACCTCGCCTGGTGGGGCCGCCTGCTCCAATCGTGCAGCGACGTTGACCGCGTCACCGGTCGCCAGCCGCTCCTCGGTTCCGGTCACGACCTCGCCGGTCGTCACGCCGATTCGCCCCTCGAGGCCCAGCTCTGGAAGCGCGTCGCGCATCTCGGCCGCCGCGCGACACCGCACGCAGGGCGTCGTCCTCGTGCGCGACGGGAACGCCGAACACGGCCATGACGGCGTCGCCGATGAACTTCTCGACGGTGCCGCCGTGCCGCTCGACGACCTCCTTCATCCGCTCGAAGTAGCGCGCGAGCAGCGTTCGGAGCCGCTCGGGGTCGACCGTCTCGCCCAGCGCCGTCGAGTTGGCCAGATCGCAGAACAGCGCCGTCACGGTCCGGCGCTGCTGCATCGCCTGCGTGGAGACCAACGCGAGCCCCGAGCCACACTCCTCGCAGAACTTGGCGCCCTCGCGATTCGCGTGACTACAGCTCGGGCAAATGAGCACGCCACGAGGCTAAACCGCACTCGTACCGGCAACAACCCAGGCCGCGGCTCGCCGAAAGCGCATCGAAGCGCCTGACACGCCGCCGCCAGAGAACCCGCCTCAAGGACACGTGAAGGGCAAGGAACCCCCGATCCGGTGCTCAAGCAGCGAGTTCGTATTCATGGATGAGGCCGCCGAGCACGTCGCGCGTTCGAACGCGTGCGCCGTCGGGCGGCCACGGAGCGGGGTCGGGCAATATATCCGGCGTCTTGAGCTCAAGCCTCGGTGGGGCCTCTTGGCGTTGTAGTGGGCGGCGTAGATTCGAAGGACCCGCTCCGGGTGGCGACGACCGAGAACCAGCATCCAGTCCAGGCACTCGGACCTGACGGTGCGGACCGACACCCACATCGAAGATCGACGGAAAGGCTTCCTCGCAGACCCGCGGGACAGGTCGGGGAACGAGATCTTCCATTGGGACGACCTCCACGACCTCTCCAGCGATCGTCGGGCGTCCCGAGCTTCGTAAGCTTCTCCCCTTCACGAGCCTTCACCGATTCTCCGTCCAACGAACTCTGGGTCCAGCGATCGGAAGTATTCGTGGCGATCGAGGAGGTGGTGGCCGGACAAGTCTTCACAGGCCGCCGGACAAGTCTTCGAGCCGGAGCGGCCTCACAAGTCTTCTCACATTCTGGGACGGCGTCCGAAGGCGAAGACGCTGGTCGCAGGCCTGAAGGCAGCGCGAGCGTCGGACATACCTTCAAAACCGGTGTGGGGGCGAGAGCTCCCAGGCGGGTTCGATTCCCGTCCGCCTCCGCTGCTGAAAAGGCCCTCTGACCAGCGGCGTTCCGCCAAACCGGGCGAGAGGCGGCCGCTGGAAGGGCTGAAGGGGTCGAAAACCCGCGTGCACACGAGAAAGGCTTCACTTCGAGACGTCCGCACCCATGGAATCGGCGAGCGCAGCCGCCAGGAACCGGTAGGTCCATTCCTCCGCGAACTTCCGTGAATCGGCGAAGACGACCTGGATCTCGGGGTAACGAACCTGGAGGCGGGCGAGCCCGTCGGCGATGAACGCCGCCGGGACGTGCTCCAGGGCGAACAGCGCGGAGTAGCGCCCTTCGACCACGACCGCCGCCCTCCCGACCTCACCCAGGCGTTGCATCTGGAACGCGAGCGTCCCGTCCGAGAGCGAGGAGGTGAGGTTCTCGAGGGTCTTTCGCTCGACCACGGCGATGATCGCCTCGCCGTTGGCGACCCCGTAGTCCCCGGCCGAAAGAGCTAACCGCGCCGCCGCCACGTCGCGGCCGGCGAACCGGTAAGGGTAGCGCTCCCTCGTATCGACGTGGATCGTGAAGCCATCCGGGAGCGCTCGGGCACGGGGGATGCGTGCTCCTGGGTTGGCTGCTCTTGCCGCCTTCTGGGTCTGCCAGAAGATCGCCGGACGTCCCCGCGTCTGGGTGAAGACGAACTGGGAGCGGGAAAGGCGAGGTCGATCGAGCACGAGGTCGATCACCGGTCCGCGGCGCTTGCACGATGCAACCGGGGTCTCTTCGATCACCTCAGCGTCTTGGGGCCAGTCGGCCTCGTAGGGGTGACAGTAGATCCTGGCCGAGCGAGGCCAGGTGTCGCGGGCCTTCAGCACCAACCCCTCCGCGATCGGGAGCCGGAGCAGATACGGCAGCGTGCTGTCTTCTTCGGGGTTTCGCCCGATCACGAAGACCTCCGCCACGTAAGGGCTCCTCAGGCCGCCAGGTACTCGTTGATCCCGGGGAGCACCTCGCGCTGGTGGATCTCGGCGCCGGAAGACGGCGGCGGGTCGGCTCCTCGGGCCTCCGGCGAAACGAGCCCGATGCCCCGATGCGGTCGGTGGGAGTTGTAGTGGGAAGCATATCTGTGAAGGACCTGGTCGAGATGGCGGCGCCCGAGGATGAGCGTCCAGTCCAGGAGCTCGGCGCGGATGGTGCGCACCCAGCGCTCGGCGTAGGCGTTGGCCTTCGGGGCGCGAACAGGCGTGAGTATCACCCGGGCACCCTCACATTCGAACACGGCGTCGAAGGAGCGGGTGAACTTCGAGTCTCGATCGCGGATCAGGTAACGAACCGTGGGGAGCTCTCCTGCCATAAAGAGGTTCCGAGCCTGCTGGGTGACGAACGCCGCATCAGGGTTGCGGGTGGCCATCGTGACGTGAACCCGTCGGGTCCCGACCTCGATGAAGAACAAGACGTAGAGCGTTCGAAGAAACGCGGTCTCCAAGGTGAAGAAGTCGCAGGCCAGGACCCCTTCGGCTTGGGCGCGCAGGAACTCCGACCAGGATGGACCCTGCCTACGCGGAGCCGGCCCCAAGCCGTGGCGACGGAGCAGCGTTCGGATCGTAGTGGCTCCCACCCGGATGCCGAGACCTCGAAGCTCTCCTTGGATCCGAACGCATCCCCAGCGCGGGTTCTCCCTTGCCAGACGAAGGATCAGCTCGATCACCTGTGGAGATAGTGGCGGACGTCCTACCGGTTTGCCGCGGTACGTCCATTTGCGTCTGATCAGCTCGCGGTGCCAGCGAAGGAGCGTCTCGGGGGTGACCAGCAACGATGACCGGCGCTCGCGCGGCAGCATGCGAGCCGCCGCGGAAAAGAAGACCTTGTCGAATCGCCGCAGCTTCGGACGTCCAACCTTCCTCGATAGAACCTGCACCTGGTGACGCAGGACGAGGAGCTCGACCTCACGGTCGCGGTCCTCGCCCCTTGTGGGCACAAGACGCAGCAAGCCGCGAACGATCAGGTAATTGATGGAGAACAGCACCGCCGCATCCTAAGGGAGCGCCGTCTGCGTGCGCGAACCATCGTTTTCGACCCCCTCACGGCCAAGGACAGGTTGTTGGAGTTCTTCCGCCGCTTCCAGCCGATCAACGACTGACTGAACCCGGGGTCGGCCCATCCACCCCCGGACGGCGACGGTAGGCGGCACCCAAATGCCGGTGGCGAGATCGGTTTGGGCGAGCCGCTAACCGGTAGCATGGCGCCGCGTTCCCACATGGTCGACGACCTGCTGCTGCGCGCAGAGGGACTCTCCTTCCGGTACCCGAGCGGCACGCTCGCGCTCGAGGAGCTGACCGTCGACGTCCCCCGTGGCTCCGTGGGGCTGGTCGGCGCCAACGGAGCCGGCAAGACGACGCTGCTGCGCTTGGCGTTGGGTCAGCTGCGCCCCACCGCCGGCAGGATCGAGGTCGTGGGAAGGACCGTCGCCGATGATCCGATCGGCGTGCGAGCCCACCTCGGCTTCATGCCCGAGCACGACTGCCTTCCCCCCGACCAGACGGCGGCCGACGTCGTCGCCACCTTCGGTGAGCTCTCCGGCCTGCCGCCCCGAGCCGCCCGCCAGCGCGCCTCCGAGATGCTCGACCTCGTCGGACTGGACGAGGCGCGCTTTCGGCCGATCGGCGGGTTCTCAACGGGAATGCGCCAGCGAACCAAGTTGGCCCAGGCCATCGTCGCCGACCCGCAGGTGGTGCTGCTCGACGAGCCCACCGCTGGCCTCGACCCGATCGGCCGCGAGGAGATGCTGACCCTCGTCGGCCGGCTTGCCGGCTTCGGGATCTCGGCGCTCATCGCCACGCACCTGCTCGACGACGTCCAGCGCGTGTGCGACCACGTGGTGATGATCGATGGCGGCAAGCTGCGCCGCGCCTCCGCCACCCGGGCCCTCCTGCACCGCACGGGCGCCGTGCGGGTCGAGGTGCACGACGGCGCAGCGCGGCTCGCCGACCTCCTGCGTACCGCCGAGGTGGCCGTCACGCTTGTGGACGATGCCACGCTCGACGTGCGTGTCGACGGCGACGACGACGGCCGTGTGCTCGACCTCGTCCGCGACGGCGCCGACGACCTCGGCCTCGCCCTGCAGGCGATGACCACCCGGCGCATGTCCCTCGACGAGCTGTTCCTGGACGAGCCGCCGTGAGCGCGCGATCGCTGCACGGCGGCGCCGTCTACGACCGCGGGTATCGGCCCTACGAGGGCCAGCGCGGCGGTCGGGGCGCTTCTCGCGCCGCCCTGGTTCGGCTCTCGATCCGCCGCGCCCTCGGGCTCCGCCGGTCTTGGCGCCAGAAGGTCCTGCCATGGTCGTTGCTCGGGATCGCGACGATCCCGGCGGTCATCAACGTCGGGGTCAAGTACATCACGCGGAACACCCCGGCCGCGGACGTCGATCTCATCACGTTCCGCGACTACGTCGGCGTGTCGACCACGCTCCTGCTCTTCATCGCGGTCACGGCGCCGGACATGGTGTGCCCCGACCGGCGTAATCGCGTCCTGCCGCTGATCTTCTCGCGCCCGCTGACGGGCAACGACTACGTCCTGGCCAAGGTCGGGGCGCTCACCGCCATCCTCTTCGGCTTCGGCTTCTTCCCCCAGGTCGTGCTGTTCGTCGGCCAGATGCTCGTGGTCGAGGAGGGCGCGCTCGATTTCCTCAGGGAGAACGCCGAGGTGCTGTGGCAGGTGCCGGTGGCCGTCGCACTCTTCTCCCTGTACTGGGCGACGCTCGCGCTCGCCCTCTCGGCCACGACCACGCGCCGCATCGTCGGCGGCGTGGCCCTGCTCGCCACCGTCTTCGTCTCGGCGGCGGTGTCATCGATCCTCGTCTTCGCCGGCGGTGCGGACGTCGAGAACCTCTTCGAGAACGGCAGCCTGTGGGGGCTCCTCAATGTGCTGGAGATCCCGCTTCGCATCACCGACCTCGTGTTCCTCGGCCACGTCGATCCCACCTCGCTCGTCGGCGGGGCCGAGGGGGCGGGCCTCGGCGTGATCCTGGTCTACGCCGCAGTCGTAGCCGGCTCCTTCGGGTACCTCGTCTACCGCTATCGGCGGGTCCAGTGAGCGCCCTGCCCCCGCCTCCGCCATCGGCCGACCCAGCATTCGCCGAGCAGGCCACGGTCGTTCTGGACGGCGCGTCGGTGTGGTTCGGCCCCAAGGTCGCGCTGTCCGAGGTGGCCTGTTCCTTCGGCCCCGGGGTCACGGGCCTGCTCGGTCCGAACGGCGCGGGCAAGACGACGCTCATGCGCGCCATCAGCGGGATGTTGCCGCTCAACGCGGGCACCGTCCGCGTCGACGGGCTCGACCCTCGCGCGCGGCGCGAAGTTCAGCGCTTCATCGCCCTCGTCCCGGAAGAGGACACCGATCCGAGCGTGCTCTCGGCCCGTCAGCTCGTGGGCTACACCGCCGCCCTCCACGGCGTGCGGGACCGCGCCGCGCCCGAACGCGCCCTGCGGGCGGTCGGTCTCCTCGACGCGGCCGACCGTCGCGTCGGCGGCTTCAGCAAGGGGATGCGCCAGCGCGCGAAGGTGGCCGCCGCCCTCGTGAGCGACCCCCGTGTGCTCGTGCTCGACGAGCCGCTCAACGGCGCCGACCCCGTGCAGCGCAAGGCGCTCATCGAGCTCTTCCAGCGCCTGGGCGACGAGGGCCGGACGGTGATCGTGAGCTCGCACATCCTTCACGAGGTCGAACGCCTGGCCCACCGACAGATCGTGCTCGTGCGCGGTCGCCTTGCCGCGGCCGGCGACCACCACGCCATCAGGAGTGCGATCGCCGACCGCCCCCGCCAGGTGCTCCTGCGCTCGTCGGACCCGCGGCGGCTCGCCGCCGCACTGGTTGGGGTCGAGGCGGTGAGCGGCATCGGCATCGACGGCGTCGACGTTGTCGTGTCGTCGCCGCGCGCGCTCGATCTCGCGCTGGCGTTGCCGGGCGTGGCCCGGCGGGCCGGCGTCCGCCTCCTCGAGGTACGCCCGCTCGACGACTCGTTGGAGTCGGCCTTCCGGGAGCTGGTCCGGTGAACGCGCCCCCCGCCGAACGCGCCCTCCCCCGCCCCTTCGTGGCCCTGTTCGTCTACGCGCTGCGGATCTGCGTGCCGCCCAAGCGAGCCCTGCTGCTCTCCCTCCCGTGCGTGGGCGCCCTGCTCTTCGGGCTCCTCGCTCACACCGTCGACGACCCGACGCCCGCCGGCCGGTTCAACACGATCAGCGGCGCGCTCTTCGGGTTGGTCCTCCCCCTGGCCTGCCTGGTGGTCGGAGACGCCATGCTGGCCGCGGAGGTGCGGACCGGCTCGTTCAGTCTCACGTGGTTGTCGCCCGTGCCCTTCTCCACGATCGTCCTCGCTAGGTGGTCGGCCGGCTGGCTCGTGGCCGCCGCCGCCGTTACACCCGCCCTGGCGCTGTCGGCGGCCATCGCGGGCGTGCCCGACGCGGTGGGCCCGATGGCGCTCGCGTCGATCGCCGGGACCGCCGCCTACCTGGCGCTTTTCGTGTTCATCGGTGCCGCCGTCCGCTGGGCCGCGTGGTGGTCCCTCGGGATCGTCCTGATCGGCGAGCGGCTCCTCGGCGCCGTGCTGGCCGGGATCGCGCAGCTCTCGCCGCAGTGGCTCGCCACGATGGTGTATGCGGGGCTGGTTCCGGATCCCGGCTCGCTGGAGCGCGCGGGGATGCCTACGGGAGGTGCCGCCGTCGGGCGCCTCGTCGTGCTCACGGTCGTGTTCCTCGCGCTCGCCGTATGGCGGATCCGTCGGCTCCGGCCTACGAGCAGGGACGAGTAGCGAAAGCCGGGCGGCGGAAGCCGCGATCGCAAGGTCGCCGCCCCCACTCGCGGGCTCCCACCCACACCCTCTGACCTGCGGCGTTCGGGTTCTTACACTGTTCCCTTCGCCTCCGCGTGGAGAGAATGGGGAGTGGTTGTGGAGTCCGAGAGGCTCCACATCCTCTCCTCGCTCTCGATGACCCTACGGCGACACATCGGCGTGAGGCTTGGGATCGGGAAGCCTTGTGAACGACGTCGCGCGACCGATACGGCGACTCCGTGCTCCTCGTGGGATGATGCAGCCGGCAACGAGCTGATGGCCTATCGCGTTCCGCCTCCTTCACAACGAATCGCTTGCGACGACGTCGTTTGAGAGTGGTGTCAGCGGGTGTTGGAACGCAGATGAGACCGAGGATGCCGTTGTCGAGCTGTTTGACGTCGATAGGGAGCCGTTCGAGATCGTGGGAGCGACGGGTCGACGGATCTCCGCGGCGAGGGCGGGAGTCAGCCCATCAGGGCGAGCAGCTTCGTCGTGGTGTTCCAGTTGCGGATCGTGATGCTCGGGTAGATCGGGGACCCGGCGATCCTACTGATCCGGCTCTGGGTTGCCTTGCTGGTCAGATACGTGAAGTAGAGGACGCCGGTGCCGGCATACGACTCGTCGACGCCGGGCTTCGTGTCAATGCTCCTCATGGCGGCCTTCGCGATCAGCGGCTCCTTCAGGAAGAACACGTTGTACCGGTACTTCGCGGGCTCCGCCCCAAAGCCCTTCGGTGCTCCGTCGACGATGGCCCGCATCTGCGTTCGGCTGCGTACCACCACGGTCGGGACGTAGTCGAACGCCTCGGCGAGCGTCTTCTCGATCCGGCGGGTCAGCTCGGCGGAGCGGTCCCCCGACGAGGAGAACAGGACGTTCCCGCTCTGGATGTAGGTCCTGACGTGCTCGAAGCCGTCGGCCTCGAAGGCCGCCTTGAGCGCGGGCATCTTGATGAGGTTCTTCCCGCCCACGTTGATACCGCGGAGCAGGGCGACGTACGTGGCCATCAGAGATGTATAGCAGCCCGCAAAACATCGGACGGCGCCTGATCTCGGGCGAGAAGGCATTCATGTGCCGGGTGTGTGGGCACAAGGGCCCAAGCCTGAGGGGATGACCGTCCGCGGCCCTCCCCCTGAGTCGATGATCACGGGATGCAACGCGTCCTCCTAACTGGTATGTCGGGGGTAGGGAGATCGACGGTGGCTGAGCGTCTCTCAGAGCTTGGCTTCAAGGTGGCCGAAACCGACTACGGCGGCTTCTCCGCGGTCGACGACCACGGCAACCAGCACTGGGATGTCGATCGCGTTCGCGACCTCCTCGCGACTGAGGACGCTGACGTGCTATTCGTCGTCGGATCGGACGATGCTCAGGTCCTGTTCTACCCAGACTTCGACCACATCGTGTTGCTGAGTGCACCCCGTGAGGTCATGGTCGAGCGTCTCGCATCCCGGACCAGCAATCCGTTCGGCAAGAGTTCCGAGGAACTGGCGAAGATACTGGCCGATCTGGAGACGTTCGAGCCGTTCATGCGGCGGGCTGCGACCCACGAGATCGACACCAGCAAGCCCCTTGACCCCGTGATCGACGAAAATCCTGAGCCTGGTTCGGCAGACGCCGTCACTATGAAGGGTAGGCGCTTGGTTGGGGGACCAGCACACGAGCGAGTGAATGCAGGTTGGCCGTCGGGGCGCGATCCCTCGGTACAAGCAGCCGTTCGTCGATTGGATCAACTCCGCCGATCCCTCCCCCACCTCGCACACCCTGACCCTGGCCGAGGCCAACCAAGAGCACCCCGTGTACCTGGTCGAGGTCGAAGACGAGGACGAACTCGCCGAGTGGCTCGCCGTCATCACGAGGAGCTTTCGAAGAGGAGCTAGACGGGTGGTACACGGACCCGGCGCTGTGGCCCCGGGACCGATCGCTCAAGATGCTCAAGAAGTGGTGTTCCTACGAACTCCACACCGTCGTGGTGGACACAGGTACGTCTCCGCTCGCAGACGATGAGTTCGAAGAATGAGCCGTGCTGGGCAACGCGCAACCCTGTGGGTCAGAGTTTCCACCCCCACAGGGTTGGCTCGCCAAGGAGAGGCTAGACCTGGGGTGACGCCGGACTTGCGTGGGAATTCAGATACTGGGGTCCCGTCACGGCTACCGCGGCATCGTAGCAGCGGGGTCATGGCCCACTCCGTGCAGCAGCCCCCGGACCTCGCTCGCCGAGGAGAGGCTGAGGGCCTCTCGCGCAGCAGCCTCGGCCCGCCGGAGATCGGTCGCGCGCACCGCAGCCTTGACGTGGGGGATCGAGGGGGCGCTCATCGAGAGCTCGCGGACGCCGAGGCCGATCAGCAGGGTCGCCGCACGCGGGTCGCCCGCGAGCTCGCCGCAGACGGCGGTCCAGATGCCACGCGCGTTCCCGGCGGCGGTGGTGCGGCGGATCAGCTCCAGGACGGCCGGATCGAGCGCGTCCGAGATCTGCGCGACCCGCTCGTTCCCGCGATCGGCGGCCAGCGTGTACATCGTGAGATCGTTGGTGCCGATCGAGAAGAAATCGACCTCGCGGGCAAGGCGGTCGGCCAGGAGCGCCGCCGAGGGCACCTCGATCATGGCGCCCAGCGTGAGGCGTTCGGGAACCTTCCGCCCGATGGCGGCGAGGCCGACACGGGCGCGCTCGACCGCCGCCCGGCCGGCGCGGAGCTCCTCCACGCTCGTGACCATCGGGAACAGCACGCCGACCGGATGATCGGCCGCGACGCGCAGGATCGCCCGCAGTTGGGCGTCGAACAGCTCGGGTCTGGCCAGGCTCAACCGCAACCCCCTGACGCCGAGGAACGGGTTGTCCTCGGCAGGCTGATCGAGGAAGGGGAGCGGTTTGTCGGCGCCCGCATCCAGCGTTCGAACGATGAGCCGCCGCCCCTCGAGCGCTTCGGCCGAGGCTCGGTACGCGGCCTCCTGTTCGTCCTCCGTCGGCATCGCATCGCGCCCGAGGAACAGGAACTCCGATCGGAACAGGCCCACCCCGTCGCAGCCGGCGTCGACCGCGGTCGCGATCTCGGTCGGCGAGCCCACGTTGGCATCCACCTTGATCAGGACGCCGTCGGCGGTGGCGGCGGGAGATCGCGCGGTCGCGCGCGCCGCTTCCTCGGCCACCCGGCGCTCGCGCGCGCGGGCCCCGAACGCCTCGAGCTCGCGTCCGGACGGGTCGACGCGAACGACCCCGAGCTCGCCGTCGATCGCGAGCGTCGTGCCCTCGGCGAGGTCGAGGACGCCCTCGCCCGCCCCGACCACGGCGGGGATGCCGATCGAACGGGCGAGCACCGCGGCGTGGGAGGTCGGGCCGCCGAACGCGGTCACGATGCCGAGCGCGACCGCCGGGTCGAGCGCCGCGGCGTCGGCCGGCGACAGCTCGGGGGCCACGACCACGCCGGCAGCCTCCAGCTTCGGTCTCGGCGGATCGATGCCCAGGAGCCGAGCCAGCACCTGCGCGCCGACGCTTCGGAGGTCGGCGGCACGGGCACGCTGGTACTCGTCGTCGAGCCGTTCCCATGCCCGTGACATGTCCTCGATCGCGTCTCGCCATGCCTTCTCTGCCGTCGCGCCCGTCGCGATCGCGCGTCGTGCCGGCGCGATCAGCTCCTGGTCGTCGAGGAACAGCAGGTGCGCCTCGAAGATCGCCGCCTGGTACGGGCCGGCGCGACGGGCCACCGAGAGGCGCTGGTGCTCGATGTCGCTGCGGGCCGTGACGAGGGCGGCGTCCAGGCGCCGGTCCTCCTCGGCCGCGTCGCTCGCCTGTCGTTCGGGAACCTCGATCGCGGGCACGTGGAACCGTCGGATCTCGCCCACGGCGATGCCCGGTGACGCGGGCAGACCGTGGATCCCCTCCTCGAGCGTCACGGATGTCCGGCGCAGGCCGTGCTCGACCTCGGCCGGTTCCACTCCTTCGTCGAACCCACGCTCGGCGAGCGTGCGGATGGCGTCGACGGCCTCGCGCGCCTGCCGACCCGACGCCGAGACCTCGATCTCGTTGCCGGCCACCACGCCGAGCGTCGCCACCGCGTTGAGGCTCCGGGCGCTAACCGGACCTCCTCCGGTCGTGAGGTTGGAGACGCGCACGCTGGCGTCGAACGCGGAGGCGGTCTGGACCAGGCGCGCCGCCGGCCGCGCGTGCAGACCGTGGGCGTTCCGTACCGCCAGCCGGGCGGAAGCACCGGGCGCCTCGGCGGCTGCTTCGGCGTTCGCGGCCTGCGACGGCCGATCCATCCCGAGGTGCGTGGTCTTGGCCAGCAGCCCTCCGCGAGCCTCGGCGGCGACCTCCTCGAGGTTCGAGCCGATCCGAGCGGATACCGCCGCCGACACGGCTCCCTCCACGAGGGGGGCGTCGGTCAGCAGCACCTTGTCGCGGCGTTCGACCGGCACGAGGTCGAGCGCCATCTCGGCCGACAGGACGGCGCTCCCCAAGTCCATCACGACCAGCACACCGTCGTCGGACCACGCGCGTTCGATGGCCTGCATCACGAGCACCGCGTCCGTGCCCATCGAGCGTTCGGGGTCGTCGAGCCCCCCCGCCGTTTCGATGCGGACGTCCTGTCCACCCATCTGGCGGGCGAGCTCGGCTGCGCCTTCGGCCACCGAGTGGCTGTGCGAGACGAGGACGATGCCCACCACGGTGAGGGAGGCCTCACGCCCTCGAGGCGAGGGTGCCCAGGAGGAAGAAGCCGTAGCCGACCGTGACGAGGCCGAGGAGCCACAGCAGGAGATCGGTCCGCCGACGCGCGCGGACCCCGATCCCGAGATCGAACAGGACGCCGCGCAGGCCCAGCAACGCGTGGATCGTGACCACGATCAGGAAGAAGAGCTCGAGCGTGAAGATGACCGGGTTCGCGATGTAGTCCAGCACCTGTTCGTACGAACGTAGCCCGCCGACGTCTTCGACGACGAAGTGGTGGGCGACCATGTGGACGGTCAGCAGCAGGAGGAGCGCAGCGCCGGTGAGCGCCGTCCACCACCAGGCCCGCGAGGACCGGCCGCTCGGGACCTGGCGGTCGCGTGTCGAACGCGTCCGGGGTGGCGCCACGCTCAACTCACCCGCTCCCGATGATGTGGACGGCGCCGTAGACGAGCACGATCGTCCCGATCACCGTGCCAGCCCAGAACAACGCCATCTGCCGGTTGGGGACGACCCCGGTGCCGACCAGGGCGACCCGCACGCCGTTCAGCCCGTGGAACAGGATCCCGAACAGCAGCAGCACGTCGAGCCCCAGGAAGACGGTGCTCGTCGCGATCTCGAGGAAGTCGTTCCACGCCGACTCGCCGGCGAGCAGCAGCGACAGGACGCCGAGGTGCAGGTAGAGGTAGAAGACCAGGCCGAGACCGGTGATGCGGTTCACCGCGAACGCCCACGACCCGATCGCGCGGCCACGAGGATCGAACCACCCGGTCGGCGACGGGCCTACGCCCTTGCGGAGCACGGGTCCGCGGGCCCTGCGTTCGGAAGAGCCGGGGACGCAGTCGGCTCGTGTGGTGTCGCTCACCGGGGCATCTCTCGACGGGTGAGCCTCGGTCCCACGAGCGCCCCCCGCAGCTGCATGATCCGGGCCGCGGGGTTGACGTTCGACGGGCACGCCTCGGTGCACTCGAAGGCGGCGTGGCACCGCCACGCCCCGTTGGCGTCGTCCGCCCAGTCGCGCACGCTCAGGACGTCCTCGTCTCGCGGCTCCTCGAGGATCCGTTGTGCCCACGCGAGCGCCCCGGGTCCGACGTATCGATCCGTGGTGGCGACCACCGGACACGCCGACAGGCACAGGCCGCACTCGATGCAGTCCTCGTAGCGCTGGTAGGTGGGCACGCCCTCGGGCGCCTCGGCCCCAAGATCGAACCCGCTCTCGCGGACGAGCGGATGCGCCTCGGGGAAGCGTGCGTAGAACTCGGTCATGTCGACGACGAGGTCGGTGAGGACGGGGATGTTCGCGACCGGCTCGACCGTGATCTCGCGACCCAGATCGTGGACGGCGGTGACGCACATCAGGACCTCACGTCCGTTCGCGCGGACGCCGCAGGTCCCGCACGAGGCGTGTAGGCACGAGTGGCGCAGCGCGAGCGAGGGGTCCCGGTTGAACTGGATCCATCGCATGGCGTCGAAGAGCGTGGTTCGCGCCGTCACCGGGACGTCGAACTCGTCGACGTGCGGCCCTCGATCGCCGCGTTTGAACCGGAACACGCGGAACCGGCGCGTCTCGGTCGCCTCCGTCGATGCGGTGGCGGTCTCCTCGATCGTCTCCATGCGCACCTCAGGCAGCGTAATAGGCCTCGTGTGGGAGCAGCACGGTGTCACGCGTTTGGCACTCCGCTTCGAGCCCCAGCTTGGCGCAAATCACGTTGGCGCACAGCTCCGCCATGCCACGGAGCGTCGTCCCCTTGCCGCCCGTGATCGTTACGAATCCCTCGACACCGTCGGTCTCCTTGTGGTCGTACGTCTTGAACGTGCGTGAGAGCTCTCGTCCGCTGTCGACCTGGTCCTTCGAGCCGATCAGCGGCCGTGCCGCCGACCACGCGGCGCGGAACTCCGCCGTCTTGACGGCGGGGATCAGCTTCGAGCCCTCCTCGTACATGCGCCGGACGTGGTCCTCCGGTACGCCGAGGTCGTCCGGATCGTCGACCGTCCACGAGCTGGTCCCGACGATCGACAGCGCGCGCTGGGGGACGACGATGTCGCCGTCGCCCGACTTGTGCATCCGGTTGATCACCATGTTGGAGAGCCGTCCGCGAAGGGCGAGCAGCACGCCCGGCGACGGACGGATGGGCACGTCGACCCCTGCCATGGCGGCCATGTGCTCGGCCCATGGCCCGGTGGCGTTCACCACGATGTCGGCGCGGATCTCGCCCTCCTTGCCGGTGACGTGATCGCGCACCACCGCGCCCGAGACGAGGTGGTCGTGGACGAGCAGGCCTTCCACCTCCATGTACGCGTGTATCCCGGCACCTCCGTGCTTGGCGGTCGCGAAGAACCGCAGCGGCATCCGCATCGCGTCCATCGTCGCGTCGGGGATCCGCACGGCCGCCTTGAGCTCGGGGTTGAGGAGGGGCTCGAGCCGAAGCGCCTCATCGCGTGTAAGCGTCTGGGTCGGGATGCCGCAGTCGGCGCACCCCTTGAGGAGCGGTTCGAGGTACTCCATGTCTTCGTCGGTGATCGCGACGAACAACCCGTCGTTCTCCTCGAAGGAGCCCGGGCAGATCCGGCGGAGGATCGTGTTCTCCTCGATGCACTCGATCGCCGATTCCCGATCGCCCACCGCGTAGCGGGCACCGCTGTGGAGAAGCCCGTGGTGCCGGCCCGTCGTTCCGGATGTGACCTCCCCGCGCTCGACGAGGGTCACCTTGACGCCGCGAAGCGTGAGATCGTGCGCCAGGGCCCCGCCGGTCCCACCCCCGCCGACGATCAGGACGTGAGACCGCGAGGTCCGCGACGCGAGCGCGTTCATCCACGCCATCCTCGCACCGCGGACCCCGAGCGTCCCTCAGTCGTCCGACGGCCTCTGGCCTCCGGCGAAGGACCCCTCCCCGTGCTCGTGCTCTTCTGGGCCCTCCTGGCCCTCGGCGAAGGACCCCTCCTCGTGCTCGTGCTCTTCTGGGCCCTCCTGGCCCTCGGCGAAGTCGCCGTGCCTGTGCTCCTTCTCCATCGCGGCCTCCGATCGTGGAGCGTCGCGGGAATCGTCTCCCGATTCTGGCGTTCCGTTACTCGACCCAGTCGAACGTTCGGGTGACCGCCTTCTTCCAGAACGCGTATTCCTTGTCGACCTCGTCCTTGGCCATCTGGGGGTCCCACTCCTTGTCCTTGCCCCAGTTGGCACGGAGGTCCTCGACCTCCTTCCAGAACCCCGTCGCCAGACCGGCCGCGTACGCGGCTCCGAGCGCGGTGGTTTCGGCGACGGTCGGCCTGATCACGGGGACGCCGAGCACGTCGGCCTGGAACTGCATCAGCAGCTCGTTGTAGACCATGCCGCCATCGACCTTGAGCGAGGTGAGCTCGACGCCGGAGTCGGCGTTCATCGCGTCGACGACCTCCTTGGTCTGCCACGCCGTCGCCTCGAGGACCGCGCGCGCGATGTGGCCCTTGTTGACGTAGCGCGTCAGGCCGGCGATCACGCCGCGGGCATCGTTCTTCCAGTACGGCGCGAACAGGCCGGAGAAGGCGGGCACGAAGTACGCGCCGCCGTTGTCCTCGACCGTGGCCGCGAGCGCCTCGATGTCCTCGGACTTCTCGATCATGCCGAGGTTGTCCCGGAGCCACTGCACGAGCGCTCCGGTGATCGCGATGGATCCCTCGAGCATGTACGTGGCCGGCTGGTCGCCGATCTTGTAGCCGAGTCCGGTGATCAGGCCGCTCTCGCTGGGCACCGGCTCGGTTCCGGTATTGAGCAGCAGGAAGTTGCCGGTCCCGTACGTGTTCTTGGCCTCGCCGACCGAGTAGCACGTCTGGCCGAACAGCGCCGCCTGCTGGTCGCCGAGGTCGCCCGCGACCGGGATGCCGGCGAGGTCCCCCCGGCCTCGCCGTACACCTCGCTCGAGGCCTTGATCTCCGGGAGCATCGCCCGCGGCACGCCCAGGATGCCGAGGATCTCGTCGTCCCACTGCAGGGTCCCGAGATTCATCATCAGCGTCCGGCTGGCGTTGGTGACGTCGGTGACGTGCGCACCGCCGTCGGGCCCACCCGTGAGGTTCCAGATGCACCAGGTGTCGATGTTGCCGAAGAGGATCTCGCCACCCTCCGCCCGCTCGCGGACGCCGTCGACGTTGTCGAGGATCCACTTGATCTTCGGGCCGGAGAAGTACGTGGCGATCGGCAATCCCGTCTTCGGCCGGAACCGATCCTGGCCGCCGTCCGATGACAGCTGGTTGCAGATCTGGTCGGTCCGCGTGTCCTGCCACACGATCGCGTTGTAGACGGGCTTGCCGGACGTCTTCTCCCACACGACGGTCGTCTCACGCTGGTTCGTGACGCCGACGGCGGACAGATCGCTCGCCTTCAGCCCGGCCTTGTTCAACGCTCCCGCGATGACCTCCTCGGAACGCTGCCAGATCTCGAGCGCGTCGTGCTCGACGTGCCCGGGCTTCGGATAGATCTGTTCGTGCTCCTTCTGCTCGATACCCTTCACCTGCCCCTCGTGGTCGAAGATCATGAACCGGGTGCTCGTGGTGCCCTGGTCCAGCGCCGCCGCGAAGTCGGCCATGGGCCTCCTCCTCCTCCTTCTCCATCCCTCAGTCGCCGGCCCAGGTGTCGGCGACCGTCTTCACCAACAGCCACGAGGACGTCGCGCCGGGATCCTGGTGCCCGGCGCTCCGTTCGCCGAGATAGCTCGCTCGGCCCTTCCGGGCGACGAGCGGGATCGTGGCCTTCATGCCCTCCTCGGCCGCTGTCGCCGAACGCCGCAGCGCGTCGGCGAACGTCGCCCCATCACCGAGCGCCGCCTCGTAGGCATCGCGCGCCGGGATGAGCGCATCGACCATCGTCTTGTCCTGCGGCTCCGCCTTGCCGCGCGCCTGGACGCCGGCGACGGCGGCCGAGAGCGCCGCGGCCCAGTCCGCCGCTTCGATCACCCCCTTGCCCGCCGTCGCGGTCCCGAGCTGTAGGAACAGCGTGCCGTACAGCGGGCCGCCCGCGCCACCGACGGTCGACACGAGCGTCATGCCCACGGCCTTGAACAGCGCCCCGACGTCGCCCGGCGCCTGCCCGTCGAGCTTGGCGAGCGCCGCCTGCATGCCGCGGTTCATGTTGATCCCGTGGTCCGCATCGCCGATCGCTGAGTCGAGCTGCGTGAGGTAGTCCTTCTGGTCGGCGATCACGTCCGCGTACGCGCGGATCAGGCGGTCGACGTCCTCGTAGCCAACGCTCACCTCCACTCCCTTCCCGTGGAACCCGTCGCCTGAGCGAGGGCTCCACGAGCCGAGCCAGCCGTTGACGCCGGGGTGCGGGCCGCAGGCGACCCGCACCCCGGCAACCACTCAGACGCCCCAGCGGAGTCCCGCCGTCTTCACCGGCGCGTCCCACAGCCGGAGCAGATCGTCGGAGGCCTTCAGGAGCGTGATCGAGCAGCCTGCCATCTCGAGCGACGTGATGTACGAGCCAATCAGGTTCCGAGAGATCGAGATCCCGCGACCCTTCAGGAACTTCGCGAGCTCGTTGTAGACGATGTACAGCTCGATCAGCGGGGTACCTCCCATCCCGTTCACGAACGCCAGGACGTCGTCGCCCTGCGCGAACGGCAGGTCGTCCACGACGGCCGTCGCCATCATCTCGACGATCTCGGCGACGGGTTTCAGCTTCATCCGCTCCCGCCCCGGCTCGCCGTGGATCCCGATGCCCGATCTCCATCTCGTCGTCGCCGAGCTCGAACGTCGGCTTGCCCGCCGCCGGAACGGTGCACGAGGTGAGCGCCATGCCCATGCTGCGACCATTCGCGTTCACCTCTCGGCAGACGTCGGCGACCTCCTTCAGGGCGCGGCCCTCCTCCGCGGCAGCGCCGCCGATCTTCTCCATCAGGACCGTCGTGCCGACCCCGCGCCGTCCCGCCGTGTAGAGGCTGTCTTGCACGGCGACGTCGTCGTCCACCAGCACGGACTCGACCTCGATGCCCTCGGAGCGGCAGAGCTCCGCCGCCATGTCGAAGTTCATGACGTCGCCCGTGTAGTTCTTGACGATGTGGATCACGCCGGCGCCGCCGTTGACGGCCTTCGTCGCCGCCTCCATCTGGTCGGGCGTCGGTGAGGTGAAGACCTCGCCCGGACACGCGGCGTCCAGCATCCCCTGCCCGACGAACCCGCCGTGCATCGGCTCGTGGCCGGAGCCGCCTCCGGAGACGAGCGCAACCTTGCCCTGCACCGGGGCGTCGGCCCGGACGATGAAGTTCGGCTCGTACGAGACCCGTACGAGGTCCGCGTGCGCTTGCTCGATGCCCTCCAACTCCTCCCGGACCACGTTCTGCGGATCGTTGATCAGCTTCTTCATCGCACTCCTTCCCTCGCGGAATCCTCCTCGATCCTCCTACAGGCTCGTGAACACCGCCGAGCCGGCCACGGCGCCGAGGATCCCGCCGATGATCGGTCCGACGACCGGGACCCAGCTGTACTGCCAGTCGGACGTGCCCTTGCCCGGGATCGGAAGCAGGGCGTGGGCGATCCGCGGGCTCAGATCGCGCGCGGGGTTGATCGCGTAACCGGTCGGCCCACCGAGGGACAGGCCGATACCCCACACGAGGAACCCGACCAGGAGCGGCCCGAGACCGGCCGAGAGCGTGGGCTCGGGGGTGCCGCCGACCGTGACGATCGCGTAGACCCCGAACACCAGCGCGAACGTCCCGATGATCTCCGTCAGGAGGTTCGCGCCGAGGTTACGGATGGCCGGGCCGGTGCTGTAGACGGCGAGCTTGAGGCCCGCGTTCTCGGTGGGCCCCCAGTGCGGCAGGTACGCGAGGTACACGAGCACGGCTCCGATGAACGCCCCGACGAACTCTCCTGCGAGCAAGGCTGGCACGTCGGCCCAGTCGAGGTCCCCGGCCACAGCGAAGCCGATCGTCACGGCCGGGTTGATGAGGCCGCCGCTGTACGTTGCCGCGAAGACACCGATCATCACGGCCATCGCCCATCCGGTGGTGATGACGATCCAGCCGCCGTTCTCGCGCCTTCGACCGGTGGAGGAGCACCGCCGCCACGACGCCGTCGCCGAAGAGGATCAGCATCCCGGTGCCGACCATCTCGGACACGAAGTTGTTGTCCATGCCTTCCCCCCTCAGGCGCCACCGCGGCGCCGGATCTCATCAGAACTCCGTTCGGTGCTCTGAGTCAAGTCCTGAGCACCGCCGCAGCCAGCGCGGAAATCTCCGCGGATCGTTCGGTATGGTCGAACATGGCCGCGATGGGCGTAGGATGCGGCGGTGAGCGACGGGCTGGAGCTCGGACCTGGGTTCGTGCGCCGGTGGGTCGGCCACGTGGCCGAGGGCGTGCACGATCAGCGGGACTACCTCACCCAGCTCGACGCCGCCATCGGGGACGCCGACCACGGCGTGAATATGGATCGAGGCCTCTTCGCCGCGATCGCCAAGCTCGACGCCTCGGCAGACGATGGCACCGGCCAGATCCTGGAGACCGTGGGAAGCACGCTGGTCCTGTCCGTGGGTGGAGCGGCGGGACCCCTGTACGGCTCGGCGTTCCGGCAGATGGGAAGGACCCTCGGTGACACCGAGACCTTCGACCCGGAGGATCTGCTGTCTGCGCTGAGGGCCGGGCTCGAGCAGATCCAGCGGCTCGGGGCGGCGACGGTGGGCGACAAGACGATCGTCGACGCCTACTCGCCGGCGCTCGACGCGTTCGCACGTGGGCTGCGCTTGGGCCAAGCGGCCGAGGAGGCCGGGGCCCGGGCTCGAGCGGCCGCCGAGGAGGGCATGCGCTCGACGATCCCGATGCAGGCCCGGAAGGGTCGGGCGTCGTACCTGGGAGCCCGCAGCATCGGGCACCAGGACCCGGGCGCTACCTCGACCGCGATCCTGTTCGCGGCGCTCGAGCAGGCGCTGGACCAGGGGGGCAGCGGATGATCCAGTCGGTTCGTCGCGCCACCGCGATCTTGCTCGAGCTCGGATCGGGGCAACGTCGACTGGGGGTGACCGAGCTCTCCGACCGGCTGGGCCTTGCCAAGGCGACCGTGTACGGGCTCCTCAGGGCGTTGGAGGCGGACGAGATGGTCCAGCGCGACGTCGAGTCCGGCAAGTATCGCCTCGGCCCCGTCCTACTCCAGCTCGGGAACGCGTTCCTGGAGGGTCACGAACTGCGGGCGCGTTCGATGCTGTGGGCGGACTCCCTCGCCGATCGGACCGAACAGGCGGTGCGCGTCGGCATCCCGATGGGCTCGAGCATCCTGATCGTGCATCACGTGTTCCGGCCCGACACATCCGTGCAGATCTTGGAGGTGGGAGCCACGATCCCCTGGCACGCGTGCGCCCTCGGGAAGGTGATGGCCGCCTTCCGGGACGAAGCCGAGCTGGAGCAGAAGCTCGCGGGACCGCTCCCGAGGCTGACGGGCCGAACGCTCGTCGACCGTCGGGAGCTCGAACGCGCGCTGGAGCGGATCCGTCGGGACGGCGTCGCCATCGAGGACCAGGAGGCCATCATCGGCGAGGCCGAGATCGCGGCCGCGGTCGTCGATCACGCGGGGCACGCCGTGGGCGCCGTTGGGGTCGTCGGTCCGGTCGAACGGCTTCTGGTGGACGGCTTCGCGCGGCCCGATCTGGCCGGCGCCGTCAAGCAGGTGGCCCGCGGCCTGTCGCGGGACATGGCGGGGGCGCGCGTCTACGAGCGGGGTCGCTGACGGACCGGACGTTGTCCGGGCCCCGTGCAGCTCGGTAGCGTTCGGGGCGTGGATCGCCCGGTAATCCTCGTGGCGGCCGCCGTGCTCTTCAGGTTCGGCCTGCTGCTCGGGTTCTTGCTCGGCCGCTCCGGCAACAACGAGGAGGTAGCCGCGCCGCGCGCCCCCGCGGATCCGACGACCATGACGCAGCCCGCCGAGCTGGCTCGATGAACCCGTCCGGACCACGCCCATCCCATGGTTACCCGGAAGGGCACACAAACTCCTGATCCGACCTCACGCAGCGGGTTCGCACTCCATGGCCCGCGCACGACCCACGATGAGCGTCGATCACGAGGACCTGGGGCGGCTGGCCGAGCCCACCGTCGCCGACATCGCGGTCGACCGGTAGCCTTCGTTGGCGTCGACGAACCGAGGAGGCATGCGATGGCACGACTTTCGGGGCGCAGGGTCGGGGTGTTCGTAGAGGAGGGGTTCGAGGACCTCGAGTTCTGGGTGACCGTCATGCGCCTGCGCGAGGAGGGCGCCGACGTCACGATCGTCGGAACGCACGCGGGCGAGCGGTACCGCGGCAAGAACGCGCTCTCGGCCGCGAGCGACGTGGCGGCCAAGGAGGTCTCGGCCGACGACTTCGACGCGGTCGTGGTCCCCGGCGGCTGGGCGCCCGACAAGCTGCGGAGGCACGACGAGGTCACCGGCCTCGTTCGCAAGGCCTACGACCAGGGCAAGATCGTCGGGTTGATCTGCCACGCCGGCCTGGTCGGGATCTCGGCAGGGATCGTCGAGGGTCACCGAGCGACCGGAAGCCTCGGGATCAAGGACGACCTCGTGAACGCCGGCGCCACCTGGGTGGACGAGCCGGCCTTCCGCGACGGGACCATCGTCTGGGGCCGTGTGGTGGAGGACATCCCCGACTTCTGCAGGGAGCTCGTCGCCGCCATCGCTCCGTAGCCGAGGCGAGGGAGGCGATGCTCGATGCCTCGAACGATCCACGACCGAGGCGAGGGTGCGGCGCTCGGGCCGCCGTCGTTCATCACGCGAGCATGAGTTGAAGGGCGTTCCCGACCGCTGGCGCCTCTACTCTGTGGCGTCGGATTGAGATCGCTGGAGCCGCGGGCTCGCAAGAAAGTCGTTTCGTGACTGCGATGATGCGCGCGGCGGTCGCGGCTTGGCCTGACTCGGGAGGATACCTGCTCGCGGCAAGCGAACTCGTCGATCACCCTTGCGATCCGCCGACTACGCTCCACGTACACCTCGCGGTCAGTCCACCCAATTCTGGGTCGAGGGATCGGAGGTATCGTGGCAATCGAGGAGGTGGTGGCCGGACAAGTCTTCAAAGGCCGCCGGACAAGTCTTCGAGCCGGATCGGCCTCACAAGTCTTTGCACATTCTGGAACGGCGTCCGAAGACAAAGACGCTGGTCACGGGCCTGTGGACTGCGCGAGCGTCGGACATGCCTTCAAAACCGGTGTGCGGGCGAGAGCTCGCAGGCGGGTTCGATTCCCGTCCGCCCTCCGCTACGCCGTGACCAGCGGGAACGCACGGGAGAATGGAACAGTGTAAGAACCATCCGCCCGCCCTGGGTTGCGTTCGCCCAGATCAAGCGACGTGCACCGCGATCAGTTTGGACGGCAACTCGTCCGCGCGTTTGAATAGGCGTTCATATGAAAGCGGGCGGGCTGCGCGACTACCAGGCGCCCAGGGAGGACCTGCCCGAGCTGGCGCACGGGATCGCGGAGCGCCCGGGGCGAAGGCGAACCCACGCCCGGCGCCGCCTGACGCAGTGCTCGAGCTGCCAGTGGAGATGTGGTGATCAAGACAGGAGCGACATGAGCGAGAGCAGACGGATTCTCACCACCCGCGCCGCCCGCTACGGCGGGGGCTAACAACACCCAACGAAAATGGGAAGGATCATCGTCAGCGACAACGTCTCCCTCGACGGAGTCATCCAGGACCCGGCCGGCGACGAGGGCTTCGAGCGCGGCGGCTGGGTCGGCCTGATCAAGGACCGCCCAGGGGCCAACAAGCTCGCGCTCGACGAGGCGCTAGGCACCGAGGCCCTGCTGCTGGGTCGGCGGAGCTACGAGTGGATGGCCGGGCGGTGGCCATCCCGAAGTGGTGAGTTGGCCGACAGTTTGAACAGCCTGCCTAAGTACGTCGTGTCCTCGACCCTCGAAGATCCTAGCTGGAGCAACTCGACGGTACTCAAGGGCGACGTCGTGAACGAGGTCTCGAGGCTGAAGCAGGAACTGGACGGGGACATCGTCGTCGTGGCCAGCTTCCAGCTCGTGCGCACTCTGATGGAGCACGACCTCGTCGACGAGCTCCGGCTGAAGATCTACCCGGTCGTGCTCGGCGCCGGCGAGCGCCTCTTCGGCGAGACCAGCGACAAGAAACCCATGCGCCTCGTCGACACCCAGATCATCGATGGCGACGTCGCCTGCCTCACCTACGAGCCCGCCCGAGACGGGTAGCGAGTCTCTCGCATGGCGCCAGCGTTCCGAAAGGGCTCGCGGGCGCCCTCCTCCGGGGCCCGGTGCGCGCCTCCCCAATCAAGCGACTCGACCCCAGTTCCGAGTCCCAACCCATCTAGCCTGACCTGCAGCCTCCGGGTTCTTACAGTGTTCCCTTCGCCTCCGCGTGGAGACAACGGAGAGTGATCGTGGAGTCCGAGAGGCTCCACGCTCCTCTCCTCGGTCTCGCTACGGGGAGGTCGTGCAGTCCGAACGATCGCAACACTGCGCCAGCCCAATGACGGAGAGTGCAAGCACTCGTGGCTCGGCGTCCAGCCTCGATAGGAGCCCATGGTCTCGATTCAGAGCTTGTCCCCCTCGGTCCAGAGCGCCTCGACTCCCCCTCGCTCGTCGACTGCGAACGTGCCGTATCTGATGTCGCCGGCGCGACGGTACCGGTTGATGACCACGCCCGTGGACGAGGTCGTGCTGTCGATGAGCTCGAGGCCGGCGGGGATCGTTCCCCCGTCGAAGAGCCGCTTGCCGCTGCCGAGCAGGACCGGAAAGGTCCACAAGCGATACTCGTCGACGAGGTCGTGCTCGATCAGGGTCTGCAGGAGCCCGCAGCTGCCGTGGACCTGGATCTCACCGCTCCGCGTGTCTTTGACAGCGGCCACGGCTCTGGGCACATCGCCTTGGAGAAGTTTCGAGTTGTTCCACTCAACCGTCTTCAGGGTGGTGGAGGCCACGTACTTGGGGACGCGATTCAACACGGCACCGACCGGATCGTCGTCTGGGACGTGCGGCCAGTGCGCCGCGAAGATCCCGTACGTCGTCCGTCCGAGGAGAAGCGCATCGGCCTTTGCGGTCCACTCCGTGATGATCTTCCCCATGGCGTCGTCCCAGTAGCCGACGGACCATCCGCCGTGAGCGAACCCTCCGGTGCGGTCCTCATCAGGACCACCGGGGCCCTGCATGACGCCGTCGAGAGTCAGAAACGTTCCGACCACAACTGTAGCCATCGTTGTTCTCCCTTCTCGCTTCTCCTTCCGACCACGAAACCGTGCCGGTTCCTTCGACGTCGCTACAACGGCAAGATCATCGGTCGGAAGGCCCACTCTCGCATCGTCACTGATCGCGGCCGCCCCGCAGCACCCGAAGTCACCCTGACCCAACCCAATCATGAGTGCTCACCCACACGCTCTGACCTGCGGCGTTCAGGTTCTTACGGTGTTCCTTTCGCCTCCGCGCGGAGATTTCGAGGATGAATCGTGGGGGTCCGATAGGGACTCCGCATCCTCTCCCAATTCCTCGCTCCCCTGACTGTGGAGCCGAACAGGCCGTAGCAGCCTCCGAAGTTCCGGTTGCCGCACTCATGGGCGATACTCGGCCGGATGGAAGATCGCTCGGGACAGGGCACAACGAAGCGGGCCGCCTGGCTCACACCGGCGGCAGGCGCGATCGGGGTCGCGAGCTTCCTGTCCGACGCCGGTCACGAGGTCCCGACCTCGCTGCTCCCGAGCTTCCTGACAGCGACCCTCGGCGCGCCCGCCGCCGCGCTTGGGCTGATCGAAGGAGTCGCCGACGGCGCGTCGGGCATCGCCAAGCTGGCGGGCGGTGCGCTCGCCGACGATCCCCATCGCCGGCGGACCGTCGCCATCGGCGGCTACACCACGACGGCCGTCCTTTCGAGTGCGATCGGGGTCGCGACCACTCCTCTGCAGGTCGGGATCCTGCGGGCCGGCGCGTGGGCCGCCCGGGGCCTCCGTGGTCCGTCCCGCAACGCGCTGCTGGCCGATGTGACGGACCCAGACGCCTACGGTCGCGCGTACGGGTTCGAGCGGATGATGGACAACCTCGGCGCGATCGTCGGACCGCTCCTCGCCCTGCTCCTTGTGACCCTGGTGGGGGTCCGCACCGCGATCGTGCTCTCGATCGTCCCGGGACTCGCCGCGGCGGCAGCGATCGCCTACGCGGCGCGACACGTGAAGCGTTCGCTGGCGCGCGAACGTCGTCCGATCAAACTCCAGTGGCGCCCGGTGCTCCGCGGCGCGCTTGGTCGGCTGTTCTTCGGCATGGGCGCGTTCGAGATCGGGAACGCGGCGGCGACGTTGATGATCCTTCGCGCGACCGAGCTCCTCACCCCATCGAGGGGTGAGCACGCCGCGGCCCAGATCGCCCTGGTCCTGTACGTTGGCTACAACGTCTCAGCGACGCTCGCGAGCCTCCCAGGTGGCTATCTGAGCGACCGTCGAAACGCGATCCACTCCCTTGTGGTGGGGTCGGCGACGTTCCTTCTCGCCTATCTGCTCTTCGCCGGAGCCGGGGCTCGCATCGGCATCTTGCTCCTCGGGTTCGTGCTTGCCGGCATCGGCATCGGCTTCGTCGAGACCGCCGAGGCGGCGGCCGTCGCCTCTCTCGCCCCCGAACCGATCCGGGGCTCGGCCTTCGGGCTGTTGGCGGGCGTGCAGAGCCTGGGGAACTTCGCTGCGAGTGCTGTTGCCGGCCTCCTGTGGACGCTCGTCTCTCCCGCGGCGGCCTTCTCGTGGCTCGCTCTGTGGATGGGGATCGCTCTTGTGGCGTTCGCGGCCACTCGATCACGAACGAGGTAGGAGGGCCGCACGGCGGCTTTCGATCGGCCCCGATAGGGCGAGCAGACCCCACTCACTGGGGCCTACCCAAATGCCCCGACCTGCGGCGTTCGGGTTCTTACAGTGTTCCCTTCGCCTCCGCTGAGCTGCGGCAACGCGTCTTCAGCCGCCACGAGCCTTGGGGTGTGCTCGCCGCTCGATGTCACACATCAGTCACACCAGCCGCACCATTCGACGGTGAGAACCCCTCATCGAAGCACTCGCATCGCACCTTCAGGTCCCCGGGCCGGAACTCAATCGAGCGGCACGAGGCCATCGTCGCCTCAGGCCGGCACACGGGAGGTCGATGAGAGCTCCATGAGCCCGCGGATGAGAGGCGGGGCCGCGGGAGGGACTCGCCCTGGCCCTCCATGCAACGCGGCCATGAGTCCTGGCTCCGGCTGGATGGCCAACCCGCCGGTCTCGCTTCAGACGTTCCCGTGGATGAATGCTCCGATGACCCCTCGCAAGAGATCGTGGACGGCATCGCGGGCAACGCCCTCCCGGTCGTGGCAGAGGGGGACGCCGTTCGCCTCGAGATCGGAGCGACATGCGTTCAGGAACACGAAGTGGCCCTCGCCGCTCTCGAGACGGGTGAGTGAGCAGCCGGGGATGAGTTCCGCATACCGCGCCGCATGTGCATCGAACGGCAGGAAGTCGTTCTCGACCGCGCCGACGATATGGAAGGGGATCGAGATCCCGGCGAGTGAACCCGGTAGGAAGCCAGGACCGAGTGCGGGGTCGAGGGCGACGCCGAATCGGACCCGCGGGTCGCGGCTCGAGCGCGGCACCGGATCGGCGGGCGGCGGTAACCGGTCCGAGGCCCGGCCGTACGCGCACCCGCGGTCGTCGCGGGCCTGGTCCGATTCGCAGTATCGACGCATCGCAGCGGGGTCGAAGACGGCCCCCGCAAGGGCCACGGCGGTTGCGCCACCGGACGAGTGCCCGAGCACGCCGACGTGGGACGGATCGACGCGATCGCGAAGAAGGGACTCGTGCAACATATGGTCGATCGCGAACGAGCAATCCTCGACCCGGGGGCCGAGGTCGAGAACCGACAGTGGGTCGATACTCTCCGGACCGTACAGGGGCGACTCCCCGTAGTGGGACACGCCGCAGACGACGTACCCATCTCGAGCAAGGTGCTCGGCGATCCAGGCGTAGTTCCGGGCGGACCCGAACGCACCGTGCGACAGCACGATGAGTGGGAACAGCGACTCGGCGCAGTCCGCGGCCTCGGCGACCTGCCCGGCGCCGAGGCCGTAATCCTGAGGGTGCTCGATCGCGGATGCGAGCGCCGGGTACCAGACGTCGATCGCCACCGGTCGTGCCCGGGCGCGGTCATCGATCCGGAAGGTCCGGTAACCGCACGCGTACGGGGTCATGGTCAGGAACCTACCCTCCCGCGGCTTGATCCGCCGCCACGGACCAAGAGGTCGCTATCACCCCGCCCATCGTCGTCGTCCGCGTGCCGACGAAACGGAGCTCGGTCGACAGTCCGTCCCGGCGGAACAGACGCTGCCCCGATCCCATCACCCACGCGTGGGTCGAGAGCACGAACCCGTCGACGACGCTCGCCCTCATCAGCGGCAGGACAACGCCCGCTGCCGAGCGCCACGAGGTCCTTGCCTGGCGGCCCTTTGCGCGTTCCGACGGCGTCCACGGCATCGCCCTCGAGCAAGAATGGGGTTGCTCCACGGGACGGCCGACGGCGGACACCGACGCGAAGGGGCCGGGCCCGCATGGGCCCGGCCCCTTCGCTCGTCGCTCACCTCGCGAGCGGTTCGGCCTCGGTCGAGGCTTCGTCCGGTAGACCAGCCGGAACTCGCGAGGTCGGTGAACTGGTTGGATTCTGCCGGGTTCCCCGGCGGACGGGCGGGGCGATGGCCCCGGCCCGCGAGGGACGGCTCAGCAGCCAGTCACCTCGAGGGTCTCGAGCTGTTTCGGCAAGGACCACCTCCTTTCTCCCGTGCCGCCCATGGTGCGGCAGAACCCACGCGAAGGCAACAAGGACGGACCTACACTCGCCGCGTGGTGGACGAACCAGCGCTGGTGGAACGCGAGCCGACACCGCTCGAGTACCGTCGCCTGCGCGCGAGCGTCGGCTGGAATGCGGTGAACGAAGACGGGGTCCGCGCCGGCCTGTCGAGCTCTCGGTTCTCGATCGTGCTCGAACGGTACGGCGGAGCCGTGGGATGCGCGCGGGTCGTGGGCGACGGCGGCATCTACTTCTACGTGCAGGACGTCATCGTGATCCCCGAGCTGCAGGGCCGGGGATGGGGTGGCCGCATGATGGACGCGGTGATGAGCTACCTCGAGCGGACGGCCGGACCGGGGGCATTCGTCGGTCTGATGGCCGCGGAGGACGTCGAGGGCTTCTATCGGCGGTACGGATTCGAACGCCGACCGGACGACCGGCCCGGCATGTTCCGGATCTGGTAGCGAGCGGCCGCCAGCGCCCGCGCCCCGTCCTTCACCCGGCGTCGGTAGCATGGATGGATGCGCCGAACCCTGGTCCTGCTCGCCGTGCTCGCGATCGCGGGATCCGTCATCCAAGCCGAGGCCGCCGAGCACCTTCGATCGCGCTCGACGCGCCACCGCGTGGAGCGCGCGGGGCCTCCCAACACCCGGTACGTGATCGCGGCCGCCGGTGACATCGCGTGTGCGGACGACCCGTACGGCCCGCAGTCGGCCACGAACTGCCAGTACGACGACACGGCGAACCTCATCGACCGGCCGAGCCTGACCCGGGTGCTCACGCTCGGGGACAACCAGTACGATCGCGGCGCGCTCGACGCGTACATGAGCTACTTCGACCCGACGTGGGGCCGCGCGAAGGCGAACCTGTCGCCCGCGCCGGGCAACCACGAGTACGCGAACGATCCCTCGTCCCGACCGGGCGGCTACTTCCGCTACTTCGGGAACGGCGTGAAGGGTCCCGACGGGCTCGGGTACTACTCGTTCGACCTCGGTGCCTGCCCGGACGACCCGTGTTGGCACATGATCTCATTGAACTCGGAGCTCTGCTTCACCGCGGGCGGATGCGGGCCGGCGGCCGATCCGGCCGATCCCGGCCCCGGCAACCGCATGTACGCCTGGTTGGAGCAGGACCTCGCGGATCACCCCGACGCCGACTACCCGTGCACGCTCGCCTACTGGCACCATCCGCGCTTCTCCTTCACGACGGGGAGCGGAGCTACCGCCACGGTCGGCCCGCTCTGGGAGCTCCTGCATGCGGCGAGCGCCGACCTCGTCCTGAACGGCCACTCGCACAACTACCAGCGCTGGCGCCCGATGGATCCGAACGGCGAGCTCGACCGCGCAGGTGGCATCCGCGAGTTCGTCGTCGGCACCGGAGGCGCGAGCCACTACGCGATCGCGAGCGGCGAGGCGCCGGACAACCTCGTGTCGGCGCAGGCGGATGCGTTCGGGATCCTCCGGCTCACGCTGAAGGCGACGAGCTACCGCTGGCGCTGGGTTTCGGCGGCCGGGCAGCCTGCCTTCGACGACCGCTCCGAGCAGGTCGTCCGATGCGTGCGGGCGTCCTCGCCGTAGACTCGCGGCCATGACGTCGCTCGAAGGATTCTCCGACCGGTTCCTCGGCGAGATCGCCGGCCAGGCCGACGCGATGCGCAGGGCGGCGGCCGCCCTAGTCGACCAGCGCGAGGAGCTCGAACGCATCCGCGAGGCGAGCGCCACCTCTCGCACGATCGTGTTCACGGGCATGGGGGGCTCGTACGACGCCTGTTACCCCGCCGTGAACGACCTCGCGGCGCGCGGCGTCCCCGCGCTCCTGGTGGACGCCGCCGAGGTCCTGCACTTCCGCCGGCCGATCCTGAACGCCCAGACCCTCGCCGTCGTGATCAGCCAGTCGGGCGAGAGCGCCGAGATCGTGCGCCTCGTGAACGAGCTCGCCAAGCAGCGCACGAGGCCGTTCGTGGTCGCGGTCACGAACGGCACCGACAACGACCTGGCGCGACGGGCGGACATCGGGCTCGACACGTGGGCCGGCCCCGAGTCGGGGCCCTCGACGATGACGTTCGCGGGGTCGATGACGACGCTGTCGGGCCTGGCCCGGCTCCTCGCGGGCGACAGCGTCGACACAGCGGTCGACCGGACCCGGACGGCGGCCGAGGGCGCCGCCCGCTCGGCCGAGCGCCTCCTCGACGACCCCGAGGCGCTCGCGACCGACCTCGAGGGCTGGCACGGCGGGCGTGACGTGATCGTGCTGCTCGGCCGTGGCCCGGCACGGGCCGCCACCGAGCTCGGCGCGCTGGTCCTGAAGGAATCCGGCGTGATGGCCGAGTCGGTCGAGTCCGGCCTGTTCCGACACGGCCCCCTGGAGCTCGCCGGCCCCGACATGAGCGCGATCGTCATGGCCACCGAGCCCGAGACGCGGCGGCTCGACCTCGGCCTCGCCGCCGACCTCGTCGATGCGGGCTCCGCCGTCATGGTGGTCACGCCCGACGGCGAGGCCCCCAAGGGCGCCAGGGCGGTAGCGACGGGCTACCTGGACCGGGCGCTGATGTCCGCGGTCGGGGTCATCCCGGCGCAGCTACTCGCGTGGCGGCTCGCCGGTGCCCGCGGGCGTACGCCGGGCGCGTACACGCGAGCCTCGAAGGTCACGACCCGGGAATAGTCAGCCGCCGGCGTGTGCCGACGCCGCCTGGTCGAGCGGCAGCCAGGCGTCCACCTTCGTCCCCCGGCCACGTTCGCTCTCGACGCGACAGCGGCCGCCCGCGAGCTGCGCACGCTCGATCATCGTGGGGAGGCCGATGTGCCCCGGCTGGGGCGCATCGATCACGCCGACGTCGAACCCACGCCCGTCGTCCGCGATCACCAATCGGATCCCACCGTCGAGATCGGCCAGGGAAACCTCGATCCGGGTCGCGGACGCGTGCTTGCGGGCGTTCGCGATCGCCTCCTGCGCGATCCGGAACAGGCTCGCGCGAAGCTCGGGGGGCGGTTCGAACGGCAGCGTGCCCTGGATCCGCGGGACCGGCTCGGCGTCTCCGGCGTAAGCCCGGAGGGCGGGAACGAGCCCCTCGCGGTCCAGCGCCGGGGGCCGGAGCTCGAACAGCAGGTGGCGGAGCCGTTCGACCGCTGCGCCGATCACCGCTCGCAGCTCGTCCGCCTCCCGGCGGAGCTCGGGGTCGTCGATCCGGCGCGCCAGCGACTGCGCCCGGAGGTCGGCGGCGCTCATGACCTGGATCGGGTCGTCGTGGATGTCGGACGCGATCCGTCGACGCTCCTCCTCCTGTGCATCCTCCAGACGCAGGAGGAGCCGCCGCCGGTCCTCCATCGTCCGCCGGAGCACGTCGAGGCTCCGGCGCAACCGATCCTCGACCCGTTTGGTCCGCGTGATGTCCGTCATGACGCCGCGCCAGAACATCGGATCGCCGTGCTCGTCACGCACCAGGACGGCCTCGTCCCGGATCCACACCTCCCGCCCGTCGGCCGCGAGGATCCGGTACTCCGCCTGATAGGGCTCGCCCGTCAGCAGGGACGCGCGGTGGGCCCGCACGACCCGATCGAGGTCGTCCTCGTGGATGCGTTCGACCCACAGGTCCGGCTCGTCGCGCCACCGCTCGAGGGTGAACCCGAGCAGCGGCTCGATCTGCGGGCTGGTGTAGATGTTCGTCGAGGTGTCGTCGTTCGCGTCGAGGTACAGCACCGCAGGGATGCCCTCGACCAGATGCCGATAGGTTTCGTGCGCCTCGCGGAGCTGATCGACCAACCCGGCGGGCACGTGAACCTCGCTCACAGCTTGTAGCCGAAGCGGCGCAGCAGCTCCCTGCGCTCGGCCTCGTCCTCGTCGGTCTCGACCCCGACGGGCGGCGACCCGTCGATCACCCCGAGCACGCCGCGTCCTTGCTCGGTCTCGCCCACCACGACCTCGAGCGCGTTGGCCGTCGCGCAGAAGACCCGACAGACCTCGGGGACCGCCTTGAGCGCGTTCAGGACGTGGACCGGGAACCCGTCGCGGAGCGCCACGACGAAGACGTGTCCGGCGCCGATCGCCTGCGCGTTGCGGACGGCGACGTCGACGAGCTCGTCGTCGTTGCCGCTCCGACGGACCAACCGGGGGCCGCTCGCCTCGTTGAAGGCGATCCCGAACCTCAGCCCCGGCACGTTCACGCACGCCTCGTGCAGGTCCTCGACCGTCTTGATGAAGTGGGACTGTCCGACGATGACGTTCAGGTCGTCGGGCTTGTCGAACCGGACGGTCGTGATGTCCACCGGCGAACCCTCCTCGTCGTCGGATGACCTGTGGGAGCCGGGAGCTCAGATCCCCTCGAGCCTGGAGAGTAGCCCGGCGAGCAGCGAGATTCGAGGAACCACGCTCGACAGGTCGAGCCACTCGCTCGGCCCGTGATCGTCGCCGCCGATCGGGCCCAGCCCATCGAGGGACGGAACCCCCGCTCCGGAGGTGGTGTTGGCGTCCGAGGCGCCGCCCGTCGCCGCGTCCTTCAGTTCGAACCCCAGCTCCGCCGCGACCTGCGTCGCGAGGGCCGCGAGCTTCGCGCCGCCTTCCCCCTTCTCCATCGGCCGATGCCACCCGTGGCTGACCGTGGTCACGGTCACGTCCGGAACGGTGTGCCCGTTCGCGATCCGCTCCACGGCCACGCCTGCCTGCTCGAACGTGCTCTCCTGCGGGGACCGCACATCGACCTCCAGGACGCAGCGCTCGGCCACGACGTTGGGGCGCGTCCCGCCGTGCACCACGCCCACGTTCACGGTCACGCCGGGCCAGCGGCCGTTCAACGCCTGCAGGGCCACCGTCTTGTGCGCAGCCTCGAGGATCGCGCTCCGCCCGCGCTCGGGTTCGACCCCGGCGTGGGCCGCCCGCCCCTCGATCTCGAGCCGGACGTCGAGCACGCCCTTGCGCGAGGAGACGATGTCGCCGTTCTCGCGCGCGCCCTCCAGGACGAGCGCGGCGTCGGCTCGCTCCGCCTCGGCCAAGATGGTCTCACGCGACCACGGCGAACCGATCTCCTCGTCCGGGTTGCAGATGTACGTGATCGTGCCGAAGTCCTCGAACCCCGCTGCCTGCAAGACCTCCACAGCGAAGAAACCGGTGAGGAGCCCCCCTTTCATGTCCGTGACGCCCGGGCCGGACGCACGATCGCCCTCGATCCGGAACGGGCGTTCGGCCACCGTCCCCGGGTCGAACACCGTGTCCGTGTGTCCGATCATCAAGATCCGAAAGCGGCCGCGCCCTCGGAGACGTCCGATCACGAGGTCCCCGAGCCGCTCATGCCCGTCGGCAGGCTCGTGCCGGATCCGCTCGACCGCCCACCCGCCCGCCTCGAACCTCGCCTGGCAGAGGTCGGCGATCCGGTTGACCCCATCGGGTGTGTAGGAGCCACAGTCGATGTTCACCATCTCGCGGAGCGAGTCGATGAAGTCCGCGCGGCGCTCGCCTGCCTTCTCGATGAGCCGTGTCGCGTTCATCTGACCCCGCTCTGCCTCGATCGTCCCGATCGGGCATCCTACGATGCCGAACGGTCGCGAGCCGGTCCGTGGCGCTCGCCCGCCGGGTCCCGCGTCCCCTCCCAGGGGGGATCACCCGACGGCCCCTCGCATGATCGCGTCGGGTGGCTACGGAGCACGCCGCCACCCGCCGATGTTGGTAGGCATGGATCGGCCTCGCGCGCTGCCGATGTTCGCCATCGTCGCCACGATCGTGCTCGTTCCCGTGCTGATCGGCGCGACCGTCGAGCTGTCCACTGGCCCATCGCGCGATCCCGGATCGAGGCCGAACATCGTGCTGATCCTGACGGACGATCAGCGCGCAGACACCCTTCGGTACATGCCCATCGTCCGACGCACCCTGGGCGACCACGGTGTTACGTTCACCAACGCCTACGTCGTGGATCCGCTGTGCTGTCCGAGCCGAGCCACGATCCTCACCGGCCTGTACTCGCATTCCACGGGCGTGTACTCGAACGATCCGAACGACCCCCATGGTGGCTTCCCGGCGTTCGACGACCGGTCCACCATCGCGACCTGGCTGCACGACGCCGGGTACCGCACGGGGCTGTTCGGGAAGTACCTGAACGGGTACGGGTCGCCGTACGTTCCACCCGGTTGGGACCGCTGGTTCGGGACCATCGGAACGGCCGCCTACTACGACTACCTCGCGACCTCCGACGGGACCGTGGTCGAACGCGGTGACGATCAGCGGGACTACGGGACCCTGGTGCTGGCGCGTCAGGCGGCTTCGTTCATCGGGGAGACGCCGTCGGACGTGCCCCTGTTCGCCTACATCAGCGTCCCGGCTCCCCACGATCCGGCGATCCCCGCTCCCGAGGACCGGACGTCCTTCGGGCGCCTCGAACCGTGGCGCCCGCCCAGCTACAGCGAGCGTGCCATCGCGGACAAGCCTCGGTACCTCCGGCGCCAGCCATCGCTCGGAGCGGATCATCGCGCGAGCGTCGACGCCTTCCGACTCGACCAGATCCGATCGCTGCAGTCGGTCGACCGGCTGGTCGGGAAGGTCATCGATGCCTTGAAGGCGTCCGACCGTCTGCAGGACACGATCGTCGTGTTCACCTCGGACAACGGTGTCCTGTGGGGCGAGCACCGATGGGACAGGAAGGACGTGCCCTACGAGGAGAGCATCGCCGTGCCCCTCGTCGCGAGGTACGACGCGTTGATCCCGGCGCCGCGGACTGATCCCAGCCTGGTCCTGAACGTGGACCTCGCGCCCACCTTCGCCGCCGCGGCGGGCGTGACACCCCCCGCCACCGAGGGCGCGAACCTCCTCCCGTTGCTCCTCGATCCGTCGGTCCCGTGGCGAGACGGGTTCCTCATCGAACACATGGGCTCGGGCTCCGAAGGCGTCCCTTCCTACTGCGGTTACCACACGAACCGCTACGTGTTCATCCGCTACGACGGCGGCGAGAGCGAGCTGTACGATCTGCGCCGCGACCCGTGGCAGCTCCGCAACGTCGACGGCGATCCGTCGATCGCTCGAACGCGGGCATCGCTGAACGATCGGCTCGTCCAGGCATGCGTTCCACCGCCACCGAGGTTGAGGCTTCGCGACTGAACGCGTCGATCTCACGTGGCACCCGGTGGGCGACGGGAGATGGCGGGTAGCATCCGGCGCGTGGCTCGACGCAGCGATCTGAACGGGTGGTGGCGATTCGGTATCGCCGTCGTCGGCTTCTTCTGGTGGATCTTGTTCCGACTGCGCGTCGAGGGAGCGGGTCGGGTCCCCGTCGCGGGTCCCGCGATCGTGGCCGGGAACCACGTCTCGGCGCTGGACGGCGTCGGCCTCGCGCTCACCACCAGCTCGCACAGCCGGCGGATGACCCGGTTCCTGGTTGCGGCCGAGTTCTTCCGGAAGATCCGGTTCGGCTGGGCGCTCCGGCTGTACCGCCAGATCCCGCTCCGGCGCGGACAACGTGATCAGGGCGCTCTCGACGTGGCGATCGAGACGATCCGCGCTGGCGCGCTCGCGGGGATCTTCCCGGAGGGGACGGTCAACCCGGAGCCGGAGACGGGTCTGTTGCGGGGAGGCAAGGGCGCCGCTCGGATCGCGCTCGCGACCGGTGCACCGGTCGTCCCGGTCGGCATCTGGGGGACGCAGGATCGCTGGCCCAAGTCCGGCCTGCACCTCCGGCGTCCGTGGCGTCCGGCGGTCGCGATCTCCTACGGCGACCCGATCGCGCCCAAGGGCGACGCCGACGTCCCGGAGGACCTCCAGGCCTTCACCGAGCTCATGATGGTCGCGATCGCCGCCCAGGCGGAGCGGGCGAGGGACCTCGCCGGACGGTAGATCGATCACACGGAGAGGCCAGCATCGGCCGAGGCCCCCCTCTTGCGGCGGGGAGTCAGCCCTTCACCACTCCCACCGGACGAAGCCGCGCGACGATCGCTGAGAGCCCCGCGCCCTCGCACGAGCGCACGACCTCAGAGACGTCCTTGTACGCGTACGGGGCCTCCTCCGCGAGGAGGCTCACGTGTGCGGGCGCGAGGGTGATCCCCTGCTGCTCCAGCGAGCGGGCGAGCTCGTCGCCGCTCATCACCTTCTTCGCCTTCGTTCGCGACATCGCGCGGCCGGCCCCGTGACACGTCGAGGAGAACGATCGCTCCGCCGAGGATCGGAGACCCACCAGCACGTAGGAGGCCGTGCCCATGCTGCCGGGGATCAGCACCGGCTGCCCGATGCCCCGATACCGGGAGGGAAGCTCCGGGTGACCCGGGCCGAGCGCTCGGGTGGCGCCCTTTCGATGAACGCACAGGCGCATCCGTCGGCCCCCCACCTCGTGGTCCTCGAGCTTCGCCAGATTGTGGGACACGTCGTAGACGAGGGAGAGCCCCATGGATCCGGGAGTACGGCGGAACACGGTTCCGAACGCGGTGCGGACCCCGTGGGCGAGCACGTGACGGTTCGCTCGGGCGAAGTTCGCGGCCGCGTTCATCGCTCCGACGTAGGACCCCGCTGCCTCGTGCGAGAACGGCACACACGCGAGCTGTCGGTCGGGGACCTCGATCCCGAGCTCGCGGGTGAGCCCGTCCATGACCCTCACGTGATCCGTGCAGACCTGATGCCCCAGGCCGCGCGACCCCGAGTGGATCATCACGCACACCTGGCCCATGAACAGCCCCATCACCTCGGCCGCCGAAGGCTCGCGGACCTCGTCCACGACCTGGATCTCGAGGAAGTGGTTCCCGGCGCCGAGCGATCCGAGCTGCGACGAGCCGCGGTCCAGGGCCCGGTCCGAGACCTCCTCCGGCCGAGCGTCCTCCAGCACACCACCGTCCTCGCAGAGTTCCGCGTCTTGTTCGAGGCCCACGCCCCGGGCCAACGGGAATCCGACACCTTCACGAAGCACCTGCACGACATCGCTCCGGCTGAGCCGGATCAGTCCCTTTGTCCCCACCCCTCGCGGGATCCCGCGGCCGAGCGCCCCCATGAGCTCCCGGATCACCGGCCGCACCTCCCGCTCCCACGTGAGGTCCGAACGCAACAGCCGGACGCCGCACGCGATGTCGAACCCGACGCCGCCGGGTGAGATCACGCCGGATGACCCGATATCGGTCGCGGCGACGCCACCGATAGGGAACCCGTACCCGCGATGGATGTCCGGCATCGCGTACGAAGCGTTCACGAGCCCGGGCAGCGTCGCCACGTTCGCCACCTGGAGCACAGCCTGGTCGTCCACGGCGGCGCGGAAGAGCTGCTCGGAGCCGTACACGATGCCCCGGACCCGCATCCCCGGGACGGTCCCGACGGGCACTTCCCACGCGAACGGTTCGATCTGCCGGGGTTCCACGGGCTCACCTCAGACGTCCAGGAACACGCGCACCTCGGTCCCCGCCGCCGGCCGGCGGATGACCTGCACCTGGTGGTACGTTGCCGCCTTGACCCCGATGCCGTCCGGAGGCGCGACGAGCGGCACGGTCTCGACCTCGGCGATCGCGTCCCGCTCGGAGACCGCGATCACGACCAGATCGGCGAACCCGACCGACTCGGCCTCGTGCAGCCAGATCAGCTCGTTCAGGAAGGCAACGAGCAGGCTCGCCTCGTCGCCGGCGGCGACGTTCACGACACGTCGTCGTCCCGATCCACGCAGCCCGATCCCCATCACCTCGATGAGCGCGCGGGCGGCGTGCTCGAAGGCTTCCGGCATCGAGGGGGCCCACGCGCGGATCCCCAGATCAGCCGTGTGCTCGAGGAGCTCGGAGCCGGCAGCGGGAGCAACCAAGCGAAACCACCACCGCGATTCAGCCGAGACCGGTCCCGAGCACGGCCCCGCGAGCGCCTCCGGGCGCCGCGAGATGCGCGTGGAACCATCGGGCGGCGAGATCGGCGACCCGCTCCAACGAGCCCGGCTCCTCGAACAGATGGGTGGCGCCGGAGATCACCTCGAGCCGGGTCTCACCCGGGATGGCCCTTTGCGCTTGCCGGTTCAGCTCGAGGACGTCGCGATCGGCACCACCGACGATCAGCAACGTCGGCGCCTTGACCTTCTCGAGCGCTCGGCCCGCGAGATCCGGGCGACCTCCTCGAGAGACCACCGCCCAGATGCCGGGGACCTCCACCGCGGCCACGAGCGCCGCCGCCGCCCCCGTGCTGGCGCCGAATAGGCCGACCGGCAGGTGACCCAGGCCAGGCTCACCGTGAACCCATCCCAGCGCGCCCTCCAGCCGCCCAGCGAGGAAGTCGATGTCGAACACCAGGGACCGGTTGTCCGCCTCGTCCTCCGTCAGGAGGTCGAACAGGAGCGTGACGAGCCCCGACTCCTGCAGCCGCCTCGCAACCGCGACGTTGCGGGGCGAGTGTCGACTCGAGCCGCTCCCGTGCGCGAACACCACCACTCCCGTCTCACCCATCGGAACGACGAGGTCCCCGGCGAGCTGGACCGGCCCGACGTCGATCCGCACGGAGCGAGCCCGGGACGCGTGCCCGGCCCCCACCCCCGGGATCTCCACACCACCGCGATCGGCGAACGACACCGCCGCCTCCTTTCGTGGCTCTGGGTTCACGGTGCCACACGGCCTCGATCGCGGGAAAGGCCGAAGGTCCCTGTTCGCGCGGCGACATGCGAAACGGGAGGGCCGACCCGCGAAAGCGGGCCGGCCCTCCGGCGTCCTCGGATCTAGGGCGTGACCGTCACATCGCTGCGACGGCGGAGATCAGGTTCGAATCCCGGAGCTTGCGGAGCGCCTCGCGCTCGATCAGCCGGACGCGCTCGCCGGACAGCCCGAGGACCTTGCCCGTCTCGCGCAGCGACAGGGGCTGCCCGTTCTCCAGGCCGTACCGGAGCGCGACGACGTGGCGCTCGCGCTCGTCCAGCACGCGGTCGACCGCCGTCCCGATCTCCTCGCGGAGCAGGGCGTCCTCGACCTCGTTGAACGCGGCGTCCGAGTCGACCTCCTCGATCAGGTCGCCGAGCTCGGTGTCCTCGCCCACGGGCGACTGGAGCGACAGCGGCTCGCGGCGGCCCATCTCGGTCAGGTCGTCGATCTCGTCGACCGTCGTGTCGAGCGCCTTCGCGAGCTCGTCGCGGCTGGGCTCCCGTCCCATCGTCTGGGCGAACTGGAACCGCGTGCGGTTGAGCTTGCGCAGGCGATCGTGGATGTGGACCGGAAGGCGGATCGAACGCGAGCGATCGGCGATCGCGCGCGTGATGCCCTGGCGGATCCACCACGTCGCGTAGGTCGAGAACTTGAAGCCACGGCGCCAGTCGAACAGCTCGACGGCACGCATCAGCCCGATGTTGCCCTCCTGGATCAGGTCGAGCAGCGGCAGTCCCTGGCCCTGGTACTTGCGGGCGACCGAGACGACCAGTCGCAGGTTGGCCATGATGAAACGCTGTCGGGCCGCCTCGGCCTTCCTGACCTCCTGGCGGGCCTTCATGATCGACCGTTCCGAGCGCAGGCGACCGGCGCGGAGTCGCTCCTCCGCCTCCTTGCCGTGCTCGATCAGGATGGCGAGCTCGACCTCCTCCTCCTTGGTGAGGAGTGGCTCGCGCGCCGCCGCCTCCAGGTACAGCCGGAGGTCGTCGGCGTCATCCGTGCCGAGCGGGCGTGCAGGTTCTGGCATGAACTCACTCTCCTCCTCGAAGCCGCCATGTGGAGCGTGCTTCGCCCCTCGGAGGTCTTCGGGACCGTTCTCAGTCGACAGGGCCCCGGGCACACGAACACCGGCCTCCCCGGGCCACCGGGAGCCATGCTATCTGCACCCCGGTCTTCCTGTAAAGCCGACACACGTGTAGACATCGTGGAGATACCCAGTATTCCCGAGATCCGTGCCTATCCTGCCGCACGGGCCACGACCGCCACGACGCGTTCATCCCCCGGCCCCCGCCCCGTCCTCCTGGCGACATCCGATTCGGATTCCATGGGGGTCCGGACGGAAGGAGGCGGCATGGACCGCGACGCGCTGCAGGATGACCTCGACCAGACCCTCGGGCCGCAACCGAACGCCGAACCGATCGGCGAGTGGGATTGGGAACCACCGCTCGGGACGGCCCTGCCGCAACCCCGTTCGGCCGATGAGCCGGAGGACGGGGACGAGGACGCCGACGAGGACGAGGACGAGGACTAGCTTCTTCCGACTTCCCCCAGAGCATGACGGGGCGGTCCCGAGCCGCCCCCTCATGCTCGGCTCGGATCCCACTCGGACTCACGAGTGGGACATGTTCCGGAGACGAAGCGCCTTCCGTACTTCGGGGCAGTTCCAGAACGGCCGCTTCCCCGCCACCGACTCAGGCCACGCGGACCGACAGGACCGGGGCCAGGTCCTCGGCGACGAGCCTCCAGGTGCCGCCCGCGTCCGCCGACCCGAACACGTCGCCCGAGGTCGCGCCGAACCACAGGCCGAGCGGGTCGCCGTCATCGCGCGCGAACGCCTGGCGCAGGATCGTGAGGTAGGCCTCGTCCTGGGGGAGGCCCTGCGTGTGAGCCGACCATGTCGCGCCCGCGTCGCGCGTCTCGAACACCCGCAGACGCCCCCCGGCGGAGACGCGATCGAGGTCGGAGTTGAGCGGGATCACGTAGGCGGAGTCCGGATCGCGGGGATCGATGGCCATCGGGAAGCCGAAGTCGCTCGGCAGGCCCTCGGCGATGCTCGCCCAGGTGCGCCCCGCATCGTCGGACCGGTAGACGCCGCCGTGGAACTGCATGAAGAGGCGCTCGGGCCGGCTTGGGGCGCGGTGCAGGTTGTGGATGCACCGCCCGAGCGGCTGCGACCTCGCCTCCTCTGGCAGGTAGCGCGGGACGATGCCGGCGTTGCCGACCTCCCAGGAGCGCCCGCCGTCCTCGGTCAGCCAAACGCCGACCGCCGAGATTCCGACGGCGAGCCGATCGGGTTCGCCTGGCCACGGGCAGATCGAGTGCAGGCACAGGCCCCCCGCGCCGGGCCCCCAATCCGGCCGGCTCGGTTCGTCCCACAACGCCCGGTTCAGCGCCCAAGTCACCCCGTCGTCCCGACTCTCGAACAGCGCGGCCGGGTCCACGCCCGCGTACACGACACCGTCGCGCTCTCCCGGTGTGATGACCCAGGTGCGCACGAGCGTCGTGTCCGTGTCCTCGGGGAACCGTGGACCGTCCGATTGTTCCCACGCACCCGTCGGATCGTCCGTCAGGTACACGCGCGGCCCGAACTGCCCATGCGTCACGCTGGCGAAGTAGCGGCCGGAGCGGGGGTCGCGGATCGCGAACTCGACCGAGCTTCCAGCGAAGGCCCGAGCCACCACGTCCAGCCCCCCGTCTCGATCGCCGCGAAGCACGAACAGGCCCTTCCTGGTGCCCACGAGCAGCTCGGTGTCGGCCCCGCCGGAGACCGCGCCGACGATCTCGAGCCGATCCGTGCCCTCGACCGGCGCCTCGCCGTCGACCCGCTCACCCCCGAGGAACACGGCGACGTGTTGGCGCACACGGCCCCGCTCATCGAGGGTCCAGCCGCCGAGCCGCGGGTGCGACCGCTCCAGCTCGCGGAGGACCTCGGCCACGGTGCGGCCCTCCACGCTCACCTCGCGGCGGCCCTCGGCGAGGTCGCGGAGGGGCGGGCGCAGTCGAACGATGGCCATCGCGCACGAGTCTAGAGGCGGCCGGCCGATGGTGGCCCGCCGCAGGTCGTCGGAGCCGGCGATCGCGGGCATCATGGCGGTCGGAGGTCGCCGAACCCATGCCGATCGAGTTGCCGGAGAGCCGGTTCGCAGACCTAGACGGCCCCGTCCACTACGTCGAGTGGGACGGGCCGCCCGGGCGGACCTTCGTGCTCGTGCACGGACTTGGCGGCTCACTGTTGTCCTGGCTCGCCGTCGCCCCGGGTCTCGCGGAGCACGGGCGCGTGCTCGCCCCCGACCTCCCGGGCTTCGGCCGCACCGAGCGGCTGGGGAGGCGCAGCCGCCTGAGCGATCTCCGGGCCACGGTCTCCCGGTTCATCGACGAGGTGGCCGGCGGGGGGCCCGTGGTGCTGGTCGGGAACTCGATGGGCGGGGGGATCTCGATGCTGGAGGCGGCGCTCGAGCCCGCCGCCGTCGAGGCGCTCGTGCTCTCGAACTCGGTCTTCCCGTGGCGGCGAGGGTCGTTCCCGGCGCCGATCGTGACGCTCGGCTTCGCCCTGTACGAGCTCCCATGGGTGGGCGAGTGGGCGTCCCGGCAGCGGATCACGCGGCTCGAGGCGGAGCGGGCCGTCGAGCTCGGCCTGCGGGTCATCGCGGCGGACCCGTCCGCCATCCCGGAGGACCTCGTTCGGCTCCACGTGGAGCAGCTGATCCGCCACCAGCAGGACCCCGACGCCGGAGCGGCGTTCCTCGAGTCCGCCCGATCGCTCCTCGCGCTCGGCAGGCGCAGGGACGTCGCGCGTCGGATCGTCGGGTCGGTCAAGTGCCCGGTGCTCGTGATCCACGGGCGAGAGGACCGGCTCGTGCCGGTGGGGTTCGCGATCGGTGCGCTCGAGCTGCGGCCCGACTGGGACGTGCGGCTGATCCCGAAGGTGGGACACGTCCCGCAGATGGAGGCCCCGGAACGGTGGCTCGCGGCGGTCGACGACTGGTTGGCTCGGCTCCCGGTCGTCTAGAGGCCGGCGGCCTTGGAGACCTCGGCGAGCGACTCCTCGAGCGCGAACGCGAGCCGCTGCACGTCGGGCATCCCGTCGTAGTCCCCGGTCAGCCCGAACGCCATCGTGCCCCCGATCGACGTGCACGCGATCGAGAGCGCCGAGTTCTCGCCGAGCGGCAGCGACGGGTACTGCGCGACGAGCCTCGCCCCGGCCATGTAGATCGGCTGTGGCGGGCCCGGGATGTTGGAGACGACGAGGTTGAACCAGGGGCCACGGCTCGCGAGCCGCGCCGCGGCGGCGAGCAGACCTCCGGGCGCGTACGCGCCGAGGCCGATGATCGCGTCGGCGCTCATCGCCATCATCGAGTCCTTCAGGTAGGCGGTCCCCTCGCGGACGAGCTCGAGCCGGCGCTTGGGGCCCATCGCCCCGACCGGCAGGTCGACGAACGCCGGCGCGACCCGGTTGCCGAGCGACGCGTCCCGGCCCGCCCTGCACCGACACCGGCACCATCACGCGGAGCGTGCGGCCGCGCGTGGGCTCCCGGCGTTCGCGGAGCAACCGATGGAGCGCACCGCCCACGACCGTGAGCACCGCGTCGTTCACCGTCCCGCCCAGCGCGTCCTTGATCTCCTTGAACCGCTGGAGCGGGGCGTCGGCGATCGCGAACCGTCGGTTCGGTCCGATCTGCACGTCGAGCGGCGATGCGGGCCGCGCCCCCATGTCGAGGATGCTGCGGAACCCCGACAGCACCGTTCCGACGTCGAGCGCCGCGACGGCGGGCGATCGCCGGACCGCGTCCACGCCGTTCATCAGCGCCTGGACCGGGTGCGCGAACAGGGTCTCGGTGGCCTCGCGCAGCAGGTCCCGCGAGGACGGTTCGGGCTCGGGCTCCCAGGCGGGCGGCGGCGTAGGCTCGGGCGGCTGCGGCGAGAGGTCGAACAGCGCCGCGTTGAGGTGCATGCCCGACAGGCCGTCGATCATCGCGTGATGCACCTTCATCAGGGTCGCGACGTGACCGTCCTCTAGGCCCTCGATCACGTAGAGCTCCCACAGCGGCTTCGAACGATCGAGGGGGCGGGAGAGGATCCGCTGGACCTGTTCGGCGAGCTCGACCCGGCCGCCGGGGCTCGGGAGCGCCGCGCGGCGGATGTGGAAGTCGAGGTCGAACGACGAGTCGTCGACCCACACCGGGAGCGCGAGACCGAACGGCACCATCTTGACCTTCTGCCGCAACCGCGGCGCCAGGTGCAGACGCGACGCGAACACGGACTCGACGTCCTCGAACCGCAGCCGGCCGTCGGGTCGGGTCGACGGGTCGAGCACGGAGAGCCCGGCCACGTGCATGTGCATCGCCGGCCGCTCCAGGTACAGGAACGACGCGTCCAGCGCGGTGAGGCGTTCGGGGGCCATCGACCCCACGGTACCGCTCCACGACCCCGGCGGGAACCGGTGCTAGCCTCGCCCGCGATGCGCCGACGCCTGCGCGCCGTCACCCTGCTCGCCATCCCGCTCCTGCTCGCCGCGCCCGCGACCCAGGCGCGGGCGACGGGCGGCGAGGGGTACCGCGACGTCGAGATGCTCGACAACGTCTTCGCACCCCGGATCGTCCGGGTCCCGGTGGGCGGGGCGGTGGAGTGGACGAACGAGGGAAGCAGCCGACACAACGTGACGGCGGACGACTCCTCGTTCGCCTCGCCCGACCTCGCGCCCGGGGACTCGTTCGAGGAACGCTTCCCCGTCGAGGGCGCGTACCCCTTCTACTGCTCGCTGCACGGCGCCCCGGGAGTGGGCATGACGGGCCTGGTCCTCGTGGGCGACGCATCGATCCCCGGGGCCACCGCCGACGTCGGGCCGGGGCGCGAGACGCCCCCGGCGCTCCCCGGTGACGAGGTCCGCGTCCCACAGGATGCGCCCACGATCCAGGCGGCCGTCGACGAGGCCGAGCCCGGGGGCATCGTCCTGATCTCCCCCGGCGTGTACGAGGAGGCGGTGGTCGTGACGACGCCGTTCCTCACGATCCGCGGGCTCGACCGCAACGAGGTGATCCTCGAGGGGGGGTTCTCGCGGGACAACGCGATCGCCGTGTTCGAGGCGGACGGGGTGACGATCGAGAACATGACCGCGCGCCACTACCTCGTGAACGGCTTCCTGTGGTCGGGCGTGTTCGGGTACCGCGGCTCGTACCTCACGGCGTTCAACGACGGCGACTACGGGCTGTTCGCGTACGACTCCCGGTACGGCCAGTTCGATCACTCGTACGCGAGCGGGCACCCGGATTCCGGGTTCTACATCGGCCAGTGCTTCCCCTGTCACGCGGTGATCACCGACGTGCTGGCCGAGAACAACGCCGTCGGCTTCTCGGGAACGAACGCCGGCGGCGATCTCCGCGTCGTGAATTCGGAGTGGCGCGACAACCTGGCCGGCATCGTGCCGAACACCCTGGATTCCGAACGCCTCCCGCCCCAGCACGACGCGCTGATCGCCGGGAACTGGGTGCACGACAACAACAACGCCTCGGCTCCGTCGTTCGACCTCGAGTACCCCTCGTTCGGGATCGGGATCATCGTGAACGGCGGCCGCGACGACCTCGTGACCCAGAACCTCGTGGAAGATCACGAGACCTTCGGCATCGCGTTGTTGCCCTCGCCCGACGAGAGCCTCTGGCTCACCCAGGGGAACGAGATCCGGGACAACCTCGTCCGGGGCTCGGGCCAGGCCGACCTCGCCCTGGGCGCGCCGTCCGCCGGCGGCGACTGCTTCGCCGACAACGACTTCTCCACGAGCCTGCCGCCGGCGATCGAGTGGCGCGCCGGCTGCGGGTCGCCGCTCGCGAGGATCCCCGGCGGCTCGGTCGGCGCGATCATGGGCCCGCTCGAACGCTACCTGGAGGCGACGCTCGGGGACACCGTCGTGGGCGACTGGCGCTCGCAGCCGCCGCCTCCGCTCCAGGAGCCGATGACCGGCGCGGAGAGCGCCCCGCCCGACCCGGCGATCGCCGGGACCGCCGTCCCCGAACCCGTCCGCATCCGCGACGCCCGCGCGCTCGACGTGCCGGCGTCATCCGACGTCTCTCAGGAGGTCACCGTGCTCGGGATCTCGCTCGCCACGAGCTGGTGGGGTGTGCTCATCGGCCTGTACGCGTACGTGCTCCCGCTGATCCTGTACTCGGCGTGGGTCTCGATCGCGCTGTGGGACCTCGTCCGGCAGGAGGCGGTGCCGAACCGCACCCGCGTGCTCTGGATGATCGTGGTCCTCGTGGTCCCGCTCGCCGGGCCGATCGCCTACTACGTGTTCGGGCGCTCGCCGATCCAGCGGTCCCTGCGGGTGATGCTGGTGGCCGGTGGGCTCGCCGTCTACGCGGCCCTCACCGCGCTCGCGATCGCGCTCGGCCCGTAGCACCCCCGCCTCGCCTGGCCTAGGGTCGTGTTCCGGCCCGGATGTCGAGAATCGCTCGGCCGCTCCGACCCGTTCGTGGAGCGCACCCACCGGGTGCAGTGAAGGGGGTGGCGGGATGAAGTACATGATCATGATGTTCGGCGACCAGGGCACGATGTTCGAGACCCGGTCGCCCGAGTGGATCCGGTCGATGATCGGGTTCATGCAGGATCTCGACCAGGAGCTGCGCGATGCGGGTGAGTACGTCGACGGACAGGGCCTCGTCGACCCGACCCAGGCGAACACCGTCCGATTCGAGAACGGTGCTCCGGTCGTGACCGACGGGCCGTTCGCGGAGGCGAAGGAGTCGCTCGCCGGTTACCTGATCGTCGACGCCGACGAGGCACGGGCGTTCGAGATCGCCTCCGGGATCGTCGCGTTCATCGAGGGACCGGTCGAGGTACGTCAGGTCGCCGACGCGCCGCCCGAGGTCTGAGCGTCCGGCTTCACCGATCTGCGACGAAGGAGGATGCCTACATGGAGAAGATCACCCCGTTCCTGTGGTTCGACCACCAGGCGGAGGAGGCCGCGAACCTCTACGTCGACGTGTTCACCACCCGGCGCGCCACGCACTCCGGTGGTGGCGATTCGAAGATCCTCGACGTCACGCGCTACGGCGAGAGCGGACCCGGCGCCCCCGGTTCCGCGATGTCGGTGTCGTTCGTCCTGGACGGGCAGGCGTTCACGGCGCTGAACGGCGGCCCCGCGCACGCCTTCACCGAGGCGATCTCGTTCCTCGTGCGCTGCCAGAGCCAAGAGGAGGTCGACCAGCTCTGGGCCGCGCTCTGCGACGGAGGCGAGGAGGGGCGGTGCGGCTGGCTGAAGGACCGGTACGGCCTGTCCTGGCAGATCGTTCCGGACCGGCTCATGGAGCTGCTGGGCGACCCCGATCCCGAGCGGTCGCAGCGCGTGCTCCAGGCGATGCTACAGATGGGCAAGATCGACGTGCCGACGCTCGAGCGCGCGGCCGAGACGGCGTAGGAGCGCCAACACGGTCGTGCCTTCGGTCGAGGCTCCCCGCGTCGAGGACCTGCTGCGCGAGCTCGCGCCGCAGGTCCTCGGCACGTTGGTCCGCCGATACGGACGGTTCGACGCGGCGGAGGACGCCGTGCAGGAGGCGCTGCTCGCGGCGGCGCAGCAGTGGCCCGAGGATGGGGTTCCCGATCAGCCGAGGCCCTGGCTCGTCACCGTCGCCTCGCGGCGGCTCGTCGACGGATGGCGGAGCGAGAGCGCCCGCCGGCGTCGCGAGGGGCAGGACGCGCTGCTCGACGCGCGAGGCTCGGCGGCCGTGTCTTCCCGGGACGACACGCTCACGCTGCTCTTCCTCTGCTGCCACCCGGCGCTGTCGGTGCCGTCGCAGCTCGCCCTCACGCTGCGCGCGGTCGGCGGGCTATCCACGGCCGAGATCGCGAACGCCTTCCTGGTCCCCGAGGCCACGATGGCCCAGCGCATCAGCCGCGCCAAGCAGCGCATCAAGGCCACGGGGGCACGCTTCGACCTCCCGCCCCAGCCGGAACGGGCCGACCGGCTCCGGGTCGTCTTGCACGTGCTCTACCTCGTCTTCAACGAGGGCTACACGACGAGCTCGGGGGCGTCGCTGCACCGCGCCGATCTCACCGCCGAGGCCATCCGGCTGGCGCGCCTCCTGCGCGAGATCCTTCCCGACGACGGCGAGGTGGCCGGCCTGCTCGCGCTCATGCTGCTGACCGATGCCCGGCGGGCCGCTCGCACGACCGCGGACGGCTCGCTGGTGCCGCTCGCCGAGCAACGACGCGGCCTGTGGGACACCGCCCAGATCGAGGAGGGTGTCGCCCTCATCACCGGCACCCTCGGCAAGGCGCCGATCGGTGCCTACCAGCTGCAGGCCGCGATCGCCGCCATCCACGACGAGGCGCCGAGCGCAAAGGAGACGGACTGGCCGCAGATCCTCGCGCTCTACGAGGTACTCCAACAGGTGTCGCCGGGGCCGGTCGTCACGCTGAACCGCGCGGTCGCGGTCGCCATGGTCGACGGGCCTCGGGCCGGTCTCGCGCTGCTCGGGACCCTCGACGCCGACGACCGCATGACGCACACCCACCGGGTGGAGGCGGTCCGAGGCCATCTGCTCGAGCTCGCGGGCGACCCCGTCGGGGCGCGTGAGTCCTACCGCCGGGCCGCCACGATGACCGCGAGCGTTCCCGAGCAGCGGTACCTGGCACTCCGCGCGGCTCTGCTCCGCTAGGGGATCTGCTGCTCCTGCGGTTTCGGCGTGCGGGCCAGGCTCGCGAGGACGGCTCCCGCGAGGATCAGCACCCCGCCGGCGGCCACGCCGAGCGTGACCGACTCGTCGAGGAAGACGAACCCGAGCACCGCGGCCGCGAGCGGCTCCATCGCGGAGACGATCGCGGTTCGGACGGCGCCGATCCGCGCGAGCGCCTCCATCAGGAAGAAGAAGGCGCCGGCCGAGGCCACCCCCATCCCGACGAGCGGCCCTAGCTCGGCCGCACCCGAGGGCAGGTCCCAATGGCCGACCACGTTGGCGAAGACGAACAAGCCGATCGAGGCGCCCGCGCTCACCCACATCGCGCTCGTGAGGGCACCCGTTCGCTCGATCAACAGGTCGACGCCGGTGAGGTAGGCGCTGTACGTCATCGCGGTGACGAGCGCCAGCACCACCCCGACGCCGTCGATCGCGAGGCCGGCGCCGGCCCCGACGACGATGGCCGCGCCGGCGACCGCGCACAGGAGCGCCACGACCGTCAGGCGAGCCGGGAGGTCGCCGCCGAGCGCCCACGCCCACACGGTCACGAAGACCGGATACGTGAAGAACAGGAGGGTCACGGCGGCGACCGTCCCGTGCTGGGTCGAGGTGAAGAACAGGCTCGCCTCGATCGCGTAGCCGAACAGCGCCAGCAGGACCAGGCGGAGCCGTTCGCCGGGCTCGGCCAGGATCGGGCGATGCGTCACGAGCAGCGCGACGAACAGGACGACCGCTCCGATCGCGAACCGGATCGAGAGCATCGTCTCGACGGGCACCCCACGCTCGAGGACCTGGCGGCCCCAGATGATGATGGCGCCGAACAGCACCGCCGATGCCGCGGCGGACACGCCCCCGAGCAGGTCGCGGCGCGCGTGCAGCTCGTCGGAAGCCGGTGGGTCGCTCCGCTCGGTGGGATCGTCCCGGGCGGTGGGGTCGGTCACGCTCAGGTGAGTTCGATCCGCATGCGCTTGAAGGCCTTGCCCTTGTTCTCGGTCTTCGCGACCCTCACCCGGCCGATCTCGGCGGTCGACCGCACGTGGGTCCCTCCGTCCGCCTGCTTGTCGAGCCCCTCGATCTCGACCACGCGGATCGGGTCGACCGACCCCGGGATCAGGTTCACCTTCGTGCGGATCAGGTCCGGGTCGGCGAGCGCCTCGGCTCGGGGCAGGAAGGACACGTGCACGGGACGGTCGGCCGCCAGCTCGGCGTTCAGCTTCTCCTCGACCTCTCGGCCGAACTCCGCGTCGATCGTCTCCAGCTCGAAGTCCATCCGCGCGGCGCCGGGCTCCATGTTCCCCCCCGTGACCTTCACGTCGTAGTCGCGGAACACGACGGCCGACAGCGCGTGCAGCGCCGTGTGAGTCCGCATCAGGGTGTGTCGGCGCTCCCAGTCGATCTCGGCGATCACGGCCGTCCCGGGGGCCGGTCCGTCGCCCTCGACCAGGTGCAGGACCCTGCCGCCCTCCTTGACGGTGTCGACCACTCGGACCTCGCCCCCGTCCCACCGGAGGACCCCCGTGTCGCCCGGTTGGCCGCCGCTCCTCGCGTAGAAGACCGTCCGGTCAAGAACGACCCCGCCCTCCTCGACCTGCCGGACGGTCGCCTCACACGAACGCGCGTAGGCGTCGGTCGCGCAGAGCTCCTCGGTCACCCCGAGAGCCTAGCCCACGATGAACCTCCCCTACGGGCCGGCCATACCCACCGCTGCACGCGAAGGGCTCAGGGTGAACCTGGCTCAGGCCGGAGCCGAGCACGCCGATACAACTTTGGAGATGCTCCGGGAGAACGAGCCGCGTTCCGATGCTCGGGTCCGCGATGGCGCGGCTGATGCCGTTCGTGCCAGTGGAGATGAGGGCCACGACGCTCCCACTGCCGAACGCCGGCGAGCGCGTGGGCGGATCGATGACCGACCGATCGGGATCGACGAGGTAGATCTGGCAGAGACGGTTCGCGCCGTCGCAGCAGGGCTCGGCGTCACCGGACGTGTCGTCCTGGCCATCCCGGATGGCACCGTCACCACGGATCGCAGCCGGATCGTCGAGATCCTGTCGTACCTGCTCGAGAGCGCCCTGATGCACTCACCCGATCGCTCGGCGGTGACCGTCTGTGCCGATAGCGACAAGTCGGGGTTGCGGGTGTGGGTCGACAGCCGGATCGGGATCGACCCCGCTCATCGGGCCGAGGTCTTCGCGCGCTTCCGCCGGATCGACCGTTCCGTCACCCCGCTCTACGGAGGGTCCGGACTCGGCCTGCATCTCGCGAAGCATGCGACCCAGGAGTCGCGCGAGCGTTTCGAGCTGGGGAGTCGGGACCGGTCGTCCGCGCCGACCGTGCCGGCCACCTGAACCCGAGCCGGCCGCCGCCTCAGCCACCGCCGGCGATGAACGCCGAAATCCGCGACACGAGTTCGGGGATCCGCCGGAGCAGGTCCTCCTGGCTCTCGAACGCGATCAGCTCCGCGTTCGGCAGCAGCCCGGAGAGGATCCGTCCGAGCTCGGCCGGATGGATCTCGTCCCCCTCGATCGTCACGATGATCGTCGGGATGCGGACGTCGCGCAGCAGCTCGCGGTCCGGGATCGGCCAGTCCTCCACCACGCCGTGGATCGCCCTCGACAGCCCGTCGGGGTCGTCGTGCTGCCACATCACGCGGTCGAGCTCCAGACGCCATGGGGTCTCCAGGTACGCGGCGGCGCGCGCCGGGTCGTTCAACACGGACTCGAGCGCCTCCTCCGGGGTCTTGCCCTCGAGGTCTTCCCCGAGCAGGTGGTAGCGGGCGGCGAGCCCGAAGGGCAGATCGAGCCCGGCCGGCAGGAGCCACACCATCCGCTCGAACCGATCGGGCACGCGGCACACGAGGTTGCCGATCGCGCCGGCACCGAGCGACGTCCCGACCGCGACCGAGGCCCCGAACGTCTCGGCCACCGCGTCCACGTCGCGCGCGAAGTCCTCGAACCGGAACGCCTTCGGATCGGCGGGCGCGCTCGACCGGCCGTGCCCGCGGAAGTCGAACCGCACCTTCGTCCCCGGCACGAGCGGCGTAAACGCCGCCAGTTCGTTGCGGTTGTTCGTCAGGCCGTGAGCGAAGATGCTGACGGGCTCACCCGCCCCCTCGACCTCGCAGGAGAGCGTCGCGTCGTCGTTGCGAACCTCGGGCACGCCGCCAACCTACCCGAAGCGGCCAGTCATCCAGCCACCTGACCCACAGACGGAAGGATGGGTTCCCGGCTGCGCGACCGCTACGGCTGCTGCCGCGGCCTCCAGACGACCATCGCGATCGCGAACAGGACGATCGCGGCCGCACCGACGACCCAGACGAGGCTGTCCATGTCGCCTCCTTCCTCTGACTCCAGGTTGCGAGGTCGGGCGGGTCGTCCGTAGGGCCGGTCGGCCCACGGAAGCCGGTACCGGGGTCCGGGCGCGGTTCAGGCGCCCCGGACCGCTGCGAGGGCTCGCCGCGCCTGGTCCATGTGGAAGCGGTCGTGCCCGGACTGGAGCCGGAAGGTGAGGTCGTAGCTCTCGGGCCCGCGCTCGCTGTGCTGCCCGACCCGCGCCCGCTCCCCCTCCGTCGAACGCGCCCACAGCGCGAGGTTGGCGCGCCGCAGCGCCTCGAAGGTCTCGAGCAGCGCCTCCGGGTCGTCCTGCCCGTGGTGCAGGCGGTCGACCCACAGATCCTGGTCGTAGCCGACCAACGGCGGCTCGTCGTGGGCGACGATCCACCGGTACCGGCTCGAGACGACCAGCTCGGAGTCGGTGGCGTGACCCAGGCACTCGAGCACCGACCATTCGCCGGGCTCGGGACGTTGCGCGACCAGGGCCCCGGCCTCTCGGATCAGCGCCCGCCACGCGTCGGGGGCCTCGGCCTGCACCTCGGCCGGGTCGTCGTCGCCGAGCAGGCCCGTGAGGTACCGCTGGTACTCAGCCGCCTCGGCGACGGGGTCGGGGGTGGGGACGCGCTCCATCACGCCTCCAGCTCGACGAGGTCGTCTTGGGGGGCGAATCCACGGATCGACCGCGACCAGCGCCACACGAGCGCGGTCAGGCCGAGGAACACCACGCCCGAGGCGACGAGGATCGTCCGAACCTGCGACGGGTCGTTCTCCACCCACACGAACGACAGGATCAGCGCCGGCACGATGAAGCCGAGGTTGTACGCGATGTCGAACAGCGCGAAGGCGCGCCCCCGGAAGTCGTCCGGCATCGCCTGCTGCACGATCGTGTCTGCGGAGATCTTTCCGAGGAAGAACGAGAAGAAACCGACGAACAGAAGCGCCGTGAACCCGGCGAGCGACACGGGCCAGCCGAAGACGACGGTCCCCGCCCCGAGCAGCAGCATCGAGGCCAGCAGCAGGCGGATCGGCGGGATGCGGTCCTTCCACTTCTGCGCAAGGATCAGCCCGAGCGCACCGCCGACGAGCCCGCCTCCGCCGGATAAGGCGAGCGCGACGTTGCTCGCGTCTCCGCCCTGTACCAGGTTCTTCGCGTACAGGGCGAACGTGAACAACACGAATCCCCAGAACTGGTACCGGAGCATCTGGAACGAGGTGAGCCCGACCGCCGCGGGCGGCCGCGCCGCGAGCTCACGGATGCCCGCCCACACGTTCCGCAGCACCTGCGAGGCCTCGGCCCCGAAACTCGTCTCGTGCACGGCGACCTCGGCATGACGCATCCGCTTCGCGACGAGCGCGGCGACGAGGAGGAGGCCCGCGCCGGCCACGACGACCAGCCACGCCGGCAGCGCGGCCGCGGCCCCCAGGGCGAACCCGATCCCGACCACCTGGAACAGCGCGCCGCCCGCCTGCGACAGGCCGTTGCCCTGGAGCAGGTCCTTGCCCGAGAGCACGTCGGGCATCGCCGCCGACTTCACGGCGAGCGCGACCCGGACGCACCCTTGGGCCGCGAGCAGGCCGATCACCAACGCGACCGTGGCGCCGACGTCACCCTCGGTCGTGGCCTTGCCGAGCGGCAGCATCGCCGCCACGGCGACCAGCGCGACGATCGCGGCGACGACGACGTTGGTCCAGCTCACGACCTTCCGGCGCTGGAAGCGGTCGATGAAGACCCCGATGAACGGCGAGATCAGCGTGTACGGCACGTAGAGCGCGAGCACGACCTTCAGCAGGTAGTTCGCGGACGGCACCGTGGAGACGTCGAACCCCTTCTCGCCGCCGAACGCGATCGACTTGCCGATCGCCCCCTGCACGACGCCCTGCCCCGCCTGCGACAGGTACTGCATCCCGACCAGCACGGAGAAGTCGCGGTTCGAGAAGACCGAGAACAGGTTGTCGAAGAAGCCGCTGAAGCCGTTCAGCACCCGCAGGATCGGCCGGGCGCCGAACCGCAGCCCGGCCGCCACCGCCGTCGCGAGCGCGAGCGACGCCCATCCGTGCGCGACGCCGAACGGCGACCGCGTGACCGCCACGACGACGATCCCGGACAGCACGGTGAGCGTGACCGAGATCCCGGGCACGAGCGCGATCCTCAGCCACGCGTCGTCGAGCTCGAACCACCGCGCCGCGATCGCGCCCGGGACCACGAGCAGCAGCGCGAGCGCGAACACGACCCACAGCGTGTGTCCGAGGTTGCCGAGGATCCCCGGGTGGTCGGCGTAGAAGGCGGCGACCTGCGCCTCGGCCGCGCGCGCGTCGGCGACCGCGGCGTCCGACGGCGTCGTCAGGTCCGCCCCCGTCACGACCGCGACGTCGTCGCCGAGGATCACCAGGTCGTCCGGCGCCTGGTCGAGCAGGTCCTCGTTCGTGGTCCCCTCGTTGAACTGGCGCACCAGGAACGCGATCGGCGGTCCCGTGTACTCCTCGCGCAGGTCGGTGAGCTCGCGGTGGAACGCGCGCGACATCTTGTTGTAGGTGGCGTTCGTGAGCACCGTGGGCTGGTCGGCCAGCAGGTCCTCGACGCTTCCGAAGTACGTCATCGAGCGCTTGACGGCGTCTCCGGGCAGGCCCGTGCGCGAGACGTTCGTGAACGTCTTGGACCAGCCGTAGGACTGGTAGGTGTCGTCGTAGTTCACGACGAACACGATCGGTCGGTCGGCGGGCTCGTTCTCCACCACGGCGCGCGCCGCCTCGAGCGCGGTCCGGGTGGGCTGGTCGATCCACTGGCTGTCGGGGTCGGCCCAGTGCGAGATCTCGCGGCCCTGCATCCAGATGTAGCCGAACGAGGCGACGATCAGCAGTGACGCGAGGATGCCCGCCACCTTCGCGGCGCCCTCGCGCCTCCACAGCCACCGGATCGCGACGTACGCGCCGAGCCCGCCGAGCGCGAACAGCGCCATCGTCGCGTTCATGAAGCGGTAGTAGGGGTAGGTCGCCGCGACGAACCCGAAGATCCCGAGGAACGGCAGCAGCAGCATCGCCGACACCGTCCCGAACTCGTCCGAGCGCGCGTGGTCATTCCGCGCCCGCCAGATCGTCCAGGCGATCGCGAGCAGCACGAGCGGGATCAGGATCCCCGGCTGCAGTGAGCCGACCCACCCCTTCAGCCGGTCGAGGAAGACCTCCTTCGTGTACGGCGGTGGCAACGCCGCGTCGGCCAGCGACCCGCTCACGCCCCACGGCGCGATCAGCCACGTCGACAGGCCGAAGATCATCCCGATCCCGACCGACATCAGGGACGGCCCGAGTTCCTTGAGCGGCGGACCCAGGTGGAACCGGCTGGTCAGCAGGCGCAAGCCGAACACGGCCATGAGCGAGAAGCCGAAGATCACGCAGGTGGTCGGGTGCGTGAACGCGGCCGCGACGCCGATCAGGAACATCGCCGTCCGCGCGCCCCACGACGTCCGTGCGGGGGCGAAGAACGCGAGGATCAGCGAGAGGAAGTACAGGACCGTGATGTTGTCCAGGTAGCCGACGTACGGCGTCGTCATGAACAGCGCCGCGGTCGACAGCATCACGAGCAGGAAGAGCAGCGGGTCCTTGTGCGTCCGCCACGAGAACGCGCCGAGGGCCAGCCCGCTCAGCACGGGGACGCCGACCATCATGAAGGCGCTGAACGAGTACAGGTCGATCCCGGCGACCCGCTGCAGGATCGAGCCGAACAGCGGCACGCTCACCCGGTACCCGCCGCCGAACATCGAGAACGGGCCCCAGTCCCCGGCGATCAGGCCCGGGTAGTCGTGCATCATCAGGTTCGAGCGCCACGTGTACCAGGCCGGGTCGCGCGTCGGGGCGCTGATCGAGGGGTCCTGCAGGAAGGTCCAGCCGAACGCGAGCAGGAGCAGCGCGATCGCGCCGACCAGCACGAGCGGGCTCGACAGCCACCCCCGCCGCACGGGTTCGGGAACCTGAACGGCGGCCTCGGGCCGGTCCTTCGTGAGCGCCATCGGTCTGCGGGATCCCCCTCGTGGTCCCAGGCTCACGCGGGCGTCGGGCGAGCGTGGGACCGGGCAAGGATACGCGACGGATACACCGGCATCCCTCAGGACCGGGCCTCGGGCAGGCAGTCCAGGTTCGGCATGAGCGAGATCGGGAAGGCGGCCGAGAACACGGGCTTCGCGCCCTCGGCCCCGGTGAGCGGAACCGCGTCGTCCGGGGTCCCCTGCGCCTCGGTGTAGTCCAGGATGAACCGCGAGATCTCCTCGGGCGTGTAGCCGCTCGCGGTCATCACGTCCTCGTTCAGGTAGATCTGGCTCGACCGCACGGCTTGGAACACCGAGCCGCCGCCGGTGGCGGGGAACGCGGCGTTCAGGTCGCGTTCGAGCTCGGTAGGTGTGACCTGGAAGGCGCCCGAGACCGCGGGGTCGAACTGCGCCCCGTGGTCGGCGGTCACGATGAGCACGTACCGGCCCTTGCCGACCTCCCGGTCCAGGAAGTCGACGAAGCGCCCGAGGTCCTCGTCCTGCCACGACAGGGTGTCCTGCATCTCGGGGCTGTTCACGCTGAACATGTGGCTCACGTGGTCGATCGCCTTCGAGTTGATGAAGACCAGGTCGGGGACCTCGTCCTTCCCGAACCCCTCGCGCGAGATCACCTCCTCGACCATGCGCCCCTGGTACGGGATCCGCGCGGGCGTCGCCCACCCGGCCTCGAGCTGTGCGATCGAGTTGTCGCGCCACTTGCCGTCGAGCGCGCCGTCCTGCCGGTCGATCGCGTCGGTGTACGCCGACAGGCCCGGCAGGTCGTTCACGTAGTCGGGGAACTCGTAGAACGGTTGGTAGGTCCCCTGCAGGTTCCAGGTGGTCCCCTCGGCGCCCTCGTTGTCGGCGTCGGTCGGCACGCGCAGGACCGCGAGGTCGCGGTCGCCGCCACCCCACAGCGACCCGTGGCTCGCCATATTCAGGTGCCAGGTCACGCTCGCGAGCGCAGCCACCAGTGGTCGGTTGCCCTTCGCGCGGTCGTAGAGGTCGGCGAGTGTCGGCTCCATCATCAGCACCGGCCCGAGGGCCCCCGCGCGCACCAGGTCGTCGCCGAGGCGGAACTCGGCGTCGGTCTGACCGGTGTGCATCGGGAACGCGCCGGTGCCGATCGTCGCATGGGTCGCGGGCGTGATCGAGGGCGACGAGCCCACGGTCGCGTGGTCGAACCAGATCCCGTCGGGGATCATCGAGCGAAGCACCGGCCAGTCATCCGGGAACGCGTTCAGGACGCTCATGCCGCCCGCGTCCCAGACGAGCGTGACGATCAGCGGGGGCGGGGTGTCGGTCTTCGGGACCTCGGGCATGACCTTGCCGTCGGGGGCGTCGAACCCGAAGTGCAGGAGCTTGGCCTGCGTCGGGGCGACGTCGGCGAGCGTCACCGGGCGCTCGACGCGCCCGAGCGCCGGGATGATGCCCGGCCCGTACCAGAACAACGGCACGTCCTGCAGATAGTCCCAGGGGCCCGAGTGCGGGAAGTTCGTCCCGACGAAGTTGGGTTCCTGCGGAACGAACACGATCTGCCCCGAACGCTCGGGGTCGGTCCCTCGCCAGATCCGCAGCAGCTGCTGGTGCGGGATCGCGCACGCCGCGTCGGCCAGGGCGCCGGGCGCAGGCGGCGCCACGGGTTCGACGCTCGTCTGGCCGGCGGGGCTCGCCGCCGGCGATGGCGTCTGCGCCTGGGTGTCGGAGGTGCACGCGACCGCGAGGAGCGCGAGGGCGACCAGCAGCGCGGCCTTCCTCATGCGCGGGCCTCGGGAAGACAGGGGAGGTGGGCCATCATCCTCGAGGGGAACGCGGCCTGGAAGACCAGGTCGTCGGCCTGATCTGCCGCGACCACGACGCCCGGCTGCGCGGTGTCGGCCTTCGTCAGGCCGAGGATCCACTCGGACACGTCCTGGAGCGAATGCCCGTTCTGGCGGAGCTCGGCCTCGTTCACGAAGATCTGCGTCGGCTGGATCAGCTGGACGACGTGGATCTGGTCGCCGTCGGTGTCGAACGCCGCGTTGATGCCGTTCTGGATCGGCGTGGCCGCGATCTGGAACGCGCCGGTCACCTTCGGGTCGGGGATCGAGCCGTGATCGGCCGTGAGCACCATCGCCCACTGCCCCTGCCCCACCGTCGCGTTCAGGAAGCCGACGAGCTGCTTCAGGGCCGCGTCCTGCGCCGCCACGGCGTCCTGCATCTCGGGGCTGTTCACGGTCCACACGTGGCTGATGTAGTCGATCATCTTGTAGTTCACGAACAGCAGGTCGGGCGTGTCGTCGGCGCCGAACCCCTCGCGCGTGACCATCTCCTCGATCACACGGGTCTGGTACGGGATCCGCGCCGGCGTGTCGAACCCTTGCAACAGGGTCTCGATGTCGTTGGTCCGCCACTTGCCGTCGAGCTGGCCGTCGTTCGCGTCGACCGCGCGCACGTCCCTGGCGAACCCGCCGACCTGATTCACGTAGTCGGGGAACCGGAAGTAGGGCGTGAGCTCGGGCGTGAGGTTCCAGTCGAACCCCTCCGCCCCGAGCGTGTCCGCGCCGATCTTCTCGCGGATCACCGCGATGTCCTGGTCGCCCCCGCCCCACATCGCGCCGTGGCCGAGCATCCCCAGATGGATGCTCACGGTCCCGACCTCGCCCACGACCGGCTCGTTGCCCATCGCGCGGTCGTAGACGTCGGCGAGCGTCGGCTCGATCAGGTACGCGGGGCCCTCCGCCCACGGCGTCGTGAGGTCGGGTCCGATCCGGAGCCTGTGCGCGACGATCCCGTGCGAATCGGGGAACGCGCCGGTGCCGATCGTCGCGTGGGTCTGCGCGGTCGAGGTGGGGCTCGTCCCGACGGTCGCGTGCTCGTACCAGGCGCCCTGCGGGATCAGCGACCTCAGGTAGGGCCAGTCGTCCTTCCAGCGTTCGAGGACGTTGCGGCCGCCCGCGTCCCACACCATCGTGACGAGGAGGCGGGGCGGCGTCTGGTTCCCGGCGATCGCCTCGGTCATCGGGGAGCCGTCGATCGGGTGGAACGGGAACCCCAGCAGCTGCGCCTGCGTCGGCGCGATGCCGGCGAGCGTGACCGGGCGGTCGACGACGCCAGCCGGCGTGATGTGACCCGGCCCGTACCAGAACATCGGGACGTCCTGCGCGTAGGCCCACGGCCCGACGTGCGGCAGGCCCGAGCCCACGTAGTTCGGCTCGATCGGGAGGATCTGGATCTCGCCGCTGCGGTCCTCGCTGTTCCCGCGCCAGGTGCGGAGCAGCCACTCGTGCGGGATCGAGCACGCGATGGTGCGAAGGCTCGCGCCCGCGACCGGGGGTTGCGCGCCGGGTTCGGGCCCCGTGCTGCCCGAGGCCAGCGCCGCCGCCGCGGACGTCTGGGGCGCCTGCGGGAGCTGCACCTCCTGCCCCGAGCACGCGACGCCCACGACGAGCACGACAGCGAGCAGGGCGAACACACGTCGGGAGGGCATCGGCGCGCATACGAAACACGACGCCGCCCGGAACGACAACCCAACCGACGCTCGCGCGATAGCGTGGCGGCCTCGTGACCGGTCGGCGCCTCATCGTGATGCTCGTCGCCCTGGCCGCGATCGGGATCCCGGCGGCCGTGCTCACGGCCACGTGCGCCGGCCGCTCGTGCGATGCCTCCGGCGGCGAGGCGGTCCGCGTCCCGTTCTGTCCGCTCCCCGACGCGCTGAAGGACGAGATCGCGAACGGGTTCCGCGAGGGACGCTCCCCCGACGTCGTCGCGGTCGCGGACTCGACGCCCGTGTTCACGGACATCGACGGTTCGCGAACGTCCTGGCCGGCCACCGGCGCGTCCACGGATCCCCGCGTCCCGATCGTGTTCGCCGGCGCCGGCGTGACCCAGGGAGCGAACGTGCCCGACGGGACGACGCTCGATCGCGTCGCGCCGACGGTGAGCGAAGCCTTGGGGTTCGAGCGCGAGCACCCCGAGGTGCGATCGGGGACGGCGGTGCCGGACGTCGCGAACGGCGAGCGGCCGAGGCTCGTCCTGCTCGTCGCATGGAAGGGCGTCGGCTCGTCCGAACTCGAAGCCCATCGGGAAGACTGGCCGTTCCTGTCGTCGCTGCTCGACGACGGCGCCGGAACGCTCGAGGGTGCTGCGGGATCGCTGCCGCTCGATCCGGCCGCGACGCTCACGACGATCGGGACCGGGGGGCTGCCCTCGCAGCACGGCATCACCGGCTCCTTCGTCCGCAACGGCGAGGGTCGGGTGGTGCAGGCCTACGCGCCCGATGCACCGGTCCAGATCATCGCGACGCTGGCCGACGATCTCGACCACGCGAACGCGTCGACGCTGGTGGGACTCGTCGCGACCGACGAGCGCGACCGAGGGATCGTGGGCGGAGGTTGGTACCCGGGCGAGGATCCGATCGACACGGTGATCGGCGACAGCGCGACGCCTCCGCTCTCGGTCCAGGTTGACCTCACGGCCGGCTACGGTGCGGATGACGTCCCCGACGTCCTCGGCGTGGTGCTGGACGGCCGTGTCCGCTCGATGGATCGATCGACGAGGAAGATCGTTGCGGAGGCCGAGCGCGCCACATCCGGTTCCGCGCTGGTCGTCGTGACGGGGACGGGATCGTGGGAGGCGGACCGGCTCGCGGTCTCGGATCGCGGACTGGTGGGCGCGGTCGAAGACGCGGTTCCCGGAGACGCGCCGGCGGTGGCCGCCACCGTGCCCGGCGGGCTGTTCCTGGACCAGGCCGTCCTGCGCGACGAGCAGGTGACGGGCCAGGTCGCGGTCGACGCGCTGCTCTCGGCGAGCCGGCCCGACGGTGAGAGGATGCTGGCGGACGCGTTCCAGGGATTCGCCGTCTCGTTCGCCCGATACTGCTAGCGGACCGAGGAAGCTGCCGAGGGAAGCTGCAGGAGACCGACCCATGGCCCAGATCGCCGAGCCGCGCCGGATCGCCGAGCTCCCCCGCCCGGCGGACCGAAGCACCGTGGTCGCCGTGGCCGCGATGCTCGTGGCCGTCGCCCTGGTCGTGAGCGTGGGCGACCCCGGTCGGGTCGCCTGGGTCCGGACCTTCTTCGTGATCTTCGGCTCGCTGCTGATCCAGGCGCTGCCGTTCGTGCTGCTCGGGGCGCTGGCGGCGGCGCTCGTCGAGGTGTTCGTGCCGATCGGGGTGTTCGAGAAGCTCGGCGTGCTCCCGCGGCCGCTGCAGCTGCCGGCCGCTGCGCTCGCAGGGATCGTCTTCCCCATCTGCGAGTGCGGGTCGGTGCCGGTCGCGCGCCGTCTGATGCAACGCGGGCTGATGCCCTCGGCCGCCGTGACGTTCATGCTCGCCGCGCCGGTGCTGAATCCGGTCGTGATCGCGTCGACGTTCGTCGCGTTCCGCGGCCGGACGACGCTGTGGACCATGGTCGGCGGGCGGTTCCTCCTCGGGATGCTCGTCGCGATCGCCGTCGGCTGGGTGGTCGGCAACCGCACGAAGGACGAGCTGCTCAAGCCGAACCCCGAGGAGGCCCACGAGCACCTGCTGGAGGTCGGACGCCCCGAGGCCCGGTGGCACCGGTTCTTCGTGCACCTCGGCAACGACTTCCTGTTCATGGGGCGTTACCTGCTGCTGGGCGCGACGATCGCCGCGGCGATCCAGACGTTCCTGCCCACGTCGGTGCTGACCGGCCTGGCCGAACGCCAGGTGATCAGCGTGATCGCGATGATGGCGCTCGCGGCAGCACTGTCGCTGTGCTCCGAGTCCGACGCGTTCGTGGCCGCGTCGTTCGTGCAGTTCGGTCCCTCGGCGATGCTCGGGTTCCTGGTGTTCGGTCCGATGGTCGACCTGAAGCTCGTCGCGCTGTACGCGGGGACGTTCCGGCGCGGGTTCGCCCGGACCGTCGTGCTCGTCTCGGCGGTCGCGACCCTCGTGGGGGCGCTGTGGGTGGGGGTGGCGTTCGGATGAACGACGCCGTCGTCGCGCGAACGGGTGCCGCCCTCCGGGCGGAGGCCGGACCTCGCCGCCGCTGGAGCCCGGGCGGCCTCGCCGGGGCGGTCGTGCTGGCCGCGTGGGCCGGGCTGTTCTGGTTCCTGTGGCTGAGCGGTAGGGAAGCGTTCTACCTGTCCACCCGGACGGACTGGGTGGTTCCCATCGCCGCCGTGCTCCTCACCGCGGCGACGGTCGGCCGGCTCGCGTCGGCCCGTGTCGCGACCCCCCGACCGCTCGCCGCGCGCGAGCTCTGGATCATGGGCCTCATGGTCGTGCCGGTGGTGCTCGTGCTGTTCGCGCCCGTGACGACGCTCGGGACGTTCTCGGCCGGCAAGCGTGCAGGCTTCTCGGGGGCGGGGTTCGCGGCGTCCGCCGGCGACATCGGCAGCGGCGAGCTCACGTTGATCGACGTGGCGGCTGCCGAGACGAGCCCCGAGGGCGAACGCGCGCTCGCCAAGCGGGCGGGCGAGACCGTGAGCTTCGTCGGGTTCGTCGCGATCCGCGACGACACGCCGGCGGACGAGTTCCTGCTCGCCCGGTACGTCGTGACCTGCTGCGTCGCCGACGCGACGATCGCCGAGGTGCGCGTGGTCAACGTTACGCCGGGGCGGTTCGCGAACGAGGACTGGGTGCAGGTGACCGGCACGATCTTCCCGATCGGGCGAGAGGTCATCGTCGACGCCTCCGACATCGTCGCGGTCGAGCGCCCCGACCACCCGTACCTGACGCCCTAGCTGCAGTTCCGGCAGGTCCCGATCAGGTCGAGGCGGTGGCTCACCGCCGAGAACCCCGTGCGATCCTCGACGTCCGCGAGGCTGCGCTGGACCTGCCGCTCGAGGCTCGGCGCGACGGTCACGTCCTCGACCGCGCCGCAGCTGCGGCAGACCAGATGGTGGTGATGCTGCGTGAGATCCTCGGCCAGCTCGTATCGGCCGAACTCCTCGTGCGTCATCACGCGATGGACGGCTCCGGCCTGCTCGAGCACGGCAAGGTTCCGGTAGAGCGAGCTCTGCGGGAGCGCGCGCCGGCGCGCGAGGTCGGGGACGGCCACCGGGTGGCTCGCCTTCACTAGGGCGTCGACGAGCGCCCGGCGCTTCGGCGTGTACCGCTGGCCGATCGCTCGGAGCCGGCGGTCGACGGCCTCGTGCAGCTCGGCGTTCACAGGCCGGCCCCCTCCGCCTGGAGCTTGGGGACGGTCGCTCGTTTCACGATCGCAACAACGGCGAAGGTGGCGGCCGAGATCAGCACGATCGTGCCGCCCGGCGCGAGCCCCCAGATCCTCGACGCGGCGAGACCGGCGACCACGGACGCGACCCCGATCGCCACGCTCCACCACATCGTCCCCCGGAACGACCGAGCGAGCAGCTGACCGCTCGCCACGGGCAGGACCATCATCGCCGCGACCAGCAGGAGGCCGACGATCCGCATCGCGGCCACCACGGACGCCGCCACGATGACGGCCAGCACGGTGTTGAGCATCCCGACCGGAAGGCCCGCGACCCGGGACCAGTCCTCGTCGGTCACGACGGCGAACAGCCCACGACGGAGCACCAGCATGGCCGCCACGATCACCGCGCCGAGCCCGACGATGGTCGCGATCTCCTGATCGTTCACCGTGAGTGGCTGTCCGAACAGGAACGTCAGGATGTTCGCATCGAACCCGCCGCTCAGGCTCACAAGGACCACGCCCGCCGCGATCCCGGAGTAGAAGAAGAGCGCGAGCGCGAGGTCGCCCGACGCCGTGCGCCGCGAGCGGAGCCACTCGACGCCGAGCGCCCCGGCGATCGCCACCGCGAGCGCAGCCCAGATCGGAGAGACGCCGAAGACGAGCCCCGCTCCGACGCCGGCGAACGCGAGATGCCCGATCCCGTCGCCGATCAGCGACATGCGCTTCTGGACAACGAACGTGCCGATCATCGGCGCGAACACGCCGACCACGATGCTCGCGACCAACGCCCGCTGCATGAACCCGAGCTCGAACGGGTACGGCAAGGCGTCGATCGGCCAGGGCATCAGCGGAGCTCCTCGAGCCACAGCGGGAGGTCCTCCGCGTGCACGCCGAGGCTGACGCCCGAGGCCGCGAGCTCCGCCGGAGACCCGTCGAACACCACGCGCCGCTTCAGGACCACGACGCGGTCGAGATCGGGCGCGACCGCCGAGAGCTCGTGCGAGACCAGCAGCACCCCGGCCCCGTGCTCCTCGATCAGGTGCGTGATCGAATCGCGGAACCGGCGCTGGGACTCGGCATCCACGCCCGGCGATCGGCTCGTCGAGGACGAGCAGATCGGGCTCGCTGGCGAACGCCCTCGCGATGAACGCGCGCTGCTGCTGCCCGCCGGAGAGCTCGTTCAGCGGCCGCCGTCGCGAGATCCCGCAGCCCCACCGACTCGAGCGCGTGACCGACGTAGTCACGGTCCTCGCGTCGCATCGGCCGCCACCACCCACGTCGCGCGAGCCGTCCAGCCGTCACGATCTCCTCGACGGTGGCCGGCACCTCCGAATCCAGCACCGGGCCGCTGCGGCACGTAGCCGATCCGCGCGCGATCCGCGAAGCGCGACGGCGGATCCCCGAACAGGACAGACGGTCCCGGACGACGGCTCGAGCGAGCCGAGGAGCACCCGGAGGAGCGTGGACTTGCCGGAGCCGTTCGGGCCTACGAGGGCGACGAACTCCCCCGCGCGGACCTCCAGATCGACGTCCTCGAGCACCGGCTGCTCGGCCCGTACGCGAAGGAGAGCCCGTGCGCTCGATCAGCGTCGCTCGGTCGTGCGAGGCGGCTCACGCACAGCCGAGGGCCTCCCGCAGCGTCTCGAGGTTCCGCCGCATGATCGAGACGTAGTCCTCGCCCGCCTCGACCTGGGCGTCGGTCAGGCTCTCGATGGGGTTCAGCACGGCGACCGTGACGCCCGCCTCGTCCGCGAGCGTCTCGGCCACCTTGGGCGACACGAGCTCCTCGGAGAAGATCGTCGTGATGCCCTCGCGCTCGACGAGGTCGCGCAGCTCGGCGAGCCGGCGCGGATCGGGCTCGGCCTCGGGCGACAACCCCGAGATCGCCACCTGCGTCAGACCGTAGGCGTCCGCCAGGTAGCCGAACGCCTCGTGGCTCGTCACGATCGTCGTGCGCTGGCAGTCCGACAGACCCGCGCGGTACTCCTCGTCCAGGTCGACGAGCTCCGTAACGTAGCTCTCGGGCGTTGGCATCGTAAGTCGCCTGGTTCGGCGGGTCGGCCTCGGACAAGCGCATCCGCGACCGCGCGCACGACCTGCTCGTAGCGGGCGGGGTCGAGCCACACGTGCGGGTCGACGCGTCAGTCCCTCTCCGCCTCGCTCGGCGCGGCGCCGGATGCGTGTCGACCGCCTCGAGCGCATCCACCATCACGGCGTCCTCGGCCTGCGACACCCCGTCCTCGACCGCAGGCTGGAACCCGCCACCGAGGAAGAGCACGACATCCGCCGTCGCGATCGTCTCGATGTCATCGGGGGCGAGCTCGAGATCGTGCGGCTCCACGCCCGGTGGCGTGAGGTTCTCGACCGAGACGAGGTCTCCCCCGACCCGCGAAGCGGCCTCCGCGAGCGGGTAGAAGCTCGCGACCACGGACACGCGGTTCCCCTCGGCGGCATCGGACGAGCCGCATCCCGACAGGAGCAAGGCCGCGGCAGCGAACGGGATCGTGGCGCGAGCCGATCGCTTCACCGAGGAACGACCTCCGCTACGGGTTCAGCCCTTCAACGAGATGAGAATGATTCCCATACTCGGATAAGGATCGCAGGCTACGACGCGGGCGTCCCGGCGTCAATCGGGCGATCGCTGCACCCGACGCACGGCTCGGCCGGCATCGGCATCCGAGGCGCCGAGCTGGCGTGCTCGCGCGACGAACGCCCGTGCGGCCTCCTCGAGGAGCGCCTCGGCGCGCGCGGGGCGAGCGGGGAGACGCTCGGCCACGAACGTGCCCCGCCTTCCGCGGCCCTCGATCAGTCCCTCGGCCTCGAGCGTCCGGTACGCCTTGGCGACGGTGTTCGGCGCGAGACTGACGTCCTCGGCGAGCGCCCGGACGGTCGGGAGACGCGAGCCGGGTGCGAGCGAGCCGCGGTGGATGCGCTCGGCGAGGGCCGCCGCGAGCTGATCCGAGAGCGGCCGCGGCGATCGTTCGTCGAGCGGGATGCGCACGGGCGAATCATCCCCCTCCCCGAGCGAGCGGCCATGTAACGTCTCGGCGATGGGCGTGCGCGTCGGCATCGGGCTGTTCACGGCCCAGCTCCCGGCGAACTCGGAGCGCACGTTCGAGCGGGAGTATCGGGAGACGCTCGAGCTCGTCCGGCTCGCCGAACGCCTGGGGTTCGACTCCGCGTGGGTGAGCGAGCACCACGGGTCCTCCGACGGCTACCTTCCTTCGTTGCTGCCGGTGCTGGCCGCGTTCGCGGCCGTCACCGACCGGATCCATCTCGGGACCGGCGTGGTGCTCGCACCGTTGCACGATCCGCTCCGCGTGGCCGAGGACGCGGCCGTCGTCGACCAGCTCTCGGGCGGTCGGTTGCTCCTCGGGATCGGCAACGGGTGGCGCGACGAGGAGTTCCGGATGTTCGGCGCCGCCAAGGCCGAGCGCGGCGCCCGGACCGAGGAGACGATCGAGGTCCTGCGACGTGCGTGGACCGGTCGGCGCTTCTCGTTCGAGGGCCGAACGCTCCGGTACGACCGCGTGAAGATCACGCCGCAACCGGCGACGCCCGGGGGACCGCCGATCCTGCTGGGCGGGTACGACCGCAAGGCGGTGGTTCGGGCGGGACGGCTCGCCGACGGGTACGTCACCGACGAGACCGGCCCCGACGAGGTCCGGACCAACCTCGCGCTCGTCGATCGGGGTGCGACCAGCGTCGGTCGTGACCCGAGGGCGCTGTCGGTCGTGCTGCTCCAGAACGCGTTCGCCTGGCGTGACGGCGATCCGTGGCCGCTGATCCACCAGGGGCTCGTGCAGCAGTTCGGGACCTACGAGGCGTGGGGGATGGGTGCCGACACCCCCGACCTCGACCACCTCGAGCCGGCGACCCCCGCCGAGGCGGACCTGCGCGTCTCGACGCCCGCCGGAACCCCCGAGGAGGTGCTCGATCGGCTGCTGCCGCTGGTGCGCGCCTTGGCCGACCGAGACCTGCACCTGGTCGTGCGGCTCCACTACCCGGGGATGGACCTCGACACCGCCGCGCGCGCGACGGAGCTCTTCGCCGCCGAGGTCATGCCCGCCCTGCGGGCGGGCTGAAGTCGGCCCACCCCACGGATCTCACGACGCCAGCTGGACCCTTCCCGCCTCGACCTCGAGCAACCCTTCGAGCGCGAGGGCCTCGACCGCCCGCTCGACGCGATCGGGCGAGAAGCCCACTTCCTCGGCGAGTTGCGCGGACGTCAGGGAAGGGTTCGAACGCAATGCGTTCACCACCGCTCCCCGGATCTGCCTGTTCGAACCCTCGAATCGACCCTGCCGTCCCGGGCCGCGCCCGGCGGTCGCGCCCGAACGTCGGAACCGACAGATCCCACCGAGCGGGCAGACGTCGCATCTGGGTCTCGGCCTGCAGACCTCGCGGCCGAGATCCATCACCGCCTGGTTCCAGGTGGCCGGATCGTCCCGATCGAGCCAGGCGTCGGCGAGCGCCCTCACCTCGCGAGCAGGAGCCTGGTGACCATCGATACCGAGATGGACCCGAGCGACCACCCGCCGCACGTTCGTGTCGACGACGGCCACGGGCTCGCCGAACCCCATCGACGCGACCGCGGCGGCCGTGTACGGGCCGACCCCGGGGAGGTCGAGCAGCTCACGGCGGTCGCGTGGGATCCGGCCGCCGTGGTCGCGGACGATCGCGCGGGCCGCCTCGGAGAATCGGACGGCGCGACGGTTGTAGCCGAGGCCGCCCCATGCCGCGATCACCGCTCGACGGGGCGCGGCCGCGAGGGCTCGGACCGTCGGGAAGCGGCGCAGGAACGACCGGAAGGCCGGGACGACGCGGCTCGCCTGGGTCTGCTGGAGCATCACCTCCGAGACCCAGACCGCGTAGGGATCGTCCGTCTGCCGCCAGGGGTACGCGCCGCGGCGGGGCGCGTACCAGGCGCGCAGGGCTTCCCTGCCAGGGCGGCGACGACTAGGCTTGCTCGACGGCATGACGACGGTCCGGGACATCATGAGCAAGGATCTGGTCGCGGTCGAACCCACCGCCACCGTCGCCGAGGCGGCGACGGTCATGGGCGGGCATCACGTCGGCTCGGCGCTCGTGATCGAGGGCGGCCGAGCGACCGGGATCTTCACGGAGCGCGACGTGCTCCGAGCGCTCGGCAGCGACTTCGACGCGGCGCATCACCCGGTGGCCGACTGGATGACCCACGACCCGATGACCGTGGACGCGGGGGCCGACGTCCGGACCGCTCGCGACCTGATGCTCGACGGCGGGTTCCGCCACCTGCCGGTGACGGAGGGCACCGAGCTGGTCGGGATCGTCTCGATCCGCGACATCTCCCGGGTCGGCAACTAGCGCCTAGAAACCCGTCCGTCCGCGCTCGGGGAGGTCCTCCACCGCCGCCTTGAGCGCCGTCCAGACGCTCTTGAAGACGTCCCCGGCGTAGGACGCCGGCTGGCTGTTCTCCCCTCCCATCGCGCCGCGGACGGCGGATGCGGTGATCTCCACGGCCTTCTCGAACACGGCCCAATCGAGCTCTCGTGCCATCTGGGGTCGGACCTCCGGTGTCGGTTTCGGACAGGCTACCCGCCGTTGCGCTACTCGTACGCTCGCAGGCCGGTCAGCGCCTCGCCGAGGATCAGCGTGTGGATCTCGGTCGTGCCCTCGTACGTGAGGACCGACTCGAGGTTGTTCATGTGACGGATCACCGGGTACTCGAGCGTGATCCCGCTCGCCCCGAGGATCGTGCGAGCCTCCCGCGCGATCCCGAGCGCCTCGCGGACGTTGTTGAGCTTGCCCATGCTGACGTGCTGCGGCGCGAGGCGTCCCTCGTCCTTCATCCGCCCGAGGTGCAGCGCGAGCAGCGTCCCCTTGTTGAGCTCGAGCGCCATGTCGGCGAGCTTGCGCTGGGTGAGCTGGAAACCGCCGATCGGCCTGCCCCACTGCACGCGCGTCTTGGCGTACTCGAGCGCCCTCTCGAAGCAGGCGCGAGCGGCGCCCATCGACCCCCAGACGATGCCGAACCGCGCCTCCGAGAGGCACGACAGCGGTCCCTTGATCCCGGTGACCCCGGGGAGCACCGCCTCGGCGGGGAGACGCACCTCGTCCAGGACGAGCTCGGAGGTCACGCTCGCGCGCAGCGAGAGCTTGCGATGCACGTCGCTCGCCGAGAACCCCGGCGTCGGGGTCGGCACGAGGAACCCTCGGATCCCCTCGTCCGTGCGGGCCCACACGATCGCGAGGTCGGCGACGCTCCCGTTCGTGATCCACATCTTCGTGCCCGAGAGCACCCAGTCGTCGCCGTCGCGTCTCGCGCTCGTCCGCATGCTTCCGGGGTCCGAACCGGAGTCGGGCTCGGTCAGGCCGAAGCACCCGATCACCTCGCCCCGGGCCATCTGCGGGAGCCAGCGCTGCTTCTGCTCCTCGGAGCCGAACCTCCAGATCGGGAACATGCACAGCGACCCCTGGACGCTCACGAACGAGCGGAACCCGCTGTCGCCGTACTCGAGCTCCAGGCACGCCAGGCCGTAGCTCACGGCGTTCGAACCCGCGCACTCGTAGCCGGTCAGGTGCATCCCGAGCAGGCCCATGTCGCCGAGCTCCTTGGCGACCTCGAGCGGGAACTCCGCCGCCTCGAACCAGGTCTCGACGCCCGGGAGCACGCGATCGCTCACCCAGCCGCGGACGGTGTCGCGCACCGCACGCTCCTCCTCGGAGAGGAGGTGGTCCAGGTCCAAGAAATCGACGGGATCCGGTGACTCGGCCATGGCGCTTCGCTAGCCTAGCGTCTGACCCGTACCCCATGGCCCGAGGCACGGTCTGAGCAGAGGCGGCGCGTGGTGCCGCCCCAACGAAGAATGCTGTTCCCGACGACCGACTTCGCGATCTTCTTCGCGGTGGTGTTCGCGCTGTCCTGGCTGCTGAACCCGCACCGTGCAGCCTGGAAGTGGTTCATGCTGGCCGCCAGCTACGTCTTCTACGCCTGGTGGGACTCGAGGCTCGTGTGGCTGCTCGCGCTCGTGAGCACGATGGCGTGGGCGGCCGCGCTGTGGGTCGAGCGCACGGAGGAAGATCGCACGCGGCGTCGGCGGACGCTCCTTTCGGTCGCGGTGCTGCTCCTGCCGCTCGCGTGGTTCAAGTACTACGGCTTCTTCGCGCTCAACCTCGCGAACGCGTTCGAGTCCCTCGGGCTCCGTCCACCGCTGCCGCTGCTCCAGGTGCTCCTGCCGATCGGCATCAGCTTCTACACGTTCATGGCGATCAGCTACGTCGTGGACGTCTCGCGGTACGAGATCCAGGCGTCGGGGTGGCTCGACGTCGTCGTGTACCTGGCGTTCTTCCCGCACCTGATCGCCGGGCCGATCGTCCGCGGCGAGGAGCTGATCCCCCAGATCCGCCGTGCGCGCGACCCCGGGTAGATCGACGTCTCGAGGGCGTCGTTCCTGATCGTGGGGGGGCTGTTCAAGAAGATGGTGATCTCGAGCTTCCTCGCGAGCCAGCTCGTCGACCCGGTGTTCGGGGCGCCGAACGCGCACGGCGGCATCGAGGTGCTGGTCGCGATCTACGCCTACGCGATCGTGATCTACGCCGACTTCAGCGCGTACAGCGACATCGCGATCGGCGTCGCCCTGCTGCTCGGGTTCGAGTTCCCGGCGAACTTCGACCGGCCGTACTCGGCGGTCTCGCTCCGGGACTTCTGGCGGCGATGGCACATGACGCTCTCGCGGTGGTTGCGCGACTACCTCTACATCCCGCTCGGCGGGAGCCGGCACGGCGAGGTCCGCACCGCAGTCAACATCATGATCACGATGCTGCTCGGCGGTCTGTGGCACGGCGCCGGGTGGACGTTCGTCGCGTGGGGCGCGTTCCACGGCATCGGCCAGGTCGATCGGCCGATGGCGGACGCGGCGTGCTCGGGCGCTCGGGATCGCCGAGCGATCCTCCGAGTGGGTCGTGGCGCGCAAGCAGCTGGTGACGTTCAACCTCGTCTGCCTCGGATGGGTGTTCTTCCGCGCCGACTCGCTCGCGAGCGCGTTCGAGATCTTGGGGCGGCTGGGCGCGGCGGGGACGACCGCGCTCGTGACGCCGCTGGTCCTGCTCGCGATCGCCGGGATGCTCGGCGTGCAGTACCTCCCGAGGGAGCCGGCCGCCCGGCTGCGCGAACGCTTCGGGCAGCTGGGGCCCGTGCTGCAGGGGGCGGCGCTCGCGGGTGGGCTGTTCGTGATCACGACGCTCGGGGCACAGGGCGTGACCCCGTTCATCTATTTCCGCTTCTGAATGGAGCCGCGATGCTGACGGAGGAACGGATCGTGGTGCCGGCCGAGACGACGCCGCCCGAGCCCCCCGAACCGCGCCGCGCCTCGGCCCGGGACGCGTTCGTCACGATCGCCGTCTGCCTGTCGTTGTGGGCGGTGCTCGCGGCCCCCATCCTGCAGCGGAGCGCGGAGGCCGGGCCGGTTGGCGCTCGTCGGACGGCCGCGCTCGCGCTCCTACGGCCGCTCGTCGCGGTCTCGGACACGCTGCTCCTGTCCCGCGCGACGAGCTCGGTCGAACGCGCGCTCGGTCGGGACCCCGACGGCGCGCCCGGCGGCGAGCTGGTCCTGCCGGCCTTCCACCTGCCTCCGTCCGAGTCCGAGCCCACGCCGGCGCCGCCCCCACCGGCGGCTCCGAGAAGCCCGAAACGTCCCGGCCGGCCGCACGCGGCGGTGACGAGGAGGCACCCGGCCGAAGGCCCTCCCGCCGCCGCGAACGCGATCCGCACCCCGACCCACTCGAACAAGCTGCGCGTCGCCGTGATCGGCGACTCGCTCTCGCAGGGGCTGGGCCCGGCGATCGAGCAGCTGGATCGAACCCCGACGTAGTCCGGGTGCTCTCGCTCGGGCGCCAGTCGACGGGCCTCGTCGCGCGAGGACTACTTCAACTGGGAGGCCGGGATGCGCCAGATCGTGGACGGGTTCCGGCCCGACCTCGTGTTCGTGATGCTCGGCTCGCAACGACGACCAGGCACAGATCACGCGGGACGGGACGGCGATCCCCGTCGGGAGCATCGAGTGGGTCGAGGGGTATCGCGAGCGTGCGGGCCGGTTCCTGCGCGAGGCGACGGGAGCCGGCACGCACGTCGTCTGGGTCGGGATCCCGATCGTGAAGCGAGCACCAGCGATGGGACTTCTACCGGCGCGTCAACGCCATCTACCGGGAGACGGCGAACGCCGATCCGCTCGCGCACCTACGTGGACGCGTGGAAGCCGTTCGCGGCCCGAGACGGCGGCTACACGGCGTTCGTCCGCAACGAGCGCGGCGACCTGGTCGAGATCCGCGCCTCCGACGGGATGCACTTCACGCCGACCGGCTACGGGTACCTCGGCGCAAGCTGCGATCCGCGCCGCCGACCAGGCGTTCGGCATGCCGCAGCGGGCGGTGTCGTTCCGCGTCTGAGACCGCTCCGAGCCCGGGCCTGTCGAAACGCGTCCGTCGCCGTTCGTCGCTAGGGTGAGACGGTCGAGACGGGATCGCCGCGCGGAAGGAGGCGGCATGCAGTACATGCTGCTGATCTACGGGGACGAGAACGCGTGGGAGTCGGATGCCTGCCCGAGGAGCAGGCGGCCGATGCAGGGGTGGCTCGACTACACCGAGTGGCTCAAGGACACGGGGACTGGCACATCGCCGGGGACGCCCTCGAGCCGCACCACGGCTGCGACCACGGTGCGCGTGCGCGACGGCAAGACCATCACGACGGACGGGCCCTTCGCCGAGACGAAGGAGCAGCTCGGCGGCTACTACCTCATCGAGGCCGCCAACCTGGACGAGGCGATCGAGGCCGCGGCCCAGATGCCCCGGCGCGTACGGCGGGATCGATCGAGGTCCGACCGGTCGCGATCTACGACGAGGAGGGCCGCCCGTCGATGTAGCGGCCGCGACCGCGTGACGTCGTCGACCGGCTGTTCCGAGCGGAGCAGGGACGAGCGGTCGCGACGCTGATCCGCGTCCTCGGCGACTTCGACCTGGCCGAGGACGCCGTGCAGGACGCGTTCGCGCAGGCGATGCGCGATCTGGCCCGAGCGCGGGATCCCCGACAACCCCGGCGCATGGATCACGACCACCGCGCGGAACCGCGCGATCGACCGTTTGCGGCGTGAGCGGACCCTGCGCGAGAAGACGGCGCAGCTCGGCGCGATCGAGGCGCTCGAATCGCTCGGAGGAGACGAGACCGACGTGAGCGGCATCCCGGACGACCGGCTCCGGCTGATCTTCACCTGCTGCCACCCGGCGCTGCGGATGGACGCCCGCGTCGCGCTGACGCTGAAGACGCTGGGCGGGCTCACCACCGGCGAGATCGCACGCGCGTTCCTGGTCCCCGAGCCCACGATGGCGCAGCGGCTCGTCCGCGCCAAGCACAAGATCCGCGAGGCGGCGATCCCGTACCGCGTGCCGCCGGCCGAGCTGCTGCCCGAGCGCCTGCCCGGCGTGCTCGCCGTCCTGTACCTGGTCTTCAACGAGGGCTACGCCGCCACCACCGGGTCGCTCGTACGCGCCGACCTGTGCGACGAGGCGATCCGGCTCGCCCGGATCCTCGCGACGCTGATGCCGGACGAGCCCGAGGCGGCGGGCCTGCTCGCGCTCATGCTGCTGCAGCACTCGCGTCGCGAGGCGCGGACGGGACCGGGGGGCGAGCTGGTCCTGCTCGAGGACCAGGACCGGTCCCGCTGGGACCACGCGATGATCGACGAGGGGCTCGCGATCCTCGACCGCGCGCTCCTGGCGCGTCGAGCGGGCCCGTACCAACTGCAGGGCGCGATCGCGTCGCTGCACGCGCGGGCCCCGCGACCCGAGGACACGGACTGGCCACAGATCGCCGCTATCTACGCCCGGCTGGCTGAGTTCGCGCCCTCTCCCGTCGTCGAACTCAATCGGGCGGTCGCGATCGCGATGGCCGACGGTCCCGAACGCGGGCTGGCGCTGTTCGTGCCGCTCGCGGCGGAGCTCGACGGCTACCACCTCTTCCACGCGTCACGAGCCGACCTGTTCCGGCGCCTCGGACGCGACGAAGAGGCGGCGGCGGCCTACCGTCGCGCGCTCGAGCTCGTGAGCAACCCGCAGCAGCGAGCGTTCCTCGAACGCAGGCTCGCGGAGGTCACGGGTCCTCGACCAGGTCACAGCTCCTTGACCAGGTAGTCCATCACCGCGCCAACGGCCACGGGTCCGTCCTCACCGATCAGATCGGTGCTCGAGACGAAGGGCCCGTGGGCGAACCGGTACCGGAGGTGCTCGTACAAGGCTCGAGCCGGCCCCGCCTCCTCGTCGAGCGCGACCGACAGGCCGACCCGCGACATGCCGCGACCGCGGGCGGCGTCCTCGAGCACGGTCATGAGGGTGGTGGCCACACCGAGCCGTCGCCGGGGCCTCACGACGAACACGTCGCGCACCTCCGCGCACCCCTCGCGGACCGCAGAGGTCGAGAACTCCTCGTGCTCGGGGAACAGGACCATCCCCCGGCCGACGGGGATCGGATCGACCCAGGCGACCGCCTGGACCAGCTGCCCTCGATCCTGTGCCGCGAGTCGCCTCGCGTACTCACCCGCGTTCCACAGCGGCAAGCGCCCGTTCAGCGTCTCGAGGTCGCCGGCGGCGATCCGGCGAACCAGCACCGTCAGCCGATCGGGACGTCCGGCAGGCGAGCGATCGCCGCCGCCTCCTCGGCCGGGTCGAACTCCACCTCGGGCAGCCGGTCGTTGAGGTAGTCGTCGTAGGCCTGCATGTCGAAGTGACCGTGACCCGACAACCCGACCAGGATCACGCGTTCCCTACCCTCCTCCCGAGCGCGGATCGCCTCGTTCACCGCGCCGCGGATCGCGTGGGCGGACTCGGGGGCCGGCACGATCCCCTGCGTCGTGGCGAACAGCACGGCGGCCTCGAACACCTCGTTCTGCGGATAGGCCGCGGCCTCCATGTGCCCTTCGCGAACCAGGAGCGAGAGCGAGGGCGCGTCGCCGTGGTAGCGCAGGCCGCCCGCATGGACGGGCGCCGGCACGAAGTCATGTCCCAGCGTGTACATCGGCAGCAACGGCGTGAGCTGCGCGGTGTCGCCGAAGTCATACGCGAAGCGGCCCTTCGTGAGCGTGGGGCACGCGGCCGGCTCGGTGGCGAGGAACCGCATGTCCGGGGTCTCCCCGCGGAGCCGCCCCGCCATGAACGGATACGCCAGCCCGCCGTAGTTAGACCCGCCCCCCACGCATCCGATCACGACGTCGGGCACCTCGCCGGCCAGCTCCATCTGTCGCTTCGCCTCCAGGCCGACGACGCTCTGGTGCAGCAGCACGTGGTTCAGGCAGGAGCCGATCGAGTAGTTCGTGTCCTCGTTGGTCGCCGCAACCTCGATCGCCTCGCTGATCGCGATCCCGAGGGATCCGGTCGAGTCGGGGTCGGCCTCGAGCACCTTCTTGCCGGCCTGGGTGGTGGAGGTCGGCGACGACCGGACCTCTGCACCGAACGTCTCCATGAAGATCCGCCGGTAGGGCTTCTGCTCGAAGGACGCCCGCACCATGAACACAAGGCACTCGAGCCCGAAGAAGCTGCAGGCCATCGAGAGCGCCGATCCCCACTGACCGGCGCCGGTCTCCGTGGAGAGGCGCCGGACGCCCGCCTGATGGTTGTAGAAGGCCTGGGCGACGGCGGTGTTGGGCTTGTGCGACCCGGCCGGCGATGTCCCCTCGTACTTGAAGTAGATCCTCGCGGGCGTCTCGAGCGCCCGTTCGAGGCGCGTGGCCCGATGCAGCGAGGTCGGACGCCACAGCCGGTACACGTCGAGGACCTCGCCCGGCACATCGATCCACTCCTCGGTCGAGACCTCCTGCATGATGAGCGGCTCGGGGAACAGCGGAGCCAGCAGCTCGGGCGTCACGGGCTCCTTCGTCCCCGGGTGCAACGGCGGCAAGAGCTCGATCCCCGCCTGCGCCATCACCGGGAGCAGGTTCTGCCATGCCGTCGGGATGTCGTCGGGTGCGAGATCGAAGCGGATGCGTTCGGTCACGGCGGACCTCCGGGTCGGGGGCCGAAGCCTATCCTCCCCCGGCGTACCCTCGCCAGCCCGCGACTCAGCGCTCCTTCGAGACCGGGTAGGCCCGGCTCATGTAGTCGTGCGTGTCGTGGATCCCCGTGACGTGCCATCTGCGGGGAGCGATCAGCTCGTCGGCCTCCGGCGGACCCCAGGTGCCCATCGGGTACATACAGACCGGCGGGGGGTTGCGGAGCGCCGGCTCGAGGATCTCCCACGCACGCTCGACGCCGTCCTGACGGATGAACAGTGAATGGTCGCCGCGCATGGCCTCGAGGATCAGCAGCTCGTACGCGTCGGAGATCTCGGCCTGCGCGAACCCCTCCGCGTAGTCGAAGTCCATGGCCACCCGGTCCAGGTGCATGCCGGGTCCCGGACGCTTGGCGTTGAAGGCGATCGTGATGCCCTCGTTGGGCTGGACGCGGACCGTGAGATGGTCCCGCATCGGCAGGTCCATGTCGGATCCGCTGTAGACGTTGAACGGCACCTTCCTGAACTTCAGGGTGATCTCGCTGACCTTGTCGGCCAGTCCCTTGCCGGTGCGCAGGTAGAACGGGACCCCGGCCCACCGCCAGTTGTCGATGTCGAGCTCCAAGGCCGAGAACGTCTCGGTCGTCGAGTCCGGAGCCACGCCCGGTTCGTCCCGGTACCCCTCGTACTGGCCTCGGATCACCCGATCGGGGCTCGAGATCTCGGTCGACCGCAGCGCCTTCACCGTCTCGTCGCGGAGCCGGTCGGGTTCGAACGATACCGGTGGCTCCATCGCGACGAACGTCATGACCTGGAACAGGTGCGTCGAGATCATGTCTCGGATGTTGCCGACCTGCTCGTAGAAGGCGCCCCGGTCCTCGATCCCGATCTCCTCGGCGACGGTGATCTGCACGTGGTCGATGTAGCGGCGGTTCCAGATCGGCTCGAACATCCCGTTGGCGAACCGGAAGGCGAGGATGTTCTGGACGGTCTCCTTCCCGAGGTAGTGGTCGATCCGGAAGACCTGCGTCTCGTCGAAGACCGAATGGATGACCGCGTTCAGCTCCATCGCGCTTTCGAGGTCGCGGCCGAACGGCTTCTCCAGCACGATCTTGGCGTCGGCCTGCAGGCCCGCCTCTCCGATCCGGTGGACGATGTCCGCGTACGCGGCCGGTGGCACCGCGGCGTCGAAGAAGCGCCGGCCCTCCGTCCCGAACTCCGCGTCGAGCTTCTCCAGGTAGGTCGCGAACTCGTTCATCGCGCCAGGCTCCGAGAACCCGCCCTGGAAGTAGGACAGGCGTCGCGCGAACCCATCCCACGCCTCTCCGTCCGGTGGATGCGTGGAGAACTCCATGACGTTGTCGAACGCGTACCGTCGGAACTCCTCCGAGGTCATCGGCGAACGGGCGTAGCCGACGAGCGCGAAGCCCGCCGGCAGCCGTTCCCGCGACCACAGGTGCCAGAACGCCGGCAGCAGCTTGCGCTTGGTGAGGTCGCCCGATGCTCCGAAGATCACGGCCGCCTGCGGGAGGAGCTCTCCGGCCATCACCAACCGCCTTCGGACGGTGGCCCGACCTCGATCCACTCGTCGGTCACGCGGACGCGCGTACACGGGGACCGGATCGACCGCCGGTCCGGCGACCGGCTCCCCCGTCGCGATGTCGAACTCGCTCTCGTGGCACGGGCACACGACGGTGTCCTCCTGATCGCCCAGCTTGCCCTCGGCGAGCGAGCAGCCCTCGTGCGTGCACTCGTCGCCGAACGCGAACAGGTCGTTCTCGATGTGCGCGACCGCGACGCGCAGCCCGGGCAGGTCGAAGGAACGGAGCTCCCCCTCGGGGACCTCGGCCAGCGAGCCCACCCGCCGGAACAGCTCGTCCACGCGAGCATCTTCGCCCAACGGGCGCGCTCCGGCACAGGGCCTCGCCCGGATGACGGGCGTCAGGCTCCGAGGGTGGCGCTCGGGTGGCCGTCGTCGGCGGCCGAGGCGACCCGGGTCACCGCCGACCACACCCGTTGCGCGAGGGTGATCGCGCCCAGGACGGTGAGGATCGCGAGCGCGGGCAGGAGCGCGCCGGGGATCGGCAGGCCGATCATCATCGCGACGTACCGCTCGAGCCGCTGGAAGTAGCCCTCCGTGAGCTGCACCCCGGCGGCCTCGGCCTCCGCGCGCACGTGGCTCACGCCGAGCGCGATCACGAGCGTCAGCAGGGCAAGGGCGGCCTCCAGGCGCAGGTCCTGACCCGCGAGCGACCAATACAGGCACCCGAACAGGATCACGTCGGCCACTCGGTCCAGGACGGAGTCCAGGAAGGCCCCCCAGTTGCTGTCCTCCCCCCGCAGCCGGGCGACGGCGCCGTCCAGGATGTCGAACAGCCCGGCCGGGATCAGCAGGAGGCCCGCGAGGAGGAACTGGCCGCGGAGCAGGGATGCACCGACCCAGACGTTGGTGAGCAGGCCGAGAACCGTCAGGTGCCACGGTCGGAACCCGGCCCGATAGACGCCGAGGAGGATCGCCCGGTAGGGCCAGGTGAAGAGCCAACGCATCGGCTTGGCCGCCAGACCCTCCGCGAGCCTGGGCGCCGGCATGTCGCGGATGCGGGTGGTCTCGTTCGGCTCGTCGGACCGGCTCACGCTCATCTGACCCCGGCTCCGAGGCTATCGCCGTGGCGCGGACGCCGCATCGGGCTCGGGTGCCGCCTCAGATCCTGTTGCCTCAGGTGCGGGGCTCGAAACCGACGACCAGGTAGTGGAAGGTCCCGCCCGGCGCCTCGTACGCGATCTGGTCGTCGAGGTTCGCCCCCAGGAGCGCGCTGCCGAGCGGCGACGTGGTCGTGATCGTCCGCACGCCGGGGGTCCGCTCCTCGGCCGACTCGGCGAGCAGGTAGACCTCGTCCTCCGGCTCGTCGTCCTCGAGCGGCCGGAGCGTCACCAGCATCCCCGAGGCGATCACCTCGGAGTCGGCTGGGGCCTCGATGATGTCGGGGTCGCGGAGCATGCGCTCGATGTTCCGGATCCGCGATTCCATCAGCGCCTGCTCGTTCTTGGCCGCGTCGTACTCGGCGTTCTCGCGGATGTCGCCGTGCTCCCGGGCCGCCTTGAGCCGCTCGGCGATGTGCGTACGCCCCGCGGTCTTGAGCTCGTCGAGTTCGCCGCGCAGGCGCAGGTAGGCGTCGAGCGTGAGGGTCGAGGTGGGCTGTTGCCCCGACTTGCGGGCGGGCCGGTTCGCGAGCTCTTCGGGCAGCTCCATGAGACCGGCGAGCCTACCAACTCCGGCCCGAGCTACCCGATCGCCTGCTTGAGCACCGAGCAGGCCCGGAGCGTGACCCACTTGCTCGGTGCGCCGGGTTCGTCGACGTTGGCCCAGAGCTTGCCTGCGTAGGCATACCGGTTCCGCCACCGGCCGTCCTCGTCCTGTTGGGACGCGATCCAGTCCAGGGCTCGTCCGAGTCGGGCGTCCTTCGCCTTGCCCAGCTCGGCCATCGTCTCGAGGTTCTGGAGGACGTCGGCGACGTACCCGGAGGGGAACCCGAGCCTGAACCAGGAGGAGCTGATCGGCGTGCCCGTCGGGTAGTCGGCGACGGCCGGGTCGCGCGAGAGCAGGAACTCGACCCCCGCGGAGATCGCACGGCGGACGCGCGGTGCTCGCCGGCGGACCGGGACGGCGGCCAGGCCGCGGAGGGCCTTGATCGCGCCCCACGGGCACGGGTGCGCCTCGTTCACCGCGCAGCCGAACCCGGGACCCGTCGTCCCCGAGCGGTAGTAACCGTCGAACCCTTCCCCGGTGATGGAGCGGGCCTGCCAGTCGATCGCGCCACGAACGCGCTCGTCCTCGAGCAGACCGAAGTCGATCATCGCCCGCAGCAGGTTGCCGTTCAGGCAGTGGTAGACCGCGGACGGCGGGGGTGGCCGCTCGGAGACCGAGCCGGAGATGCCGAAGCCGCCGTTCGACGTCTGGGTGTGGGTCAGGACGTACTCGCATGCGCGTGCGATCCGACGGTCCCGCCCATCCGCGCCCATCTGATCCAGGAAGATCAGCGACCAGACGGTGCCCGTGTACTTGCGACCGTACCCGGCCCCCGGCTTCTCCCAGAAGCCGAGCGCGTCCTGGTGCTCGAGGATCGAGGCGATCGGGGGCTGCCGCATGGCCTCGGCCCGCGCCCGCCGGACCACCGGCGAATCCTTCGGCTCGTCCAGGAGGAGCCGAAGCGCGAGGTGGCGGACGGCCGGTGTGTCGGCCTCGAGCAACCACGACATTGGGTCGGCGTTCAGCGCGGCACGCCAACCTGAAGGGCGTCTACGACTCGGCGAAGAAGACGTTCTTGACCTCGGTGTACAGGTTGACGGCGTGCATCCCCATCTCGCGGCCGATCCCGCTCTGCTTGTACCCGCCGAACGGCGCCTCGGTGTGCACGCTGTGGGCGGAGTTCACCGAGATCACGCCGGTGCGGATCCCCTTCGCGACGCGGATCGCGCGTCCGAGATCACGCGTCCAGACCGACCCCGACAGGCCGTACGGGGTGTCGTTCGCCAGGCGGACCGCCTCCTCCTCGGTGTCGAACGGCATGATGCACGCAACCGGACCGAAGATCTCCTCCTGCGCCACCCGCCACGTGTTGTCGACGTCGGCAAGGATCGCCGGTCGGAGGTAGAACCCTCCCGGTGGCTCCGAGGGGATGTCCCCGCCCGTCACGAGTCGCGCCCCCTCCTCGACCCCGATCCCGATGTAGTCGAGCGACGTCTGGCGCTGACCGGCGGAGATCATCGGCCCGAGGTCGGTGGTCTCGTCCTGCGGGCTGCCGATCCGCAGCTCGGCCGTCCGCTTCGCCAGCCGTTCGATGAACTCGTCGTACACGAGACGCTCGACGAACATCCGGGCGCGCGAGGTGCAGTCCTGGCCGGTGTTGTCGAAGATCGACCACATCGAGCGCTCGACGCAGGTCTCCATGTCGGCGTCGGCGAACACGACGTTGGCCGACTTGCCGCCCAGCTCGAGCGACACGCGCGTGATCGTGTCGGCGCACTGCCTCATGATCTGCGCCCCGACGGCCGTGGACCCGGTGAACCCGACCTTGGAGACCCGTGGATCGCCCACCAGCGCCGTCCCCACCGTGGAGCCGGGACCCGGGAGCACGCTCATGGTCTCGGGCGGCAGCCCGGCCTCGACGAGCAGATCCGCGAGCCTCAGCACCGACAGCGGCGTGTAGGTGGCCGGCTTCACGACGATCGTGTTGCCGCACGCGAGCGACGGCCCGATCTTCCACGAGGCGATCACGAGCGGGAAGTTCCACGGAACGATGAGCGCGCAGACGCCGACCGGTTCACGCAGCGTCACGTCCAGCCCCGGGTCGCTCACGGGGATCGACTCACCGAAGATCTTGTTGGCGGCCCCGCCCCAGTACTCGAGCACGTTCGCGACGGTCCCGATCTCGCCGCGGGCGGCGTTGATCGGCTTTCCCGCGTTCCGCGACTCCACCAGGGCGAACTCCTCGAGGCGGTCCCTGAGCAGCACTGACGCCCGCAGGAGCACCCGCCCGCGCTCGGTGGCGCTCATCCGGGTCCAGGCCCCCTGGTCGAACGCGCGATGCGCGATGTCGACGGCCCGCCTCGCATCCTCGGCGCTCGCGTCGCCCACCTTCGCCATCGGTTCCCCGGTCCCGGGCTCGATCACCTCCGAGGTCGCCCCGTCGACGGGAGCGGTCCGTTCCCCTCCAAGCACCAGCAACTCGGTCGCCATGGCTCACGTCTCCTTCGTCGTTCCGGCGTCGTCCCCGCGACCCGATGATAGGCGCGCGGCCGAGCCCCGGGCCCGGCCGATCGACGAGGTGCGTATGCTCGGCCGGTCGCGTGAACGGGAGGGCACGATGGGACGGCTCGACGGGAAGGTTGCGCTCATCACCGGCGGCGCGAGCGGGATGGGGATGGTCGCCTCGAAGCTGTTCGCGGGCGAGGGGGCCAGGGTGGTCCTCACCGACGTCGCCGACGACGCCGGGGAGGCGGTCGCCGCCGAGATCGAGGCGGCCGGTGGGCAGGCGCTGTACGTGCATTCGGACGCGTCGGACGAGGCGGACGCGGAGGCGATGGTCAAGGCCGCCGTGGAGCGCTTCGGCGGGCTGAGCGTCCTGTACAACAACGCTGGCGTGATGATGAGCCAGGACGGGTCGGTCACCGAGACCGACGCCTCGATCTGGGACACGACGCTCGCGATCAACGTCAAGGGCGTCGCGTTCGGGTGCAAGTACGGCGTCCCCGCGATGATCGCGTCCGGAGGTGGCTCCATCATCAACGTGGCGTCCTTCGTCGCCTGGATGGGAGCCGCGACCTCCCAGACGGCCTACACCGCCTCCAAGGGGGCCGTGCTCTCGATGACGCGGGAGATCGCCGTCGAGTTCGCACGCAAGCAGATCCGGTGCAACGCGCTGTGTCCCGGACCGATCGACACCCCGCTGCTGGCCGAACTGCTGGCGGACCCCGCGAGGCGTCAGCGCCGGTTCGTCCACATCCCGATGGGCAGGCTCGGGCGGGCCGAGGAGCTCGCGAAGGCGGCCCTGTTCCTCGCGAGCGACGACTCGTCGTTCATGACGGGGGCCTCGCTCGTCGTGGACGGTGGGATCACGGCCGCCTACGTGACACCGGAGGACTGAACCCCGCGCCGGCGGTGACCGATAGAGTGTTGATGGATGTGACGGTCGCGACCGGTATCCCCTCGTGGCCAGACATGGCCCACTCGTCGTTCGACTGGCTGCCCCTGCTCCTGGTCCTCGCGGCGCTCCTGGTAGCGCCTCTCCTCTTCGGCATCCGCCTCACCACCACCTCCCTGATCTGCCTGATCGTCGGCGGGACGCTCGTCGGCTGGCTCGGAGACTCGATCGGGGTCATCCCGGCGGTCTCGGTGGGCGTGCTCGGCCTCGCGATCGCATCCGAGTGGTTGCGCAGGAGGCAAACCCACCGATCCTGAGGGCCGTTTGACTCCGCCCGGCGGCCTGTGGCCTCATACGCGCGAGGCCTGCCTGGGCCGAGTGGGAGGGGATGAGCCTTGGCGCAGGAACGCAAGGTCGGTTCCGTCACCTACCAGGAGGTAGGGCAGGAGTACTTCCAGCAGCGGGGGCTCCGTCGCCACGCAGGCGTCTGGTCGCTGTGGGCCCTCGGCGTCGCCGCCGTCATCTCCGGCGACTTCTTCGGCTGGAACCTCGGCCTGCTGAGCGGCGGGTTCGGAGGGCTCGCGATCGCCACCGTGATCATCACGGTGATGTACATCGGGCTCTGCTACAGCATCTCGGAGATGTCGCCCGCGTTGCCCCACACGGGCGGCGCGTACTCCTTCGGCCGTTCCGCGATGGGCCCATGGGGCGGGTTCATCACCGGGCTGGCCGAGAACATGGAGTACGTCGTCACGCCGGCCGTGGTCGTGGTCGCGATCGGGGCGTACATGAACGCCATCACGATCGAGCTCTTCGACCTGGACATCCCGCTCCAGATCTGGTGGCTGATCGCCTACGCGATCTTCGTGGGCCTGAACATCGCGGGGATCGAGACGACGATGCGGTTCACGGTGGTGATCTGCATCCTGTCGATCGGGATCCTGCTGTTCTTCTTCGTCGCGGCGCTCACCGACTTCAGCGTGAGCCACCTCACGAACATCCCTCCCGAGGCCGGCAACTCGAAGTGGCTGCCGTTCGGGACGAGCGGCATCTTCAAGAACCTACCGTTCGCGATCTGGTTCTACCTCGCGATCGAGGAGCTGCCGCTCGCGGCCGAGGAGTCGATGGACCCCAGGCGCGACATCCCGAAGGCGACGATGTGGGGCCTGGCGGCCCTCATCTTCTTCGGGGTCGGGACCTTGATCCTCAACACCGGGACGAGCTCCGGCGCGGCCGGGATCGGCGCCACGGCGGAGCCGCTGTTCCAGGGGTTCAAGGACATCTTCGGAGCGGGCACGGGGGCGGCCCTGTTGGCCCTCATCGCGGTGGTCGGCCTCGTGGCCAGCTTCCACACGATCATCTTCGCGTACGGGAGGAACATCTTCTCGCTGTCGCGGGCGGGGTACTTCCCGAAGTGGATGTCGATCACCCACGGGGAGCGCAAGACGCCCTACGTGGCGCTCCTGCTCGGCGGGGTGGTCGGCTACGGGCTCGCCTGGTGGATCAACGAGTCCTCCGGGACCAACGTGGGGGCGGCGCTGCTGACGATGGCGGTGTTCGGAGCCGTGATCTCGTACTTCATGCAGATGCTGTCGTTCATCCTGCTTCGGCGGAAGCTGCCCGACATCGAGCGTCCGTACCGGAGCCCCGTGGGCGTGTGGGGCGCGGCGATCGCCGGGATCATCGCGCTCGTCTCGCTCGTCTCCCTCTACCTGGACGAAACCTACCGGCCGGGCGTCGTGGGGACGGCCATCTGGTTCGTCCTCGGGATCATCTACTTCGCGGTCGCGGGTCGGAACCGGCTCGTCCTGTCGCCCGAGGAGGAGTTCGCCCTCACGCAGGGTGAGCATGGGATCCCTCAGGACGCGGGGTACGCGACGAGCAGCGCCGAGCAGGAGGAGATCCTCGCCGGTGGTGGCATGGGCGCCGAGAAGCCCCAGCCACCACCCGAGGCCCCTTCCGGCTGACCGAGCGAGCACACCGGTCGAGCGGCGGGCCCGCGGAGCGGGCCCGCCGCTCGTTTGACAGCCCCGGGCGGTGGATCTTCGATAACGGCCCCGACCGAAAGGCGGACGAACGTGAGCGGTGCGACCGGCACGCTGACCGTGAAGGAGCTCGAGGAGCTCGCCGACACCGGCGAGGTCGACACCGTGCTGTGCATGTTCACCGACCTGCAGGGTCGTTTCATGGGCAAGCGCGTCGTGCCCCACTTCCTGCTCGAGGAGGTCCTCGGCGAGGAGGGCCTGCACGCCTGCCTCTACCTGCTCGCGATCGACATGGAGATGGAGCCGCTCCCGGGCTACCAGTACGCGTCGTGGGAGACGGGCTACGGCGACTTCCGCATGGTCCCGGACACGAGCACGCTCCGTTGGTGCCCGTGGATCGACAAGACCGTCATGGTGATCTGCGACATCTTCGAGGAGGAGCACGCGGACCGGGAGGTTGAGGTCACCCCCCGGACGATCCTCAAGCGACAGATGGCGCGCGCGGCGGAGCTGGGCTACACGATCAAGACCGGCTCGGAGCTCGAGTTCTACCTGTACCAGGACTCGTACCGCGATGCCGCCGAACGCGGCTACCGCGACCTTCGCCCGAGCTCGCCGTACATCATGGACTACCACATGCTCCAGACCACCCGCGACGAGTGGTTCGTCCGCCAGGTGCGCAACGCGATGCTCGGTGCCGGGATCCCGGTCGAGTTCAGCAAGGGCGAGTTCGGCAGGGGGCAGCAGGAGATCAACATCACCTACTCCGACGCGCTCGCGAACGCCGACAACCACGCGCTCTACAAGCACGGCGTGAAGGAGATGGCCGAGCTGAACGGCGTCGCGGTCACGTTCATGGCCAAGCCCACGATGGCCGAGGCCGGCTCGAGCTGCCACGTCCACTCGAGCGTGTGGAACGCCGACGGGACCGAGAGCCTGATGTGGTCGCAGGACGGCGAGCATCACATGAGCGACACCTACCGCTGGTACATGGGCGGGCTCATGGCATGCGCGCGCGAGATGGCGTGGATGTACGCGCCGTTCGTGAACTCGTACAAGCGCTTCCAGCTGGGGTCGTGGGCGCCGACCGCGATCGTCTGGAGCCGCGACAACCGCACCTGCGGCTTCCGGACGGTCGGCGAGCACAACGGGGCGCGCGTCGAGTGCCGGATCCCGGGGGCGGACGCGAACCCGTACCTCGCCTTCGCCGCCACGATCGCGGCGGGCCTGTGGGGGATCGAGAACAAGGTCGAGCCGCCGCCGATGTTCGTGGGCAACGCCTACGAAGCCAAGGACGTCCCGCGCGTCCCGTACTCCCTGCACGAGGCCGTCGATGCCTTCCGTGACTCCGCGGTCGCGCGAGAGGCCTTCGGCGACTTCGTGTTCGAGCACCTGCTGAACACGGCCCACCAGGAACAGGTGATCTTCGACAACACGACGGTCACGGACTGGGAGCTCGCCCGCTACTTCGAGCGCGGCTAGTCTCGGACCCCTTCGATCCGCCGGTCCCGCTCCCCGAGCCGGGCCGAAAGCCCCCAACGGACGAGGACCGGCGACCCTCCGAGCCCGCCCTCCGTGGACCGAGGATGGGGGCGGAGGTGAGGACGATGCTCGGGATCCCCGTGTTCCCTTCGTCCCCCGCGTTCCCGATCGAGGGCGGAGGGGTCGTGAGCACGATCGTGGCGATCGTGGCCGTGGTGGCCGTCGCCGCGTTCTGCTTCTTCTGGGTGAGGTCGGGCCGGGTCCGCGAGACCGCGGCCGTGACCGAGTTCCCGACGAAGCTGCACAAGGCTGCGTGAGGTCGTCGGCGAGCTGCGTCCGGCGGTTCGCGCGTCAGCCCGTCGAGAAGACGGGTCGCAGGGCCGCGTAGACGTCGCGGTACCGCCGGTACGCCTCGTCGTAGGAGTGACGGGCGCCGTGATCGGGCTCGTGGTGCTCGGGGCGGTAGGAAACGAACGTCCTCACCGCGTCGGCAACGTTTCCATGAAGCCCCGAGGCCACCGAGGCCACGATCGCGGCGCCCGTCGCCGTCGTCTCGACGCTCGTCGGGACGCGCACCGGTAGGCCGGTCACGTCGGCCTTGATCTGGCGCCACAGGGGGCCTTTCGCGCCGCCGCCCACGATCGTGAGCCGGTTCACCTCGAGTCCGGCCGCCACCATGGCCTCCAAGATGTCGCGGAGCGCGAACGCGCTGCCCTCGAGGATCGCCCGCGTCATGTGCGCTCGCGAATGCGCGAGCGTGAGGCCGTAGAAGACGCCGCGCGCCGCCCCGTTCCACTCGGGCGCCATCGCGCCCTGCATACAGGGCAGGAACACCAGGCCCTCGGCGCCGGGCGGCACGCGCTCGGCCTCCTTCGAGAGCAGGTCGTAGGCGTCGCCGAGCCCCTCGGCCTCGGCGCCACGCTCGATCGGGGCGAACTGGTCCCGCCACCACCGCAGGTTGCCGCCAGAGACGAACCCCGGGTTCTCGAGCAGCCACGCGTCCGGGTCGGCGTGCGGGTGGCACTCGACGAGCATGGTCGGGTCCTCCCGAGGCTCGCTCGACGCCGCGCAGACGGGCTCGGCCGTCCCGACCACGTCGCACACCTCGCCCGGCTCGAACACGCCGGCCCCGAGGGTCGCGGCCATCTCGTCGCCGCATCCGACGGCCACGACGGTCGATGGGTCCAGTCCCGTCGCTTCCGCGAACGAGGCCTTGACCGTCGAGATGGGTTCGGTCGCGGCCACGACCTCCCCGAGCATCGGCTCAGGGACGTCCACGGCAGCGAGCACCTCCGCTGACCATTTCCGGGAGCGAGGGTCGAGGAGCGCGAAGGAGGACGCGTTCGAATAGTCGACGCCGATCGCACCCGCGACCTCTTTGAGGACGTACGTCCCGGGGGACATCAGGAACGATGCCTCCGACCAGAGCTCGGGCTCCTCGTCCCGGACCCACAGGGCCTTGAACACCGCGTGCGAGGAATCCAGGTTCGCGCCGACGTGCCGGTAGAAGTCGTCGGGAGCCATCCGCTCCGCAACGGCGGCGGCCTGTCGCTCGGCGCGACGGTCCATCCAGATCATCGCCGGGCGCAGCGGTCGCGCGTCCTTGCCGCACACCACCATCCCGTCGAGCTGGGAGCCGAACGACAGCGCCTTGACGGCCGTGGGTCCCTCCGGCACCCGTTCGAGGACCTCCCGGACGCCGGCGGCCACCGCGGCCGGCCAGAGGTCGGGGTCCTGCTCCGCCGCGCCCGGGAACGGGAAGGACAGGTCGTAGGCCTGGTACGAGGACGCGACCAACGTCCCATCCACCGAGTACAACGCGCAGTTGGTCCCCTGCGAGCCGACGTCGCAGCCGATCACGTATGGCCCGGTCACGGGAGGATGACCATCTTGAGCCCCGACCCCGAACGGATCGTCTCGAACGCCTGCGCGATGTGGTCGAGCGAGAACCGGTGGGTCACGACCCGCGCGAGATCTTCCTGGCGCCGGTCGAGGTAGTCCATCGTGATCCGGTACTGGCGGTGGGTCGCCCCGTAGGCGCCGAGGATCGCGAGCTCCTTGTAGTGGAGCTGGTTCATGTCCAGCGGGCTCACCGGATCGTGCTTGGGCAGCCCGGCGAAGTAGACGACCCTCGCTCGCTTGGCCGCCATCTCGAGCGCGGCCTGCTGCGCCTGCTTCGACGGCGCGGCCACGCTCACCCGGTCGGCGCCCGCTCCCCCGGTCCTTCCCATGACCTCGGCGACCCCGTTGTCGTCCCCGGCGACGAAGGCGTCGTCGACGAACGAGCCGACGACCCCCATGGCCACGTCGAGGCGATCCTGCTTCACGTCGGTCATGTAGATGCGGCTCGCGCCGCGGTCGCGGCACATCACCGCTTGCCAGCACCCGATCGGGCCGGTGCCGAGGATCACCACGGTGTCGCCCAACCGGACGTCGAGCATCTCGACGCCATTCAGCGCGCACGCGAACGGGTCGGCGACGGTCGCCAGGTCGGACGGGAGGTCGTCGGGGAGCGGGATGAGGTTCTTCGTTGCGATCGGCGGCACGGGGGCCCACTCGGCGTAAGCCCCCGGGAACGGGTCGTACCCGTAGAGCAGATGGTGCTCGCACAGGTTCTGGAACCCGTCCATGCACCACCGGCACTCGCCGCACGTGAGGATCGAGCCGAGGAACACGCGGTCGCCCTTCGCGACGGTGGGCGGGAGCACGGCATCGGGACCGACCGCCTCGAGGATCCCCACGGGCTCGTGGCCGAGCACCCACGGCGCGGGTGCGCGCGGATCGCCGTTGAAGAACGTCCTCGCGTCCGTGCCGCAGATGCCGCACGCCTCGATCCGCAGGATCGCACCCCGGGGGTCGAGCGTCGGCTCCTCGGTCTCGCGCACCTCGACCGCGTTCACGTCGGTCATGAAGGCGGCCCTCATCGCGGTCCCTCCCCCGACGCCGCCGCGCTCGGCGCCGCGTCCCTCAACGCCCCAGCTCCTCGACGAGGGCGTCGTGGGCCTTCTCGGCGCTCCACCGCTCGCGGATCACCCGCGAGAGCGCGCGCGTGATCGCCTCGGGCGAGGCGTGCATGAAGATGTTCCGTCCCACCGAACACCCGATCGCGCCGGCCTCGACGGCCACCTGCATCCGCCAGAGCAGCTCCTTGTCCTCCAGCCGCGAGCCGCCGGCGAGCACGACGGGGATGCCGTTCGTCGCCTCCACCAGCTTGGCGAACGATCCGGGGTCGCCGGGCCAGTTCGTCTTCACGATGTCGGCGCCGAGCTCCGCGCACAGGCGGACGTTCCGGCGCAGGTACTCGAACCCGTACTGCTGCTTCAGCTCCTCCACCGTCGCGTAGGTGGTGGGGAACTCCGCCTCGGCGATGAACGGCATGCCGAGCGCGGCGCACTCGCGTCCCACCGACGAGAGGATGTCGATCATCCCCGATTCGGTGTCCCCGCCGAGCGCCGTGAACAGCACCACCGCGTCGGCGCCGAGCACGAGCGCCTCCTCGACCTCGGCGATCTGCACGATCTCCGGACGATCGCCGCCCGGGTCCGCGGATGCCGACAGCAACAGGGCGAGCGAGGTCGTCGGCGAGAACGCCGGCTCGGCGATCCGGATCATCCCCTTGCTCATCATGATCACGTTCGCGCCGCCGGCCACCGTCTCGCGGGTGCGCGCCTCGATGTCCGCGAGGGGCTCGAGGAACGTCGGCGAGGTCATCCCGTGGTCGAGCGCGCAGATCACCGACACTCCCGCCGGGTCGATCACGCGCTTGAGCCGCATCGACTTGCCGATCTTCGTGGTCATCAGGCCTCCTCGGTCGCTCGGAGTCTGGCAGACGGGAAGGCCGGGACGCGAACCGACCCGATCGCGCCGGTAGACTGGCCCGCCATGCGACCGGTGCTGCTGATCGGCCACGCCGACTGGGAGACGTTCGGCGTCGCCCCGGGGACGCTCCAAGACGAGGGGCTTTCCTGGATCGAGCACCTCGCGCACACCGGCGCCGACGCTCCCCGCGCTGTCCGAGATCTCGGGCATCGTCGTGTACGGCGGGACCATGAACGTCGACATGACGGACGAGTACCCCTTCCTCGAGACGGAGCGCGAGTACGTCCGCGCCGCGGTGGCGTCGGGCGTCCCCTACCTCGGACTCTGCCTGGGCGGCCAGATGCTCGCGAGGGCGCTCGGCCACCCCGTGTACTCGGCGGGTGTGCGCGTGATCGGGTTCAACGCGCTGCACCCGACCCAGGCGGCGGCCGACGATCCCCTCCTCTCCGTGTTCGCGGACGGTGACGTGGTCTTCCACTGGCACGAGGACACCTTCGATCTGCCCGAGGGAGCGACGCTGCTCGCGACCGGCGACCTGGTGAAGACCCAGGCATTCCGATACGGCGATGCGGCGTGGGGGACGCAGTTCCACGTCGAGGTCGACCGGGCCGAGGTCGACCTGTGGTTGAAGACCGCCGGGGACGAAGGCGTCCGCGCGTGGGGTTCGACCACCGAGGAGTTGGAAGCCCAGATCGAGGAGAGCATCGGCGGCCATGAGGAGCGCGCTCGGACCCTGTTCCGACACTTCTGGGACGTCGTCCGAAACGCCACCTGATCGCTCTCCGATCCGACCTGGCCCCGCCAAGTCCTCCGGGACTACGATCGCGACCGTCACCCGAACCCAGCCCGAGGAGGCGTCCATGGCCGGCTCCAACGTCGTGAGTTTCCGCCCCGAGCGCAGCGAGTACGCGTGGACCTTCGGAGGGGTCGAACCCGTGATGAAGGTCAGGCCGGGCGACGTGCTCGAGGTGTGGACGGACGACTGCTTCGGTGGCCTGGTCGAGAGCGCGACCGACCTCCCGTCCAAGAAGATCACCGCCTTCAACCCGCAGACCGGGCCGTTCCACGTCGAGGGCGCCGAGCCCGGCGACACGCTCGCCCTGCACTTCGTCTCGATCGAGCCGGCGAGGGACTGGGCGGTCTCGACGACCTTCCCACTCTTCGGGGCGCTCACGTCGACGACGAGGACGGTGACGCTCCAAGACCCGCTTCCCGAGCTCGTCTGGAGGTACGACATCGACCGGCAGCGCCGGATCGTCCACTTCGAGTCGCGGAACGGCGATTTCTCCACCGACCTGCCGCTCGATCCGATGCACGGGACGGTGGGCGTCGCGCCGGCGGGCGGGGAGGCTCGGTCGTCGCTCGTGCCCGACGCGCACGGGGGCAACATGGATACACCCGAGATGCGCGCCGGAACCACCTGCTACCTTGGCGTGAACGTCGAGGGCGCCATGTTCTCGCTCGGGGACGGCCACTGCCGTCAGGGCGAGGGCGAGACGTGCGGCGTCGCGGTCGAGGCCGCGATGGACACCGTGCTGGTCGTGGACCTGATCAAGGGACGGTCCACGCCGTGGCCTCGGCTGGAGGACGACGACCACATCATGTCGACGGGCTCCGCGCGACCGCTCGAGGATGCGTTCCGGATCGCCCATGGCGACCTCGTCCTGTGGCTCGTCGAAGAGTTCGGGCTCGACAGGCTGGACGCCTATCAGCTCGTCTCACAGATCGCCGAGAGCCCGGTGGCCAACGTCTGCGACCCGAACTACACGTTCGTCGGGAAGCTCCCGAAGCGCTTCCTCCCCCCCGGCGAGGTCTACGGATCGACGCGGGACCGCCTGAAGGAGATGGCCGCCGCCTACGGGGCGGAGCGCGGCTCGATCTAGTCCTTTCGGCTGCAAAGGGTTGCACGGGCTTTACAGGTCCTCGACCCGGATGCGAGGATGGCGAAACGACGGCTGGTGAGGGCGCGCCCGCACCCGGTTGGTCGCGCGTGTCCTCACGACGGGAGGGGGTGTCGGATGGCATCGAAGCCCGACGAGAACCTGATGATCTCCGAGAAGGTGGCGCCCGTCCTTGTGGCGCGGTCGCTCAAGCCGTTCGATCTGGTGGTCATCTTCGTGGCGATCGTGCTGTTCATCAACAACTCGGCAGGGCTGCAGTTCGCCGGGCCCTCCGTGTTCATCTACTGGATCATCGCCTTCGCGACGTTCCTGATCACGGGGGCCTTCGTGACCGCCCAGCTCGGGCGGATGTTCCCGGAGGAAGGGTCCCTCTACGTCTGGACCCACAAGGTGCTCGGGCCGTTCTGGGGGTTCTTCGCCGGGTTCGTCGCCTGGTGGCCGGGTCCGATCGTGATGGTCGCCGCCGGCATCCTGGTCGCGGCGTTCATCCAGCAGGCGTTCGCGTTCGGAGACACGACGATCCTGACCAAGAACTGGGAGATCGGGATCGTCGTACTCGTCGTGGTGTGGTTCAGCGCCGCGATGTCATTGCTCAAGATGCGGGTCACTCAGAACTACGTGAACGTGCAGTTCTTCTTCTACGCGGCCGCGATCTTCGTGATGGGTCTCGCCGGTGTCGTGTGGTTGCTCAAGGGGAACCCGTCGGCCACGGACTTCGGGACAGGCTGGGACCCGTTCCAAGGTGAGAAGCTGGCGCTCGGCCTCCCCTACAACCTCACGTTCTTCTCCTTCGCGATCCTCGCGCTGCTGGGCATCGAGACGCCGATGAACCTGGGCGTGGAGGTCGAGGGCGGCGAGAAAGCCATCCGGACCTACCTGCTCTGGGGCTGCATCATCGTGATGGCCGCGTACCTCTGGACCACCTGGGGCAACATGGTCGTGATCGAGGCGGGCGGAGCCAACGGCGTCACCGGAGGCGCCCAGGCCGTCGGCGTCGCCATCGGCGAGTGGGCGGGCGTGGCCGTGGCCCTCATCCTCGCGTGGGTGTTCCTCACGGCGACCGTCGTCTACAACTACGCGTTCGCACGGCTGCTGTTCGTGTCTGGTCTGGAGCGGCGGCTCCCGCACCAGGTCGGCAAGGTCAACAAGAACAGGGTGCCGGCGAACGCCGTCATCCTACAGTCCGTGATCGCGACGATCATCACCGTGTTCGTCTTCTTCGGCATCGGGGGCGACGACTACAACAAGCCGTTCTACGGGCTGTACGCGGGATTGACGATCGTGTGGTGCATCTCGACCGCCCTGCTCTTCCTGGACATCTTCTTCGCCAGGCGAGCCGACCCCGAACGGTTCGAGAAGGAACGGCGGGTCCCGGCATGGTTCCTGTACACGTGTGGGATCGTCGGGACGGTCATCAACCTCGCGGCCGTGCTCTTCATCTTCGTGGGCTCCTGGTATCCAGCCGGCTTCCCGACACTCACCGAGTGGAACACGTGGATGTTCGCCGTCGCGGGGATGTCCGTCGCGGCGGGGATCATCATCTACCTGATCTCGCAGTCGGCCCGCAAGGGCAAGACCGACGAGGAACTGATCGACCTGGGGGCCGTGGAGCAGGAGATCAGGGAGGACATGCCTACCGCCTGAGCCGCGGGACGATGGGCCGAGCGTGACGCCGGACGAGGCGGTCGCCGTCTGCAGGCAGGCGGGCGTCCGCCTCGTCCGGTTCCTGTACTGCGACAACGGGGGGGTCGTGCGGGCCAAGGCCGCGCACGTCGAGCGCCTGGCCGACCGGATGCGGACCGGGATCGGCGTCACGGTCGCGATGCAGGCGATGAGCTCCCTGGACCAGCTCCAGCCGGTGGAGGGGATGGGCCCGGTCGGCGAGGTCCGGCTGGTCCCCGACCCCGCGACGCTGCGGATCCTGCCGTACGCGCCGCACTCGGCCGGCATGCTCGTCGACCATGTGCGGCTGGACGGCGAGCCGTACGAGGCCGACCCCCGCTCGTTCCTCAAGCGGATGACCGCCGCGCTCGCCGAACGCGACATGGTCATGCGCTGCGCCGTCGAGAACGAGTTCAGCCTCGCCACGCGCGCGGACGACGGGTTCGTCCCGATCGACGACAGCCTGTGCTTCTCGACGATCGGGATGACCGCCTCGCAGGAGGTCACGGACGCGATCGTCGCGGCGCTCGAGGCGCAGTCGATCCAGCTCGAGCAGTACTACGCGGAGCTCGGGCACGGCCAGCAGGAGCTGTCGATCGTGCACCTGCCGGTGCTCGAGGCGGCCGACACGCAGATCCTCGTCCGCGAGACGATCCGCGCCGTGGCGTCGAGCTTCGGGCTGGTCGCCTCGCTCGCGCCCAAGCCGTGGCCGGACCAGGCGGGCAACGGGGCGCACATCCACTTCAGCGTCTGGGACGCCGCCGGGGAGCGGAACCGGTTCCACGATGGCGCCCGCCGCTACGCCCTCTCGGAGACGGCCGAACGCTTCGCCGCGGGGATCCTCGCCCACACGCCGGCGCTGCTCGCCCTGACCGCACCGTCCTTCAACTCGTTCCGCCGTCTCCTGCCGCAGCACTGGAGCTCCGCGTTCGTGTGCTGGGGTCCGGACAACCGCGAGGCGACGGTCCGCGTCCCATCCACGTTCTGGGGGTTGGAGGAGCCTTCGACCAACCTCGAGTACAAGCCTGCCGACGCGAGCTGCAACCCCTACATCGCGTTCGCGGGCCTCATCGCCGCCGGGCTGGACGGCATCGAACGCGGCCTCGAGCTGCCCGAACCGATGCTGGTGGACCCGGCCACGCTGCTCGTAGCCGAGCGCGAACGAGCGGGGGCGGAACGATACCCGGAGACGCTCGGCGCCGCGCTGGACGAGCTCGAACGCGACGAGGTCCTCACGGCCGCGATGGGCCAGGCGCTCACCGCCTCGTACGTCGCCGTCCGGCGGTCCGAGTTCGAGGCCTACGGGGCGATGGACGAGGCTTCGCAGTACCGAGGCCACTTCGCCAAGTACTGAACCGCGCGCCTGCGGACGGGTCAGGCGTCGAGGCCGTGCAACGCCCGGCAGCTCCCGCCGAGCACCATCGACCCCAGCCGCTCGGCATGCGTGGTCGACACGTAGTCGCGCTCGACGAACCGATCCAGGACGCGTTCGAGCGCCCGCCGCGCGAGCAGGGCCGAGATCCAGAACGACTCCGGCTCGCCGGCCTCGTCCGAGCCGTACAGGAGCTTGGCCGCCGGCACGGTTCCCACCAGCATCTCGAGCGCCCACTCGACCTGACCGAAGCCCCAGGGGATCAACTCGGACAGCTCGAGGTACACGTTCGGCAAGACCGAGGCGATGTAGGCGGACTCCCGGATCCAGGGGTACCCGCTGTGCACGAGCACCACCGGCTGATCCTGGACGTCGACGAGCAGCGGGAACAGGTTCTCGGGCTTGGCGTGGATCAGGTCGATGTCCGGATCGCCGCCCCCGCAGTGGAAGTGGAACGGGCGGCCGTGTTCCTTGGCCACCGCGAGGGTCCGCCTGATCAGGAAGTCCCGGACCGGCTTCGCGTGCTCCCGGGTCTCCCGCCAGCCGTCACCGCGCCACCGTTCGAACGCCTCGCGGGCCTCGCCCTCGCTCGGGTCGCCGACGTCCAGGCCCGTCCGATAGGCGACGATCGACTTGAAGGCGACGCAGTTCGGGTCGGCGGCGGCCCGCGTCGCCTCGCCCTCGACCCCGGACACCAGGTCGTCGAACGAACCGTCGCGGTGCACGAGGATCCACGGCTCGAGCCGAGCCACGCGATGGACGCGGACGCCGATCGTGCGTTCGAACTCCTCGGCGGGCACGGGCGGCTGTGGGAACCCCTCGTCGGACAGGACCGCGACGACGCCGGCCGCGTCGAGCAGCCCCTTCGTGTACGCGACCGGGTCGGCGCGCAGCGCCTCGGCCCGCGCCTCGACCACGGCCTGCCGGTTCGGCTCGCAGCCCAGGTGCTCGGCGAGCCAGCGGTGCATCGCGATCCCGTAGACGGTCGACCCCGTGAGCGCGTGGACGAACGGCCACAGGCCCTCCTGGAGCCGCGAGGACGACGAGAAGGACTCGCCGAGGAACATCGCGCGTGTGTCGAACCCCGCCGGGTCGCGTTCGAGCAGCTCCTCCAGCCGGTACGGATGCGTGTGCGCGTCGACGATGCCCACGCCCGACAGATCGATCCCTGCCACCGTCCTCTCCTCCTCTTGGCCCCTCAGTACCGCCAGCGGTGCGCGCGGACGACGGCATCGTCGTCCATACCGTCGAACGCGGCGAGCTCGCCCTTGCGTGTCGCCACGAAGGAGTCGAACAGCATCGCCCCCATCGCGTCCCGCAGGACCGACGAACGCTCGAGCGCTCGGATCGCCGCGCCCAGCGAGGACGGCAGCTGGGCGATCCCCCGCTTCCGCCGCTCCGCCGCGGACAGCGACGCCGGATCCTCGGTGGTCGGCTCCGGGAGCCGCAGGTCGCGTTCGAGCCCGTCGAGCCCCGCCGCGACGATCGACCCCAGGACCAGGTACGGGTTCCCGCTCCCGTCGACCGGCTTGACCTCCAGGTTCGCCGCCTCCGAGCGGCTCCCGACCATCCCCGTCACGAACCGGAGCCCCGCCTCGCGGTTCTCCCGGCCCCAGCACCTGAAGGCGCCGGCCCATCGGTGCGGCTGGAGCCGCAGGTAGCTGGCGACCGAGGGGCACGAGACCGCGACGATCGCCGGCAGGGTCTCGAGGACGCCGGCGGTGAACGCCTCCGCCTCGCGGGTCATGCCCTCGGGCCCGTCGCCGTCCGCGAACCGGTTGCGCCCGCGCCGGTCCCACAGGCTGAGGTGCAGATGGTCGCCGTTGCCGACGAGACCGGCGAACACCACCGGCGCGAACGAGACGGCGAGGCCGTTCGACCGCGCCACCGAGCGGATCGTGTGGCGGGCCACCAGGTTGGTGTCGGCGACGGCGATCCCGGGCCGGTGTGGGACGGAGATCTCGAACTGCCCGGTCGAGTACTCGGGGTGGAACTGCATGATCCCCGTCCCCTGGGCCTCGAGCGCGCGGATCACCTCGGTCGCGAACGGCTCCTGGTCCGCGAGGACCGGGGCGCTGTACCCGGGTCCGGTGTGGGCGGGGATCGGATCCGGCTCGTCCGCCTCACGCGGCGAGATCCGGTTCCCGAGGAAGAACTCGAGCTCGTAGGCTCCGCGGAGCTCGAGCCCGTGGGCCGAGAGGCGCTCGAGCATCCGCCTCGCGAACGTGCGGCCGCAGGGCGGCCAGGGTTCGCCCTCCTGGTCACGCTGGTCCACGGCCGCGAGCGCCCATCCCGGGGAGGCGGCGAGCGCGACCGCCGACGCCGGGTCGGGGACGAGCCGCGTGTCGCCCGATGGGCCCTCGATGCCCGGCGCCGACGTGATGCCGTCGTTCACCAGGAAGACCGAGAACACGTTCGACAGGCCGACGCCGAACCGCGCGACCTCCTCGAACCGGCGGATCGGGACGCACTTGACCCGCGTGACGCCGGCCGGGTCGACCATCGCGAGCGCGACGGCCTCGACCCCGGCAGCGGCCAGACGGCGGGCGACCGAGGCCGCCCCCTCGCTCGTCCGGCGAGCCGGGGCCGTGCGCGCCGTGGTCCGCTTCGCGGCCGGAGGGCTCAGAACAGCTCCAGGTACTCCGTGCGCTCCCAGTCGGTCACCCAGTCGGCGAGCCGGGAGAGCTCGTATCGCCGCATCCTCGTGTAGGCCGTGATGAACTCCTCCCCGAAGAAGTCCCGCGTCGCCGGCTCGGACTCGAGCGCGTCGAGCGAGTCGGCGAGGTCGAGCGGCAGCTTCTCGAGCGAGTCGTCCTCCTCCGCGGGCACGCCCGGCCTCGAGGGCTCCGGCGCCGTCAGCTTGTCCTCGATGCCTCGCAGCCCGGCCTGGATCAGCGCGGCGCCGACGAGGTACGGGTTCGACAGCGCCGAGGGCGCCCGGTACTCGATGTGCTTGGACGCGGGACTCCCGCCCTTCACGCGGATCAGCGCCGAACGGTCCTCGTGGCCCCACGAGATGTTCGTCGGGCTGAACGTGTGCCGGCGGCGACGGCGCAGGCAGTTCACCGTGGGCGCGATCACCGCGTCGATCGCGCGGCGCGTACGTGAGGAGCCCCGCGATGAACGAGCGGCCGGTGTCGTTCATGCCGTTCGGGTCGTCCGCGTCGCGAACGCGTTCTCGCCCGAGTCGGCGTGCATCAGCGAGAGGTGCGTGTGGCACCCGCTGCCGGCCGAGGTCGCCCACGGCTTGCTCATGAACGTCGCGAGGTACCCGTCCTGCTTCGCGATCTCCTTCACGCCGTTCTTGAACGTGAACGCGTGGTCCGGGCCGGCCAGGCCCCGCCCGGGCGCGAAGTTGATCTCCCACTGCGAGCCGGCGTACTCGCAGTTCGACGGTGATGATGTCGACGCCGACCTGCGGCATCTCCTCGAGGATGCGGCGGATCGTCGGGACGTAGTCGTTCCGGACCGTGTTGAAGATGTGGTAGCCCTCGAACAGCGGTTCGCGCGTGTCGGCGGTCGAGCAGGTAGAACTCGAACTCCGAGCCCATGAGCGGCTCGAACCCCATCTCGCGGCCTTCTCGAGCGCGCTGCGGAAGACGTGCCGGGGCGTCGCCGCGAGCGGCGAGCCGTCGTACCACCGCGCGTCGCAGATCAGACGGGCCGTGCGGTCGGCCCACGGGATGACGGCGGCGCTGTCGGGATCGGGGAACAGGAGCTGGTCGCCGTACCCGACGCTCCTCGTGGTACAGCGTGCCCGGGACCACGTCGGACCGCGAGTCCAGGACGCTCGACGCCGCCGTACATGTTGAGCCCGCGCTCCGCGTAGTCGAAGGCGTGGGCGATCGGGATCGTCTTCGACCGGGAGATCCCGTGCATGTCCGGCAGCTCGAACCGGACGAAGCCGATCCCGTGCTTCTGCCACTCCTCGAGGATCTTGCCGACGTCGCTCCACCGGCTCCTCCTTCCGCAGGTCCGCAGACCGATCGAACGACCGATCGTAGCGCGTTCGGCGCTCGCGCCGGGAGGGGCCGCGGGACGGGGCGGCCACGCGGTAGGCTTCGGGCATTCGAAGCTCGCCGGCCGCGCGAGCCGCTCGTCGGTTCGCGGACGCGAGGAGGCCGCATGGCCCAGGGCGTTGATCGAGAGCCAGCCGGAGCCACGTGCTCCCGCTCGAGCTCGGCCGTGCCTATCCCGGTCATCGTCCGAGGCGAGGGCGTCTGGGTGGAGGACGCGGCCGGCAACCGGTACCTCGACGCGATGAGCGGCGGCTCGATGGCCTCGACGCTCGGTCACGGCCGGCGCGACATCGTCGCCGCGGCGCGCGCGCAGGCCGAACGCGCTCGCGTACGTGCACAACGAGCGGCTGACGAACCCGGCCCAGGAGCGGCTCGCGCGAGAGCTCGTCGAGGTGGCGCCCGAGGGCTTCACCCGCGTCCGCTTCGTGACCAGCGGGGCGGACGCGAACGAGATGGCGATCCAGCTGGCGCGCAGCTACCACGTCGAGCGCGGCGAGCCGGAGCGATGGCAGGTGATCTCGCCCGCGCAGGCCTACCACGGTCCGACGATGCAGACGCTCGCGCTCACGGGGCGGCCGGGGCTGCAGGGCCCGTTCGGCCCGTACCTGCCGCAGCACCTGCACATCCCGCCGAGCACGTGGCGCTTCGACCCGACCGGCGAGGCCGCGCTCGAGGCGCTCGACCGCGCGCTCGAGGAGGCGGGTCCGGAGAACGTCTCCGCGTTCTTCTGCGAGGCCGATCAGCGCCGCGGCCCTGCCCGCGTACACGCCGCCACGCCGGTTCTGGGAGGGCCTGGCCGAGCGCCGCGAGCGCCACGGCTTCCTCGTGTGCTTCGACGAGGTCGTGACCGGCGTGGGCCGGACGGGCAGCTGGTTCGCCGGCGCCGACACGGCCTGCGCCGCCGGACATCATCGCGACGGCGAAGGGGCTCGGCGCCGGGCTACGCGGCGATCGGCGCGGTGCTCTGCCGCGATCACGTGTACCAGGCCGTCGCGGAGGGCTCGCGCCGGTTCACGCTCGGGCACACGTGGGACGGCGCGCCGCTCGCCGTGCGCGGTGGGGCTCGCGGTGCTGGAGGCGCTGCGGGCCGAGCGGCTGATCGAGCGGGTCCGCGAACGGGGACCCCAGCTGCGCGACGAGCTCGCCGAGGCCCTGACGGACGTCCCGATGGTCCACGAGGTCCGCGGCGAGGGCTACCTGCTCGGCGTGTCGTTCGTCGACCCCGCGACGGGACGTCGTTCCTGCCCAGCCGGAGCTGCGCGTGGCCGGACGGATCGATGCCGCGGCGTTCGAGCGCGGGCTGATCACGCTGTCGACCCAGCCGACCCGCGACGGGTACGCGGGCGACCAGACCCTGTTCGCGCCCCCGTTCACGACCACCGACGACGAGCTCGCCGAGATGGTCGCGCGGTTCGCCGACGCCGTGCACCGCGTGACCGACGAGGCGACGTCCGAGTTGAAGGGCCGGCCGCCGCAGACGACGGGGATCTCCTGATGAGCGACGACGGGCACGGCCGCCTGCGCGCGCTGATCCTGCAGCACGAGGAGCCCACGCCGCCCGGGTACGTCACCGGGTGGCTCGGGTCGCACGACGCGGAGGTCGAGACCCTCCGGATCGATCTCGAGGACGCCGAACCCGACCCGACCCGGTACGACCTGATCGTGTCGCTCGGCTCCGAGTTCGCCGCGTTCGACGACACGAAACCGTTCGTGCCGCGCGAGGCGGCGCTGATGCGCCGCGCCGTCGACGGAGACGTCCCGATCCTGGGCCTGTGCTTCGGCGGGCAGATGCTCGCCCGCGTGCTCGGCGCCGACCTCTACCGTTCGGAGGACCCCGAGATCGGCTGGCTCCCGGTCCGCACCCACGACCCCGAGCTGGTACCGGAGGGCCCCTGGTTCCAGTGGCACTTCGACACGTTCACGCCTCCGCCCGGGGCGACGGTCGTCGCCGAGACCGACGTCGGCCCGCAGGCGTTCGTCGCCGGGAGGTCAGCCTCGGGCTCCAGTTCCACCCCGAGGTGACGACCGAGATCATGGACGACTGGGTCCGCGTCTACCGTCACGAGCTCGACGCGGACGGCGTGGACCCGGACGCGCTGCTCGAGGAGACCCACCGCCGCGCGGACGCGAGCCGCGGCAACGCGATGCAGCTGTTCGACCGTTTCCTCCGCGACGTCGCGCGGCTCGGACGGGCCGCGGTCGAACGATGATCCGCTCGAACGACACCGCGCTCTTCCCCCGCGACCTCGACCTCGCGTACCCGAGCATCGAACGCGGCCAGGGTGTCTGGCTCACGACGACCGACGGCCGGCAGATCCTCGACGCCTGCTCGGGCGGCGCGATGGTCGCCTGCCTCGGGCACGGCGTCCTCGAGATCACGGCGGCGGCCGCCGAACAGGCCGGGGAGATCGCCTACTACTACAACCACTACTTCACGAGCGAGCCGCAGGAGCACCTCGCCGACCGGCTGCTCGGCCACATGCCCGAGATGGCGCGAGCGCGCTTCGTCTCCGGCGGGTCCGAGGCCAACGAGACGGCGCTCCAGCTCGCGCGCCTGTACCACGTCGAGCGCGGCGACACCGACCGCTGGCGCGTGATCTCGCCCGCGCAGAGCTACCACGGCTCCTCGATGGGGACCCTCGCCCTGAACGGGCGGCCGGCGATCCAGGAGCCGTACACGCCGTACCTGGCGGATCACCTGCACATCCCTCCGTCGACGTGGCGGTTCGACCCGAGCGGCGAGGCCGCGCTCGCCGAGCTCGACCGGCTGCTCGAGCGGCACGGCGAGGAGATCGCGGCCTTCTTCATCGAGCCCGTGAGCGCGGCGGCCCTGCCCGCGTACTCGCCGCCGCCTCCGTTCTGGCGCGGCCTGGCCGAACGCCGGGACCGGCACGGGTTCCTGATCTGCTTCGACGAGGTGGTGACCGGCATCGGCCGGGTCGGGAGCTGGCTCGCCGCCCATCAGCTCCCGATCGAGCCCGACATCGTCGCGGTGGGCAAGGGGCTGGGCGCCGGCTACGCCCCGCTGGGTGCCGTGCTGTGTCGGCAGGAGATCTACGACGCCATCGACGGCGGGTCGCGCGAGTTCGACCTCGGGCACACGTGGGACGGCGCGCCGCTCCCCGCCGCCGTCGGGCTCGCCGTGCTCGACTTCATCGAGGGACGGGGGCTGATCGAGCGCGTCCGCGACCGCGGCCCGGAGCTCCGGGCCGAGCTCGTGTCGGCCCTGGAGGGCATGGACATCGTCAAGGAGGTCCGCGGCCGGGGCTTCCTTCTGGGCGTGGAGCTGGTCGATCCCCGCGACGGCGCGTCGTTCCTGCCCGTCGAGCTCGACGCCGCCTCGCTCGTCGACGACACGGCGTTCGAGCACGGGCTCCTCGTCACCTCGACGCATCCCCAGGCGGACGGGTTCGCCGGCGACCAGGTCCTGCTTGCTCCCGCGTACACGAGCACGGACGCGGAGCTCGGCCAGATGGTCCGGCGCTTCGCCGCCGCGATGCAGGACGTCGGCCGCACGATCGACCGCGCGCTCGCCGGATCGTCATCGTGATCGTCGAACCGCGGGCCGGCGAGGAGTTCGTCCTGCTCGCGATCCCCGACATGAACGGATCGCTCCGCGGCAAGGCGCTGCGCCCCGACGCGTTCGAGGCAGCGGTCGAGCAGGGCACGGTCATGACCGACCTGATCCTGGGCCTCGATCCGGTCGACACGCCGATCGCCGACTACGAGCGCTTCGGGATCAAGGTGGGCGCGCCCGACCTGATCGTGCACCCCGACCCCGAGACGCTGCACGACCTGCGCTGGCGGCCGGGGTGGCGCGTGTGCCTGGCGACGCCGAGCTGGCCGGACGGCTCGCCCGCGTTCGCGTCGCGCGAGGTCTTCCGCGGCGTCGTCGACGACCTCGGCGGCCTCGGGTACGAGGTCATGTCGGCGATCGAGTACGAGATCCGGATCTGGGACGCGCAGGGCGAGCCGACGTCGAGCGGGATCAGCTACAGCGTGAACGAGATCGGGCGGTACGCAGCGGTTCCTCGACGAGCTCGTCCCCGCGCTCGAGGGGCTCGGGGTCGAGCTTTCGGCGGTGCACACGGAGGCAGGACCCGGCCTGCTCGAGCTGAACCTGGACGCGCGGCGCGGCCTCGCCACGGCGGACGAGGCGGTGCTGCTGAAGTTCGGCGTGAAGCAGGTCGCCGAGTCGATGGGCCTGCGCGCGAGCTTCCTCGCGAAGACGAACCCGGGCGAGGAGGGCTCGAGCGGCCACGTCCACCTCTCGCTGTGGCAGGGCGGGACGAACGCCTTCGCGGCCGACGACCCGACGGCCGAGCTGCCGCCCGTGTTCGCCTCGGCCGTCGCCGGGTTGATCGACCACCTGCCCGCCGCCTCGCTGCTGCTGAACCCCACGATCAACTCGTACAAGCGGCTGGTCCCCGGCTGGTTCGCGCCGATCAACGCGACGTGGGGCTACGAGAACCGGTCGTGCGCGGTGCGCGCGATCCGATCGGCCCGCCCGGAGCTGTGGCGCTTCGAGTGCCGTCGGCCGGGCGCCGACGCGAACCCGTACCTCGTCCTCGCCGCGATCGGCGCCTCGGCCGCGGACGGTATCCGGCGCGGGGCCTCCGCCCCAGACCCCATCGAGGGCGACGCGTACGCGCTCGGCCTGCCCGAGTTGCCCGGGTCACTGGAAGCCGCGCTGCAGGCGTTCGAAGACGACCCGGCGCTGCGCGAGGCGCTCGGCAAGGACTTCGCGGACTACTTCGTCACGTCCCGGGCTTGGGAGCTGAGGGCCTGGCGTGAGACCGTGACCGAGTGGGAGCGCGAGCGGTACGAGCGCTCGGTCTAGGGTCTGGATGAGTCGACAGGGCTATGGTCTTGAGCCCGGCGAAAAGAAGCCTCTCTCACCCAACCGCAAGAGTGACATTCAGTAAGAGCACAAGGGCCGTACCGACAAACCACCAGACAGTCCCTGAGATCAGGTTGGGGAAGGAGGACGAACTTGGGGAAGGTCCGCACAGGGCTCTCAGTCTCGCTCGACGGGTTCATCGCTGGGCCGAACGATGGCCCTGAAGCACCCATGGGTGTCGGCGGCGAGAGGCTATTGGCGTGGTACTCCGCTGGCGACACCGAATACAGGCTGCCTGGAACCGACATGGTCTTCATGGTGTCGGCGCAGACCGCTAAGTACCTTGCCGAGACACGCAGAACGACAGGGGCGATGGTGTTTGGTCGAAGGACATTCGACCTCACCGATGGGTGGGGTGGCAAACACCCCTTGGACGTACCGGTCTTCGTTGTTACCAGCTCGGTCCCACAAGACTGGGTCTACGAAGGATCGCCGTTTACGTTCGTCACGGACGGACTCGAGAGCGCCCTAGCGCAAGCGAAAGCGGTCGCAGGCGACAAGGACGTCGGCGTGGGTGCCGCGAGCATCGTGCAGCATTGCATCAAAGCTGGGCTCCTCGACGAGATACACGTAGACCTAGTACACGTGCTGCTCGGGGACGGCGTCTCATTGTTCGACCATCTAGGGACCGGGCCGATCGACCTGGAGAGCACGAGGGTGATCGAAGGCACTGGGGTCACGCATCTTACCTTCCGCGTCTTACGGTGAAGGATCGGATCACTCGCGCGACGACTTCGCCTCGATGGGGCGGCGCTGGGACCGCACGATCCTCCAGGCCGAACCTCGGGCTGATCCCGGAGGGGGCGGCGTTTGCCCGTTCCCTATCTCCGAACCCATCAAGTGCATGACCGAGACTTGATGGCGAACAGACGGCTTGGCAGAGAGATCCGACTTCCTCTGCCGCCGGCCTATCCGCGCTCGATGTAACCGCTACGTCTCCGAGAAGTACACGTTCTTGACCTCCGTGTACAGGTTCACCGCGTGCATCCCCATCTCGCGGCCGATCCCGCTCCGCTTGTAGCCGCCGAACGGCGCCTCGGTGTGGACGCTGTGCGACGAGTTCACGCTCAGCACCCCGGTGCGGATCCCCTTGGCGACGCGGATCGCCCGGCCGAGATCGCGGGTCCAGATCGAGCCCGAGAGCCCGTACTCCGTCTCGTTGGCCAGACGGACGGCCTCCTCCTCGGTGTCGAACGGGATCACGCACGCCACCGGCCCGAAGATCTCCTCCTGGGCCACGCGCCACCCGTTGTCGACGTCGGCCAGGATGGCCGGCCGCAGGTAGAAGCCGTTCTCGCCGTCCGGCACATCGGGGACCTCGCCGCCGGTGATCAGGCGTGCGCCCTCCTTCTGCCCGATCTCGAGGTAGTCGAGCGCCGTCTGGCGCTGCCCCGAGGAGATCAGCGGGCCGAGATCGGTCTCCTCGGCGAGCGGCTGCCCCACGCGCAGGGTCTGGGTCTTCTTCGCCAACGCGTCGACGAACCCCTCGTAAGCCGAGCGCTCGACGAAGATGCGGCTCCGAGCGCAGCAGTCCTGTCCGGTGTTCGCGAACACCGCCCACATCGAGCGCTCGACGCAGTGCTCCATGTCGGCGTCCGCGAACACGACGTTGGCGGACTTGCCGCCCAGCTCGAGCGAGACCCGGGTGATGTTCCGGGCGGCCAGCGCCATGATCTGCGACCCGATCTCGGTCGACCCGGTGAAGCCGACCTTGGCGACGCGGGGGTCGGTCACGAGTGCGTTGCCGACGCTCGAGCCCGGACCGGGCAGCACCGACATCGCGCCGGCGGGGAGCCCGGCCTCGGCCAGGATGTCGGCGAGCGACAGCAGCGAGAGCGGTGTGAGCGACGCCGGCTTCACGACGATCGTGTTCCCGCACGCGAGCGCCGGCGAGATCTTCCACGTCGCGATCACGAGCGGGAAGTTCCACGGCGTGATGAGCGCGCACACCCCCACCGGTTCGCGGAGCGTGACGTCGAGCCCGGGGTCCTGAACCGGCACCGTCTCGCCGAAGATCTTGTTGGCCGCGCCGCCCCAATACTCGAGGGTGTCGGCGACGATCCCGATCTCGTCGCGGGCGTCGCCGATCGGCTTGCCCACGTTGCGGGCCTCGAGCCGCGCGAGCTCCTCCAGGCGCTCCCGGACGAGCACCGACGCCCGGAGCAGCACGCGGCCGCGCTCGGTCGCCGACGTCCGCGGCCACGGCCCGTCGTCGAACGCCTCGACCGCGGCGTCGACGGCGCGCCGAGCGTCCTCGGGGCCCGCCTCGGCCACCTCGGCCATCGGGGAACCGTTCCCCGGCTCGATCACCGTGAAGGTCCCTCCCTCGGCGGCGGGCAGGCGCTCGCCACCCACGATCAGCAGCTCGGCGGTCATCGTTCCCCCTCGACCTCGGTTCGGCAGCGGCGATGATAGCCCGGCGGTCCGGAGCCGGCGGCGCCGGCGTGCGCGCGAAGGCCGGCAGTGGCAAGCTTCGGCCGTGGCGACCGAGGCGGGTCCGAACGAGGCGACCAAGCATCACGTCGGCGACCTCGCCGAGGTCCTGGACAACCTCGGCGTGTTCGGGATGCTGGCCGCAGGACCTCATCGCGCCGTGTGCATCGGGGTTCCGCCGGGTGCCGATCAGCCAGGGCTCGGACTCCTACCTGTCGCTCCAGGGGTTCACGACGAACCAGATCGCCTACGCGCACACCCACCCCGACTCCGAGGAATGGGTGATGGTGCTGCGCGGCAGCGGGCAGGCGCTCGTGGCCGAGAACCCGGTGCCGCTCGGCCCGGGCCTGATCATCGGGCGGGCCGCGGCCCATCCCCATGGGTTCCTGAGCGGGGACGAGGCGCTCCAGTTGCTCTCGGTCCAGCTCCCGCGTCCGTCCGAGGGCACCACGACGTGGGATCAGCCGGGCGAGACGACCGACCCGATCGACTGCGCCGTCGCGGGCACGTGCCGGCGATGCTGGCGGTGCGGAGGCCACAGCCTGAACGTTCGCGGCCGGGTCTTCCTCTGCGAGAACTGCAACCTCGAGTTCTGAAGGGCGTTGCCGAGCACGCGCGGGCTACACTCGACCGCATGGCACGGAGCGATCGACCCGAGATCGGGATCGTCTCGTACCACCTGCGACCGGGTCGCGTGAGCAACTGGACCGTCGGTGGGTACGGCCTCCCCGAGAACTACGTGGACGCCGTACGGCGAGCGGGTGGACGCGCCACGCTGGTGCTCCCGGGGGACGACCGATCGCCCGCGGAGCTACTGGACGCGGTCGACGCGCTCATGCTGATCGGCGGCGGGGACGTCGAGCCGACGCGCTTCGGGCAGGAGCCGAGCGAGACGATCTACGGCGTCGAACGCGATCGCGACGCGCTCGAGATCGACCTGCTGCTCGAGGCCGACCGGCGCGAGACGCCGACGCTCTGCATCTGTCGGGGCATGCAGGTGATGAACGTCGCCTTCGGCGGTTCGCTGATCCAGGACCTTCCGGGGGAAGCACGGTACATGCCGCACGGCGCTCCGAGCGGAGCCGATGCGGTCGTCCACGACGTCAAGCTCGCCGGGCAGAGCAAGGTCGCCCGGGCCGCCGGCTCGGACGTGGTCGCCTGCTCCTCCCATCACCATCAGGGGGCCGACCGAATGGGTGACGGCATCGCAGCCACCGGCTGGGCCGAGGACGGCCTCGTCGAGGCGATCGAGCGCGACCGCGGATGGATGGTGGGCGCCCAGTGGCACCCCGAAGACACCGCGCCGTCGGACCCCGCCCAGCAGGGGCTGTTCGACGAACTGGTCCGGCTCGCCCGCGGAGCCTGATCGGACGCGGCGGCCACGCCGCCCGGGGTCACCGGAGGAGCCGGTAGAGGGCGTACGCGAAGGGCGTGGCCACCACCAGCGCGAGCACGAGACCGACGGCGACCCACCGCCACCAGACGGGCCTCCGGAGCGGCTCCCAGTCCTCTTCCTCGTCGAACCACGACGCCTCGTCCTCGGGCACCTCAGGCACCGGATCCAGGTGGTGGCTCACACCTGGCAACGATACCGGCGCCGGCCGCGAACGCCCGTGCCTACCCCATCTCGAGGCGTCCGTGCTATACAGACCTCATCTCGAACCGCCGTTCAAAGTCGGCGGTCGTGGGTCCGGGGCCTTCGGCTCACGGGGGGTTGAATCTAGGAGGGGCGATGAGACGGGGCAAGTTCCGACTGACCATCGTGCTGATGCTGGCCGGTGCGTTCGCGAGCGCCGCGATGGCGCAGGCCGCGCTGGCCCAGGAGACCACCGGCGCCACGGGGAGCACCAACGACCAGAAGGTGACCTTCACGTGGGGTGACACCGCCGAGCCGACCTCGCTGAACCCGATGTCGGGGTACACGGCGCTCGACTTCTACTTCTGGACCCCGCAGTACCACATGCTCATCAACTACGACCTGAACTTCCACGCGAAGCCGGGCCTCGCGACCAAGGTCGAGACCAGCGATGACAACATGACGTTCACGTACACGATCAGCGACAAGTTCGTCTGGTCGGACGGCGTCCCGGTCACGGCCGAAGACGTCGCCTACACGATGAACCTGTACAAGAGCAACCACGCGTACCTGCCGCAGAACTACCTGACCTTGATCGACGGAGACGTGCGGCTCATCGACGACACGCACATCCAGTTCGACACCCTGGGACCGACGAGCCTGTACTCGGGCGATATCCCCTACATGTACTTCTACATCCTGCCCAAGCACGTCTTCGAGGAGATCGAGAAAGGCAATTGTCCGGACGATGCCGACCCCTGCACGCCGAAGGGATACGAGAACGTCCCCAGCGTCGGCAGCGGCCCGTTCACGATCGCCGAGTACAAGATCGGGCAGTTCGTCCGGATGGAACGGAACCCGGAGTGGACCGGCCCCGACCCGCACGTCGACGAGATCATCTACCGCTTCTACAAGAACGATGACGCGCTCGCCCAGGGGTTGGAGCAAGGGGAACTCGACTTCGCCTACATCGACACGCCGAACACGTTCAACTCGCTCAAGGACCAGCCGAACATCGGCACGATGGTCGGGAAGATCCCGTCGTTCTCCGAGATCGGCCTGAACACGGGGTCCGCGTACCAGGAGGCCGACGGCTACTTCACCCCGCACGGGGACGGGCATCCCGCGCTCACGGACGTGACCGTCCGTCGGGCGATCCGGATGGCGATCAACAGCGAGGAGCTGGTCGACAAGGTGCTCCTCGGGTACGGCTCCCCGGGCGACTCGATCGTCACACCCGTGACGCTCCCGGGGTCCAAGTGGACGCCCACGGGCGACGAGAAGCTCGCCTGGGACATCCCGGGGGCGAACCAGCTCTTGGAGGACGCCGGGTACGTCGATACCGACGGTGACGGCGTGCGCGAGATGCCGCCCGGATCGCTCGACCCCGGAAGACCGCTCGAGTTCCGCTACTACGTGCGGACCAACGAGCAGACGTCGGTCGACGCGGCGCCCTTCGTCTCCGAATGGCTCGGCCAGATCGGGATCAAGGCGGACGTCATCGCCGTCACCTCGGGACGGCTCGGCGACATCATCAACGAGGGCACGTACGACATGTACAGCTGGGGGTGGTACCCGGACCCGGACCCCACGCCGTCCTGTCGTGGATGAAGTGCGACCAGCGGCCGCCGGACGGCTCGTCCTACGGCAACGACGACTCGTACTACTGCAACCCTGAGTACGACCAGATGTACCTCGACCAGCAGCATGCCCTGAACGTGGACGATCGCTGGGACATCGTCCACGAGATGCAGAAGATCTTCTACGAGGATGCGGCCTACTCGGTCATGTGGTACGACCCGTACTTCCAGGCGTACCGGACCGACCGATTCACCGGCTACAGCCCGCAGCCACCGCCGAACGGCGACCTGCTCCAGGGCTGGGGCGGCATCAGCAACGTGTGGCTCACGCTCACGCCCGTGAGCGAGGCGGAGGGCGGCGGCGGGAGCTCCACCACGGCTCGAGGCATCTCGCCCCTCGTGTGGGCTGGGATCGCGGCGGTCCTGGTGATCGGGGCGGTCGTCCTGATCGTGCGACGCCGCCGCGTGAGCGACGAGGACATCTAGGGACCGGAACAGGAAGGAAGCTCGAAGACCGGGGTGGGGACACGCAGGTACATCCTCGGCAAGGTGGCGCAGGCGGTCCTCACCCTTGCCTTCGTTCTGGTCTTCAACTTCTTCCTGTTCCGGATCCTCCCGGGTGACCCCGCTGCGTTGCTCCTTCGCGGAACGACCGCGTTCAACCCGCAGAACGTCGAAGAGGTCAAGCAGGAACTGGGGCTCGACAAGCCACTGCCACAGCAGTTCCTGACGTACGTCACCGACACGGCGAAGTTCGAGTTCGGCGAGTCCTTCTTCCTGCGGGGCGCGCCCGTGTCGGAGGTGATCCGGAGCCGGATCTGGCCGACGGTCCTGCTGCTGGGGACCGCGACGATCGCCTCGGCCGCCATCGGGCTGATCATCGGGATCTACGGCGGCTGGAAGCACGGCAGCCGGTTCGACGTGGGGTCGCTCAGCTTCACGTTGTTCTTCTACGCGATGCCGGAGTTCTGGTTCGGGATCCTCATGCTGATGGCGTTCGCCGGCGGCGTCGGACCCTTCCCCGCGATCTTCCCGACGGGCGGGTACGAGACGCCGGGAGCCGACCTGACCGGATGGGCACACATCTCCGACATCCTCAACCACATGTTCCTGCCGTGGTTCGTGCTCACGGTCGCCTACCTCGGCGAGTACGCGCTCATCATGCGCAACTCCCTGATCGACGTCATGAACGACGACTTCGTGCAGACGGCGCGCGCGAAGGGCGTCCGCGAGAAGCAGGTGCTGTGGCACCATGTCGTTCCGAATGCCCTGCTGCCGACGATCACCCTCACGCTCCTGTCGCTCGGGTTCATCTTCGGCGGAGCGATCACGATCGAGTACGTGTTCTCGTGGCCGGGACTCGGGTTGCTGACCGTGCAGGCGATCGACGCCAAGGACTTCCCGCTCCTTCAGGGGCTGTTCCTGCTCTTCTCGGCGGCCGTCATCTTCGCGAACCTGGTCGCCGACATCGGCTACTCCTACCTCGACCCCCGCGTGAGGGCGGCCTGATGCGCCCGCCGGAGGCGATCGGTCACGCACCGGAGACGCCGGTCGGGGTCGAGCTCGAGCCCGGTCCCCCGCCCGAGGTCCCCAAGAGCCCGCGGGCGATCGCGTGGACCCGACGCCGGCTCTCGGCCAAGCGCGTCTGGGCCACGTACCGGAAGAACACGATGGGCATGATCGGGCTGTTCACCCTGATCTTCTTCATCGCGGTGGCCATCTTCGCGCCGCTGATCGCGCCGAAGGAAGGACTCGAGGCCACCTGCCCCTGCAACGGCGTGCCCTTCTCGCCGCCGTCGTGGGGGTTCCCCTTCGGCACGGACAACTTCGGCCGATCGGTCTTCACGCTCACGGTCTGGGGGGCCCGGATCTCGCTGCTCGTGGGGCTGCTGGCGACGGCGATCTCGATGCTGATCGGCTCGGTCATCGGCATCGTCGCCGGCTACTACGGTCGCATGACCGAGTCCGTGCTGATGCGCCTGACCGACTGGTTCCTGGTGATCCCGTTCCTGCCGCTCGCGATCGTCCTCGCATCGGTGCTCGGGCGGTCGCTCACGGTCATCATCTTCGTGATCGGCGTGACGACCTGGCCCTCGACGGCCCGGATCATCCGGGCGCAGGTGCTGTCCGTGAAGACCCGCCCCTACGTCGAACGATCGCGCGCGCTGGGGTCGAGCAGCTGGCACCTGAACACCCGCCACATCCTGCCGAACGTCGCTCCGCTGATCTTCGCGAACACGGTCCTCACCGTGGCGATCGCGATCTTGTCCGAGGCCACGCTCGCGTTCCTCGGCCTCGGTGACCCGCTCTCGATCTCCTGGGGGACGATCCTGGAGTTCGCGTTCAGCGCGGGGGCGGCCGGCGCGGGGCAGTGGTGGTGGTTGATCCCTCCGGGGCTCGCGATCGTGTTCGTCGTGCTCGGGTTCACGCTGTGCGGGTTCGCGCTCGACGAGATCCTCAACCCGAAGCTGCGTGAGCGATGACCATCCTGTCTGTGCGCGACCTCGAGGTGTCCTACAAGACCCAGGCCGGCCCGATCCCCGCCGTGCGGGGCCTGTCGCTCGACATCGACCCGGGCGAGGTGCTCGGCCTCGCCGGCGAGTCGGGGTGCGGCAAGTCGACGGTGGTCAACGCGATCCTGCGCCTCCTGCCACCGGGAACGACCGTCTCGGGAGAGGTCCTGCTGAACGGCGAGGACGTCCTCGCGATGAAACCCGGCCGGCTCCGCGCGGTGCGGTGGACCGGCGCGTCGGTCGTGTTCCAGGGCGCGATGCACGCGATGAACCCCGTGCAGCGGATCGGCGACCAGCTCGCCGAGGCGATCGTGCTACACGGCCAGGCCGGGGAACGCGAGGCCAAGGTCCGGGTCGGCGACCTGCTCGAACAGGTCGGCATGCCGCCGCGACGCCTGCGCGACTACCCGCACGAGCTGTCGGGGGGCCAGAAGCAACGCGTGATGATCGCCATGGCCCTCGCCTGCAGTCCCAGCCTGGTCATCGCGGACGAGCCGACCACCGCGCTCGACGTGATGGTGCAGGCGCAGGTCCTCGCCCTCCTGAACAGACTGCAGCGCGAGCTCGGCCTCGCGATGCTGTTCATCACGCACGACCTGTCGGTCCTCGTCGAGGTCTGCGACCGGCTCGCGATCATGTATGCCGGCAGGATCGTCGAGGAGGGCCCGTCGACGCCGGTGTTCGAGACGCCGGCCCACCCCTACACGGAGGCGCTCGCGGCCGCGTTCCCGGCGATCGGCGACCTGCGGTACCGCAGGGCCCCGTCGGGCTTGGGCGGCGACCCGCCGCAGCCCGACGCCGTGCCCCCGGGGTGTTCGTTCCATCCCCGGTGCCCGGTCGCGTTCGACGAGTGCCCCACGACGGTGCCCGAGCTCTACGAGTCGGGCGCGGGGCGCAGGGCAGCCTGCCTGCTCGTGCCGAAGCACGCGTCGGTGGCACCGTGAGTGACCCGGCGACGGACGGGACGCCGGTCCTCGAGGTCCGTGACCTCCATGTGAACTTCGAGGGGCGTGTCGGGCTCGGGGCCGGCATGGCCGGCAAGAAGGCCGCGACGTCGCGGGCCGTGGACGGGGTCGACCTCACCCTCGGGCGAGGGGAGGTGCTCGCCCTCGCCGGGGAATCCGGGTGCGGGAAGACGACGCTCGCGCGCACGATCATGGGTCTCGAGCGACCGAAGCAGGGCGAGATCCGCTTCGAGGGGGAGGTGCTCGGCACGAGCGCCAAGATCCTGCGCGAGTATCGGCGGCGGGTGCAGATCGTGTTCCAGGACCCGACCGCCGCCCTGAACCCCCGGCAGACGATCTACGAGTCGGTCGCCGAGGGTCTGCGCATCCATGGGATCACCAGCCAGGACGGGCTGACGGAGGAGAAGCTCGTAGCGCGGGCGCTCGCCCGCTCGGGGCTCCGTCCGCCGGAGCGGTTCTTCCTCGTCTATCCGCACGAGCTCTCGGGCGGGCAGCGCCAGCGGGTCGTGATCGCCGGCGCCCTGGTGCTCGAGCCGGAGATCATCGTCGCGGACGAACCGGTCTCGAGCCTCGATGCCTCGGTCCGCGGCGAGATCCTCAAGCTGCTGCTCGGCCTGCGCGACGACTTCGGCATCGCGATGCTGGTGGTCACGCACGACCTCGGCCTCGCGTGGACGATCGCGGACCGGGTCGCGGTGATGTACCTCGGCCGCATCGTCGAGATCGGCCCGGCCGAGGAGGTCCTCACCAAGCCGTTGCACCCGTACACGAAGGCCCTGCTCGAGGTGGTCCCGGAGGCCGGGGGGCTGTCTCGACCGATCCTCACGGGCGAAGCACCCGACCCCACGCGCATCCCGGAGGGGTGTCGCTTCCACCCGCGCTGCCCCGAGGTGGTCAACGGGCGCGGCGGCGAACGCCGGCGTCGAGGCGCGATGCCGTGGCGAGGATCTCGGTCTCGTCGAGCTCCGGCCGGGTCACTTCGCCGCCTGTCACCTCGCCATGGCTCGTCGAGGCGACGCCGTCCCCTCGACGTCGACCTGATCCGAACTGGGCGGACCCCGGGTCATCCGGGATGAGCCGACGGGGAGACCGGGGAGACGATGACCGACCGGTACGACGCGGTGATCGTCGGCGGGGGGCACAACGGGCTCACCGCCGCCTTCTACCTCGCCCGATCCGGCCTGCGGACCCTGGTGCTCGAGCGGCGCGAGATCGTGGGCGGCGCGTGCGTGACCGAGGAGATCGCGCCCGGGGTCCGCGCATCGACGACCTCGTACATCGCGAGCATGCTACGGCCCGAGATCGTGGCCGATCTGGGGCTCGCCGAGCGTGGGCTGCGGATGGTGCCCTGCGAGCCGGGGCTCCAGGTGGTGTTCGAGGACGGCCGGGTCCTCCCCTGGTGGTCCACGCACGAGCGCACCGCCGAGGAGATCCGGCGCATCTCGCCGACCGACGCGGACGCGTTCGGCCGCGTCACCGAGCGGCTGCACGAGCTGGCCCGCTCACTCCAGCCGTTCTTCCTCGAGGAGGCGCCGAACCTGTACGCGCGCGGGTGGAGCAAGGTGCGCGAGGGCCGGCGCCTGTTCCGGCGGTTCCGCCATCTGCGCGGCGACCAGCTCTCCGATCTCGTGCGGTTCGCCACCGGCTCGCTCGGCGCGTTCGTCGAGCGGCACTTCGAGTCCGACGAGGTGCGCCGCCTCTACCTCGCGAACAACGTCTACGGGATGCACGCGCCGCCGTACCGGCCGGGGACCGCGATCGGCCTGCTCTTCCACATGCTGTCCGGCGGCGAGCACCACATCCAGGGGTTCAACGGGCACGTGATCGGCGGGATGGGCGCGATCACGCAGGCGATGGCGTCGGCCGTCCGGGACGCGGGCGCCGAGGTCCGCACCTCGGCCCCGGTCGCGCGCATCGATGTCCGCGACGGGCGAGCCACCGGGGTCACCCTCGAAGACGGAACGGAGATCGGCGCTCGGGTGGTGCTCTCGAACGCGGACCCCAAACGCACGTTCCTCGGCCTGGTGGAGAAGTCCGACCTCCCGGCGGAGTTCCGCGCCGACGTCGAGGCGATCGCGATGGCCGGTCCGTGCGCGAAGGTGAACCTCGTCCTGGAGGAGGAACCGCGCTGGAACGGGATGCCGGAAGACGCGGACGCGAACCGACGGTCGCTCGCCACGCTCGTGCCGACGCTCGAGGGCGCCCAGCGGATGTACGACCAGCACCGCTGGGGCGAGATCCCCGACGAGCTGTGGGTGGACTGCGTGACCGCATCGAACGTGGACGACACGCTCGCGCCCCCGGGGACGCACGTGATGACGGCCTTCGTGCAGTACGTGCCGTTCGAGCTCCGATCGGGTACCTGGGACGAACGGCGGGACGAGCTCGGGCGCAAGGTCATCGACACGATCGCGCGCTACTCGGACAACGTGGCGCCGTCGATCCGCGCGATGCAGATCCTCACGCCGCTCGACCTGGAGCGCACCTACGGGCTCACCGAGGGCAACATCTTCCACGGCGACCTGAACGTCGAGCAGCTGTTCTTCATGCGCCCGCTGCCCGCGTGGTCGCGGTACCGCACGCCGATCGACGCGATGTATCTGTGCGGCGCCGGCACGCACCCGGGCGGCGGCGTGACCGGGGCGCCGGGCTACGTGGCCTCGCGCGCGGTGCTGAGGGACCTGAAGCGGCGGCGTTCGTGACGCTCGAGGTCCCCTGCCCGACCTGCGGCCCGCGCCCCCACACGGAGTTCGCGTTCGGCGGTGAGGACCGCCCGCACGTCTCTCCCGACGCGGAGGCCGACTTCGCGCGGGTCTTCCTCCCCGACAACGCCGAGGGTCCGCAGCGGGAGCGCTGGTATCACGCGCTCGGGTGCCGGACGTGGTTCACCGTCTCCCGCGACACCCGGACGAACCGGTTCGGATGACGCCGGACCGATTGCGGTTCGAGGGGCGCGAGGTCCCGGTCCTGCAGGACGACACGGTGGCATCGGCGCTGTTCCGGGCCGGCGTCCGGACGTTCTCGCGCTCGCTGAAGTCGCACCGTCGACGAGGCCTGTACTGCGGGACCGGCGACTGCCCCAATTGCATGGTCACGGTGGACGGCGTGCCGGGCGTCCGCTCCTGTGTCACGCCGGCCGCGGGCGGTATGCGGGTCGAGCGTGGCCGCGGCTGGCCTTCGGCCGAGCACGACCTCCTGCACGTCACCGACCTGATGCATCCGCTGATGCCGGTCGGCTTCTACATGAAGACGTTCATCCGACCGCGGTTCGCGTGGCCGGTGGCCGAGCGGCTGATCCGTCGCGCGACCGGCTCCGGGCGACTCCCCCTCGGCCCGGACGTCACGCGGACGGTCTCGCGGCACGTCCGGTGCGACGCGATCGTGGTCGGTGCCGGGACCGCCGGCCTGTCCGCCTCGCTCGACGCCGCGGTGGAGGGCGAGAGCGTGCTCGTGTGCGACGAGTTCGCCATCGGCTCCCGCGTCCCGCCCGGCACCACGCTCGAGGCGATCCGCGCGCTCGAAACACGGGTGCGCGCGCACCCGGGGATCGGGATCCTCGAAGGCCACGCGGCGCTCGGGCTCTTCGACGGGCCGGTGGTGCCGCTCGCGAGCGCGGACGAGCTCGTGGAGGTGCACCCGCGACGCGTCGTGGTGGCGACCGGTGCGACCGAGACGCATCAGCTGTTCCCGGGCAACGACCTGCCGGGCGTCTGGCTCGGACGGGCCGCGGCCTCGATGGCGACGCTGCACGGCGTGCCGCCCGGACGCCGGGTGGTCGTCGTCGCCTCCACGGCCGAAGGACTCGAGCACCTGCAGGCGCTCGTCGCCGCGGGGACGTCCGTGGCGGCGGCGATCGTGCCTTCGGCCTTCGTCGACGAGGTGCCCGAGCAGGCCGAGGCGATCGCGGACGGCAAGCTGATCGAGGCGCGGGGGCGCGGGCGCGTGCGGTCGGTCGCGGTTCGAGAGCGCGGGGAACGGCGCCGGATCGCGTGCGACGCGCTCGTGCTCTCGACGGGACTCGCGCCCCGGGACGAGCTGGCACGGATGGCCGTGGGCGAACCCGTCCGGGTCGTGGGGGACGCGGCGCGGGATGCGGACGACCCTGGGCTCGCCGGCGGCACCCTGTGCCTGTGCGAGGACGTCTCCCTGCACGATCTCGAGCAGGCGTGGGCCGAGGGCTTCCGCTCGGCCGAGCTCCTCAAGCGGTACACGACCGCGACGATGGGCCCCTGCCGGGGGGCGACGTGCGGACGAGCGCTCGCCCGCTTCGCGCGGGACCGCGCCGGTGAGCCGGCGGGGACCAGGACCACGTCGCGGCCGCCCCTTCGCCCGGTCACGCTGGAGACGCTCGCCGCCTCCGCGCACGAGGTGGTCGAGAAGCGGACCGGCCTGCACGACGTGCACGTCGCCGCGGGAGCGACGTTCGGCTGGTCGAGCGGGTGGAAGCGACCGGTCGCCTACGGCGATCCAGCCGACGAGTACCGCGCGGTCCGCGAGCGCGTCGGCCTGATGGACGTGGGAACGCTGGGACGGTTCCTCATCGCGGGGCGCGACGCGGCGTCGCTCGTCGATTCGGTGTTCCCCGGCCGGACCGCGGACCTCCAGCCCGGCCGCTCGCGCTACGTGCTCGCGCTCGACGAGGCCGGGTACGTCGCGGACGACGGGTTGCTGTGCGCGCTCGAGGACGGCTCGTTCCTGCTCACCTCGACCTCGGGCGGGACCGAACGCATGGATGCCCGTCTCCGGGAGTGGGCAGACCGCCTGGACCTGCACGTGCACCTGCTCGATCGGACCTCCGAGCTCGGGGCGATCCTGGTCGCCGGCCCGCGCGGCCCGCGACCTGCTCGAAGGCCTGACCTCCGATCCGATCGACGCCGTCACGCTCCCGTTCCCGGGGCACGCGGAGATCGCGGTGGCCAGCGTCCCGTGCCGCGCGATCCGCAGCGGGTTCGTCGGCGAGCTCGCGTTCGAGCTGCATCATCCCCGCTCCCGCGGACCCGAGCTGTGGCAGCGCCCTGCTGCACGAGGGGCGAGATGCACGGGGTCTCGCCGTTCGGCCTGCGGGCGCTCGAGGTCCTCCGCCTGGAGAAGGGCCACGTGTACCTCGGGCAGGACACGATGCCCGACGACACGCCAGGCCAAGCTCGGGCTCGGGTGGGCCGTGGACATGACGAAGCCGTGGTTCGTCGGCAAGTCAGCGCTCGAGCGACTCGCCTCGACCGGGACGACCCGACGGTTGGCCGGGCTCGAGTTCGACGGCGCGCCCGCCGACGCCGCCGAGCTCCGCGGGACGCCCCTCACGGTCGGGAGGCGCGATCGTCGGTCGCGTCACCTCGGCTGAGCGCTCGCCCGCGCTCGACCGCGCGATCGGGCTCGGCTGGATCCGGGGCGAGGACGAGGGGTTCCCGACCGAGCTCGTCGCGGGCTCGGCCACCGCCCTGGTCGTGCCGACGCCCTTCTACGACCCGGAAGGGATCCGCGTCCGTGGCTGAGCTCCGGACCTGGTCGCCCGCCGTGACGAGCGTGCTCGCCTCTGCGGAGGCCTGCGAACGGGTCGCCGGCCTCCCCGGCGCGTGTCGGGTCGCGCCGGCCGAGGTCGCGATCATCGGTGACGTCTCGGTCGCCGCGTTGGTGCCGGCCGTGCGACGGTTTGATCCGGACGCGGTCGTCCTCGACGTCTCGGACGGGTGGACGGCCCACACGCATCGAGGGGCCCGATGCGAGGGAGGCGTTCTCACGGCTGTCCGAGCTCGACCTGCCCGACGTGGGGTTCGTCCAGGGCGAAGCGGGCCGGATCGGCGTCCGGGTACTCGTCGATGGAGACCGGGTGGACGTCCTCGTGCCGTCCGCGCTCACCGCGCATCTGCGCGAGCGGATCGAGGCCGACTGCGCGGAGCTCCTGCGATGACCGGCCTGCTGCGCACGGTGCGGTTCCTCGAGCAGCCAGAGCTACGACCGCGCTACGACGTGGTGATCGTGGGCGGCGGCGTGAACGGCCTGTCGTTGGCGTTCCACCTCGCCGAATACCACGGGATCCGCGACGTCGCCGTCCTCGAACGCTCGTACGTCGGCTCGGGCGCGTCGGGCCGCAACACGCAGGTCCTGCGTGCCAACTACAACACGCCCGAGACCGTGCCGCTGTACGAGGCGAGCCTCGAGCGGTACCGGACGCTCTCGCAGGAGCTCGACTTCAACGTGCTGTTCACGAACCAGGGGGAGCTGGACCTGTGCCACACGCCGGACTCCCTGCAGGTCGAACGGGAGAAGTCCCTGCTGAACGCGGCCCTCGGCGTGCGGACCGACATCCTCGCTCCCGAGGAGGTCCTGAAGGTCTGTCCGCTCGTCGACCTCAGCGGCGGTGGCGAGCTGCCGGTCGTGGGCGCCTCGTATCACCCCCCCGGCTCGTTCGCTCGGCACGACTCCGTCGTGTGGGGCTACGCCTCCGCCGCCGCTCGGCGCGGTGTCCATGTGCACCAGGGCCTCGCCGTGACCGGGATCGACGTTCGCGACGGACGGTGCGTCGGTGTCCGGACCGATGCCGGATCGATCGCGGCGGGTCACGTTGTGAGCGCGGTCGCCGGTCACACGAGCGTCGTCGCGGCCATGGCCGGCGTCCGCGTTCCGATCTCGACGTACGCGCTGCAGGCGCTCGTCACCGAGCCGTACCGCCCCGTGCTCCGCGGCCTGGTCTCGTCGATGGACCTGTACGTGTACGTCTCGCAGACGGCCCGCGGCGAGCTGCTGATCGGGGCCGAGGTCCTGCCCTATCCCACGTACTCCACGCGCTCGACCTTCGGGTTCCTGTGCGAGGGCGCGAAGCGGACGATCCAGATCCTGCCGTTCGCGAGGACGGCGCGCGCGATGCGCCAGTGGACCGGCCTGTGCGACATGACGCCGGACTCCTCACCGATCCTGGGTGAGAGCGAGGTCGAGCGTTTCTGGCTCATGGCGGGCATGGGGACGTGGGGGTTCAAGGGGGCACCGATCTTCGGCACGACGATGGCCGAGCTGATCGCGACGGGCCGGACCCCCGGGCTCATCGCGCCGTTCGCGGCGACGCGGTTCCGGCAGGACCGGATGGTGCCCGACGCCGCGTCGGCCGGGACCCACTGACCGAGCCCACGACGTCTCGCCGTCGCTCCGGTCGCCGGGCTCGCCGGGGTCGCCCTTCAGGACCCCGAGGATCGCCTCCATCTCGGTGTCGCCGAGGGTCGCGTCGCGGCCGGTGCCCTTGGCCGCCGCGAGCAGGGTCCGCAGGTTGGTCTCGGCCATCTCGGCGCGAGCCTCGAGCTCCTTCACCCGCACGGACAGCTGCTGGGCCCGGCGCTCGGCTTCCTCGCGGGCCTCTCGGGCCTCCCGCGCCTCCTCCCTCGCCGCCCGCAGGGCCCCCCGGAGCGTGCCGGCCTCGCGACCGAGCTCGATCGTGCGCTCGACGACCTCCCGTCCGATCTCCGAGTAGGTCGCCCGCTCGCTCGATCCCTGAGGGGTCGTCGTCCGGGGCTGACGCCGGGCCGCCCGGCGCGGTCGAGGCACCTGCTCGCGTTCGCCGGCCTCGATCGGGCGGACGTCGAGCAGGCGGTAACGGCCGTCGACGGCCTCGAGCCTGCGCCGGGCCAGCAGCGCCCGGACAGCCCGGGCGGCGGCGAGCGGCTCCACGACGCCGATCTCCTTGCCGAGCTCCGCCGGGGAGAGCTCGATGAGCTCCCCGGGGGTCGCCCGCGCCGCGACGGCGGCCAGGAACGCGTTGGCCCGCTGGAGGCTTTCCTCGTTCACGCACGTCATCGTGTCCGATTCGGCGTTCCCGCGCCACCCCCGTCGTTGCCCCGCAGGGCGGCAGTGAGGCGGCCGCCCCTCGCCTCGGCCCGGGCCACCCGCCCTCGGACGAACAGAGTGACAAAACCCGTTCCTCGATTTGACGACCCGGGCGGCGCAGGTGTACAAAGTTGTTGGTGCCGCTGGGGCCTTCGGGCTCCGGCGGCGCCGCTCTTTCCCCGGTCCATGCCCCCGAGGAGCCCGTTGGCAGCCGACGACGACGCCCCGACCGGCTTGCCGCTGACGGGCATCCGGGTGGCGGACTTCTCCCGGGTGCTCGCCGGGCCGCTCGCGACCATGCTGCTCGGTGACCTCGGCGCGGACGTGGTGAAGATCGAGCGCCCGGTGACCGGCGACGACACCCGCGGCTGGGGCCCGCCGTTCGTCGGCGGCGACTCCGCCTACTTCCTGGCGCTGAACCGCAACAAGCGCTCGGTGACGCTCGACCTGGCCACCGCGGACGGGCGCTCGGCCGCACGCCGCCTCGCGCTCACGTCCGACGTCGTGGTCGAGAACTTCCGGCCGGGGCTCATGGAGCGGTTCGGGCTGGATCACGCCACCCTGACCGCCGAGAACCCGGAGCTCGTGTACTGCTCGCTCACGGCGTTCGGCGAGGGAGATCGGGGCGCCCGCCCCGGCTACGACATCATCGTGCAGGCGCTCTCGGGGTTGATGAGCTTCACCGGGCACCGCGGCGCCGAGCCCACCAAGGTCGGCGTCGCGCTCCTGGACGTGATCTGCGGCCTCTACGCGTGCAACGCGATCCAGGCGGCGCTCCTCGGCCGGCGGGCGACCGGCCGGGGCTCGCGCGTGACCGTGTCGCTGTTCGACGCGAGCGTGGCCGCGCTCGTGAACCAGGCGTCGAACTACCTGCTCGGCGGTCTCGTCCCCGGACCGATGGGCAACGCGCATCCCAACATCGTCCCGTACCAGCTGTTCGAGACGGCCGACCGGCCGTTCATCCTCGCCGCGGGCAACGACCGGCTCTTCGAGCGGACCTGCCACGTGCTCGCGCGACCCGACCTCGCCGCGGACGAACGGTTCGCGACCAACGCGGCGCGTGTTCGCAGCCGTGACGCCCTGATCCCGGAACTGTCGTCCGTGTTCGCGACGCGGACCGCCGCCGAGTGGCTCGCGGCGCTCGAGGCGGCGTCCGTCCCGTGCGCGCCGGTGCGAACGCTCGACGAGGTCTTCGCCTCGCCCGAAGGCGCGGCCACGATCCAGGCGGTCGATGACCCCGAACGAGGCTCGCTGCGCCTGGTCGCCGACCCGATCCGGGTCGACGGCCGCACCCCCCCGGCGCGCATGCCCCCGCCGCGGCTCGGGGAACACACGGACGAGCTCCTCGCGGACCTCGACGGGTGACTGCGCTCGAACGCTGGCGACGCGAGCTCGCGGCCTGGGCGATCCCCGACGAGATCCTCGAGAACGCACCCGAGTCGCCGTGGGGGTTCGCCCCGGAGCCGTTCCTCCACCGGCCGGAGCGGGTTCGGGATTCCCCGACGGCCACGACCCGCGTGGCGCTCGAGGCGCTCGGTACGGCCGGCGACGTGCTCGACGTGGGGGTCGGCGGCGGGGCGACGTCGCTGGCGCTCGCGGGCCGAGCGACCGAGATCACGGGTGTCGACGCCTCGGGGGACATGCTCAAGGGCTTCCTGCGGTCGGCCCATGACGCCGGTGTGGAGGCCACGGGCATCGATGGTCCGTGGCCCGAGGTGAGCTCGGGGGTGGGACCGGCCGACGTCGTCGTGTGCGGTCACGTCCTGTACAACGTCGGCGCCCTCGAACCGTTCGTGCGGGCGCTCGACGACCACGCGCGGCGGCGCGTGGTGGTCGAGATCACCGCGATCCACCCGCTCGCGTGGATGGCGGACCTGTGGCTGCGGTTCCACGGACTCGAACGGCCGTCCGGACCGACCTCCGACGTCGCGTTCGATGCGATCGGGGAGCTCGGCATCGCGGTCCGGCGAGCGGACGAGTCGCGCACCCCGCGCTCCGGCGGTTTCGAGCGCCGCGAGGACGCCGTGGGGCTGGTCCGGCGCCGCCTCTGCCTGACCGCCGACCGCGATCCCGATCTCGCGGACGCGCTCGGGGGACGCCTCGCTGAGCGGGACGGGCTCTGGGCCGCCGGGCCGGCCGAGCACGCCGTCACCACGCTCTGGTGGGATCGCGGCTGAGCTCGTTCGGGAGGCGTCGGCCCGAACGCTCAGGACGCGCGGCGTCGGACGAAGTCCCTCAGCACGAACGTCCCGAGCTCATGGTCGTCCATCAGGAAGATCCGTCCGGCCGTGAGCTCGGCCAGCCGTTCCATGAAGCCGATCAGGCCCGGCGAGTCCTCGAGCATGAACACGTTCAGGGTCACGCCCGCGCGTGCGAGCTTGGACGCTTCCGCGAGCGTCAGGCGGATCGTCTTGGGGATCGGCGGCCACGAGAAATGCGCCCGGTCTCCCTCGAGGTGCGCCGTGGGTTCGCCGTCGGTCACCATGATCACCTGGCGGGTGGCGCGCGGGTGCTGCGAGAGCAGCCGCCCCGCGAGGTTGAACGCGTGCTGCATGTTCGTGCCGTACACGCGCTCCCAACCCGCGGCCGCGAGCTCCCTCGGCTGCATCTGGCGCGCGTAGTCGCTGAAGCCGATCAGGTACAGCGTGTCGTGCGGGTACCGGCCCTCGATCAGTGCATGCAGCGCGAGCGCCATCTTCTTCGCGTGGACGTCAGTGACCCCGGAGCGGCATCGAGAATGACAGGTCGAGCAGCAGCGCCGTCGCCGCCTCGGTCCGTTGCTCGGCCTCGAGCAGCTCGAGGTCGTCGGGCTCGAGCCGGACCCGTGCTCCCGGTCCCCCTCGGACCACCGCGTTGAAGACGCTCCGCTGGACCGCGATCTGCCCGGCGTCCCCGAACCGCCACGGCCGCGTCGCGCCCGTCGGTTCGGCAAGGCCGCCGGCCTCGCGAGCCTCGTGCACGCCTTCCCGGTCCCGGCGGAGGTGCTCGAACACCCGGACCAGGGCCCGCTCCCCCATCTTGCGGGCGCCCTTGGGCGTGACCTCGAGCCGCCCGCGCTCGCGCGAGACGAGGCCGGCGCGCTCGAGGGCACGCTCGATCTCCTTGAGGCGCCGGAGATCGCGAACGGCGTCCTCGCCGAGCGCGGCCGCAGCGACTCCTCGTCCACGTCGTCGATGGACGCACCCGGGTAGTCGCCCCGCAGCGAGCGATCGAGCTCCTCGAGATCGTGCAGGCGTTCCATCGCGTCGATCGTCGCCGACAGCGGCAGCTGCTCGTCGCCGCCCGCGAGCGTCGGCTCGCCCCAGGGCATCTCGGGGAGAGCCGACGCGAGGTTCGCGCCCAGGCGATCGACCTCGAACGCGAGATCCATGTCCTGCAGCACCTGCTGGGCGAGCGCCTGGAGTTCGGCGCGCTCCTGCGGAGACATCGAGGCGAGCAGGCGCGGACATCGCCGCCATGCGCGCCGCCATCTGCTCGAGCAGCTCGTCGAGCGTCGTCGGGTCGCCGGGGAACAGGTCGCCGTAGCGTTGCATGAACCCCTCGAAGTCGTACGGCTCGCCGCGCTCGCGCCGCTCGATCATCTCGTTCAGCTCGGCCAGCATGTCGCGGAAGCGGGCGAGGTCCTCCGCCGACATCGAACGCAACCCCTCGGCCATGCTCCGGAAGTACGCGCCCATGACCTGCTCGCGCAGGTGCTCCATCAGCTCGTCGAACGCCGACTGCGCCTCCGGGTCGACGAACCGGTAGTCGGTCAGCTCGCCGATCCGGCCGGGGACGTCGGGCGGGAGCGCGTCCAGGAACGCCTCGCGCATCCGCGCGTCGTCCTCGGCGCGGAACGAGAGCGTCGACCGCTCACGGTCGATGAGGTCGTCGAGCCGCTCCCGCAGCTCCTCGAGCGGCCCGGCCAGGTCGAGGTTCGCCTGCTCGCGCGCCCGGCGCTCGCGCAGCCGCGCCCGCAGAGCGTCGAGCCCGTTGAAGCTCCCCTGCATCCCACGACGGAGCAGACGCGACAGGGCGCCCTCGGCGCCGAGCCCCGAAAGCATGTCGTCCGAGAGCTCCTCGAGCAGCTCGCCGGCCGAGAGCTCCGGCCCGAACGGATCCTGCGTGTCGTCCCATCGCGAATAGCGGGCCCGCATCCGACCAGGGTACGCCGGAGCGGGCGCAAGACACGGCGGACGGTCAGCCGATGCCGAGGCCCGTCATGAGGGCCCGGAGCGACAGGCCGAACGAGATGAACGACGCGAGGGCGAACGGCGCCCACGGTTTGGACCGGAAGGCCTCCTCGCGGGCCAGCAGGTGGCCGATCGCGAAGATCACGAGGGGCCCGAACCCGTAGACGTAGTGGAGGGACGTGGGCGGCCGCCTGCCGAGGAGCAGCAGGATCAGTCCGAGGAACGCCTGCAGGATGGCCACCACCTGCGCGGCGACGAGCCACCGCCAGAACCATCCACCGGCGTCGCGACGCCCGATCCACAGGACCAGGCCGAAGAGCCACCCGATCGTGAAGATCCCGACCACGACGAACCCGACGATGCGGTGGATCTCGGTCACGGCGGCCGAATCCTACGGGGTGGCGAGCCGCACGAGCCGCTACGCGCCGGTCTCGGCCGACCGGTAACGGCTCGAACCAGCCCGGGCGGTCGTGTCCTTGTTCAGCCGGCGCGACAGGTGCAGCCCCTCGAGCGCGAACTCCAGGGCGGAGGCCGCCACGCCGGGCGACTCCTCCTCGACGCCGAGGCGCTGCAGGAGCTTGGACAGGCCAGGCAGCTCGCCGAACTGCGACAGGAGCTCGCCGGCGGGCAGGAGATCCGACGTCTCCGCCTCGAAGCCCTGCGCGAACCGCGACAGGATCGGCAGGAAGTCGAACCCGGACAGCCGGTGGCGGAACACCTGCAGCTCGGCCGTCTTGAGAGCGCGCGAGAGGATCTCCTCCTCACGCCCCTCCTCGATCGTGTCGAACTCGACCCGGCCCAGGCCGGCCTCGACGACGGCCGGCAGGTCGCACACGCGCGGGACCGCCTCGGGCTCGCCCGTTCGCGCGGCCCGGCGGATCGCGGCGGCCGAGAGGGTCTCCAGGTTGCCGATCGAGTAGCGCACGCTGACACCGCTGCGGTGGTTCACATGCGGGGAGCGCCGGAGCTCGGCCGTGAACGCCGCGAGGACCTCCTCGAGGTACACCGGGACGCGGACGGGCACGTCGCTCTGCCACGCCCGGGCCTCCTGCTCCATGATCGCGATCTCGTCCTCGAGCGTCTCGGGGTAGTGCGTCCGTACCTGCGTCCCGAACCGGTCCTTGAGCGGCGAGACGATCCGGCCCCGGTGGGTGTAGTCGTCGGGGTTGGCCGTGGCGACGAGCAGCAGGTCGAGCGGGAGCCGGATCCGGTACCCGCGGATCTGCACGTCGCGCTCCTCGAGGATGTTGAACAGGGCGACCTGGATCCGTTCGGGGAGGTCGGGGAGCTCGTTGATCGCCACGATCCCGCGGTTGGTCCGCGGGATCATCCCGTAGTGGATCGTGAGCTCGTCCGCGAGGTACCGACCCTCGGCGACCCGGATCGGGTCGACGTCGCCGATCAGGTCGGCCACGCTGGTGTCCGGCGTCGCGAGCTTCTCCGCGTAGCGGTCGTGCCGCCCGATCCACCGGATCGGCGCCGAGTCACCCTCCTCGGCGATCAGCGCGCGGCACGCCGCGCAGATCGGACGGTAGGGATGATCGTTGACCTCGCATCCGGCGATCGCGGGCGTCTCCTCGTCCAGGAGCTCCACGATCTGGCGGATCAGACGGGTCTTCGCCTGCCCGCGCTCGCCGAGCATGACGAGGTCGTGACCGGCGAGGATCCCGCGCTCGAGCACCGGGAGGACCGAGTCCCCGAACCCGACCACTTGCGGGAACAACGGCGTCCCGGCGCCCATGCGCTCGAGCAGGTTCGCGCGGAGCTCCTCCTTCACGCTCCGATCGGGGAACCCGGCGGCGCGGAGCTCGGCGATCGTGGAGGGGGAGGGCATGGACATCCAGCCTACCGGCTCCGTCACGAAGGGCCGCCCGCTACGCGATGCCGCGCGCCGTGTACTCGGTCCCGTATCGGCGTTCGGCCAGGCGGCGGCCGATCTCGGCCGACAGGACAAGGAGCATCGAGGCGATGAACACCACCGAGGAGACTGCGATCAGCTGGGGGAGCAGGCTCGGGACCCGCAGCTGGGCGAACAGGTAGACCGGCCACGTCTGCTGCGTGCCGGCCAGGAAGGAAGCGATCGCGAACTCGTCGAACGACAGCGTGAACGCTACGAGGAACGCCGAGATGAGCGCCGGCATCAGCAGCGGCAGCGTCACGCGGCGGAAGGTCTCGCGCGGGCTCGCGCCCAGGTCCTTCGCCGCCTCGTCGAGCGACACGCTGAGGCGCTCGAGCAGCGGCATGATCGTCAGGATCGTGTAGGGCAGCGCGACCACGACGTGGCCGACCACGACCGAGTGGAGCCCCAGACCGATGTAGACGCCGAAGGACTGGGTCAAGACCTTGTCGACCAGCGTGAACAGCAGGAGCAGCGAGATCCCGAAGACGAGGTAGGGGATCACGAGCGGCGAGAAGACCAGGGCCGAGACCACGGGCTTGCCGAAGAACCGCCGCCGAAGGAGCGCGAACGAGGTCAGGACACCGAGCGTCACGGCGATGACGCTCGAGACCGCTGCCACGACCGTGCTCCGGCCGAGGGCGGTCACCAGGATGTGGTTCGACAGCACGTCGCCGTACCAGTGGGTGGTGAAGCCCGCCAACGGGAACGACGGGTCGCCGTCGTTGAACGAGAAGAGCGCCAGGAAGGCGATCGGCAGGTACAGGAAGATCACGAGCAGCCAGAAGAAGACGGTGAGCGAGACCCGCCCAGCCCGGGAGGTCGCGATCTCCATCAGTCGGCCGCCACGGTCCGGACCTGCACGTACCGTCCGAACAGCGCCATCAGACCTGCCACGATGATCAGCAGGAACATCGCGAGGACCGAGCCGTTCTGCCAGTCCAGACCCCGGGTGAAAAGGTCCTGGATCGCGTTTCCGTACATGTACCCGCTCGTTCCCCCGACGAGGAGCGGGGTCACGAACTCGCCGATCGTCGGGACGAACACGAAGACGAACGCCGCGATGAGTCCGGGGAGGCTAAGGGGCAGCGTGATCCGCAGGAACGTCCGCACCCGGCTGGCGCCGAGATCGCTCGCCGCCTCGAGCAGGCTGCGATCGAGGTTGTTCAGGCTCACGAAGATCGGGAGCGCGACGAACGGGATCCACACGTAGGCGAGGACCAGCATCACGGTGAACTGGCTGTAGAGCAGCCACTCGATCGGGTCGTTCGCGGGTCGGAGGTGCAGCGAAACCAGCAGCGAGTTGACCACGCCACGATCGCCCAGCATCACCTTCCAGGCGAGGACACGCAGGAGGAAGCTCGTGAGGAAGGGGACGATGATGACCAGGAGCAGGACGTACTTCAGCTTGCGCACGCAGAGCGCGAGGAAGTAGCCGATCGGGTACGCGAGCAGCACCACCACCACCGACACCGTGAGCGACATCCGCACCGACTTCCAGAACAGGCCCATGTAGATGGACCCGCCGCCCAGGAAGCGGCTCCAGTCGTCGAGTGAGATCACCCCGGTATCGGTCGGGAACAGCTTGATCGCGCCGAGGCTGTAGGAGGCGACGTACAGGACCGGTGCGACGAAGAACAGCAGCAGCCAGAGCATCGGTGCCGACAGCAACCCCGCGGTGACACCGCGTTCCCGCCGCCGCCAATGCTTGGCCGATGCTGCGGACTCCTGGGTCGCCACGAGCGGCTACCGGCGCCCGGTGGTCGCTGGCGTCAGGACGCCAGCACCTCGCTCCAGTACTGCTGGTAGACGTCCCGGCGCGGGATGTACGACTCGGGGATAGCCCGCGGAGGATCGAGCACGGTCGGGTCGTCGAGCCCCAACGCCTGCACGACACCCGGCGAGACGACCGACAGGTCGGCCGTCGTGTTCGTGTGGCCGTAGTAGTAGTAGGCGAGGAGGAACTCGGCGGCCTTCTTGCTCGCCCACGAGTTCACGTACTCGTGGGCGTGGAAGTAGTTGGGCGTGTCCTTGGCCAGACCCATCCCGCAGACCCAGGAGACGCGTCCCTCCTTCGGCTCCATGTACAGGTAGTTCATCCCCCGAGCGTCGGCGTAGCCGACCGTGTCCGGCCACGCGTAGCCGATCCAGACCTCCTCCTTCTTGAACGCGAGCCAGAAATCGTACGACTGATTCCACAGGAACTTGACGAGGTGCTTCTTCGACGCCAGGAAGTCCCGCACCTGCCCCAGCTCGTCGTCCGTCATGTCGAAGGGATCCGGCACGCCCAGGAACAGACCCCCGATGTACATCATGTTCGAGGTGTCGACCCACGAGATCTTGCCCTCGTACCGGTCGTCGAACAAGATCCCGAACGACTCCTCCGTGGGCTCGACGTAGTCCAGGTTGACGATGGGCGCGATGAAGCCCCAGTCGAGCGGGATGAAGTACTGCTGCCCGTCGACGACGCCCGACTCCATCAGCTTCGGATTGAGCTGGCTGTAGTTCGAGATGAGCGACGTGTCCCAGGGCTGCATCGCACCGAGATCCACCCAGTCCTTGTACTTGTAGCCGCACGGATGCACCACGTCGAACTTCGCCGTGCCGGCGACCGCCTTCGTGTACGCGGCGTCGTCGTTCTCGAACAAGATGAACTGTGGTGTGTCGCCCGTGGCGGCGTTGTAGTCGCCCCACAGGAGCTTCGGCTCCAACTTCGGGTAGTAGTAGCCGTCTCCGTACCCGGCCCAGTCGAACACCTGGAGATCCCCGGGCTCCTGCTCGATCGGCGGGTGGGACACGGGCTGCCCCGTGGTCCCGGTAGTCCCGCTGCCGTTGGTGTCCGCCTTCTTGCATGCCGCGAGCACGGCCGCACCGAGCGTGGTCGCGCCGGCCATGCGCATGAAGCCGCGCCGGTCGTAGCGCTCGGCGAGGATGCGGTCGATGTCGGTCAATGCTCCCCCTTCGTCCGTGCTGAAACGACCCCGTATCATGCGCCGAACGCCGAAAGCGTGCCACTTTCGCAGGAGGGCAACCAAATGGATCGGCGGCCGGTCCACAGGCGGATCCACGGCTCGTCGCTGGTGCCGTTGCTGGTCACCGCCCTGGTGACAGCCGCCTGCGGGTCATCCGTACCCGCGCCCCCCTCGCCCATCCCGAGCTCCGCCCCGGCGCGTGTCCTCGAGCCGATCCCCGCCACCGCGCTGCCGGGCGCGCCCGCCGATCCGGTGGACCTCGATGCCGCCGCGATCGCGGTCGACGCGGTCGACGTCGCCGGACTGAGATCGCTGCTCGACCGGGCGGGCTTCGTCGGGGGCACGCAGCGTCAGTTCAGCCGCGTCCGAAACGGCAGGCGGCGGATCCTGGTCCGCGTGCTCGCGTTCGAGGATCAGGACGGCGCCGCGACGTACCTGTCGTGGCTGCGAGAGCACGCGGAGGAAGTGATCGGCGACGCTTCACCCAGCGCCGACCTCCGGGCACCGAGCCGGGGGGTCGTGTTCGTGCACGAGCCGAACCCCTGCTGCCACAACGAGACCCGGCTGTTCCTCGCGATGTGGAAGGAGGGCCCGAGCGTCGTCACGATCGAGATCGCCGGCGAGGGCGCCCGCGAGTCGGACGTCCCCGAGCTCCTGTCCCAGGTTCGCGGCGGCGGTGTGAGCGTGCACAGCGTCGAGCGGCTCGAGGCCTTCGAGAGCGTCGCGACCGGCCTGGACCATCCCGAGGGCGTCGCGCGTCGGTCCCGACGGCGTGCTCTACGCCGGCGGTGAGGCGGGCCAGATCTACCGGATCGACGGCGCCGGTACCCTCGAGCAGATCGCGTCGACCGGCGGCTTCATCTACGGCGTCGCGGTGGGCGGCTTGGGCGATGTGTTCGCGTGCGATTTCGGGAACGCGGCGGTCATGCGGGTCTCGCTGGCGGGGGACGTCTCGATGTACTCGAACGGGACGCCCGAGCACCCGATGCGGGTCCCGAACTTCGCCGCGTTCGACGGCGTGGGAAACCTCTACGTGACGGACTCGGGCGAGTGGGGGGACGACGACGGGCTGGTCTACCGGATCGCGCCGGGCGGCGCGACCCGGGTCTGGACCAGGTCGGCGCCGCGGTTCCCGAACGGCTGCTGCCTGTCATCGACCGGGGATGCGTTGCTGGTCGTCGAGTCGCGCGGACGCGCCGTCGTCCGTCTCCCGATCGGGGACGACGGGAGCGCCGGACGCCCGGAACCGCTGGTCGACCTGACCGGCTCGCAGCCCGACGGCATCGCTCTCGCCGAGGACGGGACGATGTTCGTCGGCTGCTACCGGCCGGACCGCATCTACCGGATCGAGCAGGACGGCGCCATCGAGGTCTTCGTCGAGGACCCGGATGGGGTCGTGCTCAACCAGCCGGCGAACGTCGCCTTCGCGGGCCCCGACCTCGATCGGCTGGTCGTGTCGAGCCTCGGGGGGTGGAGCCTCATGGGCATCGGCGCGGAGACCCGGGGCCTCGCGCTCCGCTACCCCACGTTCTGACTGACCGGCACCTCCGCCATGATCGCGAGGTTGTTGCCGTCCGGATCGGTGAAGAACGCCATCCAGAGCTCGGAGCTCTCCGTGCGATGCACCAGGTGTGGCTCGTCGCGGAACGCGACCCCGCGGTCCGAGAGCACCCGATGTGCCTCAGCGATGTCGTCGACGGTGAAGTACAACACCCCTCGGGACCGGAACGCCTCCGACTCGGGAACGCCGAGGTACAGACGGACGCCGTCGCAGTCGAAGAACGCCATCGGCTGCCCCGGTACCCGGAACAGGAACGGGATGCCGAGCGCGTCGCGGTAGAACGCGACCGCCCGATCGACGTCACTCACGCTCACGTGGATCTGCCCGATCGTTCGGAGCCCGTCGAACGCCACGCCTGCCTCCTTCCGAGCGTTCACCTCATGCTGGACAGCTGCACTATTCCACGGTCGCGGAGGGGCCGGAACGGCAGGTGAAGGCGCGCACTAGACGCGGGCGACGAGCATCCCCACGGCGAGGAGCGGGACCGCGAGCGATAACCATCGGAGCGCGCCCTCGGGCGCGGCTCGGAGCGAGGTCGCGTCGAGCGGCTCGCGGCCTCCGTCGGTCGTCACGAGCTCGCCGCGCACGCTCGCGACCGTCCGACGGAGCCTCCGGACCGGGGTCGAGAGCACGCGCTGGGCGGCCGACAGCGCCGCGCATCCGGCCGCAACCAACACCGCGTCGACGCGCAGCGTGGCCGTCTGCGCGAAGTAGGCGGTGAGCGCGGGGAACGCCCCCCACCCGAGTGCGAACCACAGGTCGGAGTGGAAGGCACCCCCGAACAACTCCAGGTTGTACGCAACGACGAGGAAGCCACCGACGACGATGAACAGCCAGAGCCACGGTGAGACCTCGACCGTGCCGTGGATCCCGAGCCCCACCGCGCCGGCGAGACCGGCCACGGCGATCGTCCACAGCACGCCGTCGGGGATCCGCGTTCGGAGCGGCCGTCCGTTCAGCTCGTCGAGGGCGTGCGCCGCGAGGCCCATCGCGAGGAAGAAGGCAAGCAGCGTCTCGAACAGCCATCGCGAGTCGACCGCGGGCGCGATGCACGCTCCGAACACCACGTAGGACAGGTGCCACGCCGTGTACGGCGGGTGCAGCAGCGACCAGTAGTCTCGCCAGCCGCCCGACCCGAGCGCGTAGAAGGCGGGCCGGTCCCCGGCGTCAGCCATCGCCGTCGGCCACGTCCGCCGACTCATCGCCGAGCACGGGGGTCGACTTGATGGCCCAGGTGACGACCGCGGCACCGTTGCCGAAGAGCTTCGTCCGCACCCGGCGCATCCCGGCCTCCTGCCACCACCGGACCTGCACGGGGAGCGGGTACCGGAGCACGAACTCGCTGATGCTCCGGCTCAGGAACCGGCCGGTCCGGTACCAGTCGTTCGACACCGCCCATCCGACGGCCGGCATCGCGGTCTTCGTGTACGCCAGCCACCCGGCACGCGCCCAGGGCTCGGGCGGCACGTGGAACTCGAGAGAGGCCATCACGCCCCCCGGCCGCAGGACGCGCACGAGCTCGGCGACGGTCGCGGCCGGATCGTCCACGTAGCGCAACAGGTAGGTGAACGTCACGGCATCGAACGCACCGTCGGCGAACGGGAGCGCCTGCGCCTGCCCGAGGGTGAACCGGACGCGCTCGTCGAGGCCGCGTCCGCGAACGGCCTGCAGCCCGCGGGTCACCATCGCCTCGCTCTGGTCGAGTCCGACGACGCGCACGTTCTTCCGCGCGAGCTCGCGGGCGACCAGGCCCGTCCCCGTGGCGACGTCGAGCACCCACGAACCCGGGATCGCGTTCACCTTCGAGACCAGGAACCGGCGCCACCTCGGATCCTGCCCGAACGAGAGCACCGCGCCCATCCGGTCGTACTCGGGCGCGATGCCGGCGAACAGCCGCCGGGCGTGACGGGTGCGCTCGGGATCCATCCGCCGGAGCCTACCCGGGCGGTCCGGTCAAGGGGAACGGCAGGCTAGGTGGCGCCCAGCAAGCGCGGGAGGTCGGCGATCGACCCGAGCACCTGGTCGGGCTCAATCGGCACCTTGGCGAGATCGTCCGGGAGGAACTTGCCGGTCTCCACGAGCACTCCACGGATCCCGAGCACCTGCGCGCCGTAGATGTCGTTCACGACATCGTCGCCGATCATGATCGTCCGTTCGCGAGGAACGCCAAGCATCGCGAGGGCCGCATCGAAGAACGGTCCGGTCGGCTTGCCGCAGATCACCGCACGTCGGCCCGTCGCCTCCTCGAGCCCGGCGATGTAGGCGCCGGCGTCGAGCTCGAGCCCGTCGCTCGTCCGCCAGTAGAGGTTCCGATGCATGCCGACGAGCGACGCGCCCTCCATCAGCCTGCCGAAGATGCGGTTGATCGTCGGGTACGTGAAGTCGTCGCAGGCGCCGCCCATCACGATCAGATCGGCGTCGTCCAGCGCCGAAAGCTCGACCCCTCCGAGGTCGGCCGTCGCATCTCCGTCCGACAAGACGAAGCAGCGGGCGCCGGGGTGCTCGGTACGGAGGTACTCGGCCGTCGCCACGACGGCGGTGATCAGCTCGTCGTCACGGACGTCGAACCCTGCATCGCGCAGGGTCGTCCCCAGATCGGCCCGGGTCTTCGTGGTCGTGTTCGTGATGAGCCGGAACGGCATCCCGTTCGAACGCAGCCAGCCGAGGGTCTGGATGGCACCCGGGAGCGGCTCCCACGAGATCGCGAGGACGCCGTCGATGTCCAGCAGGACGCCGTCGATGTCGCCCACGAGCGGGAGTCTAGCCGCGCAGGCTGCGCGTCTCGTCCAGGCGGATGCCCGTCGAACGCCGGGCGGTGCGCACCTGGCCAGGACTCCCGCTCCGCCACTCCTGATACGGCGCGATGTAGCGGAAGCGGGGCGGCAGGAGCGGTCTCAGCAGCCGGGTCGCGGCGAACGCCGCGCGCATCGCCGCGCGCCGGTCGGGCCCGAGCTCGATCCCGTACAGGCGGCGGAGCTCCGGCGGCAGCGTCCCGAACGCGAGCCTCGACACGCCCTTCAGCACGGGTCGCCATTCGGCCTCGCGGGGCGGGTCGCGGAAGAGGTCAGCCACCTTCCGTGCAGCCTCGCCGACCCGAGGGATGCCGGACTCGTACACGCCCTGGAGGAACGCGCGGAGCTCGGGGACGGTGAATGGGATCGACGTCCGCGGGATCCCGACCATCTCGGCGGCGAGCATCTGCTCCTCGTGGAACCGCTGACGCCCCGCCGCGTCCAGCCGGCCTACCGTGAGGCGTTCGAACAGGAGCGCACTCTCGACCAGGCAAGCGTGGACGTAGAGGAGGAGCTCCGGGTCCAGCCCGTCGTAGGGCAGGCCGGTCTCGGCGTCGACGCCCTTCACCCGCGCATGGACGTCGTTGATGCGTTCGGCGGCGGCGTCGGCCTCCGCCTTCGTCCCGAACGTGATCGTGTACGTGAGGACCAACGTGCGCTGGAGACGCTTCCAGGGGTTCCGCTCGTAGAAACCGGTCTCGCGCGCGCCGGCGATCACGAGCGGGTGCGCCGCCTGCATGAGGACCGCACGCGCCCCGCCGAACAGCACGGTCACCTCGCGGTGGACCTGCCACGAGACGCTGTGGGGCCCGAAGTACCCCAGATCGGCCATGCCCCAGCCTACCGGCGTCTCAGGGACCGGTGACGCCCGTGATGGTCCGAAGCTCCCGGGCCACCGGTTCGGTGGCCAGGACCACGAGGTGGTTCCGGGCCCGCGACCCACCGACGTAGAGGTACTGGCGGAGGTCCTCGAGATGCTTGTCGCCGAGTTCGGCGAGGATCACGACGGGGCGCTCGAGGCCCTTGAACGCATGGACGCTGGTCGCGAGCACCGTGCCCGGCTCGACGGACTCGGACAGGCGGAAGCCGTCGACCCGGCCTCGCCTGCGGAGGCGGCTCTTCTCCGCCCCCGAGGGCGTGAGCACGACGATGTCCTCGAGCGGCAACTGCTCCTCCTCCACCAGGTTGGCTAGCACGACGGCGAGCAGGTGCGCCAGATCTTCGTCGTCCTCGTACCCCAAGATCTCGACCGGCTCCCCCTCGGGCCCTCGCGCGATGGGTTGCTGGTCCCCACGGTAGAAGACCGACACGAACTCGCCGATCTGCCTCGTGTTCCGCAGGTTGACCGCGATCGGGCCCACCCGGTCGTCCTCGCCGACGGGCAACCCCCCGCCGTACAGGTTCTGGTTGTCGTCGGCGAACACGTACAGGAGCCCGGCGTCGGCGTCCGTGTGCAGCGACAGGAGCGCCGGCCACCACCACTCGCGGAAGTCCTGGCCCTCGTCGACCACGATCGCGTCGTAGCGGGGCCCGAGCCGGGCGGCCGCGTCCGCGAGCGCCTCGGGCAGGCGATGCTCGAAGTACGGGGACCCGGGCTCCCGATCCCCCGGCGGCAGCTCGATCCCCGCCTCCTTCGCCATCTGCGCGCAGACCTGATGGAACGTAGCGGTATCGATCCCGTGGGCGTCTCCGACCGACGCGCGGAGATGCTCGCCCAACCGACGGTTGAAGCAGGTGAGCAGCGTTCGATGACCCGCGGTGGCGAGCTGCTTGGCGACCGAGACCGCGAGCAGCGGTCTTCCCGCTCCCCGCCGGCCCCGTCACCGCCGCGCGGCGTCGATGGAGCACGAACGCGAGCACCCACGCCTGGTCCGACGTGAGCTCGACGATCTTCTTGTCCTCCTCGTCGAACCGCAGCCGCAGCGGCGTGCGGACCTCCACCCGGAACCCGAGTGCCGTCGAGACGGCGTCCATCCCCTCGGCGCCAAACCTCCGTCCCGGTCGCGCCCAGGTCCGCATGACCTCCGGGACGCGTTCGGCGAGCCGGTCCAGGTCGTCGCGATCGATCACGATCTCGACGGGCGCGCCGGGATGCGCGGGCCGCTCGTACCGTCCATCGGGGAACGCGACGCCGAACCCGTAGCTCGGGCGCCACCGCTCCCATCCCGGCTGACCCTCCAGGATGCGTACGAGCGAGTGCATCGCCCCCTTCGCCTGGTGGAACGGGTCCTCGTCCAGATCGTGCGTGCCGGAGTGACCCGTCTGGGTCCACCGCTTCGAACCCGGGTCGAACGCCACGCGTCCGCCCTTCACCTCGAGCGCGAGCAGCCCCAACTCGGGATGCGTGATCACGAAGTCCGCCTCACCCTCATCGGGTCCGGCGCGACCGCCGACGACCCAGTCGACCGAGTGGTACACGACGTAGGCGTCGTCCAGCGCTCGAGGAAGCCCTCGTACAGCCGACGCTCCGCGGCGCTTTCGGTCGGGAGCATGGGGAACGGGATCATCCTCGCCATGGCCGGGATGCTATCGGTGCGTTCCTGGACACGGGCCGCAGCGCGTGGGACCCTCCACATCCCCACCGATGAAGCTGCTCCTCGCCGTCGTCCTCGTCGCCGTCTACATCGGCTACCTGTTCGGCGGGCGGCTGCACCGGCTGGAGGGGCTCCGCCCCCGGTGGTGGGGGCTGGTCATCGTGGGGCTCGGGATCCAGTTCATCCCGCTGCCGGAAGGGCTGGCCGGCACCGACCTGGTGATCCGCACGGCGGTCCTGTCGCTGTCCTACGCGCTGCTGATCGCGTTCGCGCTCGTGAACGTGCGGATGCCCGGGATGTTCCTGGTCGTGGTCGGGCTCGCGTGCAACTTGACCGTGATCGCGGTGAACGGAGGGATGCCGGCGAGCGCGCAGGCACTGATCGACTCGGGTCAACAGGACGTGCTCGCATACCTGCGGGACCAGGGCGCCGACAAGCACCATCTGCTCACCGACGAGGACCAGCTGACGTTCTTGGCCGACGTCATCGCCGTCCCGCAACCGATCGGTCAGGCCGCGAGCGTTGGGGACGTCTTCGTCTACGTCGGGCTCATCTGGTTGATCGTCGCGGCTATGCGGGGATGGACTCCGTCGGCGAGGCCGGAGGGGTCGCGACCGCGCCGCGGGAAGCACCGGCGGGGGGCAAGGCCGGAGCCTGAGGCCCGGCCTGATCTGGGGTTTCTTCCTCCTGGAGCCAAGACGTCGGGAACCTGACCGTGATCGTCGTCCCCTGACCAGGGGCGCTCGCGATCGCGCAGGTCCCGCCGCCGACGGTCGCCCGTTCCCTCATCATCGTCATCCCGTAATGACCCTCGGGGCCCGGCGCCTCGACGTCGAACCCGACGCCGTCGTCGCGGAGGATCATCTCGACCTCGTCGCCCTGCTGCTCGACCGCCACCCAGATGTTGGAGGCCTTCGCGTGCTTGAGCGCATTCATCACGCCCTCGCGGGCGTTGTGATAGAGCAGCAGCGCGATCGGCGCAGGAACGTCGACCTCGTCGATGTCTGCGTGGAACCGGACGTCGGATTCGCGCGCCATCTCGGCGAGGAACCCGCGGATCGCCTCCCCGAGTCCCGCTCGTCCGAGCGGCGACCGGTGCAGGTCTCGGATCAGCGCACGGATGCGGTCGGACGTTCGGTTCTTCGTCTCTTTGATCTCGAGGAGCAGCTCCTCGGTCTCGTCGACCTTGCCGGCGTCGAGATGCCTCCGAGCGACGTCGACCTGGATGGAGAGACGGAAGAGGAGTTGCGCGAGATCGTCGTGCAGGAACGCCGCGATCTGCATCCGCTCGTCCTGACGCTCCTCCGCCATCCGGTTCGATAGCGCGCGGAGCACATGCTCGCGATCCTGTAGCTCCCTATGCGCCTCTTCAAGAGCCTTGCTGCGGAAGAACATCTGCCGCGCAAGGAGAAGAGGGAGGACGAATACCAGGGACGACCCACCAGTTGTCGTCGGGTCCAAGCGTGAATACCTTCGCGAGGATGACACCAAAGACCGATAGCCCCAGGTAGCTGATCAAGTACTCACTCAGTCTGCCAACCTTCAATTCCCGAATCACCCTGAGCGGGTTCATCCAGAAATGGATGCTGGCCGCAACGCATACAAGGGTGGTGTTGACAACGTAGTCAGCGATTGAGGCGAGGCCAGCAGCGAAGAAGAGCCTGAACGCACCTGATGTCTCTATTGACGCCAATGAATGGAATATGAGGCTTGCTGAACCAACCGCGAGGGCAACCTGACACCTGTTGAAGAGCGCCCTTAGCACACCGACCTCATGTCGGAACTCACGTGGATCCGATGCCGCAAGTAACGCAGCTGCGGCGGCGGCCTGAGGCGGATAAAGAAAGGCAACGACCATCAGCAACGGGAACCCCATACTGATGTGGACGCCTCGCCACACGGGAACCGGTATCAACTCCACTAACGCGATAATCAGTATCCAAACAATCAGCGGAAGCAGAACGGCCCTGACTTCGCTCCACCCGTCTCCTGTCATGGCAAGGATGAGGCCGATGAGGGTGGGCACAACAATGGCGGCCTCAAAGAAGCGAAGCAGCTTGGCGGATCTCGCCGTCCTCGAGGAACCGTCGTCAGATGGCATGGTCCAGTTCTCCTGCCCGATGCACCCTACATATTGAACCGTCGCTGACGACGGTGGAACCACCCTATGCGATGAACAAACTCGAAGAGGACACCGGCACGCTCCTACAGCATGCGCTGTAGGGGACAAGAGCGGCTTGTGGGTCATCCGGGGGGCCCCCGATAGTGAGTGCCGATGTCCCCCAATAGGGGTTAGGTAGCGAGGGAGAACCACGCCTTTCGATGTGGGGGCATCTCGCTAAGAGCGCGGAGGGAGGTGCCATGAAGCTGATCAAGCGGATCGCGGTTGCGGTTGGCTCGGTGGCGGCGCTTGCGCTCGCTGGTGGCGCGCATCTCCGTTTCTAGCACCTACTGGCTCAGATGAGGTATTCAGGGGCGGGTCTCCTCCGGGGCCCCGCCCCTTGGCTGTTCGTTTGTTGATGGGAGCCTCGCCACGATTCGAGTGCCGTCGCCAAGTCGCGAATCGACGAAGAGGACGCCTCCAGCGATCTCGATCCGCTCGCGCATCAAGACCAAGCCAAAGTGCGTCCGATGATCAACGGAGCCCGGTTCGAAGCCAATCCCATTGTCTTCCACAGTAATCCGGAGGACTCCATCTCGGTCCACCACCGCGACTGAGACTGATGACGCCCTGGAATGCCTCAGTGCGTTCCGCAACGCCTCCCGTGTGACTTGGTAAGCAAGCTGCTGTAACAAAGGTGTGCCGCCGACGTGATCACAGCTGAGGGATATCCGTGCCGTCGATTCTCTCTCCATGTATCTCACCAAGAGTCTGAGTTTCTCTGGGAGTCCCCCTGTCCAGAGCGGTGAATCCCGGAGACTTCGGATCAACGCACGCATGCTTTCGCTAGCGCTCTCTGTGGCCCCAAGCAACGAGGGAAGATCTTCTTCGAGAGCCAGCAGTCGGCCAGACGCCAAGTCTTGGCGCAGCACCTGTCCCATCAAGTGAACCTTGTACAGAGGTGGCAACACTTCATCGTGAAGGCCAGCGGCCAGCGAAAGACGCTCCTCTCGACGTTCATCGGCAATTGCCGCCGCAACGTCGCGGAGCGCTTCTGCTTGAGTCTCGAGACGACGACTTGCGTTGGCGAGTCGCTGGTGACCAGCGAGCGCCTGCCGGGCGAGGATAACGGGAATCACAAACACCAAGAGACTCCACGCCCCTACCGACTCGTAGATCTCGGCGAGCATGATGCTCAACAAGCCAAAGCTGGCGTAAGTCAGTGCAAACTCGGGTAGAGATCCAAAGTAGAGTCGCGACAATCCGTCCCATGGCGTGATTCGCTCATGCAGGCAGAGCACGGAAATCACGGTGCCGTAGTTCACGAGACAGTCAGCTCCGACTGCCAGGAAGGCCGCAAGAAGTGTTATGGGCCAACCACCTCCGCCATCGACCACTATCGCGAAGATCCCCGTGGCGGCCATGACACTGAGTGAGGTTTGTGCACGGTTGAATAGCGCTCGAACTATCGGAATCTCGCCTCTCCACTCGCGCGCATCAACGTAAGCAGCAAACGCAACGCTGCCAGCAACTATGGGACCGAACAGGTAACCAATTGCGAGGAGGACCGGCATGTCCAACGCAAGCGCCTGGCCAGACTCAAAGGACAGCGAGGCAGCGCCAACAGCTGCAACGACTGCTACCCACGCGAGCAGACCCCAGCCTGCCTCCCGAAACCCGCCATTTGAGGATGCGGCACCGTAGGTGAGGATGGCTATGTCCAGCACGACGGTTCCCAAGACGAAGCTTCGGACAATCGGAGCCGTTCCCGGGGGCGGGCGACGGCGAACACCCCCCGCGCCAACAGCAGTCGTGGCAGACATGAGACCTCCCTCTCGTCCATCTGCATCTTTGGGGACTCGCGATTCCTCGGTCAAGAACGACAAATCGGGCCCGACCACCCCTCAGAGGCGGATGCCACAGGACCCGTTCCCTCCCAAGGTGACGAGTACCATCGGGCCATGAGGACCCGGATCCTCCTGGTCGAGGACGAGGCGACCATCTCGGAGCCGCTGGCAGAGAGCCTCGGGCGCGATGGGTTCGACACCGAAGTCGCACCGACGCTTGCGGGGGCTCGCGAAGCTATCCGTCGGGAGGCGCCGGATCTCGTCCTGCTGGACGTGATGCTGCCCGACGGTGATGGTCGGGATCTCGCCCGCGAGATCCGGAATGGCTCGGACGTCCCGATCGTGATGCTCACGGCACGAGGTGAGGAGATCGACCGAGTCCTCGGGCTCGAGCTCGGGGCCGACGACTACGTGGTCAAGCCATTCTCTTCGCGTGAACTCACGGCTCGGATCCGAGCCATCATGCGCCGAGGACGCGCGCGTGAGCACCGGGGCCCGATCGAGATCGGGGCCCTCAGGCTCGACCCGGCCTCGCGGACGCTCTCGAAGAACGACGAGCCGATCGAGCTCGCCGCCCGTGAGTTCGACCTGCTGCACCTGCTGATGGCCAACGCGGGGGAGGTCCTGCGCCGGGAGCAGATCATGGACGAGGTCTGGGACACCAACTGGTTCGGTCCGACCAAGACCCTCGACGTCCACATCTCGTGGCTGCGCAAGAAGATCGAGGACGACCCGTCGCATCCGACCTACATCACGACGATCCGGGGGGTCGGCTTCCGATTCCGGTCGGCCACGGAACCCTAGGAGGCGACCACGAAGGTCCGAACGAGGCTCGTCCTCGCCTTCGCGTACATCCTGGTGGTCCTGATCCTCGCCTTGGGCATCCCGCTCACGGTCAACCTGCAGCAGCGGGCGACGTCCGACCTCGAGCGAGAGGCCTTGATCGAAGCCCAGGGGGTCGCCGCGCAGATCGGGGTCGAGAACATCGACGCGCCCAAGCGCCTGGACCAGATCGTCACCCAGGCGCGCAACCAATTGGGCGGTCGATGGATCGCGGTGGACGACCAGGGGATCCTCGTCGCGGACTCGGATGGGCCCGCCAGCCTCGGAACCCTCTACGCCACGACGGGTCGGCCCGAGATCGGCCATGCGCTCCAGGGGGCGCCCTTCTCGGAGATCCGGGACAGCGTCGACCTCGGGCACGACATCATGGCGACCGCCGTGCCGATCCAGGACGAGCAGCGGCTCGTGGGCGCCGTCCGGCTCACGCGGAGCGTGCAGCAGGTGAACGACAACGTCCGGAACGTGACGCTCGGCCTCGCCGCGATCGGGGTCGCGGCACTCGTGGCGGGGATGCTCCTCGCGTTCGGACTCGCGGGCTCGCTCTCGCGACCGCTCACACGGCTCGCGGCGGCGGCGAAGCGCCTCGGCGAGGGCGACCTCTCGACGCGGGCCGGGGACGTGGGTGGCGCGAGGGAAGTGGAGCAGCTCGGGCAGTCGTTCGACGAGATGGCCGATCGCCTCGAACGCTCGACGCAGGCGCAGCGGGAGTTCGTCGCCAACGCGTCTCATCAGCTCCGGACCCCGCTGACCGCGATGAAGCTCCGCCTCGAGGGCGCCATCGAAGAGGCGCCGGACGAAGAACTGCGGGGCCGCCTCGAGGCGGCCGACCGAGAGGTCGACCGGCTGTCTGGGATCGTCGATCGCCTTCTGGTCATGGCACGGGAGATCGAGGAGGGCACCTCCGCACACGTCGACCTTCGAGAAGCGGCCGATCGCGCGGCGGCCCGCTGGAACGAGCGTGCCGGCGGTCGGGACTCGACGGTGGTCGCGCGTGGTGAGGGCGGGTCGGCACGCGTCGACCCGACCGACCTCGATCAGATCCTCGACAACCTGCTGGACAATGCGACCTCCTACGCGCCCGGCGAGGTGACCATCGAGTCGGGCGGTTCGAACGGGCGGGTGTTCGTCGCGGTGGAGGATCGAGGGCCCGGGATCGCGTCCGAAGATCTCGCGCGCGTGACCGAACGCTTCTATCGGGGGCGTGGCGTGCCCTCCGGTGGTTCGGGGCTCGGCCTGGCGATCGCCCGCCAGCTCGTCGAGAAATGGGGCGGGACACTGAGCGTCGAAAGCACCAGTGGAGAGGGAACCCGGGTCGAGGTCCGACTCGACACGGCGCCGTGAGCTTTACCTGTTCTTAGCCGGGGCCGGCGTAGGCTCGAAGCATGAACCGGAAGATCTTGACGGTGGTCGCACTCGGCCTGGGGGGACTCCTTCTCGCGCTGGTGCTCACCGTCGGCGCGTTCGCCATCGCCGGACAGGAGATCTCGCAGCCGGCGGGGGTTCCGATCTTCACGACGTCGCCGTCCCCGAGCCCCGACCACGATCGCGATGAGACCCGCTCCCCCGAAACCGAACGCACCGAGAGCGCCTCGCCGACGGACCACAACGGCGGCGGGTCGGGCAGCTCTACCGGTTCGGACGACTCAAGCAGCTCGGAAGGCTCGGACGACGGGAGCTCGTCGGGGTCCGAAGAGTCCGGCAGCGGGTCCAGCGACTCAACCGGCTCGGATTCGGGTTCGGGCGAGAACGAGCATGACGACGATTGAGCGCAGATCCCTAACCTCGGCTTGATCATCCACGTCGAAGGAGGTACCTGAAAGGTCCCTGGGCTGGCAACCGATACCACCTCCGGGAGAGGTGCGAGAAGAGGGAGGTCCAGATGGGCAAGGCTCTTCGAGTCGCGGCGATCCTGGCTGCGTTCGGCCTGACAGCATGGATCGGCGTGGTAGCTCTGGCTCAAGGTTCGAGCCCGCCCACCCCGGCTCCTACGACGATCTCGACCACATCCCCCGCCCCCGGCAATGAAGGCGATGACGTGGAGGGCAACTGCGACGAAGCCGAGCACACGAACGATCAGGAGTGCCTCGGCGTGATCCAGGTTGCCGACGATGAGTCGAAGAACGACGACCAGGGCGAGGACGTCAACGACGACGACCAGGGCGAGGACGTCAACGACGACGACCAGGGCGAGGACGTCAACGACGACGACCAGGGCGAGGACGTCAACGACGACGACCAGGGCGAGCAGGGAGGCGACAGCCAGGGTGAGGAGGAGGGCGACGACTCCGGCTCTGGCAGCGACGACTAGGGGCCTGAAGCGATCTCGGACGACGGCCCGCGCCTCGGGCGCGGTCGCCGGCTTCGGATCTCGGTCCCGCCGCGTAGGCTCTGGGGCGTGAGTAGGATCCTCGTCGGCACGGCGAGCTGGACGGACCCGACCCTCGTGAAGGACGGGCACTTCTACCCGCCCGAGGCAAAGAGCGCCGAGGCTCGGCTGCGCTTCTACGCCACGCAGTTCCCGATCGTCGAGGTGGATTCCACCTATTACTTCCCACCGAGTGAGAAGAACGCCGTCTTGTGGATCGATCGGACGCCGAAGGACTTCACGTTCAACATCAAGGCCTACTCCCTGCTCACCAATCACCCGACCAAGCGAGAGTCCCTTTACAAGGACCTGCTCGAGGAGCTTCCCGAGGAGACGGGCGACAAGAAGAACCTGTACCGGGAGCACCTCCCCGATGCCATCGTCGAGGAGGTCTGGCAGCGGTTCCACGACGCGCTCATGCCGCTCCACTCGTCGGGCAAGCTCGGAGCCGTGCTCTTCCAGTTCCCCCAGTGGTTCGTGATCGGACGGAAGAACAAGGACTACATCCTCGAGTGCGCCGATCGGCTGAAGGACTTCCGGCTCGCCGTCGAGTTCCGCCATAAGACGTGGTTGGAGGAGCGCAACGCCGAGGAGACCCTCTTGTTCCTGCGGGAGCACGGCCTGCCGCTCGTCTGCGTCGACATGCCGCAGGGGTTCGACTCGAGCGTCCCGCCGGTCGCCGCCGCGACCGCGAAGGACCTCGCGCTGGTGCGGTTCCACGGTCGCGACCCCGAGGTCTGGGCGAAGAAGAACGTCAGCGCCTCCGAGCGCTTCCGCTACGAATACTCCGAGCAGGAGCTGAAGGAGTGGGTCCCGAACATCCGCGAGGTCTCCGAGCAGGTCCGCGAGACCCACGTCCTGATGAACAACTGCTACCGCGACTTCGCCGTGAACAACGCTCGGCAGCTGGCGGACCTGCTGGAGGAGTAAGGGTCCGGACTAGGGTCCGGCCCGACCCCGCGGGCACGCCCGCGTGGAAGGGAGGGTAGGCCGGGCCGGACGCCACTCCCCCCGGACCCGTCGGTCGGTTCCGGAGTACCCAACCGACTGTATCAGCGACGACAAGAACGCCAGATCGCGTCGATCGGATCCTCGAGGACGTGCGAGCCCACGGAGGGCCGTGAGCCTCACTCCACCACCAGGACCCCGTTCGCCGATCGGTGGACGTCCTCCTGGAAGGTCCTCGCCGCCCTCGGGCCCGGGCCGTGGCACCGAGCGCGTCCTACGCGTTGCTGGAGGGACCCATCGGCCCGGAGACACCCGTCACCTCATCTCTCCATCCGATCGGCACGCCCGTGCAGACGTCGAGGGTCTCGAGGAGCCAACCCCCTGCGCCGTCGCCCAGGAACGTCGCCGACGCGACGACGCCGCCGCGGCGCACCACCCGCACGACGGGAAGCGAGCTCTCGGGATAGCCGGCGCGCTCAACGCGATCGTCGAACTCCAGCCCCGAGAGGTGCTGACGCGCGATCTCGACGGGGTCTCCCTGCACGCCGACCGCGCCTTCGGGGTAGGCCGAACCCAGACCAGACTGGCCGCCCGTGCAACCGAGGTCGGCCGACACGTAGGAGGCGAGCGGATCGACGACCTGCAGGTCGGCCGGGCTCGCCACCCCGGTGCCCCCGTCCGAGACCGCGCTGCAGGACACCGTGGCGCTGCCCGGGGGGAGCTGCCAGACGTCCCTCGCCCGCTCGCCCGGTGGGGCGCCGCCACCCCCGATGGGATCGGACACCGACCGTCCCACGGTGTAGGAAACGGGGGTAGCAGCGGTGTTGGTGATCGCGATATGGACCCCGTCCGGTTGGGCAGCGACCACGGACCTGGTCGGGGTGATCGTCCCCGTACCGTCGCAGGCGAACTCCGCGACGTCGGACGGAACGCTGGCTGTACCGCTCGTGAACGACACGGGAACCGCAGCGATCTCATCGACGAGATATCCGATCGCTGGGACGTCCGGCGCATCCGTGAACAGGAAGCTGCCGATGGCCACGGCTCCGACCCCGGTCTTCGGCGTCATGGCGTAGACGTAGCCCGTGCATCCGTCCGGCACGTCGGGCACGGTGAACTCGAGCATGCCACCCGAGACCTCTACGTTCTCATCGGACCCCGTCGCATCGCACGACGTGAGGAAGCCCACCCCCATCGAGACCTTCTCCCCTTCGGGGAGCGTCGTCAGCAGGTCGATGGTGGTTCCGGACGCGATCTCCTCGCCCGGGGCCATCCCCAGAGCGAGATCGTTGCTCGAGACCTGGACGATGCTCCACAGGCCGTCGGGCCGGCCGAGTCGCCTCAAGGTCAAGGTCACGCTCGTCTTCGGACACGTCACATCGGCGACGATCTGATCGCACGACGTCCCGGGCTGGACGTTGATGACGTGATACCTGAGAACCGCCGCGTCCTCGGATGCCGGAGCGAGCCCAGAACCGGATTCGCCCGGCCACCGCAGCACGTCCAGGGCGAAGCGTCGTGCGACCTCATTCGGATCGGAGCGCCATGCGAGATCGCGATCCCCCGAGTCCACGGCTCCCTGCGCCGCGGCGAGTCCCTCGGCCGTTTGCTCGGGCCAGAGCGCGAAGATCCCCGATCCACCGCCCCCGCCGATCGTCTGATCACCGCCGGTTCGGAACGCGCCGAAGGCCGCCACGGATCCGGCGATCGCCACGAGGAGCGCCACCAGACCTGCCGTGATCCGACGGTTGCGCTCGTGGCGCCGGCGGGCGCGCTCGAGGCGTTCGAACGCGTCGGGGGCGACCTGCGCTCGCTCGCCGATCCGTTCCAGCCGTGTCCGAAGCTCACTCATCGTGGTCCTCCAGGTGGGTCCGGAGCGTCACCCGGGCCTGGGACGCGAGCGATCGCACGGTGACGTCCTTCACGCCGAGGATCCTGCCGGCCTCAGCGGAGCCGTAGCCGAGCAGCTCGGTCAGGACGATCGCGGAACGCTGGCGCTCCGGGAGCAGCGCGAGGGCTCGGGCAAGCGCGTCCCGCTCGTCCGCGGCCGCGAACGCGTCGCCGCCTTCGACCGAGCCGATCGCTCGCCGGGCCGCTCTGGAGGCTCGGCGCAACCGACTGCGGAACCGGTTCATCGCCGTCCGGTACAGGTAGCCGGTCGGCTCGTCCATGAGGCTCACACGGTCCCACCGCTCCCACACGGCCACGAACGCGTCCTGCATCAGCTCCTCCGCCTCCTGCGCGTCGCCGGTCACGAGGTACAGCGCCCGGAGCAACCGTTCGTGCTCGACCTCGAAGAACGCCTCGAAGCTCGGACCGACGGCCGGGTCCGAGGGCACGCGTCGGTCGGACACGGCGCTTGCGGGTTCGCTCATCCGGTCCATGAACGCCGCCGCCGCTCCTTCCGTTCAGATGGAGCCGGGATCAGGGTGAGGTGGTCGGTGATACCAGCGAGGGTGACACGCTCGGCGAGGGTGTGGGCGTCGGGGTCGGCGTGAGCACCAGGTCTCCGAACTCCACCGAGACCGTCACGCGTTGGACCTGGAGGCTGCCGGATTCCGGCAACTGCTCGATCACGTCGTACGCGATCAGTTCCGGGGCGGGTCCACGGGAGAAGTAGAGGACCTCGGCCGACAACGGGATGTCGGCCAGATCCCGGAAGATCCCGGCCCCCGAGCCGCCGGTGGTCCCGACCCGCAGGAAGAGGGTCCCGTTGATCACCCTCGCCGAGTTCTCGTGGAAGTGACCCGAGATCACGAGCGGCACCTGGCCCGCGACGGCCTCCGCCATCCGGTCGTCGTGGACCGCGACGACGTCGACCGGCTCCGTCGCGGCGTCGAGGTCCGCGGCGATCACGGGCCCCGCGGAGCGTGCGAGCGTCGCGAACTCCTCCGAGTCGACCGGCTCACCCCGGGCAGGCGTGAACGCGGGGTGCCCGAGGCCATACACCGTGAGGCCGTCGATCGTCTTGGCCCGGCCGTCCAGGACGATCGCGTTCGGCTGACGGGCGATCGCCTCCTGCAGCGCGATCGAGTCGTGGCTGCCCCGGACGAACACGTACGGTCGTCCGAAGCCGGGGATCCCGGTCGCGATCAGGCCCTCGATCGGCGTCCCGAACGAGGTGATGTCGCCGGTGTCGATCACGAGATCGACGTCGAAGCCCCGCGCGACCTGTTGGGCGAAGTCCATGCCGAGCGGCGAGGCATGGATGTCCGAGATGTGCAGCACGCGGATCGCGTCGTCCGCGGGCAGGGTGGCCTGGAGCGTCGTGTAGGCGCGGACCGTGCCGTCGACGATCTGCTCGAGCCCCGCGCGCAGATCTTGGATGCGGTCGGTCGCCTCCCGGACCGGGCCGATCAGTTGGGGTGCGAGCGCGAGCGACCCGGAGTACCTCGGCTCGGCGAACGCCGCCGGCTGGAAGGTCACGAGCAACAGGACCTCGCAGAGCGTCACGCCGAGTAGGGCAGCGATCCCTCCCGCGGCGACCAGATGCCATCTCCGACGGAAGACGAGCGCCGCGAGCGCGACGCCGCCGACGGTCGCGACGATCAGGACGCGCCACGCCATCGACGCGATCCGTCCCCGCGCGTCGCGTTCGATGTCGCTCACGAGCCCGTCGATGCCCTCGTCGTTCACGACGTCGGTGAGCCGCTGGACCCCGACGTCCTCGAGCGTGGCCGAGAGATGCAGGGGAGAGAGGTGCGTGTCCGCGGTCAGGGCGCCGAACGGCGGTAGTGCGAGCACGGTCTCGCCGCGGCCGAACCCGGCGTTCAGCTCGACGCGGAACGGCCCCATGGGGACCGTGTCGCGCGCGAGGAGCGCCATCCCGAGCCACGCGCCGACCAGCCCGACCACGCAGGCGAGCACCACCGCCGCGACCGCGCGACCGCGGTGGGCCCGCCGGGGTTCCGTCGGCTCCTCGCCTGGTCCGTCCACCTCTCCACTGTCGCAGACCTGTCGCAGACCGTTGCCGAACGCCTCCGCGGAGCCATCGCGCGGGCCTGGGGTACCCTCGGAGCATGTTCGGCCGGGGCTTCCGCATCGCGACCATCCGAGGTGTGCCGGTCAACGTCGACTCGTCCTGGCTCTGGATCGCCGTGCTGCTCGTCGCCACGTTCTGGGCCCAGCTCGACCGGGAATTCCCCGGTCTGTCGGGTGGCGCGGCGTTCGGGTTCGCGGTGTTCGGGGCGCTCGTCTTCTTCGGCTCGGTGTTCCTGCACGAGGCCGCCCATGCGGTCACCGCTCGCGCCAACGGGATCGCCGTCCACGGCATCACGCTCGTGTTCTTCGGCGGGTTCACCGCCGCGCGGGCGGACGAGAAGGGGCCCGGGCCCGCCTTCGCGATCGCGGCGCTCGGGCCCGGGACGAGTCTCGGGCTCGCGGGCGCGTTCTGGGTGCTCTCGCGCGTGACGGAGGCGTCGGGAGGACCGCTGCCGGGGCTGTTCAGCTACGTGAGCGCGGTCAACCTGTTCATGGCGGTCTTCAACGCGCTCCCCGGTCTGCCGCTCGACGGGGGACGCATGCTGCAGTCGGTCGTGTGGCGGGTGACCGGCGATCTGCAGAGGGCGACGCGCATCGCGGCGCGTTCGGGCCTCGTGGTCGGTGGGATCGTGATCGCGGTGGCGGTCTATGCGCTCGCGCGCCAGCGGCTGTTCGAGGCCGTCTGGGGCGGGATCATCGGGATGTTCATCTTCCGGGGCGCGCAGGCCTCCGAGCAGCGGATCGGCATCGACGACCGCCTCGCCTCGGCGACCGTCGCCGACGCGATGGATCCGCCGCCGCCCGCCGTCCCCGCCGAGCTCTCGCTCTCGGTGACGCTCGACCGGTTCCTGCGTGGCCACGAGGAGGAGGCGTTCCCGGTGATCGAGGACGGCAAGGTGATCGGGATGATCTCGTTCAACTCGTCGCGCGAGCTCGGGATCCTCGACCCGCTCCGCCCCGCGCGCGACGCCGTCATCCCGCTCGAGCACGTCCTGGTCGCCCACCCCGACGAACGGCTCGACGAGGTCTCGGCGCGGCTGGGGACCGAGCGGGCGGCGCTCGTCCTTCGGGACGGGCAGCTCGTGGGCGCGATCAGCGGCTCGGGCGTCTACCGATGGGCGGCCCGCGCGCGCTGATCACACCCGGGACGGTCGTGTCCGAGCACGGCGGTAGCATCGCGCCGATGGCCCCCTTCGATCCCGACCCCCGGCAGCGGGAGATCCTCGAGCATGCCGACGGAGCGATGCTCGTCTCCGGCGGCGCCGGGACCGGCAAGACCGCCTGCCTGCGCGAACGATTCGCCCGGCTCGTCGAGGGCGGCGCCGACCCCGATCGTGTCGCGTTGGTCGTCGGCTCGCGGCGCGCGAGGGACGAGGCCCGCCGCCTCCTGCTCGAACGCCTGCCGATGGCCCTTCCGACCCTCACCGTCGTCACCATCCACGGCCTCGCGTTCCACGTCGTCGGCGAGCGTTTCGAGCGACTCGGGTACGACGCGCCGCCGGGGGTGCTCTCTGCCTCCGAGCAGTTCGCGCGGGTGCGCGAGCTCCTGGACGGCGAGGACCCCGCGGACTGGCCGGTCTTCGGCCCCTTGCTGAAGCTCCGGGGGTTCGCCGACGAGGTCCGTCAGCTGGTGATCCGGGCGCAGGAGGCGCTCCGGTCGCCGGAGGAGATCTCTGGGCGGGCGGCGGAGCGGGGGCTCGCCGGCTGGGACGAGATCGCGGCGTTCCTACGCCGGTACCTCTCGGTGCTGGATGCGTCGGGAGAGGTCGACTTCGCGGGCCTGGTGGAGCAGGCCGCGGTCGCGGCCGCCGCCGGCGATCCGCCGTTCGACCACGTGATGGTGGACGATTACCAGGACACGACGTTCGCGGCCGAACGGTTCCTCGCCGAGATCCGCCCCCGCAGCTTCGTCGTGGCTGGGGACCTGGACGCGCACCTGTTCTCGTTCCAGGGGACGACCGACGAGCCGTTCCGCCGGTTCGCGGACCGCAACCCGGCGGCCGCCAGCGTCGAGCTCATCACCCGCCACCGCCCCGCACCCGAGAGCGTCGAGGCCTGGCGGGCCGGGCACGTGTCCGAGCAGCACGCGGCGGTCGCGCGCGAGCTGCGACGTCTCCACGTCGACGACGGCGTCGCATGGCGCGACCTCACGGTGGTCGTGCGACGATCCGGACCCCGCGTCGCGGGGCTGCTTCGGGCCCTCGACGACGCGCACGTCCCGCGCAGGATCGCCGAGGCCGGCTCCCCGGCGACGGTCCCCGCGACGCGACCGTTCGTGCTGGCCCTGCGGTGGCTCGTGGCCGGGCCGCAGGAGCGCGACGCGCTCATCGAACCGATCCTCACGTCCGAGCTCGGTCGGCTCTCGCCGGCGTCGGTGCGCGCCCTCCTCCGGCTCGCGCGGGCGCAGGGTCGATCGCCCAGGGAGGCGCTCGACCTGCGGGAGGTCGCCGAACCGGAGGACGCGGAGGCGCTCGAGCGGCTCGCCGGCGTCCTCGCGCGGGCCGAGGCCGTTCGCGCCTCGGTGCTGGACGCCTTCCGCGTGCTCTGGCTCGAGCTGCCGTTCGCGGCCGACCTGGTCGAACGGGCAGAGACCGACCACCATGCGCTGGTCGACCTCGACGCGGTGGTCGAGCTCTCGGACGCCGTCGCGTCGGCGGGGGCCGCGGCGGATCCGTCGACCGAGGCCTTCCTGCTGTCGCTCGGCGCGGCGGAGGGCGCGCCGAGCCTGGCCGCCGGCGACGACGGCGACCACGACGAGGTCCACGTGCTGACCGCGCACGCCGCGGCGGGTCGGGAGTTCGACACGGTCGTCGTCCTCGATGCGCTCGAGGGCGACTTCCCGAGCCTGTCCCGGCCGGAGACGATGTTCGACCTCGAGACGCTCGACGGCGTGAGCGCCCGTTCCGAGGTCAACCGGCGCCGCCTCGCCGAGGAGCGCCGGCTGTTCGCGATGGTGCGCTCGCGCGCGCGCCGCAGGGTCCTGTTGACGGCGACCGATCCGCACGGCGACGAGTCGGCCGTGACGCTCACCTCGCGGTTCGTCGAGGAGATGGGGCTCACCTGGCGAGACGTGCCGACGGCTCCGTTCGACGAGCCGGTGTCGGCCTTCGAGGCGGCCTCGGCGTGGCGGCGGCAGCTCGCCGACCCCCAGGCACCCCAGTCCGAACGCCTCTCCTGCCTCGAGGCGCTGCTCGCCCTCGGCGACGACCCGCGCAGGTGGTGGTTCCAGCGGGAGTGGACGGACCTGTCCGCCGCGGCCGAGGACGTCCTGCACCTCTCGTACTCGCGGCTGTCCACGCTCGAGAACTGCGAGCTGCAGTTCGTGCTGTCGAGCGAGCTCGGGCTGGATCCCGGCGGCGGCTACCAGGCCTGGGTGGGCAAGCTCGTGCATTCGATCATCGAGGGCTGCGAGCGGGGCTCGGTCGACCGCACGCTGGAGGCGTTCGAGCGGGAGCTCGACGAGCGGTGGGAGCCGACGCGGTTCCCGTCGTACGCCATCTCGGAAGCCGAGCGCGCGAACGCGAAGGCGGTGCTCCTCGGCAACTGGTTCGCTCGGTACGCGGAACCGATGGCGACCGCGACGGAGCGCGGGTTCGCGTTCGACTTCGAGGGCGCGAGGATCCGCGGCAAGATCGATCGTATCGGCCCGGTGCCCGAGGGCGGAACACGGATCACCGACTACAAGACCGGACGTTCGGACAGCGCGCCGAAGCCCGCCGAGAGCCTCCAGCTCGGCATCTACTACCTCGCGGTGAACGAGTGCGACGACCTGGCCGAGCATCGGCCGGTCCAGGCGGTCGAGCTCGCGTTCCTCGGAGGCAAGAAGGCCGATCCCGCCCTCGACGTGAAGGCGTGGTCGGTCTCCGAGGACGTGGAGGAGGACTACAAGGAGCGGATGCGCGAACGGCTCGCCGAGCTGATCGCCAGGATCCGCGAGCTGAACGAGCGGCGCCGGTACCTCGCGAACACGAGGGCGAACTGCTTCTTCTGTCGGTTCCAGACGCTCTGCACGCGGTACCCGCAGGGCGGTGCCGTGTTCCCGGTCCCCGGTCCGGTGCCGGCGCCGGCGCCGACCGAGGCCGTGTCCTCCCCATGACCGGGCGCTACCCCGAGCCGATCGTCGACTTCCTGCGCGGCGAGCCGACGCCGGAGCAGTGGACGGCGATCTCTTGGCCGCTCGAGCCGTGCGTCGTCGTGGCCGGGGCGGGGTCCGGGAAGACGTCGGTGATGGCGGCGCGCGTCATCTACCTCGCGATGGTCGCCACCGGCGCGTGGCCGGCCGAGGACGCCGGCGTGATGCCCGGCAACGTGCTCTGCCTCACCTTCACGAACAAGGCGACGGAGAACCTGATCCTGAAGATGCGCCGGGCCCTGCGAACCCTCGACCTGGACGAGGGCGAGGAGCCCGAGATCTCGAACTACCACGCGTTCGCCGCCCAGGTGCTCGAGCGCCACGGGATGCTGATCGGGCTCGAACCCGGGCAGCGGGTGCTCAGCCAGGCGCAGCGCGCCCAGATCGCGGCGCGCGTGCTCGACCGGATGACGTTCGAGACCCTGCACACGCGGTGGCAGCCGGCGATCGTGGGCTACATCCTCGGGCTCGACGAGCAGCTCCAGAACCACCTGGTCGAGCCGGAGACCGTGATCGAGCACGTGCAGGGCAAGCTCGACACCCTCCGCAAGGCCAGGTCCGCCGAGCCGCTGCTGGCCGCGCAGGAGCGGATCGAGATCGCGCGCGCCGTCCGCGGGTTCCGCGAGCTCAAGGCGGAGCTCGGCGTGATCGACTTCGGTGACCAGATCGCGCACGCCGTCCGCATCGCCTCGGCGCATCCCGACGTCGGCCGAGCGTACCGCGAACGGTTCGGCGCGGTGCTGTTGGACGAGTACCAGGACACCAACCACGCGCAGGCCGTGTTGATGCGCGCCGTGTTCGGGGACGGGCATCCCGTCACGGCCGTCGGCGATCCCGACCAGAACATCTACGCGTGGCGCGGTGCGAGCCTGTGGAACCTCCTGAGGTTCCGCGAGGAGTTCCCGCTCACGGACGGATCCGACGCCGCGCAGCTCCCGCTCTACACCAACTTCCGCTCGGGCGCGACGATCCTGCAGGCGGCCGATCGCGTGATCGACGCCCTGCCGGCGAACCAGCGCCCGGACCCCGACAAGCTCCTGCGTCCGTGGGAGCGCAACGGGCGGGGCCGGGTCGAGGTGGCTCGCTACGAGCACGAGGTGGCCGAGGCCGAGGGCATCGCCGAGCGGGCCCACGCGCTCCATGCGGACGGCGCGGCGTGGCGGGACATTGCGGTCCTGTGCCGGACCCACCGGCTGTTCGAGGCGCTGCAGCTCGCGTTCGCGTCGAAGGTGGTCCCCGCGGAGTTCGTGAACCTCGCCGGGCTGATCCACCTGCCCGAGGTGGTCGAGGTCCTCGCCTACGCGCGGGCGACCGAGGACCCTCGCGACGGCGTGGCGCTCGCGCGGATCCTGACCGGCCCGAGGTACCGGGTGGGCCTGCGGGACCTCGGCGCGCTCGCGGGCTGGTCGAGGAAGGCAGGTGATGACCTGCGGAAGCTCCTCTCGAGCCTCGCGTTCGATGAGGACGACGACCTGTTCGAGGATCACCCCTTCCTCATGGCCGAGGCCTTGGAGGATCTGGATGGGGTCACCGGGCTCACCGAGGACGGCCGTGCTCGACTCGAGGAGTTCCGGATGGAGCTCGACGAGCTCCGCGCGGCGGCGCGCCGACCGGTGGGCGAGTTCCTCGCGGAGATCATCCGGCGGACGGGACTGCTCGCCGAGCTCGATTCCGCCGCGGACCGACCGATGGCGCTCGCCCGTCGGAGGAACCTCGCCGCGTTCCTCGAACAGGTCCATGCGTTCCAGCCGGTCGACGGCGACCTCACGCTCCGGGCGTTCCTCGAGCATCTCGACTCGATCGACGACGACCGCGAATGGAACCCCGTCCAGCCGAGCGACGAGGACTCGGTGAAGGTCATGACCGTGCACGCGGCCAAGGGGCTCGAGTTCGAGGCCGTGTTCGTCCCGGGGCTGGCGAACGGCCTGTTCCCCGACGCACGCGTCCAACAGAACCCGGCCCGCAAGGGGAGCTCGCTCGACGTCGAGCTCCGCCGCGACCGCGACCTGCTGCCGCGGTTCGACGACAACATGAAGGCGTTCACGGACGCGCTGCGCGAGCAGGAGGTGGCGGAAGAGCGCCGAACCTGTTACGTGGCGCTGACCCGAGCCAAGCAGCATCTGTTCGTCTCGTCGGCCAACTGGTACGGCGAGAACCTGTTGGCCAAGGGTGTCGGGAGGTTCCTGGTCGAGCTCCTGAAGTGGGCGAGGCAGGCCGGAGCCGAGACCTGGCCCCCGGACGACCCCGACGCGGGCGACGGGGAGGGTGACCCGACCAACCCGCTCGAGGGGTACCGGCAGGGCTTCGTGCAGCCCTGGCCGGGACCGGCCCGACCGGACGACCGGGATGAGCTGTTCACCGAGGGTTGGCGAGGGGCGGCGGTCGCGGCCCATGAGCAGGGCCGCGTCCCGGCGGCGGCGCTCGCGGCGCTGTCACGGGATGAACGGGCGGCGTTCGAGGAGGCATCGGCGGCACGCCGTACGCTGGCCGCGCACCTGCGGGCCCAGGAGGCGGCCGTGGACGAACGACCCACACGTCCGACCACCGTCTCGGTCGGCGGGCTGATCGGCTACGCGCGCTGCCCGAAGCTCTACTACTGGTCCGCGGTCCGGCCGCTCCCGCGCTTCGCCGGGCCGAGTGCCCGGATCGGCACCGAGATCCACCGGTGGATCGAGATGAAGTCCCGCGGGCAGGCGACGCTGATCGAGATGGACGACGAGCCCGACGTGACGATCGAGGAGCTCGCCGGTACACCCGGCGGCCAGGAGGACCTGCGGAACGCGTTCATGCGGAGCCGCTTCGGCGAGATGGTCCCCTTGTTCGCCGAGCGGCCCTTCCTGTTGCCGATCGAGGGCATCGCCGTCAAGGGGCGGATCGACGCGATCTACGGGCTGCCGGACGGACCCTGGGAGGTCGTGGACTGGAAGACCGGACAGGTGCCGCCCGACGACGATCCCCTCGCGCGCGTGCAGCTCGACCTGTACGCGCTCGCGTGCATCGAGGTGTGGCGCAAGAGGGCCGAGGACCTGAAGCTCACGTACTTCTACCTCAAGACCGGCGAGGAGCGTTCGCACGCGGTCGGCGACGTGGACGCCGTCCGCGAACGGATCGGCACGTGGCTCCGGGGCATCGGCACCGCCGCCTTCGACCCCACCCCGGGTCCTCAATGCCGGTTCTGCGATTTCCGCCCGTTCTGCGACGCCGGCACGGCCTGGGTCGGGGCCAACCCGTAGGTCAGGACGAGGTCAGCCGGTCGATCTGCTCGTCGAAGGATCGGTAGGACGCGGCCGGGTCCCAGCCGCCGACGATCTCGGTCGCCACGAACCGGACCCGCAGACCGAGCGCCTGGGCGCGCGAGAGCAGCGCCGCCCGGAACCATCCCGACGAGCCGGGCTCGAGCAGCGACTCGCCGTGGGTTCCGGGGGCGCGGAGCGATGGATCGTCCACGACGATCGAGGTCGGCCGAAGGAGCCCCTCGAGCCCCTCGATGGACGGGTCCAGGACCTCGAGGGCCGGGCCACCCCGCGACCACGTCGCGATCGCGACGGTCGTGGCGGGGTCGTCGGGACGGTAGAGCTCGGCGCGCACGCGCTCAGCCGGTGGAGGGGCGTTCGAGCCGTCGGAGCAGGGTGGCGGCATGCTTCAGCAACCCGACCGTCACGTGCGGCTCCGACCGGAGCAGCGCCTCGAAATCCCGACGCGAGAGCGCGAGCGTCGTCAGCTTGGTCTCGGCGACCACCGTCGCCGTGCGCGGACCCCCGTCCATCAGGGAGATCTCGCCGAAGAAGTCACCCGGGATCAGCCGCGAGAGCGTCCGCCCGTTGCGGTCCCTGACCTTCGCCTCCCCCTCGGTGATCACGTAGAAGGTGTCGCCGGGTTCACCCTGGCGAACGACGGCCGCCCCCTCCATGAACCGCTGCTCGTCCATCTTGTCCGCGAGGCGCCTGAGGAAGCGCGACGGCATGCCGGTGAACAGCGGGACCTGTGCGAGCGCGTCTCGTGCGCGAGCGGCCACGTTCGGCTCCCCTCCTGTTGGGCGCCCTCGGAGCTTCGGGAGCGCAGCCTACCCCCACCGCACGGGGCTGTCGAAGCCGCCGACGCCGGCGTGTCGGCGGGTGGCGCTACGGTTCGTCGGTGGGGGTTGCGCTCGACCGGACGGAGGGCGGCGTGACCCGCCGGATCCCCCACGGCGAGGTCATCGTGCGGCAGGGCGACGCCGTGACCAGCCTGTACCTCGTGAGCGCCGGCGCCGTCCGGCTGTCGGCGGTCACCGTTTCCGGACGCGAGGTCGTGGTGGGCTTGCTCTGCCAGGGCGACCTGTTCGGCGAGTCGGCGCTCCTCGGCCATCCCTCGCAGGTCCGCGCGCAGGCGGTCGGATCCACCACCTTGCTCGCCCTGCCGATCCCGTCCCTGCGAGCGATCCTCGAACGCAACCCGCGCACGGCCGAGGAGCTGCTGCGCCTGGTCGCCGCCCGCCTGCACCGGACGTCGGCGGCCCTCGAGGACGCCCTCTCGGCCGACGTGCCGACCCGGGTGGCGGGTCGCCTTCGAGACCTCGCGATCCACCACGGCGTTCCAAGCCCAGCCGGCGTCCGGCTGCGGGTCCCCCTCACCCAGGACGAGCTCGCGCGGATGGTGGGAGCGTCACGCGAGTCCGTGAACCGGACCGTGGGGGCGCTCGCGGCGCGTGGGGTGGTCCGTTCGAGCGGGCGGCGCCTCGTGATCACGGACCCGGGCGCACTGGAACTCCGGGCCTCGCTCGGCTGACGCCCTGGGTCAGGCCTACTCCTGGAGGACCGCGACCGTGCACGAACCGCAGAGCCGCACCCGTCCGCGTACGGGCCGGCCGCACCGCTCGCACGACCGCGGATCGATCTTCGACCAGCGCACGACGCCGGCCTTGGTTCGCTTCTCGGCCCGGCCCTCGATCTGGAGCTTGAGCAGGTGGGCCAGGACCGACCGAGCGGCGAGCTCGTGCACCTCGGGCGACTGGTCGCCGTAGATCTCGGGGACCAGCTCCTCCGGCGTGCGCCACCCCTCGCCGAGCGCCGACAGGACCTGTCCCTCGCGCATCGCCCGGTGTTCCAGGTACTCGTCCAGCTTGGCGACCGCGCGGAGCACCACCGGACCGTGGCCCGGGTAGATCGTCCTCGGCGAGAGGTCGCGGAGCTTGCGCAGCGAGCGCAGGTACGCGGCCAGATCGCCCTCGGGAGGATCGATGACGCTGGTCCCACGGCCGAGCACGGCGTCGCCCGTGAACAGCGAGCCCGACGGCGGAGCGAAGAACGCCACGTGGTCCGGGGTGTGCCCGGGCGCCGCCACGACCGACAACGCGGTCGTCCCGGCCGACACCCGATCGCCGTCGCGGATCCGCTCCATCCCCTCGCCGGGTCGCGCCGCGAACACGGGCGCACCGGTCGCGGCCGCGAGCGGGAGCGCGCCCGGCGCGTGGTCCGCGTGATCGTGGCTGAGGACGATCGCCCCGACCACCCCGGCCGTCCGGGCGATCTCGCCGAGGTGGCCCTCGTGATCCGGACCCGGGTCCACGACGATCGCGGGAGCATCCCCGACGATCCAGGTGTTCGTCCCCTCGAGCTCGCGCACGCCCGGGTTCGGCGCGAGGACGCGGATCACGCGCATCGCGGTCAGTCCTGCCAGAAGGTCGACCGCGGGAGCCGCTCGAGCTCGTCGTCGTCGGGCTCGCGCGTCTCGATCCGAAGCCCGAGGAGGTCGTCGACCGAGGCGCACGCGGCGAGCTCGTTCACCGTGAAGAAGGTCGGCCAGTACAGGTGCCGGCGTCCGTCGGTCCAGTCCTCGAGCAGGCGACGGGGCGACATCCACCATGCATCCGAGGTCTCCCCGCCGTCGGGGACGGGTTCGAGCCCCGCCGGCGCGCGGACCGCGAAGTAGCGGGCGTCGAAGCGCACCGGCACGCTCGGCGGCGCGATCCAGTGCGCGATCTGGGTCAACTGCTCGGTCGAGGGCGGGGCCGCGTCCACGGCCTCGATGGTCGCACCAGGAACGAGGCCCGCGTCCGTGAGGACGAGCGACACCTCCTCGACGAGCTCCCGGACCGCACAGGCACGACGCGCCTCCGCCGGCGTGCCGAACCACCGCCGGGCGAGCTCCCGATCCTCCTCGTCGGTCGACCCGCCGGGGAAGGCGACGTACCCGGGGAGGAACCGGCTCGACGCGCCTCGCTCGAGGACCAGCACCTCGAGCCCGTCGTCTCCCTCGCGCGCGACGACCGCCGACGCGGCCTCGCGGATCTCCTCGTCCACGGACGGCATCCTCGCACGCACCCGGTTGCACCGACATCCGCGGGACGGCCGGGAGCGAGGGCCGCGAGGTCGCTAGGCTTGCGGCGTGAGCGACGAGGTGGCCGAGCGCGTGCGCGCGGCGATCGCGGATCACGGCCCGATCGGGTTCGACGAGTTCATGGAGCTCGCCCTGTACGGACCGGGCGGCTTCTTCGAGACGCCCCCGGTGGGCGCCGAGCGCCATTTCGTGACCGCCCCGCACGTGCACCCGTTCGTCTTCGCCCACTGCCTGCGCGACGCGCTGCTCGACGCGTGGTTCGCGCTCGGTGAGATCGACCCGCTGCCGGTCGTCGAGCTCGGACCGGGGGACGGGACGCTCGCCGACGCGCTGCGCTCGGCCTTCGCCGAGCTCCCCGCGCCCCGCCCCGCCTACACGGGGGTGGAGATCGGCGCGGGCGCGCGAGACGAGCTCGCTGCCCGGGGCCTGGCGACGGCGTCGGGGCTCGCGGGGCTGGAGCCGTTCGAAGGGGTCGTCGTCGCGAACGAGGTCCTCGACAACCTCCCCTTCGTCCCGGTCCGGGGGCGCCCCCGGGGTCCGGTCGAGGTCCGGATCGGGCTCGACGCCGGGGGGCTCGTCGAGGTCGAGGTGCCGTGGTCGAACGGCTCGGTCCCGCCGCCCCCGCTGCGACCCGGCGAGGAGACGACGCTGCCGGTCGGGACGTTCGCGATGCTCGAGGAGCTCGCCCGCGTCCTGCGTCGCGGCTACGTCGTGATGATCGACTACGGCAGCGTGGATGGACCCGCCGGACCGGTCCACGGGTACCGCGAGCATCGGCCGGTCGCCGACGTCCTGGCCGACCCCGGCGGCAGCGACGTCACCGCGGGGGTCGACCTCGCGATGGTGGCCGAACGCGCTCGCGCCCTCGGACTGCTGCCTTTCGCGCCGGTGACCCAGGCGGAGGCGCTCGCCGAGCTCGGACACGACCGGTGGCAGCGGACGATGCGCGAGATGCAGTCCGACCTGCAAGCGGCGGGTCGAGGCGCCGAGGCCTTCCGCGTCTGGGAGGCTCGGAGCCGGGCGAGCCTGCTCGCGGACCCGTCGGGACTCGGAGCCTTCTGGTGGCTCGTGCTCGGGACCGCCGGGCTGCCCGAACCCGCCTGGCTGCAACGTACCCATGCGCCCGCCGACCCCGTGCGATAGGTTCGACGCCGATGCGTCCGCACCCGATGCCGAGCGCCCGTCTCGCGTCGGTCACCATCGCGGCGGCCGCCCTGGTCCTGTCCGCCTGCACCGCGGCCGGCTCGCCGCCCGCGGGACGCGCGCGAGCGGACGAGTCCGTCGAGGCGGGGTTCACGGAGGAGCTCGAGGAGCAGGGCGAGCTCACCGAGCAGCGGCTCGAGGCGCTCGAGGCCGCGACCGCCGCCGGGGCCGTCGGCGTCGTCGAACGCGTCCGGCGTGACCCCGCCCCCGGATGGGCGGGCGAGCGCCTCGTGAACGAGACCGGCAACGACTGGGAGCCGGCGATCGCCGCGGATCCGAACGCGCCGTTCGTCTACATCCTCCACAACCGTTACGGCGGGCAGGACGCGTGCGCGAACGGCTGCCCGGACCCGGCGATGATCCTCCACGTCTCCCGGGACGGCGGGAGGACCTGGCGTCCCGAGCACTTCCTCTGCCGGTGCAAGGGCGTCAACGGGCAGTACGACCCGCTCATCGAGGTCGTCCCCCAGACCGGAGACGTGGTCGCGGTGTGGATGAACGGGTTCGAGATCCAGTTCTCGCGTTCGGCCGACCACGGCAGGACATGGTCGGAACCCGTGTTCATCCACCCCGACGTGCGATGGGGTGACAAGCCGAACATGGCACTCAGCGCCGACGGGCAGGACGTGTACGTCCAGTTCAACGGGCCGACTGAGGGCGACGCGTACGCGGCCGCGTCGCACGACAGCGGCGTCACGTGGTCGACGACCCGGCTCACCACGAGCGACCGGTACTACTTCGACTACGGGGGTGCGGTGCTCCCCAGCGGACGCGTGGTGTTCGCGCAGGCGAGCTTCACGTACGCGGGAGGTCGCGAGGTCGAGGGCGCGCTACAGGTCCACCTGTTCGCATCCGACGACGAGGGTTCGACGTGGTCCGAGCTCTTGGTCGACGAGCTCAAGGTCGGCAGCGAGTGCACGTCCCGAACGTGCCCCGCCGACTTCTACGACGTCGGTCCCGCGCTCGCCGCCGACGAGGACGGCGACCTGGTCATCGTCTACAACGGCGCGAGCGCGCCCCTCGGACCCCAGGCCGTGTACGCGCGCTCCTCGCGGGACGGCGGACTCACCTGGAGCGACCGCGTGCAGCTGTCGAAGGACGGCGTCAACGCCGCGTTCCCCGCGGCCGTCGGCGAGGGCAACGACGGCGCCCGCGTCTGGTTCATGGCGCAACGCAACGCGCGGTGGCAGGTCTGGTACCGGACGACGACGGACCTGGGCGCCACGTGGAGCCCACGCGAGAAGATCTCGGACGCGACCTCCGGCACCGTCTACAAGCACCCCAACGGGTTCGACGAGGTCTACGGGGACTACGGCGAGATCGCGATCACCAGCACGGGCGATACGGTCGCGGTCTGGGGAGAGGGCAAGAGCTACTACGGCCCGGGCGGCGTCTGGTTCAACCGCCAGCGGTAGCTAGCGGTCGACGTCGCCCACCACGAAGAAGATCGAACCGAGGAGCGCGATCAGGTCCGGGACGAGCGTCCCCGGCAGCATCGCCGGCAGGACCGAGATGTTCGAGAACGACGGGGTCCGCATCTTCAGCCGGTAGGGCTCCTTCTTCCCGTTCCCCACCACGTAGTAGCCCATCAGGCCGAGCGGGTTCTCGGTCCGCACGTACGTCTCACCCTGGAGCGAGAGCTTCTTCGGGAGCTTGCCGGCGACGTACTCGCCGGCAGGCAGCCTCTCCATGCACTGCTCGATGATCCTGCACGATTCGTGCATCCGCTGGACCAGGACCCAGAGCCGGTCGTAGGAGTCGCCGTTGCGGCCGACCGGGACGTCGAACTCGACCTCGTCGTACTTCGCGTACGGCTCGTCCTTCCTCGGATCCATCGGCACGCCGCTCGCGTGGAGCGTCGGGCCGGACGTGCCGTAGGCGATCGCGGTCTCGGGCGGGATGACGCCGATGCCCTTGGTGCGCGCGAAGATGATCTCGTTACCCATCACGAGGTTGTCGAAGTCCTTCAGCTTGACGCGGACCTGCCGCAGCACGTCCGCCGACTGCTTCAGCCACCCCCGCGGCAGATCGTCCTTCAGGCCGCCGGCGCGGACGAAGGAGAAGTGCATCCGGGCACCCGTCGCGGCTTCCATCAGTCCCTGGATCAGCTCACGCTCGATGAACGCGTAGAAGATCGGCGTCATCGCCCCGAGCTCGAGCGGATACGACCCCATGAACATCAGATGGTTCAGCACGCGGTTCCACTCCGCGAGCATCGTCCGGATCCACTGCGCGCGTTCGGGGACCTCGATGCCTGCGAGCCGCTCGATCGCGATGATCCAGCCGAGCTCGTTGTTGAACGCCGAGAGCCAGTCGTGGCGGTTCATCAGGACCAGGACCTGACGCGCGTCGCGGTACTCGGCGAGCTTCTCCGCCCCGCGGTGCATGTAGCCGATCACCGGCTCCGCGCGGGTGATGACCTCCCCGTCGAGCTCGAGCACGATCCGGAGCACGCCGTGGGTCGACGGGTGCTGCGGCCCGATGTTGAGGACCATCTCCTGCGTGCCGAGCGTCCCCGACGGAACGATCTCGATATCGACGCCGCCGCCGCGGACCATCCAGTTCTCCGCGGCGGCGGTGAAGGCGGTGCGTTCCTCGGTATCCACCGACGACCATCCTGCCACGGACGGCCCACAGCGACCAACCCGGAGCGGCCGGCACGGCCGGTAGTAGTCTGACCGGCACCATGGCCCGCGCCGAACGCGACCGCTCGGGGACCGCCGGGCCCGAACCACGTCGACGGATCCCGTCGGTTGACGCGCTCCTGCGCTCGGACCCGGGCAAGCGCGCGAGCGGCACGTTCGGCCGGCCGCTCGTCAAGCACTCGCTGACCGTCACGCTGGAGCAGGTCCGAGAGGCCACCGGGCGCGGTACCGAACCCCCCGACGACGACGAGATCCTGGCGCGCGCGATCGCCCTCGCGTCCGACACCGCCGTCGGCCTCGTGCGCGTGATCAACGCGACCGGCGTCGTGCTCCACACCGGTCTCGGTCGCGCGCCGCTCCCGAACCGGGCGGCCGACGCGGCGGCCCGTGCCGCCCAGGGCTACGTCGACCTCGAGATCGACCGGGGATCCGGGGGCCGGGGCCGGCGTTCGTCGCGCGCCGAGCACCTGCTCATGTCCCTGACCGGCGCCGAGGACGCGCTGGTCGTGAACAACGGCGCCGCGGCCCTCCTGCTCGCGCTCGCCTCGCTCGCGCGCGGCAAGGGCGTCCTCGTCTCGCGCGGGGAGCTGATCGAGATCGGGGGCGAGTTCCGCATCCCCGACATCCTGGCGGCCTCGGGCGCGCGCCTGGTCGAGGTGGGCACCACGAACCGGACGCGGCTGACCGACTACCGTTCGGCGCTGTCGGAGAAGACGGCCCTGATCCTGAAGGTGCATCCGAGCAACTACCGCGTCGTGGGGTTCGCGTCCACGCCGGCCGCCAAGGATCTCGCGGCGCTCGCGCGTCGCGCGAAGGTCCCGTTCGTGTACGACCTGGGATCGGGCTTGCTCGATCACGTTCCGGGGGCGATGGCGGACGAACCGAACGCTTCGACCGCGCTCGCGGACGGGGCCGACCTCGTCGTGTTCTCCGGGGACAAGCTCCTCGGCGGCCCGCAGGCGGGCATCGTGTTGGGCCGAGCCGAACCCGTCGAACGCCTGCGGCGTCATCCGATCGCGCGCGCGGTCCGGGTGGACAAGATGCAGGTGGCCGCGCTCGAGGCCGTCCTCGCGCAGCACGCGCACGGCCACGGCCTCGACCTGCCCGTGTGGAAGATGCTCCGCGAGCCGCCCGCCGACGTTCGCCGCCGCGCGGACGCGCTCGCGATGGCGCTCGACGGCGAGCTCGAGGGCGCGCACGTGGTTCCGTGCGAGTCGGTGGTGGGCGGCGGAGCACTGCCCGGCGCGGGCATCTCGTCGTTCGGCGTCGAGGTGCGGGTGCCCGAACCGAACGCCATGGCGGCCCGCCTTCGTACCGGCTCGCCGTCGGTGTTCTGTCGGGTCACCGAGCGGGGCGTCCTCTTGGACCTGCGGACGGTCCCGCACGACGCGGTCCCCGACCTCGTCCGGGCGGTCCGGTACGCGCTCGAGGGCGACGACCTGCCCGATGACTGATCGCTCGGACGCCTCGGCGTCCGATGGAACGTCGCTGCCCCGCCGGGACCTCCGCGACGACGGGTTCGCGGTCGTCGCGACCGCGGGCCACGTGGATCACGGCAAGTCGAGCCTGGTGCAGCGTCTCACCGGCACCGATCCCGACCGCCTGGGTGAGGAGAAGCGCCGGGGGCTCACGATCGAGCTCGGCTACGCCTGGTGCACGCTCCCATCCGGCCGGGAGCTCGGGTTCGTGGACGTCCCGGGCCACGAACGCTTCGTTCGGACGATGCTCGCGGGCGTCGGTCCGGTCCGGCTCGTGCTGTTCGTGGTCGCGGCCGACGAGGGGTGGAAGCCGCAATCCGAGGAGCATCTGGAGATCGTCGACGTCCTCGGCGTGCACGGCGCGGTCATCGCGCTCACCAAGCGGGACCTCGTCGACCCGGACGGCCTCGCCCGCACGCGCGCGGACGTGATCGATCGCGTGGCCGGAACCGCGCTCGAGGGCGCTCGCTTGATCGCCTGCTCCTCGTCGACCGGCGAGGGCCTCGACGACCTGGTGACCGCGCTCGACGCGATGCTCGCCGCCGCCCCCGAGCCCGAGCGCGACCGGCGCCCCCGCCTGTTCGTCGACCGGGTGTTCACGATCAGGGGTTCGGGGACGGTCGTCACCGGGACGCTGACCGGCGGGCCGCTCGCGATCGCCGACGACGTCGAGGTCCTCCCCTCCGCGACACGGGCGCGGATCCGCGGCCTCCAGACGCACCATCGCGACGTCGAGGTCGCGCGCCCCGTTTCCCGCGTGGCGGTAAACCTGAGCGCGGACCGCGGGCGGATCGCCCGCGGCGAGGTCCTGACGCGGCCCGGGACCTGGCTCGCCACCGACGTCGTCGAGGCACGTGTCGAGCCCGTCCGGTCGCTCGACCGAGGCCTCACGTCGCGCGGCGCGTTCAAGCTGCACGCGGGGGCCGCCGAGCGCGACGCGCGGATCCGCCTGTACGACGTGCGGCAGGTGCCGACGGAGGGCGCGTTCGCGCGGATCACGCTTTCGGGACCGCTCGTCCTGGACGTCGGCGACCGGTTCGTCCTGCGCGAGTCCGGCCGGCGCGAGACGGTGGCCGGCGGGACCGTGCTCGAAACCGCCCCGCCGCGTCGCGCGGGGCCCGATCCGGCGGTTCGGCTCGCCGCGCGGGCGCGAGCGTCGCGCGCCGAGCTCCCATCGCTCCTGGTCGCCGAACGCCGGGCCGTCCGTGCCGCCGACCTAACGGCGATCCTGGGGGTGTTGCCGGCCGACCTCGACGGCGCCCTCCGGCTGGGCGCGTGGTGGATCGCCCGAGACGTGCTGGAGGACGTCGGGTCGACGCTCGGAGACCGGCTGGCGGGCTTCCACGCCCAGGAGCCTGGCGCCCCCGGGCTGGACCTCGACGCGGTCCGTCGCTGGGTCGCGACGGCGTTGGCCGCCGCCGGTGCGCCTCCGGACGCCGAGCTCGCGGACGTCGTCCTCGAGCGGCTCGGGAGGGAGGGTCGGCTCGTCCGGGACGGCGCCGTCGTGCGTCTGGAGAGTCATCGCGCGGACGTGGGAGAGGAAGGGCGGCGGCTCGTGGAAGCCGTCCGGAGCGGGGAGCCGACGCCGCCCTCGATCGCCCAGCTCCGCGTGTCCGGGTTCGCCGACACGTTGATCGATGGCGCGGTGCGCTCGGGCGGCCTCGTCCGGATCTCGCCGGACCTCGTCCTCACCCGGGAGCTCGTGGAACGGGCGGAGGCGATCGTCCGCGAGAGCGGCGAGGACGGCATCACCGTGAGCGCGCTCCGGGAGCGGCTCGGGACGTCGAGGAAATACGCGGTGCCGCTGCTCGAGCATCTCGATCGCACCGGCGTCACCCGGCGGTCGGGCGACCTGCGGTTCGCGCGCGGGACGCCTCGCGGCGAGACGTCCTCGTCGGCTCAGCCGACCTGAACGAGCAGGGCCACCTCGACGGCCGCGCCGAGCGGCAGATCCGGAACGCCCACCGCGGCCCGAGCGTGCCGGCCCCGGTCGCCGAACACCTCGACCAGCAGGTCGCTCGCGCCGTTCGCCACCGTAGGATGGTCGGTGAACCCGGGCGCGGTCGCCACGAACACCTCGAGCTTCACGATGCCGGCGACGCGATCGAGCGTCCCGAGCGCCGCTCGGAGGGCCGCGAGCGCCTGGATCGCGCACCGGCGTGCTCCCGCGTTCGCCTCCTCCGTCGTCACGTCCCCGCCGACCGTCCCGGACAGGGTGACCGCGCCGTCCTGCATCGGGATCTGCCCGGCGACCCACGCCAGATCGCCGACCACCTTGACGGGAACGTACGACGCGACTGGCGGGGGGGCCGGGGGGAGCTCGATGCCGAGCTCGGCGAGCCGTTCCTCGATCACGGGAGCCTCCTCGTTCGGTGGGCGACGATCGACCGAAGAGATGCTGCCAGATGCGGCTCGAGGAGGTCCCTAGCCGGCCTGAAGGGCCCGCCTGCGGAGCAGCTGACGCCGCTCGTACTCGTTCAGGCCGCCCCAGATGCCGTGCGGCTCCCTGATGCGTAGGGCGTACTCCAGGCACGGCTGGAGGACGGCGCACCCCGAGCAGATCGCCTTGGCCTTGACCTCGCGCGCGGCCTTCTCCTCACGTTTCTCGAAGTAGCTGGGCGCGAAGAACAGGGTCGAATCCTCCCCCCGGCAGGCCCCGTCGAACTGCCATCCCCAGGTCCATCCCGCACGCATCCGGTCGACCACCACGGTCGTTCTCCTCTCGAGGTCGTTCGATAGGTCTTTCGTAACTGAACGCCACGGGGATTCCGGCGGTTGCGCGCGCGGTGGATCGGCAGGGAAATCGCCACAGGTCCGCCAGCGGCTCTCAGGCCTCGGGGGCGAGGTCCGGGCCCGTGCCCGGCGGTTCCCGCTCGACGCGCAGGATCAGCCCGTCGACCCCCCGGACGCGCACCCGGCTCCCCGCGGGGATCGACCCGTCCGAGCTCCGCCCGCGCCACAGCGCGCCCTTCACGAAGACCGGACCCTCGGGCTTGAGCTCGCCCCGGGCCTCCCCCACCAGGCCGACCAAGCCGCGCTGGGTCGAGGTGAGCCGTTCGCGCGACTGGACCGCGACCGTGAGGCCGAACCCCCAGTACAGGAGGGCCGCCACGGAGAACGCCCCGACCAGCCAGGGCGAGACGTCGACCTCCTCGGACACCCCGCCGAAGATCAGGATCGAGCCCCAGACGAACCCGATCATCCCGATGAGCGTGAGGGGGCCGAGCCTGCGCAGCCGGACGTCCAGCGTGAGCAGGCCGATCCCAGTCAGGAGCAGCGAGAGGCCGAGCGGGGAGAAGGGCACCACCGCGAGCCCGTAGACGGCGAGCCCCAACATCCCGACCCCGCTGAACCCAGCGAAGCCGAACCCCGGCTGCGTGGCCTCGAAGGCGAGCGCGGCGAGCCCGAGCACCAGCAAGACGTAGATCCAGGTCGGCGACGCGGCGGCGTGCAGCACGCGATCGACCGGGCCGAGCTCGGTGAACCGCACCGAGACCCGCGGCTCCGCCGCCGAGGTCGCGATCTTCGTCTGCAGCGTCACCTCGCCGTCGGCCGTCCCGACCGTCGTGCCGTCCACCTGTCGGAGCAGGTCGGTGATCGAGACGGCCGCGACGCTCGCGATGTTGCCGTCGAGCGCGGCTCGCGCCGGCACCGGGCGGTCGGGGAACGACACCGGGGTCGGGCGGTCCCGCTCCACGACCCACCCGGTCGCGAGCTCCTCCACCGCGGTCTCAGACATCGCGGGCTCGCCGCCCGCGAGATCGAGCGGTTCGAGCGGACCGACGCCCGCTCCGGGAGCGACGGCGCCGAGGCTCGCCGCGTACAGGAACAGCAGGCCGGCACCCGCGGCCTTGGCCGGGGCGGGTCCCACCCACACGATCACCGGCACGCGGGCGTCGTGGATCCGCTCGGCGAGCCACACGGGGTCCTCGTCGAGGGTCCCGGCGCCGTCGAGCTGCAGGACCAGCGTCGAGCCCGAGCGCTCGGCCTCATCGATCGAATCGAGGAGGTAGGAGCCGAGGGTCCGGTCGATCGAGCCGTCGACCTTGGCGACCAGCACCGAAGGCGAGGACCGCGCGCCGGCGGCGTTCGGAACCATGCACAGCAGGGCGCTGAACAGCAGGAACGGGACGACGCGGCGCATGGGCGGGCCCATCGTACCCGCGCCGGCGGGCTATCCTTTGGGCCCCACATGCAGGCCCCGCCCAGGCATCGCTCGCGATCCGACACGCCGCCCGAGCCTCCGCAGGAGGTGGTGCGGGTTCCCGAACTCCGGCCACGCCGGGTGATCGCCCCGCTCGTCCCGTTCGTGCTGATCCTGGTGATGGCCGGGTTCGCCGCCGTGCTCGCGCTGGCCCTGCTCCCGGTCCTCGGGGCCGCGGGAGCCGGCGTGAACGCGTTCCGCGAGCGCCTGGACGCGGCGGGGGTCGGGCGAGCGGGCATCCCGCACCTGCCTCAGAGCTCGACGATCTATGCGGCCGACGGCAAGACGATCCTGGCCGAGATCTACTTGGACGAGAACCGCCGGTACGTCCGGATCGGCAAGATCGCGCCGGTGGCGCAGGACGCGATCGTGGCCATCGAGGACGACTCCTTCTACGAGCACGGCGCCCTGAACTTCCCATCCCTGATGCGCGCGGCCATCACCAACCTGATCGCCGGCGAAATCGAGCAGGGCGGCTCCACGCTCACGCAGCAGCTCGTGAAGAACGTGCTGATCGACTCGCCCGAGCAGACCTTCGCGCGGAAGTTCCAGGAGGCGGCGCTCGCCATCCGGGTCGAGCGCAAGTATCCCAAGCGCCACATCCTCGAGCTCTACATGAACGAGGCGTACTACGGGAACGGCGCGTACGGCATCGAGACGGCGGCCGAGACGTACTTCCACACGACCGCGCGCGAGCTCAGGCTCAAGCAGGCCGCCCTGCTGGCCGGCGTGGTCCGCGCGCCGGGCGCCTACGACCCGGTGGCACACCCGCAGGCGGCGCTCGACCGGCGGAACCTCGTGATCGATCGGATGCTGGAGCTCGGATGGGTCGACCCGGCCGACGCCGCAGCGGCGCGGGCGAAGCCCCTCGGCATCGCGAACGACGTGGGCGTGTTCAAGCAGAAGGTCGAGCCGTTCTTCGTCTACTACATCCGGAACCTGATCCTCGACAACGCCGATGGGGAGTTCGACGCGTTCGGGCAGCGGCGCATCCAGCGGGTGCACACGCTCTATCAGGGCGGGCTGAACATCTACACCTCGCTCGACCCGGCGTGGCAGGGATACGCGCAGGACGCGGTCGACGCGAGCCCGTACATCGATCCGGGGAGGAACAGCCCGGACGCGTCGCTCGTGTCGGTCCGTGCCACCGATGGCGCGATCAAGGCGATGCTATCGGGCAAGAACTACAACCGCGACCAGTACGACCTCGTGTGGCGCGGCACCCGCCAGGTGGGGTCGGCGTTCAAGCCGTTCACCCTCGTCGCGGCGTTCCAGAACGGCTTCCCGCCGGGCAAGGTGTACTCGTCCAAGTCTCCGCTCTGCAACCTCGAGGGATGGATCAGCGCGAGCGGGTGCGTGAGCAACGCCGAAGGCGGCGGCGACGGCGGCTACATGGACCTGTGGACGGCGACGCAGGACTCCGTGAACGTGGTGTTCGCGCAGCTCGCGCTCGACGTCGGACCGGAGAACATCGTCGACGCCGCGCATCAGATGGGGATCACGGTCGGCTTGGATCCCGTACCCTCGATCACGCTCGGCGTCGAGGAGGTCCCGACGATGGACATGGCGGGGGCGTTCGCGACGCTCGCGAACGACGGCGTGCGCTGCAACGCGTGGGCCGTGCGGCGGGTGGAGTTCGCGAACGTTCCGAAGGACGCCCCGAAGGACCAGCGCGTCCTCTACCAGCACGAACCGCAGTGCGAGCAGGTCGTGAAGCCGGAGATCGCGCACCTGGTCACCGCGATGCTGCAGCGCGTCGTGTGTTGCGGAACCGGCACGGCGGCGAACCTGCCCGGGCGCCCGGTCGCGGGCAAGACCGGCACGGCGCAGGACTACACGAACGTGTACTTCGCCGGCTACACCCCACAGGTCTCGACCGCGGTCTGGGTCGGGTTCGCGAACGGGCAGATCCCGATGGACAGCTACTACGGGGGCTCGGTGTTCGGGGGGACGGTCGCGGCGCCGATCTGGCACGACTTCATGGTGAAGGCCATGCAAGGCTTCCCGGTCGAAGGGTTCGAGGCGCCGCCGCCGCCGGAGAGCGGTCCGGTGCCCGACGTCGTCGGGCTCCCGATCGAGCAGGCCGAGAAGATCCTCGCGAAGGCGAACTTCACGCCGATCCAGGAGGAGATGCAGTCGTTCGAGCCCGCCGGGACCGTGCTCACGCAGGCGCCGGGCGTGGGCGCACGGCTGCGCCTGGGCAGCGGGGTGACGCTCGGGGTGAGCAACGGCAAGGGTGAGCCCGTCGTCGTCCCGCTCGTGACCGGTCTTCCAGAGGCCGAGGCCGTGCACGAGCTCGAGAAGCTGGGACTGGACGTCGCGATCGAACGCGTCCCGGTCCAGGACCAACACCTGGACGGGATCGTGATGGATCAGATCCCGATCGGCGACGGCACCAAGGTCGTCGACGCCGGCGCGACGGTCACGATCTCGGTCGGTGTCTTCGATCAAGGCGGCGGGAACGGTGGTGGTGGGAACGGGAACGGCGGGGCGGGAACGGTGGTGGTGGGAACGGGAACGGCGGCGGGAACGGGGTGGTGGAGCTGCCCCGCTGATGCCGGCGCACTACCTCCCCGCCTCTTCTGGACCCGCCTCTTCTAGGCGTCGGACCCGAGACGCTCCCGCACCTTCTGCTGCACGAGGGAGCCGTCGACCTTGCCTTTGGCCGAGGCCATCACGACCCCCATCACCTTGCCCATCTCCTTCATCGAGGTGGCGCCGGTCGATGAGATCGCATCGTCGATCAGCGCGTCGACCTCAGCCGCCGAGAGCTGCTCGGGGGCGAACGGCTGGAGAGCCTCGCGTTCGGCGCGCTCCTTGTCCGCGAGCTCGGTCCGTCCCGCCGACTCGAACGCGTCGATCGACTCGCTGCGCTTCTTGACCTCCCTGCCGGCCACCTCGCGGACCTCGTCGTCGGAGAGCTCGTGCAGGAGCTCCTTCTCGCGGTTCGTGATCGACGCCGCGAGCATGCGGAGCGCGCCGAGCCGCACCTTGTCGCCGGCTCGCAGGGCGGCCGTCATCTGCTCGTGGACCTGCATCTTCAGCGTGGGATCGCCCACGTAGACTCCCCTCCCGTGCTCTCCCGCATCCTGCTCGCGCTCGCGGGCATCGCCGCCGTGTGCGTCACGTATGGCGTCGTCGTCGAGCGCCGGGCGTTCAGGCTCGTGCGCCGCGGTCTGGCCATCCTACCGGCAGAGGGTCCGCCCACCCTCACGGTGCTCCACCTGTCGGACCTGCACTTCGTCCGCGTCGACCGACGCAAGTCGGCGTTCCTCGCGTCGCTCCCGGCCGCCGACGTCACCGTCGTGACCGGCGACTTCCTGGCCGAGCCCGAGGCGGTGGAGGCCGCCGTGGACGCCGTCCGGAGCACGCGCGGGCGGCTCGCCTCCTGGTTCGTCCTGGGGTCGAACGACTACTACGTCCCCCGGCCGCTGAACCCCCTCCGCTACTTCGTCCCGAGGGACCGGCGCGAGCCACGCCGCGCACGCCGGGGACGGGCGGAGGACCTGCGGACGATGCTCGCCGCCGATGGCTGGCGCGACCTCACGAACCGACGCGAGGAGATCGAGCTGGACGGCCTCCCGGTCGAGCTCCTCGGCCTGGACGACGCGCACATCTCCCGGCAGGACCTGCGCGTCGCGCCCCGGGAAGCGCCGTCCAGGTTCGCCGTCGCCGTGATGCACTCGCCGGACTCGGCACCCGAGATCGTCGCGTGCGGCTACCGGCTCCTGCTGGCGGGACACACCCACGGTGGCCAGGTCCGCCTGCCGCTCGTCGGAGCGCTCGTGACGAACTCGCACCTGCCGAGGCGCCTCGTCTCCGGGCTGATCCGTCTTGGGGGCTCGTTCCTGCACGTCTCGCCCGGGCTCGGCACGAGCAAGTACGCGCCGTTCCGGTTCCTGTGTCCGCCCGAGGCGACCCTGCTCGAGCTGCGCCGGGCCCCGGGCGGCGGGGACCCGACCCACCCGAAGGCTCAGCCGCAGTAGGAGCAGTGATGCTCGGTGTCGATGCCGTGCCAGGGTGGCACGACCACCCGTCGATGGCCCGGCTTGCCGCGCAGCCTGATCAGCCGATCCTCGATGTTGTTCGCCGTGCTCGATTCGTACATCGCCCCGAGCGGGTTGACGTGGACGCGCACGAAGTACCGGCCGTTCGGCAGGCCTGTGATGTCGAACGCCTGCCCGGCCACGTACTGCTCGTAGGTGTCGCCCCAGCCGACGTCCAGGACCTCCCGGATCCACAGGGCGCCCGGACCGCCGCACGAGGTCCCGAGATCCTGCCCGTAGCCCTGGAGGTTGGCGTTCGGCAGGGTGAGGTCGATCGCGTCGGTGTCGACCAGGCACCACGACTGCTTCCCGCTGACCTCGACCTGCGTCTGCGAGGCATCCAGCAGCGAGTACTGGGTGAACTGCTCGAAGTGCCAGTGGTTGTGCCCGCCGCCCGCGTGGAACTCGAGCTCGCCGATCGGCGCGCGGCCGACGGGCCCCCCGTCGACCAGGAAGTACTGGAACGCGTCCATCGTGGGATCGTCCGTACCGCGGAAGCCCTCGACGACCATGGTTCCCGGCCCCGCGTTCCACTCGGTCGAGTTGAAGGCGAGGTAGTCGTGGCCCTTGCGCGCGTAGGTCGCCATCCCCCAGCCGGGCAGCGCGACGAGGTCCGGCAGGGATCCGGGATCCGGGGTGGTGGTGATCGGGGTCTTCGGGTAGGGCGCGGCGGCCGGAGCCGAGGGGCGGGCGGGCTGGACGCCCGCCTGCTCGGCCGCGAGCGTGCCGCGATCGACCGCCGTCACGTGCACCTGCGCGGTGGCGTCGGTCGGCGGGATCTGCAGCAGGTTCGCCCAGTCGCGCTCGATCGTGAAGGTGAGCGTGTAGTTGCGCCGCTCCGCCTTCCACCCCAGACCGTAGTAGTCGTCGCCGATGAGACCGGCCGCCCACCCCTCGTCGATCCCCCAGATCGACCCCTTCGTGAACGGCCCGCCGCCGCAGAAGTACGGGTACGAGGTGGTGAGGGGGCTGTCGTCCGAGAGCCGCTGGCGCAGGTAGCCGTTCGGGCACAACGAGATCGTGTCGGCGATGACGACCTTGCCGGCCGCGTCACGCACTTCGTAGCGCGCGAAGTCCTTCAGGCCGGACCAGCCGTCCAGGTGATCGGCGGAGATGGTCCGTAGGACCATCTCCGTGTCCGGGTCGACCTGCTTGATCGTGATGGGCGTGTCGTAGTCGGGCCGGCTCACCCAGAGCTCGAAGTTGTCGGTCACAGGGGTCACCCACGCGCCGGGATCGACGTACACGAAGTCGCGGCGGTTGCGTTCGACCGTGATCCGCGTCGACGAGACGAAGAGCCGGATGGTCGGGGCCGGTCCGGCCGCTCCGACCGGAGCGGCGTACAGCGACACCAACAGGACGACGGCGAGCGCGATCGGGACGGGCGGGCGACGACGCCCTGCGGACATACGGGGTCTCCTCCGAAGCTGTCGGAGCATCCTATGCCGCTGAGACGTCTGCAGGTACGCTCCGGTTCCTCCAGCCGGTCCTGCGGGTGGGCGCGACCCGTCAGGTCGTGGACCGGGTGGCGAGCTCGAACGCCGCCTCGTACCCGGACACCATGGCCTCCTTGGAGAAGAGGCGCTGGACCCGGTCGCGGCAGACGCGCGGATCGATCTCGGACAGCCTCGTCAGGCGGTCGGCCGCCTGGGCGGCGTAGTCATCGACATCCACGATCCAGCCCGTGACGCCGTCGTCGACGACCTCGGGCACCGAACCCCGCGGGGTCGCGATGACCGGCGTGCCGCAGGCCATCGCCTCGGTCATCACCAGGCCGAACGGCTCCGGCCAGTCGATCGGGAAGAGCACGGCCTTGGCCCGTCGAAGCAGGTCGACCTTCTCCTGCAGGGTGATCTCGCCGAGGATCTGGAAGTCGGACGGGATCACCGGCTCGATGTTCGGTCTCCCACTCCTCCTGCTCCGTCGGGTGGGCGATCTTGACGGCGGACACGAGGCGCTCGCCGGCCCGCACGGCCGCGTCGACCGCTCGTCGCCATCCCTTCTCCGGGGCGGCGCGGCCGAGGAACAGGACGAAGTCCTCCTTCTGCTCCTGCAACGGGTAGGCGTGCATGTCGATGCCGTTGTAGACGACGCCGCCGTACCGAAGCTCCTCGTTGAACCGCTTCTGCGCCTCGCTGATCGCGACGAACCACGCCCGCTGGGCAACGAACGAGTACAGGCGGGTCATCTCGGGCACGAAGGACCCGTGGAGCGTGTGGATCGTCGGGACGCCGGTCTCGACGGCACCCGCGAGCGCCGAGAAGGGCGAGTGGACGTGCAGGATGTCGAACCGCTCGCGCGCGTCGCGGAGGCTGAACAACGTGTGGGTGGTGTCCAGGACGATGTCGTTGATCGCGCTCGAGCCCGGGGCCTGCTCGAAGACGAACTCGAGACGCGCTTTGGTCTGCGAGTCGCCGGTCGCGAACAACGTGACGTCGTGACCCGCCTCGGCCAGACCGTCGGCCAGCAGCGCCACCACCCACTCGATCCCCCCGTAGCCCTTCGGGGGTACCGCGAGCCAGGGCGGGCAGATCTGGGCGATCCTCAACCCGGGCCTCCTCTCCTCGGCCGGCCACGGAGCCACCTCGCCGGCCCTTCGCCGGCGACCCCCGATGCTACCGGCGGGCCGCGGATGGGCCCAGCCGATAGACTCGTCGCTCACGGGACGTGGCGCAGTTTGGTAGCGCGCAGCGTTCGGGACGCTGAGGTCGCGGGTTCAAGTCCCGCCGTCCCGACCAGGCCTCATAGCCGGATATCCGGTCCGAGGCATGGTGTTGCCTGCGCTCCGGTTGTCCGGTAGCCTCGTCCGCGGGCTGTCGAAAGACAGCCCGTTCTGCTGCCCGGAGGATGATGACCGGAAGACGCTCGCACCTCGTCGCACGGCTGTCGATCGCCGTGCTCCTCGCCACCTCGGCGACGATCGGTGCTGCAACCCTCTCCTCGGCGAGCCCCAGCCGTGAGGAGGTCCAGCAGGCCCGGGCACGCCTGGAGACGCTGAACCAGGAGCTCGACCTGATGGTCGAGCAGTACAACCAGGCACGGATCAAGCTCCAGGAGGTGCAGGCCCGCCTGGCGGACGTTCGGTCCCAGGCCCAGCACGCCCAGGCCACCGCCGACCGGGCCACCGCCAGCCTGAACGCGAACGCGTCCCGGGCCTATCGAGGCGTGGGCTCGCAGATCGCGGAGCTGTTCGACTCGGCCTCGCTGGCCGACTTCTCCGACCGCCTCGAGTTCATCGGGAGCATGGCCCAGGCGGATTCGGATCTAGCCGTGGAGGCCGAGCTCGCGAGGCAGGAGGCCAAGTGGACCGCCGCCGAGCTGCAGGCGACGGCCGAGGAGCGGCAGGGCATCGTCGATGCCCTCGCCGCCAAGCAGGACCAGATCGAGTCGCGGGTCGCCGAGGCACGGAGCCTGTACGAGGAGCTCGACCGCAAGTACCACGACGCGCTCGCGGCGCAGGCCGCCGCGCAGGCGCCCGCCAGCACGGGCGACAGCAGCGGCGGAACGCCCATCCCACCACCTCCCGCCCCGAACGCGAACGTCGCGGCCGTCCTGGACGCCGCCTATTCGGTGATCGGCACCCCGTACCAGTACGGGGGCTCGAGCCCGGAGACCGGGTTCGACTGCTCCGGCTTCACGATGTGGGCCTGGTCGCACGCGGGCGTCTACCTCCCCCACTCCTCCGAGGCGCAATACGCCTCGCTCCCGCACGTCGAGCAGTCCGACCTGCAGCCCGGCGACCTGGTCTTCTTCTACAGCCCCATCTCCCATGTGGGCATCTACGTGGGCGGCGGCCAGATGATCCACTCGCCGGAGACGGGCAGCGTGGTCTCGGTGGTCTCGATCTACTGGGACAGCTTCGTCGGTGCCGCTCGGCCCGGCTGATCACCCATCCGGTCTGCCATCGGCCGGATGAGCGACGCTCCCGCTCGATCCGCATCCCAGCAGGAGCTCGCGCTCGTCGCGGCGCTCCGCGCCGGGGACGAGACCGCGTTCATGATGCTCGTCGAGCGATACCAGCCCGCGATGCTGCGGGTCGCGCGCCTGTACGTCTCGACCCAGGCCGTGGCCGAGGAGGTCGTGCAGGAGGCGTGGGTCGGCGTGCTGAAGGGCCTCGAAGGGTTCGAGCAGCGTTCGTCCCTACGGACGTGGATCTTCCGCATCCTCGTGAACACCGCGAAGACCCGCGGACGGCGGGAGGCTCGCAGCGTCCCCTTCTCGTCGATCTGGGCACCCGATCCGGACGACGAACCGTCGGTCGAGCCCGACCGCTTCCTGCCGCCCGGCCACCCGCTGTCCCCCGGGCGCTGGGCCGTCCCGCCCGTCGGCTGGGGATCGGCCCCCGAGGAGCGGCTGCTGTCCGCCGAGACGCTCGCGCAGGTCTCGCGCGCGATCGATTCCCTGCCGCCGAACCAGCGCGAGGTGATCAGGATGCGCGACGTCCTCGGCTGGCCGGCCGCAGACGTCTGTAACGCGCTCGACATCTCGAAGACCAATCAGCGGGTGCTCTTGCACCGCGCCCGGGCCAAGGTCCGGCGCGCGCTCGAGCGCTACCTCGGGCCGGAACGGGAGCAGGACCTGTGAACTGCAGCGAGTTGGTCGAGCTCGTCACGGACTACCTCGAGGGGTCGATGGCCGACGCGCAACGGGCGCGGTTCGACGAGCACGTCGCCGGCTGCGATGGATGCACGACGTACCTCGAGCAGTTCCGGATCACGATCCGGTTGACCGGCATGCTGTCCGAAGAACAGATGGCGCCCGAGGCGCGCGAGGCCCTGCTGGGCGTGTTCCGGGTGTGGCGGGCCGAGACCTAGCCGGACGGGTCCACCGCGTCGAGATCCGCGAGCCGCGTGTCCGCCTGGCGGATGAGCGCGTCGTTGCCGATCGCGGCCGCCGCCTCGCGCGCCTGCACGAGCAGGTCGCGGGCCTGCTGCCTGCGCAGACCCGCGTTGTCCTCGTGCGCGTACTTCAGCTTCTCGTCCGCCTTGATGATGAGCTCGAAGATCTCCGGTGGCTCCATCTCGCTCCCCTCACATCATGTGCATCGGCTTGGCGTCCAGAGCATCCAGGTACATCCGGATCCCGATCGCCGCCGCGGCGCCTTCGCCGACCGCCGACGCGAGCTGCTTGGTCGACCCCGACCGCACGTCCCCCGCGGCGAACACGCCGGGCATGCTCGTCTGCAGGCCCATGTCCGTCACGATCAGCCCCCGGTCGTCCAGGTCGACGGAGCCCTTCACGAAGCCGGTGTTCGGGTCGAGCCCGATGAACACGAACGCGCCGGCCGGGTGCAGCTCCTCGGTCTCGCCCGTCTCGCGGTTCCTGAGCTCGACCGCGCCGAGCTTGCCGCTCCCGTCCTCCTTCGGCCGGAACGCGAGGACCTCGCGGTTCAGCAGGACCTCCATCTCGGGCGTCATCATCACCTTGTCCTGCAGGAGCCTGTTGGCGGTCAACCGGTCGCCTCGCTGCACGATGGTCACCTCGTCGACGAACTGGGTGAGGAACAGGCCCTCCTCGAGCCCGCTGTTGCCGCCGCCGAGCACGACGAGCTGACTCGCCCCCTTGTAGAAGGGGCCGTCGCAGGTCGCACAGAAGTGGATCCCCGCGCCGATCAGGTCGTCCTCGCCGGGCGCGCCCGTCCGCCGGTACGACGAGCCGGTCGCGATCAGGGCCGCCCGCGCGTGGTAGTGGTCGCCGGTCGCGGTCTCGACGTCGACCTCCTCGCCGTCGCTCGCGATGGAGCTCACCGAGAGCGCCTGGAGCATCTCGACGCCGTAGCGCTGTGCCTGCTGGACGATGCGATCGGCGAGCTCGGCCCCGCCGATGCCTTCGGGGAAGCCCGGGTAGTTGTCGAGCCGTTCGGTCACGCCGGCCTGGCCGCCGAGCCCCTTGCTGTCGATCACGAGCGTCTGCAGGTTCTCCCGGGCGGCGTAGATCGAGGTGGTAAGCCCCGCCGGGCCTCCGCCGACGATGATGAGGTCGTAGACGTGCATCATCGCCATGCGCTCGAGCCCGATCTTCTCGGCCAGCTCCTCGTTCGACGGCTCGGCCAGGTGCGACCCATCCGGGAAGATGATCGTCGGGATGATGTTGTTCCCGTCGTTGCGTTCCTGCACCGTTCGAACGCCGTCGGGGTCGACCTCGATGTCGTGCCACTCGAACGAGATCCGCTGGTCGCCCAGGAATCGCTTGGCCCTGCGGCAGTCGGGACACCAGCTCGCGCCGTAGACCTTGATGACGTCGTCCATCCCGCGTCCCCTTCGACCCTCCGTCGGCGGTCAGTGGTCGCTGCGGGACCGAGCGTTACACACCGCGGCACCTGCGTCGACGGCCCGCCGAGCGGCGGGCCCGTGCGTGGGGCAGACTACGCGCGTGCCGAACGACGTCCTGCTCGCCCCCTCGATCCTCGCGGCGGACTACGCCGTGCTGGCCGACGAGGTCGAACGGGTCCGGGCCGAGTCGGACTGGCTGCACGTCGACCTGATGGACGGTCACTTCGTGCCGAACCTGTCGATCGGGCCGCCCGTGGTCGCGTCGATCCGCCGCCACACCGACCTGTTCCTGGACTGCCACCTGATGGTGACCGACCCGGGGTTCTGGCTCGAGCAGCTCGCGGAGGCGGGCGCCGATCTCTGCAGCGTGCACGTGGAGCTGGGTGACCCCACGCCGCTGCTCACGAGGATCCGCGAGCTCGGGATGTCGGCCGGGGTCGTGGTCGACGGACCGACGCCGTTCGAGGCCGTGGAGCCATACCTCGACGAACGCATCGACCTCCTGCTGGTCATGACGATCGCGGCGGGGTTCGGCGGGCAGGCATTCATCCCGGAGCACCTCACGAAGGTGGAGCGCGCCGCGAGGATGCGTCGCGATCGCGACCTCGCCTTCCGGATCCAGGTCGACGGGGGCATCAGGCCCGAGACCGCCGGCGATGCCGTCTCAGCGGGCGCCGACGTGCTCGTGGCGGGGAGCGCGATCTTCGGGGCCAAGGATCCCCCCGCCGCGGCTCGGGCGATCCGCCTCGCGGCCGGGGCGAGGCCCTGACCCGGGCATCGTCCGAGCGACCCGTCGCCTCGACCGAGCGAGGCGGGAACGGCTACCGTGAGCGCTCCCCCGGCCGCGTCGGGCCCGGTGAAGGAGCGAACGGGATGAACCCGCTGCAGGAACTGTCGGCCGCCGGGCAGAGCCCGTGGCTCGACTTCGTCCGGCGGACGCTGATCACGAGCGGGGATCTCCGGCGGCTGATCGACGACGGCATCACCGGGGTCACCTCGAACCCGAGCATCTTCGGCAAGGCGATCGGGGGCTCGACCGACTACGACGAGGAGATCTCGCGGATCGCCACCGACGGGCAGGACCTCGACCCGCTCCGTGTGTTCGAGGACCTGGCGATCGCCGACATCCAGATGGCGGCGGACGTCCTCCGTCCGCTCTACGACTCGACCGACGGCGCCGATGGGTTCGTGAGCTTCGAGGTCGAGCCGCGCCTGGCCCGGGACGCCGCCGGCACCATCGAGGCGGCTCGCCGCGTCTGGGTGAGGATCGATCGGCCGAACGTGCTCATCAAGATCCCGGGCACGACGGAGGGGCTCCGGGCGATCGAGCAGGCGATCGTCGACGGGATCAACGTGAACGTCACGCTGCTGTTCGCGGTCGAGGCGTACGCCGGCGTGGCCGCCGCCTACCAGCGCGGGATCGAGCGCCGGGTCGAGTCGGGCCGACCCGTGGACCGGGTCGCCTCGGTCGCGTCGTTCTTCGTCTCGCGGATCGACTCGGCCGTGGACGCGCGGCTGCCGGAAGGCTCCGGGCTCCGGGGCACGGCCGCGATCGCGAACGCCCGGCTCGCGTACCGGCGCTTCCGCGGGATCTTCGCGGGCGAACGGTGGGAGCGCCTGGCCGCCGCCGGCGCGCGGGTGCAACGCCCGCTATGGGCCTCCACCTCGACGAGGAACCCCGCCTACCGCGACACCCTCTACGTCGAGGAGCTGGTCGGCACCGACACCGTGAACACGATGCCGATGAACACGATCGACGCCGTGCGCGCCCACGGGGCGATCCGGCCGAACGCGATCGCCGAAGGCCTGGACGAGGCGCAGCTCGCGGTCGAGGCGCTCGCCGCGCAGGGGATCTCGCTCGACGACGTGACCGCGACGCTCCTCGAGGAGGGGATCGTCTCGTTCGCCGAGGACTTCGACGCGGTCCTGCACACGATCGGAACCAAGCTCGAGCGGGTCCGCGCCGGGCGCGAACGCCAGCGCACCGCGCTGTCGACGATACTGGTCCCGATCTCGCAACGGCTCGAGCGGATGGACCGCGACCGGATCGTCGAACGCATCTGGCGCAGGGACCACACGGTCTGGAAGGACGACCCGACCGAGATCACCGACCGCCTGGGGTGGCTCACGGTCTCCGACCTGATGCACGAGCGGATCGGCGAGCTCGAGGCGTTCGCGAAGCAGGCGGCGGCCGACGGGTTCGAGACCGCGGTCCTGCTCGGGATGGGCGGCTCGAGCCTCGCACCCGAGGTGTTCATGCGGACGTTCGGGGCGGCCGATGGCGCGCTCGAGCTCATCGTGCTCGACACCACGCACCCGGCGACGATCGAACGGGTGGCCGGCGACCTGGAGCTGCCCGCGACCCTGTTCGTCGTCGCCAGCAAGTCCGGCGGGACGACGGAGACGCTGAGCCACTTCGCGTTCTTCTGGGACCGGGCGCCGAACGGCGGGAAGTTCGTCGCGATCACGGACCCCGGGACCTCGCTCGAGACCCTCGCACGCGAGCACGGGTTCCGCGCGGTGTTCCTCAACCCCGACGACATCGGCGGGCGGTACTCGGCGCTCTCGTACTTCGGGCTGCTGCCCGCAGCCCTGATCGGGGCGCCGCTGCACGAGGTGCTCGACCGCGCCGAGGAGATGCAGGCCGCGTCCGAGCGCATGGTCCCGGCCGCGCAGAGCCCCGGGGCGACGCTCGGCGTCGTGATGGGCGAGTCGGCCAGGGCCGGCCGCGACAAGCTCACCGTTTCCCTGCCCGGCGAGATCGCGAGCTTCGGCAACTGGGTGGAGCAGCTGATCGCCGAGTCGACGGGCAAGCAGGACGTCGGCGTCGTGCCGGTGGTGGGCGAGTCGCTCGGGGCACCGGACGTCTACGGCTCCGATCGCGTGTTCGTCGCGATCGGCGAGCACGACGGGCTCGACGCGCTCGAGCACGTCGGGCACCCGGTGGTCCGGCTGCTGTTCGAGGACCGCGAGCAGATCGGCGGCGAGTTCTTCCGCTGGGAGATGGCCACGGCCGTGGCGGGGTACGTGCTCGGGATCAACCCCTTCGACCAGCCGAACGTGCAGGAGGCCAAGGACGCGACCAAGGCGATCCTGGGGTCGGGCGCGGTCGAGGACCCGGGGTTCGACGACCTCGGGGCCCTGCTCGAGCATGTGGGCGAGGGCGACTACGTCGCGATCCTCGCGTACCTGGACCGGACCTCCGAGACCGAGGACGCGATCGAACGCGCACGCCTCGCGATCCGCGACCGGTACCAGGTGGCGACCACGACCGGGTTCGGCCCACGGTTCCTGCACTCGACCGGGCAGCTCCACAAGGGCGGCGCGAACAACGGCGTGTTCATCCAGGTGGTGGACGCGGGACGCTCGGTGGACCTGCCGATCCCGGGCCAGCTCTACTCGTTCGGGACGCTGATCGACGCACAGGCGCTGGGCGACCTGCGTGCGCTCCGGGGGCGCGGGCGGCGCGTCGCCCGCACGACGCTCGACCGACTGATGGAGGTGGTCTGATGCAGCTCGGCATGGTCGGCCTCGGCCGGATGGGCGCGAACCTCACGCGCCGGCTGATGCGCAACGGTCACGAGGTGGTCGTCTACGACGTCAACGCCGACTCGGTCGGCCGGCTCGAGAGCGAAGGCTCGATCGGGACGGGCTCGCTCGAGGACCTCGTGAACAAGCTCTCGAAGCCGCGGGCCGCGTGGGTGATGGTGCCGGCCGCCTTCGCCGAGCAGACGACCGACGCGCTCGCCGAGCTGATGGCGCCCGGCGACATCGTGATCGACGGAGGGAACTCCTACTACCGCGACGACGTCGACCGCGCCGATCGGTACCTGGCGAAGGGCGTCCACCTCGTCGACGTGGGGACGAGCGGCGGGGTGTTCGGGTTGGAGCGCGGGTTCTGCCTGATGATCGGCGGCGAGGACGAGATCGTGCAGCGGTTGGACCCGATCTTCGCCGCGCTCGCGCCGGGCGTGGAGGCCGCCCCTCGCACGCCCGGGCGGACGGATGCGAACCGGACGACGGCCGAGGCCGGCTACCTGCACTGCGGCCCCGTCGGCGCCGGGCACTTCGTCAAGATGGTGCACAACGGGATCGAGTACGGGCTCATGGCCGCGTACGCCGAGGGGCTGAACGTGCTGAAGCACGCGGGGGTCGGGGCCGGCGAGCGCGAGGCCGACGCCGAGACGACCCCGCTGCGAGATCCGAAGTACTACCGGTACGACCTGGACATCCCCGAGATCGCCGAGGTGTGGCGGCGTGGGAGCGTGGTCGCGTCGTGGCTCCTCGACCTGACGGCCGCGGCGACGCTCGAGGACCCGGAGCTGGCCGCGTTCGGCGGGCGGGTGAGCGATTCCGGCGAGGGCCGGTGGACGGTGCTGGCCGCGGTGGACGAGGGCGTGCCGGTGCACGTGCTCTCGGCGGCGCTGTTCGACCGGTTCGAGTCGCGCGGCGAGGCCGACTTCGCGAACAAGGTGCTGTCCGCCATGCGCAAGCAGTTCGGGGGGCACGCGGAGAAGCAACGCTAGCGCGAAGCCCTCAACAGGAGCCGCGGCGTCGAGCCGGGCTCCGGGAAGGAACAGCCTTGCAGAAGCGCAGACTCGGGAACAGCGACCTGGAGGTCTCGGCCCTCGGGCTCGGCTGCATGGGCATGAGCTTCTCGCTACGGCCCGGCCGCGGACAAGCAGGAGATGATCGCGCTGATTCGCGCGGCCGTCGAACGCGGCGTCACGTTCTTCGACACCGCCGAGGTCTACGGCCCGTTCACGAACGAAGAGCTCGTCGGCGAAGCCCTCGCCCCGTTCCGCGAGCAAGTGGTGATCGCGACCAAGTTCGGGTTCAAGCTCGATCCCGACGGGCGCGGGGGCTGGCGTCGGGCCTGGACAGCCGGCCGGAGCACATCAAGGAGGTCGCCGAGGCCTCGCTCAAGCGGCTCAGGGTCGAGGCCATCGACCTGTTCTATCAGCACCGCGTCGACCCGGACGTGCCGATCGAAGACGTGGCGGGAGCGGTGAAGGACCTGATCCACGAGGGCAAGGTCAAGCACTTCGGCCTCTCTGAGGCCGGCGTGCAGACGATCCGTCGCGCCCACGCGGTCCAGCCGGTCACCGCCGTCCAGAGCGAATACTCGCTGTGGTACGAGAGCCCCGAAGCGGAGGTGCTGCCGACGCTCGAGGAGCTCGGGATCGGCTTCGTTCCCTTCAGCCCGCTGGGCAAGGGCTTCCTCACGGGCAAGATCGACGAGAACACGACGTTCGACAGCTCCGACTTCCGCAACACGCTCCCTCGCTTCACGCCGGAGGCTCGGAAGGCGAATCAGGCCCTGGTCGATCTGCTCGCGCAGGATCGCGAGAACGGAAGAAGGCGACACCCGCCCAGATCGCGCTCGCGTGGCTGCTGGCCCAGAAGCCGTGGATCGTTCCGATCCCGGGCACCACGAAGCTGCATCGCCTGGAGGAGAACATCGGGGCCGCGGCCGTCGAGCTCGACGTCCGACGATCTCCGCTGAGATCGACGCGCCGCCTCGAAGATCACGGTGCAAGGGGCCCGGTACCCCGAGCACCTGGAGCGGATGACCGGCCGCTGAGCGAGCGAGTCGTCGAGGAGGCCACGGTGCAGCGTCACCAAACGGGCGGGGGATCCACCATCAGGTCCGCGAAGTTCGCCGAGGACTTGCCGAACTCCCACCAGCCGTGGACCCACGGCTTCACGAACGCCATGCTCCGGCCGTAGACGAGCGGGATCACGGCCACCCGTCGGCGACCGCCATCCGGTCGGCCTCGTGGAACAGCTCCAGCCGCGCGCGGTCGCTCCGCTCCTGGCGCGCGCGCTCGATCAGCTCGTCGAACGGCGGCGTGCGAGAACCCGCCCTCGTTCGTCCGGCTGTCCGACTGGAACAGCAGCCGCAGGAAGTACTCGGGATCGGGGTAGCCCGGGCAGCCAGCCGGTGACGTAGATCGGCGCGAGCTCGGTCGGGCTTCGGTCGCGTGCGCACGCCTGCTCGACGTCCACGGCCGGACCTCGACCTCGACGCCCGAGCACGTCGCGCCAGGACTCGACGTCACCGCCTCGAGGAGCGGGCGACCCAGGTCGACGTACCCGCCGATCGCCAGCCGGCACGTCTCCAACCCCGAGCGCGCGAGCATGCTCGCGCGCCGTGTCCGGGTCGAACGCGCAGCGCGATGTCGGGCGTGTGCCCCTGCAGCGCCGGCGGCACGATCCCGCCGGTGGCGACCACCAAGTTCATCGGGCACCTCGGCTCGAGCGCCTCGCGGTCGACCGCGTGGGCGAGCGCCCGCCGGAGGTCGAGGTTCGACGCACCGGGTCCGACGTGGTCGAACGCGAGGTAGCCGGACCAGGCGGCCGGCCCGAGGTGCGCGTCGGGCGCCAGCGTCCGGCACCAGGTCGGCGAGCCGCGGCGTGTACCGGACCGCGACCAGGTCGAGCTCGTCGCGCGCGTACGGCTCGAGTCGCGTCGCCGACCTCGCGAGCGGACGAACTCGACCGCGCGCGACGTTCCCCGGCGCGGGCCGCCGTATTCGGACCGCGCGTTCGAGCACGAGCCGGTCGTCGCGACGCGCGACGCGATCCGGAACGGGCCGCTCACGACCTGATGTCCCGGTCGGTCCAGCGTCGCCGTCGCGTTCGATCGCATGGCGCGGCTGCGGCCCGCCGTCGGGGCGGTTCATCACGCTCATGAAGTACGGCGCCGGCGCGGCCAGCCGGAACTCGACCGTGCGGTCGTCGAGCGCCCGCACGCCGATCGCGTCGGCGTCGTCGTTCCGTCGCAGGTAGTAGTCCTGGCCGTTCTCCAGCACGAAGTAGATCGCCACCGACGAGCCCGGTGCGTCCGGGTTCAGCACCCGCTTGATGCCGAACTCGACGTCGTGCGCGGTGAGCGGCTCGCCGTCGGACCAGCCAGCCCTCGCGGAGGTGGAACACGTACCGCAGCCCGTCGTCGGAGATCTCCCACCGCTCGGCGAGCGATGGGACGATCGTCCGCTCGGGCCACGCCTCGACCAGCCGGTCGAACAGCTGCATGCAGAGCTGGATGTTCGGCCACGCGATCGCCGACCGCGGGTCGGGGTCGTTCGGCAGGAAGCTCGTCGCGACGCGCAGCGTGGCGGTCGGCGCTCGGCGGCGGCTCGCGGCGGCGTCCAGAAGCTCGAACGCCCGCTGGTACGTGTCGTTCGCCTCGGCGAACCGGAGCGACATGTGGAGCGCGAGCGCGAGCTTGAACAGGACGAGCGCCATCTCGCGCCGCTCGCCGCGCCGCTCCGAGGATCGGGAGCGAGCTCGCGGTAGTGCCCGATCGCCTCGTCGAGCGCGTACTCCTGCCGCGCGCGGTCGCCGGCGCTGGTGAGGTACGCGACCGCCTTGTCCTCGTCCTCGGCCGCCAGCCAGTGGTGCGCGAGCAACGCCGGCGACCTCGTCGACGTCGCGTCCGCGTACGCCTCCTCGAGCCACTCGGCCGCCTGCGGTGCAGCGCCGTCCGCTGGCTCCGCCGACGAGCGTCCGGTAGGCGGCCTCCTGGATCAGCGCGTGCTTGAACCGGTACTCGGGCTCGGGCCAGCGCCGCGCTCTCGCGGACCAGGTCCAGCCGCTGGAGGTCGAGCAGCGATCGCCGCACGTCGCCGTGTCCCGCCCGAGACGGCCTCGAGCAGCGGCAGGCCGAACTGCCGGCCGAGCACCGACGCCGCCGTCAGCACGTCGTGGCATGCGGGCGTCCAGCCGGTCGATCCGCGGCCAGGATCACCTTCTCGACGGTCGCCGGCACCTCGACGTCGACCTCGTGGTCGAACCGCCACCCCTCGTCCTCGCGCACGAGCGCCCCGGCGTCGACGAGCGAGCGGACGAGCTCCTCGAGGAAGAACGGGTTCCCCTCGGCCGGCTCGAGGATCCGCCGCTCCATCTCGTCCGGCAGCGTCGTCCGCGCCCGACCAGCGCGTCAGCAGCTCGCGGTCCGGCGTCGCCCGAGAGCGCCTCGAGCGCGAGCTCGCGGGTCCGGTGCGGGAGCTCGCGCGCCGCCGCTCTCCTTCACGCGCCACGCCGGGTGGTCGCGCTCGGGCCGCGTGCGTCGAGGACGAGCAGGAGCGCCGCCGCCTCCGTGTCGGCGCAGCAGCCGCTCGAGCAGCTGCAGCGAGGTCGGCGTCCGCCCAGTGCAGGTCCTCGAGCGCGACCACCACCGGACCGTCTGCGGCCAGCGCGTCATGAGCGTCGCGGACCACCTCGAACGTGCGGTACTGCAGCGCCTCGGGCGACAGCTCGGCCAGGCGCGCCCCGGCCTCGGGCTCGAGCGGGAGGCCGAGCAGCGCGCCGAGGTACGGGTAGACCTCGACGCGCGCGGTCGCCGAACAGCGCGCTCCACGCGCGGCGGAGCGCGACGCGCACGCGGAGCTCGGGCTCGTCGGCGAGCACGCCCGAGCCACGCGCGCAGCAGGTCCCGGAACGGCCAGTACGGGCAGCGACTCGCCGTACGAGACGCATCGTCCCTCGAGCCAGAGCGGCGCGGCCGCTCCGCGGGCCGCGTCGTCGAATAGGTCGCGGAGCTCCGCGAGCAGCCGGCTCTTGCCGATCCCGGGCTCGCCGTCGACGAACAGGATCCCGCCCGGCGCCGGCGAGTGCCGCCGTCGACGGCCTCGCGGCCGCGGCGAGCTCCGCTCCCGCCCGACCAGCCGCACCTGCGACGCCCTCGAGGCCGCGGAGCTGTGCCGGGCTCGGCGCGCGACGCCGTGCGACGCGGTACGCGGTCGACCGGCTCGGCCTTGCCTTTGAGCTCGAGCGTCCGCGGCTCGCCCCAGTCGAACAGCGGCTCGACCAGCCCGGCGGGTCGGCATCGCCGACGAGGACGCGTGCCCGGGCTCGGCCGCCGACTGCAGCCGCGCCGCGGTGTTCACCGCGTCGCCGAGCGCGGCGTACTCGACCCGGCTCCCGGCGCCGATCGCGCCGACGCACGACCGGCCCGGTCGTCCACGCCGACCCGGACGCCGAACCCGTCGATGCCCCAGCGCCCGCTCGACCTCGCGCCCGTACTCGGCGATCTCCTCGACGATCCGGAGGCGGCCCGGACCGCTCGCTCGGCGTCGTCCTCGTGGGCGATCGGCGCGCCGAACAGCGCGAGCACGCCGTCGCCGGCCAGGTCCTTCACGGTGCCGCCGAACGCCTCGACCGCGCCGATCATCCGGGCGACGGCGTCGCCGACGATGAGCTTGAGCTCCTCGGGGTCGAGCCGCTCGCCGAGCGGCGGTCGAGCCCACGAGGTCGGCGAAGAGCGCGGTGACGACCCGCCGCTCCTCCCGCATCTCAGCGCTCAACGGGCAATCATCGCGGATGGGGCGATGTGCGTCCGCTCGCAGACGGGTCAGGTGGTCTCGGCGAGCGGGATCAATCGGCGGGCCTCCTCCTCGATGGCCTCGGCGTCCTGCAGGCGCTCGAGCCATGCCGTCGGCAGGCCCCGAACCCCGTCGCGGGCGCCGAGCAGGGCGCCGGCCACCGCGGCGTTCGTGTCGGTGTCGCCGCCGAGCGAGACGACGCGCCGCAGCTCGTTCTCGGCGTCGCCCGGGCGCAGGAGCGCCTGGAAGGCGGCGCCGGCGGTGAACAGGCAGAAGCCTTGATCGGGGCCGTCGATCGCGCGCGAGCCGCCGACCGCCTCGACCAGGAACTCGAGCTCCTCGCCGCCCTCGAGGTCCTCGACGGCCGTGAGCGCCCGATCGTGCCGCCTCCTCGGCGGGCTCGCCCCGGGTGAGGGCGGCGACGCAGAGCGTGACGGCCGTGACGGCGGTCCGGCAGCGACCGTCGACGTGCGTGAGGGCCGAGAGGTCGGGGGCGAGCCGGGCGAGCTCGTCGGGCCGGTTCGCGTAGGCGAGCCCGAGGGGCGCGCAGTACATCACCGAGCCGTTGCCGGCCGAGACCTCGGGGCCTCGCTCGTTCCAGACCGCCTGGGCGGCGGTCGCGGCGTCCTCGCCGGCGTCGATCCGGCGCAGGACGCGCCCGGTGAGGGTGCCGACGTCGGGCGGGTCCGAGCGGAACCACTCAAGGTGGCGTTCGAGGAGGTCGTCGGGGTCGAAGCCGTCGCGGGCGGCGAGCGACCGCATCAGGTTCCGGGCCATCGCGGTGTCGTCGGTGGTGGAGCCCGGGGGTTGGTCGAGCCAGGGCTTCTCGAGAGCGGGGATGGGGTCGGGGATGTTGCGCGCGCGCAGGAACTCGAACGGGGCGCCGAGGGCATCCCCGAGCGCGAGCCCGAGGGCGCTCCCGATGACGCGATCGGCGAGGTCCATGGGGCCGCCGAGCGTACCGCGGGGCGGGGCTCGAGGGCGGGGCTCGAGGGCGGGGCTCGAGGGCTCTGCCGGCGGGGCAGGGCGGGGTAGGCGGCGGTCCCAGAGAGAGAGGTGCCTCGCCCACCGCGCGAGGCGTTCCTAGACTGTCGGTCACGGATGCCGGCTGCCCTCTCTCTCCCCGCACACGTCCGCCTCGACGAGACGGATCGTGATCAGATCTCTGCGGTGGTCGCCGTAGTGCAGGAGGTGTTGAAGCAGGAGTTGATCGGTGCGTACCTGCATGGCTCGGCCGTTCTGGGTGGTTTGCGATCCCGGAGCGACATCGATGTTCTCGCCGTCGCGGCACGGCGCATGACGCCAGACGAACGAGGGCGCCTTGTCACCCACCTCCTCGCTGTGTCGGGAGACGATCCCGACGCAGCTCCGCCGCGACCTGTCGAACTGACGATCGTGGTCTGGCCGGAGGTCCGGCCATGGCGCCATCCGCCCACGATGGACTTCCAGTACGGAGAGTGGTTGCGGGAGGAGCTCGAGAGCGGGGAGCTCGGGCCCGGGCCGTCGCGAACGAACCCGGATCTCGCGCCGATCGTCACGATGACGTTGCTCGGTGAGGCGGTGCTGGTTGGACCCCCGCCGTCAGAAGTGCTCGATCCGGTCCCAGGTGCAGACCTGGTGGAGGCTCTCGTCGCAGGGGTCCCCCAACTGCTCGACGAGATCGATCCCGACACCACCAACGTGGTCCTGACGCTTGCCCGAGTCTGGAACGGTGTGGTGACTCAGGGTGTCCAGTCGAAGGACGCGGCGGCCGCGTGGGTGCTGCCACGCCTTTCGTCGGATCACCAGGCGGTTCTTGCTCGAGCTCGCGATATCTACCTGGGGGTCGAGGCAGAGTCCTGGGACGACCTGCGAGGCGCGCTCCGGCCCTTCGCCGACGCGGTCGTTGCCCACGTACGGGCGGCGCACCAATCTGGTCTCTAGGGACATCCGCCGACGCTCGCGCGAGGGAGGGCCCCGCTCCTTCGAACCAACCGACCCCGAAGGTCTCACCCGCCTCGCTGGTAACCTTGCTGGCCGCCATGGACAAAGTCGGACCTCGTCATCGGATGTGCCGCCGGGCAGGCGTCCCGCTCTGTGGGCGCCCCAACTGCCCGGCGGTCAAGCGTCCCTACCCGCCCGGCATGCACGGGCGTGGCCGGAAGCGCATCTCCGAGTACCAGGTCCGCCTCCTCGAGAAGCAGAAGCTGCGGCACATCTACGGCGTCGGCGAGCGCCAGATGCGCGTCTACTACGACCGAGCGAGCCGCCGGACCGGGGTAACCGGCGAGGAGCTGATCCGCCAGCTCGAGACCCGCCTGGACGCCGTGATCCTTCGGCTCGGGTTCGCGCTCACGCAGCGGCAGGCCCGCCAGCTCGTCAGCCACGGCCACGTGAAGGTGAACGGGCGCCGGCTCGACGTCCCGAGCGCCCAGGTCAAGCCCGAGGACACCATCGAGCTCTCGGACAAGGCCAAGAACTTCGTCTACGTCCGAGAGGCGATCGAGCTCTCGCCGGACCCGCCCCCCTACCTGTACCGCAACGTCGACCAGCTGCAGGGCACGATGTCCCGCCTGCCCGAACGGGACGAGATCCCGCTCCCCGTGCCGATCGAAGAGCGGTTGATCATCGAGTTCTACTCCTAGATCTGCCGCGGGTCCTCGCTCCCTCGTTCGGAGGCGTGTCGCGCCGCCAACAGCCAGAGGAGATCGGTCCTCTTCCGACGGCACTCACTCGCGTGTGATGGGGATGTGACGAGAGCATGAACAAGCGGGGGAACTCGATCGCACAAGGGTTGCGCGGGCTAGGCATGGAGGCGTAGACCGGGAGGAGTCACCGACCGGTGCGTCGAGGGGAGGACGTGATGGGGGGAGAGACCGTCAGGATCAAGCCGGATACGATCGTCCTGATCCACGGGCTTTGGATGACGCCCCGAAGTTGGGAGCACTGGAAGGAGCGCTATGAGGCGCGGGGATACACGGTCCACGCGCCGGCGTGGCCCGGGTTCGAGGTCGAGGTCGAAGCGCTGAACGCCGATCCCTCGCCGATGGAGGACCTCCGTGCCGAGACGGTGATCGACGCGTACGAGGCGTTCATCAACGAACTGGATGGCGACCCGATCATCATGGGTCATTCCCTGGGCGGCGCGATCACCCAGGTGCTGTTGAACCGCGGCCTCGGATCCGTCGGCGTCGGGGTGTCCGCGGCGACCGTCAAGGGGATCCGCGACCTGCCGTGGTCCACGCTGAGGGCAGCCGGGCCGGCGCTGAACCCCTTCAAGCGCGGCAAGCCGGTGCCGATTTCGGAGAAGGAGTTCCACTACGCCTTCGCGAACACGATGAGCGAGGAGGATTCCAAGCCGCTCTACGAGCGCTACGCCGTGCCGGCCGCCTCTGACGTGCTCGCAGACATCGCGCTCGCGAACCTGCATCGCAACCCACCGACGGAGGTGGACTTCGCCAAAGAGGGTCGTATCCCCCTGCTCTTCATCGGGTTGGCAGAGGACCACGTCGTCCCGCCGAAGGCCACGATGCACAACGAGCGCAAGTACGACGACTCCGTGTCTATCACCGAATACCAGGAGTTCGAGGGTCGGCCGCATTTCCCGGGGGCTCCCGGCTGGGAAGAGGTCGCCGACTTCGCGATCGACTGGGCCGAGCGGCACGCAGGGCTGACGGTGGCCGAGCATTCGGCAGCGGAAGATCCCGTCGCCGGAGGCTGATACGCGCCAGGTTCGGGCTCGGCGTCCATCCTGCGATCGCCGGTCGCGCGACCGCTGACCCGCCGACCCGCCTCGGGTCATACTGCTCCCATGGCGCAGCCCACCGCGAAGCGTGAGCTGCTGGCGGACGAGGAGCGGCTCTGGACCGAGCTCCACGGCCTCGTCGACTCGCTGCCGGTGGACAAGGTCACGGAGCCCGGCTACTTCGCCGAGGGCTGGTCCGCGAAGGATCTGGTCGCCCACATCGGGAGCTGGCTCGCCGAGGCCGGCGTCGTGCTCGAGCAGATCCGGTTCGGCACCTTCCGCGCCGAGGAGATCGACGTCGACGCCATGAACGAGGCGTTCTACACGGCGATGCACGACGTCTCGTTCCAGGACGTCCGCGCGCAAGGGATCGCCGCTCGCAACCGGATGCTGCGCGCCTGGGGATCGCTCCCGGTGGACTCGCCCGAGGCCGATCGATGGATCGGCAAGGCCGGCCCGACGCATTACTCGGAGCACATCCCCCGGCTCCGCGAGTGGGTGCGGGAGCTCGGCCCGAGGGTCTGACCACGCCCCTCCGTGACGGTTCCAGGGCAACTTTCGGCGACGCGAGCCCTGCGGCATACTTCTGCCCGCATCTCTGCCCGCGCTGACGTCGAGTACGACGACGGGCTGCCGGTGGAGTTCAGCTGGCCGGTCGCGACCGAGACCGTCGATCCGACGGACTTCGAGTTCACCCTCAACACCGGCGAGACGGTCTTCGGGCACGCGGCCGGCCTGAACCCCAACTGGGAGCTCAACGAGCGCAACACGGTGGTCCCGTTCGGTGATTTCGGCAACCGCATCGGGAGCGCCGAGCCGGGAGCCGAGTTCCCCGTCAAGCTGGAGATCGTCCCCGATGAGACGCCGCTGATGCTCATCGGGCCGGACGGCCGGGAGGTGAGCGCGGTCGGGCTCACGTGGACGACCGAGACCTCCCCCTACGACGTCGGCCCGCGGCTCGTGGGCGCGAAGCTCAACTCCGTGGGAACGGGGCCCGTGGGCGAAGGTGGGGTCACGATGATGGAGCGTGCCGGCGGGGCCATGCCGAACGACGAGTTCTCGCTGTACGAGGAGGGCGACTTCCGGCTGCGCGTGCTCACATCCGGGGGGTTCTCTCCCGACGGCGTGACCGGCGTGCGACCGGACATGTTCGAGGACTTCTTCCGGCTGGAGGCCACCGGTCCGGACGGGGAGACCGTGGTCATGGACCGGGTCGGGGTTGACTACCAGGTCAAGGGCGGCACGTTGCGGGTCGTCGGGCTGTCGGACCTGGGCAAGGCCGAAGACCCCGAGGGGGGATCCATTACGACGACTGCTACGTGGAGGACCGCGACAACTACATCGACATCATCCTGGTCGGCGAGGAGGCCGCCGCCCGCAAGGTCACCTTCGTCGACATCCCATCGTTGGACGGCGGGTACCGCGCCTTCTACAACCCGGGGGACCAGGCCCCGAGCCGTTCGAAGGGATCCGGTACGCGGCGCCGGGGCCCCCCGATCGGGAGCCCGTCGTGATCGCGCTGGACGACCCGATGCGGGTCAGCAGGGATGCGGTGACGGGCCCTCCACCATGGCTCCTCTTCGGGGTCGCGATCCTGCTCCTCGCGGCCATCGTGTGGATCGTTCGCGCCGTCAGGAAACGGCGGGAGCACGCAGCGGGCGGCTGATCATCGGGTCCTACTCGTAGAGCCCCCGCAGGTCGGTCGTGGCCCGCTCCATCGCTTCGCAGATCGCGCGCGCCTCCTCGGGCGGCAGCTCTTGGCTCAAGATCCGGAAGCAGACCGCCTCTTCCTCCTCGAAGTGCGACTGGACCGTGGCTCGCAGGTCGTGCATGACCGAGCGCAGCGCCCGCTCGCGGTTCGCGCTCGGACGTTCGGACGCGATCCGCTCCAGCTCGTCGGTCAGGCGAGCGATCTCGCGGTGCTCGCGGGTCATCTCCGCGGTCTCGCGGTCCGAGCCCGTGATCTGCCGGAGCACGGGGAACAGCGTGCGCCCCTCGCCGACCGCGTGCGGGAGCAGGCCGTGCGCGAAGGCGTCGTGGATCGTCAGGGTCTCGCTGGGTCGGATGACCCTACCCTCCTCGACCGAGCGCTCGGCTCGCTCGACGGCCGCGATCAGGGGGACGAACTGCCGGTGGCGCTCGGGGAGCCCGTGGCGGCTCTGCTCATGGAGCCCTTCGGCGGCAACAGCCATAGATGGCCTCCTTCTCTCCACTCCACGCTAGGCGCGGGGTCGGGGGAAAGCCCGGCCGGACGGCCCTACCGCAGGGGGTCCTACCGACACGGGCCTAGGCCGAGGCGCCGGGCGGATCGGCTCTGCGGGACAGGTCTTCGATCACGGCGGCCCGAACCCGTTCTCGGCTCGCCCCCATCTCGGCGAGGAGCCGAGCGGCGACGCCGTCGCCCTCTCGGACGATGCCCAGCAGGAGGTGCTCGGTGCCGATGGCACCGTGGCCCAGGTGGCGCGCCTCGCGGAGCGCGAGCTCGAGGACCTTCTTGGCACGCGGCGTGATCGGGAGGTGACCGTAGGGCTCGAGCGATCCACCGCAGCGCCTCGTCGACCGGTGGCGCCGGACCGGCTGATCGAGGGCGCCCGGACCGAAGGTCTCCTCGATCCGTTCGCGAACCTGGTCGAGATCGATGCCGAGCGATCCCAGCGCTTCGGCGTCCAACCCGAGGACGCCGTCCTGGCCACCGCCCACGATGCGGAGGATGGACCCGCGCAGCTGCCTGGGGTTCATCCCGAAGCCGCGCAGGATCCGCGCCGATGCGCTCCCGTCCACGCTCGCCAGTCCCAGCAGGACGTGCTCGGTCCCGAGGTGCGTATGCCGGAGCGACCTCGCCTCGGCCTGCGCGATCGCCACCGCCTGCCGAGCGTCGTCCGTGAATCGCTCGAACACGTCAGTTCCCCTTCCGCCGGAGCCGGCGAACGGCGTGCTTCTTGTGGACGGCCTGCTTGCTGACGTCCAGCTCGCCGGCGATCTCCTGCCACGACCACCCCAGGTCGCGGGCACGGGCTACCTGGAGCGCCTCGATCTGCTCGACGAGCCGGCGGAGCGAGGCGACCGCGCGCAGCCCCACCTCCGGGTCGCGGCTCCCGGCCGCCCGGGCCAACTTGGTTGCGTCGGTCATGGGCGTCAATGTACGTTGACGTCCGCGACTTGTCAACCTATGTTGACCCCGCTGATACGGACCGAGCCCTTCCTCACACGTCGATGACGAGTTTGCCACGAGCGTGGCCGGTCGCGAGGTGGCGGATCGCGTCGGGGGCCTCGACGAGCGAGTAGGTCTGCCCGACGACCGGCGTCACGCTGCCGGCCTCGATGAGCTCGGTCACGGCGCGCAGGTCCTCGAGGCTCACCTTCGAGTTCAGCGCGCCGAGCCGCTGACCCACGAACACCGACAACAGGGGCGCACGGAGCATGCCGCGGAAGAACCCACCGGTCCAAGGTCCCCCGCCGTCCCCTCCGACGATCACGAGGGTTCCCTTCGGGGTCAGGGCGCGACGCAGTCGCGACACCGGACGGCGTCCGGCCGTGTCGACGATCACGTCCCACGTGCGCGAACCGTCCGTGAAGTCCTCGCGCGTGTAGTCGATCACGTCGTCCGCGCCGATCGACCGGACGAGGTCCAGCTTCGAGGTGCTGCACACGCCGGTCACCTCCGCGCCGAACGCCTTCGCGATCTGCACCGCGAACGTCCCCACGCCCCCGCCCGCGCCGACGATGAGCACCTTCTGCCCCGCCTGTACGTCGGCCTTGTCGCGGATGGCCTGGATGGCCGTGACGCCCGAGATCGGAGCCGCCGCGGCCTGCTCGAACGAGAGACGCGCCGGCTTGCGAACGAGCTTGTCCGGTCGCGCGATCACGTACTCGGCGAAGGATCCCTCGGGAGCCTCGCCCATCACCTCGTCGCCGGGCCGGAACGCGGTGACCCCGGCCCCGACCGCCTCGACCGTCCCCGCGACGTCCCAGCCCCGGACACTCACCTTGGGCCTGCGGAACCCGATCATCAGCCGGGCGAAGTACGGCTGCCCCGTCATGAGATGCCACACATCCGGGCCGCAGCCGGCCGAGCGCACCCTGATGAGCACGTCCTCCTCGCCGACCATGGGATCCTCGACGTCGCGCAGCTCGAGCACGTCCGTCGAGCCGTACCGGTCCTGAGCGATCGCCTTCATCCGTCTCCTCCTCGTCTCCCAGCCTGTTGGTGTACGCCGTACACCTGCCGTTTCACCCTAGGGTGTACGTCGTACACTGTCAACCCCGGGACGGCGCGGGGCTCGGCGGAAGGAGGAGTCAGGGGATGGCGACGAAGACCGGGGAGACGGCCCAGGGGCGCGCGCCCCTTAGCAGGGAGCGGATCCTCGGCACCGCCGTCGCCCTGGCGGATGAGGGCGGGATCGAGTCGCTCGGCATGCGCCGGATCGCGCTCGAGCTCGGCGTCGTGCCGATGGCGCTCTACAAGCACGTGGCCAACAAGGACGAGATGCTCGACGGCATGGTCGACGTCGTCGTGGGCGAGATCGACCCGCCGCTTCCCGACGCCGACTGGAAGACGACGATCCGCGAGCGGATGCTCTCCGCCCGCCGGGTGCTGCTCCGCCACCCCTGGGCCTCGCGGGTGATCGAATCGCGGACCGATCCGACGCCGACGGTGATCGGGTACATGGACTCGATGATCGGGATCCTCCGCAGGGGCGGTTTCTCGATCGACCTGACCCATCACGCGATGCACGCGATGGGCAGCCGCGCACTCGGCTTCTCGCAGGAGCTGTTCGACGACTCCCCAGACGATCCGCCGCAGATCCAGGCGATCGCGATGCAGCAGATGGCCGAGGCCTACCCCAACATCTCCGAGATGGTCGCGGGGATCACCCACGATGACGCCACGGTCGTCGGTCTCGGCTGCGACGATCAGTTCGAGTTCGAGTTCGCGCTGGACCTGATGCTCGAGGGGTTCGAGCGGTTACGGCAACGGGAGCAGGCGGGAAACGGCTGAGCGATGGAGAAACCCAAGAACGTCGCAGCGTACCTGAAGTCGCTCGACGAGGAACAGCGAGCCGCCGTCCAGAAGCTGCGCGAGACGATCGCCGCCGCGGCACCCGAGGCCGAGGAGGGGATCACGTACAGCATGCCGGGGTTTCTCCTCGGCGGGAAGGGCTTCGTCGCGTACGCCGCGTTCAACGACCACTACAGCTTCTTCCCGATGAGCTCGAAGGCGGTGGACGCCCACCGCGACGAGCTGGGGCCGCTCGTGACCGGGAAAGGGACGATCCAGTTCGAGTACGGCAAGCGGCTGCCGACGGCGCTCGTGAAGAAGGTCGTCCGGACACGCCTCGCCGAGGTCGCCGACCGACAGCGCCGACGGACGCCGAAGCCCTAGCTCGCCGGTTGGAGCGCGCTCCTGACGAAACCGATGACCTCCCGCTCGCGGCGACGGAGCGAGGCCCGGCCCTTGTCCTGGCCGACGACAGCGTTCAGCACGCTCGCCTCCGTCAGCGACCCCACGACCGCCGTGTACAGCATGAACAGCAGCAGCGCCGGATCCTGCTCCCGGATCTCGCCCGCGTCCATCCCGGCCTGCAGGAACGCCACCGCGCGCTTGCGGAGCGGGTCGATCACGCTCGCGAAGCGCTCGAAGCCCTCGGCCCCCAGCCGGCCGGCCTCGCGGACGAACATCGGGAACTCGGGCCACTCCTCGGCCAGGCCGAACACCGCGTGGATCACCGCCTCGGCACGGTCCCAGTAGGTCTCCTTGCCCTCGAGCGCCGACGCGATCTCCTCGGCGACGCGCTGACCGGCGGCCTGCAGGCAGGCCTCCAACAGCGCGTCCTTGGTCGGGAAGTAGTACAGGAGGGTCTGCTTGCGGATCCCGACCGCGGTCGCGATCCGGTCCAGGCTGGCGCCCAGAGTAGCCCTCGCGGCCGAACGCCCGGATCGCCTCCTCGATCAGCGCGTGGCGGCGGACCTCGCCCCCTTGCCGGGTCACGCCGTCACTTCCACGTCGGGGGCTTGCCGCTGCGACGGATCGGGCGCGAGCCCTCCCACGTCCGGAGCCACCCGGGGCCGACCGGACCCGCGAGACTCGGCGTCTCGTTCTTCGCCGCCCGGCGCGCCGCTTCCCACCACGACGTGCGGTCCTCGTCGAACAACTCGGCCACGCCCTGCTGCATCCGCAGCGAGAGCTGCTGGTGGGTCTCGCCCTCCCGCGGGTGGATCGGCCGCCCGTACCGAACGCGGATCGGCGGCCGCCCCTTCCGCGGCCACGACCGGCCCTTGGGCATCGCGGCGTACGCCCCCACGATCGCGATCGGCACCACCGGCATCTTCATGTCGAGCGCCAGCCGCGACGTCCCGTGCCGGAACCGCTGCAGCCACCCGTCGGTCGAGCGCGTGCCCTCGGGGAACACGATGATGTTCCAGCCGTCGCGGATCAGCTCCTTGGCCTTGTTCGTCGCCTTCTCCCCCGCGCCGCGCTCGACCGGGAACCCCGCGTACACGAGCGCCGTGAACGCCGAGCGCCACCACACGTCGAAGAAGTAATCCTTGGCCGCGGCGGTCGCCGTCTTCTCGCGCCACGTATGGGGGAGCGTCGTCAGGATGATCGAGGCGTCCAGGTGGCTCGAGTGGTTCGAGATGAACATCACCGGGCCCTTCACGCCCTCGAGGTTGTCCAGGCCGAACACCTCAGGCGTGGTCTCGTTCCAGATGATCGGCTTCAGCGCGGCGTCCAGGATGATGTCGCGGGCCACCCGGCCGGCCTCCGTGCGCGCCCAGTCGGTCGGGTAGCTCCAGATCTCGGGCGGCGGGGTCGAGTCGAGCGCCGAGCGCGGCGTCATCGTCCGGCGGCCCCAGCGCCAGCCCTTCGCGACCTCGCGGATCTCGCTCGCGAACCTCTTGCGTGCCATCCCGATCACCTCACGTCCGCGATCGCGAGCGGGGGCACGTGGAAGTACGAGATCGAGGGCGATCGCCCGACGGTCTCGCCGGCCATCTCGAGCGCGTCGCGGAAGCTCGACGCCGCGCGGTAGCCGAGACGCTCGCACGTCTTCGGGTCGCCGCCCACGACGATCACGTCGCCCAGGTAGTCCAGCGCGTGCGCGCCCCAGTACCACATGTAGAAGGGGTGCACGCCGTGGTACGCGTAGCTCTTGCGGTACAGGTGGATGTACCAGGGGTCGGTCGCGTAGCGCTCCTCGTACTTCGACTCGATCGTGGAGGGGTCGGTCGTCTCGGCCAGGACCTCCTCGAAGAAGTCGACGTAGGAGGGGTGGTGCACCTGGTGGAACTCGTTCGGGACCGGGTGGAACATGATCATCGCGCCGCCCGGCCGCACGATCGGTTTGTTCCGGTACATGTTGAACAGGTAGCCGAGGCCCAGGCAGTGGACCAGGATCGGGTTCATGATCGAGTTCACGTTGTAGGGACCGACGTACGGCAGGCCGACCACCATGATGTCGGACTGCCCGTGCACCTCGACCAGCTGCTGCCGGTGCAGGGTCGCGAGCGTCTGCTCGTGCACCGCCTCGGTCTCGCCCGCGTGGATGCCGGTGACGCCGTAGGGCGACTTGATGCGCGTCCAGATCTGGTGCTTGGCGGCCGAGGGTCCGAGGTCGTTGGCCTTCTTGGCGGCCAGGTACGTCCCCTGCTCGAGCAGCGACCACTCCCACTCCCGCTTGTTCATGAAGCCGAACGGGTCGGGGAACGTGTCGTTGTTCATCGTGCTCTCGATCGTGAAGACCTTGAGCCCGTTGGCCTTGAGCAGGTCGCCCATCCGCTTGCACGAATCGTGGATCGCGCTCCGGCCCGGGCGCGGGTCCATGAACGACTTCGAGTGCAGCATCGTGTGCACGTTGTGGTGGTGCTTGACGCTGCGGTAGCTCGCGAGGCCGACCGGTACCGACTTGTGACCGCCGTCCATCGCGACCAGGTTGATGTTCACGTAGACGAGCAGATCGGACTCCATCGCCCGCTTGTTGAGCTCGACCTCCTCGCCCTTGTCGGTCTTGCCGACGTAGACGAGGTTGTTCGGGTCCTCGGCGTCGTGGTTCTTCAGGTCCTTCGGGTAGAAGGAGCGGAAGACGCGTTCACCGACCGCGAGCTTGATCTCGTCCGCCGTCATCCTGCGGTGCAACGAGTTCGCCATGTACAGCTTCACGTCCTCGACCCCTCGGCGGGCCGCGAGCTCGATCACCTCCTCGAGGACGAGCTGTCGGATGTCGGGGCTCCGCATCGGAGGGAGCGGGATCGAGATGTCGTCGATCGCGATCGTGAGCTTCATGCCGGGGGTGAGCAGCTCGCGGAGCGGTTCGGAGCCGAGCGGGTTGTCGAGGGCATGACGGATGTGGTTGCGGAGCCCCCGCAGCTTGGGCAGCGAGTCGGGCGGGTAGATCACCCGCGATCCGAGCGGGAACTTCTGCAGCCGGAACCCCTCGCCCTGGTGGACCAGGAGCGGCGGCGTCCGTTCGTCGACCTCGAGGACGAAACCCGGTCGTGCCATGTGTGCGTCTCCTCCGTATGGGCCTTGGTCGGTCTCAGTCGAGCCTCGGGTCGAACGCGACCTTCAGCGTCCCGAGCTTGCCGGCGCCGAGCGCGTGGTCGATGGCCTCGCGCCAGCGGCGGAGCGGGTAGGTCGCGCCCACGATCCCGTCGATCGGGTTCTCCTGGGCGATCTGCGTGGCGATCTCGAAGCTGTGGCGCCGGGTGGTGGTCTTGGCGGTCTTGCCGACGGTCTCGTACCCGCCGGTGTAGGCGCCGACGAGCTCGAGTTCGCGGAACCAGAGCGGGGTGAGGTCGGCGCCCTCGGTGGGGATGCCGCTCACGACGACGCGGCCGCCCGCGCGGGTGATCCGGAGCGCGAGGTTCAGGCTCGAGCGCGAGCCGACGCAGTCGATCGCGACGTCGGCGCCGCCGAGCAGGAACGGGGCGCCGCGCTCGGGCTTGAGCTTCATCGCCTTGGTCGCGCGTCGGACGGCGTTGGTCGCCTCCTTCGGCTCGACGATCTCGCTCGCGCCGAACGCGCCCGCCCACTCCCGCTGCCGCGCGTGCTTGGCCACGACGGCGACGTGACCCGCCTCGGTGAGCTCCTTGATGGCGAGGAGCGTCAGGATGCCGACCGTGCCGGCGCCGATCACGATGACGTTGGCGTTCGGCTCCAGCCTCGCGCGCAGCGCCGTGTGGACGGCGCAGCTCAGGGGTTCGATCAGGACGGCCTTGCGTTCGGACAGGTCGTCGGGGATCGCGTGCAGCTGCGAGCGGTGCGCGACGAACATCTTGCTCCAGCCGCCGCCGGTGTCGGCGCAGTAGCCGGTCTGCAGGCCCGCGCTCACGTGCCCGGTGGTGACCCGGTCGCAGCGCCCGGTGAGGCCGGCGGCGCAGTTCGGGCAGGGGTCGAGGCCGCGCGGCGAGGCAGGACAGGACGGGCTCGAGCGCGATGCGGGCTCCCTGGGGGAGGTCGTCGACATCGTCGAGGAGCTCGCCCACCACCTCGTGACCGGGGACGAACGGGAGCGAGACCAGCGGCGAGAAGTAGAAGGAGGACTTGCCGCCGATCGTGGCCAGGTCCGAGCCGCAGATGCCGGACAGGAGCGGCCGGACCCGACCCCAGCCCGGGCCGAGCGGGACCACGTCCTTGCGGTTGACGAAGCGCATGGGCGCGAGCGGGCCCGAGAGCAGGCCGGGGAGGCGGTCGCCGACGGCGCGCGCCGTCAGGTAGCGAGGGACCGAACGGAACAGCTCGATGGCCTGGGTGGTCATGGGGTCGGGGGGGCGGGTCGGGAGAGGGGGTGGGTTCGGTTTCCGGTCGGCGTCTGGGTTCTGTCTGTCAGAACCCTGACGGAGGGGCCCGATCGGGGGGTCGCGGCGTCAGGGTTCTGTCTGTCAGCACCCTGACGGGTGCGCCCGAGCGAGGGCCCAGGGTCGGGCCCGAGCGAGGGCCGGCGGTCGAGGCCGAGCGAGGGCGGGAGGCCACGCCCCACCCATCACCGCACCGCCGGTTTCGGGAAGCGCACCCGGGGCATGCCGCCGGCCATCTGCCACTCCTCGATCGGCCAACGGCGGCGCTTGGCCACCCGGAGCAGCGCCGCGTCGGGCGAGACCGCCACCGGGTTGCCCACGGCCCGCAGCAGCGCCAGGTCCGAATGCGAGTCGGCGTACGCGTAGGACGCCTTCAGGTCGGCGCCCTCGAGCTCGGCGTACCGGCGGACCCACGCGCCGCGGGCCTCGCCCACCAGCGGAGGTTCGGCCAGGTACCCCGTGTACTCGCCGTCCCGCACCTCCAGCCGCGCCGCGATCACCTCGTCGAACAGCGGCGCGAGCGGCTGCACGAACGGCTCGGCCGCCGCCGTGATCATCATCGTCCGGTGGCCAGCTGCCCGATGCTCGCGCACGCGCCGCACGGCGGCGGCGGACACCTTCTGGAGCATGAACTCGGACACGATCTCCTCGACCAGGCGCTCGATCCCCTCGACCGTCGCGCCCTCGTACCGGCGGAAGAACGTCCGCAGGAACTCGCCGCGGTCGCGGCGATCGGCCATCAGGTACGACGGGATCCGCGAGAACACGCTCGCGAGCTCGTCCGGCCACTGGTCCCACGGCAGGTCGGCCATCCGCGACCACACGTACGACTCGACCACGTTGGACGGCAGGATCGTCCCCTCCATGTCGAACAGCGCGAGCACCAGCTGCTCGCGTTCGCGGATCCGGACCTGTGGCTTCACCCGCGCGCCCGAGAGCGCCCGCAGCCCCGACGTGACCGCGGGGCAGTGGACGTCCTGCAGGTAGTAGCGCCAGTCGATCGCGGCCGAGTCGAACGGGAACGCCTTGCGGTCGGTCGCGGAGAGCGACCCGAACAGCTCGAGCGTCCGGTCGTCCGTGTAGATCACCTCGGCCTCGGTGTACGCGCCGTACAGGTCCGAGTACCGGCGCACGAAGTCGACCCGGCCCTTGTCGCGGTCCACGCGCGCGACGAGGTCGCGCATCTTCTTCGATTTGGGCAGGTGGGTGACGACGCGGTCGGCCACGTCGACGGCGCGCTCGGCCGTGCGCAGGAGCCGCTCGACGCGGAGGTGGCCGGGGAAGGTCCACTCGGGGACCCTGACCGCGCCGCGCCCGTGCTGCGGGAGCGGGTCGCGCTCGAAGTACTCCTTCACGTACTCGTACAGGCCCTTGTACTGCAACGGGTTCCGGGCACCCGACGACACGTGGTAGTAGGCGGGCGCTCCCGGCTCCGGCGGTCGGGCCACGGCCGCCAGCATCGCGTTCACGACGAAGTCGGCCGGGATGATGTCGACGATGCCCTCGGGGATGCCCGGGAACTCGGGGATCGTCCCGCGCCCGTACGCGAGGATGATGGGCTCGGCCATCTTGAACCCCTCGATCCATCCCGGGAACGGATGCGCGTACGAGGACTCGATGATCGAGGGGCGGACGATCGACAGCGGCGCGCCGTGCGACGCGGCGAGCTCCTCGACCGCGCGCTCGCCCATCGCCTTGGTGAACGTGTAGTTGTCCGGCCAGCCGAGCGTCTGCGCGCGCGCCCGCCCGTACTGGACCAGCCGCTTGGTCACCCAGGTCTTCCGGCGGTCCTCGGCGTCGTCGGCGACCGACTGGGGGCCCGCGCGTCCGTGTTCGGCTCGGGCCTTGCGCAGGAACGAGTCGAGGATCTCGGGCTTGCGGCTCGCGGCCTCGACGTCGGCCCGCGCGCGGATCGCCAGGTCGGACTCGGCCTGCCAGTCCACCCGGTGGTCGAGCGTGGTCTCGGGGATCACGCCCTTGCGGACGCCGGCGACGTACGCGGTCGAGACGTGGAGCAGGTGCGGCGCGGGGTTGTTCGCGAGCGCCGCCTCGTACAGGCGGACCGCGCCGACCAGGTTGGTGAGGAAGCCCTCGTCGATCGGCGGGTCGAACGCCACCGTCGCCGCGCAGTGGATCACGACGTCGAGGCCGCCGGGGATCTCGAGCTCGGCCGCCGAGAAGTCGCCGTCGACGACGTCCACGCGTTCGGCCAGCATCGCCGCGATCCCGTCGTTGCCCACCCGCTCCCGCAGGGCGTTGAAGGTCGGACGGCCCATCAGGGACTCGACGCGCTGGCGGCCCGTCGAACCGAGCTGCGGGCGGACCAGCAGCGTGATCCGCGTGTCGGGGAAGTCGAGCAGCAGGCGTTCGAACACGGCCTGCCCGAGGAACCCGGTCACGCCCGTCACCAGGATGTTCTTGCCGGCCAGCCGGCGCACGATCGAGGGCGAGCGCGCCTGGCGGGGCTTCCGCGGGGCCGCGGGTTCATCTACCACGCGGCAGATTATGCCCTATCTACCGAGTGGTAGACAAGCCCTAGTGGGTGGTTCCGGCAACCGTATCCGGGCACGAACTCGGGTGTTCCCCGGGTGGGTCGGGGCGTCATCCTCGTCGACGATGGGGGCCCCGAACACGTCGTTGACGGCTCGAGGGCGGGATGGCACGCTCGCCCGGGAGGGATCGATGTCCTCTGTGCAGGAGCGCGCAGGGACAGAGCCCGGCCGACAAGGTCTCTGGCTCGGCATCCTCGCGTACCGCTGGGCGTCGTACGTCTGGATGACGATCCTCGCCGTCGTGATCCAGGCCGACGACGGATTCGACCACCCCGCCGTGGGCTGGACGGCCATCGCGATGACCGGGCTGTGGACCCTGTGGTTCACCGTGACCAGGGGGTGGGAGCGGGAAGCGGCTCGCTGGATCGACCTGGCTCTCGCCAGCACCCTGGTCGTGATCTCCGGCTACGTGGTGGCGGAGAAGGCCGTCGTGTTCGGCGACGTCCCCTTCTTCGCCACCTCCTATCCGGCGAGCGCCGCGATGACGATGGGCGCGGCGCGAGGGGTCGTGGCCGGCCTCGGGAGCGGCGGGGTCCTCTCACTCGCCCTGTTCGCCAGCCGGCCCATCAACGGCGTCACCCTGGCGGAAACCGACTGGGCGGCGATCGGGAACGGGGCCTTCTACTACGTCGCCTCGGGCGGGGCGGTCGGGCTGATCGACCGGGTCCTCACGCGGTCGGGCGCCGAGCTCCGCCGGGCGGGTGAGGAGGTCGCCCAGGAGCGAGAGCGGGCGGCCCGGCTGGCCGAACGCGAGTCGATCGCCCGCCGGATCCACGACTCCGTCCTGCAGGCCCTCACGCTGATCTCGAAGCGGGGCACCGAGCTCGGCCGGCGGCCGAGCGTGCCGGGCTCGGAGGTCCGAGCGCTCGCCGAGATCGCGACCGACCAGCAGCGGACCTTGCGATCGCTGATCCAGGGCTCCGTCGCCGAGCCGCCCAGCGGGACGGTCGCCGTTCGGACCGTGCTCGAGGCCGCCGCGTTCGGCGTCCGCGAGGTCCCCGTCGAGATCACCGCGGTGGGTCCCCTCTGGTTGCCGTCGACCGCGGTCGAGGAGGTCTCTGCCGCGATCCACCAGGCGCTCGAGAACGTGGTCCACCACGCCGGCGCGTCTCGGGCGTCGCTGTTCGCCGAGATGGACGACAAGGCGAGGTCGTGATCACCGTTCGCGACGACGGCTCGGGCTTCGACTACGACGAGCATCGCCTGCGCGCCGAGGGCAAGCTGGGCGTCCTCAGCAGTATGAAGGGGCGGATCGAGGAGCTCGGTGGCTCGATGCGCATCGACACCGCGCCGGGCAGGGGAACGGAGGTCGAGTTCCGCCTCCCCGGCCCCCCCGCGACCGAGGAGGATCCGTGCCTCGTCGCGGAGCCCCGAGCAGGAGCTCACCCATGCGTCGCTCCCAAGCCCTGCGTTGCCGAGCGATCGCGAGCAGCTGGGTCGCGGCCAGGCGGATCGTGTCGGCCTTGGCCCGCACGAGGTACTCCTTGGGCCGGAAATGGTCCGCTGCGAGCGAGGTCGCGACCCTGTCGGCGAACCGCTCCGGCCAGCCGTGGCGGCACGAGCGGGCGAACGCCACCAGCTCCTCCCTCGATGCCCCTGCCAGGGTGTTCGCGGTCGGCCAACGTTCCAGCAGGCGCAGGAACGTCGGCGCTCCGAGGTCATCGCCACCGATCTGAAGCGCTGCGGGGAAGGTCGCGATGAGATCCTGGCGCAGGCGGTTGCCGAGCCTGCGCTCGTCCCGGGCCGCACGCTCGTCGTCGCGGGCTATCGAGCGCAGCTCGCCGGCGATCTCCCCGTGCGGGATCAGCGGGCGCAGCCGCTCGTGCCGGTCGAGCGCGATCAGGCACGCGATGCGGGCGTCCTCGGAATCGTCCTTCTTCTTGGCCGGGCCGCGCCTTCTCGCGACGAGATCGGGGTTCACCGGCACGACGACGTAGCCCGCGTCGACGAGACGCTCGACGAGCAGGCCGTGGCGGGTCTCGATCACTACCCGGACCTCGGCTGGGTCGGGCTCGAGCCCTGCGATCTTCCCCACCAACGTGTCGACCGCGGTGGGGCTGTGCTCCACGCGCGAGATATCGATGACGCCCTCGCCGGGGCGGCCCAGCGCGACGAGATGGAACTCCTCGGACCAATCGATTCCGACTCCGAGCACATCGCCTCCCTTCGTCATGGGCAAGCCGTTCGGACGGAGGCACGGCGTCGTGCTGATGGACCAGTCCTCGTGGGACGACACCCTTGTGGACGTCGGACCTCCGAGGCCGTCCCCCAGGGACGCCGTCTCACATCAGTCCTCGAGGGACGAGCAACGGAAGCGTTCCCCGGGGAAGACCTCAATGCAGGAGGGTAGAGCCATCAGCGACCAGGCAGCACCGGCCGAGCCCATCCGCGTGATGGTCGTGGACGACCACCCAGTGTGGCGGGACGGGATCAGGGCCGACCTCGAGGCGTCGGGCACGGCCGTGGTGGTCGCCGAGGCCTCCGACGGCGGCGACGCGATCGAGGCGGCGCGCGAGTCGATGCCCGAGGTGGTGATCGTCGACCTCCGCCTGCCCACGGTGAGCGGCGTGGAGGCGATCCGCCAGATCGTCGAGGAGTCGCCGCACGTGAAGGCGCTCGTGCTGTCGGCCTCGGGCGAGGAGGCGGATGTCCTGGAGGCCGTGAAGGTCGGCGCTACCGGATACCTCCTGAAGAGCGCGACCTCGGACCAGATCGTCGACGCCGTGCACCGAGTCCGCGACGGGGAGCCGGTCTTCACCCCACCCCTCGCCGGGCTCGTCCTGTCCGAGTTCCGCCGGGTCGCCATCGCGGAGCCGGGCGAGCCGCGGCTGACCGACCGCCAGAACGAGATCCTCCGCCTCGTCGCCAAGGGCTACACGTACCGGGAGATCGCCGAGAAGCTGTTCATCAGCGTCAAGACCGTCCAGAACCACGTGCAGGACATCTTGACCAAGCTCCAGATGCGCAAGCGCTACGAACTGATGCGCTACGCGATCCAGAAGGGCCTGGATCGGGCCCCCGAATAGGGAGAACTCCCCAGACCGGTTCGGGCACCTCAGCCACCTCGGTTGAGTCGGTCTCCGTCTATCCGCCGATGCGCCGGAGCCGGACGCTTCGCTCATGCGGATCTGCGCCGCGTCCACCTTCGCATCGAGCCCGGCTGGGGCAGGAAAGTGTTGTAGATCCCCACCCACCACATCGGCGAACAACCTCGAGCGCAGGAGCGAGGCTGGTGCGATCGAAGGATGGCGCTCAGGTTCGCGGGGAATGTTCAGGGGCGAGAGCCGGTCCGATCGCGTCGTAGAACTCGTTCACGCGGCGCCCCGTTGCGGTCGCCAGGACATCCAAGTCGCCTTCCCGGAGCGAGACGGTATCGGCGACGTCCTGATCGCGGAGGATGAGGACGTTCCGGATGAAGCCGTCCAAGATCGCGGCTTCGGCGCCTCCCATGCTCTTCACCCTGCGGATATCGATCCGAACGGACGGCCGACCTTCCACCCGTCGCAACGCGTCGGCGAGCAATCTGACGGGCGAGATGTCGTAGAGGAACGCGATCTGGAACAAGCGCTCGATCGGAAGGCTTCGCTCCGCACGTTCGTAGCTCGCCAACGTCGTCGGCTGGAACGCGCCGGAACTCGCGCGCGCCGCTTCGCGCAGCGTGAGACCCCGTGCCTCGCGAGCGCGGCGAAGAGCCCCTCCCACTTCCTCGGCCAGCGTGTCGAACATGATCCTCCCCAACGTGCTCGCGGGATCGAGCAGGCTTCCTATCTTCCGCTACTCGACGGGTCAGGTGAATCACCCGGCCCGGATCCACATATCCGCGCGCTGGTCCCCGGCGGCTCTCAGCCCGAACCCTCGTGCTCCCCCGCCCGCGTCCTGGCCTCCTCGATCACCGCGATCGCGGCCTCGCGGTCGCGGAACCCGTCCGTCTCGGTCCCGTGGTCCTCCAGGTCCTTGTAGACGTCGAAGAAGTGCTCGATCTCGGCCAGGAGCGTCGGCTGCAGGTCGGACAGGTCCCGGACGTGCGACCAGGAGGGATCCCTCAGCGGCACGCACAGGACCTTCTCGTCGGGACCCTTCTCGTCCCGCATCATGAACACGCCCACGGGGCGGGCCAGGATGTGGCAACCGGGGAACGTCGCCTCGCCGACGAACACCAGGGCATCGAGCGCGTCGCCGTCGCCGCCGAGCGTGCCCTCGATGAACCCGTAGTCGGCCGGGTACCGCGTCGCCGTGAACAGCATCCGGTCGAGGAAGATGTCGCCCGTCGCGGGGTCGATCTCGTACTTGTTCCGTGAGCCGCCGGGGATCTCGACCACGACCGTCACGGTGGGGTCCATCGCGCGCCACTCTAGTGGCTACGCTGTCGCGGTGAGCGCGCCCGAGCAGCGACCACCACCCTGGCGAGCGGTCTTCGCCGGCGCCCGCGGCCGCCTCACGATCGGGCTGCTGATCCTCGAGGCCCTCGTCGCGATCGAGATCATGGTGGTCGCCACGATCCTGCCCGCCGTCCAGGCGGACCTGCACGGGCTGAAGCTCTACGGGTGGATCTACGCGGCGCTGACGCTCGCGTCGCTCGGCACCGTGCCGATCGCCGGGCGCATGACCGACCGGATGGGCCCGCGGCCGATCCTCGGGATCTCGATCGCCTTCTACGTCGCGGGGCTGATCCTCGCCGCGACCGCGCCCACGATGCTGATCCTGGTCATCGCGCGGTTCGTGCAGGGCATCGGCGGCGGCGGGCTGTACACGGTCTCGCTCGGCACCGTCGCGAAGACCTACCCGATGGACATCCGTCCCCGCGTGATGGCGCTGCTGGCGTCGATGTGGATCCTGCCGGGGCTGCTCGGCCCGCCGGTCGGCGCGATCATCGCCTCGACCCTGGGCTGGCGATGGGCGTTCGTGGCACCCCTTCCGGTCATCGCGCTCGCCGCGGTGCTCGTGATGCCTGTGCTCCGGAACGTGCAGGTGAGCGAGGAGCGCTCGACCCTGCCGATCGCCGCCTCGCTCGTGCTGATGCTCGGCGCCGGCGCGCTGCTCGCGGGGCTGACCGAGCACTCGGTCTGGAGCTGGCCGCTCGTGGTGCTCGGGCTGGCGGTGACGATCCCCGCGCTCCGCAGGATCACGCCGCCGGGGACCCTGGTCGCCCGGCGCGGGCTCCCCGCCGCCTCGGCCGGGGCGTTCCTCGCGTCGGCGGCGTTCTTCGGCATCGACGGGTTCGTCACGCTCATGCTCACGCAGGTCCGCGGACTCACGGTGGGGGTCGCCGGCATCGTGCTCACGTGCTCGGCGCTCGCGTGGGCGCTCGGCTCGTGGTGGCAGTCACGGGTGTCGGGTCGCCTCGGCGCTCGGTGGCTGACGACGTTCGGCGCGCTGCTGATCGCGGCCGGAGGGACGATCGTCGCCGTCGGCCTCCTCGACATCCCGCTCGCGGTGCCGTACGCGGGCTGGGCGATCGGGAGCATCGGCATGGGCATCGTGTTCCCGACGATCCCCCTGTCGGTCATGAGCGAGGCCACCGCCGGCCGCGAAGCGGCCGAGCTCTCCTCGACGATCCTGATGGACTACCTCGGCGTCGGGATCGGCGCGGGCCTCGGCGGCGTCTGCATCGCCCTCGCCGACGCCGGAACGATCTCGCTCGAGGCTGGCCTGGCGGGCGCGTTCGGCCTCGGGGTCGCGTTCGCGCTGGTCCTCGCAATGGTCGGCCGCCGCCTGCCCGACGGGCGAGACGTGCCCGGCGCCGCTGCGCCGCAAGCAAAGGATGAGAGGGAATCTCCCATCCGCCCCACGGGCATGACATCAAGTTCCTAGTTGCCGCCCGCGGATCCTCCTCACGTACGTCCCGGCTTCCCATGCCCACGAGGGGGCCCGACCGGGACGGTGAGGGAGGGATCGGGATGACGAAGCTCTTCGTGGCAGCGGCCACGGTGGCGATCTTCGCCCGGCTCGTGTCCCCGGCGGTGGCAGCTGGCGGAGGGAACGGAAACGGGAAGGGCAAGGGAGGGGGTCAGCAGACCGGAGCGGTCGTGGATGCGTCTTTCACGTTGGACCAAGCTGAGCCCCACTACGGTGCATTCGCTCGAGCGGCGCGCGGAGACCAACGAGGAGTTCGTCATCCCCGATCTCGAAACGGAGGAGATCCCGGACCTCGAGACGACGCGCACCGAACCCTAGCGCGACGCCGATAGACTCGGCGGCCTGATGGAGATCGCAGCGTTCCAGGACGTCCTTCGTCGTACGTATGCCGAGCGCGACGCGGAGCGCGGCATCGATGGCACGTTCCGGTGGTTGACGGAGGAGGTAGGTGAGGTGGCCCGCGCGCTGCGCGGCGACGGCGACCTGGTGCACGAGGTCGGCGACGTGCTCGCGTGGCTGGCCTCGGTGGCGACGCTCGCCGGCGTGTCCTTGGAGGAGGCCGCGGCGCGGTACGCGAACGGGTGCCCGAGGTGCGGCGCGATCCCGTGCACGTGCGCGTTCGTCCGATGACCTCGGACGTGATCACGCCGGGCGACGAGCATCGGGACGAGCTCGTCGCGCTCATGCGCGTGGCGTTCAACCTCGGCTCGGGTTCGCTGGCCGAGCGCGCCGCGTGGCTGCCGGTCGAGAAGATGCGTTGCGTGCTCGACGGCGATCGCTTCGTCGCGGCGGCCGGCGCGCGGGCGTTCCGGCAGTGGTGGGGCGGGCGCGAGCTCGACATGAGCGGCATATGGGGCGTGGTCACGCTCCCCGAACACCGGGGCGGCGGGCTCGCGACGCGGGCCGTGACCGAGCTGCTCGTCGAGGCGCGTTCGTCGGGGGTGCCGCTCAGCGTCCTGTACCCCGCGACACAGCGCCCCTATAGAGGACTGGGATACGAGCTCGCGGGGACGATGACGCGGCACGCGATCGCGCTCGACGACCTTCCGCGTGGCTCGGCGGGGCCGTTGGCGGTCGAGGAGTACGTCGCGGCTAGCGACCTGGAGGACGTGCGCGCCTGCTATCGCGCCTCGGTCTCGGGACACCAGGGACCGATCGACTCGGACGAGCCGGACTGGTGGCCCGACCGGGTGCTCGGTCGCTGGTTCAGCGACGACGTGCAGCGCACGGTGGTCGCGCGAGGGCATTCGGGCGTGGAGGGGTACGCGTCGTTCACCTACGGCTCGGATCCGGGCGGGCCGCTCGACTTCGAGTTCGCGATCAACTGCCGGCACCTGGTGGCGACGTCGGTGGAGGGATGGGCGTCGCTGCTGTCGTACCTGCGCGGGTTCCGCGGTCTGGGTCGGACGTTGCGATTCACGGGCCCGCCGGCGCATCCGTTAGGACTGCTCGTCGAGGAGCAACGGCTGCGGCCCGTGTGGTCGTACCGGTGGATGCTGCGGTTGTTGGACGTGCAGGCGGCGCTCTCGGGTCGCGGGTACCCGCCGGTGTCGGGCTCGATCGTGCTGTCCGTTGAGGACGGCCTGTTCCCGGAGAACCGCGGTCCGTGGCGGTTGGAGGTGGACGAGGGTGTGGCGTCGGTGACGCAGACGTCTGGCGGAGGTGGAGTGCGACCGCTCTCGATCGGGACACTGTCGTCCTTGTACAGCGGGTTCCTCTCGGCGGGGGATGCCGTGGCACTCGGGTTGGTGGACGCGTCGGATGCGCCGATGTTGGCGCAGCTGTTCGGCGGGCCGGCGCCGTGGATGTACGAGTTCTTCTAGCCGCGGCCGCAAGATGGACGGGGTCGTCCGTCTCGCCGTGGATCGCGATACCGAAGCCGGTATCGACCGCCGATGCGAGAGGTCGATGCCGAGATCGCACGGTCAGACATGTCGGCATGTCGTACTAGCGTCGCCCGTGGATCCTCACAAGTTGCTTGCTCGACTGTCTCCAGGCTCGTTCGAGAACGTCGCGTTCGACGACATGCGCCGGCTGGTTGAGGCCATGGGCTTCGAGCTCAAGCGGATCAGTGGCAGTCACCACATCTTCGCCCACGAGGGAGTATCGCGGACATCCCCGACCTCGAAGCTTGCTCCGCGTTCGGGAGGACGCCCGAGGAAGCCGTGGCCGAGGTGGAGAAGGCGAAGGAAGCGTGGCTGCGTTCCGCCCGCGAGGAGGGGAAGCCGATCCCCGAGCCTCGATACCGGCCCGTCGCCCGCTGATCGGGCCGTCGGATCGACGAACCGCTACGGCTCAGGCGGCTCCGATCACGCGCTCCGCGATCTGGACCGCGTTGAGGGCAGCGCCCTTGCGAAGGTTGTCGCCGCACGCGAACAGCAGCAGCGAGTCGTCGTGGCCCTCCGGTTGGCGGATCCGGCCGACGAGCACGTCGTCGACCCCGGCCGCCTCGAGCGGGCTCGGGTAGATCCCCGCCACCGGGTCGTCGCGCAGCTTGACGCCGTCGGCGACCGAGAGCGCCACGCGGGCCTGCTCGACCGACAACGGCCGCTCGAACGTCGCGTGCAGGCTCACGCTGTGGCCGACCGGCACCGGCACGCGGACGCACGTCGCCGAGATGTCGAGCGCCGGCAGCGACAGGATCCGTCGCGCCTCGCGCTGGACCTTGATCTCCTCGAACGTGAACCCGGTCTCCTCGTCGAACACGTCGATCTTGGCCACCACGTTGTACGCGATCGTCTTGCCGAAGACCTCGCCCACCGGCAGCGCGTCGGGGTCGGGGTGCGCGAGGTCGTCCTCCATGCCGTGGAGCTTCTCGACCTGCTCGGCGAGCTCCCGCACGCCCTTCGCACCGGCGCCCGAGACCGACTGGTACGAGGAGAGGCTCACGGCCTTGAGTCCGGCCGCGTGGTGCAGCGGCGCGAGCGCCATCAGCGCGGTGATGATCGTGCAGTTCGGGACCGAGTACACCTTGGCGCCCCGCTCGAGTGCCTCGGGGTTCACCTCGGGGATCACGAGCTCGGCCCACGGCTCCATCCGGAACGCGCTCGAGTTGTCCACGCAGACCGTGCCGGCCTCGGCCGCCTGCGGCACCCAGGTCTTCGCGACCTGGCTCCCACAGCTCGAGAGCGCGACGTCCACCCCCTCGAGCGCGTCGAGCGAGAGCACGCCGACCGTGTGATCGCGCTCCCGGAACCGAAGCCGAGTGCCCGCCGTGCGTTCGGAGGCGAGCAGGACCAGCTGGTCCTGGTCCACGGGGAAGTCGCGCTCCTCGAGGATGCGGAGCATCGTCCGCCCCACCGCACCGGTGGCCCCCACGATCGCGACACGCATGACGCCCATGGTACCGGCGGTGGCGGGACTTCCCGCCTCGGGCGTAGGTTCGAAGGGTCGGACGCGACCACGTTGGGAGGCTGCGATGGACGACATGGATGCGATCGAGGAGCTCGAGACGCGGGCCAGTCACCATCACGAGGCGACGAAGCACGGTCACAAGCACTTCCACGTGACCCACTACCTGCACCGCGGCGAGAACTGGGGACACCTGCTGTCCACCCACACCCACGAGCACAACCATCCCGAGCTCGAGCACGTGCACATCCCGCACCAGGACGTCGAGAAGGAGCACCGGCGCGAGGCGCACATCCACGACCACGCCCGGCCCGCAGACTCGCCCGCCTGACCGCCGCTCGACCGCGTAGCATGCCCGGGCCATGACCGACGAACCCGGGGCGCCGCCGCCCTCGCCGGAGACCAACCTGCGCTACCGCGGTGAGCTCGTCCGGCTTGCCGCGATCGACCCGGAGGCCGACGCGGAGGCGTTCGCCGCCTGGTTCGACGATCCGGTGGGGACCCGGCTCGCCGGCTTCCGACCCGTGTGGCCGATGAACCGGGAGAGCGCGCGGGAGCGGCTCGAGGAGTGGGTGAAGGCGTCACCCGGGACGATCAACTTCGCGGCGCGGACGATCGCAGACAACCGTCTCGTCGGCGGCATCGGGATCATGGACATCAACCACATCGACGGGAACGCGCAGCTCGGGCTGTCGGTGTACCGGCAGGACGACTGGGGACAGGGCTACGGTCGAGAGATGATCGTGCTCGCGCTCCGGTACGCGTTCAACGAGCTCAACCTGCACCGGGTCTGGCTTACGACCAGCGCCTTCAACGAGCGCGCGATGAAGCTGTACGAGAAGCTGGGGTTCCGCCACGAGGGGCGCGGCCGCGAGCACGTCCTGCTCGACGGCACGCGCTGGGACATCGTCTACATGGGGATGCTGCGGGACGAGTTCGAGGTCTGAGACGCCTCAGGCGAACTGGAACGAGTCGAGCATGTCCCGGAACGCCACGGCGCTCGTGTCGAACCCGTCCTGGAGATCGTTCAGCGTGACCCGCCAGCCGACGTCGTCGCTCACGGTCACGACCTCGCGCATCAGGTAGCGGTCGCCACCCGCGGCGTCGACGGACACGTCCCACCGCAGGGCGTCGGCGCCGTCGAGCGTGGCCTCGCTCGCGGGTCCGGGCGTGAGCCCGGCCTGCTCGTCGCGCTGGCGCACGAATTCGGACCACTGGTCGAGCCCCGTCCCGGTCTCGAGGTCGACGGCCTCGACGACCACGGTCGCGGAGCCCGTGGGCGGCGCGAACTGGTCGAGCGTCACGTCGGCCCCGAACTGCGCCGGGCCGGCCTCCCACCCGTCGGGGACGAGGAGGCAGTAGCCGAAGTTCTCGGACTCGAAGTTCGTCCCGTTGCAAGGGTCGGGCCGAAGGAGGAGGAAGGCGCCGACCGCGAGCGCTGCGCCGAGGAGCGCGCCGAGCACGATGAGCGGCCGCCACTTCGACGGCTGGGGCGGCTTGCGCATCTCGATCGGCGGGCGCTCGCCCGGTTCGCGGCGCGGCAAGAGCGCGACGGCGTCCGGCGTCAGCGAGGAGCCGCACTTCTGGCACATCGCTCGGCCCTCCTCGTTCACCTCTCGGCAGGTCGGGCAGACGACCATCCTCGACTCAGCGCCCGTCGTCGAGCGGCTCGGCGCCGTCGAGGCCGAACCGCTGGTGCACCGCCCGGACCGCGCGTTCGCCGTCCTCGGCCCGGATCACGCAGGAGATGCGGATCGAGGAGGTCGAGATCATGTCGATGTTGATGCCCTCGGCGGCGAGCGCGTCGAACATGTCGGCGGCCACGCCGGGGTTGCTCTTGATGCCGGCGCCGACGAGCGAGAGCTTGGCGATGCCGGCGTCGGTCTCGAAGCGGATGGCGCCCACGTCGGTGACGATGCCCTCGAGCACCGCCTCGAGCCTCGGGAGGTCCGCGCGCGGGACCGTGAAGGATAGGTCGGTGCGGCCGTCGTGCGAGGTGTTCTGGACGATCATGTCGACGTGGATGCCCTCGGAGGCGACCGCCCTGAAGACCGCGGCGGCGATCCCGGGGCGGTCGGGCACCTCGTCGAGCGTGACCTTGGCCTCCTCGGCGTCGAGGGCCACGCCGCGGATCAGGGCGCTCTCGAGCATGGCGGTCGGGTGCTCGCGCTCGTCGTCCATGACCCAGGTCCCTGCCTCGTTGCCCTCGCCGAACGAGTTCCGCACGTGGAGGCGGACGCCGTGGCGTCGAGCGTACTCCACGCACCGGAGCTGGAGGACCTTCGCGCCGGCGGCGGCGAGCTCGAGCATCTCCTCGTAGGAGATCCGGTCGATCCGGCGGGCCTCGGGATGGGTCCGGGGGTCGGCCGTGAAGACGCCGTCGACGTCGGTGTAGATCTCGCACACGTCCGCGCCGAGGGCGGCGGCCATCGCCACGGCGGTGGTGTCCGAGCCGCCGCGGCCGAGCGTCGTGATGTCGTACTCGGTCGACAGGCCCTGGAACCCGGCGAGGATGACGACGTTGCCGGCGTCGAGCGACTCCTTGATGCGCCGGGGGCGGATCTCGACGATCCGGGCCCTGCCGTGCTGCGTGTCGGTGATGACGCCGGCCTGTGAGCCGGTGTAGGACGCGGCGCGGCAACCGCGGGCATTCACGGCGATCGCGAGCAGCGACATCGCGATGCGTTCGCCGGCGGTGAGGAGCATGTCGAGCTCTCGCGGCTCGGGGGTCATCGTGATGTCGGTGGCCTTGTTGAGGAGGTCGTCGGTGGTCTCCCCCATCGCCGAGACGACGACGAGGACGTCCAGGCCCTGTTCGCGCGCGCGCACGATCCGGTCGGCGACGCCCTGGATGCGATCGGTGTCGCCGACCGAGGTTCCGCCGTATTTCTGCACCACGATGGGCATGGGTTGGAGGGTAGCAGTGGGGTCGGGGGCGGCTTGGGAGCGGGGTGGGGTCGGTGGGGCGGGGTCGGGCGGGGTCGGGCGGGGTCGGGCGGAGAGGCGCCGCTCGCTCGAGCGGTGGCGTCAGGGTTCTGTCTGTCAAAACCCTGACGGTGAGGAACATCCAAAGGTCCGCAGTGTCAGGGTTCTGTCTGTCAGAACCATGACGGGTGCGCTCGAGCGAAGGCACCCTCCCCCCGACCGAACGCCACACTCAGGCGACGTCCCAGTGTCATCCCCGCGCGGTACAACGCACCCGTGGAGGCAGCACCACCCACCGCGAGGAGGCTGGTCGATCAGGAACGACGCGTCCACCGCATCCTGCGGTCTCGCTTCACCGACGCCCTGCTCGAACTCGGCGTCTCGTTCGCCCAGCTCGAGGTCATGGAGCTACTCCACGACATCGCCCACCTGCACCCCGGCGAGATCGGCCGCCGGCTCCTCGTGACGCGCCAGTCCGCGGATCATCTCGTCCACCAACTGCGGCGCGGCGCCCTGGTCGAGACCTGGCGGCTCGACGGCGGGAGCCTCGGCGTCCGTCTCACCCCCGAGGGACGCACCCGCGCCGACCAATGCCTCCGAGCGCTGCAGCCCACGTTCGAGCTCCTCGACACCATCGAGCCCGGAACGCGAACCCGACTCACCGGCGACCTCCAGGCGTGCGAGGACGCCCTGCGCCCGCGTTGGAAGCCCTGGTGGCTCGAAACCCTCTAGCCGATCAGCGCCCGCTTCAAGAAGTCCACCTGCACCCGCAGCAGGTTCTCGGTCACCGCCGTCGAGCGCGTCAGGTGCGTGGCGCTCGGGATCAGCACGAGCTCGTGCCATCTCCCGGCCTCGAACAGCGCCGCCGACAAGCGCAGCGTGTTCGCGACGAACACGTTGTCGTCCGCCAGCCCGTGGATCAGCAGCATCGGCCGCGAAAGCGACGCGGCGTCGTTCACCACCGAGCTCCGCCCGTACGCCTCCGGCTCCTCCTCGGGCAGGCCCATGTACCGCTCCGTATAGAAGGTGTCGTACAGGTGCTGATCCGTCACCGGCGCACCCACCACCCCCGCGTGGAACACGTCCGGCCGCCACAGGAGCGCCATCGCCGCGAGCTCGCCGCCGAACGACCACCCGCGGATCCCCACCCGAGCCAGGTCGAAGAAGTCGAAGCGCTCCGCGGCCGCGTGCAACGCGTCCACCTGGTCCTCGAGCGTCACCGTGAAGTCGCGGTACACCTCCCGGTCCCACGCGGGTCCACGCCCGTCAACGCCACGCCCGTCGACCATCAGCACCGCGAACCCGTGGTCCGCGAACCACTGCGAGGTCAGGTACGCGCCAGCGGCCTTCAGCACACGTGCCCCGCGCGGTCCGCCGTACGGATCCATCAGCACCGGCAGCGGCCCGTCGGGATCGCGCCCGTCCGGGAGCAGCAGCGCCGCGGGCAGCTCTCGCTCGCCGAGCGTGAGGAAGCGCGGCCGCGGCGCGATGACCGCGGCCTCGGACACGTTCTCGATCGCGCCGACGACCTCACCCGCGCGAACGACCTCGGCCGTCGACCGGGCCGAATGCACCGTCGCCGAGGTCCGCACGAGCACCCCGCCGCCCTCCGCGCCCGAATGCACCCCGGGCTCCTCGGACACGCGCACCGCACCGCCCTCAGAGGTCCACCGCCACAGGTGGATCTCGGTCGGGTCGCCGTCGGAGGCTCGGAACAGCACGCCCGACCCGGCGGACAGCACCTCCCGGACCTGCAGTCCAGGCGGCGTCACCGGCTCGCCGCCGACGGTCAGCCGGTACGTGTCCGATTCCCGGTCCTCGGCCAGGTCGACCACGCGGCCGTCCGAGAGGCGCACCGGCGCATCCTCCGGCAGCTCGACCCACTGCGGATCGGAGCGTTCGGCGACCATCGTGGTGTCGCCGGTCGTCGCGTCCACCTCGAGCAGCCAGACCGTCCGCTGATCCCGCGTCTGCACGAGCAGCAACAGCGGCGCCCCCTCGCCCCAGTGGACGCGGGCCAGGTACGGGAACGCCTCGCGGTCCCACCGGACCTCGACGCGCTCGCCGCTCGCGACCTCGACCACCCATAGCGTGACCACGGCATCGTTCGTGCCCGCCCGCGGGTAGCGGACGGCCCGCGGCGCTGCGGCCGGATCCGTCGGGTCGGCGATGTGCCAGACCTGCACGTCGCGCTCGTCGACGTGGGCGGCCGCGAGCTTCGAGCCGTCCGGCGACCACCAGTGTCCGCGGAACCGGTGCATCTCCTCTGCGGCGATGAACTCGGCCAGGCCCCAGGAGGTGTCGGACGCCTCCGGCGAGGCCAGCTCGCGCGCGCCGCCCTCGATGTCGCGGACCCACAGCGATCCCTCGACCACGAACGCGATGCGCTCGCCGGCCGGGTCCAACCGAGGATCGTCGACCGAGCCCGGCGCGCTCAACTCGCGGGCGCCGCCCTCGACGAGGTCCGCGAGGAACAGCCGGCCGCCGACGGTGAACACGGCTCGCCGGACCGCGTCGTCGGTCGCGTACGCCGTGACGCCTGAGGAGCGCTCCCGCGCACGTTCGCGGCGGGCGCGCTCGGCCTCAGTGAGGTCGTGTTCGGCCTCCTCCTGTCCCGGGTCGAACACCAGCCGTTCCTTCGCTCCCGAGATGTCGAACGCCCACAGGCAGCTGACCGGGTCGTCTCCCGCCTTCGTCCGCAGGTAGACCACGCGCTCGCCGCCGGGCGAGACCGTGAAGGAACGGGGCACGCCCAACGAGAACCCGCGGGTCCTCGCCACCTGACGTGGGAACTCGTCGAGAGGATCGGGCGTCTCGGGCATAGAGGGCCGAGCGTATCAACGGGCGACCGTCACGGATCCGAGGGGGAGCGGCATAGTCGGGTAGAGACTCGAACCGGCCGGAGCGGGATGGACGAGCACTGGGACGACGTCGAACTCATCGTCCGATCGTGGGACGAGCCCGAGGCCTTCGGCGTGGTCTTCGAGCGCCACGCGGAGACCCTCCTCCGCTTCTTCGCCCGACGGACGCTGGATCCGGAGACGGCGGCCGAGCTCACGGCGGAGACCTTCGCGCAGGCGTTCGCCTCGCGCCGGCGGTTCCGAGATCACGGGCTCGGAGCGATCGGGTGGCTGTACGGCATCGCCCGCCACCAGCTCGGCCGCTTCTTCCGGAACGGCGCGGTGGACGCCCGTGCTCGGCGACGCCTCGGGATGCCCGAGCGCGAGGTCTCGCCCGAGGACTACGAACGGATCGAGGAGATGATCGATTTCGAGCAGATCGGGCGCGCGATCGGCCAGGCGTTCTCGGTGCTGTCCGAGGAGCAACGCGAGGCGCTTACCCTGCGTGTGATCGAGGGCCGGCCGTACCGCGAGCTGGCCGAGTCCCTCCACTGCACCGAGCAGACGGCCAGGGCCCGCGTGAGCCGCGGCCTGAAACGGCTCGGACGACTGATCGACGTGCCGGTCGTCACCGAGCCGGGGAGGTAAGAGATGGAGGCGACGATCGGCTACCTGGAGCTGGTCCGCGAGGACCTGCTCGACGCGGGCGCCCGCGAACACGAGCGGCAGGGGAGGCGTATCCGACCGCACTGGGTCTCGGGTCGAACCATCGCCGCCGCGGTGGCCGCGGTCACCCTCCTCGCGGCCGGTTCGTTGGGTTGGTGGGTGACCCGAGACACGAACGCGATGCGACCCGCGGCCGGTATCCCGAGCGCGACCGGGTCGACTGGCGGCGCCGAACGCCGACCCGCCATCCTGCCGGGAACGGCACCGTCCCCGCTGGACGAGCAGGTCGTCCACGACAGCGGCGCTGCGGTCGCCGTCGACGTTCCGTCGACCACCATCCCCGGTGAGCTCTCGCACGTGATCCGGACGGCCGAGCTCGGCCTGGTGATCCCGCGAGGCTCGTTCGACGAGCGGTTCGCGGACGCGGTCGACATCGCGTCGGCGAACGGGGGGTTCGTGTCGACCTCCACGACGCGCGAACGTGCCGGCACCCTCACGATGCGCGTGCCCTCGGATGCGTTCGCGGACGCGCTCCGTTCCCTCCGCGACCTCGGCGACGTGCAGGTGCAGTCCGTGCACGGCAAGGACGTGACGGCCGACTACGTCGACCTCCACTCGCGACTCCGGATCGCGCGGGCCCGGCGCGAGGTGCTGCTCGGGCTCATGGCCGACGCCAGCACGATCGAGCAGACGATCCGGGTCCAGAACGCGCTCGACGAGACCCAGCTGCGGATCGAGGAGCTGCAGGGCAACCTGCGGCTGCTCGACGATCGCACATCGCTCGCGACGATCGCGCTCGACCTCCGCGAGCAGGGCGTCGAGCCGCAGGCGACGGTCGAGAAGCCGAGCATCCCGAACGCGTTCGAGCGCGCGGTCGCGGGGTTCGTCGGCGTGATCGCCGCGATC
>CAVQKV010000002.1:0-277544 GCA_963713185.1 uncultured Actinomycetes bacterium
ATCGCGACCGCCACGAGGAGGACCGCGATCAGCAGGGCTCCCCAGTCGAAGCCCGAGGAACCGCTCTACGAACCGCTCTCTTCCGACGACAGGTTCGAACTCTACCAGGTCCGACGCGAGGATGACTACGATCAACAGCATCTGGATCACGAAGGTGCTGAAGCCGTCCACCGCGCCGATCGAGATGGCGCCAGCGCCCGGCACGCCGGCGCGTTGCCAGAAACGGACCTGCATGGCAAGGCGGCCCGCGGAGCTCGGGACGGCGAGCGAGACGAACTGGATCGCGAACTGGAGCATGAGGACGGGCCCGAATCGGACCTCGTGCAGGGTCGCCTCCCATCCGTCGAGAACGCCTGCGGGATCTGCGAGAGGGGCGACAACACCAGCGCCGCCAGCAACCACCACCAATCGGCGTCCTGGAACGTCTGGACGATGGTGTCGATGCCGATGTTGGCGAACGCGGAGATGAGCGTGGAGGCTAGGAAGGCGATCAAGGCCAACTTGGGAACGAACGCCAGGTGACCCGTTGCAACGGCTCGAGAGGCGGGACCTCGGTGCTCGTGCGCTCGGCGATCGACTGGCGCAGTTCCTTCAGATCCACATGCTGGTCGTGCAGCGCCTTGCGCGTGTCGCGCTCGAACGCGGCCGGCTGCAGGAATGGCAGGATCTGGGCGAGGCCCTCGTTCCCGAGGACGTCGGCGGCGGCGGTGACGGCACGGTCGGTATCAGCGACGAGCGCGGTGGTCACGAGCAGTTGCGCCTGGTCGGTGAGGAGCGAGCCTTTGGGTGCGGCGACGTGAGCGGCGCCGAGATTCGTGAGGGCCGCTCGAGCCACTTGGCTCCTGACATGGCACCAGACTCTGCGAGTCCACCCGTCCGTGCGAGATGCCGAGCTCATGGAGACCACCCAAGACCGTCCAGGAATCTCGCAGGAGGTTGGAGGTCGATTTCATGGGCTTCGAGCGAGGCGAGGCGCCGTCCGTCGGCATCGAGCACGAGGAGCGCATCGCCCTGGTCGGTCTCTCCCGCCGCGATGGCCGTCATCACGCGCGTGCCGCCTCGTTCCGCGGCCAGCGTGAGGAACGCCTCGTGCTCCACCTGCTCGAGCCGCCCGGCGGAAACAGGTTTGGCGCCGCGGCGCCAGATCGCGGACCAGGTGGCGGCCACGAGCTGGCCGTCCTGGGCATCGCGGCCGAAGATCTTGACGACGAGCGGGCGGCCCTCGGGCGTCGAGGCGAGGGTTACGGCCACGCCCCGGGGCTGGAGCGGGGCGTCTTGGGTCGCGGTCGCCTGGACACCGAGCTCCCGGAGCGCTTCCGTCACCTGGTCGAGGGTGTACTCGCCCACCCGGTGAACCGAAGAGGAGATGGACGAGGGCGGCCGAGCCGAGCCCGATCAGGAATCCGGCGCCGACCCCGATCGGAAGGGCGGCCCCGAGGGCGATCCCTGAGACAACGCTCCGATCGCGATCAGCCACCGGCCGATGAGCCGGATTGGTTGTGTCAGGAGAGGGTGAGGCCGTCACGATCACGGTGGTGGCGATGGCGACACGCGTCGCCACGTAGATCGGCGGCGACGCGGAATTGATCAGGCCCGAGAGGCTCTTCGACGGGTCGATGCCGCTGACGCTGCCGGCCAGGATGGCGAATCCCAACCCGACCGCGACCGCGAGCAGCTCGTAGAGGAACAGGCGCTTCCTCCCGGGTGTGACCAAGGACAGCAGGAGCAGGCAGAAGGACCAGATGATGAGGAGGTCGTACGCGACCTCCCAGAACCACCCCGCGAGGCCCGGCAGCTGGGCAACGAGATCGGAGGCGGCGGTATCGAAGGCGGTGGGACCTGGCGCGGAGAACGACAGGACGACGCCGCCGACGATCGCGAGCGCCAGCAGCAACCCGTCGGTGGGCCGGCGCGATCGGGGGGCGTCGGATGCCGAAGAGAAGATCCTGACGCCGGCGAGTTGCCTCGTTTTCCGACCGGCGGCGGCGGGCCTTCTCCTGCTCCGAGGCCGGTCCCCGGCTGGGCTCGCCCGTCGATCGCGTCATCCTGTGCCATGTCGGGCCCGCCTTTCGCGGTCATGAGTCTTCGGTGCGTTGGAACGCGTCGCGGAGACTGCGCTCGCGAACGGGAGGTGGGCAGCGCCGGGGGTGCGCCGGGCGATCAACGTCTCAGGCGTGGTCGCCCCGGACTAGCCTGCCCATGCAACGGTGTCCTCCGCGGACACCGGTCCCGACGCACGCACCGATCAGGACGCAGATTGCGGCACCGGAGAACCAGGTCACCAGGGCCAGGGCGAGACCGAAGACCCCGAACTGGGCTTCATTGCTCGTCATGACCTTGGGCATCCAGATCTGAGCGGACTAGAGCGTACCCACCAAGGGCGACGCCAGTGACCACACCGGCTGGGACGAGGAGCCCATGCGCACCTCGCCGTACAAGAAGAACCACGCAGTGAACCACCACAGCGCCGAGGTCACCGCGAGCCCCACGATGACCAAGAGGCCGGATCCGAGCCCCTCGTCGAAGACGCCGCGCAGCGCGCCCAGGATCGCCAGCGTGGCCAACATCGCCAGCAACCAGACCGCCCCACGCCCGTAGGCGCCGGCCCCCGAGTGGGATGGGGGTCGCCGCCACGCGCGGAGATACACACGCTGGAGCGCCTCGTCGTGAACGACGTCGCGAAGAAGATCGTGAGCACGAGACCAAGCAGGCCGGTGGCCTTGCGGATGTCGTCCGAGGACGCGAAGCTTTCCCTGAAGAGCAGGAGCGTGTCACCTCGCACCCCGAGTCGGGTCGTCACGGCGGTGGTGATGGACGACCGGGTCCGCTCGGGCGCGAAGGCGGCCACGACGACCAAGAGCGGGAAGAACGAGACGAATGCCTTTCCCGCGAGCGCGACGCTGCGGTCGACGAACTCGATCTCGAGCATGCGTTCCCACACCGCCAGAGGAGCAGCCGTTCCAACCAGGTCCGCGCCCCGGCGAAGCGTTGAGGAGCCCCGCCGGTCTTCGCCCGGCCTGTGGTCTTGTCCTCAGCCATCCGAGGGTCTCCGTCTCGTCCGCTTGCGCGCCCGGGATCCCATCGCAACCGGTTCGCGAACCGCCGGTGGAGAGCGGTCCCCTCGGCAGCGAACATGGTCCAACCGAGGACCGCCGTGACTCCTTCGCGCTGAAGGCTTGCCCTTCTCGGCGAGCGTACGTCCGCGCGCTCTCTGCGTCATCCTGATTGCGTGATTCTCGGCCAAGGCTGCGCGCGGCCGAGCGAACGCCTCGAGGCCGGCCGTTTCACCCCGTTTGCGTGATGGCACACCGCAGCAGCAGGGGTTCGATGCAAGCGTCGCATCTCGGCGACCCACAACCGAAAGGAGCCAGAAATCGGCGATGAGGCTGAGACCCCGATCCTGGATCTGATTGCGACGATGACCGAGGCGTCTGTGGAGGCCTCGAGCGTCGACCCACAGAGCCTGATGCTGGCGCGCATCGCTGCTCTGATCGCCGTAGACGCACCGCCTGCTTCCTACGTGTTGAACCTCGGGGTGGCCGGCAATGTCGGACTCGACGGGGAGACGGTCCGAGGTGTGTTCGCCGCCGTCGCCCCGATCATCGGGACGGCTCGCGTCGCGTCAGCGGTGGTCAACGTGGCACGCGCTCCGATTGCAGAGCTCGTGGCCGAGCTGGAGCTCGAGGAGGAACTCGACGAGGAAGACGACGAGTAGCTCGAACTGATCGGCCTGGACACTAAACAGCGACCGAGGCGCGCTTCTCCACCCTGTCTTCCCCCGCATAAAACGGGCCAGGGGAAAAACCCAGGAAACGAAAGGCAACGAACCCCCTCAAGCAGGAGGTGCGTGGTGAGTAAGAAACGCTCATCGATCGTCCTCGGGCCTACGAAAGCGGGCGTGACGGGCACCGCGCCCGCCTAACCGACCATGCGGGCGCTGAGCGGGGCGGCCGCCGTCACGCACGCGATCGCTCCCGCCGTCATCGGCGTTCCCACCGATAGCAAATCACGGTCATAGACAAGCATCAGCCATCCGCCCGTCCCCATCGCCTGGACGGGTCATCCGGGCGGGGCCCTCCCCCCCGTCCGGCAGCGGCCCGGCCGGGGCGTCCGCCCCCTCCGCGCCGAGCGGCGGTGCCATCGGCCACCTCAAGAACGGCATGAGCAACAGCGATCTCAAGGAGCTCGGCACCATCCTGGACAAGGGCGAGGCCGGCCTGATCGTGCTGTACGCGACGAACATGGCCGATCAGATTGCCGCCAGCATCAAGGCGGAGAACCGGTACGTCTCCGACGCGATCGACGCCGACGCGGACGAGCTCGCCAAGCAGCTCAAGGCGGCAGACGGCAGCTGAGGAAGCGTCGCCCGCGCACGGTGGGTCGGACCTGCCAGGGAATCAGCGCGCCTGGCGGTCCGACCCATCTCCGCCGCCCCTAGCAGGTCTGAGTGATCTCCGACGTGAGGCCGGTCAACGCCGTGCCCAGCTTCGCGAGCGCATTGCCGACCTCGGTCGCGGCGGAGCGGCCGCCCGCCGACGAGACACCCTGGAGTTTCGTCTCCAGGTCGTCGAACGAGGTCTTAACCTCATCCACTGCCGGCTGGAGTTCGGCACCCACCGCCGCCGCGGCCGCATCCAGGTCCGTCTTCACGTCGGAGGCGGCGACTCCAAAGCATCGGTACCGTCGCTCACCGGATCCACCTCGGTGAGCAACGTGAGCGAATCCTTGAGCGCGTTCACCTCGTCGCATCCGGACGTCGCCCCGGATGTTGCGCCGGTGGAGCTCCCGCCGTCGCCATCGTCGCTACAGGAGCGGTGGCGAGCGCGAGAACGACCGTCATCGGGGAACGACGATGGATCGAAGACGCGTCATGTGATGCATGATGGTTCCTCCTTCATGGTTGTCCCTCCTCAGTTCGCTCCTGCTCGGAGCGCGATGAGCCTCCTCCCTTCGATCCGGTCTCACCTCCCTCGGCGACCCCCCCGTATGCCTCGCTCCCCGTCCCGCGATCCGGCGGTCCGCCGGTGGTGCTCGAATCTCCGTCGTCCGTGGACATTTCCAGGTCGAGTCGGCGAGTCAGTCGAGGATCTGTTGCACGGCCGGCTGGGCTGCGTCCGCTACCCGCCCGAAGAACCTTCGATCGCAGGCGCCCGATGGCGTTGCCGGCGATCACCGTGAACGGCACCGCCAGGATCAGCCGACGATGCCGGCGAGGAAGCCGCCCAGCGCCGTCACGATGAGCACGACCAGAGGATGGATGTCCAGCGTGCGGCCCATCACCTTGGGCTCCACGAAGTTCTCGAGCATCAGGTTCGACGCGAGCACGATCACCAGCATGATCGCGGCCACGCCGATCCCACCGTCGCCCAAGGCGATGATCACGGCGAGCCCGCCACCGATGAAGGCGCCGATATACGGGATGTACCCGCCGATGAAGTTCACGACGAAGATCGTGAACACGAGCGGGAGACCGAGGAGGAGAGCGGCGAGCGCGACCACGACCGCGACGATGGCGGACATGGCGGTGCGACCCCGCCCGTAGTCGCGAAGGATCCCGCAAGCGTCACCGATGAATCCGTCGACCTCACCGCGGATGGAAGGATCGACCTTCGCGACGACGTTGCGCCGCAACGTCGTGCCGTCTTTGAGCAGGTAGTACATGATGAGCGCGCCCAGGATCAGGCCGTTGACCAGGCCGAGCAGTTAGTTGACACCCTCCACGAACTTGGTGACGACGCCCTCAGCGATCGTCGGACCGGCCTCCTTGGTCGCCGCCCGGGCATCGTCCAAGGAGCTCTGATGGATATTGAGTTGGTCGGAGGCGTTGTCGATCGCGGCGTTGACCGAAGCGCCGATCTCATCCGTCTGGTCCAGTACCCCCTTCACCGTTGCGACCATGACCACGGCCATCAGGAGGAGGAGTCCAAGCACGATCAAGCCGGCGGCGAGGACGGTTTGAACCCATGGCGGAATAGCTCCCGACCACGGGCTTGAAGATCACTGCCAGGACGGCCGCGAAGAGCAGTGGGAGCAAGATCTCGCTCACGTAGCCGAACGCGGTGACCACGATGATCGTGGCTATCACGACCCCCACGAAGCTCCAGGCCAAGACGCCGACCTTGGGTGCCGAGGCCACGGCCACCGCTCCGGCGTCCGGCGATTCCTCACCCTGAGCAAGATCACCCTCGTCGCGCTCGGCCACGACCAGCCCCCTTCAGAGATCGCTGATTGGCGATTGAATCCCGGCGGTTCCGTTGTGCCATCACACAAAGGGGGTGAAACGCTCAGCCTCGTGAGAATCACGCATTCTGCATGACGCGGAGCGGCCTGGAGGGCGGTAGGTTCGGCGCTCGTGGACCATCGAACTCGAGGCAGGGCGACGTGGACTACACGGATGTGCTTCGACGTCTCGCCATCAACGACCCCCGGACCGACGACCTCACCGAGGGAGCTGTGCAGCCCGCGGTCCTCGATCTGAAGACCCGGGCACTCGTCCGTCTCGCCGCGTTGGTCGCGGTCGGCGGCGCCTCGCCGTCGCTATGGAGAGCTGGCCGACGCCGCCGTGGACGCGGGGGCGAGCGCCGCCGAGATCGTGGATGTGCTGGTCGGCGTCGTTCCCGTCGTCGGTCTCCCGAGCGTCGTGGCGGCCGCACCGAACCTCGCGTTGGCCCTCGGCTACGACACCGACGAAGCGATGGAGTCGTAGTTCGTTCGAGGACGTCCTGGCTACGCGCCGAGCAGACCGACCGACGTCGCCCGCTCGACCGCGTCGCCCCGCGACGAGGCACCGAGCTTGCGGTAGATCGAGCCGACCTGCGACCGAACGGTGTTGTGCGAGACGAACAGCCGCGCCGCGACCTCCGCCAGCGTGAGGTGGGTCTGGAGGTACGGGAGGAGTCGCAATTCGGCGGGGCTGAGGGGCGGTCCGCCGATGACTCCCCCGGGTGCGCTCGATGCTAGGATCCGATGAAGCTCCGCGACCTCCTCGAGGAGCGCCCCGAGACGCGGCCTCTGGAGGAGGATGTCGTCGATCTCGCGCAGCAGGTGACGAGCGGCCGGGGCGTCGGCCATCGCGAGGTAGACCGCGGCAAGTTGGAGCCGGACCCGCACGGCGATCCATGGCATCGCGAACGTACACGCCGGTCGGGCTCGCATCGCTCGCGCCAGCTGACGGTTCGCGTTCTCCACGTCTCCGCGATGCAGCGCGAGCCGTGCCGCGCCCGCGAAGGCCAGCACCGACAGGGCGTAGTCGTGCATCCGGAGCTCGTCGGTGGTCGCGAGTGCCAGATCCAGGTGTTGGGCGGCTGCCTCCCACCCCCTCGATCCATGGCTAACACCGCGAGCTCGGATTCGCCGTAAACGACCGTGTCGGCGTTGGCCCGCTCGGCCCCCGCGCCGGATGCCTCCGCGGACAGGGCTGCGGCCCGGTCGAGATCGCCGGCCAGCACATGTGCTCCTGCGAGCAACGAGAGCGCGGTGTCTCGCCACGGGCTCCACGCCGGCTCCTCGCTCATCGCGAAGCTCGCGTCCGCCATCATCTGCTCGGGACCGTCCGCACACATCATGGCCCGCAGCATGGCTCGGCCCGAGTCGAAGGAGGCGGTGCCGTCCTGGGGTGTCTGCTCGAACGAGGCTGCTTCCACGATGGACGCCCACCGCAGGGCTTCGGTGGTCTGCCCGGTCAGCACCGCGACCCAGCCCGCCAGCACCGCCAGCGGGGGATAGCTCATGACACCCTCGTCGCCGAGGGCCGAGAGCCACCGTTGCACGGTCGACATCTGGCCGGCGTTGTAGGTGGGAAGGACCAAGGCCGCCGCCAACTGAGTGCATCGGTCCCGTTCGGTCGTGTTCAACAGGTGCTCGAGCGCCAACGCCGGGGATCCGTTCGACTCGTACCAGTCGGCGGCACGCAGGTTCAACTTCATGACGATGTCGGGCTCGATGCGACGCAGCTCACCGAGGAGGAACTCTCGGAACAGCGCATGGTAGCGATACCACTCGCGACGACGGTCGAGTGGGATCACGAACTGACTCGTCGCCTCAAGGACGCGCAGCTGCGCCTGCGAGTCGGATCCATCGAGGACGGCATCGCAGAGCGGGCCACTGAGCCGATCCAGCACCGCCGTCCGTCTCAGGAACCGCTGCAGGTCCTCGGGCTGTCGGATCAAGGACTCGCGGTATAGGTAGTCGGCGACGTACGGGTCATCGCCGGTGACCTCGATCTGTCCATCGGGGCTCTCCTTCGCGATCAAAGCCGCGAGGTAGAGCCCGGCCGGCCACCCTTCGGTGCGTTCGACCACTTCGGCTTCCCTTTCGGGAGTGAGCTGAACGCGTGCATGCGAGAAGACCTGCCGGGCGCCTGCGGCATCGAGGGCTAGGTCACCGGCGCCGAACTCCAGCGCATCCCCCGAAGCCCGCAGGCGTGGCAGGTGCGGCTGCTCGGAACGACTCGCGGTGACTACCTGGCACCCTAGAGGGATCCCTGGGATCGACACCCCGAGCGCATCGTGGCACGCGGGCGACTGGAGCTCGTGAAGGTCGTCCAGCATGAGCACGAAGGGCTCGGGGCTCGCCAGGAACGCCGAGGCGAGGCGAGGCGCCGCTCGTCCCAGCACCGACACGCCGAGACCGCCCATGTCCGCGACCAGGTCTGCGCGGCCCGGCGAGATTCGTTCGTACGCAGACGCCAGCAGGAACAACAGCGCCGCGGGATCGTCGTCGAAGTTGTCGAGCGAAACCCAGGCAACCGGTCGATCCTCGGCCGAAGCCCACTCGGCCAGCAGGGTCGACTTGCCATAGCCCGCGGGCGCCGTCACCCCAACGATGCGGCGATCGCTTGTGCGGGCCTCATCGATCAGCGGTCTTCGAGTGACGGCTCCGGGCAAAGCTCGCGGGACCGATAGCTTTGCATCGAGCAGGGAGCGACCAAGCCAAGAGACCGCGGACGCCGATCCTTCGGATTCTTCGATCACGGGCGGGCCTCCCGATTCTTGGCCATCCAGTTTCTCGGTCGGGCAACTGGGCGTCAATCATGCGTTTTGCGTGACGACAACCCCGTCGAGCTCGCGGCACGATACCCAGGCAGCCGTGAACGCACGGTGAACGGACCGAGCGTTCCGATCCGCCGGACCGAAGGAGGGGAACATGCCAAACGCCGACGAGAGCCTGCGACGTGTTCTGGGAGCCCCTGATCAACTCGAGACCAGGCTCGGCACGTTGTCGTTCGTCGACGGCGTGCCGAGCGCCGAGACTGCGGAGACCGTCTACGACCATCTCGACTTCCTGCACGGCCTCAACGCCTATCTCGACGGCTTCCGTGGGGCGTCGACGTACGCGATCCGGAAGGGCTTCCACGACGTGGGCGTAAAGGACAACGAGATCCTCATCTTCTCGGAGCTGATGGGGTCGGAGTCGGTATTCCTGACCGCGAACGCCGACACGGTCTACTACATGGCCATCGTCGATCTCACGTCGGGGCCGATGGTCGTCGAGACGCCGCCGCAGGCACTCGGGACGTTCGACGACATGTGGTGGGGGTGGATCATCGATTTCGGCCTGCCGGGCCCGGATCGCGGCGAGGGTGGCCGCTTCCTGCTCGTCCCGCCCGGCTACGACGGCCCGCTGCCGGACAGCGGTTACCACGTCGGCCACTCGCGCACGTCGAGGGCGCTCATGGCCGGCCGGTCGTTCCTGACCGACGACGACCCGGCCCCCACAGTCGAGACGATCCGGAGCACCCTAAAGCTCTACCCCTTCGCCCCTGGTGCCGCCGGGATGAGCATCGCGACGCTGCTCGAGGGCGGCGACATTCACCCCGCGCCGTTGGCGTCGGTTCCCGAGACGGTGTTCGTGGAGGGCAGCGGGAAGGCGTTCAACACCGTCCCGCCGAGCGACTTCGGCTTCTTCGAGCTGATGAACGAGGTGGTACAGGACGAGCCGGCCGGCAGCACGGACGCCGAGCTGCTGGGGCAGCTGGCCGCGATCGGGATCGTCAAGGGCGAACCGTTCGAGCCCGACAAGCGGATGCGGGGCATCCTCGAGGACGCGGCTGCCGTAGGCAACGCGACGGCCCGGGCGCTGGTCTTCAACGCGAGAGCAGCGGAAGAATGGGCGTACTACGACGGCTCGGCGTGGTTCAACATGCTGTGGGCCGGCGGCTACACGTTCGAGACACCGCCGCCGCTCGTTACCGCACAGGGGATCAAGCCGTTCCCCGCGACCGGCGTCCGGAAGCAACACTCGCGAACCTCGTTCCTCTACGCCGCCACGGTGACCACGCCGGCGATGTGCATGCGTCTCACCGGTATCGGGTCGCAGTACCTCATCGCTGCCAAGGACGCCGACGGAAACCACTTCGACGGCGGGCAGACCTACCGCGTGACGCTCCCACCGAACATTCCGGCCGCGCGCTTCTGGTCGCTCACCGTCTACGACAACGAGACACGCTCGATGCTCCAGACACCCCAGCGGTTCCCACGCGCGGGGAGCCAGTCGTATCCGACACCCGCGGCCACCGCGAACGCCGATGGTTCGACGACCATCACGTTCAGCCCCGACAGGCCAGACGACACTCCGGAGGGCAACTGGATTCAGACGACAAAGGGCAAAGGTTGGTTCATGCTCCTACGCCTGTACAGCCCGCTCCAGCCCTTCTTCGACAAGAGCTGGCAGGTCGGCGAGGTCGAGCGCGCGTAGGCCGGAGCGTCGACCTAGACACCGCTACATCTCCGACGAAAATCGACGCGGATGCCGACGAGCTCGCCAAGCAGCTCAAGGCGGCCAACGTCGGGTTGAGATCCATAAGCGCCGGATCGCGGCCTCGGTCGGTGCGTCTCACACCGCGCCGCCCGAGGCCGCTCGACCCGGTTGAAGAGCGACCTGGAGCAGCAGGATCGTCGCGCCGATGAGGAGTCCCGCCATGACGGCTGACACGACACGCCAACCCGTGAGTCCGGCTCGGCGCGCTGCGACACCGCCCCACAAGCCCAACGAGACCACCCCCAACGCCACGATCCAGCGGATCGCCACACTCAGCTCGACCCCTAGCAGCATGAGGAGGCCCGCGAGGGCTAGAGGTGGGACAGCAATGAGGAGGAACCGTGACTCGGTCCGGACGATCGCCATCCGCTCACGCATCGACGGCGCTCTACCTCGAGCGACCTCTTGTGCGAGGTAAGTCGAGAACACGTGGGAGAGGAACATCGCGACTACGGGACCGAGGATCACGCCGACGAGCGCCGCGAAGCTCAGGTGCCCCCAGCCGTCGTAGATGATCAAGACGCTCATCAGCGTGATCGTGGTGTAGATGAGCCGATCGATATCGACGCGCCAGATGGTGCTCGCCGCCTTGCTAGCCATGGAACCTCCGATCGTTCCCCGAGCATCCCCTTCCATGCGGGGCGGGCTCAGTCCGCCTCCCGCAACACCCCGACGAGCACCGCCCGCAGCGTCCGATCCTCCTCCCAGTCGATGAGAAGCTCGGCGAAGGCGCGGCTCTGTGGGTAGCTCCAGAACTCGCCGATCCGCTGGCCGCGCTCGACGCCCGGGACGTGCTCGACGCATGCTGAGACCGGCGTACTCCCTGACGAGCGGCTCGAGACCGTTCGCCGCTTTCTGGATGAGGGCGATCTCCGGCCGCGCGCGGGGAGTACCTCGAGCGGCGACATACATAGTCGAATCCTCGCGCACCATGGCGTCCTGTTCTTGGACGAGTCCACGCAGTTTGGCCGCGACTCCGTCGAGTCCGCTCGCCAACCGCTCTGGCTTGTGCGGCAGCCGACCTGAGAACAATTGAGTCGTGACGGCTCCGTGTACACCGCGGGGCCAATACGGGGCCACGAGCCCGCCGCACCCAGGATATGGCCCTGACCTGCGTAGTCCCAACGGGGTTCGAACCCGTGTCTCCACCTTGAGAGGGTGGTTCAGGCACGCACGGTTTCCGTACGGAATACGAGAAACCCCTGCTCAGAGGCCACACGGGTATCAGTCCGTATCGGTCCGTGCTGTTCTTCTTGCGGCACGTGTGCGGCACGGGGGCGCGCGGGCGCGTCCTCCCCGCCGAGGAACCGGAGCCGCTCCCGGCTGGGGTCGTCCATGCCGGCGAGCCGCTCGAGCATCCGCACGTCCTCCAGCGGCTGGCGCAGGCCCTCGATCGCGTCTCGGCGGAACTTCGTGAACTCGTCGAGGAACAACACCCCGTGGTGCACCAGTGTTCACAAATGTCGCCTGAGTTCACAGGTGGTCACCTCAAGCTCTGAGCGTTGAGAGGCGATACCCACCGAGAGACTCACACGGACGGGTGAAGATGGCGAGCACCGTACGAGACGATCCGGTCGGGAGCGTCATCGGCTTCGTCGTCGTGTTCGTCTCGTTCGTCTTTCGCGGTTTCATTCCGGCACCCACCTGGGTCTGGCTCCTCGTCCTGGCCGTGGGCGTCCTGCTCGCTGTCAAGAACGGGATCAGAGGTCTAGACGTAATCACGCTTGGAATCGCCGGGTTCATGATCGTCGGACCTTTGGTGTCCGGGGCCATCACTGCAACGACCACCGCAGCCGATCTAGAGGAACCGATCCCGGTGCCGTCCGGATACGGCTTCAAGCTCAATCCGGATTCCACGAACTTGGAGCACAAGTACGACTCCGGCCGGTTGCCACCCCAGCAAGCTAAATTCGCTGCCGTCGAGGTCGTCGATTACTACGTGAACCGTCTTTCCCCGGAATGGACGCTGGTCTCCCGCCAGGAACCGCCCCTGCCTCTTGAGGTCGAGCTGAGGCAGGGCGATACGTCGCGAGGGATCAGCATCTCGGTATCGGTTGTCAAGCCACAGGGTCGGCCCGCGGTCCTCGTGCTTTCGATCCGTACCCTTCTTTGCGGAGAGGACCTCCCCGTCCCCGAGCCCTCCCCTGGCGGGTGCATGGCTGCCCCGGTTAGCAAGCTCGTGCGGTATCCGGGCGGGGGACCGGTCCCGGTCGCCGAGCCGAGCACGGGGCCGCTTCGCGAGCCGGTGCCCCTCCCGCCCGGCTACGATTTCGCTCTTGTTGCGGGGATCTCGGACGAGCAGGTACACGCCTACGTGTCGACCACCAGCATGAGCGATGCTGAGGCAGATCGCGGGCAACGAGCCGTGATGCGCTACTACCGCCATGCGCTCAACGACTGGACCATCGTCGAGACGGATGAGGCGAACCTTGTGGTCAAAGACCCCGATTCGACGAGTGGACTCGAGATCGATGCCCGGACAGGGGTGTCGGTTATGGGGGGCCGGGTGGAGCTCGAGATCCGGCAGATCTATTGCCCGGAAGACTACTCGTGCACCTGGACTGCTGCTGGCTAGCCTGCATGCGCCCGGACGCCCTCGGGCCCGGTCTCCGCGCCGAGCTGCTCCACGTCCTCATGCTCCCGATTTCGATCGGGTCGACCGGATCGGCGAGTTCTGGGGACACCCCGAGACACGCACCTTCGGCGAGCTACTGATCGACTGCGAGGAGGACCGAGCACTCCGGGTAGCGTCAGCCGTTTGTCCAGATCCGTAGCGGCCCGAGCGCGGCTGCCCCGTGGGCGCGTGCGGCGTCGAGGGCAGACCCATGTTCGTACCCAACGATGGGGCGCCCCGGCCACCGCCGTTCGAGCTGGCGAAGCGCCCCTGACCACGTCGCGTCGACATCCGCGCCCGTCGCGAACACGTTCGAGATCCCGACGACCTCGCCGGGTCCGACGTTGGCAATCGCGCCGGCGACGACCTCGCCCCCACGCCGCGCTGCGAGGAAGGTGACGCCCTCCTCCTCGAGCAGGGCAACGTCGAACGGCGGATCGTCCTCGTAGCGGCCGGACCATCCGCCGACCCATGCCACGAGATCGTCTGCGTCGACGACGGCTTCCCATGCGAGATCGCCTTCTTCGCGCGGCTGCACGCTGTCAACGACGAACCACAGCGCGTCGAACAGGACGCGGAACCCGTGCGGCTCAAGGTCGAGAGACGCGAAGCTGTCCTTCACGGCGCAGCCGGGCGAGGAGTCGATGATCGCCAGCACCTCACTGGGCGTCGCTGACGACGACAGCGTGATCGCGTCGGGGTAGTACGCCGGCGGCCGCTGATCGACCGCCCACACTCCCGTGACGCTCCGTCCTTCCAGCCCGTGCATCCGGCACACGATCTCGCACCACGCGACGTTGTTCGCGATCGCGGCTTCAAGCACGTCCTCCACTCGAGGAGCGTAGACGAGCCATCTACCGACACGGGGATATGAGGCGCCGCTATCGGACGGCGTAGCCTTGGCCGATGACGCCGGACCAACTTGAGCGCCGACTCCGGGAGCGCCTGGACGCCCTGGGGCCGGCTCCCCGCGCCGAGCTGCTCCACGTCCTCATGCTGCCCGACTTCGACCGCGCCGACCGGATCGGCGAGTTCTACGGGAACCCCAAGACACGGACGTTCGCGGAACTGCTGATCGACGCCGAGGAGGACCCGTACCTACGGGCGGTGCTCGTCGGGATGCTCCCAGAGAGCGAGGGCAGGTAGCTGAGGAGTCGCAAGGATGGAGGCAGAATGAACAGGTTGATGCGCGCGACTCTCCCGACGTTCGTGGTCTCGCTCGTCGTGTGGGGGCTTATCGCCGTGTGGGACGAAGATGCGCGTGCTTTAGCGAGCTGGATGCTGACGTGGCAGAGAATCGCGCTTGACGTAGCCATTGTCTCGGGGCTGGTGATGCTCGCGCTGCTCGTGTATGCGGCTTGGGAGCGGCTCATTCGCTAGTGCAAACTTGTGCCGTGCCCGTCGGCACGGGAATCGGCGACCCGCACCTTCGCCGAGCTCCTGATCGACTGCGAGGAGGATCGGACGCTCCGGGCGGTACTGGTCGGGATGCTGCGGGAAGCCGAACGCTAGGCGCCGCGAGAAACCCTGCGTTAGTCGCCGATCAGCGATCGAGATTCGGGTGGCGGCGATCCCCCGGTCCGGACCTCGCTCACGACCGAGATCGCACGCGATCCCGCGAGCGTCAGAAGGATCGCTTCCACGGTCTCAAGCGCCAAGACCGCGTCGTAGTTCCATTGACCGAAATGAGGTGCCGCGACGAGGATCTCCCCAGCGGTCCCGATGGCCACAACGAGCCCCACCGCCAGGAACACGCCGCCCGCGGGACCCGCCCGGTCGCGCTTCAAGAACCAGATCCCGACCACCACGACCAAGGCGCTGGCCCACCACCTGAGGAGGTAGACGATCAGAAATCGCACCGGGAGTCCCTGCGAGAAGATGAACTCCAGACCGCCTTCCCCGAAAAGCGGCAGGAGGGGAATCGCCAATCCGACGATGACTGCTGCGACCGCCAGGCGGAGGGTCGAGCGGCGGACGTCGGAGGGCAACGTCGAGTGCATCCTTGGAGATGCTAGTTCACCCAGAACCCGCGGACGCTGCGGGCCGTACTCGTCGGGATACTGCGGGAGGCGAGCTGAGCCTTCCTAAGGCCACCGGGCGCACCGGGAGCCCGCGGCCGCCCGGCGAGCCGACCGTCTAGCACTTTGGGAGTTCACGTGTTCGCCACCTTAGGGTCACGGCGGCGTCACTCTGGACGCGGAGGGGGCCGTTCGGCCCTGGATGGCTCCAGTCACGGGGGATACGTTCGTTCCGCTCATGGCACTCCACGGGGGGTTTCGTCTGCCGTCTCCCCCGGCCAGACGGGGGCCTGGCTACTCCGAAGCAGCGAGGGCGTGGGGGATCGTCGGTCTGGCGACCGGCATCTTGGGCTTCGTCATCCTGCCGATCTTGTCCGGTCCTGTCGCGCTCGTGGCCGGGATCGTCGCGGTCCGCCTGGGCAACCGGACTGGCTGGTGGGGCATCGTGCTCGGCGGTGCCCAGCTCGTCTACGCGGCGGTTGTCTTGGAGGAACTCTTCTAGGGCAATGAACTACCGCGAGGATCTGGAGAGCTGCTGACTCCCTCGAACTGAGGTTGCGTCAGCCGCGCCGCAGGATCCGCTCGAGCGGTGACTCGGAGTTCGAGGCGCGGACGGGAGGTGAGGATGAGATGGTCCGTATCGACGGTCAGGTTGTTATCAACCGGCCGGTGGAGGAGGTGTTCGACTTCGTCGCCGACGAACGCAACGAGCCCCGCTACAACGCCCGAATGCGTCGGGCCGAGCAGATCTCCGAAGGCCCCATCGGTCTTGGCACGCGGTACCGAGCGGAGCTCGTGAGGATGGGCCGAACCATGAAGATGGACATTGAGTTCACCGGCTACGAGCGACCCCGCCGACTGGCGTCATCGACCCACATGTCCTCCATGGATACTCAAGGCGCCCTGACGTTCGATGCCGTTCCCGGAGGGACACGGATGCGGTGGTCGTGGGAGTTGGAGCTGCGCGGCGTGCTCAAGCTCATGAGGCCGGTGGTCGCATGGATGGGTCGGCGACAGGAACTGAGAATCTGGACCAGCCTCAAGGACCTCCTCGAAGGGCCGGGGACTACCCACAGAGCCGCACCTTCGCCGAGCTCCTGATCGACTGCGAGGAGGACCCGACGCTCCGGGTGGTGCTGGTCGGCATGCTTGGGGAGGCCGACCGGCGAAGCTAGGGGCGCATCGGGAGCGCGCGCCGTACGGCGAGCCTGAGACCAGGTAGAAGACTCCTATCGCTTGGTCAAGGCACGTGGCCGCTCTCGCCATGGCTTCGACTCCCACCAACTCCGCTCGGCCCAGCGCATGATTACGTCCGCTCGCCAGACCCGCGTGCCGTCGGCGCGGTGACGCGGTCGCGGGAATCCCTGCTCCGAGGCGAGCTGAGAGACACGCACCCTGGAGATGCCGAGGTAGTAGGCGACGTCGATCGACCGCATCTCGTCCACGGCCCGGAAGACTAGCTGGTCATCTCGGCGTCACGGCAGTAGCCCGCGCCGCACGGCGAGCCGAAGCTCACGCGCTGACTTCCCCGTGTCTCGCCCTTGTCCGCGGTCGGGACGCGGCCGCCCTAATCCGCGGATTCGTCTGGCGCGAGCAGCTGCTCTCGAACCGGAGGCCTCAATCTCCGAGACGCCCACGCCGATACCCATGGGACACAACGCCAGCCAGCGCCGTCGAGTCCCTCCTCCTCGTCGGCGCTGGCGGGCGCACCGCTCGGGCGTAACTCGATGAGGAGCATCCGTCAGCTGCGCCGCCGGATCCGTTCGAGCGGCGACTCGCCCGCGAACACGCCGAAGACGTCGGAGGACAGGCCGCGTTCGGCTCGATCGGTCATGGCGCGACAGTCCGCGATCACCGGGCAGCCGGCGCAGATCGCCCTGGCCTGCTCGAACTTCGACGCGCCCGTGCCGTCCGGGAAGAACACCTCCAGCGGCAGACCACGGCATGCGGCATCGGCCTGCCAGGTGGCCGGAGGGCTCCACGACGGCCAGGACTCAGCGACGTCGCGGCCAGGACGCCCATCTACGCGAGGAACTCCACGCGGTCGGCGTGGTCGATCAACCGACCAGCCCCACGACCTCGTCGAAGCTCAACTCGCCGGCGTGTTCGAGCGCGTCGGCGACCGCGTGGAGATCGAGCCGGAAGCCTTCGCTCCGGAGCAGCCGAGCGGCCGAGTCCTCAACGATGAACTCCCACGCGTCGACGCCCTAGTCGCGCGGCCGGCACGACGCGACGATCTCGCGATCGCCACCGGCGCCAGGACCCAGCCACGGCTGGTCGCCGAGAGTGCACATGACGCCGATCCGGGCGACCGCGGCGCGGTCGAGCCCGTCCCGGTACTCCTGGGCGTCGAACGCCTCCAGCCATGCGCGGATCTCGTCGGCGCTCCCCAGGTCGCCCTCGGGGATGGCCGCAGACGGTCGGCGCAATCCCGTCACGGTGCCCCACCAGCCGAAGTCGCCATGCCGGTCCATCTGCACGCCGTCGAACGTGAAGCCGAGCCGTAACGCAGCGGTGACATGGCCGGCCTCGTGCATGATCTGATCGTGCTCGATCGCGCCAGCGCGCAGCGGGTCGAACAGGCTTAGCCTCGTCGCCACCACGGCTCCGGCTCATCCGAGCCGACCTGGCGCCGACGCTCGGCCTGGTCATTGCGGTTCCGCTCGCGGAGCCGCGCGTTCTCGCTCTCGGCGCGCCGGCGCTGGAGCTCGATCCGCTATGCCATGCCCATCGCCGTGTTCGATCCGGCGAACATCGCCGGCTCCACCACCGTTCGTTTCGCCACCGGCGATGAGCTCTTCATCGATCTCGGATCGACCGACCGTGTCTCCCCCGACCCCGGCGAGGTCATCTTCGTCGACGACGACGACATGGTGAGCGCTCGGCGGTGGTGCTGGCGTCAAGGCGCCCAGACAGCCACCAGTGGAGCCACGGTCGAGGCGCTCTACGTCATCGAGGGCCTCCACGACACCGCCGGCGAAGACGTCGAGTCGGCGCTGGCCGATCTCACCTCAATACTCGCCGCACGTCAGCCCGGCAGCTCGACCGAGTCGTGGCTGCTGTCGGCGACCAACCGCTCGTGCTGAGGCGACCTCAACCTGAGCGGGATGTCGGGCCACGAATCGGCCAGAACAGGAACGCGCTCGCCGGCCCTCTCGTCGTCCGACCGGATGCCTCCACCATCCGTCGATCGCAGGACAGCACCCTGGTCCAAGCCCAACCGGCGGACGAGGATTGCGTCCATGCTGTGGGTCGGACCGAAAATCAAAGACTTATGTGGCAAATGGGTTTTGAAGGCATGTCCGACGCTCGCACTGCCTTCAGGCCTGTGACCAGCGTCTTTGTCTTCGGACGCCGTCTCAGAACGTGCAAAGACTTGTGAGGCCGATCCGGCTCGAAGACTTGTCCGGCGGCCTGGGAAGACTTGTCCGGCATCGCCTCCTCGATCAGCACGTTACCCGCGCGAGGCCGTGATACCGAAGAGGGAAGCCCCGATCCTTCCCCATTTCGGGGCACCTCACCGCGCCTCGATAGTATCAATGGGGTTGTTGCCCACGATGAGGAAGGTGATAGCGATGCCGGCGAGAAGGAGCAAGGCCGCAGCGCGGACCAAGAGCGCCACGCGCAAGAAGACCGCCGCCCGGAAGAAGACGGTTGCAGTGCGAAGGCCTGCAGGACGGAAGAAGACGGCGGCCCGGAGGAAGCCGGCGGCCAAGAAAGCCACGACCCGGAAGAAGACAGCGGCCCGGAGGAAGCCGGCGGCCAAGAAAGCCACGACCCGGAAGAAGACAGCGGCCCGGAGGAAGCCGGCGGCCAAGAAAGCCACGACCCGGAAGAAGACAGCGGCCCGGAGGAAGCCGGCGGCCAAGAAAGCCACGACCCGGAAGAAGACAGCGGCCCGGAGGAAGCCGGCGGCCAAGAAAGCCACGACCCGGAAGAAGACAGCGGCCCGGAGGAAGCCGGCGGCCAAGAAAGCCACGACCCGGAAGAAGACAGCGGCCCGGAGGAAGCCGGCGGCCCGGAGGAAGCCGGCGGCCAAGACGTCTGAGCAGCTGGGTGCCCCTCTTCCTCCTCCAGAGCCCGTGGGGCCCATAATGCCGGTGGCGGAGCCGAGCTTGATCCGGGAGGAACCCACGCCTCAGCCGGTGTCCCCCCTGCAGAGGATGGAGGAGGCTGAGGAACGGGGACTCTCCACGGACTTCTCCGCGCGCGAGGACGAACCCGGGAAGGACTCGTAGTCGGGGCGCGAGTCGCCTCGATGAAGGCCGAATCACCGCGATGAGGACCAGCACTTGGGGTGTCCAAGAGGGCGGCGAACGGCCACGTCCGTCAAGGTGGTGTAACTCCACAGCGTCATCTGATCATCGGGGCCTCGTTGGTCCGGATCGACCCGGCCACGAATGCGATCGCAGCCGAGATCCCATTGCGAGCCGCGACCTGGCGCAAGCGGATCGCCGCGACTGACGATGCCGTGTGGGTCGCCTCCTCCGGGCTTCTGGAGCGGATCGACCCGGTGACGAACACCGTTGTGGCGAGGCTGACCGGACATCGCATCTTCTGGCAGTGGTCGCCCCCTGCGTGTTCCTGGAGGGATCCAACCTCGTTGCGTGACGTGTCCGCGTCGGCCGCGGGACAAATGCGGGACGAACGAGACGGCTGTGATGTTGGAATATGCCTCTGACCTGCGGCTTTCCTAGTAGTCCCAACGGGGTTCGAACCCGTGTCTCCACCTTGAGAGGGTGGTGTCCTAGGCCACTAGACGATGGGACCGGGGAAACTGGTCGGCCAGTCTAGCAACCGGGCACCTCCGGTCCGCTAGGCTCTCCAGATGCGCCCGCATACCCTGCCGCTCCGCCTGGGTCGGTCATCGCGCTGGCCGCCTTGGTGACCGCGGCGGAGCACTTCGCCGAGCTCGGGATCGCGATCGAGCGCATCATGACCGACGAGGCCAAGAACTACGTCCGTGCCAAGGCGTTTGCCGAGGCGCTGGAGACGATCGGCGCCACTCACCAGATCACCGGGCCCTACCGTCCGCAGACCAACGGGAAGGCCGAACGCTTCAACCGGACGATGCTGGAGGAGTGGGCCTACGCCAGGCTCTATCGCTCGAACCAAGCCAGGTTGGCCACGCTGCCACGCTGGATCGACGCCTACAATCGCCGTCGTCCCCACACCGCGCTCGGGGGGCTCCCGCCGATCTCGCGGCTCTCAACAACGTGACTGGGAACTATGGCTAGTCCTCGCCCTGGTCTCGGGTGAAGCCGAGCTCGCCGTCGAACTCCTGGAGCTTCTCGATGTGCATCCACGAGTGGGCGCTCGAGATCCGGACCAGGAGCGCGTGGACGTCCTCGTCGGACAGGCGACCCGGCTCCTCCTCGAGGATGAACCGGCAGCGGAAGTGGTCGCCGGTCTCGGTCATCGCGCCCGTCGGCGGGAAAACCTTGGTGCCGCGGCTCGAGATCATCTTGAGCGAGAGCTTCGTGTCCTGGGTCAGCTCCATCAGGGAGGCGCCGAGCTCGCTCGCGGACAACGGCGACTCGACGAAGACGTCCAGGCCGACCACCGACCGGCTCGTCGGCCGGACATAGTCGGGCGCCGGATCGATCTTCGGGAGCTGCAGCGGCTTCACGTCGCGGATCGTCCAGGTCTCGGTGCGCTTGCCGAGGTTGCCGATGATCGCGTTCGCGTAGTCGGTCGTTGGGGTCCCGCGGTCGTAGCCCAGCACGTCGCCCGTGAGCACGCCGGACTCGAGGGTCACGAACACCGCGTGCTCGATCGTGGCCGCCTGATCGAAGAACCCGAGGTAGCGCAGCATCAGGACCGCCGACAGGATCACCGCGGTCGGATTGATCACGTTCTTGCCGGCGTACTTCGGCGCCGAGCCGTGGACCGCCTCGAAGATCGCGACCTCGTTGCCCACGTTGGCCGACGGCGCGAACCCGAGCCCTCCGATCAGCGCCGACGACAGGTCGGACAGGATGTCGCCGTTCATGTTGGTCGTGACGATGACGTCGAATTGCTCGGGGCGCTTGACCAGCTGGTGCGCGCAGTTGTCGACGATCACGTGCCACGACTCGATCTCCGGGTAGTCGGGGGCGACGCGTTCGAACACGCGCTTCAGCGTCCCCTCGGAGAGCTTCATGATGTTGGCCTTCGTGGCGCAGGCCACCTTCGTGCGACCCTCGCTCCTCGCGTACTCGAACCCGAAGCGCGAGATCTTCTCGCAGCCCTTCTCGCTGATCAGCTTGAGCGCCTCGGCCACGCCGGGCGTCTGCAGGTACTCGATCCCCGCGTACAGGTCCTCGACGTTCTCGCGGACCATCACCAGGTCGATCCCGCGTCCGCTGTACGGGGTCTTCACGCCGGGCATCTCGCGCACCGGCCGGACGTTCGCGTAGGTCTCGAACAGCTTGCGCAGCGTGACGTTCGCAGACTTCTCGCCGAAGCCCACCGGGGTCTCGAGCGGGCCCTTGAGGGCGACGCGCGTGCGGGAGATCGACTCGATCGTCTCCGGGGGGACGCCCGAGGGGAGTCCTTTGCGGAACACCTCGGCGCCCGCCTCGCACTCTTCCCACTCGATCGGGACGCCGGCGGCCTCGACGATCCGCTTGGCCGCGTCGACGCATTCGGGGCCGATCCCGTCGCCGGGGATGAGCGTCACGACGGCGGGACGGTCGGATGGGTTCGCGGTCACGAGGTCTCCTTGGCCGGGTGGGCGGTCATCCTAGCCTCCGGCCATGGGCCGCGACGGTCCCGTGCGATCCGACGACCCTTGGTACCCTCGGGCGGTCCCATGAGCCCGACCCCCCCTCGCCCGCGCCGGACCCTCGTCGCGCTGACCCTCGCCGCGATGCTCGCCGCCGCCTGCACGGCGGCGTCGGGCCAGACGGGGCCGGCCGCGACCGGGACGGCGGGCCCCTCAACGTCGCCCTCACCCACTCCCGGGCCCGGGCTCTCCAAGCTCGACCAGGCGAAGCTGCACCTCAAGCACCTCGTGTTCATCGTCCAGGAGAACCGCTCCTTCGATCACTACTTCGGGACCTTCCCCGGTGCGGACGGCCTCCCCATGCGCAACGGGAAGCCGACCGTGTGCGTGCCCGACCCCATCGCGGGCCGATGCGTCCGTCCGTACCACTCGACCTCGCAGCTCCAGGAGGGAGGCCCCCACGGTCAGCGCCACTCCGAGCTCGACGTGGACGGCGGGAAGATGGACGGGTTCATCAGGACGGTCATCGACAGCCCGCTCTACTGCGCGGACCACCGGGACGACCCGAGGTGCGATAGCTACCTCGGCCCCCAGGGGCAGCCCGACGTCATGAGCTACCACACGGCCAAGGAGATCCCGAACTACTGGCGGTACGCGAAGGAGTTTGTGCTCCAGGACCACATGTTCGCCCCGGCGGATTCGTGGACCCTGCCGGCGCACCTGTTCCTCGTGTCCGCCTGGGCCGCGCGATGCTCGGACCCCCGCGATCCGATGTCCTGCGAGTCGAACCTCGACCTGAACGAGGAGTTCCAAACGATGCGCTCGGGGAAGGACGTCCCGATCTGGGCGTGGACCGACATCACCTATCTCCTGCACGAGAACGGGGTCGAGTGGTCTTACTACGTCGGTGACGACACGTGCTTCTTCGACCCGTGCCCCTCGGATCGAGGAGGTCACAACACGGTCACCCAGCAGAACCCGCTCCCGTGGTTCACGACGATCCGCGAGACCGGCCAGATGAACCGGATCCAGACCCACGACCGGTTCTTCGAAGCGGCCGCGAACGGGACCCTGCCTTCGGTCTCGTGGGTCATGCCGTACAACGGCGTCGGTGAGCACCCGGCGTCCGGCGCCCCGATCTGGAAGGGGCAGCGTCACGTCACGAACGTCGTGAACGCGCTGATGGAGGGTCCGGACTGGGACCAGACCGCGATCTTCCTCACGTGGGACGACTGGGGTGGCTTCTACGACCACGTGGAGCCACCGCACGTGGACCTGAACGGGTACGGGATCCGCGTCCCGGGGTTGCTCATCAGCCCGTGGGCGCGAGCCGGCATGATCGACTCGAAGACCCTGTCCTTCGATGCCTACCTGAAGCTGATCGAGGATCTGTTCCTCGACAAGGAGCGGCTCAACCCCGCGACGCTCAGCCGTCCCGACTCGCGTCCGACGGTTCGCGAGAGGGCCTCGATCCTCGGCAACCTCCTGGACGAGTTCGACTTCACCCAGGACCCGCTCCCGCCCGTCATCTTGGATCCGAGACCGTAGCTCCGATGGTTGCCGGGGGTCTGGTCGGCTGCACCGGGCGGGGATCGCTGGCCCGCCTGGATTCGAACCAGGACTAACTGATCCAGAGTCAGCCGGGCTACCGTTACCCCACGGGCCAGTGGGTGACCTGCGGTGATGCAACACTCCGGCCGAGCACACCACTTGTAGCCCAGATAACTCGGGAGGCCGGAATGACCGCAGACACGGCTCGAACGCTACCACGCGCAGGCACTGCTACCGGCCCGACCATCCTCGCCTGCTCGGCTCGTTCCGTCTCCACCTCCAGGCCGAGAACAAGGCGGCGCGGACGATCCAGGCCTACACGTCCGCGGTTCGGCTGCTCGCGGCGTTCCTGGGCGAGCGCGGGATGCCCACCGCGATCACCAGCCTGACCCGCGAGCACGTCGAGGCGTTCCTGGCAGATCAGGTCGCTCGGCTCCGCCCTACGAGCGCCCGGGCGCGGTTCCGCTCGCTCCAGCAGTTCCTCGAGTGGGCAGCGGCCGAGGGCGAGGTCACCAACTCGCCGATGGCGAACATGAGCCCGCCGGCCGTCCCGGAGGTCCCGGTCCCGGTGCTGTCCGAGGACGAGCTCCGAGCGCTCGTCCGGGCGTGCGAGCCACGCTCGCCGGACTTCTACGATCGGCGGGACTCGGCCCTGATCCGCGTCCTGGTCGACACCGGCGCTCGCCTGGCCGAGGTCGCAGGCCTGCGCGTCGATGACATCGACCTCGAGCGAGGGCTCGTGCAGGTGCTCGGCAAGGGTCGTCGCCCGCGGGTCATGGCCGTCAGCTCGAGGACGGCGCGGGCGATCGATCGTTACCTCCGCGTCCGCCGCGACCATCGCGATCACGAGCACCTCGCCCTGTGGCTCGGACGGCAAGGACCGATGACCTCGTTCGGCGTTGCCGAGGTCGTCTCGAGACGGGCCAAGATGGCCGGCCTCGGCCACGTCAACCCGCACCGACTCCGGCACTCGGCCGCTCACGCCTGGCTCGCGGCCGGTGGCGCCGAGCAGGACCTCATGCGCCGGATGGGCTGGAGGTCCCGGGAGATGGTCGGGCGTTACGCGGCGTCCACGGCGGACGAGCGCTCGATCGAAGCCGCACGCCGACTCAACCTGGGGGATCGGCTGTGAGCCTTGAGGTCCTGACACGTGCCCGATGTGTCAGGCACCCTCAGCGAGTCATAGGCATCGTCGTACTCGCGCCGGTCGTTTTGGTCTTGGCGCTCGCTGGATCAGTTCTGGTGGCCCCGTCCGCGCCGGCGACGGCGGCTTGACGCTGAAGGGGCTAGGAGACGTTCTGTCGACCCGCTCGCGCGGGTGCGGGATCGATGGTCCGCCTCAACAGAGCGACTGAACCCGAGGCCGTGGCCGCGAGCCCGAGCAGTCCATCCCGCTGTCACGACACCGACTGTGAAACGTGTCAGCTCGGTGTCTCGCCTGGCCACTGGGCGCACGCCGAGCCGGCGCCGCACGGCGAGCCGGTGGTCTAAGCCACATATCAGAAGGGCCGGTCCTGCAACGAACCGACCCTTCTGGTGGTGCCGAGCGAACGATCAGCCACAACGCCAGCCGAGCCGTTCGATCAGTCGTCGTCGTCGTCGGTGACGTCGGCGATCTTCCAGATCTCTCCGCCAAGAGTGACGACGTAGGCCGTATTCCCGATGAATTCGATGGAGGTCGGCTGGTTCAGGCCCTCCTCGACCACCGCGAACCCTCCCTGTCCGTCGACTCTGAGCAGTTTGCCGGTATTCGGGTTCGCGGGCGAACCGGCGGGGTTTCCGGCCGTGAAGTCGCCCTGTGCCAAGGCGAACAGATCCGGATCTCCCCACGGGCTCGGGTTGGTTCCCGGGCCAGTTCGCCGGCGCGGCTCGTGCCTCGGGCCGAACTCCACGTCCACGAGTAGGCGACCGCCACTGGCCACCTGCGTGACCGAGTTTGATCCGGGCCGGAACGACACGATCTTGCCGTCCTCGGGCAGGTGCGGCGTCGGTCCGGCCTCCGCCATATACACGGTGTGGCCACCGACCTCGAGGCCGGTCGGCACGATGTTGCCGAAGGCGATCACTTCGGTGATCGTCCCGTCAAGAGTGACCCCCAATACGCGGTTGTGGTGGCCGTCGGTCACAAGGAACCCGTTGCGGAACTTCTCCATCGCGTACTGCACGCCGGACTTGACCTCGAACGCCGTGGCGGGCGGATGGGCGATCGACCATGCGCCGATGTCCGCGATCACGGTGAAGTCCTCCGGGCCGTCCACACGGTAGATGCCGACGACATCGTCCCCCCCAACATCTGGCCCGACCAGAGTCACGAGGACATAGGCGGTGCCGCCGAAGAAGGCGACGTCCATCGCGCCGCCGAGGTCGAGGACGGCGGGCGGCAGGCCGCTCGCATACGTCGTGACGACACCCGTTTGCGGATCGACCCGCGAGACACGGCCCGCTGCTGGCTCCGTGACGTAGAGCGCTCCACCCGGCCCAACCGTACTGCCCGATCCGCCTGCGAGTCCGGCGACCAGTCGGGTCGCGGTCGGGTGGAGCGGCTGGAAGTAGTTCTCCTCCATGTACTCGGCGACGTTCTTGCCGAGTTCCGCCGCCTGCACATCGGCGGTGCGGAAGTGCAGGCCCGCCCAGATGCGAGCCTCGATGATCTCCTTGAGAGGTTCCGAGAACCGGCCGAAGAAGCGCGTCTCGCCACCGAACTGGCTGCTCGTGACGCCGAACGAGATCTTGTCCTTGCCGAAGAACGACCGCAGCACGTGGAGGTGCGCGCCGTCCAGGCAGAGGTGCCCCGATGTGTGGTCGGGGTACGGGGCCGTGAGGAGCGGCGCCCAAGAGGTGTCGGGCTTGGTTTTGCGGTTGCCGTCCCTGCCCGCCTCGCGGATCGCCTGCCACGGCCGCCAGAAGTCGAAGTGGTACTTGTCGTTCCAGCAGTTGATCGCTGCATCAGCGCCGGACAGGTTCAGCATCGCGAACAGGAGGGCGCTGTCATCGAGGTCGACGCCGTATTTCGGGTCCTCGACCAGGTCTCGGGCGACACCGTTCCACAGCAGGGCCGGGCCTCCCGCGCTCTGCCAGAACATGGCGTTGTGCGTCTGCTCGGGTGTGCGGGCCGAGGGGGTCCCCCCCGGGGTGCCGTTCCCGCCGAGCGCCTTGACCTCGTTGAAGTCCTTCGCGTAATGGTTGCTGGTGAGCGCGTTCGGGCCGTCGCTGCGGAACTGGAAGGAGCTCTGCATCAGGAACGGATCTACCCCGCCCACCCACGGCGTCGGGTCGGGCGGCGACGACCCGTCCGGCAACAGCGGCTGCCAATGACCGGCCCCGGTGCTCTGGTCCCACTGTGATGGGCCGAAGCGTCCGTCACCCAGCCGTGCGGCCCTCATCGCTGCGGCCGCTGCCAGCCCGGCGGCGATCCCGTCGGTCTTGGACTGGCCGTTAGGGATGGGCGCGAGCGAAGCGGCGTACGAACTGTCGATGGACGTTTGCAGGGTCGGGGGAAGCTGGGGAACCTTGCCGGGCGGGAAGGGGACCGTGAGCGGAACCCCGGCGATGATGTCGGAAAGGACCGTGTAGGCCGCGGTCGCGACGGCCGCGTTCTTCGAGGCGGTCGAGGGGAAGGTCGAGTGGAGCAGGTACGGCTCGTACCTCGGCTCGATCGCGTTGACCGCGTCGTACACCGCGCCCTGCACCATCCCCATGTTGATCTGGAGAGCAGGCGGCGCTCCACCCGCCAACGGAGGGAACTGGACGAGCGTGGTAGTCGCGATCCGGTTCCAGTTCGTAACCTCGTTGACCGCCGCCGCCGCGGGCGCGGCAGGTGCGACGACCCCCGCGAGCCCGGCGAGCGCGATGACCGACACGAGCGAGACAGATCGTCTACGTGTCATGTGTTCCTCCCTCTCGACCAGTCGAGGTTAGGCCCCTCGGGTCAGCTAGCCTCAGGCTTTACTCCTTCCCTGAGCGGAGTCAATACGGCGTTCATCGTAAGAACTCAGAGGTGTTGCACCTCAAGACCAGAGACACGCGACACGCACGCTCGCTCGTCTCGGACGCCGATGTCTGGGCAGAAAACGTCTGCTGTACGTGCTCATGGACATCGACGTCCTCCGCAGCGAGCGGCTCCGGTCCTCGGCTAGACCGCCGGCTCGCCGTGCGGCGCGGGCTCGCGGTGCGCCCGGTGGCCCGGAGTCTCATTCGCTCTCAGCGCTTGCGAACCGCTTTCGAACGGTGTCAGCATGGTTGTAGCGCAACCCGGGAGATGCCCTTATGGGGCAGTCGCTTGCATCGAAGATCGAAGCTGCCAACTCGGCGATGATCGTCAACGGGAACGTTGATGCCATTGGTGAGTTCTTCACGCCGGACATGTCGCCCACCTCACGGACCACGAGATGACAGGTGGTCACGGTGCGATTCGAAGCGTTCTCAGCATGTATCAGCGTGCCTTCCCGGATCTCCAGGTCGAAGTCGAGATTCTCGTGGACGGGACGGACCGAGTGGCGGCCTGGCAAAGAACCCTCCGGGGTACCCACCAGGGCGACTTCAAGGGTATCCCTGCCACTGGTCGTCCGATCGTGTGGCGCGACACGCTGACCAGTCGATTCCGCGAGGGACTCATCGCCGAAGATTGGGTGATCACCCATCTCGCAGAGCGTCTCCTGCTTGCGAGGAAGCGTTGACCGGAAACGGGGTATCGTCGGAGGAGCGGCGGGCCGAGACGGCCGACGGCTCCTGGATGCTGTGGACCTCCTTCGGGATCAGCGGGATCTGGGTCGCCGTCGTGTTGATCAGCGTGTTCGCTCCCGATCTCGTGTCGGGCTCCGAGCATGAGCACCTCCCCGTCGCCGCGTTCGGCACGTGGTTCTGGGGCGGGATCGGGACCGCGATCTTCTTGTGGGCCATGGGCAAGCTCCGCGGCGACGCCACCTGGCGATCCACCTGGATCGGGCTCTCCGTCGTCACGCTGGTTCTGTGGGGCCTGGCGACGATCCTCAGCATCACCCTGCCCGTCGTCGAGACCGGCAGCGACCCGACCGAGCTGCCGATGGCGGCGTTCTTCGCCCCCGCTGCCGCGGCCGTGCTCACGGGACTGGCCGGGGTCGTCACCAGCGTCTTCCGTCGAGGACCGGAGCGCACGTAGTCGCCGTGGTGGGGTCTGACGAGGGGGACGGAGGGACAGGCCCTGCAGCCGAGGAGGTGGGTCCCAAGGAAGGACCCGAGCGGTCGGCCTCCCGGAGCATCCCCACGAGCACCGCCCGGAGTGTCCGGTCCTCCTCGCAGTCGATTAGGAGCTCGGCGAACGTCCGCGTCTTGGGGTTCCCGTAAAACTCGCCGATCCGCTCGGCTCGCTCGAGGTCGGGGAGCATGAGGACGTGGAGCGGCTCGGCGCGGGGGGCGGGACCGAGGGCGTCCAGGCGCTCCTGTAGTCGGCGCTCGAGCTCGTCGGGTCTCATGACGGCAGGCGCCAGTCCGTAGGACTGTCGGCCCGCGTGTCGGACACGCCCGGTCTGAACTGACTGCTCGACCTTCTGACGCCTACTACCACCAGCTCAGAAGATCGATCAGTGCATCAAGGATTGTCCGAGCGTGTTCCCCCGGCCGTTCCTCGTCCGTACCGCCGCGTCACGAGGTTCAGCACGGTGAGGAGGAAGACCACTCCCAACGGGATGAGCAAAACGGCTCTCATCGCTTGCTACCCCTCCTCCTCACGCGCCGCGTCACCTCGGGTCTCCCCTCGCTCCTACCGTGGTTATCGGCGAGTGGCTGGCGGCAGTTGATTCTTCGAGCATGTTGATACCGTCATACACTCGTCGGCGTGCCGGGTTTCGACGCTATCGAGCCGCTGGCCCCGGATGCTTGCCGCTCCGATCGCTCCGCGCCGTGCTTCTACTGGCACACGAAGCTCCAGGCGCCGAACGGCGGCTTCGGCAAGCTCACCGACGAGGAGCGCGCGTTCGTCGGCGTGGGAGCCCAGGACACACCGGTGTCCTCGGACGGCGCAGTCACCCCTCGCGAGCCTGATCGACCAGCTCGGCGCCGACGTCTCCCCGGCGGAGGTGGCCTGGCTCGAGCGGCTTGCGGGAATGGACGCGCCGAACCAGGAGCGGCTGGAGTTCCTCGGCGGGTAGGACCTGCACGCGGTGCGCGACCGCGGGAACCTAAACTGTCTCTGACCGCTCGACGTCGACCGGGAGTTCGACCGTGAGATCTGGGGGCTCGCGGATCTCGTGCGCACGGGCGCATTCTCCTTGGTGAAAACCTCAACTCGGGATCGAGACTTGCTCACCATGGTTAGCAGGCACGAGGTTGAGGGTTGCCGCGCCACCTAAAGGACGCGGCTGCTCGGGCCGATATCTCCCGGGTGGACCGCACAAGCCCCGTCGTCGTCCTGGTGGGCGTGGCCCTCGTGGCCGTGGTGATCATCGTCGCGGCCTACTTCTTCACACACAAGCTCGGGGCGTCAGCCAGGGACCAGTTCGGCCGTACGGAAAACGCCGCGGAGATCGCGTGCCTCGAGGGTGGCGGTACCTGGTACGGATCCGCCTACGGCTGCGAGCCCTAGCCCTCCCGTCCTACCGGATCGGCTGGCCATGTTGTGCGCGCTAGCGATCGCCCAGCGTCTCGACACGCTCGCTTCGAGCCCATCATGAGCGCAAAACTGGTCGGCCTTCGCTCCGCTCCATCTTGCGTCTTCGTGGTGGGGGCACTGCGTTCGGCCGGTGATGGACATCGACGACACGCCCGGGCAAGAGCGGATGCGGTTCCTCGGCGGGTAGACCGCACGGCCAACTAACTCGGCACGTTTCGCTCAGCGGTGACGTGCGATGGAGCACGTACGCACACCGTTCGTCGGGAGATACTCCAGAGTCAGCCGGGCTACCCTTACCCCACGGGCCAATGGGGCTTCGATGCTATCAGGAGGTCTGACCGTCCACGGGGAACGTCTCGAGCCCGGGCGGCACGTCGGACCGGAACGACCGGACGATCCGCTCGAAGTCGGCGCGCTCGGTGTCCCATCCGTCCGGCGGGAAGATCGCCGCGATCAGGTATCCGGTCCGGCCGTCGCCGAGCGTCATCGCCGCCGCGACGCTCGAGGTCACCTGGTCGCCTTGGCGCACGTCCGCGACGATCAGCCTCGCCGGCGAACCGTCGAGCCGGGTCGAATCGTCGATCACCACGTCGACGATCGGGTCACCTGTCAGGAAGTACAAGGCCATCTGGTCCAGGTCGTCGAACCCATCGGATGAGACCGCGAACGCCTGATAGGTCGTCTGGTCCGGCTCGCCGCTCGCGGCCGCGTCGAGGCCCCCGATCGCCGAGGCGGGCGAGGGGCTCGGCGCGGGGGGCTCGAGATCACGCCCGTGAGCAATCCGGGCCCGTCCTGAGCGGGTTGGGGAGGCGTCACGGTGATCTGGTTGCCCGCCGGCAGGTTCAGCGCGAACAACCCCTGCTCGTCGTAGTAGCGCGCGAAGTCCCGCTCGGATTGCCGGGCGCAGGCCACGGATAGGAGGAGGGCGATCAGGGAAACCAGTAGCGTCGGGACCCTCCCCACGTGCAAGATGGTTGCACGCCAACGCGACATTGACCAGGGGCTCGACGAGTGCGTACGGTGCCGGAGGGCGGATCTGGGGGTGCGACGTGAACAAGAACGGGCTGATCGCCGAGGTTGCGAAGCGGACGGGGGCGAGCAAGGCGGACGTCGGTCGGATGATCGATTCGTCCATGGACGTGATCCGTGAGTCGGTCTCGCGTGGCGAGCGCGTCTCGCTCGTGGGCTTCGGTACGTTCGAGCGCAAGCGTCGGAACAAGCGCATCGCGCGGAACCCGCGCAAGCCATCGACGCCGATCGTGGTGCCGGCCCGCGACCTCCCGTGGTTCACGGCGGGCAAGGAGTTCCGCGAGATGGTCGCCTCCAAGCGCCGGCGGGTCGCCGCGAAGCGCTAAGCGTTCCCTCCCGGCGTCAGAGCGTCACGATCTGGAGGTTCCTCGCGACCTTGTGGCCCGCCTCCTCCACCAGGTCGAACCGCACGCGCTGGCCGAGCCGCAGGGACCGCAGACCCGATCCCTCGACCGACACGGCGTCGATCGCCACCTCCGTGCGGTCGTCCATGAGGAGGTTGCCCGTCCGCTCCTCCACCGCGAAGTCCTTGATCGTCCCCTGTGCCATCGACCCTCCCGGCCTACGCGCGCAGGCGCGCGCCGAGGTCCATCTGCAGGCAGACCTCGCGGGTCCGCCCTCGTCGCCCGTCGGCGAGCAGCGTGAGGATATCGCCCGGGCGATCGACGTCGAACGACAGCTCGCGGCGCTCGACGACGGAGACGGGGAGCCCGCGTTCGGCGGCGAGCCCGAGATGACGCCGGAACGAATCGGGTCCGAACCGCGCGGGGATCGCTCTGGGCGGTCGTCGCAGGAGCAGGCTGGTGCCCGATCCGTCCGCCGAGCGCGCGAGGACGACCGCGCCGAGCGTCCGGAGCGCCTCGTGCAGCGTGTCGACCGTCACGAGCGGGACGTCCGCCGGCAGGACGGCGAGCGCGCTCGCCCCGTCGTGCTTGGCCTTGGCCTCGACCTGGCGGATCGCGTTGGCGAGCGGGGGCTTCGCCTCGGGGATCGGCCGGGCGCCCCGGGCCGCCGCCACCTCCAGCGCCACCTCGTCGGGGGAGATCACCCAGGTCTCCCACCCGGGCACGGAGAGCGCGGCGTCCAGGACGTCTTCGAGCATCGCGAGCGTGAGCGCACCGCGCTCGAGTCCACTCAGGGCGGGCGAGAGCCGGGTCTTGGCGCGCGAGAGCGACTTCACGGGCACGGCGACGACGCGCATGGCTAGAGGCTAGTACCCCGGCGGGGATCGCACGCGAGATCGGGGCGCTGCCGTCCCGCTGAGGTGGAGACGCGATAGCATCGCCCGCCCGAAGGGAGACGCGTCGTTGGAACCGTGGTACCGAGCTGCAGAGCTCGCCCTGCGCCCACCGTTCCAGCTCTGGTTCAACTGGCGGCTGGAGGGGCTCGAGCGCGTGCCCGCGGAAGGGCCGGTCATCGTCGCGGGCAACCATCTCTCGTACATCGACCCGTTCGCGCACGGCTACTTCGTCGTCCAGGCGGGACGTCGTCCCCGGTTCCTCGCCAAGCAGGAGCTGTTCGACACGCCGTTCATCGGGACGGTCCTGCGCGGCGCCCGCCAGATCTCGGTCGAGCGGGGCAAGGGCGACCGCTCGCCGCTCGAGGACGCCCGCAGGGCGGTGGAGCTCGGCGAGGTGGTCGTCATCTACCCCGAGGGGACGACCACCACCACGCGCGAGGACTTCTCGCCGAGTCGCGGCAAGACCGGCGCCGTCCGGCTCTCGATCGCCACCGGGATCCCGATCCTGCCGGTCGCGACGTGGGGCGGCCAGTTCGTCTGGCGCAAGACCGGGCGCCAGAGCCTCGCGTTCGGTCGCCCGATCTGGGTCGTCGCGGGCGAGCCCTTCGACCCGGCCCGACGGCTGGAGGGCGAGGCCGACGGCCGGGCCTTCCGCGCCCTCACGGACGAGCTGATGGACGCGATCGGCAGGTTGGTCGACGATCTCCGCGGCCGATATCCCGCCCGCTGGACACCGGGGTAGGCTGGGCCTCGTGCCGGCCGAGCGCGATCGAGGGTTCTCCACGCGGGCGATCCACGGGCAGGCGCTGCCGCCCGTGGAGCAGGACACGCCGAGCGTGCCGATCTTCCAGACGTCCACGTTCCGATTCGACACGTCCGACGGGTTCGCCGAGACGATCAACTTCCGCCGGCCCGGGTACTCGTACACGCGGGGGTACGGCAACCCCACGCTCCTCGCGTTCGAGCGCGTGATGGCCGAGCTCGAGGGCACCGAGTCGGCGCTGTCGTTCGCTTCGGGGATGGCTGCGATCCACACGCTCGCGACGACCGTGGCCGGCAACGGCGACACGATCGTCGCGAGCACTGAGCTCTACGGTGGGACGTACTCGTTGTTCGCCCACGTCCTGCCTCGCTACGGCATCGGCGTCCGCTTCGTGAGCCCGCACGACCTCGAGGCGGTGCGAGCGGCCCTGCCGGGCTCGACGCTGCTGTACGTCGAGACGATCGCGAACCCGAACGTGACCGTCGCCGACCTGGAGGCGCTCGGTGCCCTGGCCTCCGAGGCCGGCGTCGCGAGCGCGGTCGACAACACGTTCGCGTCGCCGTACCTGTGTAACCCGGCCCCGTTCGGGTTCGACTACGTCCTGCACTCGGCCACCAAGTACGTGGGCGGCCACAACGACCTGATCGGCGGCGTCGTGTGCACGTCCGAGGAACGCATGGCGGGGCTGCGCTCCACGGTGATCGAGACCGGCGGGACGCTGGCCCCGCTCGAGGCGTGGCTGTCGATGCGGGGTCTGTCGACCCTCCAGGTCCGCATGGATCGCCACTGCACGAACGCGCTCGCGCTCGCCTCGTGGCTCGAGGCCCACCCGAAGATCGCCCGCGTGCACTACCCGGGTCTCGCGTCGCACCCGCAGCACGACGTCGCGGTGCGGCTGCTGCCCCGGGGGTTCGGCGGGATGGGGGCCTTCGAGGTCGTGGGTGGCGTCGAGGCCGGCCAGCGCTTCTGCGACGCCCTCGAGCTCATCTGGGTGGCGGCCAGCCTCGGCGGCGTCCACACGCTCGCCTGCCACGCCGCATCGACGACCCATCGGCAGCTCGATGCCGAGGCGCGACGGGCCGCCGGGATCGCGGACGGCCTGATCCGGCTGAGCGTCGGGCTCGAGGACGTCGAGGACCTGATCGACGACGTCGAACGCGCGCTGGAGAAGGTGTGAGGCGGCGGGTCGCCGTCGTGTTCGGTGGTCGCTCCGCCGAGCACGAGATCAGCGTCATCTCCGCCCGCTCGGTGATCGCGGCGCTCGACCCCGACCGCTACGAGGTGGTCGCGATCGGCGTGACGAAGCAGGGGCGGTGGCAGCTCATGCCCCCCGGCGCCACCGGGCTATCGTCCGGTGCCGCGCCCGGTGCGCTCCCAGGCGTCTCGCCCGGGTCGGGGACCGAGATCGCGCTCGACCAGGAGCCCGGGTCGCAGGCGTTGGTCTCGGCCGACGGCTCGCGGACGCCGATCGACGTGGTCTTCCCCGTGATGCACGGCCCCTACGGCGAGGACGGGTCGATCCAGGGGTTCCTCGAGATGGCGGGCGTACCGTACGTGGGGTCCGGCGTGCTCGGCTCGGCGATCGGGATGGACAAGGCCGTGCAGAAGGTGCTGTTCGCGGCTGCGGGGATCCCGGTCGTCCCGTACGTCGTCGTGCACGAGCGTGACTGGGAGGAAGATCCGGAGGCCGTGGACGCGCGCGCGGCGCACCTCGGCTACCCGCTGTTCGCCAAGCCGGCCGGCCTCGGCTCCTCGATCGGGATCGAGCGGATCGAGGAGCCGTCGGGCCTGCGAGGCGCTTTGGAGACGGCGCTGCGATTCGGTCGCAAGGCGGTCCTCGAGCGGGCGGCGACGGGCGCTCGCGAGCTCGAGGTCTCGGTCCTGGGGAACGACGATCCGGTGGCCTCGGTCGCGGGCGAGATCGTCCCGCGCGGCCATGCCTTCTACGACTTCGAGGCGAAGTACCTCGACGAGCACGGCGCCGAGCTCCTCATCCCGGCCGAGGTCGCGCCCGAGACGCTCGAGACGATCCAACGCATGGCGGTCACCGCGTTCCGAGCGATCGACGGCGCGGGGATGGCCCGCGTCGACTTCTTCCTGATGCCGGACGGACGCGTGTTCCTGAACGAGGTGAACACGATCCCGGGGTTCACGAGCATCTCGATGTACCCGAGGCTCTGGGAGGCGTCCGGGCTGTCGTACCCGGATCTGGTCGACCGCCTGATCGAGCTCGCGATCGACCGGCACGAGGCCGAGCGCAAGCGGGGGACCGGGGTCTGATCCGGGTCGGCCGTTCGGACCGGCTCGGGACCTACAGGTGGACGACGGGGCAGGTGAGCGTGCGGGTGATCCCCTCGACGCCCTGGATCTTCGCGACGACCAGCTTGCCGAGTTCGTCGACGTTCTTCGCTTCGGCGCGCACGATCACGTCGTAGGGGCCCGTCACGTCCTCGGCCTCGGCGACGCCCGCGATGTCTCGGACCTCCTTGGCGACCTGGGCGGCTTTGCCGACCTCGGTCTGGATCAGGATGTAGGCCTGGACCACGCTGACCTCCTCGTTCGCGAGACGCCATGCTATGCGGGCGCTCAGGCAGCCGACAAACCCCGGCCGAAGGCGAAGCCATGACCGACCCAGCGTCGAGCCCTCCTGCCGGGCCGGGGGGGTCCACGGAACGGCGATAATCGAGGCGTGGTCTCCAAGCGGAAACGAACCAAGCGCGAGGCAGATCCGCTCGCCGCGTACCGGCGGATCCGCAAGCCGATGCCGCCGCCCGAGAAGGTCGTCCCCGACAAGCGGCGCGAGCTCGAGGACGAAGAGGCCCGTCGCGAGATCGAGGAGGAGCGGTGATCTTCGCCGACCGCACCGACGCGGGCGAACGCCTCGCCACCGCCCTCGCGTCGTACGCCGGGAGCGAGGCGGTCGTGTTGGCGATCCCGCGGGGCGGCGTGATCGTCGGCGAGGTCGTGGCGCGCGAGCTCGGCGCACCGCTCGACGTGGTCGTTCCCCGCAAGATCGGAGCCCCGGGTAACCCCGAGCTCGCGATCGGCGCCGTGGCGCCCGGCATCCGGGTGCTCGACCCGAGGATGGCCGGCGCGCTGGGGGTGAGCGAGCGATACCTGGAGCGTGAGATCGCGGCTCAGGAGGCCGAGATCGACCGTCGCCAGCGCGCCTACCGGCGCGGACGCCCGCCCCAACCGGTCGAGGGTCGCGTCGCCATCGTCGTCGACGACGGCGTCGCCACCGGCAGCACGGCCGTCGCCGCGCTCCGGTGGGCCCGGTCCCGGGAGGCGGCACGGGTCGTGCTCGCGGTCCCGGTCGCGCCGCCGCAGTCGCTCGAGCGGCTGCGTGCCGAGGCCGATGAGGTCGTCGTGCTCGAGGCGCCGCAGCCCTTCCTCGCGGTGGGCGAGTGGTACCGGGACTTCGACCAGGCGACCGACGAACAGGTGATCTCCGCACTCGCTCGCTCGGCGGGCACGCGCGCGTGAGGATCTTCGAGCTGGTGCTCGGCGGCCTGCTCGTGCTCGGTGGGCTGCGGGCGGCCTGGTATTGGGGCCGCAGGCCGTTCGAGGGGACCGACGTGGTCGACCACCTCCTGTACGCGGTCTACCTCACCGGGCGGATCGGGCTGTGGTTCGCCTTCGCCGGCTTCTTCCTGATCTACGCATCGATCGACGTCCAGGGCCGTGCCGCGCTGGACGAGCTCGAGCGGTTCCGCTGGTACCTGATGGTGCCGCTCGTCCTCGCCGCGATGCAGCTGCTGGCCGGTTGGTTCCTCGGCCGCCGATCGCCGGCCGAGGAGGCCTGAGACCTATCCGACGGCCTTGACGATCTCCGGCGAGAGCTCGGGGAACTCCTCCAGGCGGGCGACGCGCTCCGCCTTCAGCCGATCGACGACGTCGCGGTACTCCTGCATACGACCCTCACGTTCGTACAGCCGGCGCGGCTGCAGCAGCTCGACGTCGTCGAGGTCCGGGACGGCATCGGCGACCCGGTAGCCGAAGTCATCGTCCTCCGTCCACGAGATCGTCTCCTCGGCGATCCCCTTCACGCACGCGGACGTGTGGGGGATCTTCACCTTCTTCGAGCGGTCGTCGCCGTCTCGGCCACCGACCCGGCCGGTGTTGAGCACGAAGGTCTCGATCGGATGCGTCGCGAGCAGCTCCAGGATCCGGTTGCCCTGCAGTCCGTGGGGCAGGGGGAAGAACGGGTTCGTCCCCGGGACCCGGAGGAACTTGCCCGCCTCCGCCGCGCCGCCGGCGGACGTGCCCGTGGTCTCGCCGAGCATGAAGTAGGCGGCCGCCTGCTCCTGATCGAGCCGGGCCACCGCCGGGATGATGTTCTCGTTCCGGTTGAGGATCAGCAGGTAGTCCACCGTCCCCACCCGCGTCGGGTCGCGATGCCGGGCGAGGTCCTCCATCCCGAACACCGCGCGTCCGTTCTGCGTGTAGCTCTGCTCGAAGAAGTTCACCTTCCCCCGGTCGTCCTGGTACACGTTCTCCAGGTAGGTGGTGGGCTTGACGACGGCGTCGTAGATGTTGGGTTCGAAGTCGGGGTCGAGGCTGAACGTCTTGGCGAAGCATCCGTTCTCGGTCCCGTAGGGCCTCCCGCCGGGCATGAGCGCCACGAAGTCGTCCTGGACCGGCAGCGAGTCGTTCTGCGTCGTGAACGTGGTCGTGGTCTTCCCGGTCCCGGACAGGCCGATGATCATGAACACCTTCTCGCCGGCGGCCGTCGGCACGACCTTCAGGCCGGCGTGCAGCGCCAGCCCGCCCAGGTCGTAGACCTTCGAGTTCCACATCCGGAGGCCGCCCTTCTTGGACTCGCCGAAATAGTCCGAGTTCAGGACGCGGGTGACGCCGTGTTCGAGATCGACGGCGATCACGCGTCCGTCCGGGTAGCCGGCGGCCTCGAGGTTCGGCGTGTAGATCACGTGCACCTCCGGCTCCCCGCCGGCTCCCTCGCGATCGTCGCGAGGGAAGTACAGCTTCTGCTGCATCCCCGCGATGTTGGCGTTCGCCTTGTCGATCGTGAGCCGTGCCCGCGTGCGGAAGGCCGGGTCGTTGCCGATGGAGCCGTCGATCACGACCACGTCCGCGTCGCGCAGGTACTCGTCCTGCATCCGCGCGACCTGCTCGAACTCCTCGCGGGTCATCGTCTTGCCGCTCGAGCGTTCGGCGACCACGTACGTACTCCCGGCGCTGCGCGACGTGACCCGGGTCTGGACGTTCACGTTGCCGTACTCGGTCACCCGGCTCTGTGGCATCGCCTCCGTGAACCGCCGGAGTTCGTCCCCGGAGGGGTTGTCGTGGATCGTGCGTGCTCCGACCTTCAACGGGTGCTCCTTCGTCAGGGTCGCTCGCAGGCTCGGGGGCACGCCCGGAGCGGCTCTATCCTACCCAACGAGCGCGGCGCCCCTCCGCCGGAACGACCGGCCGGCGACGCGCACGAGCGCCGATGGACCTCTCCGAGGACCAGCTGATCCGAGCCGTCTCGCGCCTGCTCTCCGCGGGCGAGCCGGGCGTCGTCGTGGGGCTCGGCGACGACGCGGCGGTCGTCGACCCGGGTACCGGACAGCTGGTGCTGACCACCGACCTGCTCGCCGAGGGCGTGCACTTCGAGCGCGGCGCGATCTCCGCTCGCGATCTCGGGGCGAAGGCGATCACGGTCAACGTCTCGGACATCGCGGCGATGGCTGCGAGCCCTCGCTACGCGCTCGTCGCGATGGCGTTGCCGAACGACGTCGATGCCGCGTGGGTGATGGAGCTCTACGGGGGCATGCGCGACGCGTGCGCGCAGTACGCGGTCGCGCTCGTGGGCGGGGACACCAACCGGGCGGACCTCGTCGTCCTGTCGGTCGCCGTGGTGGGTGAGGTCGCGCCAGGGCGTGCCGTGGGTCGCGCGGGGGCGCACGTCGGAGACCGGATCGTGGTGACCGGATCCCTCGGCGCGGCGGCGGGCGGCCTCGCGCTCTCGCGCCTGCCCTCGCCCCGAGCTGCCGACGCGCTCTCGCAGCCGTGGGGCCGCGCGTTGATCGAGGCCCTCGAGCGACCGGTCGCGCGCGTCGGCGAGGCGCAGGTCCTCGCGCACGCCGGGGCGACCTCCATGATGGATCTGTCGGACGGCCTGTCGAGGGACCTGTCCCGTCTGTGCGACGCGAGCGGCGTCGGGGCTCGCCTCGACCTCGGGGCCGTGCCGGTGTCCGAACCTCTCGCGAGCGGCGCCGCACATCTCGGCGTGGACGCCCGCGACCTCGCCCTCGCCGGGGGCGAGGACTACGAGCTGCTCGCGTCGATGCCAGCCGCCGGCGTGCGCGACGCCCGAACCGAGCTCCGGGACGGGTTCGGCGTGGACCTGTCCGAGATCGGCGAGGTCACCGACGGACCCGGCGTGGTCGGGATCGACGAGGACGGGCGATCTTCGGCCCTCGAACCACGGGGCTGGGATCACTTCGCCCGCGAGTAGCCTTGATGCCGTGGATCCGAACCGACCCGCCAGACCGCGAGCGCTGTCGATCGCCGGTTCGGACTCGGGTGGCGGTGCGGGGATCCAGGCGGATCTCAAGACGTTCAGCGCGTTGGGCGTGTTCGGGATGACCGCGATCACCGCGGTCACGGTCCAGAACACGCAGGGCGTGAGCGGCTACGAGACGCTGCCGCCTCCGATCGTGGGCGATCAGATCCGCGCGGTCGTCACGGACATCGGGGTCGACGCCGCCAAGACCGGGATGCTGGCGTCCGCGGAGATCGTCGAAGCGGTCGCGGCGGCCGTCGCCGAAACGAACGTCCCGAACCTCGTCGTCGACCCCGTCGCCGTCTCCAAGCACGGCCATCGTCTGCTCGATGAGGACGCCGTCGGTGCGCTCCGCGATCGCATCCTGCCGCTCGCGACGCTGGTGACGCCGAACCTTCCCGAGGCCACCGGCCTGGTGGGGTTCGAGGTGACGAGCCGCGACCTGATGGAGGACGCGGCGGAGACCATCCGGGCGATGGGGCCTGGCGCCGTCCTGATCAAGGGCGGCCATCTCCCCGGGTCGAACGGTGCCGACGACGTGTTCTTCGACGGCGACCGGATGATGTGGATCGCGGGCGAGCGGATCGAGACGACCAACACGCACGGGACGGGATGCACGCTCTCCTCGGCGATCGCCGCCTACCTCGCCCGCGGCGACGAGCTGTTCGAGGCCGTCCGCAAGGGCAAGCTCTTCGTGACCGAGGCGATCCGCGCGGCCCTCCCGCTCGGGAAGGGCATCGGCCCAGTCGACCCACTGTGGGCCATCCGGCCGACGTGATCCCTCGGAGAAACGCCTACGTCGTCTCACTCAAGGACCGTATTGCCTCACGCGGCGGCGCCTCCCTAAGGTGGAACCAGTCGTCTGGAGAGGGGGCACAAGATGCGGAGGATGTCGCTCGTCCTCGCGGCCGCGGCGCTCCTCGTCGCGGTGCTCGCGGCGCCGTCGTCGGGCCGAGACCGGCCGTTCTCGACGTCGACCTTGCACCTGATGAAGCTCCTGCCCGCGCCGCAGGAGTTCGAGCTGACCGGCGGCCAGACCGATGCCGGCGGTCAGTTCAGCAAGAAGCAGATCGAGAAGTTCACGTGCGAAGGCGGCACGTCGGCCGGCGCCGCGGTGGACATCAGCTGCAACGACACGACGTACGGGCAGGACTGGGCCCCGGACAACGAGATCGCCATCGCGGTCGATCCAGAGGATCCGGAGCACCTGCTGGCCGGGTCGAACGACTACTACTACCGCTTCAACAACTCCACCGGTGCGAGGCAAGCGCTCGTGCCTACCGGCTTCTTCACGTCGTTCGACGGTGGGGAGCACTGGCTGGACGGGCAGGTCCCGTTCGGCTCGGGGAACGGGAACGGGGACCCGGCTCCGGCGTTCGACGCGGAACACGATGTTGCCCTCATGGGCCAGCTCGCCAATGTTGGCGGCCAGGGCGGCCCGTACGTCGCGGCCGGCAACGTCACGGTGAGCCGGTCGCTCGACGGCGGTGTCACCTGGCAACCGCCGGTGACCGTGTTCCATGGTACCGGCGCCGGCATCGGCCCGGCGAACAACGCCGTGTTCTGGGACAAGGTGTACATCGGGGTCGACAACAACCCCACCTCTCTATTCTACGGACGGATCTACGTCACCGCGTCGCGGTTCCTGAACGGGTTGCATGGGAGCTACGCGGAGTCCCCGATCTGGTTGAGCTCCTCCGACGATGGCGGAGCGACGTGGACGAACCCGAAGGAGATCTCCGGATCCAACCCGAGCTGCACCTTCCAGTCCACGGGTCCTTCGGGCGAGTGCGACGAGGACCAGGACTCGAACCCGGTCGTCGCCTCCGACGGCACGCTCTACGTGTACTTCCTGAACGGTCAGAACGAGAGCGCGTGGGAAGTCCCGTTCGACTTCGACAACCAGGTGATGGTCGTGAGGTCGACCGACGGCGGTGCGACGTTCTCGAACCCGGTTGCCGCTGCTCAGCTGGAGGACGGCCTCTCGGACATGCCGTGGTCGGTGATCGGCCGCCAGACGGTGTATGGGCACCAGATCCGGTGGAGCTCGTTCGGCAACCTGTCGGTCGACCCGACCGACCCCCAACGCATCGTCGTGACGTGGAGCGACCGCGGCACGGCGAACCCCAACGCCGAGCGACGGGACCTGCATCTTCGACATCCCGGGCACGGCCCCGAACTACGACCCGTGCAACGCCGGCCCGGGGTCGGTCATCACCGTCGGGATGGCGGAGTCCACCGACGGGGGCGCGAACTGGTCACCGCGGACGACCGTCGCGTTTAGCCCCAACTCGCAGTGGTTCCCATGGGCCGGCAACCTGGCCGACGGTACGCTCGTCGTGGCATTCGACCAGGACACCGCTCCGGCTCCGGCCGACACGTTCCAGCACGTGCTCTCGGTCGGCGGAGGGGCCGCAACAGCGCTGGGTCCGCTCGAGCACATCGACGTGTCGGTCACACATTGGGCCGGCCAGTACACGACGGCCTGGCCGGTGATCTGCGGACCTGCCGGCTACACTGACCCGCCAGTGATCGACGCCAGGGGGAAGGACTGCAACGTCTTCCATGGTGACTACACGGGCCTCGCCGTCGGGCCCGACGACGCGATCCACGTCGTATGGACCGGATTGAACCGGTTCGTCACTTCCCCGCAGATCGACTTCTACACGGGGGCGCCGCACGACGGGTACGCACAGGATGCGATGTACCGGAAGGTCGTTCTCCAATAGCGTCGGAACGGCGTCGCCCCGGGGCTGCCGCCCCGGGGCGACGCTGGTTCCTCCACCGGGCACGCAGCGCGGCCGACCTAGACGAAGCTCCGAACCGCGTCCAACAGGCGTTCGTCGTTGAAGGCACCCTTCGTGATGTAGGCGTCGGCGCCCACATCGGCGCCGCGCGCCTGGTCCTCGAGCGAGTCCAGGGCCGTGACGAGGATCACGGGGACGTGACGCAGGAGGCGATCCGAGCGCACCTTCTCCGTGAGGTCGAACCCGCTCATCTCGGGCATGTTCACATCGCTCACGACCAGGTCGAACGGGCGGCTGCGCAGGAGCTCCCACGCCTGTATCCCGTCTGCGGCCACCTGGACGCGGTAGCCGGCCATCTCGAGGATCCCCTTCACCATGGTCCGGGTCACGCTCGAGTCGTCGACCACGAGGATCATCGGCGCGTCCGGTCCGCCTTCGCCCTTCGATAGGCGACCGCCGAACGCCGTGGACCACGCCCCCGCGGGATCGTCGCGGCGGACCAGGTCGGCGGCGTTCAGGACCCGACGACCTCGCCCGTTCCGAGGATCGCGGCGCCCGAGATGTTCCGAAGGCGCACGAGCGGGGCCGGCAGGGACTTCAGCACCAGCGTCTGCGTCCCGATCAGCTCGTCCACGACGAACACGATCCGGCGTTCGCCGGACGCGAGCACGACCGCCGGATGGGGCGATCCGTTCACGGACCCGTGCGTGCTCTCGAGGCCGAGCACCTCAGAGATGCTCGAGATCGGCGTGGGGTTGCCGTCGATCGGCACCACGAGCCTGCCGTCGGCGCGCTCCGTCTGATCCTTGGTGAGCCGGAGGATCCGGGACACGTTCGAGATCGGGATGGCGAACGAGATGCCGCCGACCCCGACCATCACGCACTGCGCGGACGCGATGGACAGGGGGACCTGGAGGGAGAAGTGGGTGCCCTCGCCGACCACGCTGTCGACATCGACCGAGCCGCGGAGGCGTTCGATCGCGTCGCGGACCACGTCGAGCCCAACGCCGCGACCCGAGAGGTCGGTCACTTCCTCGCACGTCGAGAACCCCGCTCGGAAGATCAGACGGAGCGCCTCGGCATCGTTCGTGGCGTCCGCCGCCTCTTGGGAGAGCGTCCTGCGCCCGACCGCGTGCGCACGGATCTGGTTCGGATCGATGCCCGCTCCGTCATCGCGCACCTCGATCAGCAGGGTGTCGCCTCGCTGCGACGCCGACAGGGTGATGGTCCCTTCGGATGGCTTCCCGGTTCGGTCCCGCTCCTGCGGCGTCTCGAGCCCATGGTCGATGGCGTTGCGGAGCAGATGCGTGAGCGGCGCGCGGATCTGTTCGATCACGGACCGGTCGACCTCCGTGTCGGCCCCCTGGACGACGAGCGTCGCGCGCTTGCCCAGGTCCACGGCGAGATCGTGGATCAGGCGCGGGAAGGCGTCGAAGACCATCGAGACCGGGACCATCCGCGCGCGGCGGACGTCGTCCTGCAGATCGTCCGAGACCTGGGCGAGCCGGCGAGCGTCGTTCTCGAGGTTCCGCAGCAGGTCGGCGAGCCCCGTTCGCGTCGCGCCGATGCGCTCGCGTCCCCCGACGAACGCCGACGCGAGCGCGTCGACCTCGTCGGGGTCCGGCGAGATCGCGACGCCGTCGATCCCTGCGTCACCGGCAGACGCGCCGAACAGACGATGCACCCGGGCCTCCGCCTTGAGTCCCGAAGGCGTCCTGGGGCACGCGAGAGGTTCGGGAGGCGCCCGAAGGGGGCCTGAGGTCCTAGACGGCGCGCTTGACCTTGCCGGCCTTGATGCAGCTCGTGCAGACGTGGAGCCGCTTCGGCGTGCCGTTCACGAGCGCCCGGACGCGCTGCACGTTGGGGTTCCACCGCTTCGGGGAGCGGCGGTGCGAGTGGGAGACCTGCATGCCGAAGAACGGCTTCTTCCCGCAGATGTCGCAGACGGCGGCCATGGCCCAACGAGGGTAGCAGACGACCTGAGAGGGGCGGGTTGCGCGCGGAGGGCAAGAGCCTCAGAGTCTAGGAACCGCTGACGAGGGAGGCGACGACCATGCAGAGCGAGGGGTCGAAGGTCGACGCGTACGTGTTCATGCACCTGTTCGAGCCGACACCTCCGAGGGACGGGTTGACCAAGATCGACGACGTCCTCGATCGGTTCCGAAAGAGCAGGCCATACGATCTGGAAGCGGACCGGGGCGTCCGCTTCGCGTACCAGTTCGTGGGTTCGTTTGTGGCTTTCGGCGCCGTGACCGTGGACTCGCTCAAAGAGCTTCAAGAGCTGATCGCCGGCGATTTCTGGACGGCGGGCGTCCGCTCCGAGTGGTCGGTCACCGATCTGCCGAGCCGGTACGGCGCCCCTCACAAGCACAGCCCGCCAATCCACGCCCTCGTCCGTATCCGGACCGGCACGAGGAGCGCGAGGTCGGTCCTGGACGCGTTGGACGACGCGTTCGCTACGAAGGTCGACCCCTTGATCGAGGAGTACGGGGAAGAGCATTGGAGGGAGCACTTCTACTACGCGGCGGCGACCGTCTCCGGCAAGGGCTTCGACATCCTGGTCGAGCTCGCCGACAACTCGCTGGAGGAGCTCAAGACCCTGATCTTCGAGAGGATCGGAACCGTCGATGGCGTCGCGTCCACCGATTCCGCCTTCGCGTACATACCGGAGTACGAGAAGACGAAGGGATAGTCGAGATCTGGCCGGCAGGCGTGGCTCGGATGCGAAGGCGGGACGATCCGCGCCCGCGGTCCTGCCGCACGGCGAGCGCAAGCTCGTCAGCGTCCTGTTCGCCGATCTGACCGGATACACGCGGCTCGCTGCGTCGCTCGATCCCGAGGAGGCCTACACCTTCCTGCGTCCGACGATGGCGAGTCTGCAGGCGATCGTCGAGGACTACGGGGGCACCGTCCCCCAGGTGATGGGTGACGGGTTCATGGCGGTGTTCGGCGTCCCGGTCGCGCATGAAGACGATGCCGAGCGGGCGGTACGGGCGGCGCTCGCCCTCCGCGATCACGTGCGCGAGCTGAACGAGCATCGGCCCCAGATGGCGTTCCCGGAGGTCCACGCCGGTGTGAATTCAGGAGAGGTGATGGTAGCCCCCGCGGACGAGCAGGCCGGTTTCCGGATCGTGGGCGACACGGTGAACGTCGCCTCGCGACTCGCGGACCTCGCAACCGCGGGGCGGGTGCTCGCGGACGAGCGAACCGTCGGTCTCACCTCCCACACGATCGTCTACGGTCCTCGCCGGCGACGACGCGCGAAGGGGTTGACCGATCCGCTTCCGACGTTCGAGGCGCTCTCGACCCGAGCTGCAACCCCCGAGGGACGCAGGCGAAGCGCCGCCCCCGTGGCGTTCGTCGATCGCGAGGTGGAGATGGCTCGCCTCGAGGCCGAGGCTCGAGCGACCACGCGTCGCGGTCGTTCAGGTGTGCTCGTCGTCTCCGGCGAGCCGGGTCTCGGGAAGTCGCGGCTGGCAGCGGAGTTCGCGCGGCGGCTCGGGTCCGCCACCGTCCTGGCCGGCCGCTGCAGGCCCTTCGGACAGCGCCGCCCGTTGGACGCGCTCGGCGATGCCCTTGCGGCTGCCGTGTCGATCGGCGCGGATCATCCGGGCGTGGCCAGGGCCGCCATCGAGACCCTCGCCACCCGGCTGGCCGGGTCGGCTCCGGAGCGGACGGGACTCGCGCGAGACCTCGGGAACCTGCTCGGGCTCGAGCGTCCGCACGGACGACGCCTGGATGCGGTCGAAGGGGTCGTGCGGGCCGCGCGGATGATGGTGGAGGACCTCGCCCGAGACGGCTTGGTGCTCGTGTTCATCGACGACCTCCACTGGGCCGACACCGACCTGGTCGCCGCGATCGAGGACGCCCGTGCCCATCGGTGGCGCGGTCCCATCTTCATCCTCGGCCTATCGCGACCTGAGGGGTTCGGGTCGAAGCTGCCGTTCATCGAGCTCGGCGCGCTCGGGCAAGGCCATACGCAGGAGCTGGCCGAGGAGGTGCTCGGAGCGGGGGCGGCTCCCGATCTGCTCGGGAGTCTCGTGCAACGCTCGGGAGGCAATCCGCTCTTCCTGGAGGAGAGCGTCGGCATGCTCGTCGAGTCCGGGGCCATCGTGGAACGGGGCGGGCGGTGGCACATCTCGCGCCCGCACGAGGTCAACCACGTGCCGTCCGCGATCCGGCGGCTGATCGCGGCCCGCCTGGACGGTCTGCCGAGCGACGAGAAGCGCCTCCTGCGGGATGCATCGGTCGCTGGGGAGGCCGTCTGGGACGGTCTCCTGCAGCACCTCGGCGGAGGGAGGGATCGCCGACCGGCCCTCCGGGCGCTCGAGGGTCGCGGACTCCTTCATCGGCGGAGGCGGAGCGCGATCGTGGCCGAGACCGAGTACGCCTTCAAACACGTCCTGATCCGCGAGGTCGCCTACGCGTCGATCCCCAGGGTGGTGCGGGCGCGGACCCATCTCGAGATCGCGCGGTGGCTCCGGGAGCGCAACGACGAGGATCCCGGGGCGATCGCCCATCACTACGAGTCCGCCTGGCGGCTGCTCCACACCCGGACCGGGCCGCCTCCGCCTCCCGACGTGGCGGAGCTCGCCGTGCGATACCTGCGCATGAGCGCGGACGAGGCGTTCGGGTATCAGGCACGAACGGCCGAGGCCTTATACGTGCGCGCGCTCCACGTGGCCGAGGCGCCGGGCTCGGAGGTGGACGATGCCGAGCACGCTCGACTGCTGATCGGCCGTTCGGAGGCCCTCGAGGAGATGGGTCGCAACCGTGAGGCGATCGCGCACGCGACGAAGGCGCACGAGTTCGCTCGCAGGTCGGGGGAGCGGGACCTCCAGGCTCGTGCCCTGCTGGCGCGCGGACGCCCTGAACGTTCGCGCCCGTTGCTCCAACGGGCGCTGGCTCTGTTCGAGGAGGCAGGGGATGTCGGCGGGCAGGGTTGGGCGCATCTCGGTATCTCCGAGACATGGGCGGACGAGGACTACCGCCACGAACTCGAATACCTCGGGCGCGCCTACGACCTCCTGACCACGGCCGGACAGTCCGTCGGCCGGTCGGTGGTGGCGCAAGACCTCGCCTATCTGCTCACGGTCGTGGGCGGAGCCGAGTTCCAGCGCTGGTACGGCGAGTGTCGCCGGCTGGCGACCAACGAGGGTGATCTGCGTTCGCGCGCAGCGCTCCTGCGCACGCGCGGTTACTTCGAGCACTACCGCGGCCGGCACCACGAAGCGATCCGTCTGATGCGAGAGGCGCGTCCCATCGCCGCCGAGGCTGGCGACCGGTTCACGGAGGCGGACACGTTGGTGATCGAGGCGATGGCAAGGACGTGCATCGGTCCCCAGGACCAGGCGCAGCGCTTGGCGGAGGCGGCCGTTCGCACGGGGCGCGAGATGGAGTCCGATCGCGTGGTCGCGCTCGGGCTGCTCGCCGGAGCCCGAGCGGCGATGCGATCGGCTCGACCGAGCGTGGCCGCCCGTCGCCTCGGTGCGGCGGTCAGGCGTTTGCTGCCGCCGACGCGCCTGGACATCCTCGATGCGCATCTGGTGACGGCGGAGCTGAGCCTGGATCGCGGGTCGTGGAACGACGTCGCGCGAGCGGCCGACGGGTTGCGGTCGGGCGTGCTCGCGAACGGCTGGCTCCTTTGGGAGCCGTTCGCGCCGCTGCTCGCTGGTCGTGCGCACCTAGGGGCGGGCGATCTCGCCCGGGCGCTCCCCGAGCTCGGTCGCGCGGTCACCGACGCGAGAGCCGTCGGCGCGACGGGAACGCTGCCGCTCGCCCGGGCGATCCGCGACCAGGCCGCGATCCTCGCGGGGCGAACGCCTCGCTCGGTTCCCGGCCTCGTGGATGCGATCGGAGAGCTGGCCGCGGTGCGAGCGGAGAACCAGGGACTGCTCGCCCTGCGGTCTTCCCGCCGCCGGCTCCCTGCGGCGTCGGGCGCGTTCGCCGAGGCGACGGAACGATGGCACGAGATCGGGGTGACGACGTCCCTCGCTCGCGCGCACGCGCTCCACGCGGAGGCTGAGCGGCGAGCGGGCAGCACGCGTCGGGCCGGCCGGCTCATGGGCTCGGCCTCACGGATCCTCGACTCGCTCAAGACCCCCCAGGCGAGTCGGAGCGCGATCCTTCACCCGTTGGACGACCCCTCGTCCGCCTGAGCGTCGGCGGGCGCGATCGCGTCGAGACCGTCGTCGAGGACCTGTTGCGAGAGCGGACCGCTCCACGTGTCCACCAGCGCGCCCGACGCGTCGTAGAACAGGGTCACCGGTTGACCAAGCAGGCCGAGACCGTCGCGGATCGCGCCGGCCGGGTCGTACACGCTCGGGTAGGTCCACCGGTACTCACGCATGAATGCCCGCGCGGAGTCGCGCTCGTCGAGGATGTCGACACCGATGAACCGGACCCGGTCGCCGTAGGCCTCGTGCGCCGAGGCGAGCAGCGGCGCCTCTTTGCGGCAGGGACCGCACCAGGAGGCCCAGACGTTGACCACCACCGGCGTGCCGCGGAGCTCAGCGAGCACGTGCTGGTAGTCGGCGAGGGTGAACTCGGGGAGGGCCTGCGGATCGGCGGGGAGCCGGGCGGCAGCTGAGCGATCCATCGACGGGCCGCACGCGCCACCGAGCAGCGCCAAGCACACGACCACGATGCCGAGGCGGGACGTCATGTACCGCATGGTAGAACCGACGACGTGGAAGGCCTCCGGACGGAGCATCCGCGAGCCGGGCGGTTGGAGCTCGACAGCCGGGTGAGCGCGATCGACCGACAGATCGCCACGCGCCGGGTCGGTCTGCGCACCAAGGGCCCGCCCGCCGCGGACGTCCTCGAGGGGCTGGGGATCTCCACGGTCCGAGACCTGCTCCATCACTACCCCCGCCGCTACATCGACCGCTCGCAGGTCTCGCGGATCGGAGAACTGAAGATCGGGGCCTATGCGACGGTGGTCGCGCGCGTCAAGAGGGTCGGCAAGCGACAGACCCGGCGCCGCCAGTCGATGGTGACGATCACGCTGTACGACGGCTCGGGGTACCTGGATCTGACGTTCTTCAACCAACCGTGGACCGCTTCCATCTACAAGGAGGGCTACGAGGTCGCCGTGTCGGGCGTCGCGCAGCTGTACCGCGGCCGGCTCCAGCTCGCGAACCAGGAGATCGAGCTCCTCGAGAGCGGCGACCAGGATCTGGTCCACACGGGCCGGATCACCCCGATCCACAGGGCGACCGAGGGCATCACGACGCGCACGATCCGCGAGCTCGTGTGGCGGGCGCTCGAACGGCTCCCCGCCCTTCCCGATCCGATGCCCGAGCACCTCGTCCGCGCCGAATCGCTGCAACCGTTCGACCTGGCGATCCGGCACATCCATTTCCCCGGCTCGCAGCCCGAGCTCGCCGCGGCGATCGAGCGGCTGAAGTTCGACGAGCTGTTCGTCCTCGAGCTCGGGCTCGCGTTCCGCAAGCACCGGGTCGAACGGGCCGAGACCGGCGTGGCGCACGCTCCGGACGGGGCACTCCTCGAACGCCTGTACCGGACCCTGCCGTTCTCGCCGACCGACGCCCAGCGACGCGCGACCGCGCAGATCGACGAGGCGATGGGACGACCGCGACCGATGAACGTGCTGCTCCAGGGGGACGTCGGCTCGGGCAAGACGCTGGTCGCGCTGCACGCGGCCCTGGTCGCGATCGGCTCCGGGCACCAGGCCGCGATCATGGCGCCGACCGAGGTGCTCGCCGGACAGCATTTCCGGCAGGTCGCCGCGCTGCTCGGCGGTTCGGGCGCGATCGAGTACCTCGAGCTCGCCTCGACCGGGAAGCCCGATGCGGCCCAGCCGTCGCTGCTCGACCCCGAACCGCTCGACGAGCACGAGCCCCGCGTCGCCTACGCGTCGCTGACCGCCGCCGTCACGGGGAAGGATCGCGCCCGGATCATCCAAGGGATCGCGACCGGCGACGTCGATCTCGTGGTGGGGACGCACGCGCTCGTGCAGGAGGGGGTGTCGTTCGCCGACCTGTCGCTCGCGGTGATCGACGAGCAGCACCGGTTCGGGGTGCACCAGCGGATGGCGCTCAAGGGCAAGGGAGCGTCGCCGGACGTCCTGATCATGACGGCCACCCCGATCCCGCGAACGCTCGCCCTCACCTACTACGGCGACCTGGATGTCGTCGTCCTGGACGAGATGCCGAAGGGCCGCCAGCCGATCCGGACCCAGATCGCGCGGACGCAGACCGAGCGGCAGGCCGCGTACGAGCTCGTTCGACGTGAGGTGGAGGCGGGGCGGCAGGCGTTCGTCGTGTGTGCGGCGATCGACGAGACCAACCGCAACCAGGTGCGGGCCGCGGAGGGGGAGGCGCAACGGCTGGCGACCGACGTCTTCCCGGACCTGTCGGTCGAGGTGCTGCACGGCCGGATGCGCCCCATGGAGAAGGAACGCGTCATGGACGGGTTCCGGTCGGGGCGCCATCACCTGCTGATCTCGACGACCGTGATCGAGGTCGGCGTGGACGTCCCGAACGCGACCGTGATGCTCGTCGAGAACGCGGAACGCTTCGGCCTGGCCCAACTGCACCAGCTCCGGGGACGCATCGGACGCGGCACCCACCTATCCACCTGCGTGCTCTTCGACGAGTCGGAACAGACCAACGTGGAGGCACGCGCCCGCCTCGAGGCGATGGTGCGGACGACCGACGGGTTCGAGCTCGCCGACGAGGACCTGCGGCTGCGCGGCGAGGGGACCCTGTTCGACGTGAAGCAGTCTGGGCTCCCGGATCTCAAGCTGGCGCGTCTGGCCGACGACCTCGACCTGGTGAAGCGAGCCCGCGTGCGGGCGTTCGCGACGATCGAGCGTGATCCCGACCTCACGGGGGAGCCGGGCCTGCTCGCGGAGCTGCGGTCGCGGTTCGAGGGCTCGATCGACTGGCTGTTCCACTCGTGAGGGTCGTCGCCGGGTCCGCGAAGGGCGTCCGGCTCGCCCCCGCCCCTCGCGGCGTCCGGCCCGTCTCCGATATGGCGCGCGAGGGCGTGTTCTCGAGCATCGGCGCGATGGTGCCGGGCGCACGCGTCCTGGACCTGTACGCCGGGACCGGGGCGATGGCAATCGAGGCGCTTTCCCGCGGCGCCGAGCACGCCGTGCTCGTGGAGCGGGATCGGGCGGCCCTGCGTACCATCCGGGACAACCTGGTCCGCGCGCGGGTCGCCGACGCCGCCGAGGTCGTCGCCTCCGACGTCGGTGCGTTCCTCATCGGGGACGACGACGGCCTCTCGGGCTTCGACCTCGTGATCGCCGACCCCCCCTACGCGATCGACGAGCGCGAACTCGGCTCGGTACTCTCGTTGATCGGCTCGGGCGGGCTGACGGGCGCCGGGTGGCGGGTGGTCCTGACCCGCCCGAAAACGTCTTCCACGCCTGTCATTCCGGTACACTGGCTCGCCGCGAGGCGACTGTCCTACGGCGACACCCTCGTCTTCATATTCCGGGAGGCGTAGATGGGCCTGACCGCCCTGTGTCCGGGGACGTTCGACCCCGTCACGAACGGTCACATCGACATCATCGAACGGGCTGCGAGGCGCTTCGACGCCCTGGTCGTCGGCGTGCTCGACAACCCGGCCAAAGAGCCGTTGTTCGGGGTCGAAGAGCGGATCGGCCTGCTCAAGGAGGCGCTCCAGCCGTTCGCGAACGTCGAGGTCGAGGCGTTCACGGGATTGCTCGTGGACTACGCGACGCGGAGAGGGGCCGACCTGGTCGTCAAGGGCCTTCGGGCGGTGTCGGACTTCGAGTACGAGATCCAGATGGCGCAGATGAACCATCAGCTGACCGGGGTGGAGACGCTGTTCATGACGACGAGCCCCCAGTGGTCGTTCCTGTCTTCCTCGCTCGTCAAGGAGGTCGCGCGGTTCGGTGGCGACGTGTCGACGCTCGTGCCGGCCCACGTCGCGGAGCGGCTCGCCGACAAGCTCGGGGGGCCGGCCTAGGTGGACCTCACGACACGCCTGTCGGAGCTCGAAGAGATGGTGCGCGACGCCAAGTCGATGCCGCTGTCCTCCTCGGCGCTCCTGAACCGGGACGAGGTGCTCGAACTCATCGAGGAACTCAAGGGGTCGCTGCCCGACGAGATCAAGCAGGCGCGTTGGGTGGTGAAGGATCGCGAGGAGCTCCTGGCCAAGGCCCGGCGCGACGCCGAGGCGATGGTGGAGCAAGCGCGGGCGGAGCAACTGCGCCTCGCGTCCCACGAGGCGGTCATGCAGCGGGCGAAGGACGAGGCCGAACGCATCGTCCAAGAGGCCGAGGAGGACGCCCGCAGGCTGCGTCTGGAGGCGGAGGACTACGTGGACGCCAAGCTCGCCCAGCTCGAGGGCTCGCTGCAGAAGATCCTCGAGGAGATGATCGCCGAGGGCGACGGGCTCGCGAAAACGATCGATCAGGTCGTCGCCGGGCGGGAGAAGCTCCGAGGCGCGACGCCGAGCGCCGAGCTCGGTCCGCAGGTGACGCTGTCCGACGATCGGGAGGACGAGGAGGCGTGATGCGAGCGATCGACGTCCGCGATCTCCTCGAGATCCCCGGGGCCTCACGAACCGTGCACGTGGAGGAGCCGGTACCGGGCCTGCGCACCGAGCTCGCCGACGTCCCGGAGGACGAACCGATCGCCGCCGACCTCACGCTCGAGAGCGTCCTCGAGGGCATCTACGTCCGCGGTTCGCTCGAAGGGCGCTTCGCGATGCGCTGCGCCCGCTGCCTGAAGGCGTTCGAGCGCGACTTCGACGTCGAGATGACCGAGCTCGTCGCGCGCGAGCCGGGTCCGGACGACGACTACGCGCTCGCCCCGGACCTGACGCTCGACCCGGAGCCGATCGTCCGCGACGCGCTGGTGCTCGAGATGCCCTTCTCGCCGCTCTGCCGGCCCGACTGCCTCGGGCTGTGCGAGATCTGCGGCGGCGACCGCAACCTCGGCGAGTGTCCGGGACACGTGCGGACCGATCCGCGGTGGGACGCGCTCGGCGCGCTGCTCGAGGGCCTGTCCGATCTCGACCCGGACGACTGATCCATCCACAGGGATCCGACCAGACAGAGAGGGACCCGACATGCCGGTACCGAAGCGACGTCAGAGCCACACGCGGGGAGCCAAGCGCAAGGCCAACTGGAAGGCCGAGCCGCCGACGTACTCGGAGTGCCCGCAGTGCCACCAGCCCAAGCTCCCGCATCGCGTCTGCGCGAACTGCGGCTACTACGCCGGTCGCCAGGCCGTCGAGGTCGAGTAGCCGCGTGGCACGAGAGCGAGGCGGGGAGGGCCCGAGGGCGCTCGACCGGGTGCTCGGCGTCCGTTTCCGCGACGCCGACCTGCGGCGTCTCGCGCTCACCCACCGGTCCTACGCGTTCGAGAACGGGCTGCCCGCCAACAACGAGCGGCTCGAGTTCCTTGGCGACGCCGTCCTCGGGATCGTGGTCACCGACATGGCGTTCCGCGAGTTCCCCGAGATGCCCGAAGGGGAGCTCGCGAAGCTCCGGGCCGCGATCGTCAACATGAGTTCGCTCGCGGACGTGGCGCGGGACCTGGGGCTAGGTCGGTTCGTGCTGCTCGGCCGTGGCGAGCAGATGAGCGGGGGGCCGGACAAGAGCAGCATCCTGGCCGACGCGTTCGAGGCGCTGCTCGGCGCCGTCTACCTCGACCGAGACATGCCCGCGGCACGCAAGCTGATCGAGCGCGTGTTCCGTCCCCGGATGATCGCCTACGTCCGAGGCGAGGGCGAGCGCGACTACAAGACGATCCTGCAGGAGCTCGCGTCGGCAGAGGTCCATTCGGTCCCCGAGTACCGGATCCGAGAGCGCGGGCCGGACCATCAGAAGGAGTTCACGGCCACCGTGTTCCTCGCCGGCAAGGAGTGGGGGACCGGCGTCGGGCGCTCGAAGAAGGAGGCGGAGCAGCAGGCCGCGCACGAGGCCTACATCCGCCTGTCCGAGCGTGCCGAGCCGGCGGAGCCCGCCGGGACGCGGGACGGCCGGGGGGCCCGAGGAGCGGACGAGAACGCGCGAGCGGCAGCCCCCCGGAACGAGGGGGCTTAGTGGAGCTCCCCGAGGTCGAGGTGATGCGCCGGGACCTCGAGAAGGACGTCGTGGGTCGAAAGGTGACCGAGGCCGAGGTACGTCCCTCGAAGAACGCGATGCGGGTGATCCGTCGCCATGGCAAGCGCAAGGAGTTCACCGATCTGTTGGTCGGGCGCAAGTTCACCAAGGCCGAGCGCCGCGGCAAGTACGTCCTGCTGCACATGGACAACGGCGACGTGCTCGTGACGCATTTCGGGATGAGCGGACAGTTCATCCGTGCGACCAAGCGCGTGCCGCTGCCTCCGCACACACACGTCGTGCTCACGTTCCAGCAGGGTGGCGACCTCCGCTACGTGGATGCGCGCACGTTCGGGGAGATGTTCGTCGCCACCGCGGACGAGCTCGGCAAGGTGAAGGAACTGCAGCACCTGGCGATCGATCCGCTCGACCACGTGTTCACCTGGCAGGCGTTCGGGGCGGCCCTCGCGCAGCGGGCCGCCAAGATGAAGCAGCTGCTGATGGACCAGAAGTTCGTGAGCGGCCTGGGCAACATCTACTCCGACGAGGTGCTGTTCGCGGCCGGCCTGCGCTACGACCGGCCGTCGGACACGTTGTCCTCGCAGGAGGTGCGCAGGCTCTATCGCGCGATGCAGGAGGTGCTGCAGGAGGCGATCCGGTTCCGGGGCACGACGCTCGAGGACGAGGCCTACCTCGATCTATTCGGGAAGCCGGGCGAGTTCCAAGGTGAGTTGAAGGTCTACGGGCGCGCGGGTCTGCCGTGCCGGCGGTGCCGGACCCCGATCCAGGCGGTCAAGATCTCCGGCCGCAACGCCTACTTCTGCCCCCAGTGCCAGTCCTGACGCGGACGTCGGGATCAGACGAGCACGGCGCCCACGTTGCGCATGCGTTCGAGCGCGCGCTGCTCGTCGCCGCTGCGCAACTCGACCGCCCGGATCGCGGAGGTCACCACGTCGACGTCCAAGTGCCGGGCGCGCGCGTCGGAGACGGTCTCGACGACGCAGTAGTCGGTGGTGAGGCCGCACACGACCACGCGCTTGATCAGTCGGTCTCGCAGGATGCTGCCGAGCGTGGTCTCCCACGATTCTCCGCTCCTCGGGTCTCGAACGCTGAACGCCGAGTACCCGTCCTCGCCGCCGGTCCCCTTGCGGATGACGGGTGCGCCATCGACGACCAGGAGGTCGGCATGGAAGTCGGCCCCCCACGTGTCGCGGACGCAGTGGACGGGCCAGACCCCGCCGTCCTTCTCGAAGTGCGGGGTGGTCTCCGGATGCCAGTCCTGCGTGTAGACGATCGGCGCGCCCGCGTCGATGGCCGCCGCGACCTCGCCGTTGATGATCGGCACGATCTCCTCGGCGCCGCGAACGTAGAGGTTGCCGACCGGGTCGGCGAAGTCATGCTGCACGTCGACGACGAGCAGCGCGGTCCTCTGGTCGTATCCGGGCACGAACCTAGTATGCGCGGATGAAGCGGGTGCGCGTCGTCGCGTCCGGGCGTGTCCAGGGGGTCTTCTACCGGGCGACCTGCGCGCGGCTCGCCCGAGCGCTGGGTCTGGCGGGATACGTCCGCAACCTGCCCGACGGGCGGGTGGAGGCGGTGTTCGAGGGCCCCGAGGGCGACGTCGAGGAGATGGTCGGGTGGAGCCGCCGGGGGCCCGATCTCGCGCACGTGGACGACCTGGAGGTGGTGGCCGAGGTGCCCGTCGGGGAGACCGGTTTCCAGGTGAGAGGCTAGGTCCGAGCGTCGCGAACTTTCCCCGGCCAGATGCCCGGCCGGGCCGAAGGCCACTGTTAGCATCGATCTCCGATGTTCCTCCGCTCCCTGCAGATCCGAGGCTTCAAGTCGTTCGCCGACAAGACGGTCCTCGAGTTCGCCCCGGGCGTCTCGGTGATCGTAGGACCGAACGGCTCGGGCAAGTCGAACCTCGTCGATGCGATCAGCTGGGTGCTCGGCGAGCAGGGACCGCGGGCGCTGCGCGGCGGCCAGATGGCGGATGTGATCTTCGCGGGCAGCCCGCAGCGGTCCGCGCTCGGGATGGCCGAGGTCAAGCTGGTGATCGACAACTCGGCCGGTCTGATCCCCGTGCCCATGACCGAGATCGAGATCAGTCGCACGATCTTCCGCTCGGGCGAGAGCGAGTACCGGATCGGCGGCCAGGTGGTCCGCCTCCTCGACGTGCAGGAGCTCCTGTCCGAATCGGGGATCGGGCGCGCGCTGCACACGGTGGTGGGCCAGGGTCAGCTCGAGGAGGTTCTGACCGCGCGGCCCGATGACCGCCGGACCTACATCGAGGAGGCCGCGGGCGTCGCGAAGCATCGCAAGCGCAAGGAGCGGGCCGAGCGCAAGCTCGCCGGACTCGACCAGGACGTGTTGCGGCTGCAGGACGTCCTGGCCGAGCTCCGTCGGCAGCTCAAGCCGCTCCGGCAGCAGGCCGAGATGGCCAAGCGCCACGAGACGCTGACGGCCGACGCCGACGCGATCGCCGTCCGCCTGGCGGCCACTCGCCTGCGCGACCTGTGGGACGAGCGTGAACGTCGCAAGGAGGGCTGGGACGAGGGCCTCGCGCGGCGTACGGCCGCCCGGCAACGGCTCGAGGGGCTCGACGAACGCGTCTCGCGCGCGGCCGACGAGCGCGCTCGGTCCGTCTGGGCGCTCCAGGAGGCGGAGGGCGGGTTCGCCGAGGCGCAGGCGGCCAGATCGGCCGCGGAGCTCGAGCTCCGCCGGGCCGTCGAGCTCGAGTCCGAGGCCCGGCAGGCCCTCGCCGCACAGACCAACCGCGGGGCCCGCCTCGCCGCGCTGGACGGGGACCTGCAACGGCTCGACGCACGGTTCGCCGAGACCGCCGACGAACTCGAGAGCCGCGTCCGCGAGCTCGAGGAGGCCGAGGCGGCGTTCGCGTCGGCCGTGGATGCCCGGCGCGATGCCGAGGACGAACGTCGACGGGTCGCGGAGGAGGCCGCGGCGCACCGCGCGGAGGTGGAGACGTTCCGCCGGTCGCTCGCCTCCCACGACCGCGAGCGGACCAGGCTGGAGGAGTCCCTCGGTCAGGTTCGCGAACGCCGCGCGGCCGGCACGGCGGAGCGGGAGCGCCTAGCGGCCGACGTCGAACGCCTCGACGCGTCTACGGCCCCGCTCGCCGATCGTCGGTCAGGGCTCGAGCGCGAGCGGCACGGGCTCTCGGACACGGTCGCCCAGCTCGAGGAGGGTCTGCGTCGTCTGGAGCTGCGGCGAGACGTGCTGCGGGCGCGGCTCGACGACCTCGAGCGGACTCCAGGTTCTCGCTTCCTCGAGGAGCATGCGGGTCGGGGCGTCGGGCTCCTCGGTCAGCTGATCCGGGCGGTCGACGGATGGGACCGCGCGCTCCGGGCCGGGCTCGGCTCGCTCGCCGACGCCGTCGTCTACGAGGACCCGGCGCAGGCGCTGGCGGACGCCCCCTCGGGCGAGGGGGCCACGCTCGCGGTCTCGGGGGGCGGACCCGCCGCGTTCGAGCTCTCGGGCGAACGGACGCTGCTCTCGATCGTGGACGCCGATCCGACGGTGCGGGGGCTCGCGTCGACGCTGTTGAAGGACATCTACCTGGCCGAGACCCTGGAGGAGGCGGCGGCCAAGCACACCGAGCACCCGAGGGCGTCCTTCGTCACCCCCCACGGGGTCCTGGTCGGACCCGCGCTGATCCGCACCACGCTGACCGCGGACTCGCGTGCCGGGGAGGTCCGCCGGGAGCTCGAGGTCGTGGAGCGCGATCTCGCGAAGGCGGTCTCGGCGGTCAAGCCGCGCCGGACACGGCTCGACGAGATCGCTGCCGAGCTCGCCGAGCTCGCCGAGGCCGTCGATGAGGCGGACGCCCGCATCACCCACGCCGCGGAGCGCATCGCGCGCATCGACGGCGAGCTCGCCTCCGTCGCCAAGGAAGACGAGATCCTGACCCAGCGCCTGGCCGGGATGGACGACGCGGCCGCCGTCTGGCGCGAGAGCCTCGCCGCCGCCGAGCCGGTAACGCACCAGCTTCCCGAACTTCCGCGCACGCCGGAGCCGCCGATCCAGGCGCGTGTCGCGGTCGAGACCCTGCGCCGTGAGCGGGACCGGATCCAGACGCGCCTGTCCTCGGTACGCGCGGAGCGCGACGCGCTCGCGGCCCAGGACGCGGACACGCTCCGCGCCCAGGCCGACGAGGCCGCCCGAGCCCGCACCGCGGCGGGGGAACGGCTGACCGCCGCCGAGGCGGCTCTCGAAGCGGGGACGGCCGCGCGCACCGCCGCCGCGGTCGCCGAACGCGCCGCCACGGACGGGGAGGCGGAGGTGAACCGCCTGTGGCGGGAGGCGTCGACCGAGCTCGAGCGGCTCCGTGAGACCTACGAGGACGAGGACCGGGCGCGGGGCGACCTCGAGCGCCGGATCCGGGACGCCGAGCGCGTGCTGCGCGAGGGTCATCGGCGCGAGCCCGAGGACGCGCTCTCGGGGCTCGCGGAGGACGACACGGTCGCCGGGCTCGAGCGCAAGGCCGAGCTCGTGCAGCGACGGCTCGCGCTGCTCGGACGGGTGAACCTGCTCGCTGGTGGCGAGTTCGAGGCGTTGCAGGAGCGGCACGACTTCCTGCACCGCGAGCTCGACGACGTCCGCCGGGCTCGACGGGACCTGCTCGAGGTGATCCAGCGGATCGAGGCCGAGATCGTGACGACGTTCGAGGCGGCCTACCGGGACGTCGCCGCCGAGTTCGAGCGGCTGATCGGGGAGCTGTTCCCTGGCGGGGAGGGCCGACTGGTCTCCACCGAGCCGGGCGACCCGCTCTCGACGGGCATCGAGATCGAGGCGCGTCCCGGCCGCAAGCGCGTGAAACGGATCTCACTCCTGTCGGGCGGAGAGCGGGCGCTGACCGCGCTCGCCTTCCTGTTCGCGATCTTCAAGGCGCGCCCGAGTCCCTTCTACCTGATGGACGAGGTGGAGCCGGCGCTCGACGACATCAACCTGCACCGGTTCATCAGCCTGGTCGAGGGGTTCGCGAGAGACGCCCAGGTGCTGGTCGTGACCCACCAGAAGCGAACGATGGAGGTCGCGGGGATGATGTACGGGGTCTCGATGAGCAAGGAGGGCACCTCGAAGGTGCTCGCCCAAAGGATCGAGACGCCCCCGGAGGGCGAGACGCCCGACGCGGACGGAGCGACCGTGACGGTCCCCGAGCCGGACGCCGTTCGATAGCCTCGGCCCCCGTGGAGATCGTCCTCGCGATCGTCGTGGTCCTGGTCGTGGTCGCCGTCGTGGTGGTCGTCGCGTCGCGCCGCCGGTCGGCGGTCTCGACCGCTCCACGTGCCGAGCGGCAGGCGGTCGCCGGCCGCGCGGCCGAGCCCGCGGTCGCCGAGCGACCGCCGCCGTCCGAGCCGGAGCGGGTCGGCTTGGGGCGGCGGATCCGGTCGGTGTTCGGCGGCGGCGACGAGGACCCGTGGCCCGAGCTCGAGGCCCTGCTGGTCGGGGCCGACGTGGGGCCGGCCACCTCCGCGCGGATCGTCGGGGACGTCCGCGAACGGTACGGCCCCGGGGACGACCCCTCGGCGCTGGTCGGATGGGAGATCCGGTCGATCCTGGGCGAGCCCGAGACGGTCCGGCTGCCGGAGGGGGAGCTCGGCGTGATCCTGGTGGTGGGGGTGAATGGCTCGGGGAAGACGACCACGATCGGCAAGCTCGCCGCGCGGTTCGCTGCCCAGGGCCACCGGGTGAGCATCGCCGGCTCGGACACCTTCCGGGCGGCGGCATCCGAACAGCTCGAGGTCTGGGCCGAGCGCGCGGGCGCCCACCTGGTGCGGCAGGCTCGGGGGGCCGACCCCGCCGCCGTCGCGTTCGACGCGGTGCAGGCGGCGCAGGCGCGGGGGTCGGACGTCCTGATCGTCGACACAGCCGGTCGGCTCCACACGAAGCAGCCCCTCATGGAGGAGCTCAGGAAGGTGCGGCGCGTGATCGAGAAGGCGGTGGGCCGGCCCCCCGACGAGACCCTCCTCGTCCTGGACGCCACAACGGGTCAGAATGGCATCGTGCAGGCCCGGGCGTTCACCGAGGCGGTGGACGTGACGGGCGTGGCGCTCACCAAACTGGACGGTACGGCGAAGGGGGGAGTCGTCCTGGCGGTGCGCGACCAGCTCGGGGTCGCCGTCAAGCTCGTAGGCACGGGTGAGGGCGTGGGCGATCTCGAGCCCTTCGACGGCGAGGCCTTCGCGGCCCGGCTCCTTGATGGTTGAACGGATGGGTGGCTGACCGTGGCCAAGGCGGACATCCTGATCGTGGAGGACCACCCGACGATGCGGGAGGCGATGCGTCTCATCCTGGAGAACGAGGGGTTCGACATCCGCGAGGCGCCCGACGGCGCGACCGCCCTGTCGATGGTGCGCGAGCATCGGCCCGACCTGATGTTCCTGGACCTCAACATCCCGGGGACGAGCGGCGCCGACGTGCTCTCCGAGCTGAAGACCGACGCGGCGACCAGCGCGATCCGCATCATCATCGTCACCGCGACCGGGGAGGAGGGACGCGAATATGTGCTCTCGCTGGGGGCGGACGAGTACTTCACCAAGCCGTTCTCTCCGATGGCGCTGCTCCGAACGGTCGAACGCGTCCTCGGCGGGCCGGACGAGACCCCCCCGACGGGGTCGTAACCTGTAGCTCGATGTTCGACACGCTCACCGGCCGTCTCGACGGCATCTTCAGGAAGCTGCGCTCCCGCGGGAAGCTCCACCCCAAGCAGGTGGACGCCGCGCTCGCCGACATGCGCACGGCGCTCCTGGAGGCCGACGTCGCCGCCGAGGTGGCGGACGACCTCCTGGCCCGCGTGCGCGAACGGTGCCTGTCCGAGGAGGTCATGAAGAGCCTGACGCCGGCGCAACAGGTGATCAAGGTCGTCCGCGACGAGCTGCAGAGCACGATGGGTGGTACCCAGGTCCCGTTCACGCTGCCGTCGTCCCGACCCGCGGTCGTGATGATGGCAGGCGTCCAGGGCTCGGGGAAGACGACCGCCTGCGCGAAGATCGCCCTGCACCTCAAGTCCAAGGGGAAGCGCCCGTTGCTCGTCGCGGCCGACCTGTGGCGTCCGGCGGCGGTCGAGCAACTCCTGACGCTCGGGGGCGAGATCGGGGTGGACGTCGTCTCGGACGGCAGGGATGCGGTCAGGGTCGCGAAGAGCGGGGTCAAGCACGCGGATCGGGAGGGTCACGACGTCGTGATCGTCGACACGGCGGGCCGCCTCCATGTCGACGAGGACATGATGCGCGAGGCCCGCCGCGTGAAGGAGGCGATCGAGCCGCACCATGTCGTCATGGCGTGCGACTCGATGACCGGACAGGACGCGGTGGTCCAGGCTCGCGCGTTCATGCGGGACGTCGAGACCACCGGCTTCGTCCTGACCAAGATCGACGGCGACGCTCGCGGTGGCGCGGCGCTGTCGATCACGGCGGTGACGGGCAAGCCGGTCTTCTTCGCGGGGACCGGTGAGCGGCCCGAGGACCTCGAACCGTTCTACCCGGACCGGATGGCATCACGGATCATGGGGATGGGCGACGTCCTGTCGCTGATCGACAAGGCGCAGGAGAGCCTGGACTCGGAGAAGGCCGCCGAGAGCGCCGAGAAGCTGCTCTCGGCCCGGTTCACGCTCGAGGACTTCCTCACGCAGATGCAGGAGCTCAGGAAGCTCGGCCCGCTCCAGGACCTGCTCGCGATGCTGCCCGGCGTTCCGGGCGGCAAGAACGCGCTGAAGGATCTGCAGATCGACGACGGCCAGCTCGGCCGCGCGCAGGCCATCATCCAGTCCATGACCAGGGAGGAGCGGCAGAATCCCGCTATCATCGGCGGGTCCCGGCGGTCGCGGATCGCGCGAGGCTCGGGCGTGACCACGGCGGACGTCAATGCCCTGCTCAAGGAGTTCGAGCAGGCCAAGAAGATGATGAAGAGCATGATGGGCGGCAAGCGGATGCCCCCGATCCCGGGGATGCCGAACCTCCCAGGGGTCGGTTAGGGATCCTTCCGTTAGGAGTCAGGGACATGTCGGTTCGTATCAGGTTGAAGCGGCTCGGGGCGAAGAAGCGCCCGTTCTACCGGGTCGTCGTGGCGGACCAGCGGAGCCCGCGCGACGGCCGGTTCATCGAGAACATCGGCAGGTACCAGCCCCTCGACGACCCCTCGGTGATCGAGATCGACGAGGAGCGCGCGCTGCACTGGCTCCGCGTCGGAGCCCAGCCGTCCAACACGGTCAAGGTCTTGATGACCAAGGTCGGCATCTGGGAGCGGTTCGCGTCGGAGAAGAAGGACGCGAAGGCCGCACGGGCGTCCTGAGGGATGCCGGGGTCATGAAGGACCTCCTCGACTACCTCGCACGTGAGCTCGTGGACGACCCGGACGCCGTCCGGGTCGAGGCCAACGAGGACGACCGCGGCGTGGTGCTGACGCTCCGCGTCGCGCGGGACGACATGGGCAAGGTCATCGGTCGAGGCGGTCGAACCGCTCGCGCGATCAGGATCGTGATGAAGGCGGCCGGCATGCACGCGGGGATCCATCACACCGGCGTCGAGATCGTCGACTGACCGGCCCGTGCCGGAGACCGCACGACCCCGGGGTCACGGCCGAGGGAGCCGATGACGGACGAGCCGACCGTCGTGGTCGGCCGCATCACCCGGGCGCACGGGGTGACGGGCGAGGTCGCCGTCCTCGTGATCTCTGAGGTCCCCGGCCGGTTCGCGGACGGGGCGACCGTGTGGCTCGAGGACGGCCGGACGCTCACGGTCGCTTCTTCCCGGCCGCACAAGGATCGCCTGCTCGTCCGGTTCCGAGAGGTGGCGGGGCGTGAGCAGGCGGAGGCTCTGCAGAAGGCGTTGCTCGTGGTGCCCGAGTCGTCGTCCCCCCGGCTTCCCGCGGGGTCGTGGTGGGATCACCGGATCGTGGGCTGTGTCCTGTCGACCGAGACGGGTCGCTCGCTCGGGACGATCCGCGACGTGATCCACACAGCGGCCAACGACGTCTGGTCCGCCGTCGACGAGGACGGCACGGAGACCCTCATCCCCGTCCTGCAGGATGTGCTCGTGGAGGTGGACGTCGATGCCGGCCGGATCGTCGTCCGCGACATCCCCGGCCTGACGACGCCGGGCTGATGCCGACACACCGGCCGCGCTAGCCTGCGCTCGTGCGGATCGACATCGTCACCATCTTCCCCGGCATCTTCGACGGCCCCCTGCGCGAGAGTCTGCTCGGACGGGCGATCGAGGCCGGCGTGCTCGAGGTGCGCGTGCACGACCTCAGGGAATCGACGACGGATCGGCACCGGCAGGTGGACGACGAATCGTACGGGGGCGGACCCGGGATGGTGATGAAGCCCGAGCCACTGTTCGCCGCGGTCGAGGCCCTCGGCCCGGGCGAGCGGCGCACGCTCCTGCTCTCGCCCGCGGGTCGCCGGCTCGATCAGGCGCTCGTGCGCGAGCTCGCGTCCGAGCCGTGGCTCGTGCTGATCTGCGGCCGCTACGAGGGCGTGGACGAGCGCGTCGTGCAGGGGCTGCCCGCCGAGGAGGTCTCGATCGGCGACTACGTGCTCTCCGGCGGGGAGGTCCCGGCGCTCGTGGTGCTCGAGGCGGTCACGCGTCTGGTCCCCGGCGTGATCGGTCGCGAGGAGTCCCACGAGCAGGACTCGTTCGGCCCCGACGGCCTGCTGGACCATCCCCACTACACCCGTCCCGCCGAGTTCCGCGGCATGCGCGTGCCCGAGTCCCTCCTGTCGGGCAACCACGCGGAGATCGAACGCTGGCGCCGCGAGGCGTCGCGGGACAAGACCCGCCGCAACCGGCCCGACCTGCTCGAACACTGATCGGAAGCGACCGGCCGCCTGTTACCATGGGCGTCCCGCCATGAACAAGACCGATCTCGTCAACGCGCCGTATCTGCGCACGGATCTGCCCGAGTTCCGTCCGGGCGACACCGTGAAGGTGCACGTCCGCGTGGTCGAGGCGGGTCGCGAGCGCATCCAGGTCTTCCAGGGTGTCGTCATCCGCCGTCAGGGCGGCGGCCTGCAGGAGACCTTCACCGTCCGGAAGATCTCGTTCGGCGTGGGCGTCGAGCGGACCTTCCCGCTGCATTCGCCGTCGATCGGCAAGCTCGAAGTGGTGTCGCGCGGCCACGTCCGGCGGGCGAAGCTGTACTACCTGCGCGAGCGACGGGGGAAGAAGGCCCGCATCCGCGAGCGGCGGCTCAGCGAGGACGAGCTCGCCGCGATCGCGGCGGCAGACACGGAGCGAGCCGCGGCCGGCATGGCAGCGGGGGCCGAGGCCGAGGGTGCTGAGGCCGATGCGGTCGATGAGGCCGAGGCCATGGAGGCACCGGAGACCCCCGACGCCGAGACCCTCGACGAGGCCGGAGCGCCGGCGGACGCTGCCGCGAGCGATGCCTCCGAGGCCTCGCCCGATGTTCCCGGAGTCGAGGCGGTCGAGGGCGAGCCCTCCGAGGCCGAGGTCCAGGGCTAGACGGTGACCGAGCGCCCGTCGGGCTCCCAGGAGCCCGGAGGCGGGTTCACGCTCTCGGAGCCTCGCCCCACCGCCGAGGACGGCCGGGGATCGTTCCTGCGCGAGCTTCCGATCCTGCTGATCGTCGCCCTGGCGCTCGCGATCGTCCTGAAGACCTTCGTCGTCCAGGCCTTCTACATCCCGTCGGGCTCGATGGAGCCGACGCTCGCGCCGGGCGACCGGGTGCTCGTCCAGAAGGTGGTGTACGGTCCCGATCGAGGCGACGTCATCGTCTTCTCGGATCCGAAGGGCCGTCCCGGTCCGGACCGCGGGCTCGTCGGCGGGTTCTTCCACTGGCTGTCGAGTGCGCTCGGCATCGAACGGCCCGAGCACGAGGACTTCATCAAGCGGGTGATCGGGCTCCCGGGAGAGACGGTCGAGCTCCGGGACGGCAAGCTGTTCGTCGACGGGATCCGGATCCCCGAGCCCTACCTGGAAGGGGCGGTCGACACGCGGGACTATGGTCCGGTGAAGGTGCCGAACGAGGAGCTGTTCGTCCTCGGCGACAACCGCCTGAACTCGAACGACTCGAGGTTCGGCCTGGGGTTCGTGCCGGTGGACAAGGTCGTGGGGCGCGCGTTCGTGATCGTGTGGCCGCCGTCGAGGGTCGGGTGGATCCACTAGTCCTCGACCTCGGCCGCTTCGAGCGGGGCCTGCGCGAGCAGGGCTTCCGACTGATCGCCGGCGTGGACGAGGCGGGCCGCGGGGCTCTCGCCGGTCCCCTCGTGGCAGCCGCCGTGATCCTGCCGGAAGGATTCGACCTCGAGGGGATCAACGACTCCAAGGTGCTCACCCGGCTCCAGCGTGAGGCGGCGTACGAGCGGATCGTCCGCGAGGCCATCGCGAGGTCCGTCTGCCGTTGCACGCCGACGCGGATCGATCGCCGGGGGTTGCACAAGTCGAACGTCTGGCTCCTGCGGCGGTGCATCACCACGCTGCCGGTGGAGCCGGACTACGTGCTCACGGACGGCTTCCCGGTGAAGCGGCTCGGCATCCCGAACCTGTCGATCAAGAAGGGCGACGCGGTCACCGCGTCGGTCGCGGCCGCGTCGATCGTGGCCAAGGTGACCCGCGACCGCATGATGGATCGGTACCACCGGCGGTTCCCGGCCTACGGGTTCGACCACAACCGCGGGTACGGCACCGACGAGCACCGTGACGCGATCCGCCGGCACGGCCCCTCACCGATCCACCGGTTCTCGTTCAAGGGGCTGCGGACCGGGTACTACGACGGCGATAGGGTGGAGGAGCCGTGAATCCCGACGAGGACGACATCGAGCGGTTCGAGGAGCAGCGCGAGCTGGAGCTGTACCGCGAGTACCGCGACATCGTGCCGATGTTCGCCTACGTCGTCGAGACCGAGCGTCGCTTCTACCTCGCCAACGTCGTGGAGCTGAACCAGCGCGAGGACGGGTGGGTCGAGGTGGTCCTCCGGGACGCCTGGGTCTGGGACATGTTCCGGCCTGCGCGGCTGGTCTCGAACGTCCGGGTCCTGACGCGGCACGACGTGAACGTCGAGGAGCTGCGTCCCGAGGACGCGATGCGGCTGCCCGAGTAGCCCTTCCAACCGCACCATCCGAGTGTCGGTCCTCGACGGTACCGTCGCCCCGATGGGGGGTTGCGTGACCGACGAGCGCGCGGCGAGGGGCCGCGCGGGGGAGGACGCGGCGCTTCGCGTCTACGAGCGACGCGGGTTCGCACTGGTCGCGCGCAATTGGCGCTGCCATCTCGGCGAGCTCGACCTGGTGGTGGTCCGGCGGGACCTGCTGGTGTTCTGCGAGGTGAAGGCGCGCTCCGGTCCCGCGTTCGGCGGCGGGTACGAGGCGGTCACCTGGTCCAAGCGCAAGCGGATCCGGCACCTCGCGGACGCGTTCCTGCAAGGGAGCGGGTTCGACCGCGCGCGGATGCGGTTCGACGTGGCCAGCGTCTGGCTGAGCGCTCGGGGATCGGACGTCGAGATCTTCGAGGACGCGTTCTGAGCGCGAGCCTCCTCTATCATCCGCCGTGGCGGTGGTGGGCTGTGGCCTCGACGGGACGTGAGCGCGCGAGGGGAGTGACCGGCGGCTCCCGTTTGTTGCCGGGGCTGTCGACGCTGCGGGCGTACCGGCGGGCCTGGTTGCGGCGCGATGCGCTCGCGGGACTCGTGCTTGCCGCGTTCCTGGTCCCGGTGGGGATGGGGTACGCGGAGGCATCCGGACTCCCCGCCATCAACGGCTTGTACGCCACGATCGTCCCGCTCCTCGGGTACGCGATCTTCGGGCCGTCGCGCATCCTGGTGCTCGGACCCGACTCGTCGCTCGCGCCGATGATCGCGGTCACCATCGTTGCGCTCGCCGGAGGCGATCCCTCCAGGGCGATCGCCCTCGCCGAGGCGATGGCGCTCATGACCGGGGGCCTGCTCGTCCTCGCGGGCTTCGTCCGTCTCGGCTACCTCACGGATCTCCTCTCGCTCCCGATCCGGTACGGCTACCTCAACGGGATCGCGCTCACGGTGATCGTGAGCCAGCTACCCAAGGTGTTCGGTTTCTCGACGGACGCGGACGGGCTCCTTGGGCAGGCGGCCGCGTTCGTCCGCGGGGTCGCGGACGGTCGGACGGTCGTGCCGGCACTCGCGATCGGCGTCCTTTCGATCGGCATCGTGCTCGCGGGACGCCGATGGGCCCCTGCCGTGCCCGCGGTGCTGGTGGCGGTGGTGGTGGGAACGCTGGCGGTCTCCGTCTTCGGCCTGGCGGGGGAGGTCGCCGTCGTGGGCCCGTTGCCTCCGGGGCTCCCCTCGTTCGAGCTTCCGACGGTCCCGAGCGACGACCTCCTCCCGCTCGCCGCGGCGGCCCTCTCGATCGCGCTCGTCGCGTTCGCGGACACGAGCGTGCTCTCGCGCACGTACGCGGCGAGGCTGGGGGAGGAGGTCGATCCGAACCGCGAGATGATCGCGCTCGGCGTGGCGAACGTCGCCACGGGCTTGTTCCAGGGCTTCCCGATCTCCAGCAGCGCTTCGCGGACCCCCGTCGCCGAATCGGCGGGCGCTCGGACGCAACTCACGGGCGTCGTCGCCGCGGCCACGATCGCCGTCATGCTCGTGGTCGCCCCTGGCCTGCTTCGGGACCTCCCCCAGGCCGCCCTCGGTGGCATCGTGATCGTGGCGGCGACGAGCCTCGTCGAGATCCGTGGGGTTCGCCAGCTGCTGAGGATCCGGCCGGCCGAGTTCTGGTTGTCCCTCGTCTGCTTCCTGGGGGTCGCGGTGCTCGGGGTGATCCCGGGCATCTTCCTCGCGATCGCCCTGGGGCTCGGACAGTTCATCCGCCGCGCGTGGTTGCCGCACGACGCCCTGCTCGGCCGCGTGGCGGGTCTCAAGGGCTATCACGACATCCTCCGCCACCCGGAGGGCCTGCAGATCCCCGGGCTCGTCCTGTACCGGTGGGACGCTCCGCTGTTCTTCGCCAACGCCGGGCGGTTCCGAGAGAGGGTGTTCCGCCACGTTCGTCGAGCCGATCCGCCGGCCAAGTGGGTCGTCGTCGCCGCCGAGCCGATCACGGACGTCGACGCGACCGCCGCGGGGGCGCTGTCGGATCTGCTCGACGACCTCGAGTCCCGTCGGGTCCGGTTGGCGTTCGCCGAGCTGAAGGGTCCGGTCTGGGATCAGCTCAAGGCGTACGGGCTCGCCGATCGGATCGGCGAGCGCTTCCGCTTCCCCACGATCGGCACCGCGGTGAGGGGATACGTCGAGCAGACCGGAACGGCTTGGGTCGATCCGAATCCCGATTGAGGTGTCGGTGCCTACGGCTAGGGTCGCCCGAACGTGTACGGGCGGGTCAACGGCGTCACCGTCGTCGGGGTTCGCGGGCGTCTCGTCGCCGTCGAGGCGCACGTCGGTCGCGGTCTCCCGTCGCTCACCCTGACGGGTCTTCCGGGAGCGGGGGTGCAAGACGCTCGCGACCGGATCCGACCTGCCGTCGAGAGCGCCGGCCTCGAGTGGCCCCTGCGGCGGGTCGTCGTGAACCTCTCGCCGGGAACGCTCCGCAAGGAGGGCCCGGGGCTCGACCTGCCCGTGGCGATGGGGGTGCTCGTCGCGACCGCCCAGGTCCCGCCGGCCAGGCTCGAACGGTGGGTGTTCGCGGGAGAGCTCTCGCTCCGGGGCGGGCTGGTGGCGACGCCCGGCGTGCTCTCGGTCGCGATCGCGGCGGCCCGGGCCGGCCTCCGGGGCGTCGTCGTCCCGGCTCCGAACGCCGCCGAGGCGTCGCTGGTCGAGGGTCTCGAGGTCGTCGGGGCCTCCACGCTCACGGAGGTGGTCGGGTTCCTCCGAGGCACGTGGCGGCCCCCGCCGCACCAGACGGCGGGTCCGAGGCAGGAGACCCGGCATGCGGTCGATCTCTCCGAGGTGCGGGGTCAGGCGCAGGCCCGTCGCGCGCTCGAGGTGGCGGCCGCCGGCGGACACAACGTCCTGATGGTCGGCTCGCCCGGGGCCGGCAAGACGATGCTCGCGCGCCGGCTGGCCACCATCTTGCCCACGATGTCGCGCGACGAGTCGCTCGAGGTCACCCAGTTGCATTCGGTCGCCGGCCTCCTCGAGGGCGGCCTGATCCACGAGCGGCCGTTCCGATCGCCGCACCACACGGTGTCGCCCGCCGCGCTCCTCGGCGGCGGGACGGCGTTCCTGCGACCCGGCGAGGTCTCGCTCGCCCATCACGGGGTCCTGTTCCTCGACGAGTTCACGGAGTTCCGCCGCGACGCGGTTGAAGGACTGCGGCAGCCGCTCGAGGACGGACGGGTGGTGGTCACCCGGATGGCGGGCTCGGTCCTGTTCCCCTCTCGGTTCACGCTCGTCGCAGCCGCCAACCCCTGCCCGTGCGGATTCGCCGCCGACCCGATGCGACGCTGCTCGTGCCGCGACGATCGTCGGCAGACCTACAGCGCCAAGCTCGCGGGACCCCTGATCGATCGCGTCGACCTCCATCTCAGGGTTCCGCGTCTCACCAAGGAGGAGCTGCTCGGCGAGCAGCCGGGGGAGTCCTCGAGCGCGGTGCGCGAGCGCGTCGAGGAGGCTCGCGCACGCCAGCGGCATCGGTACGCGGGTCTCCGGTTCCCGAGCAACGCACAGCTCCCCGGCCCCGTGGCTCGACGCGAGGCTCGGATCTCGAAGGCGGCCCGCCATCTGCTGGCGTCGGCGGTCGACGTCCACGGGCTGACCGGGCGTGGGTTCGACCGGACGCTGAAGGTCGCGCGGACGATCGCGGACCTCGCCGGGTCCGAAGGGGTCGAGCCCGACCACGTCGTCGAGGCGCTCGCGTACCGCTCGGCCGTCACCGCTGCGGAGCTCGAGCGTGTCGGCTGACGAACGGCCGACCGCTCGATCGCCGTGGCCCGTCTGGCCGGAGGGGCTCGGCGCCGAGGAGGAGGATCGCCGCGCCTTGCTGGTGCTGTCGGCGCTGAGAGGCATCGCCCCGCGCTCTCTCATGGCGCTCGCCGCCGAGCGTGGTTCGGCCGCGTCGACGCTCGCCTGGATCCGTGATGGGCGGGCGGGAAGCGAGAACGACCGGGCGTTCGCCCGCGCCCTGCGACCCGATGACATCGCGCGGGCTGCGGAGGTGTGCGGCGCGCGGTTCGTGACGTGGTCGTCCGACGAGTACCCGAGCCAGCTCCGGCAGATCGCCGATCCGCCCGCGGCGATCTACGTGATCGGACGACCGCCGCCGGACGTGACGTCCGCCGTGGCGATCGTCGGCGCTCGCCGCTGCACCGCCCTCGGACGCGAATCGGCGCATGCGATCGGTCGCGGGCTCGCGCTCGCCGGCCTGACCCTCGTGAGCGGCGCGGCTCGGGGCATCGATGCCGCGGCGCACGAGGGAGTCCTCTCGGTGAACGGGTCCACGCTCGCAGTGCTCGGCTCGGGGCTCGACGTCGCCTACCCGTCGCAGAGCCGGGTCCTGATCCGACGGATCGCGAACGAGGGGACACTCGTCAGCGAGTACGCGCCCGGGACGCCGCCGAGCCAGCACCACTTCCCGGCCCGCAACCGCATCGTGGCGGGCCTGTGCCGCGCCACCGTGGTCGTCGAGGGCGCGACGGGGAGCGGCTCGATGATCACGGCCGAGCACGCGATGGAGTTCGGGCGCGAGGTCTTCGCCCTCCCGGGGTCGGTCACGAGCACGCTGTCAGAGGTTCCGCTGCAACTCATCCGCGAGGGCGCGACGCTGATCCGCGGCGCCGACGACCTCCTGGACGATCTCGGCATCGCGCTGGTGCCCGCGCAGGTCGCGGATCGAACGGCGCTCGAGGAGGACGAGCGGCGCGTCCTGGAGGCGATCGTCGAGCCCACGCTGCCCGACCGTCTCGCGTCGGCCCTCGGCGTCCGCGTGCACGAGGTCGTCGGCGTGCTGATGCGGCTCGAGCTCCGCGGGTTCGTCCGCAACGTCGGCGGCCGGTACGAGGCGACGCTGAAGGCCCGTCCGCCTCAGCGGGACCGAGCGAGCAGGCGGAGCGCCCGCGGCACGCCCGAACGCGACACGAGCCGGACGGGTACCCGGGCGCGGTCGAGCAGGCTCGCGGCCATCGACGACCGGTAGCCGCTCGCGCAGATGACCGTCTGCCGTCTCGAGCGGTCGAACCCATCGAGGTGGTCCGGCAGATCGCCCACGAACACGTGGCGCGAGCCGTCGATGTGGCCCGCATCCCACTCCGGCCGTTGCCGGACGTCGACGACCTCGCCGGCCGAGCCGTCGGCGAGCTCCTCCAGCAGCTCTTCGACGCGAACGATGGGATACGACCTCGTCGCCCGGTCGGCACTCGTCCAGCCGTCGATGCCGCCGGCGAGGTGACCGAGGACGGCGTCCCATCCGATCCGCCGCAGCTGGACGGTGGCCTCGACGAGCGCGTCGCGGTTCGGCACCGACAGGACCACGGACGTCGCGAACGGCAGCAGCCAGCCGACGTACGAGCCGAACGACGGCTCGAGCGGGATGTTGAGCGAACCCGGCACGTGCTCGGCCGCGAACGATGAGCCGTCGCGAACGTCCACGAGCCACGCCCCCTGGGCGACCGCGCGCGCGACCTCGTCGGCACGCATCTCGCCGGGGGCGGGTCGATCGCCGAGCACGGGCGGCCCCTTCCGGTTGATCGGCGCCATGTGCGCGTAGTAATCGGGGAACGCCATCAGCCCGCTCAGCTGTTCGCGCGCGAAGGTCCGCTCGTCTGTCTGCGAGAACACCGCGTTGGTGCGTCGCTGCTCCGCGATCGTCGACGTGCGTTCCTCGCCGGGCGCGCCCACCGCGCAGAAGCTCCCCGCGCCGTGGGTGGGGAGCAGGAGCACCGGATCGGGCAGCTCGGCCAGCCGCCGCATCGAGCCGAACTGCAGATGCGTGAGCTCGTCGGTCCGCCCGGGCCCGAGCAGGTCGGTCCGGCCGGCGCTGTGGACCATCAGGCTGCCGCCGGAGAACAGGGCGCGCGGCTCGCCGGCCTCGGCTAGCAGGTATGCCATGTGCTCGGGGGTGTGGCCGGGAGTCGCCATGGCGACCAGCGCTCCGTCGCCCAGCGCGATCTCGGTTCCGTCCTCCATCGGCCGGAACCCGAACGCGTACCCGGCCTCGACCGGTCCCAAGATCTCGGCGCCGCTCGCGGCCCTGAGCTCGTGGGCGCCGGAGACATAGTCGTTGTGGACGTGCGTCTCCACGACGTAGCGGATCGCCGCGCCGCGCCCTCGGGCTGCCTCGACGAACCGATCCACGTCGCGCTGCGGATCGACGACCAGCGCCTCGTCGCCCCAGGACACGACGTAGCTCGTGTCGCCGAGCCCCTCGGTGACCACGACGTCGATCTCCATCGGGCGGAATCCTAGTCCTGCCCCGGGCATGGACCGACGCCGATCCTCGGGCCGTTGCTTGAACGACCGGAAGGGGATTGGTACAAGGAGACCCGCCGACCCGGAGGATCATGGCTGCCCGCGACCTTCCTCAGTCCGACGTCGTCCTGATCGATGGGTTCGCCGATCACCTGGCGTTGGAACGCCACCTCGCCTCCTCCACGGTGGAGGCCTATCGGCGGGACCTCGTCCAGCTCGCGTCCTTCCTGCGACGGGGCCGCCGGGGTCTGCCCGAGGCCCAGATCGACGACCTGCGACGGTTCCTCGCGCAGCTCACCAGCCTCGGGTACGCACGGGCCTCGATCGCGCGGCGGGTCGGCGCGATCCATACCTTCTACCGGTGGGCCGTGTCGCGCGGTGTGGTCGCGAAGGATCCGGCCGTGCTGCTCGGGCGGCCCAAGGTGATCTCGCGGCTTCCTGCGGTCCTGCGCGTGCCGGAGGTCGAGGCGCTCGTGGAGGCACCGCACGCGGCCGAGGATGCGACCGAGATCGACGCCGCGGTGGCGCTTCGGGACCGGGCCATCCTCGAGCTCATGTACGGTTGCGGCCTCCGGGTGAGCGAGGTGGCCGGCCTCACGGTCGACCGCGTCGATCTGGATCGCGGGCGGGTGACGGTGGTGGGCAAGGGGGACAAGGAGCGCGAGGTTCCGCTCGGGGACGTCGCTCGGGAGGCCGCCTCGAGATGGCTCACCGTGCGGACCGTGCTCGCTCCGGCGAGTGATGCCGGGCTGTTCGTGAATCGGCGGGGTCGGTCGATCGGCCCACGCGACATCCGACGGCTTGTGGGACGATACGCTCGCGCGGCGCTTTCGGGGCGGCGGGTGACGCCGCATACCCTGCGACACTCGTTCGCCACGCACCTGCTGGAGGGAGGAGCGGACATCAGGGCGGTCCAGGAGATGCTCGGCCACGCGAGCGTGGCAACCACCCAGCGATACACGCACGTGAGCCGCTCACGCCTGTTCGAGGCGTACGAGCAGAGCCACCCGAGGGCCTGATGCCTCGCGCCTCGAAGGCCGAGAAGGGCCAGACCGCCGCGAACCCCTCCAAGCCCGGCAAGAGCACGGACAAGGCGGGCAAGCCAGCCAAGGCGACCAGGGCCCGGAAGAACGACACTCCGGCCCGCTCGAGCTCGTTGAAGGTGGCGACGTCCTCACCAGCCACCGCACGCGAGCCCGCGAGGGCCGACGGGATGGACGAGCTCGCGCGGTTGTGGGAGGAGTTCAAGCAGAGCGAGGTCTCGGGTGCTCGTGAGTCCGCGCGAGAGCGACTGATCCTGCACTACGCGCCGCTCGTCAAGTACGTCGCGAGCCGCGTGGCGACGGGTCTGCCCGCGAGCGTCGACCAGGCCGATCTGGTCTCGTACGGGATGTTCGGGCTGATCGATGCGCTCGAGAAGTTCGATCCGGCACGGGGCAACAAGTTCGAGACCTACGCGATCCCCCGGATCAAGGGCGCGATCATCGACGAGCTTCGCGCGATGGATTGGGTTCCCCGCTCGGTTCGGTTCAAGGCCCGCGAGATCGAGAAGGCCTACTCGGACCTCGAGTCGATCCACAAGCGCGCACCCACCGAGAAGGAGGTCGCGGCGCGGCTCGGCGTGACGCTGCGTGAGCTCCACGACGTCATCAACCAGATCTCGTTCGTCCAGGTGCTGCAGCTCGACGAGATCTTGAGCGTCGGGAGCGATCGGGGCGAGCAGGTGTCGCTGCTCGACACGCTCGCGGACCGTGGCACCGATCCGACGACGGGCCTGGAAGGGCAGGAGACGCGCGGGCTCCTCGCGGCGGCGATCAACTCGCTGTCCGAACGCGAGAAGATCGTGGTGACGCTCTACTACTTCGAGGGGCTGACGCTCGCCGAGATCGGCGACATCCTGGGCGTGACCGAATCGCGCGTCTGCCAGATCCACACCAAGGCGGTCGGGCAGCTCAGGCTGCAGCTGGTCGAGACCGACTGACGCGATCGACGGCGATGTGAACCACGTCACGATCCGGGGCATGCCTTCCGGATAGGATCGCCGTTCTCTCGTTCGATCGGAGAACCGACGATGGCCTTCCAGACGTTGGTCCTCCCCCTGCTGATGCTGGTGCTCACGGGCTCCGGGTCGCCCTCGTCGGTCTCGGCGGCGGCGCCGTTCGCGCCCGCGCTGCCGCTCGGATCGTGGTCATGGCCCGTCGTCGGACCCGTGATCCGCGGGTTCGACCCGCCGGATTCTCCGTACGGAGCCGGGCACCGCGGGATCGACATCGCGGTCGCTCCCGGTACGCCGATCGTCGCTCCCGAGTCGGGGACGGTCACCTTCTCGGGCAGGGTGGGCGGGTGGCTCTTCATCACGATCGATCACGGGGCCGGGCTCTCGAGCACGTACTCGTGGATCGCCTCGTCGGTGGTCCGCAAGGGCGACGTCGTCACCCGTGGGCAGCCGATCGGCACGACCGGGAGCGGGCATCCCGGCTCGCTCATCCCGCACCTGCACCTCGGTGTGAAGCTCGACGGGGCGTACGTCGATCCGCTCGAGTTCCTCGGTCCGCTCGGAGTGCAGGATCTGATCCGCCTGGTTCCCATCCTCCCTTGAGCGCTCGGCCACGGCGATCCGGGTCGGCGTCCCAGGGCTCTGCGGATAGGATGGGCGCCCCCGTCCCAGGAGAGCCGACTGTTCCCGAGGCCGTTCCGACGATCGTCGCGCGCCGCGGTTCACGCCGCGATGACGGTCGTCGTGATCGCAGCGCCCGCGCTCCTCTCGCGAACGGCGACGGCCCAGGAACATCCGGCGTGGTCGCAGTTCCAGGCCGGGCCCGGACACGAAGGGATCCTCGCGAACGGCCCGCAGCCTCCGTATCGGCTCAGATGGAGGCTCCCGGCACCGGCCGGCGACGCACTCTCCGGAGCCGTCGTGACCGGCGACCTGGCGGTGTCCGTGGGCGAGGAGGCCGTGTACGGGATCGACATCGCCTCCGGCGTCGTCGCGTGGCAGGTCCCGCGTTCCGGAGGGCCGATCTCGGTGCCGGCGATCGGTAAGGGCCGAGGGGGCAGGATCCTCCTGTACCTGGAAGGCCCGAGCCCGAGCGGCGCCGCCACGTCCCCGACCCCTTCGCCGAGCGCCACGCCGAGCGCGGCGACGTCGACCGCCTCGACCGGTGGTTCCCCCGCATCCGGAGGGGAGACGAGCGATGTCTCGACGCTCGTCGCGGTCGCCCTCGGTGACCGCTCCGAGCGCTGGCGCACCCCGTTGGGCGCGATCTCCCGGAGCGGGGTCACGATCGACGGCGCGACCGCGTTCGTCGGTGACCAGGACGGCACCGTCTACGCGACCTCGTTGGACGACGGGACCGTCACGTGGTCCGGGACGGTCGACGGCCGTGTCGACACCCCGCTCGCGGTCTCGCAGGGTCTGGTGTTCGCGGTCGCTCGGAACCTCGACACCCCGCAAATCGCGATCGCGACCTTCGACGCCGCAACCGGCGAACGTGCCTGGCCGGCGGTCGCCGTCCAGGCGAGCTCCACCGCCGGATCCTCGCCGTCGGCCGGCGGCGGCTCCGTCTACGTCGGCTCGGCCGATCGTCGGATCCGAGCCCTCGACGCCGCCGACGGCGCCGAGCGCTGGGGGACCCTGGCCCTCTCTGTGTTCTCGCCGGCGACCTCGCTCGCCCTCGCCGAGGGGAGCGTGTTCGCCGCCGACATCGGGGGAGGCCTCTACCGGCTCGACACGACCGACGGGCAGCGGCGATGGAGCTACCAGTTCAACGAGGTCGTGTTCCGGAGCTCGCCCGTGGTCTCGGGCTCCACCGTCCTGCTCGGCCTGGGTGATGGGCGCCTCGTCGCCGTCGACGCGTCGTCGGGTCACCTGGTGTGGGAGAGCGCGCCCTCGCCGGGACTGGTCGGGACCATCGCGCTCTCGCCCGATGCGGTCATCGCCGTCAAGGGCGGCAGGGACGCCGGCCTGATCGCGTTCGAACACGACCCCGGGGGGACGCCGATCGACATCCCCTCGCCGACCGAACTGGACGCCGGAACCACCCTGTCCCGGTACACGCTCGCCGCCGCGATCGTCTTCGTGGCAGCGCTCGTACCCGGGCTGTGGGCCAAGCGGCGGTTCGGACCGATCGGCCCCGGGCCGGCCGATTCGGGTGAGGACCGATCCGACGACCTCGAGGACGAGGAGGACGGGTGAGCGGGAAGAAGCGTCGACGTCGGCCCCCGGCGGCGCGACCGGTCCCGGCCGAGGTCGAGCCGGCCGGGGCTGGGCCGGAACCACGCCGTCCGTTGGGGAGCGCGCTGTTCGGGAGCGGACAGTCCGTGATGCCGCCGATCGGGCGATCGCTCGGGCGTGGGCTCCTGGCCGTCGCGTCGTCACCCATCCTGCTCGTGGTCGCGCTGCTCGTCCCGCCGGTCGCCTGGCTCGGCCTGCACGCGCTCGGGTTCGAGGGCCGTCCCGCCCTGCTGGTGGACGTCCTCGCCCTGCCGCCGATCGCTACGTACTTCGATCTCGGCACCGGGGAGAGCCTCCTGGGGATCGGGCCGACGTTCCTGATCTTCACCGGGGTCGCGATCGTGATCCGAGGCGTGCTCTACGGATTGCTCGCGGGGATGATCGTCGAGTCGCTGGAGGATGGTCGCGTGAGCTCGTGGGGGCTGCTCCGAGGCGTCGCGGCCATCCCGACCGTGATCGCCGTGCAGGTCCTGTCGTTCACTCTGATCCTCGGGAGCAACGTGATCTTCCCGCTCCTGGGGCCTGGGATCGGGCTGCTCGCCGCGGTCGCGTCGCTCGTGGGCGGTCTGTTCTTCCTCGGGTTCGCGCCGACCGGCGCTGTCCGGCAGCGCAAGGGGGTCGTCGAGACGCTGCGGCGGTCGGGCAGGGCCGCGATGCTGCCGGGGAGCCGCCACGTGCTGTTCTGCGGCCTCTACTTCTTCATCGCGCTGCCGGTCGTCGTCGGGCTCGCGCCGGGGGGAGGCGAGGTCACCGCGAATCCGACCTTCTTCGGGTGGGTCTTCGTGTTAGTGGCGAGCGTGCTGCATCTCGCGTTCATGGGTGGGCTCGCGTACCGGTGGATCGTCGTCGAGCCGTTCGTGCCCGACCAGCCGGTCCCACGGCGGAGGCCGCCGCGACGGGAGCCCGCTCGCCGGCCCTCCGGTCGGCGCTGAGGCTGCCCGCCGACCCGGCCGATCGCGCTCGTCCCCGCCCGCCCGGTCCCGACATCCTCGCTGGTAGACTGCGCGTCCGCCGGCGTTCCGACGCCGAGCACGCACGCCCGGGGATCGTATCCGGGGTCCCGGCCAGGGTTCGGGGGCTCAAGAAGCGCGCGAGCGATCGCCCCCGAGGACGAGAGCCGGGCCGGATGGGAGCCGAACCGGGCGGAGGGACCAACCGGAAGGAGGCGCACCGTGCCTGTCGTCACCAGGCGGGAGCTCCTCGAGGCAGGGGTGCACTTCGGGCACCAGACGAGACGCTGGAACCCGAAGATGGGCCGGTACCTGTACGGGGAACGCTCCGGGATCTACATCATCGACCTCGACAAGACCCTGTCCGGGCTCGAGGAGGCCTACGCGTACGCGAGGGAACTCGGCCGCCGCGGCGGGGTGATCCTGTTCGTGGGGACCAAGAAGCAGGCGCAGGAGGTCATCTCCGAGCACGCGTCCCGTGTCGGGATGCCGTTCGTGACGACCCGGTGGCTGGGTGGGATGCTCACGAACTTCCAGACGGTCTCTCGACGGCTCCTGCGTCTGCGCGAGCTCCGGGAGATGGAGCGCACCGGGGCGTTCGACTTCCTGCCCAAGCGCGAGGCGATCCGGCTCCGGCACGAGAAGGAGAAGCTCGAGCGCAACCTGGGCGGCATGCAGAGCCTCGAGCGGCTCCCCGATGCGATCTTCGTGATCGACACGAAGAAGGAGCACATCGCGGTCAACGAGGCGCGGAAGCTGGGGGTCTCGGTCATCGCGATCGTCGACACCAACTGCGACCCGGACGAGGTCGACTACGTGATCCCGGGCAACGACGACGCGATCCGGTCGGTCTCGCTCGTCACGCGACTGATCGCCGACGCCCTGGCGGAGGGCCGGCAGGAGGGTCGGGAGGCCGTCGTGACGCGCGCCACGGGCCCCGAGATCGAGCCCGAGCCCGAGTCCGCACAGCCCGAGGCCGCCACGGCCGAGGCCGCCACGGCCGAACCCACGACGGCCGAACCCACGACGGCCGAACCCGTCATGGCCGAACCCACGACGGCCGAGCCCGCCACGGCCGTCGACGCGGCCCCCACGGCCGAGCCTGCCGCCGCTCCCGCGGAGACGGCGGAGGGAGAGGGCTGACGCAGATGACAGAGATCAGCGCGAAGCAGGTGAAGGAGCTCCGCGACCGCACCGGCGCCGGCATGATGGACTGCAAGAAGGCGTTGTCGGAGGCGGACGGGGACGTCGACAAGGCCGAGGAGATCCTCCGGACGAAGGGCCTGGCGTCCGCGGCGGGTCGCGCCGGTCGATCGGCGAACCAGGGGCTGGTCGAGGCCTACATCCACTTCAACAACACTGTGGGCTCGCTCATCGAGGTCAACTGCGAGACCGACTTCGTCGCGAACACCGGCGAGTTCAAGCAGCTGGTGAGGGATCTCGCCCTGCACATCGCGAGCCCGTCCGCCCCGCGGTACGTGACCAGGGATCAGGTCCCGGCCGCGGAGCTCGAGGCCGAACGCCGGATCTACGAGGCGCAGGCGCGGGAGCTCGGCAAGCCCGACGACGTGATCCCGAACATCGTCGATGGCAAGGTGAAGGCCTTCTACGAGCAGACGGTCCTGCTCGAGCAGCCGTACGTGAAGGACGACTCCAAGACCATCCAGCAGCTCCTCGACGAGATGTCGGCCAAGGTCGGAGAGAAGGTGGCGGTGCGAAGGTTCGTCCGGTACCGGCTCGGCGAGGAGAGCGGGTAGGGTAGCGGCATGCCCGAAGGGGACGACGCGCACGAGGCCGCCCGGCCGCTCTACCACCGCGTCCTGCTCAAACTCTCGGGCGACGCCTTCGCGCCTCTGGATACCGGGTACGGGATCTCGACGGAGTCGACCGGTCTACTGGCGCGCGAGCTCGCCGACGTCGTGGACCTCGGCGTCCAGTGTGCCGTCGTCGTCGGCGGCGGCAACATCTTCCGCGGTCGCCAAGCGCCGGGGATCGATCGATCCCGCGCCGACTACATGGGCATGCTCGCGACCGTCATGAACGCGCTCGCGCTGCAGGACGCGCTCGAGAAGATCCACGTCCCGACCCGCGTGCAGACGGCGATCCACATGGCGCAGATCGCGGAGCCATACATCCCCCTGCGCGCGACCCGGCACCTCGAGAAGGGTCGGGTGGTCGTGTTCGCCGCGGGGATCGGGGCGCCGTACTTCTCGACCGACACGACGGCGGCGCAGCGCGCGCTCGAGATCGGCGCGCAGGCGATCTTGAAAGGGACGAAGGTGGACGGCGTGTATACGGCCGATCCACACGTCGATCCCACGGCGCAGCGGTTCGAAACGATCGAATACCTCGACGTGCTGCGCGAGGGATACCAGGTGATGGACGCGACCGCGATCAGCTTGTGCATGGAGAACGCCCTGCCGATCATCGTCTTCGACTTCCGCTCGGGGGGGAACATCCGCCGAGCGGTCTCCGGGGAGCCGATCGGGACCCTGGTCCACGGGGGCGCGCGATGACGGTGGAATCCGCCTTGGCGGCGGCGACCGAGAAGATGGACAAGGCGATCTCGGTGCTGAAGGACGAGCTCGCGGGCGTCAGGACCGGGCGTGCGACACCCGCGCTGCTGCAGCGGATCGTCGTCGACTACTACGGGACGCCGGTGCCGATCCAACAGCTCGCCTCGTTCTCGGTCCCGGAGCCCCGGACCCTCATGATCACGCCGTACGATCGCAACGCGATCTCCTCGATGGAGAAGTCGATCATGGCGAGCGATCTAGGGATCACCCCGGGCAACGACGGCGCGGTGATCCGGCTCAGCTTCCCTCCGCTTACCGAGGAACGACGCAAGGAGCTCATCAAGCTCGTCCATCACCGCGGCGAGGAGGGACGGGTTGCCGTTCGGAACATCCGCCGCCACTCGAAGGAAGAGCTCGAGAAACTTGAGCGGGGGGGCGCCATCTCGGAAGATGACCTGGTGCGTTCCGAGCGGGAGCTCCAGAAACTCACCGACAAGCACATCTCGGACATCGACGACGTCGTGGCCCACAAGGACGCCGAGCTCAAGGAGATCTGAGCGTGCCAGACGACGAGGACCGGACCGAGGGAAAGGACCTGTTCGAGGATCTCGACAAGTTCTTCGCCCCGATCCAGGACGTCGACTGGCCCGAGTCGTCCGAACCTGGGGAGGGAGCGGGCCACCCTGAGCCGGCTCCCGCTCCGCGGGAGCAGCCGGAGGCCGAGCGGGAGCCGGAGCCCGCACGGCGGTCGACGATGGCGTTCGAGGCGCAGCCCAAGGAGGAGATCGCTGAGCCCCCGGACGAAGGTGCCGCCGATGCGGCGGAGACGACCTCCGACGAGCTGTTCGCGAGCCGGGAGGCGGGGGCGCCCGCCACCACACCAGCTGGTGAGGCCGAGGAAGGCGGCGAGGGCGATGGGGACGGGGTCGGCTCGTTCCTGCTGGAGGCGGAGGCCGAAGGCTACGACGAAGAGGCGGAGGGTTCGGACGCCGGCGCGGGCGGCTACGTCGACCTCCCGGGCGAGGAGCCCGGCGTCCCCGAGCTGATCGAGGAGAGCGGGCCCGAGGTCGCCGAGGAGGCACCCGACATCGAGGCCGTCGAGGCCGCTGCCGACCACTTCGCCGAGTCCGTCCGCGACGAGGTTCACGTCGAGGCCGAGGATGCGGTCCCGCAACCCACCGAGGAGGTGGAGATCGCGCAGCTCCTCGGCGAGGAGGGTCCCGAGGCGCCCGGGGAGACGGAGACCGCGCGGACCGTTCGCGTCGGAGCGGAGGGGTTCGGCGGACCGAGTTGGCAGGAACCCACCGCGATCGAGGTCGGCGCGGAACCCGAACGCAAGGGTCCCGGGCGCGACGTCCCGACGGCCTTCATCACGGGCATCGTCCTCGCCGGCCTCGCCGTCGGCGCGATCTTGATCGGGCCGGGGGCGTTCGCGATCTTCGCCGGCATCGTCGTGCTGTTCGCCCAGGGGGAGTTCTACCTGGCGATGCAGAAGCGCCACTACCAGCCGGCCACGGCGCTGGGCCTCGTCTCGGGCGCGCTCGTCCTAGGTGCCGGCTACTACCGGGGCGAGAACGCGATGCTCGCGATCATGGCCCTGTCGCTGTTCGCCACGTTCCTGTGGTACATGACCATCCCTGCGCAGCACCGCCGCAACGTGGTCTCGAACATCGCGATCACCATCCTCGGGGTGGCGTACATCCCGTTGCTGGCGGCGTACGCGCTCGCGGTTCTGAAGCTCCCCGACGGCGAGGGCCTGACGCTGTCGATCATCGGGCTCACCTTCGTGTACGACACCGCCGCGTTCGGCGTCGGGTACTTCTGGGGGAGCCGCCCCTTGGCGCCCACCATCAGCCCGAAGAAGTCCTGGGAGGGCGCGATCGGCGCCACGCTGGTCGTGATCGCCGTCGCGGTCGGCGTAGTGGGCTCGTCAGTCAGCCTGCTCGACACGATCGGTCGCTCGGTGGGGCTCGCGGTCGTCGTGGCCCTGTTCGCCCCCCTCGGCGACCTCGCCGAATCGCTCCTCAAGCGCGATCTCGAGATCAAGGACATGGGCGGGATCCTCCCCGGGCACGGGGGCGTGATGGACCGCATCGACTCGGTGCTGTTCGTGGCACCCGCCGCGTTCATCTACCTTCGTCTGATCCTGCTCTGAGGCACGCTTCACCCGGGGTCACCCCGCCTTCCGTGGTTTGTGGGCGCCGCGGGGTACTCTTTGGACCGATGCGCTCGCTGGTGATCCTCGGCTCGACGGGATCGGTGGGGACGCAGGCGCTCGACGTCGTGCGGCACAACCCCGACCGGTTCAAGGTCGTCGGCTTGTCCGCGGGCACCAACCGGGAGCTCCTGGTGGGTCAGATCCGGGAGTTCCTCCCGCCCCACGTCGCGATCGCGGACGACGAGGCGGCCGCCGACCTGCAGGAGAAGCTGAGCGGCATCAAGGGTGTGGAGGTCCATGTGGGGCCCGAAGCGGCGGAGACCCTGGCCCGTGACTCGGAGGCTGACATGGTCCTGAACGCCCTGGTCGGGTCGGCTGGCCTGGCACCCACGCTCGCCACGCTGCAGGCCGGGAAGATGCTCGCCCTGGCCAACAAGGAGAGCCTGGTCGTTGGCGGCGACCTCGTGGTCGACCTGATCAAGGGCGAGCCGGAGCGGCTCGTCCCGGTCGATTCCGAGCACGCCGCGCTGGCGCAGTGCCTGCGAGGAGAGCGCCGCGACGACCTGAAACGGGTGATCCTGACCGGCTCGGGCGGCCCGTTCCGCGGATGGACGCACACGGAGCTCGCGAAGGCCTCGGTGAAGGAGGCGCTCGCGCACCCCGTCTGGCAGATGGGCCCGAAGATCACGATCGATTCGGCCACGTTGATGAACAAGGGTCTCGAGGTGATCGAGGCGCACTACCTGTTCGGGCTGGACTACTCTCAGATCCACGTCGTGATCCACCCGGAGGGGATCGTGCACGCGCTCGCCGAGTTTCGGGACGGCGCGATGACCGCCCAGTTCGCGGTCCCCGACATGCGTCTGCCGATCCAGCTGGCGCTCGCGTGGCCCGAGCGGCTCCCGACGGGGGTCGGCCCCGTGCCGCTCGCCGACAGCCGGCTGTCGTTCGAACCGGTCGACCGTGAGGCGTTCCCGGCGATCGACCTGTCCTATCGGGTCGGCGAGCTCGGCCTGACCTTCCCCGCGGTCATGAGCGCAGCCAACGAGGTCGCGGTCATGGCCTTCCTCGAGGGCAAGATCCCCCTCACGCGTATCGTCGAGGTCGTCACGGCCGTCGTCGACGAGCACGAGGCGCCCTCGAGCGTGGTCTCGGTGGTGAACCTCGAGCGGGCGGATGGCTGGGCCCGCCGGCGAGCCGCCGAGATCATCGAGGCCCGCTAGGACCGATCGCCATGGCGGCCCTCGGCATCGGCGCCTTCATCATCGCCCTGATCCTCGTGATCGTGATCCACGAGGCGGCGCACTTCGCCGTGGCGCGGGCCTTCGGGATCAAGGTGACGGAGTTCTTCATCGGGTTCGGGCCCAAGCTCTGGTCGCGCATGCGGGGCGAGACCGAGGTCGGGGTGAAGGCGATCGTGGCCGGCGGCTACGTGAAGATCGCCGGCATGAACCCGTACGAGACGATCACGCCCGAGGACTACCCGAGGACGTTCGGGGCCAAGCCGATCTGGCAGCGGGCCCTGGTAATCGTCGCGGGTCCGGCCACGCACTTCGTGCTGGCGTTCGTGTGCTTCGCGCTCTGGCTGGGGTTCGTGGGACAGCCCGTCGCGCACGGCACCAGGATCGATCGGGTCGAACCTCGTCTGGCGGGCGACGCGTCACCGGCGGCGCTCGCCGGTCTCGAGCGCGGTGACGTGGTCGTCTCGGTCGACGGCCTCCACGACCCGTCCACGGAGGCCCTCGTTCGCTACACGACGGCCCACACCGGGGAGCCCCTGACCTTCACCGTCCGTCGAGACGGCGAGACCTTCCAGGTCGAGCTCACGCCGGTGCTCTCCGACGTGGGCGGCCAGCAGATCGGGCGCATCGGGGTGCGGGTGGGGCCCCGGACCATCGTCCGCCAGACCGAGGGCGTGTTCGGGTCGGTGACCGGCGCCGGCGACCTGGTCGGCGACAACCTCGTGGGTACGGTCCGCGGCGTTGCGCGGATCTTCGGGCCGCAGGGGATCGGGAGGCTCGCGACCCTCGTGTTCACCGATGCCCCTCGGCAGCAGGAGGATCCCGCCAGCGTGGTCGGCGTCGGTCGCGTCGCCGGGAGCCTGGCATCTCGGGATCAGTTCGGCGACCTGTTGCTGCTGTTCGGCGTCGTGAACGTGTTCGTGGGTCTGCTGAACCTGCTCCCGCTTCCCCCGTTCGACGGTGGGCATCTCACGATGCTCGCGATCGAGAAGATCCGCGGCCGGCCGGTGGACATGCGCAAGGTCGTGCCGGTCTCGGCAGCGGTGGCGGCCTTCTTCATCATCTTCACCGTCGCCGTCGTGTACGTGGACCTGGTGAAGCCCCCCGTCTAGCGCACCCGTGCTCAGGCATCGGTTCCACGCCCGTGCCGACACGATTTCTCAATACGGTCCCGAGAGGGCCCCGCGGCCCGGCGGCTACGATTGGCCGATGACCGAGCAGACCGTGCTGGTCGTGGACGACGAGGCGGCCATCGCCGAGGCGGTCCGCGCGCGCCTGACCAGCGAGGGCTTCCGGGTCGTGGTCGCCGGCGACGGCACGCAGGCGCTCGAGCTCGCCGGCGCCGAACGGCCCGACCTCGTCGTGCTCGACCTGATGCTTCCCGGGATGGACGGTCTCGAGGTGTGCCGGCGCCTGCAGGCGGGGCGCTGGGTGCCCGTGCTGATGCTCACGGCTCGGACCGAGGAGGCCGACAAGGTGGCCGGGTTCGCGGTCGGCGCCGACGACTACCTGACGAAGCCGTTCAGCCTCCGCGAGCTCACGGTGCGGGTCAAGGCGATCCTGCGGCGCGTCGAGCGCATCACGTCGCCGCCGTCGACCGAACCGATCGAGCAGGGTGGCCTCTCGGTCGACCCATCGAAGCGCAAGGTGAGCGTGGACGGCCAGGAGGTCCAGCTCACCCCACTCGAGTTCGAGATCCTCCTCGCGCTCGCCCGTGAGCCGGGCGTGGTCCTCACGCGTGAGCAGCTCATGGACCGCGTCTGGGGGTACCGCGACTACGCGGGCGGCCGCGTAGTCGACTCCCACGTCGCCCGCATCCGCCGCAAGCTCGGCGAGGACGGGGCCGAGCCACGGTTCGTCCGCACGGTCCACGGCGTCGGCTACGCGTTCGGGGACGAGTGAGCGCGTGACCCTGCTCCAGCGGCTGCCGACGATCCGGTCCAAGCTCGGCTCGGTGATCGTCTTCGCCGTCGGGACGACCCTGCTCCTCGTCTACCTGATCCTGGGCGTGGGGTTCGAGGTCTTCACGATCGGCGATCACTGGTGGGAGCTCCTGCTCGCCGGAGTGCTCGGCGCAGGGATCGCGCTCGTGATCGCTCGATGGGTCGCGCGGGGCATGACGCAGCCCCTCCGCGACATGGCGCGGGCGGCTCGTCGCATGGAGACCGGCGACTACTCCGCGCGGGTCATCACGGAGTCGCGCGACGAGGTGGGACGGCTCGCCGAGGCGTTCAACCGGATGAGCGCGGAGCTCGAAGGCCTCGAACTGCTGCGTCGCGAGCTCGTCGCGAACGTCTCTCACGAATTGAAGACCCCGATCTCCGCGCTCCGGGCGCATCTGGAGAACCTGCTCGACGGCGTCGAGCAGGCCGATCCCGAGACGCTGCAGGTCATGCTCGTGCAGTCCGAACGCCTGGGGCGCCTCGTCGACCAGCTCCTCGATCTCTCGCGGCTCGAATCCGGCGACGTGCCGCTCGAGCGCGAGCGGGTGGCGCTCGCTCCGCTCGTCTCGCAGGTGCTCTCCGAGATCCAAGTGGCTCGGCCCGAGCCGGGCGTGACGCTCACCGGCGACCTGCCCGGCGACCTCCCGCCCGTGTTCGCCGATCGCGAGCGCGTGCACCAGGTGCTGTTCAACCTGCTCGACAACGCGGTGCGGTTCACGCCCGCCGGTGGCCGCGTCACGGTCTCGGCCTTCGGCCACAACGGATCGGTCGACGTGGTGGTGGCCGACACGGGGCCGGGCATCTCGGCCGAGCACCTGCCGCGGGTCTTCGAACGGTTCTACCGCGTGGACGAGTCCCGTTCGCGCGTCGACGGCGGGACCGGGATCGGACTGGCGATCGCCCGTTCGGTCGTCGAGGCTCACGGCGGCCGGATCTGGGCCGACAGCGAGCCCGGCCGAGGGAGTACCTTCACGTTCGAGCTGCCGGTCGCGACCGCGGCCGGGGGCGCGGTGGGTTCGAGCACCGAGCGCGAGCCCGCGGTCGGTGGCACCCGGGACCGGAAGGCAAGGAGGAGCGAGTGAGATCCGTCACCACCACCGTCGAGGTCGTGGCACCCGAGCGGTACGCGTACCTCGACCTCACCGAGGAGCTCGAACGCGCGATCAAGGACTCGGGCGTGACCGAGGGCTCGGCCGTCGCGTTCTGCGCCCACACGACGTGCGCGCTGATCATCAACGAATGGGAGGACGGAGCCCTGGAGGACTTCCGGGCCCGCATGCTCCACCTGGTTCCCGACGACCTCTACTACGCGCACGACGACCTCGTCCGTCGGACGCAGAACCTCGACGAGTCCCACGAACGTCGCAACGGCCCTGCGCACGTCAAGGCGATGCTCCTGTCCGCTTCATCGCACGCGATCCCCGTGGCCGATGGAGCGCCGATGCTCGGGCGTTGGCAGCGGCTCATCCTGTTCGAGATGGACGAGCCGAAGGATCGTCAGGTCGTGTTCCACGTGTTCGGTGGCTAGCCTGGCTGGGACACTGGAGCCGTGCTGACCGAGCGACGGACGACCCGCCAGGTCCGGGTCGGCGACGTGACCATCGGCGGCGACGCGCCCATCCGCGTCCAGTCGATGACCACGACGAAGACGGCGGACGTCAACGCGACCTTGCAGCAGATCGCCTCCCTGGTGGCCGCGGGCGTGGACATCGTGCGCGTGGCCGTCCCGCATTGGGAGGACGCCGAGGCGCTCACGGCGATCGCGGCCAAGTCGACCGTTCCGGTGGTGGCCGACATCCACTTCCAGTGGAAGTACGCGATGGCGGCGCTCGAGGCCGGGGTCCAGGGGCTCCGGATCAATCCTGGAAACATCAAGTTCCAGGACAAGGTCCGGCTTATCGCTCGCGAGGCCAAGGCTCGGAGCGTCCCGATCAGGATCGGCGTGAACGCCGGGTCGCTCGAGAAGGAGCTCCTCGCCAAGTACGGCGCGCCGACGCCGGCCGCGCTCGTCGAGAGCGCTCTCGCGGAGGCGCGGATCCTCGAGGACGAGGACTTCCTCGACATCAAGATCTCGGTCAAGCACTCGAACCCGGCCGTCATGATCGAGGCGTACCGGGCGCTCGCCGACGCCTGCGACTACCCGCTCCACCTCGGCGTGACCGAGGCGGGTCCGATGCCCGCTGGGGGCGTCAAGAGCGCCGTCGGGATCGGGACGCTGTTGTCCGAGGGGATCGGTGACACGATCCGCGTCTCGCTCACCGACGACCCCGTCGAAGAGGTCAAGGTCGGCACCTGGATCTTGCAGTCGCTCGGCCTGCGCAAGCGCGGGCTCGACTTGGTCGCATGCCCCTCGTGCGGCCGGGCGGAGGTCGACGTCCTCGGTCTCACCAAGCAGGTGCACGAGGCGATCGAGCGCGAGGGCCTGAAGGTCCCGATCCGCGTCGCGGTGATGGGGTGCGTCGTGAACGGGCCGGGCGAGGCGCGTGAGGCGGATCTCGGCATCGCCGCCGGGAAGGGTCAGGGATTCCTCGTGGTCAAGGGAGAGGTCGTGGACAAGATCCCCGAGGACCGGTTCGTCGAGCGTGTCATCGAGGAGGCACGGAAGATCGCCGCCGAACGCGAGGCCGCGACGATCGATCGCTAGCGGGCCCGCGGTCGGCTGGGTCGTGCTCCGCGTGCCCGATCGTCGGGTCACTCGAACAGAGAGGAGGGACGTGGGAGCTCGTCCGGTCCGCCGCGCCCTCGGTGTCGGCGCCCGATCCTCGTGATCGCCGCGCTCACGTCCGCGGCTTCGCGGGCGCCGTCTCCCGCGTGTCCGTCGTTCGGAGCTGCGATCCCCCGCGATCCTCCCCGCCTCCTACCCGCGGGCGGCGAAGGTCGATCCCGCCGTCCCGCGTCGTCTCGCGCGCCGGGGTTCCGTCGATGTCCTGGTGACCCTCAACGGGGCGTCCACGCTCTCGAGCGCACGCGCCTCCTCGGCATGCCTGTCTCGGCAGTTACCGCGGACGACGGCCGCGGCGACCGCCGCGCTTCGGCAACGGCTCGAACCATGTCGGGATCTCGAGACCCCGCATGCATCCCCGGGGCGTTCCCCGTCGGAGCCGTCTACGACGGCAACACGGGGGGGTCCCGTCTGGGGCGGCCCGAGCGCCGGCGACACGTGCACCGATACGACCTCGGCCGCCGACCAGATCACGTGCTTCTCGGAGGTGTGGACGGACCCGATGACGCTCGCTCCTGGCTCCGTGACCACCGCGGCCGGGGTCTCGCAGTCGGGCACATCGCAGGCCACGCCGCATGTGGCCGGTGCCGTCGCCGTGTTGTTCGGCGCCGCGGGCGCCACGACGATGCCCACGGTGGAGACGGCGCTCCGGAGCTATGGGGACCTCGGATCTTCGACGCGCTGGTCGGGCAGGGCTACCACCGGCTCGACCTCCCCACCTCGATCGCAGCGCTCGCGCGGTCCGACGATCACGACCACCACGACCACGCCGCCGCCGGGGACGTGCACGATCGACGGGACGGACGACGGCGAGGTCCCGGTCGGAACGCCGGGTGACGATGTGATCTGCGGTAAGGGCGGCGGCGACGTCGCCATCACGGGTGGAGGCAACGACACGGTCATCGGGGGTGGCGGCTTCGACTTCGCGAGGTGCCACTTCGCGACCAAGGGGATCCGCGCCAACCTCGGGAAGAGGGTGGCCCGGGGCGAGGGGATCGACACCCTGACCTCCCTCGAGGGCTTCATCGGCGGGTCGCAGGACGATCAGGTGTCGGGCAACGGCACGTCCGCCTGCTGGTCGGCCTGAAGGGGAGGACCTCCTCCGGGGGCTGGGAAGGCCGGACAGTCTGTTCGGCGGTCCGGGTGGCGACGCCTGCACGGGGGCGGGGGCAACGACGACCTCCGAGGCGGGCCTGGGGCCGATCCCTGCGACGTGGGACCGGGCGGCGGCACCACCACCTCCTGCTGACCGGGCGCCGACTCCCGTCGAAGGCCGGGCACGCACGGACGTGCCCACCATCACGCCCTGACGGTGGCCGCCGGTACCGAGCCCGGGACCGGGCCGCCCTACCGTGGCCAGACAGAGCCGGCACAGGAGGAGGCGAGGTCGATGGCCACCAGGATCGAGACCCTCGGAGGAGACCGGCGGGCTCCCCGCGCTGCCTGGATCGTGCTGTTCGCGATCGTAATGATCGCGGCGGCGGTCGCGATCGGGATCCTGGTCCGGTCGGACGGAGCGACCACGGGGCCGGCGCGCACGGCCGACGCTGGTGCCGTCGCACGGATCGAGCCTGCGACCCAGGTCCCCGGTCTGATCAAGGCCGGCCTGCAGCCCAGGCCGTTCTCGGAGATCCCGGCGGTCAAGGCCGCGGAGGAGATCCCCGACGGGTTCGTGAAGATGCCGGGCGGCGAGCTCAGGCCGAGGTTCGGGGCGTAGGCGCCGAAGAAGAAGGAGCCGACTCGGGGCCGGAGCCGAGAGGCTCCGGCCCATCGAATGCATGGTGCTGGGTCGCCGCCTACCCCACGAAGGACAGGAAGTTGCGGACGATCGTCGGGCCGTCCGGCGTCAGGATCGACTCGGGGTGGAACTGCACGCCGAACCGCGGCAAGGTGCGGTGCTGCGTGGCCATCACGAGGTCGTCGTCGCTCCACGCGGTGAGCTCGAGCTCGCTCGGGAGGCCCTCGCGCTTCACCACCAGGGAGTGGTAGCGGCCGGCCTCGAAGGGGTTCGGCACGTCGGCGAGGATCCCCCGGCCGTCGTGGCGCACGAGCGACGCCTTACCGTGGACGGGGGTCGCGCGCTCCACGCGCGCGCCCGCGACGATGCCCAAGGCCTGGTGGCCGAGGCACACCCCGAGCACCGGCGTCCTCTCGGGAAGGACCCGGAGGACCTCGGTGAAGACGCCGGCATCCTCCGGCCTCCCGGGGCCCGGGGACAGCACGAGGGCGTCGGGAGCCCGGGCGACGAGGGCTTGGGCCGGCTCCGCGTCGCTCTTCACCACCTCGGTCCTGGCGCCCAGGCTCTCGAACAGCTGGACGAGGTTGTAGGTGAACGAGTCGTAGTGATCCACGACCAGGATCACGGGTCGCCCCCCGAACCGGACGCCTCCGCATCGAGGATGGCCGGCAGCAGCGCGGCCGCTTTCGCGTTGGTCTCGGCGAGCTCGACATCGGGGTCCGAGTCCGCGACGACGCCGGCGCCCGTCTGCACGTACGCCGAGCCGTCGGCGATCACCGCGGTGCGGATCGTGATGCAGAAGTCGAGGTCGCCCGCGAACGTGCAGTACCCGACCGCCCCGGCGTACGGGCCGCGGGCCGTCGGTTCGTGCTCGGCGATCAGCTCCATCGCCCGGCGCTTCGGCGCCCCGGTCACCGTCCCGGCGGGGAAGGTGACGGCCAGAGCGTCGAAGGGATGGGCTCCCTCGGCGAGCTCACCCTCGACCGTGCTCACGATGTGCATGACCTTGGAGAAGCGCTCGACCGACATGAGCTCGCTGGGGCGGACGCTGCCGGGCGTGCACACGCGACCGAGGTCGTTCCGCGCGAGGTCGACCAGCATCGCGTGCTCCGCGCGTTCCTTCGGATCGGCGAGGAGCTCGTGCTCATAGAGTCGGTCTCGGAGCTCCGTCTCCCCACGAGGGCGGGTGCCGGCGAGCGGGCGACTGGTCACGGTTCGTCCCTCGACGCGGACCAGCGGCTCGGGGGAGGAGCCCGCGAGCTCGAGGCCCATCATCCGGACGAAGAACATGTAGGGGGCCGGGTTCGTGACCCGCAGTCGCCGGTAGACGGGGAAGCCTCCGCCCGTGCACGGGAACCCGAGCCGCCGGGAGGGGACGCCCTGGTAGATGTCGCCGGCCGCGATGTGGTCCTTCATCGTCCGAACGATCTCGCGGTAGCGCTCGTCGACCATGTTCGGCTCGCCGAGCGGATCGACGCCGGCGGGCGCCGACCCGGGCAGCGGGTCCAGTGAGGGGGCGACCGACTCCGACAGCCGCTCGGCGAGCACCTCCAGCGCCTCCGCTCCTGATCCGTAGTCGCCGGGCCGAACGTGGGCGACCAGGAGCATGCGCTGCCGCCAGTGGTCGAACACCACGGCCCGGTCCACCAGCATGAGCGCGATCGGCGGCCCGAGGGTGTCGCCGCCGGGGGAGGGGTGGCCATCCAGGAGCTCGGCCGCCTCGTAGGACAGGAACCCCATCAGGCCGCCGGTGAGCGACGGCAGGCCGTCGACACTTGGCGCCCGGAGCGACCTCGCGAGGGCCACGAGGTCCGCCCGCGCGTCGCCCGTTTCCGGCGCCTCGAACGGCAGCCGTTCCGAGGGGTCCTCGATCCGCAGGCCGGCCCGGTCGAGCACGACGATGGCGGCCGGGTCGCCCGCGACGAACGAGTACCGCCCCCAACGCTCGGATCGTTCGACGCTCTCGAGCAGGAGCCCGGGCCCGCCACCCGCGAGCGCGGGGAACACGCCGACCGGCGTCGAGACGTCGGCGAGCAGCTCGGTCCAGACGGGTGCGAGCGCGAACCCGTCGGCCGAGCGTTCGAACGCCTGTCGATCGGGGCGGACCTTCACGCGGTCTCCTTCGACGAACCTCCGAGCCTGCGTCCGCGAGCAGGCCCGTACCCTACCCGCGTCCTGCCCTCGGGGCCGAGTCCTCGCGTCCTCGGCCCGTCGGGTAGGGTGTTGCGCCACGGAACAAGGGGGAGAGCCCGCATGCGAAGGTCGCGGAGGTTGATCGCCGTCCCGATCGTGCTCGTCGCAGGCGTGGCGTTGCTGTTCGTTGCTCCGGCTGCGGCCGAACGCCGGGCCCGACCGCACCCGCGGAAAGCGGCGCGTGCGATCGTGCATGGGCGCGATGGAGGGACCTCTCAGGACAGACCCACATCCTTCGAGCTCTTCTCACAACGATCGCGTCCAGCTCGGCAGATCCAGGATGCCTCGCAGGTCGCGAGCGCACGAGCGCCCGCCTTCGTCACCGGCTTCGACGCGCTCGCGGACCCGTTCGCCGTCCCATCCGACACGACGGGCGCCCTGGGTGACACGTTCTTCGTGGCGGCGGTCAACACGCAAGTTGCCGTGTACGACCGAGCCGGTGTCCAGGTCGTCGCGCCGATCCAGCTCGACGCACTCAACCCGGGCTCGGCCGGACACCTCGCCTTCGATCCGAAGGTGGTGTATGACCAGTACGCCGACACCTTCCTGGTCGTCTACCTCGTCGAGGAAGACTCGCCGAGGCTCTCGTTGATCGTGACCGTGGCGATCCCCGATGCAACCGCCGCGAACCCCAGCACATGGTGTTCGACGTCGTTCCCGGGGGACGCCCTGCCAACGGCTCCCGCCGTCTGGGCGGACTACCCGGGCGTCGGCTTCAACGATTCCCGCGTCACGATCACGACCAACCAGTTCACGTTCCCATCATCGATCGGCCTGTTCCGGTCGTCGCAGGTCATGACGATCGACAAGGGTGGCCTCTACGACTGTGACCAGCCCGAGCCGGTGCCAACCGTGTTCGTCGGTACCCAGACCAGGGACGACGTCGGTCACCAGGCGTTCACCCTGCGGCCGGCCGAAACCGTCGGCTCCTCGCCCGGCGCTCAGCTGATGCTCTCCTTCGAACCACAGCGGGGCAGGTTCGACTACCTCACGGTGTGGAGGATCAAGCCGACGGCACATGGGTTCGCGTTGAAGAGGGCATCCGGGCTCACGGGGAGGGTCGCGATCGCGCCGATCGGAACTCAAGGGGAAGGCGGGCTCAACGATCCGAACTTCTTCTGGGACACGGGGGATACTCGCTTCATCAACGCGTTCTACGATGCCGATCGGAACGAGCTCTTCGCCGCACATGCGGTCTTCAGGAACCTGCAACCCGACCCGCTGACGGGTGGGTATGCCGAGGCGGCCGTCCGTTGGTACGAGATCGATCCGGCCGCCAACCTCGAGAGCTCGGTCATCGCGCGCAAGGGGATCATCGGTGCTGCTGAGGTCGACGTCGGATGGCCCAGCGTGGCCACCGACGAAGATGGAACGTTGTTCGTCACGTATAGCCGCGCGAGTGATCCCCATGGGGAGTTCCTCTCCGGTTGGGTGGCGACGGTCCCCCCGATTCCACAACGGCGACGCAACTCCTCCTGCATGCGGGATCGTCGAGGTACAACGCCAGCGCCGGACCCGAACGTTGGGGTGACTACACGGCGCTGAACCGAGACCCCCTCTCAGCGGAGAACGTGGCGACGTTCAACCAATACGCTTCGTCATCCTCGACATGGCAGCAGTTCATCAGCCTCGTCACCGACAACTAAGGACGAAACGCGACGAACTGAGGCAGAGCGCGACCGGTATCCTGAGCCTCCATGAGGCTCTCGGGGCTGTTCGCGCCCACCCTGCGTGACGATCCCGCCGACGCGGAGATCGCCTCGCACCGATTGCTGCTCCGCGCCGCGTTCATCCGTCAGGTGGCGGCGGGCGTCTACACGACCCTGCCGCTCGGCCTGCGCTCGATCCGCAAGATCGAACGGATCGTCCGCGAGGAGATGGATGCGTCGGGTGCGCAGGAGTTCCGGATGCCGATCCTGCTCCCGGCCGAGCCGTGGAAGGCCACGGGCAGGTGGGACCTGTACGGCGACACGCTCTTCCATCTGCGGGATCGCCACGAGCGCGAGTTGCTCCTCGGGCCGACGCAGGAGGAGGTCGTCACCCAACACGTCGCGGCCGACCTCCCCTCCTACCGCGACCTGCCCGTCAACCTCTACCAGATCGAGTGGAAGTACCGGGACGAGTTCCGCCCGCGCTTCGGGCTCCTGCGCGGCCGGGAGTTCCTCATGAAGGACGCGTACACGTTCGACCGGGACGAGGCGGGTATGGCCCGCTCCTACGACGCGATGCTGCAGGCGTACAGGAGGGTCTTCGACCGCTGCCAACTCTCGTACCTCATGGTCGAGGCGGAGCCGGGGCAGATCGGCGGCGGCGTGAACCACGAGTTCATGGCGCGGGCCGACGTGGGCGAGGACCTGTTCGTCGAGTGCGTGAACGGCGATTACCTCGCCGACTGGAAGGCAGCCACGCCTCGCGCGCCCGAGCCGGCGCCGACCGACGGCCTCGCGCCGCTCGAGAAAGTGCACACGCCGGACGCCCCGACGATCGAGGCGGTCTCGCAGCTGCTGGACGTGCCGGCCGAGCGGACGCTGAAGACCATGCTGTTCGACGCCGGGGGCGCGACGGTGGCGGTCCTGCTCCCCGGGGACCGCGAGGTCGAAGAGGCCAAGCTCCAACGCCTGCTATTCCCCGCGCCGGTCCGACCGTTCGAGGACGGCGATTTCGCTGCGCGTGGGTTCGCGAAGGGGTACGTCGGTCCGCAGGGTCTCGACCCGGCGGTGACCGTCCTCGCCGACCACTCCGTCCGGAGCGGGAACGACTGGGTGACCGGCGCGAACGAGATGGACTTCCACGTCACCGGCGCGAACGCCGATCGCGACTTCCGGGTCGACCGCTACGAGGACGTCGTGGCGCTCCGCGACGGCGACCGCTGCCCGATCGACGGCGGCGCGCTCCGTGTCGGCCGATCGATCGTCGTGGGGCACATCTACCAGCTGGGGACGCGCTACTCGGCGCCGCTCCGGGCGACGTTCGTGGACGAGGACGGTTCCGAGCGCCTGTATCAGATGGGGAGCCACGGCATCGGCATCTCGCGCATCCTCGCGGCCGCGGCCGAGCAGTTCCACGACGACGCCGGGCTGCGGCTGCCGAAGGTGCTCGCGCCGTTCGAGGCGGTCGTCCTCATCGCGAACCGGGACGACGAACAGGTGGTGGCCGAGGCCGAACGGATCTACACGGAGCTCCTCGGGGCCGGGGTGTCGACCGCGATCGACGACCGTGAGCAGACCGCCGGCGTGAAGTTCGCCGACGCCGACCTGATCGGGTACCCCGTCCAGGTCGTGATCGGCAAGCGGGGTGTCCGGTCGGGCACCGTCGATCTCAAGCTGCGCGCGACGGGTGAGCGCTCCTCGGCCCCGCTGGCGGAGGCCGTGCGGGCGGCCGTGGACCTGCTCGCGACGGCGCCCTAGGCTGGCGGGGTGGGGGACGTCCGGGCGTCGAACCGTCTCCGAGACTTCGTCAAGCTCCGGCCCGAGGTCGAGGGGATCCTCCAGCACGTCGGGCTGCGGACCTGGGATCTCGTGCTCATCGATGCCACCGGGCTCTGGGTCCGCGACGAGGTCGCCTCGGAGGAGGACGCGGAGGCCGTCTGCCGAGAGCTCGGGATCCGGCTCCACCGAGGGTGGGGCGACCCCCGGCTGACCCGGCGGATGGGCGCGCGCGACCACTGGAACAGCCCCGACGGGCAGCGCCGGGCGCTGTGAACGGCGCGCTCGAGCTTCGGAGCGATGACCGTCGGGTATACTGAGCAGCAGAAACGGAGCGGTTGCACCAGGAAGTGGGCTCGCGCCCACTTTTTCTTTCGAAGGGGTCGTTCGAGGTGCGCGAGAAGGAGGTCGGGGACCTGGTCCGGCCGGTCGTCGAGGGCGCCGGGCTGGAGGTGTGGGAGGTCTCGTTCGGCCGAGAGGCCGGCCGCCGGATCCTCCGGGTGACGATCGACCGGGACGGTGGCGTCGACCTCGACACGATCGCCGCCGTCTCGCAGCGGCTGTCTCGCAGGCTCGACCTCGAGGGGTTCGAGCGGGACCGTCCGTACGAGCTCGAGGTGAGCTCGCCGGGGCTGGAACGGGCGCTCCGAGAGCCCCGGCACTTCGAACGGAGCGTCGGGCAGCAGGTGAAGGTGAAGACGGTGGAGCCGGTGAACGGCCGACGGGTCCACGAGGGCGCGCTGGTCTCGGCCGATCCGGAGGCGATCGTCATCGCATCCGACGGCGGAGAGCTGCGCGTCCCGTACGACGGCGTCGCCTCGGCGAGGACCGTCTTCGCGTGGAAGAAGGCAGGGAGCAGGACATGAACCAAGAAATGATCGCGGCGCTGCGCGAGCTCGAGCGTGAGAAGGGCATCGCGTTCGAGACGATCCTCGAGGGTCTCGAGGAGGCGATGGCGTCCGCCTACAAGTCGTGGTGGAAGCAGCAGCACCCGGAGCTCGATGAGGAGACGTTCGGTGTGCGCGCGAAGATCGATCCCGAGAACGGTGACCTGCGCGTCTGGATCCAGGAGCTGGAGCGGATCGAGCACGAGGACGAGGAGGGCGAGATCGCCGTCGAGATCAAGGTCCTGTCCGAACAGGAGGTCCCGGTCACCGACGAGTTCAAGGGTCGGATCGGCGCCCAGACCGCGAAGCAGGTGATCTTCCAGAAGCTCCGGGACGCCGAACGCGAGATGACGTACGAGGAGTTCGCCGGCCGCGAGGGTGACATCGTCACGGGCATCGTCCAGCAGTCAGAGCGGCGGTACACGCTCCTGGACCTCGGCAAGGTCGAGGCGCTCCTGCCGCAGGCCGAGCAGGTGCCGAGCGAGCCCTACCGCAACGGCGAGCGCCTCAAGGGGTACATCACCGAGGTCCGCAAGGGGAGCAAGGGCCCGCAGATCGTCGTGTCGCGGACGCACCCGGGGCTGCTGAAGAAGCTGTTCGAGCTCGAGGTGCCCGAGATCGCCGAGGGGATCGTGGACATCAAGGCCGTGGCCCGCGAGCCCGGCCATCGGTCGAAGATCGGCGTCTCGTCCAACGAGCCCGCGGTCGACCCGGTCGGGGCGTGCGTCGGGCCGAAGGGCTCGCGCGTCCGCAACGTGGTCACCGAGCTCCGGGGCGAGAAGATCGACGTCGTGCCGTGGAGCGCCGACCCGGCGACCTTCGTCGCCAACGCGCTCCAGCCGGCCAAGGTTCGGGAGGCGCGGGTGGATCCCGAGACCCAGACCGCGCTCGTGATCGTGCCCGACTACCAGCTCTCGCTGGCGATCGGACGGGAGGGGCAGAACGCGCGACTCGCCGCCCGGCTCACCGGCTGGCGGATCGATATCAAGAGCGAGACCCAGTTCGCGGACGAGCAGCGCGGCGGGCCTCGCCCGGCGGCGGGTGCGGTCGCCGAGGCTGACTCCGGTGCAACCACCGGGGCCGGCGAGGTCGCAGCCGACGCATCGGCCGACACGCAGGCTGCTGCGGAGGAGGCGGTCGTCGTCGAAGACCCCGTCGACGGGTCCGGTGCCGACGCGGCGGAGGAGAAGGCGGAGGCGTAAGCCGTGCCGACCGCGCACGTACCCGTGCGGACGTGCGTCGGGTGCAGGGAGCGGGGCGCGAAGGCCGATCTCGTCCGGCTCGTCGTCGCGGATGGCGCGGTCGGGGTGGATCCGAGCGGTGCGCGCTCGGGGCGAGGGGCCTACCTGCATCCTCGGCGGGCATGCCTGGAGGCCGCCGTCTCGCGCGGGGCGCTTGCGCGAGCGCTAAGGACCAGCCTGGACGAGCACCGAGCCGCTACCCTTAGGGCTGACATCGAGGGGGAACTGGATCGTTGAGGGTTCACGAGCTTGCCAAGGAGCTCGGCGTCGCCAGCAAGGAGCTGTTGGCGTCGCTGAAGGAGATGGGGATCGACGGCCTCACGGCATCGTCGTCGGTCCCCGACCAGGCCGTACCTCGCCTTCGGGCGTCGGGTGGTAAGGCCGTCCCCGAGGCCAAGATCAAGGAGGCCGTGGAGGAACCGCTCCCCAAGCGCCGGCCGGCGAGGAGGCGAGAGGTCCTCGAGCCCGAGACGCGGCCACCGTCCGGCGTGTCGACGACCCCAGCCGCGCAACCAGAACCCGCGTCGCCGCCAGCGGCCGAGGCGGCGGCGCCGGCTGAGCCGCCCCCGCCGGCGGAACCCGCCGGCCCGCCCCTGCCCGTCCTGCGGCTCGTGCACGGTTCGACGCCGCAGGACGTCGCCGACAAGTCGGGTCGCGGCGTCGCCGAGATCGTGAAGGTCCTCTTCTCGCTCGGGGAGATGGCCACCGCTTCGCAGTCGCTGTCCGACGACGCACTCGGCCTGCTCTGCGCGGAGCTGGGCTACGAGGCCGAGATCGTCGGGATCGAGGACGAGGAGGAGCCCGAGGAGGAGGTCGACGAGAGCCGGCTCGAGCCGAGGGCGCCCGTCGTCACGATCATGGGTCACGTCGACCACGGCAAGACGCTGCTGCTCGACGCGATCCGTCGGACCGACGTGGTCTCGCAGGAGTTCGGTGGGATCACCCAACACATCGGCGCCTACCAGGTCCACACGAACGGGCGCGAGGTCACGTTCATCGACACCCCGGGTCACGAGGCCTTCACCGCGATGCGTGCCCGAGGTGCGCAGGTGACGGACATCGCCGTGCTCGTGGTCGCGGCGGACGACGGCGTCAAGCCGCAGACGGTCGAGGCGCTCGACCACGCGAAGGCGGCGGGTGTTCCGATCGTGGTGGCGGTCAACAAGATCGACAAGCCCGAGGCCGACCCGACGCGGGTGCGACAGCAGATGGTCGAGCAAGGCATCGTACCGGCGGAGTGGGGAGGCCAGAACGAGTTCGTGGATGTCTCCGCGAAGGCCCGGACCAACCTGGACAACCTGCTCGAGACGATCCTGCTCGTCGCCGACCTCGAGGAACTGAAGGGCGATCCCCTCGGCCGGGCGCGTGGGGTCGTGCTCGAGGCGCACCTGGACAAGGGCCGCGGGCCCGTCGCCACGGTGCTAGTCCAGCGAGGCACACTGGACGTCGGCGACACGCTCGTGTCCGGCACGTCGTGGGCGAAGATCCGCGCGATGCTCGACGAGAACGGGCAACAGGCGAAGCAGGCCGGCCCGAGCAAGCCGGTGCAGATCCTCGGGTGGTCGGCGACCCCCAACGCCGGGGACGACGTCCGCGAGGTCGAGGACGAGCGGGAGGCTCGGCACGTCGTGCAGGAGCGCCAGGCCAAGGTCCGCGCGGCCGAGATGGTCACCACGCGACCCCCGACGCTGCAGGAGCTCATGGCGCAGGCTGAGCGCGACGAGGTGCCCGAGCTGAACCTGATCGTGAAGGCCGACGTGCAGGGTTCGATCGGGGCGCTCGTCGATGCGCTCGCCAAGCTGCCGCAGGACGAGGTCCGCGTGAACGTGATCAGGAGCGCCGCGGGTGCGATCACCGAGAGCGACATCAACCTCGCCCTGACCTCCCACGCGATCGTCGTGGGGTTCAACGTCCGTCCCGACGTGCAGGCGCGAGACCTCGCCGAGAAGGAGGGCGTGGACGTCCGCCTGTACCGCGTGATCTACGACGCGATCGACGACATCCGCAGCGCGCTCGGTGGCATGCTGAAGCCCGAGCAGCGCGAGACGCAGCTCGGCCGGGCCGAGGTCCGCGCGCTCTTCCGGGTCCCGAAGGTCGGGCTCGTCGCGGGTTCCTATGTCCTCGAGGGAACGATCGTCCGGAACGCGCGCGCCCGCGTGATCAGGGACGGCGTCGTCGCCTACGACGGCAGGATCGGCTCGCTCCGCCGCTTCAAGGACGACGTCCGTGAGGTGAGCGAGGGCTTCGAGTGCGGCATCGGGATCGAGAACTTCAACGACGTGAAGGAAGGCGACATCATCGAGGCCTACGAGGTCCGCGAGGTCGCCCGGGAGCTGTAGGGACACGTCGATGCTCGTTGCGCTGGAGCGGTTCGACCTCCGCATCCCCTCGTGCGCGTCCCTGAAGGAGAAACGACACGTCGTGAAGACGCTGACCAACGGCATCCGCTCGACGTTCAACGTATCGGTGGCCGAGGTGGACCACCACGACCTGTGGCAGCGGACCGCGATCGCCGTCGCCGCCGTCGCGGGTGAGCAGTATCACGCGCGGCGCGTCCTGCACGAGGTCGAGAAACTCGTCGACCGCTGGGGTGAGGTCGAGCTGATCCAGAGCGAGCTGACGCTGCACTACCCGGAGGCGTGATCCGGTGCCCGATGGGAGCCGGCCCACCCGTGTCTCGGAGGAGTTCCGCGAGATCATCGCGGAGGAGATCCCGAGGCTCAAGGATCCGCGGGTCGGGTTCGTCACGGTTACGGGCGTCACCGTCACGCCCGACCTTCGCCTGGCGCGCGTCTTCTACACCACCCTCGGGGACGATCGCGCCCGGCGTGCGACCGCCGCCGCCCTGGCGTCGGCGCGTGGACATCTGCGACGGGTGATCGGACGGCAGGTCCGGATGAAGATGCTCCCTGACCTGCGGTTCGAGCACGACGAGGCGCCCGCGAACGCCGACCGCATCGAGGAGCTCCTGCGCGAGCTGCACCAGAGGGAGGGGACGTGACGCTCGCCGACCCGTTCGCGAAGGCGGCCGCGGCGCTCTCGAGCGCGACGAGCGTCGCGCTCGCGTGCCACGTGAACCCCGACGCGGACGCGCTCGGCTCCATGCTCGGGCTCTCGAACCACCTGCGCGCGATGGGCAAACGGACCGTGTGCTCGTTCCCCAACGAGCCGTTCGAACCCCCGCGGTGGGCCGCGATGCTGCCGGGCACCGACGCGCTCGTGCCTCCCTCCGATTTCCCGAAGGACCCACCCCTGATGGTCACCTGCGACGTCGCATCGCTCGACCGGCTCGCCGCCCTCGGGGGTCCCGCGGTACGGGCGACGACGTTGATCTGGATCGATCACCACGTTACGAACGAGGGGCTCGGGACGATCCCGATCATCGATCCGTCGGCGTCGTCCACCTGCGAGCTCGTGTGGCGGCTCGTGAAGGAGCTGGGCGGCGAGATCGGGATCGAAACGGCCACCTGCCTGTACGCGGGGCTCGTGACCGACACGGGACGGTTCCAGTACGAGGCCGTACGGCCCGACACCCTCCGCCTGGCCGCCGAGCTGCGCGAGTTCCCCTTCGAGCACACGAGGCTCGTCCAGGCGCTCTACGAGGACAACGGGGTCGCGTACCTGCGGCTCCTCGGCACGGCGCTCGAGCGGATCCGTTCCGAACCCGAGGCCGACCTGGTGTGGACCTACCTCACCCGGGCCGACCTCGACCGGGCGGGCGTCCACCCGGCCGAGACCGACGACCTCATCGACGTCCTGCGGACGGCGCGCGAGGCGGACGTGGCCGCCGTGATCAAGCAACAGCGCGACGGCCGGTTCAAGGTGAGCCTGCGCTCCCGTGGCGGGCACGACGTGGCGGCCGCCGCCTCGCGGTTCGGCGGCGGGGGACATCGTCTCGCATCGGGCTACACCTCGAACCGGGGTCTGGTCGCCACGGTCGAGTCGCTCAAGCAAGCGCTCGGCGGCGAGCCCTCGGCCCCGTAGCTCGATGGCGCGGGTGGTCGAGGGGCTCGTGCTGGTCGACAAGCCATCCGGGATGACGTCGCACGACGTGGTCGACGTGATCCGCAGGTCGCTCGGGACGCGCAAGGTCGGACACGCGGGCACGCTGGATCCGATGGCGACCGGCCTGCTGATCCTCGGCGTCGGCCGGGCCACCCGCCTCCTCCGTTACCTCGGCGACCTCCCGAAGTCGTACGTGGGGACCGGGCGCCTCGGCGAGGAGACCGACACGCTCGATGCCGATGGGGCGGTCGTCCGTTCGGCGCCGGTCGACGCCTCCCGGGCGGACGTCGAGCGTGCGTGCGCCGCCCTGATCGGGGAGTCGATGCAGATCCCACCGGCGTACTCGGCCGTGAAGGTCGGCGGGCGCAAGCTCTATGACGCCGCGCGCAGCGGCGACGTCCTGGAGGCGCCCGCGCGTCCGATCCGCGTCGACGCGTTCGAGGTTTCGGGGTTCGACGGGCGCGACGTGGACGTCCGGATCTCGTGTTCGGGCGGGACCTACGTCCGCGCGCTCGTGGCCGACGTCGGTCGGGCGCTGGGATGCGGGGCGCACCTGATCCGGCTCCGCCGGACGGCCATCGGGCCCTTCCGGGTCGAGGGTGCTCGGCCGCCGGGCGAAGGGGAGCCTCTGCCGATCGAACGAGCGGTCGGGCATCTGCCGAGCGTCCGACTGGATGCCGACGAGGCCCGAGCCGCATCGCACGGCCGGGTCCTGGGGCCCGCCGGGATCGAGGGGCCCTACGCGGTGTTCGCGCCGGACGGCGCGCTCACGGGGATCTACCGGGACGCCGGGGCGAGCGCCCGGCCGGAGGTCGTGCTCGCGTCCGACTGATGAGCCATGCGTCACCGGGCGATCTTTGGGAGCATGCGCCCGTGTCCGAGGCCCCGCTGAAGGAACACCCGCTGGCCCGACGCCTGATCTCGGCCGCGATCTCGGTGGTCATCGTGGGCGCCATCTTCCTCTACGCGATCCCGCGCTTCGCGGACTACTCCGAGGTGTGGGCCACGATGAGCACCCTCATGCCGATCGAGTTCTGGACGCTCGTCGCGGCCTTGAGCTTCAACCTGTTCACGTACTGGCTGGCGAACATGGCGGCGCTGCCGGGCCTGCGTCTGGGCCCGGCAGCGGTCGTCACGCAGACGACCACGTCCGTCGCGAACACGATCCCGGCCGGTGGTGCCGTGGCGGTGGGCCTCACGTACACGATCCTGCGCTCGTGGGGGTTCGACGCCCAGGCGATCACCCTGTACATCGGCGTCACCGGCGTGTGGAACATCTTCGTGAAGCTCGCCCTGCCCGTCGTGTCGCTCGCGCTGCTCGCGGTCACGGGACAGGCCGCCCCCGCCCTGGTCGTGGCCGCATCCATCGGCCTGGCGGTGCTGGTGGTCGCGGTTTCGTTGTTCGCGCTCGCCCTGTGGAACGTGGAGTTCGCCCGCCGGATCGGCGACGGGCTCGGGCGGCTTCGTCTCGTGGTTCCTCCGGTGGTTCCGCAAGGGCCCGATCACGACCTGGGGCGAGCAGGCTGTCGCCTTCCGCCAGCGGACGATCATCCTGGTCCGGGAGCGCTGGGTGCTGCTGACGCTCACCACCGTCGGGTCGCAGCTCGCGCTGTGGTTCGTGCTCCTGCTCTGCCTGCGGGATGTGGGCATCTCCGAACAGGAGGTGAGCACGCTGCAGACGCTCGCGGTCTTCGCGTTCGGCCGGCTGCTCGCGGCGGTGCCGATCACGCCGGGCGGTGTCGGGTTCGTCGAGCTCGGCTACATCGGCGGCCTGACCGCGGCGGGCGGCAACGAGGCGCAGGTGGTCGCGGCGGTGCTGCTGTTCCGGGTCCTCACCTATGGGATCCAGATCCCCTTGGGAGGATTCACGTACGTGATCTGGAGGCTGAAGACGAGCTGGCGGGAGGAAGCGCCGAACATCCAACTCGGACCCGACGCCGAACGGCTGCTCGCTTAGCCCGTTCGCGCCGATCCCGCTCGCGCCTTGCGGCGCAGCGCGACGTCACGGATCTCGGTCATGAGCCCGACGGACCCGAGCGCGACCCCGGCGCCGAGCAGGACGCCGGCGACGACGTCGGAGAACCAGTGCGCCTCCAGGTACACCCGCGAGAGCGCCATCACGAACGCGAACGCGATCGCGGCGAGCTCCCAGCGCCGGCGCGCCGGGCCGGCCGGCAGCAGCACCAGGACCAGGGCGACGGCGGTCGCGGCGCCGGCGACCGCATGGCCGGACGGGAACGAGAACCCGACGACCGCGACGAGCGGCTCGGGGGTCGGCCGCGGTGGAAGAAGCTCTTCGCGCCGGCGAGGATGACCTCGGCCGCCGCCCACGTCATCAGCCAGGCCGCGAGCGCCCGCCACCGCCTGCGGGCGAGGAGCCACGCCGCGACGACGATGCGGAGCGGGATGGTCACGAGCCCGCCGCCGAGGACGTTCAGGAACCGCGCCAGGGACGTGAGGACCACGTTGCGGATGTCGTCCATCGCGCGGAAGACCGTGAGGTCCCAGTGCCCGACGAACGGCAGGGTGGTCTTGGGTGCGAGGGACGGCGGATGGCGGCCGACTGCGACGAACACGAAGACCATGGCCCCGAGGAGCACGGCGGACCAGCCGATCGCTCGGCGGTGGTTGGTCAGCACGCTAGTCGCCGCCGACGCACGGTGGCGCGCCGGCCCCGCACAGCGTGAGGCCGAACTCCTCGTCGATCTTGTGCACGAGCACCGTCCGCAGCCCGAAGGTGACGGCCTCGTCCGCTTCGAGGGCGAGCGTCGGCTCGGCGTTCGGCCCGAACCGGATCCGGTAGGTGACGCACCCGCCCGGGAACACGAAGTACTTGTTCGCCGAGAACGGGTGGAGTGTGAACTCGTGCAGGTAGACGCGGACCCCGCCCTCGCTCGTGGAGTTCGTGACGTCGACGGCGCCCGCGATCGCGCACGACGCGGTGAGCGAGACGTCGACCGAGTGGATGCCGCCCCGGTCCGAATCGAGCCAGAACCGGGCGGTCCCGCTCCGGACGTCCGACCCTGCGTACGTCCAGCCGGCCGGCAGGGATGCGATGCAGGGCAGGAGGGTCGCGCTCGGCACCGACTGCGCCATGAGCACGAACAGCTCGCCCTCCTCGACAGGGCAGTTCGCCTCCGACGCGTCGCCCGCCTGGGAGCTGCACGCGGCGAGCGCCGAACCGAGGAGCGCGATCGCGAGCACGGCGCCCGCCCGCCGCGGCCACCTCATGCGAACGCGTTCCAGTTGCTGACGATCAACCCGATCGCGAGCCAGGCGCCGAACACGACCGCGATCGTGAGGAGCACCCGCCGTACGCTCCAGCGCTGGATCGAGACCTGCTCGCGCTCGGGCGCCATCCGTCGGAACTCGGCCAGCAGGTCGCGGCCGTCCCGCTTGAGGTTGTTGCGGAGCTGCGTCGGGCTCGCCACGCCGCGGGCCGCCGCGAACGCCTCCGCGATCTCGTCCTCCGTGAAGTGGTCGAGCGCACGGGCGTAGACGCGTTCGGCATCGCTCCGGAGCGCCAGGACCAGCATCATGTTGGCGAGATCGACCGCCTGCCGCCACGGCGATGGGCGGACCTGCACGAAGAAGACGTCGATGAGCTTCAGCTCCCCAGCGCGGACCATCAGGTTCGCCGGCTTGATGTCGCGGTGGGCGAGTCCTTCGTCCCACATGTTCCGCACGAGCAGGAGCCCCTGGTCGATCACGCCGTCGTCGATCTCCGCCTCGCCGATCTCTACGGCGCCGTCGAAGAACTCCATGACGATCATGTACTCGCGCTCGGGCGTGATCTCGACGATCCCGTACGGTCGTGGGACCGGGAGGCCGAGCTCGTGCATCAGGCGGAGCGTGTAGTCCTCGTACTCGACGAATCGCCGGACGGACTGGAACGGCGACTCGTCCTCGAGCGCGCCGTACAGGATCGTCCGTCCGAGCTTGTACCAGCGATCCGCCCGTACGTGGCTCCTCGCGTACAGCTTGGCGAAGACGTAGCCCTCCGGTTCGTGCTCCGTCGCGCCGATCCTGATCCGGAGCGGCGTGGACCCCCCCGACCCCTCCAGACCCACCGGCTTCACGCCCAGCACGGTGAGCCCGAGCTGGTCCCTGATCGCCGAGACGATTGCCTCGCCGCGCCGGCCGCCCACGTCCAGGTGCGCCGCCTTGCCTCGCCGGTACGACACCGGGAACAGGTCGTTGGGTGCGAACCACCGGAACAACGCCACTCCGACCGCCACGCCGAACACGGATCCCATCACCGCGTCCGTCATGTGATCCACGCCCAGGTACACGCGGACGAACACGAGGGTCCCGAGTGCGATCCCGATCACCCACTTGGCGACCGAGCGCGGGCGACCGGGCACGATCAGCGCGTACGCGGCGCCGACCGCCGAGACGGCCAGCCCGGCCAGCGGCCGGGACGGCATCGAGTACCCCTGCCAGCCCGTCAGGATGGCGATACCCAGCGGCCGAGGACGGGCGATGATGATCGAGGCGTTGTAGGTGATGATCTCGGTCGCGATGATGGCCCCGAGGAAGACGAACAGGTGCCGCCACCGCCGGAACACCACCAGCCCGAGGAGGACGCCCCACCGGAGCACGCGGATCGTCCAGCTCGAGGTCAGTCCGTTGACGACGAGCATGACGCGTGTGAGGCCGGGGGTACGCAGGTCGGTGATCCAGATCTGCCGGTTGTGATCGAGCCGCTCGAACACGCCCTCGAGCGTCGGGAAGATGAGGAACCCAGCGAGGACGAGGGTGAAATACAGGACCATGAGCAGGAAGAACTTCCCCGAACGGCCGAGCTCGTGGGGCAGGGGAGGGGCCTCGCCGGACGGGCGACGACGCTGCGTCCCGCGATCGTGGACGCGCTCGTCCAGTCCGCGTCCGACGCCGGCGTCGCTCGTGGCATCCATGCTCGAACGGCGACTCTACTCCAGGCCCGTTCCCAGACCGTTCGAGGCGAGCCAGTCCGACGCGATCGTGACCGGATCGGCGCCCCTTGCCACCTCGGCGTTCAGCCCACGGAGCTCGTCGGTGGAGAGCAGCGCGGAGACCGCGTTCACGCGCTCGGCGAGCCCCGGCCCGAACCGCGCGAGCGCGTCGGCGCGGATCACCGGCGTCACGTTCTCGGCCGGCTGGAGGCCGAGGTCGTCACGGAGCAGGACGAAGTCGTTCAGCTCGATCGAGCCGTCGCTCGTGAACAGGAGTCCGACGTCGATGGCCCCCTCCGCGAGCGCGGCGACCGTGCGGGGCCCGCCGACGTCGAGGTTGGACAGGACGTTGCCGAAGACGATCCCGTACCGGCGCTCGAGGCCGGGGAGGCAGAACGGGCGGGTGGTGCACTCGAGCGGTCCGCCGAACACGAGCTCGTCCGCTACGGCCGCGAGGTCGCTGAGCGTCCGCAGCCCGTAGCGGGAGGCCGTCTCCGCGGTCACCGCGAACCCGTTCTGGTCCTCGGCGGGCGAGGGGTCCAGGGCGGTGACGTCGAGCTCGGCCAGTCGGTCGGCGAAGAGCCGGTGGTCGACCTCGAGATCGGGCGAGGTCGCTGCCGACCCGGCGAGGAACTGGAGGCCGCTGCCGGCGTACTCGGGGACGAACTCGATGAGCCCGCCGACGAGCGCCGGCATCACGAGCTCGCGCGGTCCGAGCGCGATCTCGCGGTGGACGCGGAACCCGCCGGCCTCCATGGCCTGGGCGTAGATCTCGGCGAGCAGGATGCTCTCGGGGAAGTTGAACGACGCGACGGTCACGGCGTCGTCGCTTCGCACCTCGCCCTCGGTCGGGCCGGATCCGACGCAGGCCGACAGGAAGAGCGGGACGACCGCCAGGAGCGCGAGGGAACGGCGGGCACGCACGGACCCAGCCTAGGACAAGCCGGACGAGCTGTCGTGGGATGATGCCTGCCTGCGGAGGAGCGCGATGGCGACCAACACCGAACGAGCAGACGGCGGCAAGCACGGGTCGAGGCACGGTGGGCATCGCGATGCCGAGGATCGGTCGAGCAAGCTCTCGAAGAAGGTTTACGAGAAGGAGCTCCGGCGGCTCCAGGAGGAGCTCGTCAAGATGGAGGACTGGGTCTCCGCCTCGGGGGCGAGGATCATCGTCATCTTCGAGGGACGGGATGCGGCCGGCAAGGGCGGCACGATCAAGCGCATCACCCAGTACACGAACCCCCGCGTCACGCGCATCGAGGCGCTCCCCAAGCCCACCGAGCGCGAACGCACGCAGTGGTACTTCCAGCGGTACATCGCCAACCTCCCGTCCGCGGGCGAGATCGTCCTGTTCGACCGGAGCTGGTACAACCGCGCCGGCGTCGAGAAGGTCCTGGGGTTCTGCACGCCGGACGAGCATCGGCGGTTCCTGCGGCAGGTCCCGATCTTCGAACGGCTGCTGCTCGAGGACGGGATCGTCCTGGTGAAGTACTGGTTCTCCGTGTCCGACGAGGAACAGGAGCGCCGGTTCCGTTCCAGGATCGACGACCCGATGCGGCGCTGGAAGCTCTCGGAGACGGACCTGCTGTCCCGCTCGCACTGGGTCGACTTCTCCCGCGCCAAGGACGAGATGTTCGTCCACACGGACATCCCGGAGGCTCCCTGGTACGTCGTGGAGGCCGACGACAAGCCCAGGGCGCGCCTGAACTGCATCGCCCACCTCCTGTCGGTGATCCCGTACGAGACGCGGGGCTCGGAGAAGATCAAGATGCCGCCGCGCCAGAGCGACGAGGGGTACGTCCGCCCGCCGCGTGACACGTACACGTACGTGCCCGACCACGCGCGTTCGCTCCCGGAGTAGGCGCGGCCGGACCGTCCGCTACCCTCGGAGCGATGGAACGCCTCTCCGGTCTCGAAGCCCTGCCGCTCTCGGCGGAGCGGACGGTGGTCACGGTCGGTTTCTTCGACGGCGTGCACCTCGGCCACCGCGCGGTCCTGGGTCGCACGGTCGACACCGCCCGGCGACGCGGGCTGCCGTCGGTCGCGGTCACGTTCGATCGCCATCCGCGCGAGGTGCTCACGCCAGGCCAGGCGCCGCGCCTGCTGGCCACGGTCGACCGCAAGGCCGCGCTCATCGAGGAGACCGGGATCGACCTGTTGATCGTGCTCGCGTTCACGGAGGGGTTCAGCCAGTGGCCGGCGGAGGCGTTCGTGTCGCAGGTGCTCGTGGACGGACTGCACGTCGCCCACTGCGTGATGGGCGCGAACTTCACGTTCGGGCATCGGGCGGCCGGGACCGTCGAGATGCTGATCGAGACCGGCCCGTCGCACGGGTTCACGGCCGAGCGTGTGGAGCTGGTCCAGGTCGACGGCCGTCGGGTGTCGTCGTCGTCGATCCGCGGCGCGCTCGTGGAGGGGGATCTCGAGTGGCCGCGCGTCGCGCTCGGCCGGCGGTTCGTGCTCGACGGGACGGTCGTGAGTGGCACGGGACGAGGCCTCGGTCTCGGGTACCCGACGGCGAACCTGCGGACGGGGCAACAGCTCCTGCTGCCGGGACGGGGGATCTACGCGGGTCGGGCGGTCATCGATGGCGACACGCACGTGGCCGCGATCAGCGTCGGGACCAATCCCACGTTCGGCGTCGAGCCCCTGCACGTCGAGGCCTACCTGTTGGACTTCGACGGCGACATCGTGGGGAGCGAGATCGCGGTCGAGTTCTGGGCGTACCTACGCGATGAGGCGCGGTTCGACACCCCCGAGGAGCTGTCGGCGGCGATCGGAGAGGACGTGCACCGAACTCGGGACCTCGTAGCAGAGATATGAGAGGCTGACGTCGATGACCCCGCGCCACGCCCGCGGTTCCCGTCCCCCGTCCGGTCTGCTGCTGATCGCGCTCGGGATCGCGGTGGGGATCCTCGCCTACCTCGTCGGCGATGCCAGCGAGGGGGCCGGTTCGGAGGGGGCGCCCTCCGGGGCTGCCGCAGCGACCTCGAGCGTTCGGGCGCCCAAGAGCGCGGACGGAGGCGGCGCCACCGCCACGGTCTCGGAGCCGTCGCCCAGCCCGAGCCCCCGGCCGAAGGGGAAGCTGGTGATCCACGGCACGGGCGATGTGAGCCTCGACCCGAGCTACATCCCGGCGTTCGCCTCGGACGGATAAGGCTGGGCCTGGAGCGGGCTCGGAGATCTGTTCCGGCACGACGATCTCACGGTGATCAACCACGAGTGCCCATCCACGGACATCGTCGCCCCGCTCGACAAGCAGTTCGTGTTCCGCTGCGACCCCGACGCGCTCGACGAGGCGCGTCGGGCGGGGGTGGAGGTCGCGAACCTCGCGAACAACCACGGGTTCGATCAGGGCGCACAGGGCCTGCTGGATTCGGTCCGGAACCTGAGGCGCGCCGACATCGTGCCGATCGGTGCGGGGGCCTCCCAGGAGGATGCGGATGCGCCCGCGTACGTCCGGGCGAAGGGGTGGACGATCGGCCTGGTGGGCGTCGGCGAGGTGACGGACCCGGACTCCCAGGTGGCGGTCGGCGACGAGATCGGGACCTCGGTGGGGCGCGACTTCTCCCGCGCGATCCGTGCGATCCGCGAGGCGGACGCGAACGCCGAGCTCGTGATCGTCGTGATCCACTGGGGCGTCGAGCTCGACACCCGGCCGCGTGGTTACCAGGTCGACGAGGCGCACCGGATGATCGACGCCGGGGCGGACGTGATCATCGGGAGTCACGCCCATCGGCTGCAGCCGATGGGCGCGTACCACGGCAAGCCGATCTTCTACGGATTGGGCAACTTCGTCTGGCCGCGCTTGTCGGCGGAGGGATCGGCCACAGCCGTCGCCGAGGTGGTGGTTCGGCCGGACGGGACGCTCGTCGGCAGGCTGCTGCCGGCGACGATCGTCTCGGACGGGCATCCGGTGCTGGACTGAGGCGACTCCGGATCCTCGATCCGGCGGTCGGGGCTCAACGCCCCGGGTCGATCCGTCCGCGGCCGCGGCCGTTCGTCGTGAGCACCTTTCCTGACGCCGCCCAGCCGCTGACCAGCGGATACGCGGATGACGTCTGGTAGCCTTGGCGACGTATGACGCTCACGAAGACCCAGAAGTCCGAGATCATCACGGAGCACCGGCGGTCCGACACAGACACCGGTTCGACCGAGGTCCAGATCGCCGTACTCAGCAGGCGGATCGCCGATCTCACGCAGCACCTGAAGACCCACGCCAAGGACCATGCGTCCAGGCGCGGCCTCCTGATGCTCGTGGGGCGGCGGCGGCGTCTCCTGGGGTACCTCCGGCGAGAGGACATCGATCGCTATCGAGAGATCGTGGCGAAGCTCGGCCTTCGCCGCTAGACCCGGAGGCGCCCCTCCGGGCGCCTCTTCCGTAGGAGGGATGCCAAGGGATCACGATCGGAACCGGAGGCGGGCGTTCCCCGCGGTCGGTTCTCAGTTGCGAGCCGCCGATCACGACCGGCGGTTCACCACTGACAACCGGCCTGGCTCCGCCTCCATCAGCCGCGCGGCGCGACCGCGCCGCGGACCGACCCAAGGAGGCACCGGCCGATGGCCATCACTCTTTCCCGACGGTTCGGGAACAACACCCTGACGCTCGAGTCGGGCAAGCTCGCCAAGCAGGCGGGCGGCTCGTGCGTCCTGACGTACGGCGAGACGCAGGTGCTCGCCACCTGCACCACCGCACAGCCCCGCGAGGGGATCGACTTCTTCCCGCTCACGATCGACGTCGAGGAACGTATGTACGCGGCGGGCAAGATCCCCGGCGGGTTCTTCCGCCGTGAGGGTCGCCCGTCGGAGACCGCGATCCTCACCGCGCGGCTCACCGACCGGCCGATGCGGCCGAGCTTCAAGGACGGGTACCGTGACGAGGTCCAGGTCGTGATCACCGTGCTCTCGGTCGACATGGCCAACCCGTACGACATCCCGGGGATGAACGCCGCGAGCCTCGCGACGATGCTGTCGGGGATCCCGTTCGAGGGTCCGGTCGGCTCGGTCCGGCTCGGGCTGATCGACGGCGAGTGGGTCATCAACCCCACGTTCCAAGACCTGGAGCTGGCCACGTTCGACATCGTGGTGGCCGGCCGCCGCAACGACGCGGGACAGGTCGACATCCTGATGATCGAGGGCGAGGCGCCCGACAACACGTGGACGCTGCTCGAGAACGGCGGCGGCAAGGCGCCGACGGAGCAGGTCGTCGCCGAGGGCCTCGAGGCCGCGAAGCGCGCGATCGACGAGCTGATCGAGGCGCAGCTGGAGTTCGTCGCCAAGGCGGACGTGAAGCCCCAGCCGTTCGAGCCCAAGCCGCTGTACGGCGACGACACCTGGCAGGCGGCCGAGACGTTCAAGGAGCGTCTCGAGACCGCGATCGTGCCCGACCGTTCTGAGCGCGAGGCCGGGATGTCCGAGATCAAGGAGTCGTTGAGGCAGCACCTGCTCGAGACGTGGGGAGCGGAGACCTACGGCGCCCGCCAGTCAGAGATCTCGCCGGCGTGGAAGGACCTGCAGAAGAAGGTCATGCGGGCCCGGGTGATCGACCACGGCGTGCGGCTGGACGGGCGCGGACCGAAGGAGATCCGCCCGCTGTCGGCCGAGGTGGGGTTGATCCCGCGCGCGCATGGTTCGAGCCTGTTCAACCGCGGCGACACGCAGGCGCTCAACGTGACCACGCTCGGGATGCTCCGGATGACGCAGATGATCGACACCCTCGATCCGGAGGAGTCCAAGCGCTACATCCATCACTACAACTTCCCGCCGTTCTCCACGGGTGAGGTGGGCCGGATCGGCTCGCCCCGTCGCCGCGAGATCGGCCACGGCGCGCTCGCCGAGCGGGCGCTCGTGCCGGTGATCCCGCCGGAGGAGGAGTTCCCGTACGCGCTCCGGCTCGTGTCGGACATCCTCGGTTCCAACGGGTCGACGTCGATGGCCAGCGTGTGCGCCTCGACGCTCTCGCTCATGGACGCCGGGGTCCCGATCAAGGCGCCGGTCGCGGGGATCGCGATGGGCATGATCGCCGAGGGCGGGACGTTCGTGACCCTCACCGACATCCTGGGCGCCGAGGACGCGCTCGGCGACATGGACTTCAAGGTGGCGGGGACGAGCGAGTTCGTCACGGCGATCCAGCTCGACATGAAGGTCACGGGCCTGCCGGGCGACGTGTTGGCCGGCGCGCTCGACCAGGCGAAGGAAGCACGGATGCAGATCCTGCAGGTACTGCGGGACGCGATCCCGGAGCCGCGCACCGAGGTGAACCCGAAGGCGCCACGGATCCTCACGCTCAAGATCCCCGTGGACAAGATCGGCGAGGTGATCGGGCCCAAGGGGAAGAAGATCAACGAGATCGTCGCCCTGACCGGAGCCGACATCGACATCCAGGACGACGGCACCGTGTTCATCGGGGCTCGCGAGGCCGGCGGGGCGGACGAGGCGGCGCGGATCATCGACGAGATCGCGAACCCGCGACCGATCGGTGTGGGCGAACACTTCACCGGCACCGTGGTCAACACGACAACGTTCGGTGCGTTCGTCAACCTCGTCCCCGGACGCGACGGCCTGATCCACATCTCCAAGCTTGGCAAGGGCAAGCGGCTCGCGAACGTCGAGGACGCGGTCAAGGTCGGCGACACGATCGAGGTCGAGGTCCAGGACATCGACGACCGCGGCAAGATCTCGCTGAAGCCCGTGGGCGAGGAGTGGGCGATCCCCGAGGGGATGGAGCAGGAGGCGCAGGATCGGCCGCCCCGACGCGACCGTGACCGCGATCGCCGCCCCCGTGATCGGGATCGGCGCCCACGGGACCGCGAGCGCGAACCGCGCGATCCCGCGTAGCCGATGTCGATCGGACGCACGGAGTTCACCTCCGGCCTGCGCGTCGTCACCGAGCGGATGCCCGGCGTCCGCTCGGTGACGCTCGGCTTCTGGGTCCTGGCGGGCTCGCGCGACGAGCCGCCGCCGATCTCGGGGTCGAGCCATTTCCTCGAACACCTGCTGTTCAAGGGGACGAAGACCAGGAGCGCGCGCGACATCGCTGAGGCCTTCGACGCGGTCGGCGGCGAAGTGAACGCGTTCACGGCCAAGGAATACACGGCGTTCTACGCGCGCGTGCGCGATCGCGACCTGCCGATGGCGGTCGATCACCTCTCCGACATGGTGCAGCGGTCGGTGCTCCGATCGGCGGACCTGGAGGCCGAGCGACAGGTGATCCTCGAGGAGATCAACCAGCACGAGGACGATCCCGACGACCTGGTCCACGACCTGTTCACCGAGACGCTCTGGCCGGGCCACCCCCTCGGCCGGCCGATCCTCGGCACGAAGCAGAGCATCCAGGCCGCCGGGCGCGACCAGGTCCATCGCTTCTACCGCAAGCACTACGTTCCCGGGAACGTGGTCGTGGTCGCCGCCGGCAACCTCCGCCACGAGGAGCTGCTCGAGCTCGTGGCCGAACGCATGAACCCCGGATCGGTGCGGGCAGAGGGCCCCAGCGCGTGGAACCTGCGGACCGCGGGCGACGCCCCGCGCCCCTCGGGACGTTCGCTCGTGAAGAAGCGCAAGACCGAGCAGGCCCACATCTGCATCGGCACGAGCGGCCTGTCGCGGACCGATCCGGACCGGTTCGCGTTCGGCGTGGTGAACAACTCGCTCGGCGGGGGGATGAGCTCGCGCCTGTTCCAGGAGATCCGCGAGAAGCGCGGGCTGGCCTACAGCGTCTACTCGTACCACGCGATGTACGCGGAGGCGGGCGTGTTCTGCGCGTACGCCGGCACCACTCCCGCGCGGGCGAAGGAGGTACTCGCGATCATGCGGGCCGAGCTCGAGGACGTGGCGAACAAGGGGCTCGGTCCCGAGGAGTTCGAACGCGCGAAGGGCCACATGAAGGGCTCCCTCGTGCTGTCCTTGGAGGATCCCGGGGGTCGCATGTCGCGCCTCGGCAAGTCCGAGATCGGGCACGGCGAGATCCTCACCGTGAACCAGCTCCTGGCGCGCATCGAGGCCGTGACGGCCGAGGACGCGGAGCGCGCCGCCGAACGGGTACTCTCGCAACCGATGACGGTCACCGTCCTCGGGCCCTTCACGAGCAAGGACGCCATCGCGTGATCCGCGTCGGCGTGATCGGCGCGTGCGGTCGCATGGGGTTGATGGTCTGTCGGGCCCTGGCCGATTCGCCCGACTTCGCGCTCGTCGCCGCGATCGACCGGTCGAAGGTCGGGCAGCGGATCGGGCAGATGATCGGCCATCCCGAGATCGACTCACCGGTCTCCGACGAGCTCGACCGGCTGCTCGAAGCCAACGCAGAGGTCGCCGTGGACTTCACCCACCCCGAGGTCGTCATGGACGACATCCGCTGGTGCATCTCGCACGCCGTGCACGCGGTGGTCGGCACCACGGGCATCTCGCTGGAGAACCTGCAGGAGATCGAGAAGCTGCTCTCGGACGAGGGTCACGAATCCAACGTGATCGTGGCGCCGAACTTCGCGCTCGGCGCCGTGCTGATGCAGCGGTTCGCCGCGCAGGCGGTCCGCTACCTGCCGGCCGTCGAGATCATCGAGCTCCACCACGACGAGAAGGTGGATGCCCCCTCCGGGACGGCGGTCGCCACGGTCCGCAGGATCCAGGAGGAACGGGGCGACGGGTGGCGGGGCCCCCTCGGCGAGTCGCTCGAGGGCGTCCGGGGCGGCGACGTCGACGGGATCCGTGTGCACTCGGTGCGGCTCCCCGGGCTCGTCGCCCACCAGGAGGTCATCTTCGGTGGGCAGGGGCAGACGCTGACGATCCGTCACGACTCGACCGACAGGTCCTCGTTCATGCCGGGCGTGCTGATGGCGGCCCGAGCCGTGATGACCCGGCCGGGGCTCACGATCGGTCTCGAGCCGCTCCTCGATCTGCCACCCCTGCCGTAGACCCGTGCGACGGGTCGCGTGCATCTACGCGCACCCCGACGACGACACGTACGGCGTCGCGGGGAGCCTCGCCCTCCATGCGGCCGACGACCTCGAGGTGATCGTCGTCCTCGCGACGAGCGGTGACGCCGGCCGCATCGCCGATCCGTCGCTCGCCACGCGCGAGACGCTCGGGGCCGTCCGCGAGCGCGAGGACGTCGCGTCCTGGCGCGCGCTCGGGCTCGAGCCCGACGTGCGGTTCCTGCGGCACCTCGACGGGGGGCTGCCCGGGATCGCGCGGGCGGCGCTCGTGTCCGAGGTCCGGAGCGTGCTCGAGGAGGCCGCGCCGGAGGTCGTCGTGACCTTCGGGCCCGACGGCGTCACCGGTCACGGGGATCACGTCACGATCGGCGAGGTGGCGACCGATGCGTTCCACGCCGCGCGGACGTCCTCGAGCGGGACCGCCTTCTCGAGGCTCCTGCACACCGCGATCCCCGAGAGCTCCCTCGACCGCCTGAACGAGCTCCTGCGCGAACGCGGGCTCGAGCCGATGGACCCCGCGCAGCCGTTCATGCCGCGCGGCGTGCCGGATGCGGCGATCGGTGTCCGCGTGGACGGGTCGGCCGTGTACCCGCGCAAGCTCGAGGCGATCCGGTGCCACAAGACGCAAGCCGAGCTCGAGGACGTCCCCTTCGACCTGTGGCCGGAGATCCTCTCGATCGAATCGTTCGTCGTGGCTTGGCCCGAGCGCCGGCGGCGCGATCCCGTCCTGTCCGACCTCTTCGAAGGTCTGCCGAGCCCGTAAGCTCGACGCGTGGACGTCGAGATCCGGACCATCGCCGAGGACGAGCTCGACACGTACTTCCGCGCGATGGAGGCCGCGTTCAGCTCCCTCCCGAGCGACGCGGACCTCGAGCGCGAACGCACGATGGCCGAGGCTGACCGGTGCTTCGCCGCCTTCGATGGTCCCGAGATCGTCGGGACGGCGGGCGCGTACACGATGCCGATGACCGTACCCGGTGGGGAACTCGAGGTCGGGTTCGTGACCGCCGTCGGCGTCCGGCCGACCCATCGGCGTCGCGGCATCAACACGCGGCTGATGCGGGCACAGCTCGACGACGCGCGCGAGCGCGGTGAGGCCCTCGAGGTCCTCTACGCGTCCGAAGGCGGCATCTACGGCCGCTACGGGTACGGGCTCGCGACGTTCGGACTCGTCCTTCGAGATCGAGACGACGCGTGCCGCATTCGTTCGGGGCTACGCACCGGCAGGCGAGATCCGATTGGTCGAGCGCGACGAGGCGATCGAGGCGATCCTCGCGATCAACGATGCCGGTCGGGGCATGCGGCCGGGGATGGTGCACCTCGACGAGCGGCGGCTCGAGTACGACCTCGGTCACGAGCACGGCGAGGAGAGGAACATCCCGTCGCTGTTCGTGCTGCACGAGGGCGATGAGGGCCTCGACGGGTACGCCGTCTACAGGATGAAGCACGACTGGCCGCACGGATTCTCGAGGTCCGTGCTGTCGGTCCGATACCTGGAGGCGACCACGCCTCGGGCGTACGCGGATCTCTGGCGCTACGTGCTGGACGTGGACCTGGTCGAGCGGGTCACCGCGTGGAACCGCCCCGTGGACGAGCCGCTCCTGTACCTTCTGCAAGATCCGAGGCGCATCCGGCCCACGATCGTCGACAACCTGTGGGTGCGGCTCGTCGACGTCGCGGCGGCGCTGCGCGCCAGGAAGTACGCGGTCGATGGACACCTGTGCCTCGAGATCGCGGATCCGTTCTGTCCGTGGAACGAAGGCCGTCATGTGCTCGACGTCTCGGCGGGCGAGGGCACCGTGACGACGGAGACGGACGAACCGGCCGACCTGGTGTGCTCGGTCAACGACATCGGAGCGGCCTACCTGGGGGGTCCGTCGTTCCACCAGCTCCGCGGTGCGGGCCGCGTCCAGGACCGCGCCAACGGCGCGCTCGCTCGGGCGGACGCGATGTTCGGGTGGCGACCCGCGCCCTGGTCACCGTACGACTACTGATCCGCCGTCAGCCGACGATGCCGCGGACCATCAACCACACGCCGAGCGTGCCCATGGCGACCGCCAGGACCTCGCTCAGGACGCGAAGGAAGCGGTCGCTCACGCGATGGGCCCCCGCCCCGAGCAGCACCATCGCCGAGTCCATCAGCGACACGCCGATCAGCAACGCGATCACGGTGACGACCGCGAGCCCGCGGCCTCCCGCGTCGACCGCGCTCGCGACCACGGCCGCGCCCGTCGTGGCCAGGAACACGTAGACGCCCGGATTGAGCAGGACCGCCACCATGCCGCGGACGCTCGGATGCAGCCCACCACGGGGATCGTCGACCACGTGGGGGCGGCGGGTCTCGCGGATCGCGTCGACGGCGAGGAACACGAGGAAGGCCCCGCCGATCACCTTGACGACCCGCAGGAACGTCTCGCCCGGCTCGAGGGATGCCAGGCCCGCCGCCAGCAGGAGCATCATCACGCCGAAGGTCGCGTTGGCGCCGGCCATCGCGCGCAGCCCGCGGGCGGCGCCGCCGCGCGAGGCCTCCGAGAACAGCAGCAGCTGGACGGGTCCCGGCGAGGCCCCGAGGGCGACGCCGAGACCGAACGCGGCGACCGGGATCGACAGGTCCATCTCCGGCTAGCGGAGCCGGAGCTCGCTGATCTCGACGGGGGCGTCCTCGCCCGCCTTGGACAGGAGGACCCCTTCGCATTCGGCCAGCGGTTCGATCTCGGTGGCGTTCAGCCCGAGGACCGCTCGCTCGATCAACGGCGTATGGGAGATCGCGAGTCCTCGTTCGTCCTCGGGGACGGCATCGAGCAGGGCCGCGACCACCCCCGCCATCGCGAGCGGCGATCCGTCGTTGTCCTCGGCGGCGAGGCCGGGGACCACGGCGTGCGGGGGGAGCTGCTCGCCCAGTCCGCGCAGGAGCCACGCGATGGTCTCGGCCGCGCGCTCGGCCGGCGAGACGAACACCACCGAGTAGCCGCCCGCGAGCGTCGCTCCCACCGACTGCGCCTGTGCTCGCCCCTGTTCGGACAAGCGGTCGACGGTCGGGTCGCGGTGGGCGTGGCGTCGGAGTTCCAGCGTCCTCACCTGGGTCTTCCTCCTCGGGCGGGTCGTGTAGCATGCCGCGACCCATGAAGCCTACCGGTCGTCTCGCCGCGCTCCTCGCGCTCGCCGTGATGGTGCTCGGAGCCTGCACGGGAGGCGACGGCGGCTCCACCGCGCCCACCGGGCCGAGCCCGACGAGCGCCGTCCCCACCCCGGCCCAGACCTTCACGGGCGCCCCGGGCACCGCCGCCTACGAGTACGCCAACGAGGGTCTGCTCGTGACGGTCGACCTCGACGGGAGCGACGGCACGATGGAGGTCGAGAACGACTCCGGTCACGACCTCGATCCAGCCGGCCTCTACGTCGAGGACGCGGTCGATGGGCATCGGATCGACGGGACGGTCCTCGACAGCGCGCCCGTGGCGGCCGGCGACCGCGCGACGTTCGACGTCCGGCTCGACGACATCACGGCCGACGACATCGGGCTCCTTGTCCTGCTCTTCGGCGCCGACAACTATGGCGCGTTCGTCCGGACCGGGTAGGGGCGGTCAGTCGGGGCGACTGCGGGGCTCGGCCTCACCGGCCGCGACACGGGCGAGGACGAACAACAGATCCGACAACCGGTTCAGGTAGCGGGACACGTCTTCGTTCACGGCGGCGCCGGTGTCGCGGAGCTCGACCACGCGACGCTCCGCGCGTCGGACCACGCCGCGTGCGAGGTCGAGACATGCCGCGGCCGGGTTCGCGCCCGGCACGATGAACGCGTTCGGCAGGGGATGGGCGAGGACGAGCTCGTCGATCCGGGCCTCGAGCCGCTCGGCCATCTCGGGTGTGACCTTGGAGACCCCCCGCTCGAGCCGTTCCCGCTCGTCTGGGTTCGTCGCCAGGTCGGCGCCGACGACGAACAACTCGCGCTGCAGGCCCAGGAGCTCTGCCGACAGCCCGGGGTCGCTCGCCTGGGCCCTCGCGAGGCCGAGGGCCGCGACCGCCTCGTCGATCGAGCCGCACGCCTCGGGGACGAGGTCCGCCTTCGAGACGCGGCCCCCGAACAGCAGCCCCGTGGTCCCGTCGTCACCGGTCTTGGTGTAGATCCGCGGCATGCTGGCTAGGATAGCGGCGGCGCTCCACCCGAACGTCGCGGGGTGGGGTCCGGAACAGGAGCCGCAGGAGATGCCGGAGGCACGAGCGATGCCCCTTCCGCACCTGCAAGACGTTGCTCGGCACGCTCCCGTCACCCCCGATCGACATGTGCAACATGTGGCAGATGTGGTTATCGTGCGGACCGTGAACCACAGCCGCACCGGGAGGAGGAGGCAGCATGGCCGGTAGGTTCGGGGCGGTCGTCACCGCCATGGTCACACCCTTCCGCGACGATCACGCGCTCGACCTCGACGGGGCGCGTTCGCTCGCGGCCCACCTGTACGAGCGCGGCTCCGATTCCCTGGTGATCGCCGGTTCCACGGGCGAATCGCCGACGCTCACGCATCGGGAGAAGCTCGATCTGTTCGAGGCCGTCATCGACGTCGCGAAGGGCAAGGGGAAGGTCCTGTGCGGCACCGGCACATATAACACCGCGGAGACGCTCGAGCTCTCGCGCGAGGCCGAGGCTCTCGGGGCCGACGGGCTGCTGCTCGTCACGCCGTACTACAACAAGCCGCCGCAGCGCGGCCTGCTCGAACACTTCACCCAGGTCGCCACCGCCGTGTCGATCCCGGTGGTCGCGTACAACATCCCCGGGCGGACGGGGACCCGGATCGAGCACGAGACCCTGCTGCGGATCGCCGAGGTCCCCAACATCGTGGGCGTGAAGGACTCCACGGGTGATTTCCAGTGGATCTCGAAGCTGATCTCGGAGGCGCCGCCCGACTTCGAGGTCTACAGCGGGGACGACTGGGCGACCTTCGGCTACATGTGCCTGGGCGCCGTCGGCGTCGTCTCGGTGGCCGGCCACCTGGTGGGCGGCAGGATCCGCCAGATGTGCGACCTGATCGAGTCCGGCGACATCCCGGCGGCGCGCAAGATCCACGAGGAGCTGACGCCGCTGTTCAACGCCCTGTTCATCACGTCGAACCCGATCCCGGTCAAGACCGCGCTCGAGATGGTGGGACTGCCGGTCGGCCCACCGCGGCTCCCGCTCGTGCCGGCGACCGCGGAGGAGCGCGAGCGGATCCGCAAGGCCCTGGTGGATGCCGGGCTCGTCTGAGACTGGCGGGCCCGCGCGCGTCGTCTTCCTCGGAGGCGTGGGCGAGGTCGGCCGGAACATGGCCTGCGTCGAACTCGACGGCCGGATCCTGATCGTCGACGTCGGTCTCTCCTTCCCCCACGCGGAGATGCCGGGCATCGACCTCGTGCTGCCGGACTTCGAGTACGTGCGGGAGCGCCTCGACGACGTCGAGGCGATCGTCCTCACGCACGGTCATCAGGATCACATCGGTGCGCTCCCGTACCTGCTCCGCGACGTCGACGGATCGCCGCTCCCCGTGTACGGGACCCCGTTCACGCTCGCGCTCCTACAGGTGCAGCTCGAGGAGCACGAGGTGCGCGACCGGGCCGAGTTCCGGCAGGTGACCCCCGGCGAGTCGGCCGTCGCGGGCCCGTTCTCGATGCGGTTCATCCGCGTCACCCACTCGATCCCCGACGGGATGGCCGTCGTGATCGACACGTCGTTCGGATCGATCCTGCACACGGGCGACTTCAAGATCGATCAGACGCCGCTGGACGGCCGGGCGACCGACCTGCACGCGCTCGCGGAGGAGGCGGGCCGTGGCGTGCACCTGCTGCTCAGCGACTCGACGAACGCGGAAGAGGCCGGGTACACGGAGAGCGAGCGCAGCGTCGGTCCGGTGCTCCAGGACATCATCGCGCGAGCGCCTCAGCTCGTCGTCGTCGCGTGCTTCTCGAGCCACATCCATCGGATCCAACAGGTCGTGAACGCGGCCCGGGCCGACGAGCGCGTGGTCGCGTTCCTCGGCCGGTCGATGCACCAGAGCGTCGAGGCCGCACGGGCGCTCGGGATCCTGCACGCACCCGAGACCGACGTGATCCCGATCGAGGAGGTGGAACACCGGGACCCGTCTCGGGTCGTCGTGATCTGCACGGGGTCCCAGGGCGAGCCGTTCTCCGCGCTCAGCCTCATGGCGGCACGTGAGCACAAATGGGTCAAGCTCAAGGAGGGCGACAACGTGGTGCTCTCGTCGAGCCTGATCCCCGGCAACGAGCCCGCGATCCACCGGGTGATCGACGGCCTGTACCGGACGGGAGCGGACGTGTTCCACCTCCCTGCCTATCCCGTCCACGCGAGCGGCCACGCCGGCGCCGAGGAGTTGCGGCTGATGCTCTCGCTCGTCCGCCCCCGATGGTTCATCCCGATCCACGGCGAGCGGCGCCACCTGGCGCACCACGCGAAGATCGCGACGGAGGTCGGGATCGCGGCCGACCACGTCCTGATCTGCGAGGACGGCGATGTGGTCGAGGTGGGGGACAAGGTCCAGGTCGTCGATCGGGCGCCGGCGGGCATGACCTTCGTCGACGGGCTGGGCATCGGCGACGTCGGGGAGGTGGTGCTGCGCGACCGGCGCAAGCTCTCGGGGGACGGCGTCGTGGTCGTCGTGGTCGCCGTCGACGCTCACCACGGGCAGGTGCTCTCGGGCCCGGACATCGTGAACCGCGGGTTCGTGTTCGACGAGACCTCGGGCGACATCCTTGAAGCGGCCCGCCAACGCGTCATGCTTTCGCTCAAGGACAGCGCCGAGGCCGAGGTGGTCGACCGCGGGGTTCTCGAGCAGAACATCCGTCGGGTCCTCGGCAAGTACTTCTACGAGGTCACGCAGCGCAAGCCCGTGATCTTGCCCGTGATCGTGGAGGTGTAGTTGACGAGCACCGACCAAGGGCCGCGGCCGAGGGACGAAGGGGGCCGCGCGCCCCTCGGTCAGGAGCCACCTCCGTCCCTGGGCCCGCGATGCCTTCGGGATCGGCCTCGTCGTGCTCGCGCTGCTCGCGGTGCTCGGGCTGTGGTTCGGCTCGGCCGGGCCGGTCGGGCGGGGGCTGGACTGGCTCCTGCACGCGTCGTTCGGGCTCGCGGCGGTGGTCTTCCCGATCCTCGCGCTGTACTGGGGGGTGGTCCTGCTCCGCGGCACCGCCGAGCAGGAACGCCTGCGGATGTTCATCGGGTTCGCGATCGCGGCCGTCGGGGTGTTGGCGCTCCTGTCGCTCTGGCGGGGGAACCCGCGGCCGTTCGGCGGCTACGAGCGGCTGAGCGGCGCCGCCGGCGCCATCGGTGCCCTGGCCTCCTGGCCGCTCGGCAAGCTCGTGTCCGGGATCGGGGTCGGGGTCGTGTGGGCAGGCGCCGTGCTGCTCGGGCTGCTGATCTTCACGGGCACGCCGCTGTCCGCGATCTGGGGCCGGATCGTGGACGCCTTCTCCGGCGAGGACGAGGAGGTCGAAGAAGAGGACGACGAGGAGGAGCTCGTCGAGCCCCGGATCGCGCACGAGGAGGACTTCGCTCGGGTCGAGCTCCCCGAGGAAGAGGACGAGGAGGAGGAGCCCGAGGCGATCGAGGTTCCCGCGCTCGTCCGGCCGTCGCGCAGCGGGCCGTACGGGCTCCCGCCGCTGGAGCTGCTCCGGACCTCGCCGCCCTCGGCCTCGAGCGAGCGGGACGAGGAGCATCAGAAGGCCGCGCTCGAGCGCACCTTCCACACGTTCGGCGTGCCGGCGCACGTCGTGGCCGCGCACCGAGGCCCGACCGTGACGCTGTACGAGGTCGAGGTCGAGGCCGGCACGAAGGTCAACAAGGTGCTGTCGCTCGCCGACGACATCGCCTACGCGCTCGCGACGCCGGACGTGCGGATCATCGCGCCGATCCCCGGCCGCTCGGCGATCGGCGTCGAGGTGCCGAACAAGGTCCGCGACTTCGTGATGCTCGGCGACATCCTGCGCTCCAAGACGGCGATCGAGGACGAGCACCCCTCGCGGTTGCGCTCGGCAAGGACGTGCACGGCCGCGCGCAGCTCGTGAACCTCACGCAGATGCCGCACGTGCTGATCGCCGGTGCGACCGGCGCCGGCAAGTCGAGCCTCATCAACTCGTTCATCACCTCGATCCTGATGCGTGCCGAGCCCGACGAGGTCAAGCTGGTGCTCGTCGACCCCAAGCGCGTCGAACTCGTGCACTTCGCCGACCTCCCCCATCTGCTCGTCCCGGTGATCGTGCATCCCAAGCGCGCCGCCGAGGCGCTGGCCTGGGTCGTTCGCGAGATGGAGCAGCGGTACGAGCTGCTCGCGATGGTCGGCGTCCGCGACATCGACGGCTACCGGGCGGGCCTGGAGGAGGAGACGCTCCGGATCCCGCCCGGGCAGGAGGACCGCGTCGTCGACTTCCCCTACCTGCTGGTCGTGATCGACGAGCTCGCCGATCTCATGATGGTCGCCCCGCGAGACGTCGAGGACGCGATCTGCCGGATCGCCCAGATGGCGCGCGCGGTCGGGATCCACCTGGTCGTCGCGACCCAACGACCGAGCGTCGACGTCGTCACGGGCCTGATCAAGGCGAACATCCCGAGCCGCATCGCGCTCATGACCTCGAGCCAGGCCGACTCGCGCGTGATCTTGGACATGAACGGCGCCGAGAAGCTCGTCGGGCACGGCGACCTGCTGTTCGCTCCCTCCTCGGCGTCCAAGCCCACGCGCCTCCAGGCGGCGTGGGTGACCGAGAAGGAGATCCAGGCGGTAGGGGACTGGGTCCGGGAGCAGCGTTCGGCCGAGTACGCGATGAGCGTCGAGGGGCTCGGCAAGGCGCCGGTGGAGGGTGAGGAGAACGGCGGGCTCGGGGGCGACGACGACCTGCTCGAGCAGGCGGCCGACCTCGTGATCCGGTCCCAGCTCGGCTCCACCAGCATGCTGCAGCGCAAGCTCAAGGTCGGGTTCGCGCGCGCGGGGCGGCTCATGGACCTGCTCGAGGATCGGGGGATCGTGGGGCCGTCGCTCGGGTCCAAGGCCCGGGATGTGCTGGTGACGCCGGAGGAGTGGGAGGAGTCCCGCTCCGCGCGCACCGGCTCGTGATCGTCAGAGGGCGTTGACGAGCTCGGCCAGCAGCGAGAGCGTCTCGGCGCGCTGCTCCTCGTCGACCGAGTAGGAGCAACGCCAGATGTCGTTCGACCAGTAGTCGAAGATCGCCTCGGGCTCCCAGCCTCGGTCGGTCGCGCCTCGGTAGCCGCGGGCGATCTCGCTCCCGTTCCACACCGCGTACGGGTTCACGAGGAAGCCGCCGCGGCGACGGTCCTCGGACAGCCACAACGCTCCGACCGGGCCCCAGAACCCGTCATCCTGTCGGCCGCTCACGACGAGGAACCGCACGCGCCGCTCGGCATCGAGCGCGGAGGACCTCGGCATCTCGGCGACGGCGAACGCGGAGGCCGAGGAGAAGGTGATGGGAACCGTTGCGACCGTCATCTCGGTCCCTGTCTTCGGCACCGGACGGTCCAGACGGTATCGCCCGCTCCGGGAGTGCACATCGGGGGGACCTCTCCCGAGGTTCCCGCCCATCTCTCGACCCGTTGGGTAGGATGCCCGCGACCCGGCCGGGAGGTTCTTTGCAACGGACAACGCTCAGCGTCGGCCCTCGCGCTCCGGAAGGTGCGTGAGGGGCGAGACCTGACGTTGGAGGAGGCGGCGCGCGATACGCGGGTGCGTCGTGAGTTCCTCGAGGCGCATCGAGGCCGAGGATTTCCACCTCCTGCTCGGCGACGTCCATGTGCGGGGATGCCTGCGGACGTACGCGACCTACCTGCGCCTGTCTCCGGACAAGGTCGTCGCGATGTACGAGGCCGACCGCGAGCCGCCGGACGAGGTGGTCGTCGTCCCGCCGCCGGTCCGCGCCGAACCCGTCCTGGGTGCACGCCGCCGCCGCGACGACCACCGCCTGTGGATCCTGGTCGCCGCGACCGTGCTGGTGCTGGCCGGGGCGTTCGGCGTGCTCTCGGCCCGACGCCCGGCTCCCGCGCCCGCGAACCTGTCCGCGGAGACCGGGACGACGATCTCGGCCTCCGAGGTAGGCCGACCGATCAGCGTCGCCGTCCTGGCCCGTCGCGCCGTCGAGATCACGGTCGTGGCCGACGGCGGTGACCCGGAGACGTTCGAGCTCAGGACGGACGAGGGGCGGTCGTTCGACGCGGACGGCTCGATCACGATCAGGCTCTCCGAGGGCGCCACCGCGCGGATCACGGTGAGCGGCGTGGACTACGGCTTCCCCGGCACGGCCGGTGAGCCGTGGGAGAAGACCTTCAGCTACGGCGAGCCGTCTGCGCCGGGAGGCTGACCCCGCCCGTGCGGGCCGAGATCGTCGCGGTCGGGACCGAGCTGCTGATCGGGCAGATCGCCAACACGAACGCGCGGTGGATGTCGGAGCGGCTGGCCGAGCTCGGCATCGACGTCCTGCACCACCAGGTCGTTGGCGACAACGCCGATCGGATCGTAGGCGCGATCGCCCTCGCCGCCTCGAGGGCAGACGTCGTGATCGTGACCGGAGGGCTCGGGCCGACGCAGGACGACGTGACGCGGCCCGCGCTCGCGCGGGCGGCCGGCGCGGGGCTCGTCCGGCGCGCCGAGATCGAGGACGCGCTCCGCGAGCGCTTCCGAGTCCGCGGTCGGGAGATGCCGGCGTCGAACCTCGCGCAGGCGGAGGTGCCCGAGGGCGGCAGGTACATCGCGCCCGAACGCGGCACGGCGCCGGGGCTCGTGGTCTCGGTCGGCGGGGTCACGGTGTACGCGCTCCCCGGCGTGCCCTCGGAGATGCGGGAGATGATGGACGGAACGGTCCTGCCGGAGCTCTCGGCGCTCGTCGGCTCGGTGTCGCTGGTCTCGAGGACGCTCCGCTGCTACGGCCTGGCCGAGTCCCGGATCTCCGAGCTCCTGGATGACCTGTTCCACGCGTCCTCGAACCCCACGGTCGCGTACCTCGCCGGGGGGGGAGAGGTCCACGTGCGCCTTACGGCGAAGGGCTCGGCCGCCGAGGCGGAGGCGCTGCTCGATCCGCTGGAGGATCGCGTCCGCGAGCGGCTCGGCGACCACGTCTACGGCACCGGCGACGACCCGCTCGAGGTGGTGGTCGGACGCCTGCTCGACGGCCGAGGACTGACGATCGCCTGCGCCGAGTCGCTCACGGGGGGCGGGCTCGGCGAACGCATCACCGCGGTCCCGGGGGCCTCGTCCTACTTCCTCGGCTCGGCCGTCACCTACTCCACCGGTGCGAAACGCGCGATCCTCGGGGTCTCGCCGTCCACGCTCGACGGGCCCGGCCCGGTCAGCCGCGAGTGCGCGGCCGAGATGGCCGCCGGCGCCCGGCGCGTGTTCGGCGCAGACCTCGCGGTCTCGCTGACCGGCGCGGCCGGTCCCGAGACGCACGCGGGCGCCGAGCCCGGCCAGGTGTGGATCGCCCTTGACGCCGCGGACGCCGCTCACCAGCACGGGTTCCGGTGGCCCTACGACCGCGAGCTGGTTCGCCGCTCCTCGGAGCTCGCTGCCCTGGACCTGGTCCGGCGCCACCTACTCGGCTTGGCACTCCCGGACTGATGGCGCGCGATCGGGCTTCACGCCCGGGGGCGAAGCCGCTCCGCCTGTTCGTGGCCGTGGAGGTGCCCGAGGAGGTCCGTGCGGCGCTCGCGGAGGCCGTCGCGCCCGTCCGCGAGCGATACCCGAAGGCCCGGTGGGTGCCGACCCAGAACCAGCACGTGACGCTGAAGTTCCTCGGGTCGACCTGGCCACGTCTCGTGGGGTGGGTGACGGAGACGATCGCGGGCGTCGGGGCGCGGGAAGCGACCTTCGAGACGCGGGTCGAGGGTCTCGGCGTGTTCCCGAACGCTCGCCGGGCGCGCGTCCTGTGGGCCGGGCTCGACGACGCGGAACGGCGTCTCGAACGCCTGGCCGCCGGCCTCGACGAGGCGCTCGCGCGAGAGTTCGAACCCGAGGAGCGCGCGTTCACGCCCCATCTCACGGTCTCGCGCTTCGACCCGCCGGTCCCGCTCGATCCGGCGGACGTGCGGTACCGGAGCGAGACCTTCGAGGTCGACCGGCTCCTCCTGGTCCGCAGCCACCTCCGCCGCCCGGCGCCGGTCTACGAGCCGCTCGGCACCTACCGGCTCGACGGGTAAGGACGGCGTCCGCCCGGCGCGGAAGATGCCCGACCTGGTTGACCTCGAACAGGTGTTCGAGTACCGTCTGCGGGGTTGCACGGTTCGAACTACAGGGGTGTAATCCATGTCAGACCCTCGCGCTAGCGTTCGCCCCCACGGCGACTCCCCGGACGTCGAGCCAGGGATCGAGAGGGAGCCCACGCGGGCGGTGGCTCGCTGGGTGCGGGGAACGAAGGAGGCTTCGCGGATGGACGACCGGGACAAGATGCTGGACGTCACGCTGACGCAGATCGAGAAGCAGTTCGGCAAGGGCGCGGTGATGAAGCTCGGTGAGCACCCGATGGGCGCCGGCATCTCGGTGATCCCGACGGGATCGCTCGCGCTGGACATCGCCCTCGGCGTGGGCGGGATCCCGCGCGGCCGGGTCGTCGAGGTGTTCGGGCCGGAGGGCTCGGGCAAGACCACCGTCTGCCTCCACGTGATCGCCGAGGCGCAGACCCACGGCGGCATCGCGGCCTTCATCGACGCCGAGCACGCGCTCGACCCCACGTACGCGCAGCGGCTCGGGGTGAACATCGACGAGCTGCTGGTCTCGCAGCCCGACTCCGGCGAGCAGGCGCTCGAGATCGCCGACATGCTCGTGCGCTCCGGGGCGCTCGACGTGGTCGTGATCGACTCGGTGGCGGCGCTCGTCCCGCGCGCCGAGATCGAGGGCGAGATGGGCGACACCCACGTCGGCCTGCAGGCGCGGCTGATGTCGCAGGCGATGCGGAAGCTCTCGGGGACGTTATCGCGGTTCGACACGACGGCGATCTTCATCAACCAGCTGCGCGAGAAGATCGGCGTGATGTTCGGTAATCCCGAGACGACCCCGGGCGGGCGGGCGCTCAAGTTCTACTCCTCTGTCCGGCTGGACGTGCGCAAGGTGGAGAACCTGAAGGACGGCACCGACGTCGTCGGCTCGCGCACGCGCGTCAAGGTCGTCAAGAACAAGGTCGCGCCGCCATTCCGTCAGTGCGAGTTCGACATCATGTACGGCGTCGGTATCTCGAAGGAGGGGAGCCTCCTCGATGTCGGCGTCGACCTCGAGATCGTCAAGAAGAGCGGGGCGTGGTTCACCTACGAGGGCGACCAGCTCGGACAGGGCCGCGAGAACGCCCGGCAGTTCCTGGCCGAGCACACGGACGTCGCGACCGAGCTCGAACGCCGCGTGCGCGAGGCGGTCGGCCTCACGGCGTTCGGCGCCGAGGGCGACGAGACGCCCATCGAGGTCGTCCCCGATCTCGTCGTGACCGACGAGCCGGCTCCGAAGGCGGCCAAGGCCGACAAGGAGCGTGAGACGACCGGGGCACGAGCGGGTTAGGGGAAGGCCCGCTCGGGCCCCGGCGTCCTCACATGGCCACCCACCCGACCGCCAAGCGGCCGCTCGACTGCCACGAGCGCGCGCTCCGTCTGCTCGCCGTCCGTCCCCGATCGCGTCGCGAGCTCGGGTCGCGGCTGCGGCAGGCCGGGTTCGAGTTCGCGGAGGTCGAGGACGAACTGGTCCGCCTCGAGGAGGTCGGGCTGCTGGACGACGGGGCGTTCGCCCGCGAGCTCGTCGAGCATCACATGGCGGTCCGAGGCAGCGGCCGGCGGGCGGTCGCCGGGGCGCTGGCCGCCAAGGGCGTCTCGCGGGAGACGATCGAGGACACCCTGGCCGGTCTCGAGGGCGACGAGACCGAGCGGGCGGTCCAGGTTGCGAGGGACCGCGCCCGTCGTCTGACGAGCGTGCGCCCGGATGCCGCCTACGGGCGCCTCGTCTCGTTCCTCATCCGACGGGGGTATGAGGGGAGCACCTCGAGGCACGCGGCCAGGGTCGCGCTCGGGCTCGACGACGCCGGGGAATGACCCAGGCGGGCCGCGTAGCGCCGGCGGCCACCCTTGCCTCTGCCGGGCTCGCGCCGTACGCTCTTTGGAACGAGGTTCATCGTTGGTCGACTGTCGAGCCGTGCCTGAATCCTTGAGAAACCACTCACCACAGGGAGAACACCGGATCGGAGGGCGGGAGGGGCCGCCGGCCCCGGCATCGCCCTAGTCCGCATCGTTCGGACGCACGGCCGGACAGAGCCCGATGGGCCTCGGTTCGGCCGTTGCGTGTCTTCCGAAGAGGCGGTGAACCGATGGTACCGGTGGTGGTGGGGGTCGTGGCGCTGGTCCTCGGCGTGGCGATCGGCTTCGTCATCCGACGAGCGGTCGCGAGGTCGAAGGCCGAGAGCGCCGAGAGCAGGGCACAGAAGGTGATCCTGGAGGCGGAGCGCGAGGCGGAACGCCTCACCCGCGAGGCCCTGGTCGAAGCCAAGGACGAGATCGGAGCGCTCCGGCGCGAGTCCGAAGAGGACGTTCGGACCCGGCGCGAGGAGATCAAGCGGCAGGAGGAGCGGCTCACCCAGAAGGAGCAGGCCGTCGACCGCAAGGCCGATGGGGCCGACCGCAGAGCCGAGGAGCTCGACGATCGCGACCGCAAGCTGGCGCTCGTCCGCGAGCAGCTCGAGCATTCCGCGGCGCAGCACCGTGCCGCGCTCGAGAAGATCGCTCGGATGACGGCGGCCGAGGCCAAGGAGGCGCTGCGCACGCAGGTCGTGGACGAGGCCAAGCGCGAGGCGATGGCGACCGTCCGCGAGATCGAGCAGCGCGCCAGGGAGGAGGGCGAGGAGCGCGCACGCAAGATCGTGACGATCGCGATCCAGCGCGTGGCGTCCGAGCAGACGAGCGAGTCGACGGTCTCGGTGTTCTCCCTCCCGAGCGAGGACATGAAGGGTCGCATCATCGGCCGGGAGGGGCGGAACATCCGCGCGTTCGAGGCGACGACCGGCGTGAACCTCATCATCGACGACACGCCCGAGGCCGTCGTGCTGTCGAGCTTCGACCCCGTCCGCCGCGAGACGGCGCGGCTGACCCTCGAGAAGCTCGTGCAGGACGGGAGGATCCACCCCGCGCGGATCGAGGAGACCTTCGAGCGCTCGAAGAAGGAGATCGATGAGCAGATCAAGCGCGCGGGCGAGGAGGCGGTGCTCGATACGGGCATCACCGACATGCATCCCGAGATGATCCGGCTGCTCGGGCGCCTGCAGTTCCGGACGTCGTACGGGCAGAACGTCCTCAAGCACCTCGTCGAGTCGGCGCATATCGCCGCGGCGATCGCGTCCGAGCTCGGGATCGACCCGACGATCCCCAAGCGGGGGGCGCTGCTGCACGACATCGGCAAGGCGGTGACGCACGAGGTCGAGGGGTCGCACGCGATCATCGGCGCCGAGATCGCCCGTCGGATGCGGGAGTCACCCGAGGTCGTCCACTGCATCGAGTCCCACCACGGCGAGGTCGAGCAGCGGACGATCGACGCGGTCATCGCGCAGATCGCCGACGGGATCTCGGGCGGCCGTCCGGGCGCGCGTCGCGAGAGCCTCGAGACCTACATCAAGCGGCTCGAGCGACTGGAGGAGATCTGCACGAGCTACCCGGGCGTCGAGAAGGTGTACGCCATGCAGGCCGGCCGGGAGGTCCGCGTGATGGTGAAGCCCGAGGACGTCGACGACCTCTCGGCCCAGGTGATGGCACGCGACATCGCCAAGCAGGTCGAGGAGGAGCTGCAGTACCCGGGCCAGATCAAGATCACGGTCGTGCGCGAGACCCGCTCGGTCGAGTACGCCAAGTGACGCACGCGCGAGGGTAGCCTGGGGCCATGACCGAGCGGCGGTACCTGCTGCGCACCTTCGGGTGCCAGATGAACGAGCACGACTCCGAGCGGATCGCCGGGCTGCTGACGGCCGACGGGTACGTGGCGACCGAGTACGCCGCCGGCGCGGACGTCGTGGTGTTCAACACGTGCGCGATCCGCGAGAACGCGGACAACCGCCTCTACGGCAACCTGGGCCACCTCCGGCCGCTCAAGCAGGCGAACCCGCGGATGCGGATCGTCGTGGCGGGGTGCCTCGCGCAGAAGGACGGCGGCACGATCCGTGATCGGGCGCCGTGGGTCGACGTCGTCGTGGGCACCCACGCCCTGCCCGAGCTGCTCGACCTGCTCCACCGCGCCGAGACCGACGGCCCGCAACTGGACGTCCGCGAGCAGACCGAGATCTTCCCGAGCGCGCTGCCCGCGCTCCGACGGGTCGCGCACCACGCGTGGGTCTCGATCGCGATGGGGTGCGACAACGCGTGCACGTTCTGCATCGTGCCGCTCGTCCGCGGGCCGCAGCTGTCGCGCCCGATCGGCGACGTCCTGGCCGAGGTGCAGGGGCTCGCGCGTCGGGGCGTCGCCGAGGTCACCCTGCTCGGTCAGAACGTGAACACCTACGGCCGCGACCTCACCGTGCCGGGCTCGGCCCGCCGGCCGCTGTTCGCGGACCTGCTCCGAGCCGTGAACGGGGTGGAGGGGCTCCGCCGGATCCGGTTCACGAGCCCGCACCCGCACGACTTCACGCCCGACGTGATCGACGCGATGGCCGAGAGCGAGAAGGTGTGTGAGCACATCCACTTCCCGCTGCAGTCGGGTTCGGACCGCGTGCTGCGGGCGATGCAGCGTTCGTACAGGCGCGAGCGGTACCTCGGCTGGCTCGAACGGATCCGCGCCGCGATCCCGGACATCGCGGTGAGCACCGACATCATCGTCGGTTTCCCCGGCGAGACCGAAGGGGACTTCGAGGACACGCTCGACGTCGTGCGGCGGGCGCGGTTCGATCAGGCGTACACGTTCCAGTACTCGCCGCGACCCGGGACGCGGGCTGCCGAGATGGGGGGACAGCTCGACAAGCCGGTCGTCCAGGAGCGGTTCGACCGGCTGGTCGCGCTCCAGGAGGCGATCGCCCTCGAGGGGATGCGCGCGCAGGTGGGGTCGACGGTGGAGGTGCTGATCGAGGGTACCGGCCGCAAGGGTGGCGCGCAGGGCCGGACCCGGAGCAACCGGGTGGTCCACCTCGACGGCGGGCACGCGCCCGGGACGTTCCTCGATGCCCGGATCGTGGGGGCGCACCCGCACCATCTCGACGGCGAGCTCGTGGGACAGCGGGAGCCGGTCACCGTCGCCTGATGGCCGCGCGCGAGGGGTCCGGAGCCGAACCGCTGCTCCTCGCGCTCGTCGGTCCCACCGCCGCGGGCAAGACGGAGGCGGGGATCGCCGTCGCCGAGCGCCTCGGCGCCGAGATCGTCTCGGTCGACTCGATGCTCGTGTACCGGGGGATGGACGTCGGGACCGCGAAGCCGACGGCCACCGAGCGCGCCCGCGTCCCGCACCACCTCCTGGACGTCGCGGAGCCCTCCGAGCCGTTCAGCGTCTCCCGGTACCAGGAGCTCGCGTTCGAGGCGATCCGCGGCATCGGCTCGCGTGGCCGTCGGGTCCTGCTGGTGGGCGGGTCGGCGCTGTACGAGCGGGCGGTGGTCGACGAGCTCGGGTTCCCGGGGACCGACCCGGCCGCCCGTCGGGGCCTGGAGGCCGAGGCTGCGGCGGTCGGCGCCGCCGGCCTCCACGAGCGGCTCGCGGCGTCCGACCCCGTCGCCGCCGCGAAGATCGAGCCGGGCAACGTCCGGCGCACCGTCCGAGCGCTCGAGGTCGCCGAGCTCACCGGGCGGCCGTTCTCGAGCTTCGCCGCCGGTTGGGACGTATACGAACCGGACCGCGTCCGCGCGGCGGGGATCTCGCTGCCGGCGCCGGCGCTCAGAGCCCGGATCGAGGCCCGGGTCGCCGAGATGCTCGGAAACGGATGGCTCGACGAGGTGCGTGGCATGGTCGAACGCGGCTTCGGCGACTGGCTCACCTCGGCCCAGGCCATCGGGTACGCTGAGCTGGCCCGTCACCTCGCCGGCGAGCTCACGCTCGACGAGGCGGTCGCGGGCACGGTGAGGCGCACGAGGGCGCTCGCGCGCCGGCAGCTCGCCTTCTTCCGGCGGGACCCCAGGATCCGCTGGTTCGAAGCCGGGCAGGCCGGCACCGAGCCGCTCGTCGAGGACATCGTGGCGTACCTCTCGTGAAGACCTGGGGGACCGCGGATGGATGAGCTCCGGTTCTGGAAGTACCACGGGACGGGCAACGACTTCGTCATGATCGAGGACGTCGCCGGCAGCCTCGAGATCGGCGAGGGGCTGGCGCGGCGGCTCTGCGATCGCCGGCTCGGGATCGGCGCCGACGGGGTGATCCGGATCGCGCCCTCCGACCAGGCCGACTTCTTCATGGACCACCGCAACTCCGACGGCAGCCTCGCCCAGATGTGCGGGAACGGGATCCGCTGCCTGGGCAAGCTGGTGTTCGACCGGGGCCTGACCGACCGGACGCGGATCCGCGTCGAAACGCGCTCGGGCGTCAAGACGCTCTCGCTCCACCTCCTCGACGGCGCCGTCGAGGAGGTCACCGTCGGGATGGGACCGGCGCGGTTCGCGCGCGGCACGCTCCCGATGGCCGGCGATCCGGCCGAGCCGTTCGTCGGCGAGCCGTTCGAGGTCGACGGTCGGAGCTACAAGGCGACCGCGATCTCGATGGGCAACCCGCACCTGGTGCTGTTCGTCGAGGAGGACCCCGACGACGTCGACGTCCACCGGATCGGCCCGCTCGTCGAGCACGACGGGCGATTCCCCGAACGCACGAACGTCGAGTTCGTCGCCGTCCAGGGCGACGGCGTGAAGGTGCGCGTGTGGGAGCGCGGCGCCGGCGAGACGATGGCGTGCGGTACGGGCGCGTGCGCGGCCGTCGTCGCGGCGAACGAGGCAGGCCTGGTCCCGGCCAAGGCTCCCGCGCGGTTCCCGGGCGGGCTGCTGCAGATCGAACGGCTCCCCGACGACGAGGTGCTGCTCACGGGGTCCGCCGTCCGCGTGGCCGAGGGCGTGCTCGACCCGGCCTGGCTGGCGGCGAGCCGGCCGGTGAGGATCGCCAGGCGTGTCGAGGAGCTGCCGCCGTACCTGTTCGCCGAGCTCGACCGCAAGCTCGCGGCCAAGCGCGCCGAGGGGGTCGACGTGATCTCGCTCGGCATCGGCGACCCCGACCTGCCGACGCCCGGAGCACATCGTCGAGGCGATGCGCGAGGCGGTGCTCGACCCCGAGACCCACCGGTACCCGAGCTACTACGGCATGCCGGAGTTCCGCCAGGCGGTCGCCGACTGGTACGGGCGGCGGTTCGGCGTCGAGCTCGACCCCGAGCACCGAGGTGATGCCCTGATCGGCTCGAAGGAGGGGATCGCGTCACATCGCGTTCGCGTTCGTCGACCCCGGCGACGGGGCGCTGTGCCCGACCCCGGCTACCCCGTGTACGGTGTCTCGACGCGCCTCGCCGGCGGGACGCCCGTATCGCTGCCGATGCCGGAGGACGGAGGCTTCCTGCCCGACCTCGACGCCGCGACCGTCAGCGACCGAACTAAGGTCCTGTGGCTCAACTACCCGAGCAACCCGACCGGCCGCGGTCGCGGATCTGGCGACGTTCGAGCTGGCGGTCGCGTTCGCGCGCGAGCACGACCTGCTCCTGCTGCCACGACGCCGCGTACACCGAGATCACGTTCGACGGGTACGTGGCGCCGCGCGTGCTGCAGGCGACCGGGCGCGAAGGACGTGGCGGTCGAGTTCGGCTCGCTGTCGAAGACGTACAACATGACCGGCTGGCGGATCGGGTTCGCCGTCGGCAACGGCGGAGGCCATCCGCGCGCTCGGCGTCGTGAAGACCAACCTCGACTCGGGCATCTTCAACGCGGTGCAGCGCGCGGCATCGCCGCCCTCGACGGGCCCGCAGGACCACGTGGAGCAGATGCGCGCCGTGTACCAGCAAGCGGCGAGACCTGGTCGTCGGCACGCTCGAACGGCTCGGGCTGCGACGATCGAGCCGCCGCTCGGGTCGATCTACGTCTGGGCTCCCGGTGCCGCAGGGCGAGACGTCGGTCGTCGTTCGCCGACCGGACTGCTCGACGAGGCGGCGTGTTCGTCGCGCCCCGGGCAGCGGCTACGGCGCGCACGGCGAGGGCTACGTCCGGATCTCGCTCACCGTGCCCGACGACCGGCTGCGCCGAGGCCATGGACCGCATCGGCGAGCGCGCTCGCGCTGATGGCGCCAGAACGGACGCCGCGCGGCCGCGGCGTCCACGAGACCAGCACGCTCGAGTCGCCGCTCTCCGCGACCTGGCGGCCGCGCGTGCCCGAGCGGGCCGTGCTCGTCGGCGTCGGGCGCGGCGGGATCGAGGAGGCCGACCTCGACGAGCTGGCGGCGCTGGCGCGACTCGGCCGGCGCCGAGCCCGTCGGCCGGCGTGCTCCAGACGCGCGCCAGGACCCGACCCGGCCACGTTCGTCGGCAAGGGCAAGGTCGAGGAGATCCACGAGCCGTCCACGCGACCGGCGCGGAGGCGGTGATCTTCGACGACGAGCTCTCGCCGGGCCAGCTCCGCAACCTGGAGGAGCGGCTCGGGTCAAGGTGATCGACCGGACGGCGCTGATCCTCGACATCTTCGCGCTGCACGCGCGGAGCCGGCGAGGGCAAGGCGCAGGTCGAGCTCGCGCAGCTCAACTACCTGCTGCCGCGGCTGCGCGGCTGGGGCGAGGCGATGTCGCCGGCTGGGCGGCGGCATCGGCACCCGCGGGCCCGGCGAGACGAAGCTCGAGGTCGACCGGCAGCACATCCGGCGGCGCATCACCAAGCTGCGCACGCGACATCAAGGACCTGGCGCGCACGCGCGACGTCAAGCGCTCCGGCCGCGAGCGCTCGGGCATCCCGCAGATCGCGATCGCCGGCTACACGAACGCCGGCAAGTCGACGCTGATGAACGCGCTCACCGGCGCTCGGACGTGCTGGTGGCCGACCAGCTGTTCGCGACGCTCGACCCGACCGACGCGCCGGCTCGAGCTGCCGCGGCGGCCGCGCCGCCACGCTGTCGGACACCGTGGGCTTCGTCGAGCAAGCTGCCCCACGACCTGGTGGAGGCGTTCCGGTCGACGCTGGAGGAGGTGGCGCGGGCCGACCTGATCCTGCACGTCGCCGACGCCTCCGTCGCCCGAGCTGCCCGAGCAGATCGACGCGGTCCGGGAGGTGCTCGGCGAGATCGGCGCGGCGCAGATCCCGGAGGTGCTGGCGCTGAACAAGGTCGGACCGACTCTCGGAGACCGAACGGGCGCGGGTGCTCGGGCGGATCGACGGCGACGCGGTGGCGATCAGCGCGCGCACCGGCGAGGGGCTCGAGCGAGCTGATGGAACGGGTCGAGCGAGTCGCTCCCGCGCTTCCCGATCGAGGTCACGATGCTGGTCCCGTGGGGGCGCGAGGACGTGACCGCGATGCTGCACCGGAAGGCGGAGGTTCTTTCCGAGGACGCCCGCGAGGACGGGACACTGGTCCACGCGCGCGTCGGGGAGCGCGAGTTCGCCGCGGTCGCGCCGTTCCACGTCGAGACCACCGACGTGTCGTCCGTGGACCGCGTCGCGGGCTGAGGGACGCCCGCTCCGGTAGCCTCCGCGGCGTGCGGATCGGGATCCACGTCGGGCACTGGGAGGGGCGGCCCCACGACGTCGCCGAGCTCGCCGTCGAGGCGGAGCGGGCTGGGTTCGACTCCGTCTGGACGTCCGAGACGTGGGGTTCGGATGGTGCGGTCCTGCTCGCGTGGATCGCCGCGCACACCGAACGCATCGGGCTCGGCGCCGGGGTGCTGCAGATGCCGGCCCGTTCGCCGGCGGCGGCCGCGATGGCGGCGCTCACGCTCGACCACCTGAGCGGCGGGCGGACGCGACTGGGCCTCGGCGTCTCGGGACCGCAGGTTGCCGAGGGCTGGCACGGGGCGTCGTTCGACGCGCCGATCGCGCGGACGCGCGAGTACGTGGACATCGTCCGGGGCGTGCTGCGACGCGAGGCGCCGGTGACCTCGCCCGGGCCGAACTACCCGCTCCCGCTCCCCGGCGGGCGAGGGCAAGGCGCTGAAACCCAACGTCCGACCGCTCCGCTCGGACGTCCCGATCTACCTCGCCGCGATGGGCCCGCGGAACGTCACGCTCGCGGCCGAGATCGCCGAGGGTTGGATCCCGTTCCTGTACTCGCCCGAGCAGCCGGCCGCGTTCGCCGATGCGCTGGCCGAGGGCGCGACCCGGCGCGCACCCGGCCTCGGGGACCTCGACGTCGCGCCGATGGTGCCCGTCGCGTTCGATCCCGACCTCGGCGCCTGCCGGGACGAGCTCCGCCCGCTGCTCGCGCTCTACGCCGGCGGGATGGGGTCGGCGGGCGCGAACTTCTACAAGGACCTGGTGACGCGGTACGGGTTCGGCGACGTCGCGGACGCGATCCAGGAGGCGTTCCTGGACGGTCGGAGGACCGAGGCCGCCGGCCTCGTCCCCGACGCGATGATCGACCAGCTCTGCCTGGTCGGATCGGTCGAGCACGTCCGCGAGCGCCTCGACGCGTGGCGGGAGGCCGGGGTGACCACGCTGCTCGCCAAGGCCCGGGACGTCCGGACCGTCCGCGCGCTCGCCGAGGCGGCCGCGTGAGCGAGCTCCGAACCCGAGCTGGTCGCCCTCGCGCACGACTTCGCCGAGCGCGAGATCCGTCCGGTCGCGCGCCACCACGACGAGACCGAGGAGTTCCCGTGGGACGTCTACCGCAAGGCGGCCGAGGTCGGCCTCGACCTGCTACGACCTGCCCGAGGCGTTCGGCGGCGGAGGGGTCGAGGGCCTCCTCGCGCAGTGCCTGATCGTCGGAGGAGCTCTCGTGGGGCGACGGCCCGATCGCGAACGCGATCACGAGCAACGGGTTCTTCGCCGGGCCGATCCTGCGAGATGGGCACCGACGAGCAGCGCGAGCGCTGGGTCCGTCCGCTCACCTGCGCCGAGCCGCCGCTGCTGCGGCCTCGCGATCACCGAGCCCGAGGCCGGGTCCGACGCCGTCGGCGATCACGACGCGCGCCGAACGCGACGGCGACGACTACCGGCTGAACGGCCGCAAGACGTGGATCTCGGGCGCGCCGCTCGCCGACGTGGTACCTGGTGTTCGCGACGGTCGCGCCCGGGCACGCGTTCGAAGGGCATCACGGCGTTCGTCGTGCGAGCGCGGCGACGAGGGCTTCGTCCTCGGCGAGAAGATCCCGAAGCTCGGGAGCCGCTGCTACCCGGCCGGCGAGCTCTTCCTGCAGGACTGCGTCCTGCCGCGGGACCGGCGGATCGGCGACGAGGGCGCGGGATTCCGGGGCCTGCTCCGCTGGTTCGAGCAGACGAGGGTGACGCTCGCCGCGGGCGCGATCGGGATCGGCCGGGCCGCACTCGAGTACGCGGTCGGCTACGCGAAGGAGCGCGAGGCATTCGGGAGCAAGATCCACGAGTTCCAGGCGGTCTCGTTCCGGCTGGTCGACGCGCGGACGCGCCTGGACCAGGCGCGGCTCATGACCCATCACGCCGCGCGCCTGGCCGACGCGGGGGAGCCGTTCGGCACCGAGTCCTCGATGGCCAAGCTCGCGGCCTCGGAGGCGGCGTGGTTCGCCGCGTGGGCAGCCGTCCAGACGCTCGGCGGGTGGGGCTACTCGCGCGAGTATCCGGTCGAGAAGTGGCTGCGCGACGCGAAGCTCGAGGAGATCTGGGAGGGCACGAGCGACATCCAGCGCCTGATCATCGCGCGGGCGATGTTCCGGGACTGAGCACCTTCAAAGGCGTCCCGAGATCCGCGTCCCGGTCGGCCCCAGACGCGAGGTTCGCGTCAGAGGGAGCCTGAGGGGCCCCGCGGGGCAGGGTCCTTCGCCCTTGGTCGCTGAACGGGGAGCGATGGACCCTACCGGCGAGGGGGGACGAGCTGTTACCTGGGGGCGGCACGGCGATGCGCCGGATCACGAAGCCAGCCCGAATGCCTCGGTGCGTTAGCGAACCTTCTTGCACCACCGCCGCGAATCCTCAACAGACCGCTCCGTTGCGTGGTGCTGCGACACCATCACGGATGTCGGCAATGGATCTGAGTGCGACAGCGTCCTCCATCGTCGCGGCGACACGATCCGGTGCTCGACGGTCGGTTGCGGTCATGGACTCGGGGAGGAGGTGAGATCGGTGCCGAAGAAGGAGGAGGAGAGGAAGGACACGAAGAAGAAGGACAAGGACAAGAAGTAATTGTCCTTGCAACGTGCCCGAGCCGTGCCGCGGCTCTCGTGGCCGCGGCGCCGCTCGCGGCACATCGTCGGCGGGGATCGGGCGTCGAGGTCGCCGCACATGAGCGACTCGACCGTTTGCTCGGACGCCGCCCCGACAAAGCCCGACAAAGAAGGTGCGCGCATGGCCGATCCGACCGAATCTCGACCGCCGCCGATCCCTTGGCGGCGAGTGGGTGGAGTGCTCCGACCGCTTCGGCGGGGGATCGCGGCGATGGTTGGCCTCTCGGTGGGCGGGGTCCTGGTAGGTCTGGTCCCTGCGATCGCGCTGGGCTTGCTCGTCGATGCGCTGGTGGAGCGGAACGACAGACCGGAGGCCGCCCTGCTGGCGGGTCTGATCACGCTGGCGATCGTGCTCGAGGCGGTCGCCTATATCGGCTCCGACGTGATGTACGTCCGGAACACGAGCCGCCTGTACCGGAACCTTCGGGTACAGATGTTCGCGGGCGCGCTTCGCAGATCGGGCGACGGAGCGGATACGGCGGGGCTGTCATCGCGGTTCGTGTCCGACGCCGAGACGTTCGAGCAGGTCACGCTCTCGCTGATTGACAGGGGCTCGATGCAACTGGTCGAGTTCGCGAGTGCACTCGTCGCGCTCGGGCTCATTCAGCCGTCGGCCGTCGTGGTGGTCCTGCCGGCACTCGCCTGTATCTGGATCGTGACGAGACGGACGCAGGAACCTGCGGCCGCAGCCGGCCAGCGCCGCCAAGAGGAGCTGGAGGCGATGACCAGCTCGATCACTCGCGAACTTGATCGTCGCGACGATCCGGGCGCACCGACCCGCTTCCGCGCTGCCGCCGAGCGGGTGATGGCAGCAGAGGTTCGGCTCGGCTGGCTGCGGGCGCTGAACCTCCAGGGCTCGGGAGGCCTCGCGAAACTCGGACCGATCGCTGTCGTCGTCGTTGCGGCGTTCGTGGGCACACAACAGATCGGCACGCTGATCTCGCTCTACCTGCTCGCGCAGCGAGCCTTCTGGGGCTTCGACGGCCTCGTCGACCTCAGCCTCGGCATGCAGAGCGTCAGAGGCGGGGTCTGGCGGTGCTTCGACCTGATCGACGCGGCCAGCGGGGACACCGAGGCCGAGCCGCTCGTGGCGACAACCTGAGAGGCGGAGATGACATATGACACCCAGAGCCCAAGCAGGAGGTGTCCGCCCCCGTTACGACGACGGAGCGCTCGCCGGGGACCAGGAACACGAACCGGCGAACCATTACCCGCACCACGGCACGCCCGCATCGGCCGAGTCGTCCCAGCGAGTGCTCAGCATCCGCTCACGCGTTGAGCGACAGGAAGTGCCCTCGTTCGTCCGAGACGCTCTGCGGGAGATCCGCGCCTACATCGAGGAGCACCACGTAGACGTAGACGGTCCACCCTTCTCGATCTCGCGTCCAGCACGGGGGCACGAGCTCGATGTCGAAGTGGGATGGCCGGTGAGCCTCGCGTCTGGTGGCACCGGCCGGATCGCTTGTCGCGAACTCCCAACCGGCCTGGTCAGACGAGGCTGGGATCATACGTAACGATGGTCGCGGCAAGCGTTCGAGCCGAAGCGATGTTCGGGGGCTGACAGCCCTCAAGGCGCCGGTGAGCCGATCGCCCAGAGGCCGGGATCGTCCCACGGGCCTTCGATCGCCACGTCGGGGTTCTGACCGCGTTCGAGGGCGTACCGGAGCGCGAGGATCTGCAGCCGGACCGTGAGCGGGATCTGCTCGAGCGGCGACGGCAGGTCGGCCGGCTCCTCGACCCGCGTCACCGGGATGCCGACGGCTCGGGCGGCGTCCTCGACGCCGGCGGTCAGCCCCTGCGTGTCCGGCGGCACGAGCGTCACCAGGTGGTCGGAGGCGTTCAGGGGGACGGCGTGGCCGTGGAGCAGGTACTCGACGTCGTAGCCCTCGGCGGGGAACCTCGCCGCCTCGCGGACCTTGAGCGCGGCTTCGCGGGCGCTCACGGACGAGGGACCCTCACCGGTCACCACCAGCAGGCGTTCGGGCTGCGCGATCAGCTCCGTCCCCGGGTGTTCGATCGCCGCGCGGACCGCGGCCGGGACGCGCGCCAGGACCTCCGGCGCGTACTGGTCGGCCCCGAGCTGGTGGGCGAGCCGGGCGAGTTGGGTCAGCGCTGCCGTGTAGCTCGCGGTGTACGTGTGCGAGGTCTCCTTCTCGACGGTCTCGATCGCGTCGGGCAGCGAACCGCCACGACGGGTGATCGGCACGACCGGCAAGCCGGCCCGCGTCGCCTTCGTCCACGCGGCGCCGGCGAACGCGGTCTCCGAACCCGCGTTGTGGCTGATCAGGATCACCCCGTCGCCGTCAGCGAACGGTGGCCGGTTCGCGAAGGGCATCGAGCTCACGGCGTGCGCGGCGCGCCCGGCCTCCTGCAGCATGCGGGCGCCGAGCTCGGCCGCGTGCTGGCTCGTCCCGGTGCCGACGAGCCAGATCCGGTGCACGCCGCGCAGGCGTTCGACGGCCGAGGCCGGGATCGGTTCGGCCAGGACGGCCTCGAGCTGTTCGGGCTGGGAGACGATCTGTCGTTCGAGCGCCGTTCTGGGGTCGGGCAAGGGACCTCCGCGTCGTCCGGCGAGCCTAGAGGACGCCGCGCCGAGGCGCGAGCGCTACAGCTTGCGGAGGACCGCGACGACCTTGCCGAGGATCCGGCCTTGCGGATCCATCTCGAACGGATCCATGGCCGCGTTCTCGGGGACGAGCATCACCTTGCCGCGCTGGCGCCGGAGGCGCTTGACCGTCGCTTCGTCCTCAGCGGGACCGGGAAGGAGCACGGTCACCACGTCGCCGTCGTCGGCCGCATCCTGCGATCGGACGATCACGACATCGCCGTCGAGGATGCCGGCATCGACCATCGAGTCGCCCCTCACCGTGAGCGCGAAGTGCTCGGCGTCACCGGCGTAGCCCATCGGGACGACGAGGTGCTCCTCGACGTTCTGCTCCGCGAGCACGGGGGACCCGGCCGCGATCCGACCCACGAGTGGGACGACGACGCCCTCGGCGCGGTTGGCGTCCGACAGGGTCATGGCCCGGGGTTTGGTGGGGTCCTTGGTGATGAGCCCCCGGCGCTCGAGGTTCGCGAGCTGTGCGTGCACGCTCGAGGACGAGGTGAGGCCCACCGCCTCGCCGATCTCGCGCACGGTGGGGGGGTAGCCCCGCTCGCGAACGGTCGCGGCGATGAAGTCCACGATCCGGCGCTGGCGCGCGGTGAGCGGCTCGGTCTCGGATGCCTCGGACGGGTCCCTGGGAGCCATGTCGGTGCCTCCTTCTAGCCTCGGGGGACGCTAGCACGAGGCGGAAGGGCGTTCAAACATATGTTCGGTTCCGTGCTTGACCTCGAACACCTGTTCGGTAGGATGCAGTCTGTGAGTCGAACGCGTGTTCGTCGACGCCGGTTGACCCTGATGGTCTCGTTCGCCCTCGTGGCGGCGGCCTGGGCCGGGCCGGCGGTTCGGGCGCTCGGCTCTCCGGAGCGGCCCGTGCGGGTCTCCCGGACCTCGTACGTGGTTCGAGAGGGCGACACGCTCTGGACGATCGCCCTGCGCCTGTCCCCGGGCGCCGACCCGCGCCCGATCGTCGACGCGCTCGCGAGCGCCAACGGCATCGACTCGGGCCAGCTCGTGCCCGGTCAGACCCTCGTGGTCTCGACGTCCTGAGGTGACCTCGTTTGACGCCCGCAACATCTCGCGACTACCGTGCCCCGGTCCACAAGATGTTGGGGTGAAGACATGCGCTGTCCGTGGTGCGGGCACGCCGAGGACAAGGTGGTGGATTCCCGGCCGGCCGAACGCGGCGACGCGATACGCCGCCGGCGCCAGTGCCTTTCCTGCGGCCGTCGGTTCACGACGTACGAGCGGGTCGAGCGGCTCGCGTTGGTCGTCGTGAAGCGGGACGGGACGACCGAGCCGTGGGAGCGGGAGAAGATGGTCTCGGGCATCCGGAAAGCCCTGGTGAACCGCCCCATGACCGAGGAGCAGTTCGACGCGCTCGTCACCAGGATCGAGGAGCGCCTGCGCCGCAAGGGACCCGAGATCACGTCGCAGCAGATCGGGCTCGAGGTCCTCGCGAACCTCCAGAAGCTCGACCAGGTCGCCTACGTACGGTTCGCGAGCGTGTACAAGGACTTCCAGGAGATCGGCGACTTCGAGCGCGAGTTCGGCCTCCTGTTGCAGAAGAAAGAGTCCAAGGCACGTTCGCGCTGACCTACTACATCTTGTGGATGCCAAACCCCCGGACCACAAGATATCCTCGATGAAGGCTTGACTGCGTCGAGCGGCGGGTGCAGAATCACACGCCTGTAGTTCTCCACAGTTCCTTCCCCACCCGTGGAAAGACTGGCCGAGAGCCGATCGACGAGGAGGTGCCGGTGGCCACCAAAGAGCGAGACGTCCGGGTGATCCGGGAAGGCCTGACCTTCAAGCGTTACTTCACGCGCGACGGCGTGCATCCGTTCGACGAGGTCGAGTGGCAGGAGCGCGACGCCGTCATCCCCAACTACAAGGAGGGAGGCAACGCCTTCGAGCAGCGGGGCGTCGAGTTCCCGGTCACCTGGTCGCAGAACGCCACCAACATCGTCGCGCAGAAGTACTTCCGCGGCCCCCTCGGTACGCCCCAGCGCGAGTCGAGCGTCCGCCAGCTCGTCGGTCGCGTCGTCGACACGATCACCGGCTGGGGACGCAGGGGCCGCTACTTCGCGAGCGACCGGGACGCGCAGGTCTTCTCCGACGAGCTCTCGCACCTGCTCGTGACGCAGAAGGCCGCGTTCAACTCCCCGGTCTGGTTCAACGTGGGCGTGCCCGACACGCCGCAGCAATGCAGCGCGTGCTTCATCCTCGCGGTCGACGACACGATGAGCTCCATCCTCAACTGGTACGTCGAGGAGGGGACGATCTTCAAGGGCGGCTCGGGCTCGGGGATCAACCTCAGCAAGATCCGCTCGAGCCGGGAGCCGCTCGCGGGCGGCGGCACGGCGAGCGGACCCGTGAGCTTCATGCGCGGTGCCGACGCCTCGGCCGGCACGATCAAGTCGGGGGGCAAGACCCGACGCGCGGCCAAGATGGTGATCCTGGACGTCGATCACCCCGACGTCAGCGACTTCATCTGGTGCAAGGCCCGCGAGGAGCAGAAGGCGCGCGCGCTCCGCGACGCCGGGTTCGACATGGACCTGGACGGTCGCGACGCCTATTCGATCCAGTACCAGAACGCGAACAACTCGGTCCGCGTGACCGACGAGTTCATGAAGGCCTACGAGCAGGACCAGGACTGGAAGCTGAAGGCGGTCATCACCGACGAGACGGTCGAGACGGTGCGCGCTCGCGAGCTGATGCGCGAGATCGCGCAGGCGGCCTGGGAGTGTGCCGACCCGGGCATGCAGTACGACACCACGATCAACGAGTGGCACACGTGCCCGGCCACGGGGCGGATCAACGCCTCGAACCCATGCTCGGAGTACATGCACCTGGACAACAGCGCGTGCAACCTCGCGTCGCTGAACCTGATGAAGTTCCTCGACGAGGACGGCAACTTCGACGTGAAGGCGTTCCGCAAGGCGGTTGAGATCGTCTTCACGGCCCAGGAGATCATCGTGGGGCCGGCGGACTACCCGACCGAGAAGATCGGCGAGAACGCCCGCGCGTTCCGCCAGCTCGGGCTCGGCTACGCCAACCTCGGCGCGCTACTGATGGCCCGGGGCCTGCCCTACGACTCGGACGGGGGCCGCGCGTGGGCCGGCGCGATCACCGCGCTCATGACCGGGCAGGCCTACCGGACCAGCGCCCGGATCGCCGAGGCGATGGGACCGTTCGACGCGTACACGCCGAACGCCGACGCGATGCTCCGCGTGATGCGCAAGCACCGCGCCGCCGCGGACGAGATCGATGGCGACGCCGTGCCCGAGGCGCTCCTCTCGGCCGCCAAGCAGTCGTGGGACGACGCGATCGCGTTCGGCGCCAAGCACGGGTACCGCAACTCGCAGGCGACGGTCCTCGCGCCGACCGGCACGATCGGGCTGATGATGGACTGCGACACCACGGGCATCGAGCCCGAGCTCGCGCTCGTCAAGACGAAGAAGCTCGTGGGCGGCGGCACGATGCAGTTCGTGAACCAGACCGTGCCCCGCGCGCTCGGTCGGCTCGGCTACGAGCCTGAGCAGGTCGACGACATCGTGGCCTACATCGCCGAGCACAACTCGGTGCTGGACGCGCCGCACCTGCGCGAGGAGCACGGGGCGGTGTTCGACACCGCGATGGGCGCCCAGCCGATCCACTACATGGGGCACGTGCGGATGATGGCGGCGGCGCAGCCGTTCATCTCGGGCGCGATCAGCAAGACGGTGAACATGCCCGAGCACGTCACGGTCGAGGAGGTCGAGCAGCTGTTCGTCGAGTCGTGGAAGCTCGGCCTGAAGGCCGTCGCGATCTACCGGGACAACTGCAAGGTCGCGCAGCCGCTCTCGGCCGACAAGAAGAAGACCGCGGCGGCTCCCGGGGCCGGCGAGCTCGCGGCGCCGGTGCGCAAGCGCCTGCCCCAGAGCCGGCCGTCGATCACCACCAAGTTCGAGGTCGGCGATGCCGAGGGATACATCACGGCCAGCTCGTACCCCGACGACGGGATCGGCGAGATCTTCCTGAAGTCGTCCAAGCAGGGCTCGACGCTCGCGGGCATCACCGATGCGTTCTCGATCGCGGTCTCGATCGGCCTGCAGTACGGGGTGCCGCTCGAGACCTACGTCTCGAAGTTCATCAACATGAAGTTCGAGCCGAGCGGGATGACCAACGACCCGGACATCCGGTTCGCGACGTCGCTCGTGGACTACGTGTTCCGCCGGCTGGCGCTCGACCACCTGCCGATCGAGCAGCGTGAGGCGCTCGGCATCCGGTCGATCGACGAGCGCAAGGAGACGGCGGCGGCCGAGGCGGCCGAGAAGCTCGGCACGACGGTCGAGGCCGTCATGGCCTCGGTGGAGGCCGAGGCGCCGGCGCCCCCGATCGTGCAGACCTCGGGCATCCCGCAGGCGCACGCCGCCGACGCGCCGCTCTGCTACACGTGCGGCTCGAAGATGATGCCGGCCGGCTCCTGCTACGTCTGCCCCTCCTGCGGCTCGACCAGCGGCTGCTCGTAAGCGACGTTCGCGGGTCGGGGCGTCGAACGCTCCCGCCCGCGCCCGTTCGGCTAGGCTCGCGGCGATGACGCATCGGCTCACCGGGATCCATCACATCCAACTCGCGATGCCGGTCGGCGAGGAGGAGGCCGGCCGGCGCTTCTACGGCGAGCTGCTCGGCCTGCCCGAGGTGCCCAAGCCCAGCGAGCTCGCGCCGCGCGGGGGGATCTGGTTCCGTTCGGGCGACCTCGAGGTCCACCTCGGCGTCGAGCGGGCGGACTTCCGGCCCGCGACCAAGGCGCACCCCGCGTTCGTGGTGACCGGCCTGGATGAGCTCCGGGAGCTGCTCGAGGGGGCCGGGTACCGGATCGACGAGGACGTGCAGCTCGAGGGGTACCGGCGGTTCCACGTCCGGGACCCGTTCGGCAACCGCCTCGAGCTCGTCGAGCCCGCGTGACGGAGCTCACCTTCCGGCGCCTCGACCCTGACGCGGTGCTGCCCGAACGGGCGCATCCGGGCGACGCCGGCTTCGATCTCCGCTCGATCGAGGACGTCGAGGTCGGACCGGGGGAGCGGGCGATGGTGCGCACCGGCCTCGCGGTCGCGATCCCGGCGAGGCACGCCGGCCTGGTGCTCCCGAGGAGCGGGCTGGCCTCCAAGCACGGGCTCACGCTCGCCAACGCCCCCGGCCTGATCGACGCCGGGTACCGGGGGGAGCTGATCTGCGCGATGGTGAACCTCGACCCGCAGGAGAGCGTCAAGATCGCGAGCGGCGACCGGATCGCTCAGCTCGTGGTCGTCGCGGTGCCGGACCTGCGCCCGGCGTGGGTGGACGAGCTCCCGCCTTCGGGACGCGGCGATGGCGGGTTCGGATCGACCGGGCGCCGGTGAGAGACGGTTGAAGCCCCGCGCCCGGGGAGCCTAGACTCGATGGCGCGCGGACGTGGCTCAGCGGTAGAGCACCACCTTGCCAAGGTGGGGGTCGCGGGTTCGAATCCCGTCGTCCGCTCCGGAGAACCGCAGGTCAGACGCTACGAAGCCCGGTCGGGTCGTTCCCCGAACCCTCCGCGTGCCGCAACCGTGCCGCACCGTGCCGAGCATCCAGCGCCTCGGCGATCTCCTTGTCGGCGCGATCGAGCCTCCCGGCGTAGTGCTGCTCGATCATCCGCGTGCTCGTGTGGCCGAGCCGATCATCGGATCGGCCTCCTGGACGCAGCACCCGACCAACCTGGACCGGGCGTTCCGGTTCGTCGGCGGCAACAGCGTCGAGCCGATCTTCTACCCGACGAGGGACGGCGACATCCTCGGCATCCCGACGTTCGAGTGGTCGACGATGACGGCCACGATGGCGACGACGAACAAGATCGCGATCTACGGGGACTTCTCGCAGTTCCTGATCGCGGACAGGATCGGCGGACAGATCGAGCTGGTTCCGCACCTGTTCGGAGCGACGAACCGATTCCCGACCGGCCAGCGCGGTCTGTACTACTACTGGCGGACCGGGTCGGACGTGCTCGTGCAGAACGCCTTCCGCTACCTCGAGGTCCTGTGATGGCGGCGCAGGTCGTCGCGACGCAGCCGTTCGCGGTGGAGATCGGCGACAGGGATGTCATCGTCCACGAGGGCGACGTGTTCCCCGCGAACGATCCGGTGGTCAAGGGCCGAGAGCATCTGTTCGAGCCGCTGACGCCGGGGACGACGCGTGGGAAGTAGGTGATGAGCCCGCGCCGGGACTGCATTCCTCTCAACGCACGGTGCTGCGGCGTGTGAGCGAAGCGGCCCTCCGGGAGTCCCGGCGCGATCCATGCTTGCCCCGGTGAAGGGCCGCCCCGCAGCAAGCGGTGAGGGTCGGGAAGGTCCGCCTCCTTCCCGGCCTTCTCCGGCCCTCATCGCCCTGATCTGAAGGAGGGGGACATGCCGGCGCGCTCCACGTTCACCGCCGAGAAGGCGGAGAAGATCCTGCAGGCGCTCCACGTCGGCGCGTCCCTCAGGACGGCCGCGGCCGTCGCCGGCGTCCCGGACGCGACCCTGCGGCGGTGGATCGCTAAGGGCAAGGCGGCGAGCGAAGGGACGCGCTTCCGCGAGTTCTACGAGGCGGTGCAGGAAGCCGAGGCCGCCCCGCGCATGCGCGCGCTGGGGATCGTGTACCGGGAGCTACCGGATAACGCGGCGTTGGCATGGCGGTTCTTGGAGCGGCATGAACCGGGCTTCGCTCCTCCACGCGCAGGGCGTCAGGACGACCAGCTCGAGGAGGAGGTACAGGGGCCGCCCCGCAGCAGCCGTGAGGGTCGGGGACTTCGGATCGCCTCCTTGGCTCCCGCCCAAGGAGGGCTGGATGGCTGATCTCTCGAGCTTGCTCGGATCCGACGGCATCGGCGGCGCGATCGGCGCGGCGGCGGGATGGACTGCTCGGGCTCGCGGCCACGGCCTGGCTTCGTCGATCGGTCCTGAGACGCCGCGTTGCGCGGCGTCTCGATCAGGGGTCGATCGAACACCGCGGGGGCGGATGCGCTCGCGCCGACCTTCACGCCTGGCTCTATCGGCGTGTTTCGCAACTCATCGCTCGACGTCGAACTCGAACACGGCGAACTCCAGGGGGTCATCGCCCCGCCGAGGGGCACCGTCCAACACGAAGAACCGGCCTCCGATGCGCTCCACGGCTCGACTGTCCCGTACACCGAACGGCGTCAGATCGAACGACCGCTCCGGGATGATCGTCTGGCTCTGCCAGGCGACCACATCCAGCACCTCGCCGCTCGTGACGGCGTACATCTTCGATCCATCCCGCGAGAAGCCAAGGCCGCGGATGCCGGTCAGATCGGCGATCTGGAAGGGCTGGCCGAGCGCGTTGCTGGGGTAATCGTAGGTCCGCAGATCCGATCCCACGCCGACGTAAAGACGATGATCGGCGGAGTTCCATCCGGCGGCTGTGAAATCGCTGGTCCGTCTCAACGGCTGCCACGAGTCGAGCCGAAGCACGCCGCGACGGCGCGTCAGGCGGAAGACCGTCGGTCGGACCGATCCCCTGCAGCATTTTCCAGAGAAGACGTACAGAACATCGTTTGCCGCGTCGTACGCCATGCTCTCGAAGTCATCGGTCCGGTTTGGTCCGGCAGGAGGACCGCCGCCGAATCGGTCCGTGGATTGGAATGCCTGTTCCCCGATCACCCGTTTGAGTCTCCCGGTCCACGGGGCGACTTCGAAGATCGCGTCCGATGAGTCGTCTGCCAGCCAGAGCGAGTGATCCCTCCGAACGTAGGCGCTGCCCTCACCGTCCTTCATCGAGATCCGAGTGTGAACGAACGGCGTCGTGCGGATGACGTGGCCGCGCGCCGATGACTCGGTGGGATCATCGGTTGGTTCGGCCGTCATAGTCGGCGACATTCGCACGCTCGGTGAGGCCCCGACGGGAGGCTCGGATGGTGCACAGACGGCAAGGATGGGCGCAAGAGCAGCGAGGAAGGCGAGAACTGGCCGCCGGGTCATCAGCTCGGAGGATACTGGGCGGATGGGCGGACTCGGCTGCGGGCTCCAGATGGCGAGGCTAATGATGAGAGGGCTCTCACTCCTCCCAGATGGCTCCGGGAACCGACTCAGCCCGCCTCCCGCAGCATCCCGACGAGCACCGCCCGGAGCGTCCGATCCTCCTCGCAGTCGATCAGCAGCTCGGCGAAGGTCCGCGTCTTCGGGTTCCCGTAGAACTCGCCGATCCGGTCGGCCCGGTCGAAGTCGGGGAGCGTCAGGACGTGGAGCAGTTCGGCGCGGTGACTCCCCAGTATTGGGCGCTCCTGGCCCTGAAGGCGCTCTACTCCTGGTTCAGGCCTGGCACGCACCAGTGCCCGTATGCGCCGGATCGCGAGTTATCGTCTCTCGTGGAATGACTGTAGTCGGGCCGGTGCTCGTGATTACGAAGACGTAACCAGAGCACCCACGACCAGCATCCCAAGAGGCGATGATGTGCCTTGATGGACCCCAGTATCGCCAACGCGCGGAGCACACGTCCGTGCGCCAGCAGGCGTAGTCGCTATCCGTCATTACGAGGACCTTGATGGGCGAACGGGTCGAACGGATATCGAGATTCCAGCGGAAAGTGTCGGGAACCGACCCAAACAGGTAGTGGCTGGCGTCAAGTGATTGCCGCACATTCCAGACGGTGAACTGCGGATGCTCAAGGGTGCCGACAGATGCTTTGATCTCCTTCTGGAGGCTCAGCAAGTCCTCTTGGTAGTTACTGCTCCGCTGCTGACTCGAACGCGCCGCAGCTTGCCACCTTTCCGATTCGGCCTTCGAGTGAGCCGCGTTCGCGACTGCCCGGTTGTAGAGGGGCTTCCAATGATTCTCTTGGGACTTAGTGCCGGCGACCACGCCGATGCCTGCACTCGCTATCACGACGACCAAGATGCCGAGAATGACCATGCTCTTTCGCAGGCCGGACCAGCGGGACGCGGGCTCATGTCTGGCCCGCGGGCCTCTCGTGGACGCCGAAGCGAACGCGTCAGTCTTCAATCCCTCGTCTGGAGGAGGTGGGATGCGAGGGAGCTGAGCTTCCGATGGAGGTTCTCCCGCACCGAATTGCATGGACCGATCCTCTCCCTCCTGTGCCCGCCCATTGGAACGGGCCTCCCTATCGGATCGAAACACAAGCCATAGCTGCTTCGGGGTATCGGCAGCCTACACCTGGAGATGAGCGCAACTTCGGATGTGTGGGCAGCTCGACGCGCCGCGCCCCTCAAGGAGCGGGCGGCAGCGGCGGTAGAGCCGGCTGAGGCACCGGCAGGCTGGCTCCGATGGCGAGCCGTTCCTTCCTCCGCTGGGTCCCGACGTAAGCGCCGGGGATTCCCCCTGGCCGAAGATCAGCATCATGAAGTACGCGACGTAGTGAACCTTTCCCGGTTGCTCGGCAACCCAGCGGCACGCGAAGAACCAACCAACCAGCATCGCGACCAACATCGCGACCCCAAAGAACTCAGCCAACGTTGTCTCCTTCCCTTCGATCCGAGTTATCGATCCCCAGACTCAGTTATCGGTCCCCGGACTCAGAATCCAGAATTAGCTGGGCGCCGGGATCTCCCCGGAGGACGTGCGCGTGCTGGAGCGGCTGGCCGGCATGGACACGCCGCCCCGGGAGCAGCTCAGGTTCCTCGGCGGGTAGGCCGGCGCGCCGCCCACGCGCCGCACGAGGAATAGCAAGGACCGATACGGACTGATACCCGTGTGGCCTCTGTGCAGGGGTTTCTCGCCGAGCGGTAGTATCCCGTGCGTGCCTGAGCCACCTTGCCAAGGTGGGGGTCGCGGGTTCGAATCCCGTCGTCCGCTCGTATGAGGGCCCGAAAGGGCCCTCGTTCGTGCCCGGTAGACTTGGTTCGCACCTGCGAGTCGGGTGATCCGGCGGGGTGGCCGAGTGGTTAGGCAAGGGTCTGCAAAACCCTCTACACCGGTTCAATTCCGGTCCCCGCCTCGGCTCGGCGGTACCATGCCGACCTTCGGGCGCTTAGCTCAGGGGTAGAGCGCTTCCTTGACGCGGAAGAGGTCAGAGGTTCAAATCCTCTAGCGCCCACCGAGAAGCCCTGGTAGATGCCCTATCGCGTGTACCCGCCCGTTGCCGGCCTGGAACCGTCATCGGGTTCTCAACGGGGGATACCCGATGACGCGTTCACAGGACCCGATGACGGATTCGGGGTACCCGATGACGGCCCAGGACCGACACATTCAGTTCCTCAGTATTCAGTTCCTCTTAGATCAGTAGGGCAATTTGAAGATGACGAAGAACCGAACCCCAACGGCCAAACCAAAGACGCACCGAAGGAAGAAATCAAAGAGTTCTACTTCCAGGGCAAGTGGCGTCCGTACAAGCGGAGTTCGGCGTGATGGGGGAGGGCGGTCGAAAGTTCGGCGGATCAACGCCAAGGACACCCGCCAACCCGCCGCGAGAGAAACTCCCCGGACCTTGCGAGAAACGACCGATGAGGCCGGATCGTGACCGATGAGGCCGAGGTTCTACGCCGGCTCGATGTGGCTCTCGCTGAGGGTTTCCTCGAGGCTCGGCTCGGGCTCCCCGGTGACCTCACCACGATCCCAACCCCTGACGGCCCGCTCGAGGCATCCGGCAGGGAAACGTCATTCGGTGGGAGCTCCCGAACCACGAATGGCTCGAGCTCCGGCTCTTGCCCGACCACGCTCTCGAGGTGTACCGCAACGACCGGCTCGTTGGCCGCGGGGGGCCGGTGGAGGTCGAGAAGGAGGAATCACCCGCCCCAGCCCCCCTTTGGTCGTGCTGCTACTACTACGGACTACGCGACACCCTTGAGCGTCACAGAGATCGACAGCGTCTGCTGTCCCGCGGCGCACAGTGGGAGCGTCGATGACGCTGACACGTTGACCATCACGTCGATGTGGTTCGACGACGGGACTTGCAGGTTGAGGCGGTCAGCGGCGCGAACGTGAGGTCTCCGGGCCGACAGGTTGCAACCCGGAGCGCCAACGATCGACGCCGTCCCGTTCTGCGTCATTCCGACCCGGATGCGATCCGGAACACGTCATCCTGAAGGCCGGTCACGTTCGAGTTCATCTCGATGACCTGTGCCAGGGTGTGTCGGTAGCCCACCCCGTAGCGCTTCTCGATGATCTGGAGGCTCGGGTCGTTGAGATAGAAGAAGCGGTCCCCGTCGCGGAGGGCCTCGAACTGGCGCGTCCAGATCGCGAGCTGCAGCTCGCCGAACTCCGTTCCCGGGAAGTGCTGCTCCGCGAGCATGCCGACGAACCCATCGAGGCGGTCGACGGTCCCGTAGATCGCAGCCAGCCGCGCCGCGAGCGTCGCGCGACGCACTGCCGTCACGACCTCCTCGTCCGCGGCCTCGCTGCCTGGCTCGACGGCCTGACCATCCGCGTCCAGCAGCTGTGTGAAGTCGAGGATCCCCGGGTCATCGATCCAGTTCGCGGCTCCGCCGGGGTATTCCTGTGTGAACTCGCCCGTGATCGCCGTGAACGAGGGCTCGGGGCTCAAACCGTACGCCGCGCGGAGGTCGTTGTAGGCGGGGATCCCGTGATCTCGCCCGCGCTGGATGTCGATCGCCCCGAGATCGAGGACGCCGCGGAAGCACCCGGGCAGCTCCTGACCGTCAAGGCATCCGCTGGGGTCGGCCACGTCCGGTCCGGGGACCTGGAAGAGCACGCTGCGGAGCTGGTTGTCGATCATCTCGTCGTTGCGGTACTGGCGCTCCGAGGCGAGTCCTCGGAGCACCGGCTCGAGGCCGACCGTCTCCAGCAGGTCGGGGTTGCCAAAGGCAAGGTTGAGCGGGATCTCGAGCAAAAGGTCCTGCCCCTCGTCGTTGACCTCGATTCCCTCCGAACGGATCGAATCCAGCCGCAGCGGCGACAGCTCGTCCGGCGTCGCCCGGGCATCGATCGTCCCGTGGAGCATGCTGTGGGCCCGGTAGCCGACCGTCGCGAACTCGTTGGAGAGCGTGGCGTCCTCGTCGGGAGCGTATCCCGGGTACGGGGGCAGCTGGATCCCGAGGGCAGGCAGGAACTCGGTGTAGGTGATGTATTGGATCTCCGCCGTGACGATCCGGCGGGCGATCTGGAACTTCATCTCCTCGGGGAGGTCGATCGGGAGCGCATCGACGATCCGGTTGTGCTCACGGACGAACAGTGTGTGCACCGCGGTCAGGGCGATGTTCTCGTTCGCCCGCACGTCGCCGGCGATGATCGCCCGGTGCGGGACGGCCTGGAGCCGGCCCATGAGCTGCATCTCGGGGGCGGGCGCGTTGCGCTCGGAAGATGAAGGGAGGTACCCGCCCGCGGACTCGAGCAGGTGCGCGCCGTTGTTGGAGAGGTCGCCGTCGACCGGCCCCTCGCGCAGCCACTCGAGCCGCTGCGGCGTTCCACCGTAGATCGCCCATCCGTCCAGGTACGAGCTGACCGTGTTGATCTGCTGGCGTGGCGTCGTGAACCCCGTTCCGGGAGCGGCGTGTGTTCGCCGGAAGTCGATCACCCCGAGGTCGTTGGCGAACTCCTCCAGCGGATCCTGAGGATCGAACGCGATGGGCGAACTCGTGTCCCCTCCCTGCGCCAAACCGATGTTGTGGTCGAGGAACTGCCCCCACGGGGCGGCCCACTGCGTCACGCCGTTCTCGGAGAACACGTTCTGTGAGGAGTCGTTGAAGACGCGGTTGCTGACGTAGCGGGGCGAAGGCCCGGCCTCCATGGCCCCGATGCCATCCGCGTAGCTCGCGGGCGCGACCCGCGCGTAGGGCCTGTCCGCGCGTCCCCACTCGGGGTACTGGAGATTGTTTCCGCTGCCGTCGAGGCTTTCGACGCCGATGGGGAACACGGCGGCGAACTCGGCGCGGCTCCCGGCGTTAGGTCGCTCCTGACTCGGCAGGTGCACGAGCCCGCACGCGCCGGTGGTGAGGAGCAGAGCAAGCATCGCACCGATCCCCACACGCACGCGACCGACCCGAACCATGCGCCTCCTCCTGATGATCCGCCGCCGAGGAACCTCCCCAACTCTCGGTTTCTGAAACCTTGGTTCAGCCAGCAAAAGTCGCGTTTCGCGCAGCGTGCGACCTAGGTCTTGTCCAACGAGGCACCCACGGCGGCGCTGCATGTAGATCTCGAGTGCCGGAGTGAAGTGACCGCCTCAAGCACAGATGGGATACGGCGGTCAAGAGGAGGCGGGCAAGGTTCCTTGTGCGCCCACCGAGTGGGCCCGACCACCGGCACGCACACGCCAAGCCGCGAGATGGCTTCTTCGACCCGCGAGCGAGTTGCACGGACGCTTCGCCTAAGTGTCGGGCCGCTCCCCGACTCACGGTCACGTTTCGAGGTAATGAAGCAGGGTCGCATAATTCGTTTGACCACTCACTGCGCCATGCCACGTTTCGCCGCACGTCCAAAGAGTCCCGGAGGTAATAGCGCATAGCCACAAGTTCTGATGCCAGCGACGGATTCGTATCGGCCTTGATCTGCAGGGACTCCAGTGCATCCTCTACGTTCACCTGACGGCGAACACTTGCGTCGAGGGCACCCACGATCCCGGCAGCGAGCGCATGGGTTTAAGCGCATCTCCCAAAGGCCTGGGCCGAGCGTTAAAGAGGCCGACTGCCAATGGAGGCCTGAATGCTTCCCAAGCCTCTAAATCTCGTGGTCGTGGAACTGAATCGTAGGAGGCACCAGCGCCCAGGATCACAAGAAGCACCTATAACCACCTCCTCACACCAGCCCTCTGGGTAGCAAGTGGGTAGCACCACACCCGCAACATAGGGGAGTGGTGCGACATGGTGAAGTACGCCTGACCTGTGCGTTCGCTGTTTCCGCAGGTCAGCGAATATGCCTGGCGTTCCTTGACGCGGAAGAGGCCAGAGGTTCAAATCCTCTAGCGCCCACACCGATCCACGCCTGGATCGCGCTTGCCGGGATCCGCCATGCACGAAACGAGCGCCGATGGACACCCTTCGCGCTGGTTGCTGCCACCGCGGCCTGGTCTCTCACGTGGATCGGCGTCCTTCTCAACCGATCGAAGTTCCTCGAGGGCTACAGAGTCGGCTACTGGTCCCTGCTCGCCAGCAAGGCGATGGCTATCGTCGGCACCATCGTGGTCTGGGTCTCCGCGAGAGCCGAGGCGCGCGATCCGACCTCGACCCCCGCCTGACCCCGGCCGACGCGACGCAGCAGGCTCCCATGTGGCTTGGTTTGCGATCCTCAGCACCACGGCTTAGCTGCTCGCCATTCCTTCGCCCAGACTTCCACCTCGCCTGCGATCCCACAGCCGCCCACGAATGTCCTCGGCGACCGGGACGGGGAAGCCAGACTCGGCGGCCAACTGGTGGACGCGTTGTTTGGTCACGCCGAGCAGCTCGGCTTCACGTCGAGGCGATCCATCCAGTTACCCCCTCAGGCCATGACCGGGCTCGCCGACCGATGGCTCGTCGCACCCCGATGCTCGGGGTCAGGTGTGCGCGATAGGGGGGTCAGAAGTCCCGGCCTGAACCGAGAACGGCCCCCAGATCGTCCTGCAGGGAGTTGCCACAACACGCGCGGTTGAAGGCGTCTTCAAATGGCGGCCGCGCCGCCGGTTCCCGGTGCGCCGAGATCTCCGAACGCCACCCGTGTGCTCCTAGACCGCCGGTTTGCCGTGCGACTCGGGTTCCCGGTGCGCTCCGATCTCACTTCACGTGTGGTTCCGCTTGGCAGCCAGCGCGTCAAGGATCACCTCGACGGTTCGCTCGCCCGCGGGATCGTCTGCGACCACGACCCACCGGCCGTCCCGAAGGTCATGGAAGACCGGGGCGTAGTGGCTCGCACCTTCGAGCATCACGAGATCCACGTCGTAGCCGGTCGAGCGCAGCTCGGCCGCGGCCTTCTTGGACTGCCACGCCGCGCAGGTTGTGTCTTTCTCGCCAGCTACGAGAACGAGACGGGCGCTCTTATTCCCGTAGCCGGAAGGGTCGAACGTGGACACCGGCGCACCCTCGTACTCGTAATAGCAGCCGGAGATGGCGACGATGACGTCGGGCCTGGGCACGTTGCTGAAGCACGAGATGTGCTTCCCGGAGGGGTCGATGTCCTCGGTCAGACCGAGCGCGAGCACCGCGGACGCGCCGAGGGACCAGCCGACGAACGTAACCCGCTGACTGAGATCACCGGCGTAGTCGGTGGCGATGCTTCGAGCGAAGCGGTAGCTGCATTCGACGTCGCGCACCGCCTGAACGAGGCCTTGGCGGGTACCGATATCGGTGCGATAGGTCGGGGCGAACACCACGGAACCCTGCCGACCTAATCGGGTCGCGATCTCGGCCATATCCCCGCCGCTCCCATCGACCCCGTGCAGGGCGAAGACGACGGGCCATGACCACCACTGGACTTCCGGTGCGACCACCAGGACGTCTTGAGTCGTGGCGTCCGACACGACGTCCGACGTCACCTTCAGTCCGCCATCCTTCGTGTCCTGACCGCACGAGGCCAGAGCGAGTAGAGCGGCGCAAAGTAGCAGGAGCACTTTGCGCATCTTCCCCACCTCCCTTTGGAGGGGTGCGCTCCTCTTGGGCGACCGTATCCCGTCTTATGCGAGCGGACACCTTCAGTCTCGCGATCAGTGGCAACCGAGGCAGGGTCATCCGTCCCTCAGACCGCGGGCTCGCCGTGCGGCGCGAGCTCCCGGCGCGCACGAAAGTCACTCCGCGGGCGCGAACAGCTGGAAGAACGTCGGGAAGGTCAGCAAGAATCCGGCAGCCAGCAAGATGGCCGTCCATACACAGCGTGCACCGCTAACCAGGCTGTCGACGGTGGACCGAATCACTCAGCCGATGTGAGATCCGCCCTTCCCGGATCTCCAGATGCTGCCGCCGTGAGTGTCATCGCGTTTCTTCTCCGCAACGGCCTGTTGCCGGGCGCGCGTGCGCCGAGTCTCCGCTCTCGTGCGAGCCCTGCCGTAGAAGTCCCTGAGGAGGCGTTTCATCCGTCCGCCGGCGATCCGAATTGTCGCGCCCGGGTCCTGTCGCGCCAGCCTAATGCGCCGTGCTGATGGATGCGCGCCCGTGGCGAGACTCAACGTCCTGTCCATGGCACCGTGACGACCTTCACGCCGAGATGGTGCTCGCGGCCACCGTCCGAGCGGAGACTTGATGACAGTCTCCTGCAGGAGGGGAAGGAGGTGCGTGATGAGCACCAGGGTCGAGTCTCCACCGATCGGCGGAGGTCTAGTCGGCGGAAAGGTCCTGATCGCGCTGATCTTCGCACTCGCGATCGGAGCTCTTGCAGGGAGCCTGGTCACCAGCGCGATCTTCGACCGGGAAGCCGTCGGGACACCTGCCTCGGTCGCCCTGTGGGACGCGGGCAAACTCGAGGCGATGGAAGGTCGGGCGCTCGCCGAGCGGTTCCGCGCCGAGCCGGGTTCGGTCGCCCTGTGGGACGCGGGCAAACTCGAGGCGATGCAAGGCCGAGTGCTCGCCGAGCGGTTCCGCGCCGAGCCGGGTTCGGTCGCCCTGTGGGACGCGGGCAAGCTCGAGGCCATGCAAGGTCGAGCGCTCGCCGAGCAGGTCCGTCATCGGCCATTGGGAGGCCCACTCGGTTGATTGAGACGAGTGGCGAAGTAAGTGTGCCGATCGAGCGAGAAGGTCGGGCTCCGGTCTTCGGAGCCCGGCCTTCGCCATGGAAGGGATCGGCCGCGAACGGACATCTCCATGCGCAGCGTAACCCCGCGCGACTTGGCGGAACGTCAGGACCCTCGCCCGTCGATCCCGCTCGCCGTTCCATGGGTCGAGCGAACGTTAGATGCTAGGTATCGGTCGTCGCCGATCCCTCGTTCGGCTGGCGGATCTGTACGAGCGCTGACCGAGGATGCACGTCGAACCCGCTGCAGTCGCAGTCGGAGAAGAGGCAGAGCTGGTCACGATCGGAGTGCACGAACTCCGAGTGTTCGCACTCGCAGCAGAACAGGACCAGCTCGTCGATCGACACCTTCATGCAGCCCAACGTAAGGAATCTGGGGATGGAATCATCGGCCGAAGGGCTGATTCGTCGCCTAGGTCGAAGGTCGCGCTATCGAACGCTGCCGCTGAACCGCGCTGACCTGGAGCGTGGGGTCGGGCCTCGGGGCTGACGGAGCGCCCGAGGCGAGGGGCCCGGACGATCTCCCATCTCCCCCGACCCGCCGGACGCGGGCACGTGCCAGGGTGGACCGCGTCCGAAGTCGACTACGCGGCTCGCTCCTCGAATCCCCCGCACTCACATTGCGAGTAGAGGCAACGGCGGTCGCGGTCGTCGCGGTGGACGAACTCCGAGTGGTCGCATGCCCGGCAGAAGACCCGGGGAGAGCCTGCCTGACTCGGCTGCGCGGAGGGCTCGCTGTGCTCTTGCATGAGGACGATCGTAAGCCACCTGGGGGAGCGTCGACATCGGCTGAACGGCCAACTTACCTCGGACGAAGGTCGCATCGACCGCTCGCGTCGGCGCATCAGGCGTGTGGACCTTGCCAGCCACGATCCGTGCAGACACGATTCCCGGTGACCAGCGCGCTCGTGTTGGTGGTGTCGCTCGTGGCCACATCGTCGGCCGGTCCGAACGTGACCCGTCTGGCCGTGATCGAGCACGCGACCACCGACACGGTGGTCGATCTCACCACCAACGGCGACTCGACCGGTGAACTGCTGACGTTCCACAACGAGCTGTTCACGACGCGAACCAAGAGGTCGTCGGCACCGATCAGGGTGAGTGCGTCCGGATCGAGGTGGGCGTGAGCTGGGAGTGCCGGTGGATCGACGTCTTCGACGAGGGCTCGATCACGGTCGAGGTCCCTTCTTCGATGCCGGACCGTCGGCGATGGCGATCACCGGCGGCACCGGTAGCGGAGCGCTCGCGGAAGCGTGCGCCTGGTCGCGAGGAACGACGCGGGAACCGAGTTCGACTTGGTCTTCCGCATCCTGACCGCGTAGCGAGGAGGGCCTACGCCCATCCCCTTCAGTCGGGGAGCAGCGGAACGGACGGGCCGTGGTCGCGGCCGAGGAGGACGGCCCGGGTGATGGCCGCCGCCCCGAACCGTTGCCGAACGTCATCGAGCGTCTGGTCGATGGCACCGGTCCCACCGCGATCGAACGGCAGCGCGAGCTGGATGGCTCCGTCGTCGCCGAGGTTGCCGAAGGTCAGCCCGATCAGCGTGATGCCCTGGCGTTCGATCATCGGCAGGGCCGCGGCGAGCAACACTCTCGCGACGGCGAGGATCGTCTGGGTGTGCGCGGTCGCCTCCGAGAACGTGTGCGAGCGGGTCGCGCGCGAGAAGTCGTCGAACCGCAGCCGCAGCGTGATGGTCCGGCACACGCGGTGCGCCTTCCGAAGCCTCCGAGCGAGGCGGTCCACGAGCGCGAGGAGGTCCTCGTCGAGCATCTCGGGTGACCTGGGCCTGCGGCCGAGCGCGCGCTGCGTTCCGATCGAATGGCGGCGGCGCCCGACCTGCACCGGGCGGGGGTCGCGGTTGTGGGCCAGGGCGTGGATGTGGCGGCCGGCCGCCCGGCCGAGGATGCGGACCAGCGCCGGCTCGCCGAGCCGTGCGACCTGCCCCACGGTCGTGATGGAGCGGTCGCGGAGCCTGGTCGCGGTCACCGGCCCGACGCCCCACAGCCGTTCGACCGGCAGCCGGTGCAGGAAGTCCAGCTCCCCGTCGGTCGGGACCACCAGCAGGCCGTCGGGCTTGGCTACGCCGCTGGCGACCTTGGCGAGGAACTTCGTCCTCGCGACCCCCACCGTGACGGGCAGGCCGACCTTCTCGAGGACGTGCGCGCGCAGGCGGACGGCGATCTCCGTCGGCGTGCCCGAGATCCGCCGTAGCCCCCCGACGTCGAGGAACGCCTCGTCGATCGAAAGCCCCTCCACGAACGGCGTCGTGTCGTCGAACACCGCGAACAGCGCCTTGCTCGCCTCGCTGTAGGCCTCCATCCGCGGTCGAACGACGACCGCGTGGGGACACAGCCGGCGGGCCAGCGCCCCACCCATCGGCGTGCGGACGCCGTACGCCTTGGCCTCGTAGCTGGCCGCGAGCACGACCCCGGCCCCGACGATGACGGGGCGTCCCCGCAGCGACGGATCGTCCCGCTGCTCGACCGACGCGTAGAAGGAGTCGGCGTCGGCGTGCAGGATCGTCGCCTCGTTGGGCACGAGGGAGACGTTCGCATGCCCCGGTGACGTGGCGCCGGCCCCGCGTGGGTCCTGCGGGCGGCTCGGATACGCTGCCGGCATGAGACTGAACCACCTGGCGCTGGCGGTCAGGGACCAGGAGCGGGCATCGCGTTCTACGCGCGGTTCTTCGGGTTCGATCCCTCGTCGGCCCGCACCTACCCAGATGGCGTCGTCATCGTGCGCGACGCGGACGGGTTCGCCCTGGCGCTTGGGGCCGATGACGCGCCGGAGCGCAGCCCCGGCTTCCCGCACTTCGGGTTCGCGGTGGATGGCTCCGACGAGGTCCGTCGGCTCCGAGACCGGCTGATCGCCGAGGGCGTCGATCTCCCCGAGCAGGAGGAGACCGAGGCGTACGTTGGGTTCAAGTGCCGGGACCCGGATGGACACCTGATCGAGGTTGCCTGGGAGCCCGTGATCCCGTGATCGGGGGTTCCGGCAACCCCAACGGCGCCCGTCGTCCGACCGTTGGCGAGGCGCCGCTGAGATGATCTCCGCCCCGGCCACCGCATCGGGTGGTCCGCTCCTGCTCGACGATATCAGCGGCTACACCTCGTTCCTTCGGTCGGTCGCGGTCGCGCATCAGTCGGACGCCTTCGCGGACGGGGCCGTCCCGGACGCCTACGCGATGATGTCGAGCCTGCTCGACGGGATCGTGGGGCGCCTGATCCCGCCGTTCACCCTGTCCAAGCTCGAGGGCGACGCGGTCTTCGCCTACGCGACGGAGGTGGATCCGGTGCCGCGCGGCGCCGCGCTGGTCGGGTGTCTGGCCGACTGCTATGCGGATTTCCGGCACCGGCTGGATACGGCGCACGGCGTCTGGACCTGCCGGTGCGACGCCTGCTCGCGGATCGATCGCCTCGACCTCAAGGTCATCCTGCACGCCGGCCCCGTTCGTGATCCAGTCGATCGCCGGCGGTTGGGAACTCGTGGGGCCCGAGGTCGTGATGGCGCATCGGTTGCTGAAGACGGGAGCGGCGGCGCTCGTGGGCCACGAGGCCTACGCGTTGATCACGGAGGCCGCGGCGGCTCGGTTCGACGTTCCGATCGAGGGTGCCCTCCCGCTCGAGGAGACCTACGAGCACTACGCGCCCATCGGCGCCCACGTCTACCCGCTCCGCGACGGCTGAGGGGCGGATCGCCACCCCGGACATCCGACCCGACCGCAGGGGTCCGGCCGGCACCCTCGCCGGGCTCCCGACCTGGAACCCTGGCTGTGGGGAGGAGGATCGGATGAGATCGATCCGGACCTGCCTGGCGGTCACCGCGTTGGTCGCCCTGTCCGCATGTGGCGGCATCGGGCAGGACGCGCCTTCCCGGATCACCCCGACCCAGCGGACCCTCGTGCTCGACGGCAGGACGATGCACAGGTGCGGCCTCTACGGGATGGCGCGCTGCGGCCGGCTGAAGGTCCCGGAGGATCGCGGCGACCCGTCCGGTCGCCAGATCGGGCTCGACGTGATGGTGATCCCTGCCGCGGACCCCGATCCCGAGCCGGACCCCGTCTTCTTCCTCGCCGGCGGGCCCGGCGGCGCCGCCACGCAGATCTGGTGGAACGCCGCCGACGTCTTCCCTCGCATCCACGACCACCGCGACATCGTCCTGGTGGACCAGCGGGGGACCGGCGACTCGAACCCCCTGCTCCTGCCGCGGTTCCCGGACACGACCGGCATGTCCGTCGCCGAGGCCAGCGTGGCGATCGCCGCGTCGGTGCGGGACGGTCTCGACCGCCTCGGCGCCGACCCGGATCTGTATACGAGTTCGGCCGCGGCCGACGACCTCGACGACGTCCGAGCTGCACTGGGCTACGACCGGATCGATCTGTACGGGGCCTCGTACGGGGCGACGCTCGCGCAGTACTACGTGCGTCGCTACGAGCGCCACGTCCGAGCGGTCGTGCTGGACGGTGGGACGCTCCTGGACGTGCCGCTCTTCGAGCTGCTCCCGGCGAGCAGCGAACGCATCCTGGAGGCCGTGTTCGACCGGTGCGCGGCGGATGCGACCTGCCATGCAGCGTTCCCCGACCCGGCCGGGGAGCTGACCGGGGCGATCGCGCGGCTGACGCGACACCCGGTCGAGGTCGATGTCTCGGGCACGGGCGGCAACGCCCCGATCGTCGTGGACGGCCGTGCGCTCGCGGACGTGATCCATCATCTCCTCGCCGTGAGCGACGGCGCCGACATCCCGCTGTTGATCCACCAGGCGGCTGTGGGCGATCTGGCATCCGTGGCGGAACGCGCCCTCGGGACCGGCACCGGCGCGAGCCGGTCGACCGAGCGCCAGGTGATGTTCTGGTCGATCGTCTGCTCCGAGGGCTGGGCGCGCTTCGACCCGGCCCGCACCGCCGAGCTGGGGGCCGGTTCCTACCTCCTCGGATCCGAGCTCGAGCGGGCGCGAGGCGTGGCCGCCGTGTGTCGCGCGATGCCGGACGCGTCGCTCGGTCCCGGCGACGATGCGCCGGTCCGTTCGAACGTCCCCGTCCTGCTCCTCAACGGGGCCGAGGATCCCCAAGACCCGCCGTCCAACGTGGCGGACGCTCCCGTCGAGCTCCCGAACAGCCTCGTCGTCACGATCCCCGGGCTCGGTCACACGGTGGGGCATCTGGAATGCTGCCCGGACGTGATCGGAGCGTTCTTCGAGGCCGGGTCGGTGGACGGACTGGACACGAGCGACATCGAACGGTTGACGCCGGCGCCGTTCGTGCTCTGAGATGCGGACCGCGCACCCATGCGTTCAGGTCTTCTGAGAGAGTGCTCCGATGGATCACGCCGGACACCACGGAGGCAGCCACGGGAGCGGTCCGTTCTCCCGTGACACGTCCGGCCTGCCCGATGCGGTTCCGAGGCGCGAGGTCGTCCTCGACCATGAGGACGACCTCGAGCTCCGGATCGGCGCCGTCGTCAAGCGGATCGGCGACGCGAACGTCCGGATGCTCGCCTACAACGGATCGATCCCCGGGCCGACGCTCCGCGTGCGACAGGGCTCGGAGATCGTCGTCCACGTCACGAACGACGGCGACGTCGCCGCGACCGTCCACTGGCACGGTCTGCGTCTGGAGAACCGGTACGACGGTGTACCGCACGACACGCAGAAGCCGATCCCGGTAGGCGGGCGCTTCAACTACCGGGTCCGGTTCCCGGACGAGGGGCTGTACTGGTACCACCCCCACATCCGCGAGGACTACGCCCAGGACATGGGCCTGTACGGCAGCATCGTCGTCGAACCGAGCGACCGCGACTACTGGCCGCCGGTCGATCGCGACGTCGTCCTCACGATCGACGACATCTCGATCGTGGAGGGGCAGGTCGAGGCCTACCAGCGCTCGGGCCCCGACCACGTGGCGATGGGTCGGTTCGGCAACGTCTTCCTCGTCGATGGACGGACCGACTGGCGGCTCGACGTCGCGCGGGGAACGGTCGTCCGCTTCTACCTCACCAACACAGCGAACACGCGGGTGTTCGACCTCGGCATCGTGGGCGCGACGATGAAGCTCGTCGGCGGAGACAGCGGTCGGTACGAGCGAGGGACCTTCGTGGACGACGTCGTGATCGCGCCGTCGGAGCGGGCGGTGGTGGACGTCAGGTTCGATACGCGGCGTGAGGCGGTGCTCGAGCATCGGACCCCCGATACGGTGTACCGGCTCGGAACGATCGACGTCGGCTCCGAGCCGGCGTCCTCGTCGGCCGCCGCGTCGTTCGTGACGCTGCGCCGGAGCCCCGAGCTCGAGGCCGAGCGTGGGCGCATCGCCGACGACCTCGAGCGCGAACCGGACAAGGTACTGGCGCTCGTCGCCGTGATGGACATGCCCGCGCGGCCGCGGGAGCATCCGACGCAGGACCGTCCCGCCTTCGCGTGTCCCATGGATCCCGAGGTCGTGAGCGAAGGCCCCGACCGATGTCCGAAGTGCGGGATGAAGCTCCTACCGATCGAGTTCGTCCCGGCGGCGCTCGAGCTGCGGGAACGGGAGGACGATCCTCACGGACTTCCCGACGAACCGGAGCAGGACGAGCCCGCGACGAACGGCCACGCCGAGGGCAGCGTCGAGTGGGAGGACACGATGCTCGAGGTCAACCGGATGACCGACACGAGCAACATGCGGTGGATGCTCGTGGATCGGCAGACCGGGAGGTCGAACGCCGAGATCGAGTGGTCGTTCACGGTCGGGGAACGCGTGAAGATCCGGATCGTGAACGAGATGGACTCGGACCATCCGATGCATCACCCGATCCATTTCCACGGTGCCGGCCGCTTCCTCATCCTGTCGCGGGACGGGGTCGAGGAACCGAACCTCGTGTGGAAGGACACGGTACTGGTGAAGACCGGCGAGATCGTGGACGTCGTGCTCGACGTATCGAACCCGGGTCTGTGGATGGCCCACTGTCACATCGCCGAGCACACCGAGAGCGGGATGATGTTCAGCTTCAACGTCGCTCGAGCCCGGGACGGCGTGGCCGAGGCCTCGGTGCCTTCGGCCGATCGGCCGGCCGACACCGGTTGACACGCTCGGACATATTGAGACGCACCCGAACGATCCGACCGAGGAGGCAGCGATGGCGATGGTGACCGACCCCGTGTGCGGGATGCAGATCGAGCCCGACGACGCCGCAGGCACGATCGACTACCAGGGGACCACGTACTACTTCTGCTCCCGGGCGTGTCACGATGCGTTCGAGGCGAACCCCGGTTCCTACGTCTCGTGAGTTCGGATGAGTTAACGCTCGACGAGGTCGCCGAGCGCGCGGGAACGACGCCCGCAAGGATCCGCGAACTCGTCGAACTCGGCATCCTGGAGCCGTCCGAGTTCGGCTCGCTGCGCAGGATCGACGTGCTGCGGACCCGCGTCGTCGCGGATCTCGAGGCGATCGGGATCGAGCCGAGCGGCATCGCGGCGGCGCTGCGCTCCGGCAACCTCTCGCTCGGCTACCTCGAGAGCGCCGGACGACGGCACCCGCGCTCCGAACGGACCTTCGCCCAGGTCGCCGAGGACATCGGTGTGCCGTTCGCGACGCTCGAGCACATCTACGTCGCGTTCGGGCTGCCGCGCCCCGAGCCGGACGAACGCATCCGCGAGGAGGATCTGCAGGTCGTCCGGACGATGCCGGCACTCTTCTCCGCCGGCATCGGGGAGGGCGACGTGCTCCGCGCCGCGCGCGTGTGGGGGGACGGCGCTCGCAGGGTCGCCCAGTACCTGACGCACTACTTCCACACCATCGTCGAGGAACCGTTCCGGCGACGTGGGCTCGGCGACAACCAGGCCTTCGAGGCGGCGATCCGCGACGTCGGTCTGCGGATGGGACGATCGGGCGAGCAGATGCTGTCATGGCTGTACCGGCGACACTCCGAGGCGTACATGACGCAGCACCAGTTCGACCACGCCGAGACCGCGCTGGAGGAGGCGGGTGTCCACGAACGGAGCGCGCCCCACCCAGGAGCCGCCGCCTTCGCCGACCTCTCCGGCTACACCCGGCTCACGGAGGAGGCGGGCGATGCGGTCGCGGCCGGCGTGTCGCTCAAGCTCGCGGTCCTGGTGAGCGAGATCGCGGCGCGGCACCGGGGCACCGTGGTCAAGATGCTGGGCGACGGCGTCCACTTCCACTTCGGCGAACCGCGTGACGCGGCGCTCGCGTCGCTCGAGATCGTCGAGACCGTCCGTCCGCAGGGGTTGCCACCCGCCCACGTCGGCATCGAGGCGGGTCCGATGATCTACGACGAGGGTGACTACTTCGGTCGGACCGTGAACGTCGCGGCGCGGATCGCGGCGCAGGCCGGGCCCGATCAGGTCTTCGTGGGCGAGGGCTTCGCGGAGCTCGTGGCGCCAGACCGGTTCCGCCTGGTGGAGGTCGGCGCCTTCGAGCTGAAGGGGATCGCGGAGCCGATGACCCTGTACCAGGCGTTCCGCGACGGTGATGCCTAGTGCCGGATGTCCTGATCGTCGGTGGTGGGCAGGCCGGCCTCGCGATGGGCTATCACCTCGGCCGGCGGCAGATCCCGTTCTCGATCGTCGATGCGGGTCCGGAGGCCGGCCATACGTGGCGATCACGGTGGGATTCGCTGATGCTGTTCACCCCGTCGCAATACGACGGCCTGCCCGGGACGCCGTTCCCGGCTCCCGTCGACGTCTACCCCGGCAAGGACGGGGTCGCCTCGTACCTCCGCTCCTACGCGGAGAGCCTCGCATCGCCGATCCGGTGGGGTCGCGCGGTCACGTCGTTGACCCGGGAGGACGACGGCTTCGTGGCCACGATGGGCGAGGAGCGTTTCCGAACCCGGAGCGCCGTGGTGGCCACCGGTCCCTTCCAGGTGCCGTTCATACCGGGCGTCGCCCGCGACGCCGACCCGGCGCTGCCCCAGATCCACAGCGCCGAGTACCGGAACCCGGACGGCCTGCCCGCCGGCCCCGTCCTCGTGATCGGGGGCGCGAACTCCGGCTGCCAGATCGCGCGCGAACTCGCCGCGTCGCGTCCGGTCGAGCTCGCGGTGGGACGGAGGCAGCCCGTCGTCCCGCAGAGGATCCTCGGACGCGACGTCTGGTGGTGGGGGGAGAAGCTCGGCATCTCGAGGGCCAGCCTCGACTCTCGGCTCGGACGTCGACTCTCCCGTCGCGATCCGATCATCGGGGAGGGACCTCGGAAGCTCGCGCGGCAGGCCGGCGTGCGTCTGTGTCCTCGGGTCGATGCGGTGGACGGGCGAACGGTCAGGTTCTCGGACGGCACCACCGCCGAGCCCTCGGCGATCGTCTGGGCGACGGGCTTCCGGTCGGACTTCTCGTGGATCGACGTTCCCGGCGTGCTCGACGAGCGCGGGCAGCCGGTCCATCGCCGAGGGGTGACCGAGGCGGCCGGCCTGTACTTCCTCGGACTGACGTGGCAGTGGACGCGCGGGTCGGCGCTGCTCGGTTGGGTCGGTCAGGACGCCGCCTTCCTCGCCGATCGGATCTCTTCGCGATCCAGGACCTGAGCCGTCCCGACAGACGAGGAGGACGGGGTGGAGCGACACTCGGGACGCGGGCGCTCGAGGGTCTGACGGAGCCGCTGCGGCCAAGGTCTGAGAGCGCTCGCCGGATCACCGGATCGAGGAGGACGGTATGGAACAACGGGTCAGCCTGATCACCCTCGGGGTCGCCGATCTGCGGCGCGCCCGGACCTTCTACGAGGCGCTCGGGTGGTCCGCCGCCGACGATGGGAACGACGACGTGGTCTTCTTCCAGGCCGGTGGCATGGTGCTGGCGCTCTGGGGCCGGGAACGGCTCGCCGAGGACAGCGCGGTGGTCGACGGGGGCGGATGGGGCGGCGTCACGCTCGCGTACAACGTGCAGTCGGCCGAGGAGGTCGACGGGGTGATCGAGGAGGCGCGCCGGGCGGGCGCCCGGATCGGTCGCGAGGCGGCCGAGACGTTCTGGGGCGGTACTCGGGCGTCTTCGTCGATCCCGACGGACATCCCTGGGAGGTCGCGCACAACCCCGGGTGGACGCTGACCGACGACGGGTCCGTCGTGCTCTGAGTCCGCGCCTACCCGGCCGCCACCGCGTCCTCGCCGACCCGCCGGCGCTCGCTCGCCGCCTCCGTCAGGAGGCGCTCGACGGCCGAGAGGAGGCACGCCTGCTGGGCGAGCCACTCGTCGAGCCGCTCCCGGTGCAGCTCGAGGCGCCGGCGGACGAGCGTGGGGTCGTCGGTCGTCACGACGACGTTGATCTCCTCCGGCGGCATCTCGTGCCGTCGGAGGACGTCGATCGCCGACGCGAGGTGCTGCGGAGGGTGGAGGCCCTGCGTCAGCAGGGCCTCCCTCTCCACCGTGTCTGACTCAGGCACGGAGGCCTTCGCCGGTCTCGAGCAGCGTCTTCAGGTCGCTGAGCACCCGCTCCAGCCGCCGCCGGCACCCTCGCTCCTCCAGCTCGCCGCCGACGACCAGCGGCGAGCTGCGGCGCGCCCTCGAGGTCGTGGGTCACGGTGAGCTTGCAGACGCCCGCGCCGGCTCTCCGCGATCTCGTACGTGAGGCGCGTGAACCCCTCGGCCGCCAGCTCGCGGGTCCATGCAGCATCCGCCAGCGTCTGGACGAGCCTGCGCGGCGGGTCGGCCTCGATCACCTCGCCGTCGACAGCGACGTCGGGGATCGGGAAGCCCATGTCGGCTCCGGCCTTCTTCATCTCGTCGCTCGCGAACGCCCGGTAGCGCCGCCCGGCCGCAGGTCGTATCGGCCCGGCCGCCGTAGCCGTAGCGCTCGCGTCCACTCGGGCTTCGTGATCGCGTCCCAGATCGCCTGGGGGGTCGCCTTGATGTAGACCCGGTAGACCTGGGTGGTCACTGCCGTCTCCGTTGCTGTCGTCATGCCATCTCGTCCTCCAGCTCGTGCTTGAGCTCGGCGAGCGCCGACACCTGGCGCTCCGTGTACTTGTCGATCCACCGGTCGTGGATCAGCCGGATCGGCACCGGGTTCAGGAAGTGCAGCTTCTCCCGGCCCGACCGGCGGGTGACCACGAGGCCGGCGTCTTCGAGCACGCGCAGGTGTTTCATGACGCCGAAGCGGGTCATCTCCAGCTCGGACTCGAGCTCGGTGAGCGTGCGGCCGTCACGCTCGAAGAGCCGGTCGAGCAGGAAGCGCCGCGTCGGGTCGGCCAGCGCCTTGAACACCCGGTCGTCGTCGGTCACGGGGATCAGGATAGGTGACTGATTGGTCACATGTCAATCGGACGCCGCCGGGGAGGGCCATCGGTCCGCGGTGGGCCGGCGACCACGTGGTACAACCCCCGCGAGGCCGCAACCGGAGGGGGAGGGCACGATGTCGACCAGGAAACCGAAGGCTCCGGGGATCGTGACGTTCGCGGCGGTGCTGTTCACGATCGCCGGCTTCTTCCACGGGATCGAGGGATTGACGGCGATCTTCAAGAAGGAGTACTTCCACGAGTCGAGCCTGATCTACGAGAACCTCCAGGTCTGGGGATGGGTCTCGCTGGTCCTCGGCATCCTGCAGCTCTCGGCCGCCTACCTGCTGCTCGGTCGCGCGACCTCGGGCCGAACGCTCGGGATCGTGGTCGCGTCCGCGTCCGTCATCCTCACGTTCTTCTCCATCGAGGCGCACCCGCTGGGCGGGATCCTGCTCATCGCCGTCGACATCCTCATCATCTACGGCCTGACGGTCCACTCCGACGCGTTCGTCCCCGGCGGGATCGAGGAGGGCCCGTCGGCGCCTCGACCCGAGCCGTCGGGGCGGCCGTTCGCCTGAGGCTCAGACGGACAGGACCAGGCCGATCGTGGCGAGGGCGAGCGCCGTCAGGTAGACGGTCACCGCGGTGACGATCGCTCGGGGCAGGGGAGCGAAGCGTCCCTCGGCGAGTGCCTTCACCTGTTCGCGCTCGCGGAACGAGCCGAAGACCACGAGGACGAGCCCGAGGATCGCGTAGGCGACCCCCAGGACGACGAACGGCGCCCGCCCAACGTCGTGGAGCAGGGCCGGCAGCAGGCGCCCGACGCCGATCGAGACCGCGAACGCGGCCAGCCCCGACCGCCACCAGGCGAGCAGCGTTCGCTCCTCGGCGAGGTAGGTGCGCCGCGGGGCGTCGCCGGTGTCCGGGTCCACGAGCGCATCATGGCATCCCTACGGATCCTCGGCCGGCTCTCCGGTACGGCCGGGCGGCCTACGGAGGTTGCTCCAGGTTGGGGCTTGCGCCGGAGCGATCCCCCGGTGCATAGTGCGCACCTGAACGTCCGAGCTACGGGCTCGGCCGATGGACGGCGGCGCGACGCGGGCACGCGCCGCCGTCTCCTTTTCCCGGACCCGGCAAGGCCGTTCGGCGTGGGCGTGGTGCTAGGCTTCCCGCCCCGGGCGCGTAGCTCAGCGGGAGAGCGCTCGCCTCACACGCGAGAGGTCGCAGGTTCAAAACCTGCCGCGCCCACCGCCGGCGGCGTCGCGGGAAACGTCTTGACGCACCAGCGGCGCAGCTCACGCGGCCTGCCCGAGGCCCGCCGCCGAGGTTTCTCGGCCCGCCATCGCTGACGCACGCCTGAGCACGGCGTCGACGACACCGATGGAACCAAGCCTGCCCGCGGCCTCGGTCTCCGGTCCCGTTCACGTCGACTTCCCCGCGGGTTCGGTAACGTCTCCGAGCAACGACCCGAGGGGGAACACGATGTCTGCGACCAACGAGATCGCGCCGCCCGACGCCGCGACGGGCGTCGCGGCCCGCGCGGTTGGGCTCACCAAGGTCTACGGCGAGGGACATGCCGAGGTACGGGCTCTCGATGAGGTGTCGGTCGAGTTCGAGCGGGCCCGCTACACGGCGATCATGGGCCCGTCGGGCTCGGGCAAGTCGACGCTGCTGCACTGCATGGCCGGCCTGGACACCCCGACCTCGGGACGGGTCTATATCGGAGACGTGGATCTGACGACGCTCTCCGAGAAGTCACTGACCATGCTGCGGCGGCGGAGCGTCGGGTTCGTGTTCCAGGCCTACAACCTCGTGCCCACGCTCACGGCCGCCGAGAACATCACGCTCCCGCTCGACATCGCCGGCGAGGATCCCGACGGGGATTGGTTCGACGTGGTCGTCGACACCGTGGGGATCAGGGACCGCCTGTCCCACCGGCCGGCCGAGCTCTCCGGCGGGCAGCAGCAGCGCGTGGCCGGCGCCCGCGCTCTGGTCAGCCGCCCCGAGATCGTGTTCGCCGACGAACCGACGGGCAACTTGGACTCGAAGTCGGGTCACGAGATCCTCGGGTTCCTCCGCAGCGCGGTGAAGGACCACGCTCAGACGATCGTGATGGTCACGCACGACGCGGCCGCCGCGAGCTTCGCGGACCGGATCGTGTTCCTGGGTGACGGTAAGGTCGTCGACGAGATGCTCGAGCCGACGACCGAGCGGGTGCTCGATCGGCTGAAGTCGCTCGAGGGCTGAGCGTGTTCCGCGCCGCGATCCGGAGCCTGCTCGCGCGGAAGGTCCGGCTGATCCTCACGGGCCTAGCGGTCGTCCTCGGCGTGGGCTTCATGGCGGGCACCTTCGTGCTGACGGACACGATGACCCGCGCCTTCGACGACCTCGTGGAGACCGGGACGTCGTCGATCGACGTGCTGGTGCGGAGCTCGAACGCGTTCACCGCCCAGACGAGCAGCCTCGAGGAGCGCGAACCGATGCCGGAGTCGGTGCTGAACGACGTCGAGGGCGTCCCGGGCGTCGGCCGGGCCGTCGGCGACGTCCTTGGCTACGCGCAGATCGTCGATCCGACCACGGGCAAGGTGATCGGGACGTTCGGGCCGCCAACGGCCGCCTCGGGCTGGAACGACCTGAACGGATTCACCCTCAAGCCGGGTGGTTCGCCTCCGAGCGGACCCGACCAGGTGGTCATCGACGCCGCGACGGCCGAGGCCCACGACATCCAGGCGGGCGACAAGGTCCGGATCCTGTTCGAGGGTCCTCCAGGGGAGTTCACGGTCGTCGGCATCGCCGGGTACGGCGAGAGCGACAGCCTGTTCGGCGCGACGTGGGCGCTGTTCGACCTGCCGACCGCGCAGCACGTTCTGGGTCGCGATGGCCAGCTGGACTCGGTCTCTGTGGTCGCGGACGAAGGCGTCTCGGGCGTCGAGCTCCAACGTCGGATCTCCGCGGTGCTCCCCGACGGGACCGAGGCGGTCACGGCCGCGACGGTCACCGCCGAGGCCCAGGATCAGATCAGCACGGGACTGGGGTTCCTCCGGACCGCGTTCCTCGTCTTCGCGTTCGTCGCGTTGTTCGTCGGCGCGTTCATCATCTTCAACACCTTCGCCATCATCGTGGCGCAGCGCACGCGCGAGCTGGCGCTGTTCCGGGCGCTCGGGGCGAGCGGTCGGCAGGTCATGACGTCCGTCATGATCGAGGCGCTGGTGATCGGACTGGTCTCCTCGGCGCTCGGGGTCCTGCTCGGCATCGGGATCGCGATCCTGCTGAAGGGGGCGCTCAACGCGACCGGGTTCGACATCCCGGCGTCCGGGACGGTGATCCTGGCACGGACGTTCATCGTGTCGATCGTCGTCGGAACCATCGTGACGGTCGTCGCGGCGCTGATCCCGGCGCGGCGGGCGGCGCGCATCCCGCCCATCGAGGCGCTGCGCGAGGCGCAGGATCAGCCGGGACGGTCGCTCCGGTTCCGGATCATCTCGGGCGCGGTCGTGCTGGCGCTCGGGCTGGCCCCCTTGCTCTACGGACTGTTCGGCACGCCCTCCAACGGGCTGCAGCTCGTCGGCCTCGGCGTGGCGCTCACGTTCGTCGGCGTCGCGATGTTGACGCCGCTCATCGCGCGTCCGGTCGCCGCATGGATCGGGCTGCCGATCCGGCACACCGGCGTTCCCGGGAAGCTTGGCCGCGAGAACTCGATGCGGAACCCACGCCGGACCGCCGCCACGGCCTCGGCGTTGATGATCGGCCTGGGGCTGGTCGTGTTCGTCGCCGTCTTCGGCGCCTCGGCCAAGGCATCCACCACCGCGGTCCTCGAGCGGACCCTGAAGGCCGACTTCATCTTGATCTCTCCCACGCTGAGCGGCTTCAGCACCTCCGCGGCCGATGACGCGCGGACCGTCCCCGGTGTGGACACCGTCTCGCAGGTCCGGCAGGCCGAGGTGCGGATCGAAGGCGGGACCGCGTTCATGACCGGGCTCGAGCCCGGGACGTTCCCGGTGGTCTCCGAGGCCGGCGTGGTCCAGGGTGCGCTCGCGGACCTGGCGAATCCGAACTCGATCGCGGTCTTCGAGGACACGGCCCAGGAGAACGGCTGGACCGTCGGCGATACGATCCCGGTCGAGTTCCCGGCCACCGGCAACGTCAACCTCACCGTGGTCGCGCTCTACTCGGAGAACGGTCTGATCGGCGACTACGCCGTCTCCCTCGACACCTTCGACGTGAACGTGGCGCAGGTGCTCGACATCATGGTCCTGATCAAGGCGGAGGACGGCGCGAACGTCGCGACCGTGCAGTCGGACCTGGAAGACGTGCTGGTGACGTATCCGAACATCGAGGTGCAGGACCAGGCGGGGTTCCGGGACAAGTACGCGACGTTGATCAACCAGGTCCTGAACCTGGTCGCCGCGCTGCTCATCTTCGCGGTCGTGATCGCCTTCTTCGGCGTGATGAACACGCTGTACCTGTCGATCTACGAACGGACACGGGAACTCGGCCTGCTCCGCGCGGTCGGTCTGACGAGAAGGCAGACGCGGTCGATGGTCCGGTGGGAGGCCATGATCATCGCCATCATGGGGGCGCTGTTCGGGGTCATGATCGGGATCGCGTTCGGATGGGCGCTCCAACAGGCGCTCGAACCCGAGGGCTTCAGCGAGCTCGGCATCCCGGGCGGCCAGCTCGCGATCTACGTCATCCTGGCCGCCGTGCTCGGGGTCGTCTTCGCGATCTTCCCGGCCCGCCGGGCGGCCAAGCTCAACGTGCTCGAGGCCATCGCGTACGAGTGAGCCGGGCCGGGCTCGGGCGGCGGATATCATGGCCGTCCCATGCCGAAGATCGAGCTCGCCGACGGCCGCACCACCGAGCTCCCCGAAGGGGAACCGGTCGGCGCCGTGCTTCCGCCGGAGGCGATCTCCGCTCGCGTGGAGGGGGAGCTGGTCGACCTCTCGTTCGTGCCCAACGCCGACGGGAAGGCCGAGCCGGTGCTGCCTGGCGATCCGGACGGCCTCCGCGTGCTGCGGCATTCGGCCGCGCACGTGATGGCGCAGGCCGTCTGCGATCTGTGGCCGGGGACGCGATACGCGATCGGCCCGACGATCGAGGACGGCTTCTACTACGACTTCGAGCTCTCCGGGCAGGTCTCCGAGACCGACCTGCCGAAGATCGAGGATCGGATGCGCGAGATCGTCGCCGAGGATCAGCCGTTCGTCCGCGAGGAGGTCCCGCGCGCGGAGGCGCTCGAGCGCTTCGCCGACCAGCCCTACAAGCGCGAGATCATCGAGTCGCTCGAGGAGGGGGAGATCCCGGCCGGGGAGACCGTGACCGTGTACCGCAACGATGGCTGGGCGGACCTGTGTCTGGGTCCCCACCTGCCCTCGACCGGGCGGCTGGCCGCGTTCAGGCTGATGAAGCTCGCCGGCGCGTACTGGCGGGGCGACGAGGCCCTGCCGATGCTCACCCGCGTCTACGGTACGGCCTGGGCGTCGCAGGACGACCTCGACGCGCATCTGCATCGCCTCGAGGAGGCCGAGAAGCGCGACCATCGCAAGCTGGGCCGTGACCTCGACCTGTTCTCCTTCCCGGAGGAGCTCGGCCCGGGTCTCGCCGTCTGGCACCCGCGCGGCGGCCTGTTCCGCAAGCAGCTCGAGGACTACGTCCGCGACCTGCACCTCGAGCGGGGCTATGACCTCGTCGTCACACCGAACCTCGCGCGCCGCGAGCTGTGGGACACCTCGGGGCACACGACGAAGTACGCGGAGCTGATGTACCCGGAGATGCGGCACGAGGGGGATCCGGGGTACTTCGTCAAGCCGATGAACTGTCCCTTCCATGTCCTCGTGTACAAGTCGCAGATCCGCTCGTACCGCGAGCTGCCGGTGCGGCTGTCCGAGCTCGGTGGCGTGTATCGGTACGAGCGCCTCGGGGTCGTCCACGGCCTCCTACGGGCGCGAGGGTTCACACAGGACGACTCGCACATCATCTGCCGCGAGGATCAGCTGGTCGACGAGATCCTCGGTGTGTTCGACCTCACGCTCGAGATCCTCGGGACGTTCGGGTTCACCGAGCCCGTCGTCACGCTCTCCACGCTTCCCGGCGAGACGATCGTGACGCCCGAGATGGCGGAGCGCGCGACCGGTGCGCTTCGGGACGCGCTCGAGCGCAGCGGGCTCGCCTTCCAGGTCGCCGAGGGAGAGGGATCGTTCTACGGGCCGAAGGTCGACTTCCACTTCCGGGACGCGATCGGGCGACCGTGGCAGCTCACGACGGTGCAGTGCGACTTCGGTCTGCCCGAGCGTTTCCAGATGGAGTACGTCGGCGAGGACAACCAGCGGCACCGACCGGTGATGGTCCATCGGGCGATCCTCGGGTCGATCGAACGGTTCAGCGCGGTGCTGATCGAGCACTACGGGGGGGCGTTCCCGCTGTGGCTCTCGCCGGAGCAGGTCCGCCTGGTGCCGGTCGCCGACCGCCACGTCGAGCACGCGCGCGAGCTCGCGTCGCTCCTGCGAGCGCTCGGTCTGCGACCCGAGGTCGACGAGAGCGGCGAGACCGTCGGCAAGAAGGTCCGGGCCGCCCAGCTGGCCAAGGCGCCGTACGTCCTGGTCATCGGGGACAAGGAGATCGACTCGGGCGAGCTCACCGTGCGCAACCGCGAGGGCGTCGAGACCAAGGGTGTGCCGTTCGACGACTTCGCGGCGGCGCTGGTCGACGAGGCGGCCTCGAAGCGCCTGTCCCAGTCCCGGTTCGGCGGCTAGGCGAGGACGCCGTGGTGGGCGGCGTGGATCGGATCTGGTCACCGTGGCGGATGGCGTACATCCAAGCCGCCAAGGAACGGGGTGACGACGCCGGCTGCATCTTCTGCGACCTGCCCGCCGATGGCGACGACGAAGGGACGAAGATCCTCGCCCGGGGTGAGCACGCCTTCGTGATCTTGAACTCCTTCCCGTACAACCCGGGGCACCTGATGGTCGCGCCGTTCCGTCACGTGGGTGATTTCGCCGCGCTCGAGCCGGGGGAGCTCGCGGAGGTCGACGCGCTGATCGCGCGCTCGATCCGGGCGCTCGAGGCCGAGATGGAGCCCCACGGCTTCAACCTCGGCATGAACCTCGGTCGCGTCGCCGGCGCGGGCATCCCCGATCACCTGCACTGGCACGTCGTCCCCCGCTGGAACGGCGACACCAACTTCATGCCGGTCGTGGGCCAGACCCGTGTGCTCCCCGAGCTGCTCGAGGAGTCGTACGCGCGGCTCAGGCCCCGCTTCGAACCGGCATGAGCGATGGGTTCACGGAGGCGGGGCAGTGTCGTCTGTCGTACGAGCGCGCGGGCCAGCTCGTCGCCGAACGCGTCCCGGGCGGGAGCAAGCGCGTGATCGCGGAGGCGGACCAGCTCGTGAACGTGGCCAAGCCCGAGCGCTTCGACCGGCTCGCGCTGGACTTCCTGGCGTTCGCGGGCTGAGGCGTCCACCGTGACCCGCGTGGCGAGCGGCGTCGCCCCGATCGACGGAGGCGACCTCGTGTGGGAGTCGGCGGGGGAGGGCCCCGTCGTCGCGTTCCTCCATCCGGGGCTATGGGACGGCCGGGTGTGGGACGAGCAGTTCGGCCTGTTCTCGAGGACCTATCGGGTCGTGCGCCACGACTTCCGCGGGTACGGTCGCTCGAGCCGTCCCGAACCCGGCAGGCCGTACTCGCACGTTTCGGATCTCGCCGCCGTGATGGACGCGGCTGGCGTCGAGCGGGCGGCCTTGATCGGCAACTCGATGGGCGGACGCGTGGCGATGGACTTCGCGCTCACGCATCCGGCGCGCGTGTCCGCGCTGGTGCTCGCCAGCCCCGCGCTCTCCGGGTTCGAGGGAAACTCGGAAGAGGAGTCGATGTGGGAGACGGCGTTCGCCGACGTCGAGCGCCGGATCGCGGAGGCCGTGACCACGGGTGACCTCGAGCGGGCCCAGGACCTGCGGCTGAGGTCGCTGTGGGCGCCGCTCGGGACGGACGACCCGGCAGGATCGCTGATCCGGCGGATCGCGTTCGACAACCTCCAGGAGCTCACGTTGGACGAGAGCGGGGAGATCCCGATCGATCCGCCGGCCGCCGCGCGGCTCGGCGAGATCGTGGCACCGACGCTCGTGCTGCCGGCCGACCACGACCCGCCGTGGCATGAGCGGATGTGCGTCGAAATCGCCGCGGGCATCCCCGGCACACGTCTGGTCAGGATCCCCGAGACCGACCACGTGATCCCGATGCGGCGGCCCGCCGAGTTCAACCGCGTCGTCCTGGGGTTCCTCGGGGAGGTGCTCTGAACCCATGGAGACGTCCCTCGTGCTCGGCGCCGTGCTCGGGTTCATCGGGGTGGCGCTCGGCGCGTTCGGCTCGCACGCGCTCCGCGGGAAGCTGTCGGCGGAACGCGTGGCGACGTTCGAGACGGGGATCCGGCATCAGATGTGGCACGCGCTAGCGCTGTTCGCGGTCGTGCTGGTGGACGCGCGGAGGCCGACCAGCGGACCGGCCTTCTACCTCGTCGAGCGAGGGACGGGGTGGCCGGCGTTTGCCGCAGGGTGGCTCTTCGTGGCCGGCATCCTTCTCTTCTCGGGCAGCCTCTACGCGTCAGCGCTGACGGGACGTCGGGCGTGGGGCGCCGTCACCCCATTCGGGGGAGTCTGCCTGTTGCTCGGGTGGGCGCTGATGCTCTTCGCCATCCTCGTGCACTAGCCGCCCCTACTTCCTCGCCTCTTCCTTCTCCTGCTGCGCGGCGGCGATGATCTTGTCGGCGAGGTGCGAGGGGACCTCCTCGTAGTGGGAGAAACGCATCGTGAACGCCGCACGCCCACCGGTCATCGAACGCAGGTCGATCGAGTACCGAGCCACCTCCGCTTGCGGCACCAGCGCCTTCACGCGTTGCTTGCCGGCGCCCGCCGACTCGACGCCCGCGATCTTGGCGCGCTTGGCGTTGAGGTCGCCCATGATGTCGCCGGTGTGGGTCTCCGGGACGACGACGTCGACCTCGACGATCGGCTCGAGCAGGACCACGCCGGCGGCCGCCGCGGCCTCCTTGAGCGCGAGCGCGCCGGCGAGCTGGAACGCCATGTCTGACGAGTCCACGCTGTGGAACTTGCCGTCGACGAGCGTGCACCGGATATCGACCATCCGGTTCCCGCTGATCACGCCCTGCTGCATCGTCTTGACGACGCCCTTCTCGACCGAGCCGATGAACTGGTTCGGGATCGCGCCGCCGAAGATCTTGTCGACGTACTCGAACCCCTCACCGCGGGGCAGCGGTTCGATCTCGATGTTGCAGATGGCGTACTGGCCATGACCGCCGGTCTGCTTGACGTGCCGTCCGACACCCTTGCCCGGCCCGCGGATGGTCTCCCGGTACGCGATCTTGGCGGGGGCGGTCGTGACCTCGACGCCGAACTTCCGCTTCATCCGCTCGATCTGGACATCGAGGTGTGCCTCGCCCATCCCGTACATCACGGTCTCGTGGGTCTCCTCCGAGCGCTCGACCCGCAGGGTGGGGTCCTCCTCCCGCAGCCGTGACAGGGCCGTCGACAGCTTGTCCTCGTCGCCCTTGGTCTTGGGCGTGATCGCGAACGCGAGCAGCGGTTCGGGCATCTGGACCTGCGGCAGCGTCACCGGATCGTCCTTGCTCGAGAAGGTGTCGCCGGTGGTCGTGTGCGACAGCTTGGCGACGGCCGCGATGTCGCCCGCCGGCACCTCGGAGAGCGTGTCGTGCTCCTTGCCCCGCAGGGCGAACAGCTGGCCGATCCGCTCCTCCGTGCCTTTGGTCGCGTTGGAGACCGACGCGTCCGGCCGCATCTTGCCGGAGAACACACGGAACATCGTGATGTGGCCGACGTAGGGGTCGGACACGGTCTTGAACACGTACGCCGTGAGCGGCTGTCCGGGGTCGCAGGCGCGCTCCTTCTCCTCGCCGCCCTTGGCGTTGACCGTGACGGGGCCGCGTTCGATCGGGGAGGGGAACTCGTCCGCGATGAACTGGAGCACCCGGTCGACGCCGAGCGGGCGGGCCGCGGCGGCGCACAGCACCGGCGCGATCCGTGCCTCGGCGAACCCCCGCTTCACGCCGTGCACGACCTCGTCCTCGGAGAGCTCGCCCTCCTCCAGGTACTTCTCGATCAGTGCGTCGTCGGACTCGGCGACCGCCTCCATCAGCTTCTCGCGGAACGGGTCCGCCTTGCCCGAGATGTCGTCGGGCCACTCGCCCTCCTCGGCGGTCGGGCCGGCGCCGTAGCGGTACGCCTTGCGCCCGAGCAGATCCGCGACACCCTCGAAGTCGTGCTCCTCACCGAGCGGGAGCTCGAGCGGTGCCACCTGCGTCCCGAACGACTGCACGAGCTGCTCGAGCGTCCGCTCGAACGACGCGCGTTCGCGGTCCAGCTTGTTGATCAGGATGGCGCGTGGCAATCCCGCCTCGACCGCAAGCTCCCACGCCACCTCCGTCTGCACCTCGACGCCGTCCACGGCGGAGACGACGAGCACGACCGCGTCCACCGCCCGGATCGCGGTGCGGACGTCCCCGATGAAGTCGGCGTAGCCCGGCGCGTCCAGGACGTTGATCTTCACGCCGTTCCACTCGACGGGCGCCATCCCGAGCGAGACGCTGATGCCCTTCTTGATCTCCTCGGGCTCGAAATCGCTCACCGTGTTGCCGTCTTCGACGGTCCCCATCCTCGTGGTGGCGCCCGACGTGAAGAGCATGGCCTCGAGCAGCGTGGTCTTCCCCGACCCGCCGTGCCCGACCAGCAGGACGTTGCGGATGTCGTTCGCTTCGTACGTCTTCAATTGGCCCCCGATCGACGGACGGGAAACGGGACCGGGATTCTAGCGCGGCCGTCGCCAACGCCCTCGGGCGCCTCGAGCACCGGTGATACCCTCGCGCGGGTGGTGGACGTGAGCGTTCGAGCGCGGGTGGGCGAGCGCGCGGTGGTGCCGCTCCTGTGCGTCGCCGCGGGACTCGCGATCGTGGTCGCCACCTGGCTCCTGCTCGACCGCGACCCCGAGCCCGCGGGTTGGGCGGCGCTCGCCGCGGGGGTGGCGCTCGTCGCCGGTGGGATCCTCCTGCGTCCGAACGACCGCCTGGGCCGCGTGGTCCTGTCGTTCGCCGACCGGCTGTTCGACGGGTGCGTGCTCGGGGCGCTCGCGTGGGTCTCGCGCACGGCCGACCCGTGGCTCGCGGCGGGAGCCCTGATCGCGCTCGCCGCGGGGTTCCTCGCCTCCTACATCCGCGCGCGCGGCGGGTCGCTCGGGTACGGGATCGAGGAGGGCGTGATCACGCCCGCGATCCGATACGGCCTGGTCTCGGCGGGGCTGATCGCGGGGTGGCGATGGACGCCGTGGGCGGTGGCCGTCCTGATGCTGCTCGCGTCGGCCGTCCGGGCGAGCCAGGTGGTCAAGGAGGAGCGCCTGTGAGCTCGCGCCCGGACCGCAGATGAGCGGGCCCGAGGTACGGCCTCGGACCCGGCCGACGACGCCGAGGGAGACGCCGAAGGAGACCCTCGGCTACTGGGGCTACCGGAGCGCCGAGTGGCTCGCGATGTCCCTGCCCGAACGCACGGGCCGGCGGGTGTTCGAGACGCTCGGACGCGTGGCGTATCACCGGCTCGAGGGGGTCCGCGCGACCGTCGCCGCCAACCAGGCCCGGGTCCTGGGGACCGACCCGGGCGACGAGCGGGTCGCGCTCGCCACCCGGGAGGCGTTCGAGCTGTACGCGCGATTCTGGTTCGACGCGTTCCGGATCCGGTCGATGCCGGTACAGGAGTTCAACGAACGTACGGTGATGATCGGGGCGGAGAACGTGGACCGCGCCCTCGAGGCCGGCCGGGGCTGCATCTGCGCCCTCCCGCACATGGGCAACTGGGATGCCGGCGGTCACTGGTTCGGCGTCAACGGCTACCGGATCGCGGCGGTGGCCGAGGAGCTCAAGCCGCCGAGGCTCTACGAGCTGTTCCGTCGCCACCGCGAGGAGCTCGGCATGAAGATCATCGGGCTCACGAAGGACGGGCACGTCGGGCAGCGCCTCAAGCAGCTCCTGTCGGAGAACTGGATGGTCGCGCTCGTCGCCGACCGTGACCTCACCGGACGGGGGATCGAGGTGGAGATGTTCGGGGCCACCCGCCGGGTGCCGGCGGGACCGGCGCTCCTATCGCTCAGCTCTGGGGCGCCGCTCCTCGTGTGTCCCGTCTTCACGCGCGACGACGGGTGGGAGGTTCGGATCGGCGAGCCGCTCGAGATCGAGCGGACCGGCGTGATGCGCGAGCGACGTCACCGCGCTCTCGCGACTGATGGCCGACCGCTTCGAGCGCGCGATCGCGGCCAAGCCCACCGACTGGCACATGTTCCAACCCGCCTGGGACGAGGTCGGCTCGACGGACGCCGTGCCGGCCGCGTCGGCCGAACCTCGGTGAAGCTCCTCCTCGTCTGCCCGTACGACTGGGGGTCCCCGGGCGGCGTGCAGGTCCACGTCCGACAGCTGGCCGAGCAGCTGCGGACCCGGGGGTACCGAACGACGATCCTCGCGCCGGGATCGGGCCCGTCCGTGGAGCCGGGGGTTCGGATCGTCGGGCGGCCGGTGCGCGTGCCCTACGGCGGGACCGTTGCCCCGATCTCCTTCTCCCCGGCGTCGTGGAGACGCATCCGGGGCGCGATGCGTTCGTTCGATCCGGACGTGATCCACGTCCACGAGCCCCTCACGCCGAGCACGTCGATGCTCGCCGTCCTTGCTGCGAGCGCCCCCGTCGTCGCCACGTTCCACGCGCATCTCGACCGCTCGCGGCTGATGGAGCTCGCGGGGCCGGCGCTGCGTCAGGTCAGCCGCCGGATCGACGCGGCGATCGCGGTGTCCGACGCGGCGGCCTCGTTCCTGCGTCGCGTCGTGCACGGCCCGCTCGAGATCGTGCCGAACGGCGTCGACGTCCGGCGGTTCGCGGATCCGGGAAGGCCGGTGGAGGGGTTGCCGCCGGGGCGGAAGATCCTGTGGGTGAACCGCCTCGACCCGCAGAAGGGGTTCGAGGTCATGGTGCGGGCGTTCGAGCTGCTCGCGCCCGAGCTCGAGGACGTGCGGCTGCTCGTGGCGGGCGACGGACGCGACCGCGCGCTGCTGCGGTCGGTCCCGCGGGACGTCCGGAGCCGCATCCTGCGTCTGGGAACGGTGCCCCACGAGGAGCTGCCCCGGTACCACGCGGCCGCCGACGCGTTCGCGTCGCCCGCGATCGGGCAGGAGAGTTTCGGGATCGTCCTCGTCGAGGCGATGGCCGCGGGCGTGCCGGTGGTGGCCTCCGACATCGCGGGCTACCGAGAGGTCGTCCGTGATGGGGTCGAGGGCCTGCTGGTCCCGCCGAACGACGCCACCGCGCTCGCGGACGCGCTCCGCCGCGTGCTGTCCGAACCCGAACTGGCGTCGGCCCTCGCGGCGTCCGGACGGGCCCGGGCCGAGGCGTTCTCGTGGGACGCGGTCGTGCCGCGACTGGAGGCCGTCTACGATCGGGTCCGCTCCGGCAGGCGCTAGGATGCCGCCGTGTCCCTCGGGCTGTGGATCCTGCTCGTCGTGGTCGCCGTGCTGGTGCTGGGCGCCATCTGGATCTACAACCGTCTGGTCAGGCTCCGCGCCCGTGTGAACAACGGCTGGTCGCAGATCGACGTCCAGCTCCGTCGTCGGTACGACCTGATCCCCAACCTCGTCACCACGGTCCAGGGGTACGCGACGCACGAGCGTGAGCTGTTCGAGCACGTGACCGAGGCCCGGTCGCGGGCGATCGACGCGAGCGCGGTCCCGGACCAGGCGCAGGCGGAGAACCAGATCACGCGGGGGATCCGCCAGCTCCTCGCCGTGGCCGAGAACTACCCCGACCTGAAAGCGAACCAGAACTTCCTCGCCCTGCAGGAGGAACTCACCGGGACCGAGTCGAAGATCGCGTTCGCGCGTCAGTTCTACAACGACCAGGTCATGCTGCTGAACACGCTCATCGGGTCGTTCCCCTCGAACATCGTCGCGAAGACGTTCGGGTTCCAGCCCCGGGAGTTCTTCGACATCGAGGACCCCATCCGCGCGCCGTCCGAGGTCGAGTTCCCCGGGTAGTCCGTGTACGAGCAGATCGCGGCGAACAAGCGAAAGACGTTCGTGCTGATCTTCGGCGCGATCGTGCTCCTGGGTGCGGTCGGGTACGTGCTCGGCCTGTGGTACGGGAGCGGCGTGACGGGCCTGGTCGGGGCGGTCGCGCTGGCGCTCGTCCTGTCGCTCGGGTCGTTCTTCGGGGGCGATCGGCTCGTCCTCGCGTCCACGCGCGCGCGAGAGGTCACCCCGCAGGACCAGCCGCGCCTGCACAACATCGTCGAGGGGCTGTCGATCGCGGCCGGGATCCCGAAACCGCGCGTCTACGTGATCCCCGAGCAGGCGCCGAACGCGTTCGCGACTGGCCGCAACCCCGAGCATTCGTCGGTCGCCGTCACCGAGGGCCTGCTCGCGGCGATGAACCGCGTCGAGCTCGAGGGCGTGATCGGCCACGAGCTCTCCCACGTGGTGGACCGCGACATCCTCGTCGGCACGGTCGTCGCCACGCTCATCGGCGCGGTGGTTCTGATCAGCGAGTTCTTCATGCGGTCGTGGTGGTGGGGGGGCGTCCGGGGCCGGCGCGGCGGCGATCGCGGCGGCGGCGGCATCGAGGCGATCATCTTCGCGATCGGCCTGGTGCTGCTGGTACTCGCGCCGATCATCGGTCAGATCGTCCGGCTGGCCGTCTCCCGGCAGCGCGAGTTCCTCGCGGATGCCCAGGGTGCGTTGCTCACGCGCTACCCGCCTGGGCTCGCGAGCGCGCTCCGCAAGATCGCCGCGGCGTCGGGCATCCCGATGCGCTCGGCGAACAACGCGACGGCGCATCTGTGGCTCAACCAGCCCTCCCGGATCCAGGGCGAGGGCATGGGACCGCTCGAGAAGCTGTTCAGCACGCACCCGCCGATCGAGGAGCGGATCCGTCGGCTCGAGGAGATGTGACGATCCCGCCGAGATGGCCCCGGGTCGTTGAGCCGCCCCCGTTCGGCCGGTAGCATCTCGCCCCGTTCGTCGGAGTACCGACTCCGGTCGAAGCGGAGTCACATCCCCCTATAGCCCGCGACCCCCTTCGGGAGTCCCCGTGTCCGGAACCCATCGCAGCCGCTCGTCCACGAGCCGTCCGTCCCTTTCCCGCCGCGGCAAGCTCGTCGCCGCGGGCGTGACCGTCGCCGTCGTTGCGGCCGGCGCGCTCGGCTACTTCGCGCTGTTCCCGCAGAAGGCCCCTGCGTTCGTCCGTCAGACGCTGCAGAGCGTCGGCCTCGCGGGTCCCGAGGCCGGCGCGCCCGACGCGACCTGCCCGCTCACGGGGGAGCCCGTCCCCGGGAGCCGGGTGCCGGACCGCCCCGCGCTCGCGGTCAAGATCGAGAACGCGCCGGAGGCTCGGCCCCAGGCCGCGCTGAACGAGGCCGATGTCGTCGTGGAGGAGCCCGTCGAGGGTGGCTACACGAGGTTCATCGCCATCTTCCAGTGCGGCGACTCGGAGCGCGTCGGCCCGGTCCGGAGCGGCCGGACGACCGACCCGGACTACCTGCGTCAGCTCGGGCCGGCCGTGTTCGGGTACGCGGGAGGCCGCAACGTCGTGAAGCGCGAGGTCCCCAAGGTCGGCCTCGTGGACGTGAACTACATCATCGCGGCGGACGCGTACGCGCGGGACGACTCTCGCGCCGCGCCACACGACCTCTACACGACGACCGGCGCGCTCTGGAAGGCGGGCCGGTCGAAGGACGGGGCCCCCGACCCGCTGTTCGTCTACGCGGAAACGTGGGAGGGTCGAGCCAAGAAGATCTCCAGCGCCCATCTCCCGTACTCCGGCGTCTCGGACGTGTATTGGCACTGGAACGGCGGCAAGGGCGCGTGGCTCCGCTCCCACGGGGACGTCTCGCACGTGCTCGAGGGCAACGAGCGCGTGTCGGCCACCAACGTGGTGATCCAGGTGGTGACGGTCACCGACAGCGACTTCCTCGACGTCGGCGGGCAACCCCTCGCCCGAGGTCGACCTCACCGGTTCGGGCAAGGCGTACGTGCTCCGCGACGGCGAAGTGATCCGCGGCCGGTGGGAGCGCGACTCACTCCACGACGTGACGACGTTCGTCACCAAGGACGGGACCGAGATCGAGCTCGCGCCCGGCCGCACCTGGGTCGAGCTCCTGCCGAGCTGGGTCGACCTGGAATTCGCCCGGCGCGGGGCGTAACCGGCACCCTTCTCCGCTCGGGCTCGGGCCCGGGCTCGGCGGTACACTCAAGATGCGGAGCCGAGCACGACCCGTTCCGAAGGAGGCATCCCCGGGTGGAGCGTGAGACCGGCACCTTCCGAGTGAAGTCCGGCCTGGCCGAGATGCTGAAGGGCGGCGTCATCATGGACGTCACCAACGCCGACCAGGCCAAGATCGCCGAGGACGCGGGAGCGTGCGCCGTGATGGCGCTCGAGCGCGTCCCGGCCGACATCCGCGCGGAGGGCGGCGTCGCGCGCATGGCAGACGCCACCAAGGTCGAGGAGATCATGAACGCCGTCTCCGTCCCCGTGATGGCGAAGGCGCGGATCGGCCACTTCGTCGAAGCGCAGATCCTCCAGGCGCTCGGCGTCGATTACGTGGACGAGTCCGAGGTCCTCACGCCGGCGGACGAGGAGCACCACATCGACAAGTGGGCGTTCACGGTCCCGTTCGTGTGCGGCGCGCGGAACCTCGGCGAGGCGCTCCGTCGGATCGCCGAGGGTGCCGCGATGATCCGCACGAAGGGCGAGGCGGGGACGGGCAACGTGGTCGAGGCCGTCCGCCACCAGCGGACGATGCTGCGCGAGATCGGCTGGCTCCAGAGCCTGCGTCCCGAACAGCTCGTGGCGGCCGCCAAGGACCTCGGCGCGCCGGTCGACCTGGTCCGGATGATCTCGGAGACGGGCAAGCTCCCGGTCGTGAACTTCGCCGCGGGCGGGCTGGCTACGCCGGCCGACGCCGCGCTCATGATGCAGCTCGGCGTCGACGGGGTGTTCGTCGGCTCGGGCATCTTCAAGTCGGAGGACCCGGCGCCCCGGGCGCGCGCGATCGTCGAGGCGACCACGCACTTCCAGGACCCGGACGCGCTCGCGAAGGTCTCGAGGGGCCTCGGCGAGCCGATGCCCGGGCTCGACATCAAGGAGCTCGGCGAGGAGGGTCTGCTCCAGACCCGCGGGTGGTGAGCCTCCCGTGAAGGCCGGGGTCCTCGCGTTGCAGGGAGACTTCCGCGAGCACGCGCGCGTGTTCGGCGAGCTCGGGGCCTCGCCCGTCGAGGTTCGGACGCCCGACGACCTCGCCCGCGTCGACGTTCTGGCGATCCCCGGGGGCGAATCGACGACGATCTCGAAGCTCGCTCGGAGCGCCGGTCTCGTCGAGCCCATCGTCGAGCGCGCGAACGCCGGGATGCCGATCCTCGGGACGTGCGCGGGCATGATCGTGATGGCGCAGCGCGTCGACGGTCTGGAGCCGCTGCTCTCGCTCGTCGATATCACGGTCCGCCGGAACGCGTACGGGCGCCAGGTGGACTCGTTCGAGGCGGACCTCGACGTCCGCGGCATCGAGCACCCGATCCGTGGGGTCTTCATCCGGGCCCCGATAGTCGAGGGGATCGGCGAGGCCGTCCGGGTACTCGCCGAGCACGAGGATCACCCGGTCGTCCTGGAGCAGGGGAACCTGGTCGTGGCATCCTTCCATCCCGAGCTCGTGAGGGAGACCGGTCTGCACGCGTACGTCCTGGGGAAGGTGTGACGTGTCGGGCCATTCCAAGTGGGCGACGATCAAGCGCAAGAAGGGCGCGGCCGACGCCAAGCGAAGCAACCAGTTCGCCAAGCTGCTCCGCGCGGTCGAGGTGGCCGCGCGCGAGGGGGGCAGCGGGGACGTCAAGGCGAACATGACGCTCGCGTCGGCCGTCGAGAAGGCCCGGAGCTTCTCGGTTCCGGTCGACAACATCGACCGTGCGATCAAGCGCGGGACCGGCGACCTGGACGGCGGCGCCCGGTACGAGGAGGTCACGTACGAGGGCTACGGTCCCGGCGGCGTGGCCGTGTTCGTGGAGACGCTGACCGACAACCGGAACCGGACCACGCAGGACATCCGGCACGCGTTCACGCGCAGCGGCGGGAACCTTGGGGAGAGCGGGAGCACCGCGTGGATGTTCGCGCGCAAGGGCTCGATCCAGATCGAGAAGGATGCTGCGCCGGACGAGGAGAAGCTCCTCGAGATCGCGCTCGAGGCCGGCGCCGAGGACCTGAACGACGCGGAGAGCACCTGGGAGATCACGAGCGACCCGGCATCGTTCACCGCGGTCCGCGACGAGATCCGGGACGCCGGGATCCCGATGCTCTCGGCCGAGCTCACGATGCTCCCTCAGAGCACGATCCCCGTCGACGGCGGCCAGGCCAAGCAGGTGCTGGCGCTGCTCGAGGCGCTCGAGGAGCTCGACGACGTCCAGAACGTCTACGCGAACTTCGACATCCCCGAATCGGTGATGGCCGAGCTCTGAGCCTCCGGGTGATTGCGCGAGCCCTTCCCGAACCTAGACTCGGCGAACGGATGTTCGATTCCTGCGTGCTCGGGGTCGATCCGGGCGTGTCCGCGCTCGGCTTGGCCGCCGTCGGCAGGCACGACCGCAAGCCGGTGCTGCTGTTCGCGGACACCGTGCGGACGGCTGCCGACCTGCCCGATGCGATCCGGCTGCGTCTCCTCCACGACGCCGTCGCCGAGGCCATCTCGATCCATCGACCCGGGTCGATCGCGATCGAGCGGATCGCGTGGAACAAGAACCTGGTGAGCGCGATGATCGTGGCGCGGGCCACCGGTGTGATCCTGCTCGCGGCCGCCGAGGCCGGGCTCGAGGTGGAGGAGTACGGCTCGCTCGAGGTCAAGATGGCGGTCACCGGGCAGGGGAACGCGGACAAGGCCCAGGTCCGGACGGCGCTCGAACGCTTCCACGGCCTGAACGGCCTTCCGGACCAGCCCGATGCGGTGGACGCGGCGGCGATCGCCCTCTGCCACTTGACGCAGGCGCGGCTGCGCAAGGTCGCCGCCAGGTGATCTCCTTCCTCGAGGGCGACGTCGCCGAACGCTCGGGCACGCGAGTCGTGATCTCGGTGGGCGGCATCGGCTACGACGTGCAGGTGCCGGCGTCGACGCTCGCGAAGCTCCCGCCGGTCGGGCCGACCCGCGCGCGTGTACACGCGCATGGTCGTCCGCGACGACGCGATGACGCTGTTCGGGTTCGCGAACGCGGACGAGCGCGAGCTGTTCGACCTGCTCGTCACCGTGAGCGGCATCGGGCCGAAAGTCGCGCTGAGCTTCCTCTCGGTGCTCTCACCCGACGCGTTTCGCAGGGCGGTCTCCTCCGGCGACATCGGCGCGCTCACGGTCGTGCCCGGCGTCGGCAAGAAGGTCGCGCAGCGCGTCGTCCTGGACCTGAAGGACAAGCTCGGCGCCGAGGACGTCGTGATCGTCGACGGCCCGCTCGCCGACGTCCGCGAGGCGTTGCTCGCGCTCGGGCTGTCGCAGCAGGAGGCGAGCGACGCGATGACCGGTCTCGCGCCCAACGGCGACGCGCCCGTCGAGGATCTCCTCCGCGAGGCGTTGCAGCACGTGGGTCGGGGGTAGGGTGATGGCCGACGTGACCCAGGACGAGCGGATCGTCGACCCGGAGGTTCCGGTAGAGGAGCGCGAGTTCGACGCCGCGCTCCGCCCGCGGCGGATCGACGAGTTCGTCGGGCAGGATCGGGTCAAGGAACAGCTCGCGCTGCTGATCGACGGCGCACGCGCGCGCGGCGAGACCGTCGACCACCTCTTGTTCTCCGGGCCCCCCGGGCTCGGCAAGACGACGCTCGCCGGGATCGTCTCCAACGAGCTCGGCGTGGGGTTCCAGCCGACGTCCGGCCCCGCGCTCGACCGGCCCGGCGACCTCGCCGCGATCCTGACCAACCTCGAGGAGGGCGACATCCTGTTCGTGGACGAGATCCACCGGATGCCGCGAGCGGTCGAGGAGGTCCTGTATCCCGCGCTCGAGGACTTCAAGCTCGACGTGGTGCTCGGCAAGGGCCCGAGCGCCCGCAGCATCCGGCTCGACCTGCCGAGGTTCACCCTGGTCGGCGCGACGACGCGTCCGGGACGGATCACGTTGCCGCTCCGCGAGCGGTTCGGGTTCTCGCCGCGGCTGGACTACTACTCGATCGACGACCTCGGGGCGATCGTGCAACGTTCGGCCGGCATCCTCGGCGTGTCGATCGATGCCGAGGGGACGCACGAGATCGCGCGTCGCTCCCGTGGCACCCCGCGGGTCGCGAACCGGCTCCTGCGGCGCGTCCGCGACTTCGCCGAGGTCCGCCACGACGGCGCCGTCACCTCGGCCGTGGCCAGGGCCGGCCTCGAGCTCTTCGAGGTGGACGAGGAGGGCCTGGACAAGCTCGACCTCGCGATCTTGTCCACGGTGGTCGTCAAGTTCGCCGGGGGACCCGTGGGGCTCTCGACGCTGTCCGCGGCCGTCGGGGAGGAGACCGACACGATCGAAGACATAGTCGAGCCCTACCTGCTCCAGCTCGGGCTGCTCCAGCGAACGCCGAGGGGCCGGGTTGCCACCGAGCGTGCCTACCGGCACCTGGGGGTCTCGCCCGAGGGCGTCCTGCCGCTCGGCTAGGAGGATCGGCGGCGCCGTCGGTGCGAACCCCTTCCCTGCGTACGGCGAACCGAGCGGTAGCCTGTATGCTGCCTCGTCATCCCCTAGGAGGCTGCTCGACCCATGGTGCTCGGATTCCTCGCCCAGAACAACACTCAAGGTGGAAGCTCGCTCATCGGCCTCGCGCTGCCGGTGCTCATGATCGTCGGCTTCTACTTCCTGCTGATCCGCCCCCAGCGCAACCGCCAGCGGGCGCAGCAGGCGCTCGTCGCCTCGCTCGAGGTGGGCGACGACGTGATGACCAGTGGCGGCATCTTCGGCACGATCGTCGAGATCGACGAGGACGAGGGCACCGTCGTGGTCGAGATCGCCCCGGGCACGCGGATCAGGATGCTCCGCCAGGGGATCTCCCAGCGCTTCGTCGAGGACACGTTCGAGGACGACGACGGCGACGAGACCGCCGACGAGGGGATCGACCGAGAGCCGTGAGCGTCGAACCGGCACCGGCCGAGGGTCCCTCGGAGCCGGCCGAACCGGCCAGCCAGCCCGGAGGCATCACCCTCGAGTTCGTCCAGCAGGATGAGGAGCTCTCCTCGTTCATCTCGGCCGCCGACCGGGTCATGGAGAGCCTCGGCTACACCGAGCACGGGTTCCGCCACGCGAACCTCACGGCCCGGATCGCGTTCAACGTCCTCACCCGGGCCGGGTTCGACACGCACACCGCGAACCTCGCCTGCGTCGCCGGCTACCTTCACGACGTGGGGAACATGATCAGCCGCTACGCGCACGGGCAAACGGGCGGCGTGCTCGTCTACCAGGCGCTCCGGGACCGGGTGCCGAGCGGCGACCTGGCGCAGATCGTGTCGGCGATCGCGAACCACGAGGAGGACAACGGCTACGCCGTCTCGCCCGTGTCGGCCGCGGTGATCCTGGCCGACAAGTCGGACGTGCACCGGAGCCGGGTCCGCAAGTCCGGGCAGATCGAGTTCGACATCCACGACCGCGTGAACTTCGCCGCCGAACAGTCCTTCCTGCGGGTAGACTCGGCGGCGAAGACCGTGAGCCTCGAGCTGACGATCGACACGCAGATCAGCCAGGTCATGGAGTACTTCGAGATCTTCCTGGGCCGCATGCAGCTGTGCCGCCTCGCGGCCGAGGTGCTGAACTGCAGGTTCAAACTCCTGATCAACGGCGCGGAGCTCGCGTGAGCGACGCGGAAGGACCTCGATGAAGAAGAGGCAACGGACGTTCTGGGTGTCGCTGATCTTCGTCGGCCTCCTCGCGCTCGGCTCGATCGCGCTGTTCGTCACCGGCACGCGCCCGATCCTCGGGCTCGATCTGGAGGGCGGGGTCTCGGTGATCCTGTCGGCGCCGGACGGCACGCCGGAGACCGTGATGAACCAGGCGCTCGAGAACATCCGTGACCGCATCGACGCGTTCGGGACGGCCGAGCCGCTGCTGTTCGTGACCGGGAACACGATCGAGGTCCAGATCCCGGGGCTCGCGCGCGGCACGATCGACGAACACGCCAAGACCCAGTTCTGCGTCACGGACTCCACCGGCAACTCGTACGGATGCCATGCCGACCAGGCGGCCGCGCAGGCCCGGCTCGATGGGGCGAGCGTGCAACCCGTCGTGAACTCCGTGTGCCTGACGGGCGACGTCTGGGGAGACACGCCGCCCTGCTTCGGAACCGAGAAGGACGCCAAGGCGGCGATCGACGCGATCAAGGTGGAGAAGCAGCAGCAGCAGTTCTGTCTCACCGGGACCGGGCTCTCCTCCGATCCCTGCTTCCCGAGCCGTGACCAGGCCGACGCGGCCCTGGCCGGCATCGGGACGGAGACGTCGCAGACCCAGTGCGTTCAAGGGAGCGACGGCCAGACGTTCTCGAGCGAAGCCGGTCCGGCGTGCTCCCCCAACCGAGCAGGACGCGGTCAGCCTCTTGGACGGCATGAGCGTCCGCCGCCACGACACTCAGTTCTGTGTCGTCAGCTCGGCCGGGGAGAACCTGGGGTGCTACCTCGATCGGGACTCGGCCGAGGCACGGCTCCAGGAGACCGGACAGGAGCGACTGCTGCAGGTGATCGGCGAGACGGCGCGCCTGGAGCAGCGGGAGGTGCTCGGCGTGCTCACGCCGACGGATCCCAACTACGCCTCCACACCGCTCACGTGTGGTACCGCGGCGGAGCGCGCGACCCAGGAGTGCTCGTTCGAGGCCCTGAAGGACGAGAACGTCGTCTTCCAGGACCGCGACGACGCCACCCGATACCAGCTCGGCCCCGTCGAGATCACCGGGGACGCCATCGACAAGGCGACGGCCGTGTACAACGCCGGGTCGTCCACGAGCGTCGGACAGGGCTGGGAGATCCGGTTCGACCTGACCGGGGACGGGTCCGGGAAGTTCGCGGACGTGACGACGCGCCTGCAGGGCCGGCAGCTCGCGATCGTCGTCGACGACCAGGTCATCTCGGCGCCGACGGTCCAGAGCCCGATCACCAATGGCACCGGCGTGATCACCGGCAGCTTCACCGAGGCCCGCGCCAAGGACCTCGCCACGCAGCTGAACGCGGGCGCCTTGCCGGTCGAGCTGACCACGCAGCAGGTCCTCACCGTGAGCCCGACGCTGGGCGACCAGTCCCTGCAGCAGGGCCTGTTCGCCGCGATCGCCGGTCTCGTGCTGCTCGCGACCTACCTCCTCTTCTACTACCGCGTCCTCGCGATCGTCGCGTGGGTCGGCATGATGATCTGGGCCCTCCTCGCGCTCGGGCTGATCGCGCTCGCGGGGCGGACCATCGGGTACAACCTCACGCTGGCCGGCGTGGCGGGTCTCGTGATCTCCCTGGGCGTCACAGCCGACTCCTACATCGTGTTCTTCGAACGACTGAAGGACGAGGTCCACGCCGGTCGCTCGCCCCGTGCCGCGGTGGCCCCGGCGTTCAAGCGTTCGTTCCGGACCATCGTGGCCGCGGACTCCGTCACGGCCATCGCCGCGGCGGTGCTGTACGTGACGGCGATCTCCTCGGTGCGCGGCTTCGCTCTCACGCTGGGCGTTGCCACGCTCCTGGACCTGTTCGTCGTGTACTTCTTCAAGCGACCGGCGGTGTCCCTGCTCACGCGTAGCGACCGCATCGTGAACTGGCGGGTCATGGGCGTGAAGGCCGGGCTCGCGGCCGATCGTGAGGCGGGCGCCGCCCCGGCACCGGTGCCCGCGATCGCCGGAGGCTCGGAGTGAGCTTCCGGCGAGCGCTCGACACGTTCCGGGGGTACCGGCACCCCGAGTTCCACATCATCCAGCGACGGCGCCGGTGGTTCCTGCTGTCCGGCTCGGCGATCCTGATCTCGATCCTCGCGCTGGTGTTCCTGGGGCTCAACTACTCGATCGACTTCACCGGCGGAACGCTGATCGAGTACCGGCTCTCCAAGGACGTGACCGTCGAACAGGTCCGCGACCTCCTCGCGCAGGATCCCTACGCGCGTGAGGGCGCGGAGGTCCAGATCGTCGGCGGCGACCAGGTGTCGATCCGCACGTCCGCCCTCACGGATCTGTCCGCGGAGCAACGCACGCAGCTGTTCGACGCGCTCGCGAAGCAGGCGGGCATCAGCCCCGGTGACATGAGCGCCCAGGTGGTAGGTCCCACCTGGGGCGAACAGATCTCGCGGCAGGCACTGATCGGGCTGGTGATCGTGCTGTTCGCGATCACGCTCTACATCACCCTTCGGTTCGAATGGAAGATGGCCGTCGGTGCGATGGTCGCGATGGTCCACGACGTCCTGATCACGGCCGGCGTGTACGCGCTCACCGGCCGCGAGGTCTCGCCGCCGACCGTGATCGCGATCCTCACGATCTTGGGGTTCTCCCTTTACGACACGGTGGTGATCTTCGACAAGGTCAAGGAGAACACGGAGTCGACCGCGCTGCTCGGCAAGGACACGTACGAGGGCGTCGCCAACTACTCGATGAACCAGGTGCTGATGCGTTCGGTCAACACGTCGCTCGTGGTCATCCTGCCGATCCTGTCGCTCCTGCTCTTCGGCGGCGACACGCTGAAGGACTTCGCGTTCGCGATGCTGATCGGCGTCATCACGGGTGCGTACTCCTCGATCTTCGTCGCCACGCCGATCCTGGTCGTCCTCAAGGAGCGCGAGCCCCGATACCAGCAGCTCCGCGCCCGGCTCGAGAGCCGACAGGGTGAGCGACGTCTGCGCGCCGTCCCCGCCGCGAAGCAGGAGGTCGCCGAGGAGGAGCCCGAGGCCGCGCCCGCCGCGGTCGCGGCCGCCGGCGGCTCGCGGCAGCCGGGTCGCGGCGGGCAGACCTCGTCCCGCCCGCGTCCGAAGAGCAAGCGGCGCCCGCCCGCCAAACGTCGGCGGAGGTGAAGAACCCATGGATCTCGACCAGCTGAAGGCGCTCGTCCGGGACGTGCCCGACTTCCCGCAGGAGGGTGTCCTGTTCAAGGACATCACCCCGCTGCTCGCGGACGAGCTCGCGTTCTCGACCGTGATCGACCTGATCGTCGTCCACTTCGGTCGGGGCAACGTCGACAAGGTCGTCGGGATCGAGGCGCGGGGCTTCATCCTCGCGTCTCCGGTCGCGTACCACTTCGGCGCGGGCTTCGTCCCCGTCCGCAAGGTGGACAAGCTGCCGTGGGAGACCGAATCGGCGGAGTACGCGCTCGAGTACGGGAACGCGACGCTCGAGATCCACCGTGACGCCGTCGCACCGGGCGAGCGCGTGCTGATCGTCGACGACGTCCTCGCCACCGGCGGCACCTCGAAGGCAACGGCCGAGCTCGTCGAACGGATCGGTGGCAAGGTCGTCGGCATCGCCTGCCTCATCGAGCTCGAGTTCCTGCACGGCCGGGACAAGCTCGAGGGCCACGACCTGTACACGCTGCTCCGCTACTCCTAGGTCCGCACCGACCGCGGGATCCGGCCCGCGGCCTCGCGCACCGTTGCGTCCGGCCGGAACCGCAGCGTCGCTGGTCGCGTGCAGGCGCGGCGTAGACTTGGATATCGAGGTCGAGCGGCGGACGAGAGGTCGAGCGTGGACACGGGCGAGGAGGTCAGGACCGAACGGCGGGGCCGGATCCTGTCGCGCCTGCGATCGGGCGAGCCGGAGACCCGCGACGGCATCGAGCTCCTCATCCGAACCGTCAAGGGCTACAACGCCAAGGCCGACCTGAAGGAGATCGAGCGGGCCTACCGGTACGCGGCCGAGCACCACGAGGGGCAGAAGCGACTGTCGGGCGAGGACTTCATCCAACACCCCCTGGCGGTCGCGCAGATCCTGGCCGACCTCGGGCTCGATACGACGACGCTCGAGGCTGCGCTGCTGCACGACACGGTCGAGGACACCGACGTCAGCGTGGCCGACCTGGAGGCGGGGTTCGGTCCCGAGGTCTCGCGCATCGTGGACGGGCTCACCAAGCTCGACGCGATCTCGTTCCGGAGCCGGGAGCAGGAACAGGCCGAGAACGTCCGCAAGATGATCGTCGCGATGGCGGGCGACATCCGGGTCCTGCTGATCAAGCTCGCAGACCGCCTCCACAACATGCGCACGCTCTCGGCGCTCCCGCCGGACAAGCAGCGGCGCATCGCGACCGCGACGCTCGAGATCTACGCGCCGCTCGCGCATCGGCTCGGCGTGCAGCAGGTCAAGTGGGAGCTGGAGGACCTCTCGTTCAAGACGCTGCATCCCGGCCCGTACCACGAGATCGCGAGCCTGGTCGAGAAGCGACGGGGTGAGCGGCAGCAGTACGTCGAAGGCGTGCTCGAGGCGGCGCGCACCCGGATCCGCGAGGCCGGCCTGAAGGCGGAGGTCGACGGCCGCCCGAAACACCTGTACTCGATCTACGAGAAGATGGTCGTCGGCGGCAAGGAGTTCAACGAGATCTACGATCTCGCGGGCATCAGGGTCCTCGTCGACTCGGTCCGCGACGTGTACGCGGCCCTCGGCGCGATCCACTCGCTCTGGAAGCCGGTCCCCGGGCGTTTCAAGGACTACATAGCGATGCCCAAGTCGAACATGTACCAGTCGCTGCACACGACGGTGGTCGGCCCGCAGGGCCGGCCCATCGAGGTCCAGATCCGGACCAAGGAGATGCACCGCACCGCCGAGTTCGGGATCGCCGCCCACTGGCGCTACAAGGAGGGCCGGGACGGCAAGAAGGCCAAGGAGGCCGCCGACCTCGCGTGGCTCGGCCAGATGCTCGAGTGGCTGAAGGACATGGCGGACCCCCGCGAGTTCATGGAGGGCCTGAAGATCGACCTGTACGGGGGCCAGGTCTTCTGCTTCACGCCGAAGGGCGACGTGATGAACCTACCCGCGGGTGCTACGCCGGTCGATTTCGCGTACGCGATCCACACCGAAGTGGGACACCGGACGATCGGGGCCAAGGTCAACGGGAAGCTCGTGCCGCTCGACTACGAGCTCCGGACGGGCGACACCGTCGACATCCTGACCTCGAAGGCCCAGGGCGAAGGCCCATCGCAGGACTGGCTGCGATGGGTCAAGACGCCCCGCGCGAGGAACAAGATCCGGCAGTGGTTCAGCCGCGAACGACGCGAGGACGCCCTCGAGGACGGCCGCGAGCAGCTCCAGCGGCTGATGCGCAAGCAGAACGTGCCCTTCAAGCGGCTCGCGACGGAGGACGCGCTCGAGCAGCTCGCGGACGAGATGAAGTTCCCGAGCCTCGAGTCGCTGTACGTCGCGGTCGGGGAGGGGCAGGTGTCGCCGCAGTCGATCGTGGCCCGCCTCGCCCGGAGCGTGCAGGGGTCGACGGAGGAGGACGTCACCGAGGTCCCGCTCGCGCGTCCCGTCCACCTCGGGCAGCCGAGCTCGACGGACATCACGTCCGGGGTGGTGGTGCCGGGGTCGGAGGACGTCTGGGTCCGTCTGGCGCGTTGCTGCACGCCCGTGCCGGGTGACGAGATCCTCGGGTTCGTCACGCGCGGGCAGGGCGTGTCCGTCCACCGGACCGACTGCCCCAACGCGAAGTCGCTCATGGCCCAGCCCGAACGGCTGATCGAGGTCTCCTGGCGGGCGGGAAGGCCCACGACGTTCGTCGTGGCGGTCCAGGTCGAGGCGCTCGACCGTACGCGCCTGCTCTCGGACGTGGCCACGGTGCTGTCGGACCACCACGTGAACATCCTGTCGGCCACCTCGGCCGTCGGGCGCGACCGGACCACCATGCTCCGGTTCACCTTCGAGCTCGCGGACATCACCCACCTGGCCGAGATCCTCGGGGCGGTCAAGAAGGTCGAGAACGTGTACGACGCCTTCCGCGTCGTTCCGCGTTGAGGATCCTGCTCCAGCGCGTCTCGCGGGCCTCGGTCTCGGTCCGGGGCGAGCGCGTGTCCGAGATCGGTCCGGGGCTCCTCCTGCTCGTGGGCGTCGGCCGGGACGACGGCCTCGGCGAGTACGACCGGCTGGCCGAGAAGGTGTTCCACCTGCGGGTGTTCGAGGACGAGGACGGCAAGATGAATCGCTCCCTGTCCGACGTGGGAGGGGAGATCCTGGTTGTCCCGCAGTTCACGCTCTACGGCGACGTCCGCAAGGGACGCCGACCGTCGTGGGACGGGGCCGCGCCCCCGGAGATCGCGGAAGATCGGGTCGAGGCCTTCGCGAAGGCCCTCGAGGGGCGCGGGGCGACCGTCCGCCGCGGTGCCTTCCGGGAGCACATGCAGGTCGAGCTCGAGAACGACGGCCCCGTGACCCTCTGGATCGACTCCTCCGCCCTCTGATCGAGGGTCCCGACGGACGGCCCCCGGGGCAGGGGTCCCACGAGCTCCGGCAGGTCGACCTCCCAAGGCTAGACATGAGGCAGCCGTTGTCAGTCGCGTTCTTCGACGCGGCCTTGCTCGGGCCGCCGAGCGGAACCACGTGATCGGCGGTCGAAGGAGGGATCAGGGATGAGACTCACCTGGAGGGATGGGGTCGAGACGCTCCTGTTGGGGTTCGTCGTCGCCTTCGGCATGGCGGCCACCCGGGACTGGGGGTGGCCGCTCACGGGCAGTTACCGCTCCGCGGGTCTGGTGGTGTTCGGCGCCGGGATGGCCATGTGCGCCATGAGCGGCTCGGCCCAGAGCACGTCGGCCGCCGGCAAGAGCTCGTTCATCACGTTGGCGTCCGCGCTCGGGGTCGTCGCGCTCGCGTTGCTCGTCGCGGTGCTGATCACGGGGAGCCAGACGTGGTTCGTCGCGCTCGTCGTGGACATCGCGGTCCTGTGGGCGGTGACCACGTTCCGCCACGCTGTGCAGGGCCCGGCGGTGCCGGCCGGCTCGGCGTCGCCGATCGGTCGACCCGCCGAGGTCCGCTAGGCACGTTCGATCGAGGTGGGTGTCCGGGCCGAGGAGTAGGCTCGGTCGCATGAAGGGCGACCGGGTAGAGATCGTCGTGGACTCGGGTTCGGGCGTGCTCACCTACGAGATCGAGGCCACGAGGGCGGGCCGGCGGGTCGAGGTCGCGACGTCGCGCGGGGTGATCGAGGTCTCCGAGGTCACCCGGAACGGCGAACCGGTTCGCAGCGGACGATTCATGGCCGATCGCGTGGTCGCCCTAGTCGAGCATCCGGCCCCACCTCCGGGCACCCGCGGACGACGGGCGCTGAAGGGCCAGACGCAGTTCTGAGCGCTCGGTGCCGCCGAAGCCGCCTGCGCGTCGGTCGATAGACTCTCCGTCCATGTTCCTGGACGTGTTCTCGGACAACTCCTTCGAGACCAACTGCTGGCTGCTGGGCGCGGACGGGACCGACGAGGCCGTCGTCGTCGATCCCGGATTCTCGCCCGAACGCGTGCGCGAGATGCTCGAGATCGAGGGCAAGCGCCCCGTGGCTGCGCTCGCCACGCATGGTCACTTCGACCACATCGGCTCGGCGGCGGCGTTCTGCGGGGACGACCTGCCCTTCTACATCCACGAGGCCGACGTCGCGGCGCTCATCGACCCGCAGGGGTGGGGCGCCGGGTTCCAGACGCCGCCGGTCCCGGTCAAGGACGTTCGGACCGTCGTGGACGCGGACGTGCTCACGTTCGCCGGGTTCGCGATCGAGGTCGTGCACACGCCCGGCCACACCCCCGGGAGCGTCTGCTTCCGCACGGACGCCGTCCTGCTCTCGGGTGATCTCGTGTTCGCGGGGGCGATCGGCCGCAGCGACTTCCCCAACTCGTCGCCGGAGGACATGGAGCGCTCGTTGGATCGGTTCCTCGAGCTGCCCGATCCGACGGACGTCCTGCCGGGGCACGGTCCACGGACCACCGTCGCGCGCGAACGCGAGCGCAACCCGTTCCTGCGGGGACGCTGAGTGGAGCTCAGGCCGCCGCGGGGGACCGACGACCTCCTGCCGCCGACCTCCGATGCGATGCTGGGGCTGTACGAGGCCGCACATCGTACCGCGCGCCTGTACGGGTTCCGCTACGTCGAGACCCCCACGTTCGAGCACACGGAGCTGTTCGCGCGGACCTCCGGCGAGACCTCGGACGTGGTCACCAAGGAGATGTACACGTTCGAGGACAAGGGCGGACGATCGCTCACGCTCCGTCCGGAGCAGACGGCGAGCATCGTCCGCGCGTACCTCGCGAACGCGCACGACCTCCCCACGCCGTTCAAGGGGTACCACGTGTCGCCGCAGTTCCGGCACGGCCGGCCACAGGCGGGTCGGTTGCGCGAGTTCCGGCAGTTCGGGATCGAGACGATCGGGGTCGCCGCTCCTGCCGCCGACGTCGAGGTGATCACGGTGGGGGACCGGTTCCTCCGTGGACGCGGCCTCGGTCAGATCGAGCTCCGATTGAACTCGATCGGCGACGTGGAATGCCGGCCGGCGTACCGCGAGAAGCTGATCGCGTATCTCGAGCCGCACGAGGCGGAGCTGGACGAGGACTGCCGGACGCGGCTGCGGACCAACCCGCTCCGCGTGTTCGACTGCAAGGTCGACGGGCAGACCCCGCTGGTGCTCGGAGCCCCGCTCATCTCCGAGAACCTCTGCCGATCGTGCGCCGAGCACTTCGCCGCGGTGCGCGACGGCCTGGACGCGGCGTCGGTGCCGTTCGAGCACGACCCGCGGCTGGTCCGCGGGCTCGATTACTACACGCGGACGACGTTCGAGTTCGTCTCGGGGTCGCTCGCGCAGGCGCAGGCCGCACTCGGCGGCGGCGGACGCTACGACGGGCTCGCCGACGTGCTGGGCGGACCGCCGACCCCCGGGGTCGGGTTCGCGCTGGGCCTGGATCGGATCCTCGTCGCGCTGCGTGGGGAGGGAGCGTCGCTGCCCGGCGCGCTCGGGCCCGCGTGTTTCGTGGTGTCCATCGGCCCGGAGGCCACCGGCGTGACCGCCCGCCTCGTCGAGGATCTCCGGAGCGCGGGGATCTCGGCGGCGACCGCGTTCGAGGAGCGGCCGCTCAAGGCTCAGCTCAAGATGGCCGATCGCTCGGGCGCCGCCTACGCGGCCATCGTGGGCGAACGGGAGGTCGCCGCCGGCAGCGTGACCCTGCGGCGCCTGTCCGACGGTGAGCAGGAGCGGGTCCCGATCGACGATGTGGTGAACTGGCTCTCCCGGACCGACATGGACGCGGAACGACGAGCGGATGGGTGAGCCGATGAGCGACCTGCGGACGGCCATGCGGACGCACGCCTGCGGCGAGCTGCGTTCCGGGCACGCGGGCGAACGGGTGGCGCTCTGCGGTTGGGTCTGGCGCCGACGCGATCACGGCGGTGTGACGTTCGTCGATCTGCGCGACCGCGAGGGGCTCGTGCAGCTCGTCTTCCACCCCGAGGACGCGCCCCGGGCCCACGCGGCGGCCCAGCACCTCGGCTCGGAGTCGGTGGTCCGCATCTCGGGCGAGGTCCGCGCCCGCCCGCAGGGCACCGCGAACCCCGAGCTCCCGACGGGGCAGATCGAGGTGGCCGTGTCGGAGCTCGAGATGCTCGCCGAGGCCGAGACGCCGCCGTTCGTGATCGAGGACCGGATCGAGGCCTCCGAGGAGCTCCGGCTGCGGTACCGCTACCTCGACCTCCGACGTCCTGAGATGACCAAGGTCCTCTCGATGCGCCACGCGATCAACCGGATCATCCGCGAGGAGATGGAGGCGCGCGGGTTCCTCGAGGTCGAGACGCCGCTCCTGGGCCGGAGCACGCCGGAGGGGGCCCGGGACTTCCTCGTGCCGTCGCGCCTGTGGCCGGGGACCTTCTACGCGCTCCCGCAGTCGCCCCAGCAGCTGAAGCAGCTGCTCATGGTGGCCGGGCAGGATCGCTACTACCAGATCGTCCGGTGCCTGCGCGACGAACAGCCGCGTGCCGACCGCAGCTTCGAGTTCACGCAGCTCGACGTCGAGATGTCGTTCGTCGAGGAGGAGGACGTCTTCGCCGTCATCGAACCCCTGTACGCGCGCATCGTGCACGAGACCCAGGGCGTCGACGTGCCCATGCCGTTCCCCCGGATGACGTTCGAGGAGATGATGGCGCGGTACGGCTCGGACAAGCCCGACCTGCGGTACGGGATGGAGCTCGCCGACGTCGCCGGCGTGTTCGACGGGACCGGGCTCCGCGCGTTCGCCTCGGTCTTGGACGACGGCGGGCTGGTCAAGGGGTTCGCCGCTCCCGGCGGCGCCGAGCTCTCCCGCAGGGAGCTCGACGACCTGGTCCAGGTCGCGAAGTCCCGGGGCGCGGCCGGGCTGGTCTGGATCGCGGTCGAGGGCGACGGGATCCGCTCGCCGGTCGACAGGCACCTGTCGGCCGAGGAGATCGACGGCGTGCGTCGCGCGACCGGGGCAGGTCAGGGCGACCTGATCCTGATCGTGGCCGACAAGCCCGATCGCACGAACGTCGCCCTCGACGGGCTCCGCCGTCACCTGGCCGATCGGCTCGGGCTGGTCCCGGAGGGGGAGTGGAGGTTCTGCTGGCTGGTCGAGCCCCCGCTGTTCGACTGGAGCGAGGAGGAGGGCAAGTGGGTCTCGGCCCACCATCCGTTCACCTCGCCCGCGTCGGAGGACCTGAACCCCCAGACGGCCAGGTCCCGTGGGTACGACCTCGTCCTCAACGGGTACGAGGTGGGGGGCGGGAGCATCCGGATCCACCGCCCCGACGTGCAGCGGAAGGTGTTCGAGGTCCTGGGGCTCACGCCCGAGCAGACGGAGGAGCAGTTCGGCCACCTCCTGCGCGCCTTCCGGTTCGGGGTGCCGCCCCACGGCGGGATCGCGATGGGGATCGACCGGTTGGTGATGCTGATGGCCGGGAAGGACACCATCCGTGACGTTACGGCGTTCCCGAAGGCCCAATCCGGCGCCGACCCGCTGACCGGCGCGCCGGCGCCGGCGTCCGAGGCGCAGCTGCGCGAGCTCGGGATCGCGGTGACGGCGCCGAGGGAGGAGGCGGAGCCGATTGGTTGAGCTGACGGAATCCGACATGACGATGCTGACCGGCACGAGCTTCGCGACGTTCGTCACGGTGAATCCCGATGGCTCGCCCCATGCCACGATCACGTGGGTCGACGCCGCGGACGGTCACGTCCTCGTGAACACCGCCGAGGGGCGCGTCAAGCACCGGAACTGCGCCGCGAACCCCAAGGTCGCGGTCACGGTGATGAGGGACGGCGATGCCTACGACTGGATCTCGATCACGGGGACGGTCGTGGCGTTCGAGACCGGGGAGCACGCCGAGCGCCACATCGACGAGCTGTCGCACCGCTACGACGGCCACGGCTACGCGTACACGCCGGGACAGGTGCGGGAGATCCTGAAGATCCGGCCCAAGCGCATCATCCGCTACAAGGACTGAGCTGCCCGTGGTCGACGCTCCCCTCGCCGCCCGGATGCGGCCCCGGACGTTCGAGGAGTTCGTCGGGCAGTCGCACCTCGTCGGTCCGGGGAAGGCCCTCACGCGACTCCTCGAGGGTGGTCACCTCCCGTCGATCGTGCTCTGGGGACCGGCGGGCACGGGGAAGACGACGCTCGCCTACCTGCTCGCCGACGCGGTCGGCGCGCAGCTCGTCCAGCTGTCGGCGGTCTCCTCGGGGGTGGCGGACGCGCGGAGGGTGATCGACCAGGCCAAGGGCGGCCTGTTCCGGACGGTGCTGTTCGTGGACGAGGTCCATCGGTGGTCGAAGGCCCAGCAGGACGTGCTCCTGCCGGCGGTCGAGGAGGGCACGGTGACCCTGATCGGCGCGACCACGGAGAACCCCTACTTCTCCCTCGTCACGCCGTTGCTCTCGCGGTGCATCCTCCTCCAGCTCGAACCGCTTTCGCCCACCGAGCTCCGCTCGCTGCTCGAGCTCGCCCTGGCCGACGAGGACCGCGGCCTGGGCAAGCAGGGGGTGGAGGTCTCGGACGAGGCGTTCGACCACCTCGTCGACGTCGGCTGCGGCGACGCTCGCGTGGCCCTGACCGGCCTGGAGGCCGCGGTGCTCGCGGCGCGCTCGGCCGGCGAGCGCTCGGTCACGCTCGAACGCGCCGCCGACGCCGTGCAGAAGAAGGCGATCGTGTACGACCGACAGGGCGACGCCCACTACGACGTGATCTCGGCGTTCATCAAGAGCATCCGGGGTTCGGATCCGGACGCCGCGCTCTTCTGGCTGGCTCGGATGCTGGAGGCCGGGGAGGACGCCCGCTACATCGCTCGGCGGATGGTCGTGCACGCGAGCGAGGATATCGGGCTCGCCGACCCTCGAGCGCTGCTCGTCGCGGTGGCGGCCGCGCAGGCCGTCGAGTACGTCGGGCTCCCCGAGGCGCAACTCAACCTGGCGGAGGCGGCGATCTACCTCGCGCGGGCCCCGAAGTCCAACAGCGTGGTCGCGGCGCTCGGACGCGCACAGAAGGACGCCGTTTCCGCCGATCCCGTCCCGCTCCACCTGAAGGAGCCCGGTCATCCGGGGCTGAAGAAGCTGGGGTTCGGCAAGGGCTACAAGTACCCGCACGACTACCCGGGGCACCGGGTCGAGCAGGAGTACCTGCCGGTCCGTTTCTCGGGCAGCCGGTACTACGAACCGTCCGGCGAAGGGGAGGACACCGCGGAGCCACCGGCCGGCGGGACGGCGGGGGAGGCACCCCCGGTATGATGCGCGGACCCGGGGGCCGCATGGGGGCGGGCCGAGGAGAGGGAAGGAGGGCGGTGGCGTGGGCCTGATCGCAGCGCTCGACGGAGGAGACGTCGCCCTCATCCTGCTCTCGGCGTTCTGGGGGTTGCTCGTCCTGTTCCTGTGCATCGTGCTCATCAACACCTTCCGCGTGCTCGAGAGCACGAAGATCCTCATCGACTCGATGCGCGAGGAGACGGTCCCGCTGTTGCGCGAGGTTAAGGGCTCCGTCGAGCGCACCAACCGCGAGCTCGACCGCGTCGACGTCATGCTCGAGGCGACCGGCGAGATCGTCGGGCGGGTCCAACGCATCTCGGGGCTGGTCGAACAGGCGGTCTCGGGACCGCTGGTCAAGCTCATCTCGATCGGCGTCGGCATCCGCAAGGCCGCGAGCCGGTTCGGGGGCAAGAAGGGCGGCTCGTGAGGAGGCTGTTCTGGCTCGCGCTCGGCCTGGGGGCCGGGGCGGCGAGCGCCATCATGGCGACGAGATTCGTCCGCAGGCAGACCGCCAAGGTGGCGCCGGCGAGCCTGGCTCGTGAGGCCCGCGGGAGCGTGATGGACTTCGCGAAGCTCGTGTCCGAGTCCATGGCCGAGGGCAAGGCGGCCATGGAGCAGAAGGAAGAGGAGCTCCGCGCCGGTCTCGGCTAGCCGCCCCGAGCCGGGTCGGCCTTCGAGTACGTATCCACGGAACAGATGAGGCGTTCATCCCTCGCCGTCGCGATCGTCCTCCTTGCGCTCACCGGTTGCTCGTCGCGCTCGTCGCTCATCGGCATGGAATCGATGATGCGACCGACCGCCGCGCCGGCGACGCCGACCCCGTCTGCGGGACGGATCGCCCTGCGTGGGACGTTCGTCAAGTTCACGAACCTCCCGTGTCACCGGAGCGACTACTACGTCGGGGGCAAGACGGTCACCTTCCGGGGCAGCGATGGGAGCAGGACGACGATCGTGACCCATAGTGCGAACTGGACCGGACTGCCCGCGGATCCGCCGCTGGCGCCGCTCGGCCAGTGCCGCCAGGTGGCGCCCTTCGAGGCGACCCTGCCCGTGGCCCACCGCTACGTGGTCGTGATCAACAACGGACGGTTACCGCCCGTCGAGCTCTCGGAGCTGCGTGCCGAGGGGATGGTTCATACCTTCCGTCTCCCTTCCTGAGGCCGGGCGCAGGCACGCGGCTAGACTGTGCCGCCATGGACGGCGACCGGATCCGCGAGGGGTTCCTGCGCTTCTTCGAGGAGCGCGGGCACAAACGCGTCCCCTCCTCCTCGCTGATCCCCCCGCCCGAGTCGGGTCTGTTACTCACGAACGCGGGGATGAACCAGTTCATCCCGTACTTCCTCGGCCATGCGCCCGCCCCGTTCCCGAGGGCCGTGACCGTGCAGAAGAGCTTCCGGGCGGTCGATATCGATCTGGTCGGGCACACCGCCCGGCACCTGTCGATGTTCGAGATGCTCGGCAACTTCTCGTTCGGCGACTACTTCAAGGCCGAGTCGTGCGGGTGGGGGTACGAGCTCGTCACCGAGACCTACGGGATCGACCCGGATCGCCTCTGGGTCACCGTGTTCCGGACGGACGACGAGGCGATCGAGATCTGGCGCGCGATCGGGATGCCCGCCGAACGGATCGTCCGACGCGGCGAGGCGGACAACTACTGGTGGACGCACGCCGCCGGGCCCGCAGGACCGTGCTCGGAGATCTACGTCGATCGTGGGCCCACGTACGGCGAGGAGGGTGGTCCCGAGGTCGACGAGGAACGCCACATCGAGATCTGGAACCACGTCTTCATGCAGGACGAGGTCGACGACCACATGACCGTCCTGCGCGAGCTCCCCAACAAGAACATCGACACCGGGGCGAGCGTGGAGCGCATCGCGGTCGTGCTCCAAGACGTCGCGAACGCGTTCGAGACCGACCTGCTCCGTCCGCTCGTCGAGGTCGCTGAGTCGCTCTCGGGACGTCGGCTGGGCGGAGACGAGCGCGACGACGTCTCGCTCAAGGTGATCGCCGAGCACGGTCGGGCGACGACGTTCCTCATGGCCGACGGCGTCCAGCCATCGAACGAGGGTCGCGGGTACATCGTCCGCCGCATGCTCCGGCGCGTCGTCTCGCACGCCCGGCGCCTCGGGATCGAGCGCGAGGTGATGCCCGCCCTCGTGGAGCGGACCGTCGATATGTTCGGACACATCTATCCGGAGCTCGTCGAGAACCGGGCGTACGTCGAGCAGGTGGCGAGCTCGGAGGAGGGTCGGTTCGCGGGCACGCTCCGGCAGGGGATGACGTTGTTCGAGACCGAGGTGGGCACGGCGGCCGCCGGCAAGCAGCTCCCTGGCGACGTCGTGTTCAAGCTGCACGACACGTTCGGCTTCCCGAAGGAGCTCACGCGCGAGCTCGCCGCCGAGTCCGGTCTGGAGATCGACGACGAGCGGTTCGAGGCCCTGATGGCCGAGCAACGCGAGCGCGCCAAGCGCTCGGCCAAGAAGGTGCGCGCCGAGGAGGAGCTCGCGACCGTGGCCGGCGAAGCGGGCAAGACCGAGTTCGTCGGATACCAGACCCTGGAGGCCGACGGTCGCCTGCTCGCGCTCCTGGGTCCGCGCGGCCGGGAGCCGGTCGCGAGCGAGGGCGAGGAGGTCCGGTTCGTCCTGGACCGGACCCCGTTCTACGCCGAGTCCGGTGGCCAGGTCGGCGACCGAGGGCTCCTGCGGGCGCCCGGCGGGACGATCGAGGTGGTGGACGCGCAGTTCGGACCGGGCGACCTGATCGTGCACGCGGGCGTCGTGCGCTCGGGGGAGGTGCGCGAGGGCGAGGAGGTCCACGGGGAGGTCGACGCCCCGCGCCGCGAGGCCACCGCCCGCGCCCACACCGCGACGCACATCGTGCACTGGACGCTCCGGCACGTGCTCGGCGACCACGCCCGCCAGGCGGGGTCGCAGGTCGCCCCCGGCCGGCTCCGGTTCGACTTCCCGCACCACTCGGCCGTCCCGCGCGACGTGCTCGAGCAGGCGGAGGAGCTCGCGAACCGCCGGCTGGCGGAAGACGGGCAGGTCATGATCTACGAGACGACGATGGACGAGGCGAAGAACCAGGGCGCGATCGCCCTGTTCGGCGAGAAATACGGGGATTTCGTCCGCGTCGTCGAGGTGGGGGACTACTCGATCGAGCTCTGCGGTGGCACGCACGTCCACCACACCGGGGAGATCGCGCTGGTGAGGATCCTGCACGAGGCCTCGATCGGCGCCGGCATGCGCCGCGTCGAGGCGCTCGTCGGCCCCGACGCGCTGCGCGAGATCAACATGGAGCGCGAGCTCCTGCTCGCGATCGCCCAGGCGCTCGGCACCGAACCGAAGGGGGCCCTCGAGCGCGCCCGCCACTACGCGGAGCGCGTGAAGCAGCTCGAGAGCGAGCTCGGCAAGCAGGCCAAGCAGGAGTTGAAGGAGCGGGCGGAGCAGCTGGCAAGCAGCGCGCGCCTGGTGGACGGCACGAGGCTCGTCACCGCGCCGGTGGACGCCGCCGCCGACGAGCTCCGATCGCTCGCCCAAGACGTCGCCAACCGTCTCGAGAACGGTGAGGGCGCCGCGGTCGTGCTCGGGACCGGCGCGGGGGGCAAGGCCCTGCTCGCCGCGGCGACCACGAAGAACCTGATCGCTCGAGGGGTCACGGCCCAGGCGCTGCTCGAGCCCGCGGCCGCGATCGTCGGTGGCGGCGGCGGAGGCAAGCCGAACCTCGCCTTCGCGGGTGGCCCCAAGGGAGACGCGTTCGGGGAGGCCCTGGACGCGGTCGAGCCTCGCCTGAAGGAGCTCCTGCAGGCCGGTGGCTGAGGCCGGGCGAGTGCTCGCGCTCGACCTCGGGGACGCGAGGATCGGCGTCGCGATCTCGGACGACCGGCGACGCATCGCGGTGCCGCTCGGGACGGTGCGCACGGGTCCACCCGCAGACGTCCGGGCGATCGCCGACCTCGTGCGCGAGCACGGCGTGACGCGGGTGGTGGTCGGCCACCCCCTCCAGATGTCGGGGGAGGCTGGGGAACGTGCCCACCACGCGGAGCGCTTCGCCGATACCCTGACTTCCTTCCTCGACGTGCCGGTGGTCTTGCAGGACGAACGCCTGTCCACGGTCGAGGCCGACCGCGCGCTCCGGGAGGCGGGCGCGAGCGGGCGCGACCGTCGGCGCAGCCGTCGATCGTTCGGCAGCGACGGTGATCCTGCAAGCCTGGCTCGACGCCGCCGCCCCGGGCTGACGGGCGGATCCGCCGGTTGCCTGCGGGTCGAACAGGATATCGGCGACGCGCGGCTATGCTGCCGGGCCGGATGCAGGCCCCCCCCTCGAACGACGCCGTCGACGGCCCCGATCGCGCCGAACGGCGTGCCAACTGGGGCTTCCGGATCTTCGTCGTGATGTTCCTCCTGCTGGCCGGGTTGGCGTTCGCAGGCACCCGCTACTACGGCTGGTGCGCCGAGGCATCCGGGGCGAAGGATCCCGTGACGTTCCAGGTGCGCAGGGGCGCGAGCGGCTCCGAGATCGTCGACGACCTCCACGCGCAGGGGGTCCTCCGCTGCGGCCTGGTCTCGAAATGGCGGCTGCGCCGGAGCGGTCTCGAGGACGAGTTCCGCGCCGGCACGTTCGAGCTGACGACGAACATGACCCCCGACGCGGCGTTCGAGGTCCTGACCACGCCGCCCGAGCTGGTCCCCACCGTCCGTCTCACGATCCCGGAGGGCTACCGCCTCACGCAGATCGCCGATCGCGTGCAGGAGGAGCTCGGGATCCCCGCCGAACGCTTCCTGACGGCCACCCAGGAGAAGGACCGGTCGCTCCCGCCGTTCCTGCCCGAGAGCGCCGACAGCATCGAGGGGTTCCTGTTCCCCGAGACCTATTTCATCCGCACGGATGCGGACGCCGACGCGGTCATCCAGCGCCTGCTGGATCAGTTCGGGACCGAGGCGGAGACGCTGCCGTGGGACAACGCCAAAGAGCTCGGGGTCTCCCCGTACGAGGTGGTGACCGTCGCCTCGATGATCGAGCGTGAGGCGGCCTTGGATCGGGAGCGGCCGATCATCGCGGGGGTGATCTACAACCGGCTGAAGCTGGGCATGAACCTCGGGATCGACGCCACGCTGCTGTACGACGACCCGACCCCCGACGGCCAGCTGAGTTCCTCGGATCTGGAATACGACAGCCCCTACAACACCCGTCTCAACGCCGGCCTGCCGCCCACCCCGATCGCGAGCCCTGGCCGCGCCTCGCTGGAGGCGGCCCTGAACCCCGCCGACACGCCGTACCTGTACTACGTGCTGTGCGGCGCCGACGGTCACCACGCGTTCGGCAAGACCGCCGCCGAACACGAGGCGAACCGTGTCCGGTGCGATGAGTGAGCCCCCCGATCGCCCGGGGCGCGTCCGAGGCTCGACCCGCAAGGTCGGGGTGATCGGCTGGCCGGTGGAGCACAGCCTCTCGCCCGTGATCCACAACTCGGCCTTCGTCGCGCTCGGCATGGACTGGGTGTACGTGCCGCTGCCCGTCGCCGCCCCCCAGCTGGCGGCGGCCCTCGAAGGCCTGGTGGCCCTCGGGTTCGCCGGGGCGAACGTCACGATGCCGCACAAGACCCGCACGGCGGAGCTGATCGACGACCTGTCCGAGGACGCGCGCATCCTGCGGGCCGTCAACACGATCGTCGTCGGCCCGGAGGGACTCTCCGGCCACAACTCCGACGCGCTCGGCTTCGAGCGGTTCCTGCACGAGGACGCGGGCTTCGATCCCGCCGGCCGAACGGCGCTCGTGTTCGGGGCCGGGGGCGGAGCGCGCGCCTGCGCGCTCGCGCTCTCCCGCGGCGGCCTCGGGACCCTGGCGGTGGCGGTTCGTGAGCCGTCGCGGGCCGAGGACCTGCGCGTGGCGCTCGAGGGCTCCGGCACCGAGGTCCGGGTCGTGACCTTCGACGAGGTCCCCTCGCTGGAGGCGGACCTGGTCGTGAACGCGACCCCGCTCGGCGTCCACGGCGAACCCCTCCCGCTCCCGAAGCCGGCGCCCGGTGTCATCGCGGTGGACCTGCTCTACCGCCCGAGCGCGACCCCGTTCCAGTCGGCCCTGCGGGGAACCGGCAGCGCCGTGTACGGCGGCCTGGGCCTGTTGCTCCAGCAGGCGGCGATCTCGTTCGAGCTGTGGACCGGGAGATCCGCGCCGCTCCCGGTGATGTCGGCCGCCGCCCTCGGCGAGCTCGCCGAGGCAGGACCTTCGGCCGGGTCCTAGCGCCGAACGGCCACCGCCCCTCCACCGGTAGGCCGACGGCTCAAGCGCGCCGCCGTGCCTCCCGATGGTTCCCAAGGAGGTCGCGCTCACCTTGGAAGACTTCGATGCCCTCGCGTCGTCGCTCGCGGTCGGCGTGGGGGATGTTCGCGGTTGCTTGATCCTGTCCCGAGACGGATTGGTGCTGGGGGCGCATCCGGCAGACGCGGAGACGCGAACGAGGCCCGCCTGGGTGCGCTTCGCCGCGCTCGGCGATCTCGAGCGTGGGTTCGCGCAGTTCGGCACCGAGACCTGGTGCTACGTCCGCCGGGGTCTGTACGCGGGGTTCTCCGCGCTCGGGCCCGGCGCGCGGCCGGGTCTGGTGATCGACCATATGGACCAGGTGCTGCTCGCCGCCGAAGAGGCCCGATCGCGGCACGAGGGCCTGCGGGGGGTCGAGGTGCAGCCGACCGCCCCGGTGTCCAAGCCCAGATCGCACCTGCAGCCGGACTACCCCGCACCCGATCCCGTGGTGATCGACGAGCCGCCCTCGGTCCCCGCCCAGCCGTGGTCGAACGGGCTGGCGGACGAGATGACGTCGTTCCCGCCTCCGGACGCGGGAGCCGGGGAGGGTGGGGCGTTCGATCCGCCGCCCCGCCCCGAGCCGCCTCGACCGGACGCCCCGGTCGGCCACGGCGCCCGGGAGTCCTCCGATCGACCGGTGGACGCGCCGGGGGGTGTGCCTGAGAACGGGCCCGAGCCCGACCCCGAGCCCGACCCGGGCGGCGAAGCCGGTCGCGAGCCGGTTGAGCAGCCTGGCGAGCACGACGACGGGCACTCGGACGAGGGGGACGACGTGGACCGGTTCTCCCTGGCCCGCGAGTTCGGCCAGCTGCTACAGCGCGACGAAGACGCTGCCGATGGATAGGCGACCCAGGGACCGAAGGGCGTAGCTCGGCATGGTGACGACCCAGCGCAAGCCGAAACAGCTCGGGCAGATCCTGCTCGAGCAGGGGCTCATCTCCGAGGAGCACCTCCAGCGCGCCCTCGAGGAACACCGCAACACGCCCAAGTCGCTCGGTCGCGTGCTGATCGATCTCGGCTACATCCGGGAGCGCGACCTGGTCCGGGCCCTCGCCGAGCAGGTCGGGCTCGAGTTCGTCGACCTGACCGAGTTCCGGATCGACGCGTCCGCGACCGCCCTGCTGTCGGAGGCGCTGTGCCGCCGGTACCGCGCGCTCCCGATCGGGGAGGAGGACGGCAAGCTCCTCGTCGCGATGTCGGACCCGGCGAACGTGTACGCCCTCGACGACATCCGGACCATCACGGGCAGGGACGTCCGGCCGGTGGTGGCGACGTCGAACGACGTCGAGCAGGCGATCCAGAAGTTCTCGAGCATGGGGGACCAGGTCGAGGCCCTCGCCTCCGAGGCCGCCGAGGCGGTCGACACCGACACCGACCTGACCGAGGTCGAGGCGGCCGTGGAGGACGCCCCGATCGTCAAGCTCGTGCAGGCGATCATGACCCAGGCCGCGACCGATCGCGCCTCCGACGTGCACATCGAGCCCACGGAGTGGGACGTCCGCGTCCGCTTCCGCGTCGACGGCGTCCTCCACGAGGTGATGCACTCGCCGAAGAGCATCCAGGGGGGCCTCATCAGCCGCCTGAAGGTCATGGGCGACCTGAACATCGCCGAGAAGCGCATCCCGCAGGACGGCCGGCTCTCGCTCCGCGTGAACAACCGCACCCTGGACCTCCGTCTCGCGACGCTTCCGACCGTGCACGGCGAGAAGATCGTGATCCGGATCCTGGACAAGACCAACGCGTTGCTGGAGTTGTCGGAGCTCGGCTTCCTTCCCGAAGCGTTCGACAGCTACGAGCGGTCGTTCCGCAAGCCCTACGGCGCCATCCTGGTCACCGGGCCGACGGGCTCGGGCAAGTCGACCACGCTGTACGCGACGCTCAACATCGTGAACAGCGTCGACCGACATATCGTGACCGTCGAGGATCCCGTCGAGTACCGGCTCGCCGGCGTGAACCAGATCCAGGTGAACCCGAAGGCGGGCCTCACGTTCGCGTCCGCGCTGCGCTCGATCCTGCGAGCGGACCCCGACATCATCCTGATCGGTGAGATCCGTGACCGCGAGACGGCGATGATCGCCGTGGAGTCGGCGCTCACCGGCCACCTCGTGCTCTCGACGCTGCACACGAACGACGCCGCCTCGGCCATCACGCGACTCAACGAGATGCAGGTGGAGACGTTCCTCGTCGCCTCAGCGATCGACTGCGTGGTCGCCCAGCGGCTCGCCCGCCAGCTCTGCGAGAAGTGCAAGCAGGCGTACACGCCTGAGCCGGCGGAGTTGCTCGAGGCCGGGTTCCCTGAGTCGCGGATCCCGGACCTCGGGGAGTTCTACCGCGCGACGGGCTGTCACTCCTGCTCGAAGACAGGCTACCGGGGGCGCGTCGGCCTGTACGAGGTCATGACGATGTCCGAAGAGATCGAGCGGCTCACCGTCGAACGTGCCTCGTCCGCGACCGTCAAACAGGTAGCCATCGAGCAGGGGATGCGGACGCTGCGTGACGACGGCCTCGAGAAGGCGGCGTCGGGGCTGACGACCATCGAAGAGATCGCGAGGGTGGTGAAGTGATGGGTTCGGACGGACAACAGCAGGAGGTGCAGATCCCGATCCCCGAGCTGCTGGAGGCCATGCTCGAGCGCGGAGCCTCCGACCTGCACATCACGGTGGGGACCCCGCCGGCGATCCGGCAGTACGGGGACCTCGTCCGGATGGACGAGTACCCGGTGCTGGACGCACGCGGCATCCAGGGGATGATCTACGCGATCCTGCCGCAGAAGATGCGCGAACGACTCGAGCAGGAGCACGAGCTCGACATGTCCTACTCGCTGCCGGGCCGTGCGCGGTTCCGCGTGAACGTCTACTACCAGCGCGACTCCCTCGGGGCCGCGTTCCGCCTGATCCCGTACGAGATCCGCAGCGTGACCGACCTCGACCTGCCCAGCGTGGTCGCCGACCTCGCGCGCTACCCGCGTGGCTTCGTCGTCGTCACCGGGCCGACGGGGTCGGGGAAGTCGACGACCTTGGCCGCGATGGTCGACATCGTGAACCGTGAGCGGCAGGCCCACATCATGACGGTCGAGGACCCGATCGAGTTCCTCCACAAGCACAACAGCTGCGTGGTGAACCAGCGGGAGGTCGGGGCCGATACCCATTCGTTCGCCCAAGCTCTGAAGCACGTCCTGCGTCAGGACCCCGACGTCATCCTCGTCGGCGAGATGCGTGACCTCGAGACGATCTCGACGGCCATGACGGCGGCCGAGACCGGGCACCTCGTGTTCGCTACGCTGCACACCCAGGACGCGCCGCAGACGATCGACCGCATCATCGACGTGTTCCCCCCGCACCAGCAGCAGCAGGTGCGGGTCCAGCTGGCGACCACGCTCCAGGGCGTGGTCACCCAGCAGCTGCTCCAGACCGTCGACGGCCGTTCGCGGGTTGTCGCCGTGGAGGTCCTGATCTGCACGCCGGCGGTCCGCAACCTGATCCGCGAGGGCAAGGTGCACCAGATCTACTCGATCATGCAGGCGAGCGGCCGATTCGGGATGCAGACGATGGACCAGTCGCTCGCCACCCTCGTCAAGGAGGGGAAGGTGAGCCAGCAGCTCGCGTACGAACGCTGCCACGACGCCGAGGAGCTCAACCGTCTGATCGGCGGCAGCGGCGCGAGCTACGACGGCGGGTACGGCGCGGCGGCCGCGGCCGGCGTGATGCTCAGCGAGTACTGATCGGGAGGCGTGAGCGATGCCGCAGACCTACCACTACAAGGTGAGGGACCGGTCGGGGAGCCTGGTCTCCGGGCAGCTGGTGGGGGACAGCGAGACGCTGGTCCTCCAGCGCCTGCGCGAGATGGGGATGACCCCGGTCGAGGTCAAGAAGGCCGGCACCGGCCTGAAGATGGAGATCAACCTGCGGCCGGGACGGGTCAAGCTGAAGACGATCGCGGTCTTCTGCCGGCAGTTCGCGACCATGGTCAACTCGGGCCTGCCGATCCTGCGGGCGCTCTCGATCCTCGCCGATCAGACCGAGAACAAGGAACTCGCGAAGGTCCTGGTCCAATCGCGGACCGACGTCGAGCAGGGGTCGTCGCTGTCGGCGGCCCTGGCCAAGCACCCCAAGGCGTTCAACAACCTGTTCATCTCGATGATCAAGGCCGGCGAGACCGGCGGTGTCCTCGACGACGTATTGCTCTCCCTGGCGGACCAGATCGAGAAGGAGGTCGAGCTGCGGCGCCAGATCAAGTCCGCGATGACCTATCCGGTGGTCGTGGTCGCGCTGGTCATGCTGATCCTCTGCGCGATGCTCCTGTTCGTCGTCCCGCAGTTCGAGACGATCTACGACAACCTCGGGGGGACGCTGCCGCTGCCGACCAGGATCCTGTTGGGCGTGTCGAACGCGTTCCGGACGTACTGGTACGTGTTCCTGCTCGCCACCGGCGTAGGGACCTTCCTGTTCCGTCGCTACAAGCGCACGGACTCCGGGCGGGCGCGTGTGGACGCCGCGAAGATCCGGGTGCCCGTGTTCGGCCCCCTGTTCCACAAGGTTGCCCTCGCGAGGTTCGCCTCCACGCTCGGGATGCTCCTGCGGGCCGGCGTCCCGATCCTGCAGGCGCTCGACAACGTGAAGGAGACCGTCAACAACAGGGTCATGGCGCGCGCGGTCGACGACGTCAAGACCAGCGTCCGCGAGGGCGAGTCGATCGCGAAACCGCTGGGCAAGCACAAGGTGTTTCCGCCGATGGTGGTGCAGATGATGGCCGTCGGGGAGGAGACCGGTGCGGTCGACACGATGCTCGACAAGGTTGCGCAGTTCTACAACAGCGAGGTCACGGCGACTGTTGACGCGTTGACCTCCCTGATCGAGCCGTTGCTCATCGCAGTGATCGGTGGCGCGGTGGGGGCGGCCGTGATCGCCCTGTACATGCCGATGTTCAACATCATCAACCTGATCAAGTAGTCCGGACGATCCGATCGAAGCGAGGGTTGGCAGAGCGACCCTCGCCGCAGCGTGCGCGGTAAGCGTCCCGGTTGACGACCCCCTTCGAGCCATTCTCGCCGCAAGGCAGCCGGGAGGGTAAAGGCGGCTCTCTCGGGGACCGAAACCACCTGTAGGTGCGCGTCATCGGGATGCGCATGCACAAGGAAAGGGAGGTGACTCCATGCTCGAACGCTTCTGGCAGCGCCGGAAGGACGACGAGGGCTTCACCCTCATCGAGCTGATGGTGGTCGTTCTGATCATCGGCATCCTGATCGCCATCGCTCTGCCGACCTTCCTGGGGGCCCGACAGCGGGCCCAGAACCGGGCGGCCCAGTCCGGTCTCCGCAACGCGCTTGCGGCCGCGAAGACGATCTACACGGACTGCAGCGGCTACATCGGGGGGGCGGCGTGCACCACGGCCCTCGTTGCGGCCGACTTCACCGCAGTCGAGCCGTCGCTGGTGTACAACGTGAGCCCGTCCACGCTTCCCACCCAGGTTGCCTGGGCGGTGACCGCAACGGGAGGTCCGAACCAGACCTATGGCGCCGCGGCCATGTCGGCCTCGGGGACCTGCTGGCTGATCCGTACCACCGAGGGGAACGCAGGCGCGGCCGTGCCCGGCACGTTCTATGGCAGCACGACCACGGCTGCGAACTGCACCGGGGCGTTTGCCGCGAACGTGGGCAACACGTCCAGCGCCAGCTGGTAATCCCTAGTTCAAGGGTTACCAATGAGGGGGCGGTCCCCGGACCGCCCCCTCGCACGCGCGTTCTTCATGGCCGACGACTGGGCCACCGGAACGCCGTTCGGGCACCGAGTAGCGGCGGTACGCCGCCCGCCGCGGTCAGCGTCGCGAATACCGTGCGCGGGCTGGTACGGCCTGCCGAACTGGTGCGAAGGCGGTTCCGGTCGATGGGCGGCACGCGGCCGCCGCCTCGACCACGGAGGACATGAGATGACCGGGCAACGCGGGAAGGACGACGAGGGCTTCACCCTCATCGAGCTGATGGTGGTCGTTCTGATCATCGGCATCCTGATCGCCATCGCGCTGCCGACCTTCCTCGGTGCACGACGGCGCGCGGCCGATCGCGCCACCCAGGAGAACCTGCGAACCGCTCTCATCACGGGGCTGACCCATTTCACAGCGCAGGAGACGTACACGGGCTTCGACCCGGCGGCGGCACAGGCGGCCGAAGGCTCAGTTCAGTGGGTTGGGCCGGGTGCGCCGGCTCAAGGTCAGGTCGCTATCCAGATTGCCTCGGGAACGGATCTCCTGCTCATCGGCTTGTCGAGCAGTCAGACGTATTGGTGCGTCGCCCAAGTCAATGGGAATCCCGGGACGACGCGAGGCGGGGACCCCGTCTTCACGAACGTCGACACGGTCGCCGAGTGCACCAGCGGATGGTGAGCCGATCCCTCAGCCGCTTAAGGGGGAGGGCCGTTCGGCCGATGTGCATGAGAGAGGTGATTCGAACGCGCTCAGTGAACGGCAGGCACGGCCTCTTCGTGCGCGTCCACGCTCGCCTGCACGACGACGAGCGTGGATTCAGCCTGCTCGAGACCGTCATCGCCGTCACCGTCATCTTCGGGTCCTTGATCACGCTCGCGATGAGCGCATCGACCGGCTTCCGCTACGTGGGCATCGGCCGCGAGCAGCAGGCCGCCAACCAGGTGGCGAACCAGCTGATGGAGCAGGCCCGCGGGCTCGCCTTCTCGAAGATCCAGCGGGGGATGCAGTCCTCGGGCCTGTCGACCGACCCGAACCTGGTCACCGGTTGCGCCGGGGACGCCGCCGGGACCTATCGCCTGAAGACCTGCGCCGGGGACAAGGTCATCTCCACGAACCTCAACTGCCCGACGGTCTCGACGGACTGCTCGGTTCCGCTCGTCCCGAGCTCGGGCACCGTCGGTCAAGCCCAGGACTACCCGGTCGACTACACCTGGCACACGTACGTGACGAACAACTGTCCAGCGCTCGTGGCCGGCTGTTCGTCCATCGCCCCGTACAAGGTGACGATCCTCGTGACGTGGACGGGTGCGGGGACCTCGTCAACCGGTGTCCAGGGCGTGACGACGCAGAGCCTGTTCCATTCGCCCACGGGCTGCATCAACTCCTCGACCCATCCGTTCGCCGCGCCGTGCCAGCCGTTCTTCTACGGTCAGGCCCTCGCGCCGACCGGCCAGGTCCGGGTCACCGGGAGCGTGTCCGGGGTGGACTTCGAGAGCGGGATCGTATCCACCACCGGTGCCGAGTCCACGATGCAGGTCGAGCAGGTGTCCCAGGTGCAGTCGAGCTGGACCCAATCGCAGACGACCCTGACGACGAGCGGCGGTGACAGCATCCTGCCGGCCGCCGCCTCGTTCGGCACCACCGCGGCGGACAGCGATCCCTCCGGGACGACCCCGAACTACCAGGTCTCGGCGGTCGACCCGGGCGACGCGAGCAACCAATTCGCCTCCGGCGGCGGCTCGTTCGTCCAGGTGCAGAACGCGGCGGGCGACTCGGGGCAGGCGATCAGCGCGACCGCCGCCGGCGGGTCGAACACGTGCCCCCCGACGCCACCGGCCCCGCCCGCCGAGACCGACCTTCAGGCATGCGGCGGAGCCCGGGTCCTGCAGGCGGGAACCTCCCGCGTGGTCGGGCACTTCCACGGCTTCTTGGCGGACATCGGCGACGCGACGATCGTCTCGATCGCGAACCCCTCCGTCGCGATCGACGAGCTTCACCAACCGGATGCTGGTCTCCGGTCAGGACGGGAACATGCAGGAAACGGCGAAGCGGGCGTTCGGCACCGTCTCGATCGGCGGGTTGCCGGAATACGTCAGCGCGCCGGCCGGATGGACCGGCTATTTCCTCCAGCTCACCGGGTACCGAGACACGGTGCAATCGACGGCCGGCACGAGCGCTGCCGCGCCCGCGGCCACGGTCGATGCGGGTTCGTTGAGCTACTGGAACGGCACCGGATACACGACGGTGAACCTGGCGACGACACCGGGTTACAGCCTGTCCGGGATTGGTGCTCGACCAGACGGCGCTCGTCGGAGTGAACACCGTCGAGGTGAAGATCGCCGCGCCGAGCCTCGCGATGGGGTCGGTGCCCGCCACGACGTTCTCGACGACGGGATGTTCGGCCTCCTACCCGACGTGCAAGAAGGAGGCGCAGGCGACGATCGGGTCTCCGATGCTCGGGACCCTGACCTACGAGGTCTGGGTCGACCTGGTGAAGGTCGTGGATCTCACGATCGACGTGGGGCTCGGGACCGCCGCCGCGAAGTCCATCTACGGCCCGACGCCGACGGCGGGATGACGATGCGCCTGCTCGAGCGTCTCCGTGCTCGCGAGGAGGGGTTCACCCTCAGCGAGCTCCTGGTCGCGATGATGGTGCTGTCGCTGGCCCTGGCGATGTTCTTCACGACCCTGGCATCGGTGCAGCGATCCGTCGCCGAGACCGACATCCGGACGCGGAGCAACACCCAGGCCCGGCTCGCGCTCCAGACGCTCGACCACGAGGTCCGTTCGGGCAACGTCCTGTACGACCCCGCGACCTCCGTCGATCCGTACTTCCGCTTCAAGATCTACACCCAGGCCAACGCCCCCACCCGGCAGCCGTCACCCGGCTACACGTGCCGGCTGTGGCGGATCACGGCCGCGGGAGAGCTCCAGACGCGGTGGTGGGAGCCGGCGCAGTCGGATCCGAACGACAGCGCCTCGAACTGGCAGACGGTGGCGACCGGGATCGTGAACAAGCAGGTCACACCGACCGTGCGCGCTTTCCAGATCGACCCAGACCCGAACAAGGGGGGTCGAACCGTGAATGTGGTCCTCCTCGTGAACGAGGACCTGCAGGGGGACCTCTCGACGGGCAACGTGAAGATCCAGACCTCGCTGACCGGACGCAACACGTCGTACGGGTTCCCGACGGCCGTCTGCGCCACCGAGCCGACCGACTGAGGAGTGAGAGCGATGCGTAGGCTCTCGAGGCTTCACCGAGAGGAGAGCGGCGTCGCGATGGTCGTCGCGATGATGGTCGTGTTCGTCGTCGTGCTGCTGTCGATCGTGATCTTGGACCTGTCGATCCACAACGTCGATCAGGCCGCGTACGACCGGAAGCGCGTGACGTCGGTCGCGGCCTCGGAGGGCGGCGTGGATCAGGCCTGGAACCTCGTCCAGTACACGAAGCCGGAGAACCTCCCCTGGGCGGCGACCGTTCAAGGGAGCCTGGGATCCGCGCCCGGCCCCGCCACCTACAGCGTGGAGTACAAGTGGTTCGATGCGACGGGTGCGCAGATGACGACGCAACCCAGCCAGACGAACCTGCCTTCCGCGGTGCTCGTCACCTCGACGGGGGAGACGAACGGCGGGGTACCGAGGACGATGCAGGCCTACATGACGCTGACGCCGACCTACGGCGGGTTCGGGGCGGCGATCCTCTCGGTCACGAACACGACGTTCAACAACAACTTCCAGGTCTCCGGCAACAACGGGAACGACGGTGACGTGTACGTGACGAACGGGAGCCTGACGATCACGAACAGCCCGAACGTCTACGGCAACATCTACGTGCCGAACGGCTCGGTCTCGATGTCGAACAACAGCCACATCTTCGGTACCCTGTGGGCGAACAACGCCATCACGATCAACAACCCGGCGAGCGTCAGCGGAAATGTGACGTCCTCCACGTCGACCCTGAGCGGAAGCGGCGCGGTCGGCGGCGATGCACGCGCAGGCACGACGATCGCCGCGGGCCTGTCCGTCGGCGGCACTCGGTACCCGAACAGCCCCCAGGGGCCGCCGCCAACGCAGGCGTTCCCTCTCGCTTGCCAGGTGGCCATCGCCGGCACGTGCGGCGCCCTCCCCTGGCCCGGGTACACCGTCAACACCTTCACGGGCGCCACCGCATGCACCTCCGCGAGGACATTCCTGACCACCGGGACCTTGTCGGGCGATCAGCTGGTCTGGATCAACGCCGTCTGCAACCTCGCGATCGCGAACAACGACGCGATCAACTTCACCGGGAACCTGGCTATCGTGACCCAGGGCGGCGTCACCATGGCTAACCAGAACAACTGGAACGGGGCGGTCGGGAGGAACCTCTACTTCATCTCCAACTACCGGACCGGCCTCGACTGCGCGAGCGGGAGCTACAACATCTCCACCGGGAACAACTCGAACTTCAACAACGTCAACACGTTCTTCTACAGCCCGTGCTCGGTGAACATCAACAACCAGAACGACTTCAGCGGGCAGGTGATCGGAACGACGGTCGCGATCAACAACCACTTCACGTTGCACTACGTCCCGGTGCTGGTTCCGGGGCTCGGCACGGTCACGGGGTTCAACGAGAGCATCGTCTACATCCGAGAGATCCGTTCGTAGCCGCCCGAGACGTGCGGTAGCGTTCGGCCCGCCCACGATGACGACATCGGACGCGCTCCTGCGCCTCGCGATCGCCCTGCCGCTCGGGCTGGTCTTCGGCAGCTTCCTCACGGTGGCGATCCACCGCGTGCCGGCGGGGGAGTCCCTCGTCCGGCCGCGCTCGCGGTGCCCGAGCTGCGGGACCCCGCTCCGGAACGTGGACAACATCCCGGTGGTCTCCTGGGTGATGCTCCGGGGGCGCTGTCATTCGTGCGGCGCCCGGATCTCCGTCGTCTACCCCCTCACCGAGCTCGCGTGCGGAGCCCTGTTCGTCGCGGTTGCCCTCGTGTACGACGACCCCTGGCAGGCGATCCTGCTTGCCCCGTTCTGCGCGCTGCTGGTCGCCCTCTCGGTGATCGACCTCCGCCACTACCGCATCCCGAACGTGCTCGTCTACCCGGCCGTCCTGATCTCGGCCGGCTTCATCGTCTGGCCGATCTGGCGGGCGGGCCACCTGGACGCCCTCCGACGGGCTGCTCGGGTTCCTCGCCTACGGGTTCGGCCTGCTGGTCGTGGCCCTCATCGCCCCGAAGGGGATGGGGATGGGCGACGTGAAGCTGGCCGGCCTGATCGGTCTGGTCGTCGGTTCGGTCGGCCTCGGCCTGGTGGCCGTGGCCGCGGGAACGGGGATCCTCCTCGGGGGAGTGGGGGCGATCGTCGCCCTGGCGGTCGGGGCCACCCGCAAGACCCGCGTCCCCTACGGCCCCTTCATGGCGGCGGGCGCGCTGATCGCCGTCTTCTTCGGTTCCGCGATCGCCGACGCCTACCTGAACCTCCTCTCCTGAACCCTCCAGCGCCCGGGACCGGCGGGCCGTCCGGGCCTGATCCTGTCGCCTCGCGCGTATCAGGCACGGCCTGTTGCTGGTGGGGGTTCTGACAAGAAGAGCTAATTACATCGATGTGATTTTGCCTATCGTGCCGAAAGCAGGCATATGGGGTGATTGACGACAGATGTTGCACTTGTTACGGTGCGCAGCCCGACGGACTAGTTGGGATGGATGAGGCGGATGTGGAAGCTGTGGTACATGATGGCAGATGTGGGAGATGTGCTAGATGAGCAAGCGGAGGCCGTTCGTGGGTGACCGTCTCCTCACGGTGGGGGAGGTCGCGGCGACGATGCGGGTCTCGAACATGACCGTGTACCGGCTGATCAAGAGCGGTCAGCTGGCCGCGATCCGCGTCGGCAAGAACTACCGGATCCGGGAATCGGACGTGGACCGGTACCTCTCGGAGCGATCGGTCTAGGTGGGGCGAGGATGCCGAAGCGGTCGCAGAGCGGGTGGGTGGGTCGCCAGGCGGGAGACCGCCTGCTGACCGTCGCGGAGGTCGCGGCCACCATGCGCGTCTCGAACATGACCGTGTATCGGCTGATCAAGAGCGGCGACCTGCCCGCCCTGCGTGTGGGGAAGAACTACCGGATCCGCGAGTCGGACGTGGACGCCTACCTCTCGGATCGGTCCGTCCAGGTGGAGGGCGCGTAGTGGCCAGGACCAGGATCGGTGTGGACGTCGGGTCGACGGCGGTGCGCGTCGCCGAGGTCGCCGCCGGGGAAACCCCGGTGATCGTTCGGGCCGCCCAGGTGCCGCTCCCGCCGGGCGTCGTGGAGGCCGGCGAGGTCCGACAGCCCGACGTCCTCGCCGGAGCGCTCCGCGAGCTCTGGGACAAGTCCGGGGTGAAGACCAAGCAGGTGCACCTCGGCGTGGGGAACCAGCGGGTCGTCGTTCGCGAGGTCGCCCTGCCGTGGCTGCCGGAGAAGGAGCTACGGGAGACGCTCGGGTTCCAGGTCCAGGAGTTCATCCCGATGGCTGCGGACGAGGCCGTTCTGGACTTCGATCCGCTTGGTGAGATCGATCAGGGCGGCCGGCGGATGGTTCGGATCCTGCTCGTCGCCGCCCACAGGCCGATGGTGAACGCGCTGGTTGACGCGGCGCTGGCCGCGAAGCTGGACCCGCAGGGCATCGACCTCACGCCGTTCGCCGTCGTCCGAGCCGTGGGCACGGGCGACGAGGGCCTGGACCTGGACGCGGGGGGCGACGAGGCGATCATCGACATCGGCGCGCAGGTCACCTCGATCTGCGTGCACGACCGCGGCGTGACGAGGTTCGTCCGGATGCTTCCGTCGGGCGGACGCGACATCACGCTCGCGCTCGCCGCGGGGCTCGGCGTGACGGATGACGTCGCCGAGCGCCTGAAGCGTGGCGAGCCGGTCGAGGCGCTCGAGCCGCAGGTCGAGGGCGGCGTGCCGCTCCCGCCACCGATCGAGGAGGCCGGCGCGCCGGTCCCGCCGCAGGCCGCCGGCAGCGTGCCGCTGCCGCCCCCCGAGGAGATCCGCGACCTCGCGCTCACCCGGGCCGTGAGCTTCGTCGACGAGGTCCGCTCGTCGCTCGAGTTCTACACGGCGCAGATGCCGAACGCGCGCATCGGCCGCGTGCTCGTCGTGGGAGGCGGATCTCGCCTGGACGGCCTGCTCGACCTCCTGCAGGAGCGGCTGCCGGTCCCGGTCGACCGAGGGCGTCTGTTCGAGCGCGTGAAGTCCGAGATCGAGCTGTCCGCGGAGGCGTCGACCGAGGCCGAGGCCGTCCTGTCGGTCGCGGTCGGGCTCGCGATCCCGGCCCGGAGGCGGGCGTGAGCCAGGTCAACCTCCTTCCCCCCGAGCTCCGCGAGCGCCTGGCCATCCGCCGCACGACGTCGCTGGTCGTCGCCGCTGGCCTCGCCCTGCTGGCGCTGATCGGGATCTTCTACTTCTTCCAGGTCCAGCGGCTGTCGCAGGCGCAGTCCGATCTGGAGGCGCAGCAGAGCCGGAACGCGCAGCTCGAGAGCGAGATCGCCTCGCTCCAGGAGTTCGCCGACCTTCAGGCGCAGCTCGCCTCGAAGCAGGCGCTCCTGGCCGAGATCTACGTCAACGAGGTCGCCTGGTCGAGCGCGCTCCTGGACGTCTCCCGGGTGATCCCCGACGCTTCCTACCTGACGAACCTGACGGGTCAGATCACGCCGACCGTGGTCGGTGAGGTCGCCACGGAACCGACCGGCGGGACGCCCGAGACCACGCTGATCGGGAACATGACCTTCGCCGGCGTCGCCAACCAGACCGAGACGATCGCCACGTGGATCACCAGGCTCGAGGAGGTCCAGGGCTGGGTGAATTCCTGGGTGAACAGCGCCCAGGAGAACGTTCCCCTCTCCAGGATCTACACGTTCTCCAACGGGCTCGACCTGACGCGGGAGGCCGCGACGGCGTGCGGTCAGGGCGAGGAGACCGCGTGTGCGGTGAGGGCCGGGGTGTCGCCGTGAATCGCCGAGCCCCCATCATCGCCGGGGCGATCGCCCTCCTGGTCGCGCTCCTCGCCGTGTTCCTGCTGGTCCTGCCGAAGATGGACGAGGTGAGCGAGACCCAGGACGAGCTCCAGGCCGCGGAGGACCAGGAGATCACGCTCGCCGCTCAGCTGAACGCCCTGCAGGATGCGCAGGCGGCCGCCCCGGAGACGGAGGCGGAGATCGCCGCGATCGATGCGCAGGTGCCGCCGGTCGCCGACCTCCCGAGCCTGTTCCGCCTGCTTCAGGGGGCGGCCGACCGCTCCGCGGTGGACTTCTTCTCGTTCACCCCGGGCACGCCCGTCCCGAACGCGGCCGGGACCTACTCGACGATCGCCTCGCAGGTGACGGTGAGCGGCGGGTACTTCGCGATCGACGAGTTCCTCTTCCTGCTCGAGACGCTGCCTCGGGCGGCGAAGGTCACCACGCTCGCCGTGACGCCGGGAAGCGGCGGCGCGGAGGCCACGACAACGACCTCGAGCGGCACGCTGTCGCTGCAGATCACGGTCGAGTTCTACACGAGCGACACGAGCGCGGGGCCGGGGTCGATCCCCGGACCGACCGAGGGCACCACCACCACGGGAGCCTAGCCATGCACCTCACCCCCCGAGACAAGAAGATCCTGCAGATCACGGCGATCGCGTTGCCCGTGCTGCTGCTCGTGTACTTCTTCGTGCTGCGACCGGACGGCGGCGAAGATCTCGCGCTCCCCAGCGGCCCGACGGGCATCTCCGGCATCACCGGAGCTCCCGGCGAGTCGCCGAGCGTGACGCCGTCCCCGACGCCCCGCGAGACGCTGCCGCCCGTGTCGCTCGCCGGATCCAGGGATCCGTTCTCGATCCCTCCCGGCCTCGCGGTCACGAGCGGCAGCGTCAGCCCCCCGACGACGGCGTCCGTCGCCACGACGACCTCGACCCCGCCCGTGACGACCACCACCTTCCCGGCCACCACGACGACGACCCCGCCCCCCTTCACGACGACATCGACGACCACCACGTCTCCGCCACCGCCACCGGACGGGGGATCCGGGAACAAGATCCTGATCGGCGGCCACGACGTGAAGCTGGTCTCCATCGCCGGCACCGGGAAGAAGCTGGACGTATCGGTCGACGGCAAGGTCTACACCGTGGAGACGGGCGCGACGTTCGACGACAACTTCAAGCTCGTGAACATCGATGGGAAATGCGCCAGGTTCCTGTTCGGCGATCAGAGCTTCGAGCTCTGCGAGAAGTAGGCGCCTTCGGCCGTCGGGGAACGGGGAACGCTGCCGGAGAGCACCGGCGCCGCGCACGGGGGACGCGGCGGCCGGTCCGAGAGGGCGGCCTCGGAGACGGGGCCGCCCTCCGCCCATCCCACGATCGGGGGGGCGACCGCACGGAACCGGGGCGGGTCGGGGAGGGCGGACCCTATGATGCATCCCATGTTGCGCCTGCTCACGGCCGGTGAATCGCACGGCAAGGCGCTCGTCGGCGTCCTCGAGGGTCTGCCGGCCGGCGTCCCGGTCTCGCCGAAGGAGATCGCGGGCGAGCTCGCGCGACGGCGGCACGGTTACGGTCGGAGCGGTCGTCAGAAGCTCGAGGGTGACCGGTTCGAGATCGTGTCCGGCGTCCGCCACGGCCACACGCTCGGCAGCCCGATCGCGATCACGATCGAGAACGCGGAGTGGGAGGGGAAGTACCGGGACCTGATGTCGGTCGAGGGGGAGCCCGATCCGGCGGAGCGGCTCACGCGCCCCCGCCCCGGCCACGCCGACCTCGCCGGCTCGCTCAAGTACGGGTTCGACGACGTGCGCAACGTGCTGGAACGCGCGAGTGCCCGCGAGACGGCCATGCGGGTGGCGCTCGGCGTGTTCTGCAAGGCCCTGCTCGCGGAGCTCGGGATCGAGGTCGTCTCGCACGTCGTGCGGATCGGCAAGGTGGCCGCGCGCTCGACGCGCGTGCCCCGGCCCGAGGACCTCGAGATCGTGGACGCGTCACCGGTGCGCTGCCTCGACGAGGTGGCGTCCGATCGGATGGTGGCCGAGATCGACCGCATCCGCAAGGACCGTGACACGGTCGGAGGCGTGTTCGAGGTGGTCGCGTACGGCTGTCCGCCGGGGCTCGGCTCGCACGTGCAGTTCGACCGCAAGCTCGATGCCCGGATCGCGCTCTCGCTCATGAGCATCCAGTCCGTCAAGGGCGTGGAGGTGGGCGAGGGGTTCGCCTCGGCCTCCAAGGCCGGGTCGCGCGCCCACGACGAGATCGTGCCCGGGCGCGGAGGACTGCGGCGCAAGAGCGCGCGCTCGGGCGGCATCGAGGGAGGCATGAGCACGGGGCAGCCGATCCGCGTTCGGGCCGCGATGAAGCCGTTCTCGACCGTGCCCAAGCCGCTCGCCACGGTCGACCTGTCGACCGGGCGCCCGGAGGTCGCGATCACCCAGCGGACCGACGTGTGCGCGGTGCCGGCCGGCGCCGTGGTGGGGGAGGCCGTCGTCGCGTTCGTCCTGGCGGAGGCCGCGCTGGAGAAGTTCGGTGGCGACTCCCTCCCCGAGACCCGCCGCAACCTCGACGCGTTCGTGGCCGGGCTGCCGTGATCGTCTACCTCGTGGGGATGCCCGGCTCGGGCAAGTCGACGGTCGGTCCCGAGCTCGGGCGGCGGCTCGGGGTGCCGTTCGTCGAGCTGGACGAGCGGATCGAGCGGGTGGCGGGCTCCTCGGTGCGAGAGATCTTCGACACGGACGGCGAGGCTCGGTTCCGCGAGCTCGAGGCGGCGGCGCTCGTCGACGTCGCGTCGCGCGATCCGTCGGTCGTCTCCTGCGGCGGCGGCGTGGTGCTCGAACCCGCCAACCGCGTCACGCTCCGAGCGACCGGCGAGGTGGTGTTCCTCTCGGTTCCGTTGGAGGTGCTGCGCGAACGCGTCCGACCCGGAGCCGACCGCCCGCTGATCCGCGCCGAGGGCGACCTCGAGCGGCTCTTCCGTGACCGGGAGCCGCTGTACCGGGAGTTCGCCGCGCACGTGGTCGATGCGAGCGGGCCCGTCGAGGAGGTCGCCGCCGCGATCGAGGAGGAACTCCTGCGTTGGAGCGCGTGAGCGTTCGGATGCCGGGACGGCCGTACGACGTCTGCGTCGGGTCGAACGTCCTGGCGCGGGCCGGGGACCTCATCCCGCCCTTGCCCGGGGCCGAGCGGGCGTTCGTCATCGCGGACGCCCCGGTCGCCGAGCGCTACCTCGCCGGGTTGTCGGAGGGCCTGGCCGACCGCGGATTGGGCGTCGTCCACCTCGGCGTCCCCGAGGGCGAGGAGGCCAAGTCGCTCGCGGTCATGAACGCGCTCGAGCGTCAGCTCGCCACGCAGGAGGCGCACCGGGACGATCCGGTCGTGGCGCTCGGGGGCGGAGCGGTCGGGGACCTCGCGGGGTTCGTCGCGGCCACCTACATGCGCGGCGTGCCGTTGGTGCAGGTGCCTACGACGCTGACGGCGCAGGTGGACGCAGCGATCGGGGGCAAGAACGGCGTCAACCTCCCCGAGGGCAAGAACCTCGTCGGCGCGTTCCATCAGCCGGTCTCGGTGCTCGCCGACATCGGCACGCTGGCGACCCTTCCCGACCGGGCGTTCAGGAGCGGGCTCGCGGAGGTGGCCAAGTACGCGCTCACGCTCGACCTCGAGCTGCTCGAGCTGCTCGAGCGCGATCCCTCGCCGCTGCTGCGACGCGAGCCCGCCGCGGTCGAGTCGGTCGTCTCGCGGTGCGTCCGCGCGAAGGCGGCCGTGGTCGCGCTCGACGAACGCGACGCCGGAGGCCGCCTGGTCCTGAACTACGGTCACACGCTCGGTCACGCCCTCGAGCGCCTCGACGCCTTCGAGGGCCGGACGCACGGCGAGGCGATCGCGGTCGGCATGGTGTTCGCGGCCCGCCTGTCCGAGTCGCTCGGACGGGCGCCGGCCGGTCTCGCCGCGCGGCACGTCCGGCTGCTCTCGTCGTTGGGGCTCGAGACCGACGGCGCGCTCCCGCCCGTCGACGAGACCCTGGAGGCGATCCGCCTGGACAAGAAGTACCGGAGCGGGGTGCGGTTCGTGGTGCTCGACGACGTCGGGCGCCCGGTCGTCGAGGATGCGGTCCCGCAGGAGCTGCTGCGGACCACGCTCGAGCAGGCCGGGTCGACCGCGCAGGCCATGGGGGGTTGAGGATGCGGGTGCTGTTCCTGTTCGGACCGAACCTCGGGGCGCTCGGGCGCCGCGAACCCGAGCGCTACGGCACGCAGACGCTCGAGGAGATCATGGGCGAGGTGGCCGAGCGCGGGGCGCGGCTCGGACACGAGCTCGCGTGGCGGCAGTCCGACCACGAGGGGGAGCTGATCGGGTGGCTGAACGGGGCCCCCGATGAGCGGTTCGCGGCCGTCGTGGTCAACCCCGGCGCCTTGTCGCACACGTCGTACGCGCTCCGCGACGCCGTCGAGGGTTGCGGTCTGCCCGTGATCGAGGTCCACATGACGAACATCTACGCGCGCGAGGAGTTCCGGCGGCACTCGGTGATCTCGGCCGCGTGCCGGGCGACGATCGCCGGGGCGGGCGCGGGCGGGTACCACGTCGCCCTGGAGGCGCTGCCGTGGATCACGGGCTGAGGCGCGAGCGCCTGGCCGAGCGGCTCGGCGAGCTCGAGCTCGACGCGCTGATCGTCACCCACCTGCCCAACGTCCGGTACCTCACGGGGTTCACGGGGTCGAACGCGCAGGTCGTCGTGGCGGCGGACGGCTCGGCCGTGTTCTCGACCGACGGCCGGTACGGCGCCCAGTCCGAGCACGAGGTACCCGATCTGCCGCGAACCGTGTACCGACAGGGCTATCCGCAACCGCTGGTCGATGCCTGCGCGACGCTGGGCGTCTCCCGAGCGGGATTCGAGCGCCGGGCGCTCACGTACGAGGCGTGGGAGCAGCTGACCGACCTGGCAGACGGGCTCGAGCTCGTTCCGACGGGTCAGGAGGTCGAGCGCCAACGGCGGACGAAGGACCGGGACGAGATCGCGCTGATCGACCGGGCGCAGGGGTTCGCCGACCGGGCGTTCGAGACGGTCGTGCTGAACGGCGGCCTCGGCGAAGGGGTGACCGAGCGCCACCTGGCGATGGTGCTCGAGGGCGCGATGATCCAGGCCGGCGCCGAGGATCGCGCGTTCGACTCGATCGTGGCGTTCGCCGACCATGCCGCCGAGCCGCACCACCATCTGACCGATCGCGGGTTGGCGCGCGGCGACCTGGTCAAGCTGGACTTCGGCGCGCTCTCGGACGGCTACCACTCCGACGTCACGCGGACCGTGGCGTTCGGTGACCCCGACCCGCGGATGCGCGAGATCCGTGACGTGGTCGAGGCCGCGCAGCGAGCGGGGATCGAGGCGGTGCGGCCGGGTGCGTCCACGGTCGAGGTGGACGCGGCCGCCCGCGCGGTGATCACCGACGCGGGCCACGCGGAGGCGTTCCCCCACGGCCTGGGTCACGGCGTCGGGCTCGAGATCCACGAGGCGCCCTTCCTGCGGTGGGACGGCGGCGAGGAGCTCGTCGAGGGGATGGTCGTCACGATCGAGCCCGGCGTGTACATTCCCGGTCTCGGAGGCGTCCGTATCGAGGACATGGTCGAGGTGACCGCCGACGGACGCCGCGAGATCCCGCGTTCCACCAAGGAGCTGATTGTGCTGTGAGCGTCTCCACCAACGACCTGAAGAACGGGATGACGCTCGAGCTCGACGGCACGCTGTTCCAGGTCGTCGAGTTCCAGCACGTGAAGCCGGGCAAGGGCGGCGCGTTCGTCCGGACGAAGCTGCGTAACGTCAAGACCGGCTCGGTGGTCGAGCGAACCTTCAACGCCGGCGTGAAGGTCGGGCTCGCGATCGTCGAGCGCAAGGAGATGCAGTACCTGTACCGCGACGGCGAGGCATTCACGTTCATGGACATGGATTCCTACGAGCAGATCCCCGTCGCGGCCGAGGTCGTCGGGGAGGGCGCCAGCTGGCTCTCCGAGGGCTCCTCCGCCCAGGTCTCGATGCACCAGGGAACCCCGATCGCCGTGGAGCTCCCGGCGTCGGTCGCCCTGTCGATCACCAAGACGCAGCCGGCCGTGAAGGGTGACACCAAGACCAACGCGATGAAGCCCGCCGTCCTCGAGACCGGCGCCGAGATCCAGGTGCCGATGTTCGTCGAGGAGGGGGAGCGCGTGAAGGTCGACACGCGTTCGGGCGCGTACATCGAACGGGTCAAGTGACCGCTTGAGCTCGCGACGGCAGGAGCGACGCCTCGCGATCGAGATCCTGTTCCAGGCCGATGTGACCGGGACCGACGGCCGTTCCGCCCTCGCGGGGTGGATCGACTCCGGTCGGGAGGTGCCCGCGTTCGCGCGCGAGCTCGTCGAAGGGGTCACCGACCACCTGAAGGAGCTCGACGAGACGATCGGGGCCCACTCGGAGGGGTGGACCGTCGACCGCATGGCCTCCGTCGACCGAACGGTGCTCCGTGCCGCGAGCTACGAGCTGCTGTTCGACCGGGGGGTGCCGGTGGGGGTGGCGATCGACGAGGCGGTCAGGGCCGCCAAGGACCTGTCGACCGACGACTCGGGACGGTTCGTGAACGGCGTGCTCGGCAAGATCGCCAACGGGCTCGAGCGATCGGGCGAGCCGAGCTGAGGGTCGAGGCTATTCGGAGGTCTGCGCCTTGCCCTCCGAGCGCTTCTCGGCGTCCTCGGAGGTGCCGGCCTCGGACTCCGATGCGCCCTCGGACATCCCTTTCTTGAACTCGCTCGAGGACTTGCCGAGCGAACGGGCTAGATCGGGAAGCTTCTTCGCTCCGAAGAGGAAGACGATCAACGCCACGATGCCGACGATCACCCACTCGTTCATCCGGACTCCCGCCTTCGATGTCGGTCCCCAGTGTACGCCCGGGGGCCCGTCCGGGGCTCGCCCGAGAGACCGTGTTATCCTCGCCTCGAACTTCCCCCCTTTAAGTCCGGTCCCGCGAGGCCGGGAAGGGAGCCGGAGATGGTGTTGCTCGACGACGACGCCCTGCCGCAGGATGCGGCCGGGCGTTCCTTCTCGATGGGCCCGACGGGCGGCGTCCGATGACGGCCTCGCGGCTGATGGACGAGGCAGAGGTCCGCCGGGCGCTCACCCGCATCGCGCACGAGATCGTCGAGCGCAACGATGGGGCGGAGGCCGTGGTCCTGGTCGGGATCGCCGCCCGTGGTGACGACCTTGCCGAGCGCCTGTCCGCGGAGATCGGGCGCATCGAGGGACGCGTCGTGCCCGTCGGGGCCCTCGACATCACCTTCTATCGGGACGACATCGGGATCCGCGCCGAGGCACCCGAGGTCCACGAGACGCGGATCGATTTCGATATCAACGGCCGGACGGTCGTGCTCGTCGACGACGTGCTGTTCACGGGCAGGACGATCCGCTCGGCGATGGATGCGCTCGTCGACTTCGGACGACCGACCGCGATCCAGCTCGCGGTGCTCGTCGACCGGGGCCACCGCGAGCTGCCGATCCGGGCCGACTTCGTCGGCAAGAACGTCCCCACGCGCAAGGGCGAGGATGTCCGCGTCGCGCTCCGCGAGGTGGACGGCGAGGACGCGGTGCTCGTGGAGGACCCGGTCGCGACCGGCCCTCGCACGAGCGACCCTGGGACGGGGCACCGGGAGGGCGCATGAACCGACACCTGCTCTCGATCCACGACGTGACGGCCGGCGACGTCGTCCGGATCCTCGATACTGCCGAATCCTTCCGCGAGGTCGGTACGAGGGTGATCAAGAAGGTCCCGGCGCTCCGCGGCCGGACGGTCGTGAACCTCTTCTACGAGAACTCGACGCGGACCCGGATCAGCTTCGAGCTGGCCGCCAAACGACTGTCGGCGGACGTGATCAACTTCTCCACGAGCGGGTCGAGCGTCTCGAAGGGCGAGAGCCTCAAGGACACGGCACTCACGCTACAGGCGATGGGGGCCGACGCGATCGTGATCCGCCACTCGTCGAGCGGAGCCCCACTCACGCTCACCCGATGGGTGAACGGCAGCGTGCTGAACGCGGGGGACGGCACCCACGAGCACCCCACGCAGGCCTTGCTCGACCTGTACACGATGCGCGACCGGCTCGGACGGCTCGAGGGGTTGCGGGTCGCGATCGTGGGCGACGTCATGCATTCGCGGGTGGCGAGGTCGCTCTCGTTCGCGCTGGTGAAGATGGGGGCGGAGGCCACGCTCGTCGGCCCGCCGACGCTGATCCCGCCGGACGCGCCGGGGTGGGGGGTGCAGGTGAGCCACGACATCGAGGCGGTGCTCCCCAAGCTGGACGTCTGCTACATGCTGCGGGTCCAGAAGGAGCGACAGCGACAGCAGTACTTCCCGAGCGTCCGCGAGTACGCGCGGCTGTTCGGCCTGACGCGGGAGCGCGCCGGTTCGTTGCCGGAGGGCGCGCTGGTCATGCATCCGGGACCGATGAACCGGGGGATCGAGATCGACTCCGACGTCGCCGACCTCCCGCGTGCCGTGATCGAGGAGCAGGTGACGAACGGGATCGCGATCCGGATGTCCTTGCTGTACCTCCTCCTCGGCGGTTCGGGGTCCGAGCACCCCGGGGTGGTGCGGGTGCCCGAGGAGGTCGGATCCGATGCCTGAACCGGTCCTGTTCCGTGGCGCACGGGTGATCGACCCAGCTTCCGGGAGGGACGAGGTCGCCGACGTGCTCGTCGACGGCGGCGTCGTCGTGCCGGCGGGACCCGGGAGCGCGACGGTCCTCGACTGCGACGGACTGGTGCTCGCGCCCGGCCTGGTCGATCTCCACACGCACCTGCGTCAGCCAGGTCGCGAGGACAAGGAGACCGTGGAGACGGGATGCCGCGCGGCCGCGGTCGGTGGGTTCACCGCCGTCTCCCCGATGGCGAACACGGACCCGGCGGCCGACAACGCGGCCGTGATCCACGAGGTGCTCGAGCTGGGCCGCACCGCGGGAACGTGCGACGTGTTCCCGGTGGGGGCGATCACGCGAGGGCTCGAGGGGGAGGCGATGGCCGAGCTCGGCGAGCTGTTCGAGGCTGGCGTCCGCCTGTTCAGCGACGACGGGCGCTGCGTGCCGGACGCGCGCGTGCTGCGGAACGCCCTCACCTACGTGCGCGCGTTCGAGGGCGCCGTGATCGCCGAGCATTGCGAGGACGCCTCGCTCGCCGAGGGCGGACAGATGCACGAGGGTCTCGTCTCCTCCTCGCTCGGGCTCGCCGGGCAACCTCGGGAGGCGGAGGAGGTCGTGGTCGCTCGCGATCTCGCCGTGGCGCGACTGACGGGCGGGCGGCTGCATCTGTGCCACCTCTCGTCGGCCGGCTCGGTCGAGATGGTGCGTCGGGCCAAGGCCGAGGGCTTGCGGGTCACCGCCGAGGTGACCCCGCATCACCTCGCGTTTGCCGACGAGGACCTGGTCGCGTACGACACCAACCGGAAGATGAACCCGCCGCTGCGCTCGCCGGAGGATCGAGCAGCGCTCCGGGAAGGTCTCGCCGACGGGACGGTCGACGCCGTCGCGACCGACCATGCGCCGCACGCGGTGGAAGAGAAGGAGGTCGAGTTCGACCAGGCGCCCTTCGGCACGATCGGGCTCGAGACGGCGCTCGCCGCGGTGCTCACGTACCTGGTGGAACCGGGCCAGCTCTCCCTCACGCGCGCGGTCGAGGCGATGTCGGTCAGCCCCGCGCGGATCCTCGGCGCCGCCGACCACGGCGGACCGATCGCGCCCGGCCGGCCCGCGAACCTGGTCGCGTTCGATCCGGCGGCCGAGTGGACGGTCGAGCCGCCGTTCGCCTCGAGGAGCCGCAACTCCGCGTTCCTCGGCCGCGCCCTGCGCGGTCGAGTGGTGCACACGATGCTCCGCGGGGTCCTCGTCGTCGCGGACGGGAAGGCGCAGCGGTGACGGACGGACCGGACGCGCTCCTGGTGCTGGAGGACGGCAGTGCCTTCCGGGGCACCGCGTTCGGGGCGACCGGGGAGGGGTTCGGCGAGGCGGTCTTCAACACGGGCATGTCCGGGTACCAGGAGGTGCTCACGGATCCCTCGTACGCCGGGCAGGTGGTCGCGATGACGGCCCCGGAGCAGGGCAACTACGGCACGAACGCGGAGGACGCGGAGTCGGGGCGCGTGCACGTGTCGGGGTTCGTGGTCCGCGAGGCGGCCCGCCGGGCCTCGAGCTGGCGCGCCACGGGCTCGCTCGCCGACGAGCTCGCGCGCGCCGGCGTGGTCGGCATCGAGGGGGTCGACACGCGCAGGCTCACGCTGCGGTTGCGGGAGCGTGGCGCGATGCGGTGCGGGCTCTCGACGCTCGACCTCGATCCCGCCTCCCTCATCGAACGCGCCCGGTCGCACCCGGCGATGGAGGGGGCCGACCTCGCGAACGACGTGAGCGTCGACCGCCCATATCCGGCGCACGAGGTCGTCGGACCGGCGACGCAGCACCTCGGGCCGGTGTATCGGGTGGCCGCCTACGATTTCGGATTGAAGCGGAACATCCTGCGACGGCTCGCGACGACGGGGATCGAGGCGACGGTGGTCCCGGCCACGACCCCGGCCGCCGAGGTCCGGGCCGGCGGGTTCGACGGCGTGTTCCTGTCCAACGGTCCCGGGGACCCGGCGGCCACGACGTACGGGGTCGAGGCCTGCCGCTCCCTCCTCGGGACGATGCCCGTGTTCGGGATCTGCCTCGGACACCAGCTGCTGGGGCTCGCGCTCGGCGGGCGGACGTTCAAGCTCCCGTTCGGCCACCGCGGCGCGAACCAGCCGGTGAAGGACCTGCGGACCGGACGGGTCGAGGTCACGAGCCACAACCACGGGTTCGCGGTCGACCCGGACGGGTGGCCGCGTGACGGCGACCTCGCGCGGACGGCGTTCGGACGCGCCGAGCTCAGCCACTGGAACCTGAACGACGGCACGCTCGAGGGCCTCCGGTGCCTGGACGTGCCGGCGATCTCGGTCCAGTACCACCCCGAGGCGGCGCCCGGGCCCCACGACGCTCGGTACCTGTTCGACGAGTTCCGAGCGCTGATGGCGGCGGCCTGATGCCGAGGCGGACGGACCTCGACCGGATCCTGGTGATCGGCTCGGGTCCGATCGTGATCGGGCAGGCGTGCGAGTTCGACTACTCGGGGACCCAGGCGTGCAAGGTGCTGCGGCGGGAGGGGTTCCACGTCTCGCTCGTGAACTCGAACCCCGCAACGATCATGACCGACCCCGAGTTCGCGGACCGGACCTACGTGGAGCCGCTGACGCCGGACTCCGTCCTGCGCGTGATCGAGCGGGAGCGGCCCGATGTGATCCTGCCGACGCTCGGCGGCCAGACCGCGCTGAACGTCGCGGTCGCGCTCGCCGAGACCGGCGACCTCGACCGTCTCGGCGTCGGGCTGATCGGCGCCGGCCTGGAGGCGATCCATCGCGCGGAGGATCGGAGCGGCTTCAAGGAGGCGATGGCCCGGGCCGGGCTCGAGACGCCGCGCGCCGGGACCGCCCGTTCGCTCGACCGCGCCCTCGAGCTCGGCGAGGAGATCGGCTTCCCCGTCATCGTCCGGCCCTCGTTCACCCTCGGCGGCGGGGGGAGCGGGTTCGCGCGGGACCGCCCGGAGCTCGAGCGCGTCGCCGCCCGGAGCCTCGCGACGAGCCCGGTGACCGAGATCCTCGTCGAGGAGTCGGTCGCGGGGTGGAAGGAGTTCGAACTCGAGGTCATGCGTGACGCCGCGGACAACGCCGTGGTGATCTGCTCGATCGAGAACGTCGACCCGATGGGCGTGCACACCGGCGACTCGATCACCGTCGCGCCCGCGATGACGCTGTCCGATCGCGAGTACCAGCGGATGCGCGACGGGGCGCTCGCCTGCATCCGGGCGATCGGCGTGGAGACGGGCGGATCGAACATCCAGTTCGCGGTCGACCCGCGCAGCGGACGCCAGGTCCTGATCGAGATGAACCCCCGCGTGTCGCGTTCGTCGGCGCTTGCCTCGAAGGCGACGGGCTTCCCGATCGCGAAGGTCGCCGCGCTCCTCGCGATCGGGTACCGGCTCGACGAGATCGCGAACGACATCACGGGCGTCACGCTCGCGGCGTTCGAGCCGGCGCTCGACTACGTGGTCGTGAAGGTGCCCCGGTTCGCGTTCGAGAAGTTCCCCGAGGCCGACCCGGTGCTCAGCTCGACGATGAAGTCCGTCGGCGAGGCGATGGCCGTCGGGCGCACCTTCAAGGAGGCGCTCGGCAAGGCCTGGCGCTCGCTCGAACGGCCCGACGCGGACCTCGGCGGCGCGCCCGCTCCCGCGTCGCTCGAGGCGATCGCCCTGCCGAGCGAGCACCGTCTGCACCTGGTCGAGGCGTCGCTGCGGGCGGGCCGATCGGTGGAGGAGGTCGCGGAGGCGAGCGGGATCGATCCGTGGTTCGTCGATCAGATCGCGCAGGTGAGCGAAGAGGTGGCGGCGCTCGAGCGGGTGGGGCTCGAGGCGCTGGATGCCGCATCGCTCGGGCGGGCCAAGCGGATGGGGCTGTCCGACCGCCGGTTGGCCGTCCTCACGTCGTCCGACGAAGCCGCCCTCAGGGCGCGACGGACCGAGCTCGGCATCCGTCCGGTGTTCAAGACGGTCGACACGTGCGCGGGCGAGTTCCCCGCGCGGACCCCGTACCACTACTCGACCTACGAGGAGCAGGACGAGGTGCGACCGGCCGAGCGGCCGCGGGTGCTCATCCTGGGGGCCGGTCCCAACCGGATCGGCCAGGGGATCGAGTTCGACTACGCGTGCGTCCACGCGGCGTTCGCGCTCGGGGACGCCGGCTACGAGGCCGTGATGGTCAACTCCAACCCGGAGACCGTGTCGACCGACTACGACACGAGCGCCCGCCTGTACCTCGAGCCGCTGTCGACCGAGGACGTGCTGGCGGTGTGCGAGGCCGAACGACCGATCGGCGTGATCTGCCAGTTCGGCGGCCAGACGCCGCTCCGGATGGCCCGCGACCTCGAAGCCGCCGGCTTCCCCGTGCTCGGGACGCCGGCGGTCTCGATCGACCTCGCCGAGGACCGCGGGAAGTTCGCCGACCTCCTGCACGAGCTCGGAATCGCGGCGCCGGAGCATGGGGAGGCCAACGATCTCGGCGAGGCTCGGACGATCGCCGCCGGGATCGGGTACCCGGTGGTGGTCCGGCCCTCGTACGTCCTTGGCGGTCGGGCCATGGAGATCGTGTACGGCGAGGACGAGCTCGAGCGGTTCGTCGCGAGCGCGGCCGCCGCAGGTCCGGATCATCCGGTCCTGATCGACCGCTTCCTCGAGGGTGCCGTCGAGATCGACGTCGACGCCGTGTGCGACGGCACGGATGTGTTCGTGGGGGCCGTGATGGAGCACATCGAGGAGGCCGGGGTGCACTCGGGCGACTCCTCCTGCCAGATCCCGCCCGCGACGCTCTCGGACGACGAGCTGGACGAGGTCGAGCGCATCACGCGGAGCCTGGCCCGGCGGTTGGACGTGCGGGGGCTCATCAACCTGCAGCTCGCGAGCAAGGACGAGCGGATCTGGGTGCTCGAGGCGAATCCGCGTGCGTCGCGTACCGTCCCGTTCGTGTCCAAGGTCACCGGGGTCCCGCTCGCCAAGGTCGCGACATCGGTCCTGCTCGGTCGCACGCTCGCGGAGCTGCGCGAGGAGGGCACGGTGCCGGCCGCGCCACGCCACTACCTGCGCCTGCCGTACACGGCGGTGAAGGCGGCCGTGCTCCCGTTCGGACGCTTCCCGGGCGTCGACACGTTGCTCGGCCCCGAGATGCGCTCGACGGGGGAGGTGATGGGCATCGACGCGGATCCGGGGCGGGCCCTCGCCAAGGCGCTGGTGGCGAGCGGCGCCTCGCTCCCGCGCGAGGGGACGATCTTCGTCTCCGTCGCGAACCGCGACAAGCGGTCGATCCTGTATCCGGCTAAGCGCCTCGCCGACCTGGGCTTCCGCCTGCTCGCCACGCGCGGGACCGCCGCCGTCCTCGAACGCGCGGGGATCGCGGTCTCGCGGGTCTCGAAGGTGTCGGAGGGAGGCCGTTCGGTGGTCGACCTGATCCGCGACCAGGAGGTGGACCTGGTGGTGAACACGCCGTTCGGACGCGGGCCGCGGACCGACGGTTCGCTGATCCGGGTCGCGGCAGCGCAGGCCGGGATCCCGTGCATCACGACGCTGCCCGCCGTCCTTGCCGCGCTCCGCGGCATCGAGGCGTTGCGGGGCGAGACGGGGGAGCCTCGGTCCCTCCAGGAGTTCCATCGGGACGCGGGAGCGACGGTCGCGGTGCAGGAACGGCTGGCGTTCGGGCAGGCCCATGCCGAGGTTGCGTCGTGAGGCGCGTGCGCGCCGAGGTCCTGAACGCCAAACGGGTCGGCTCCTACCACTCGATCACGATCGTCGCCCCCGAGGTCGCCGAGCGCGTGCGCCCCGGTCAGTTCGTCTCGGTCGCGATGCCCGAGGGCCGCACGTTCCTGCTCCGGCGTCACTTCTCGATCCATCAGGCGTCCCGGCGCGGCGGGTGGGCCGGGACGCTCGAGTTCGTGTTCGATCCGCGGGGGCCAGGGTCGAACTGGCTCGCCGAGGTCAGGGCGCACCAGTTCCTCGATGTGATCGGGCCGCTCGGCAAGGCGTTCGCGTATCCGACCAAGCTGTCGACGTGCCTCCTCGTGGCCGAGGGTCATGGGTCCGCGCCGATGTACTTCCTGGGCCAGGAGCTCCGGGCGCGCGGGAAGCGCGTGGACATGCTGGTGGGCGCCGAGACCCACGAGATGGTCTTCAAGCCGATCGAGGGCAAGCGCATCGCGCAGACCATCGTCATCACGACGCAGGATGGGAGCCTCGGGGAGACGGGGAGCGTCATCGACGTGCTGCCGCGGGTCGTGGAGTCGACGGGCGCCCAGGTCATCTACGCGGCCGCCGAGCGGCAGACGCTCCGGCGCGTCTCGGAGTTCTGTTCCGAGCACCAGATCCCGTCGCAGATCGCCGTGGAGGAGGAGATGGCGTGCGGGATCGGCCTGTGCTTCACCTGTACCGTGCCGGTGATCCGCAAGGACGGTTCGGGGTACGACAACCTGCGGGCGTGTATCGACGGTCCGGTATTCAACCCGGCGAGGATCCTGTGGGACCGGTGGATGGGGGAGGAGCCCCGCATGATCGCCACGCCGCCGGAGGGCTTCTCGGTCGTCAAGACGTGGCCCGGATGACCGGCCCGACCTCGAGCGAGGGCCGATGAGGCCCGATCTCGCGGTCGACCTCAACGGTCTCCGCTTCCCGCAACCCGTGCTGTCGGCGTCGGGGTGCCTCGCGACCGGTCACGACGTCCCCGCCCTCGTCGATCTGCACCGGCTCGGGGGGGTCGTGACGCGGAGCCTCACGTTCGGGCCGACGAAGGGGTGGGCGACCCCGCGTTCGGCGGAGACCTCGTCCGGCCTGTTGAGCGCAGTCGGGTGGCAGAACCCCGGCGTGCTGGCCTTCCTCGACCACGACCTGCCGAGGCTCACGAAGGCGGGGGTGCCGGTGGTGGCGTCGGTCGCGGGGGCCAGCCTCGGCGAGTACGTGAACGTCGCGAGCGCGATGCACCTCAAGCCGGGGGTGGTCGCCCTGGAGGTGTGCGTGTCCTGCCCGGACGAGGAACGCGAGGGGGAGCCGTTCTACGCTCGCCCGGAGCGCCTGACCGAGATCGTCGGGGCCGTGGCCCGGCTGTCGCGCGTGCCCGTGTTCGCGAAGCTCCCGCCCCTGCTCCCCGGTCTGGTCGAGGTGGCGCAGGCCTGCGTCCGAGCCGGGGCGTTCGGGCTCACGTTGATCGATGCGATCCCCGCGCTCGCCGTCGACCCGAAACGCCTGCGGACCCGGACGGCGACGCCGATGGGCGGGCTCTCGGGCCCGGCGATCAAGCCGGTTGCCCTCGGCGCCGTCTACCAGGTGTCGCGGGCGCTCCCGCACGTGCCCGTGATGGGTGTCGGCGGGATCGCCACCGGCGGGGACGCCGTCGAGTTCCTGCTCGCCGGGGCGTGGGCGGTCCAGGTCGGCACGGCCTTGCTGATCGACCCGTCCGTCCACGTGAAGATCGCGCAGGCGATCGCCCGGTACCTCAAGGAGAAGGGGTTCGCGGCGCCCGCCGAGCTCCGTGGCCGCGTCCGGGTTCGCGACCCGGAGGTCGGGCCCGCGTGATCCCGCGCCCGGACAACCCGCTGATCGTGGCGCTCGACGTCTCGGACCTCGAGGAGGCCGAGGCGATGGCGCGGCGCCTGGACGGTGAGGCGGGCGCGCTCAAGGTCGGGCTCGAACTGTTCTCGGCGCACGGTCCTCAGGCCGTGACCCGGCTGCGCGTGTTCGCACCCGTCTTCCTCGACGTGAAACTGCATGACATCCCGAACACCGTCGAGGGTGCCGCCCGGAACTGCGCCAGGCTGGGGATCTCGATGCTGACGGTGCATGCGCTCGGCGGCGAGGCGATGGTCGCCGCGGGCGTACGAGGCGCGGTCGCCGGTGCCGAGCACGGTCGACACCCCGTTCCCAAGGTCCTCGCCGTGACCGTGCTCTCGAGCCTCGCCGGCGAGGGCCTCGCGTCGCCCGCGTCGCTCGCGTTCGAGGCGGTCGCGGCCGGAGCGGACGGCGTCGTCGTCTCGGGCGAAGACGTCGCGCAGGTCCGTGAGGTGGTCGGAACCGATGCGTGCCTCGTCGTTCCGGGCATCCGTCCCGCCGGATCGAACGGTCACGATCAGGTGCGCATCCTCACACCCGAAGAGGCGATCGAACGCGGCGCCGACTACCTCGTCGTCGGTCGCCCGATCACCGGATCGTCCGACCCCGCCGGCGTCGCCCGCGCGATCGTCTCGGCGGTCCGCTGAGGAGCGCGCTGGGCCGGAAACCCGCAGGTAGAGCGCACGAGTCGCGTTGATGCCCTCGCGGGGCCGTGACTATACTCGCGGGCTTCCGGCCCCGAGTGAAGGAGTGCTCTGATGCCCCTACCCGTCCTGACGGATGAACAGCGCAAGCAGGCCCTGGAGAAGGCCGCCGAGGCGCGGAAGAAGCGCGCGGAGCTCAAGGGCCAGCTGAAGTCCGGGAAGCTCACGTTGAAGGACGTGCTGTCCAGGCAGGACGACGACACGGTGGGCAAGATGAAGGTTTCGACGGTCCTCGAGTCGCTCCCGGGCGTGGGGAAGGTCCGGGCGCGCAAGATCATGGAGCGGCTCGACATCTCCGCCAGTCGACGGGTTCGGGGTCTCGGCGCGAAGCAGCGCGAGTCGCTCCTCGGCGAGTTCGCGAAGAAGTAGCCACCGCTGGCCAGACGCCGCGGGAGGCTGTTCGTCGTCGCCGGACCGTCCGGGGTCGGGAAGGGGACGGTCGTCCGGCTGGTTCGCGAACGCGTCCCCGCGACACACCTGTCGGTCTCGGTGACGACGCGCGCCCCAAGGCCGGGGGAACGCGAAGGCATCGACTACCGATTCGTCTCGGATGAGGAGTTCGACGCGATGATCGCCTCGGGCGAGCTGCTGGAGTGGGAGGAGATCTTCGGTCACCGGTCGGGCACGCCCGCCGAGCCGGTCCGAGAGGCGCTCGAGGCCGGCACCGACGTGGTCCTCGAGCTCGACGTGATGGGTGCCCGGCACGTCCGGGAGGTCATCCCCGAGGCGATCCTGATCCTCCTCGAGCCCCCCACGATGGAGGAGCTCGAGCGGCGCCTGCGCTCGAGGGGCACCGAGACCGATGAGCGGCTGGCGGCGCGCCTGTCGAAGGCCGACTGGGAGCTGGGTCATCGGGATGCGTTCGACCGCGTGATCGTGAACGACGACGCCGAGCGCGCGGCGGACGAGGTCGCTGCTATCATCGGTGCGTCTCCGCAGGTGGGCGGCCATCCCGATGACCCCGGCCTCCCCGGCGATCTGTCGGCAGACCCCGGCGGAGATCGGACGCACCACCGAGCCGAGGATCCGGGCCCAAGACGGCCGAAGACAGGCCGAAGAACAGGCCGAAGAAACGAGACAGGAAGGACGCCCGAGCCAATGATCGAACCCAAGATCGACGACCTCCTCGCCCAGGTCGATTCGAAGTACACGCTCGTGACGCTGGCCGCCAAGCGCGCCCGCGAGATCAACTCCTACTACAACCAGCTGGGGGAGGGTCGCGCGGAGTTCGTGCCACCCCTGGTGGAGACCGGGCTGCGGAACAAGCCGCTGTCGATCGCGCTCGAGGAGATCGCCGAGGGCAAGATCAGCGCCGAGCGCCCGGAGGGCGTCGGCATCAAGTAGCCGGGAGCGCCCTCCCGTCCGGAGGGGCGAAGGAGGCGGGGACGTGGCCACCGAGCGTTCCGTCCTGCAGGGCCGCCGCGTGCTGCTCGGCGTCACGGGCGGGATCTCCGCGTACAAGTCCTGCACCCTCGTTCGGCTCCTGCGTCTGCGAGGCGCCACCGTCCGGGTGGTGATGACCCGTTCCGCCGAACGCTTCGTCGGCCCGGCCACGTTCGCAGCGCTCTCTGATCACCGCGTGTACACCGACCTGTGGGAGGAGCCGGGCGTCGTGCTCCACGTCCGGCTCGCGCACGAGGCAGATGTCGCGGTCGTCGCGCCGGCCACGGCGAACACCATCGCGAAACTCGCCCAAGGCATCGCCGACGACCTGCTCACGTCCACGCTGCTCGAGGCTTCCTGCCCGCTCGTCCTGGCTCCCGCGATGCACACCGGGATGTGGGAGCACCCGGCCACGCAGGCCAACGCGACCACCCTGACCGCACGCGGCGTGAGGCTGGTCGGTCCGGCCGCGGGTGCCCTGGCCGCCGGGGACGAGGGGATGGGCCGCATGACCGAGCCCGAGGACATCTGCGAGGCGATCGAAGACGCGCTCGCCGCGGCCGGTGACCTCGCGGGCAGGCGCATCGTCGTGGCCGCGGGGCCGACATGGGAGCCGATCGATCCCGTCCGGTTCATCGGGAACCGTTCCACGGGCAAGATGGGGTTCGCCGTGGCGGCGGAGGCCTTCGAGCGCGGCGCGAACGTGACGCTCGTGGTCGGCCCGGGGACGCTCGAGCCCCCGAGCGGACCCGCCGTCACGCGCGTGACCACCGCGGAGGAGATGCGCCGGGCGGTGATGGACGCGGCCTCGGACGCGGACGCCGTCGTGATGGCCGCGGCCGTCGCCGACTTCCGGCCGGAGTCGTCCGCGGACACGAAGCTCAAGAAGGACCAGGGGCCCCCCGAGGTGCGCCTCGTGCCCACCGCCGACATCCTGGCCGAGCTCGGCTCGTCGGGGACCGCCCTGCTGGTCGGGTTCGCTGCCGAGACCCGCGACGTCGAGGCATCCGGTCGCGAGAAGCTGCGGCGCAAGGGCCTGCAGCTCCTGGTGGCGAACGAGGTCGGGCGCGATGGGACGGGCTTCGGCTCGGACACGAACCGCGCCGCCATCCTGTCCGCGGATGGGCAGGACGTCCCGATGCGCGAGTGGGCCAAGCGCGATCTCGCCTCGGCCATCTGCGACCGCCTGGCGAAGCTGCTGACGGCCTGATCGTTCCCGCGGAGCGGTCCCCGGTCGGCCCAGCGACGACACCAGGCCGTCCGAGGCCGCTGCTATGCTCGCCGGCGATGAGTCACGCGTACCTGTTCTCCTCGGAATCGGTCACCGAGGGTCACCCCGACAAACTCGCCGATCGCATCTCCGATGCGGTCCTCGACGCCATCTTGGCGGTCGACCCGAACGGCCGGGTCGCCTGCGAGACGCTCGTCACCACCGGCCTCGTCATGGTCGCCGGGGAGATCAGTACGTCGGAGTACGTCGACATCCCGGCGGTCGTCCGCTCGACCATCACTGAGATCGGGTACACGGACGCGAACTTCGGCATCGACGGCGCGACCTGCGGCGTGATCACCTCGATCCAGGAACAGTCGGCGGACATCGCCCGAGGGGTCGACGACGCCCTCGAGCATCGCGAGGGCCACTCGAGCGACGTGCTCGACACGCTCGGGGCGGGGGACCAGGGGATGATGTTCGGCTACGCGTGCCGCGAGACCGATGAGCTGATGCCGCTCCCGATCGCGATTGCGCATCGAGTGGCCAAGCGTCTGGCCGACGTACGCAAGGCCGGCGTCGTCCCGTACCTGCGGCCGGACGGGAAGAGCCAGGTCACGGTGGCGTACGAGGGCACCACCGCCAAGCGCGTGGACACGGTGCTCATCAGCGCTCAGCACCGCGAGGAGGTGGACGTCGAGACGCTGCTCGCGCCCGACGTCCGCTCCGAGGTGATCGACCCCGTGCTGCGCGAGTACGAGCTCGACGCCGAGGACGTCCGGATCCTGATCAATCCGACCGGCCGGTTCGAGATCGGGGGGCCGAAGGCCGACACGGGCCTGACCGGCAGGAAGATCATCGTCGACAGCTACGGGGGGATGGCGCCGCACGGCGGCGGATGCTTCTCGGGCAAGGACCCGACGAAGGTCGACCGATCGGCGGCGTACATGGCGCGATACGTCGCGAAGAACCTCGTCAGCGCGGGCGCGGCGGACCGGCTCCAGATCCAGGTCGCGTACGCGATCGGCACGGCTCACCCCGTCTCGCTCGCCGTCGACACGTTCGGGACGGAGCAGGTCGACCCCCGGCGCCTGGTCGACGTCGTGTGGGACGCGTTCGACTTCCGGCCGGCGGCGATCATCCGCGACCTCGATCTCCGCCGTCCGATCTACGAGGACACGGCCGCCTACGGCCACTTCGGCCGCAAGGAGTTCCCCTGGGAGGCGACCGATCGCGCGGATGAGCTCCGCCGCGCGTTCGGGTAGCGGGACGGCCCGGGTCCCGACCTCCCCGCGGGAGGCGCCGACGGGTGTCCTGTCGGGTCCGGTCTCGGTGTGCGTCGACCGTCCGCTCCTGGCGCTCGACCGTCCGTTCACCTACGACCTGCCCGAGGAGCTGGGTGCCGGCATCGGTTCCACGGTCCAGGTCCCCTTCCACGGTCGGTTGATCCGCGCCTGGGTCTTGGGGGCCACCGACGACGTCCCCGAGCGGATGCTCCGCGTCCGGCGTCTCGTGTCGACGGCCCCCGCGTTCGACCAGCGTTCGCTCGCGCTGTACCAGGCGATGCGCGAACGCTACGTGGTGCCGCTCGCGACGATCATCGGGCGCGCGGTCCCTCCTCGGGTCGCATCCGAGGAGCTCGGTCCCGGCGTCCGCCCCGGGGACGTCCCCCGTCCCGAGGGCGCCGGTCGGACGCCGGACGTGAGCTCCGTCCTCCACGCCTACCGCAACGGCTCTCGGTTGCTCGAGGCGTCGCGCTCGGGCCGCGGGGCGTTCGTCATCCGGCCGGGTCCGGCGGACGAGGCCGCGGTCGCCGTCGAGTGCGTGCGCGCGACGCTCGCCGGGGGACGGTCCGCGGTGGTGATCGTCCCCGACGCGGACCCCGTGCCGGCGACGGCCGCGGCGATCGCCGATGCCTTCGGCGACGATGCCGTCCTGTTCCTGGGCGGCGACAAGCGAGCGCGGTACCGGACGTGGTTGGACATCGGGGACGGGCGTCACCGGGTCGTCGTCGGGACGCGCCCCGCGGTGTTCGCGCCGCTCGCCGATCTCGGCCTGATCTTCGTGCATCGGGAGGGTCACGCGCAGCACCGGGAGGAACGATCGCCCTCGTTCCATGTCCGCGACGTGGCGCGGATGCGAGCGCAGGTCGTGCGCGGCGTGAGCGTCCTGAGCGCCTTCTGTCCCTCGCTCGAGGCGACGGCGATCGAGCACGTCACGGTCGAGCCTGCCGGCCGTCCGTGGCCCCCCGTCGAGGTGGTCCGACCCGGACCCGAGGGTCGGTCGCCGCGCCTGCTGCGCGCGCTGCGGTCGGCCTCGCGCGCCTTCCTGTTCGAGCCCGTCCGCGGCTACGGCGTCGCGCGCGTCTGCCGCACCTGCGGGGAACCGGCCGTCTGCGCCTCGTGCCGGGGCATGCTGCGGTTGGAGCGCGGCGCCATCCGATGCGTGGTGTGCGAGGCGCCCGGCCGGTGCGCCTCGTGCGGGGGGTCCGGGTTCGGGGTCGTCCGGCGCGGGGCCGAGCGGGTCGAGGAGTGGGCGCGCGGCGTCGCCACGGTGCCCGTCTCCCTGGTCGATCGCGGCGACCCGCCGCGCCTCCCGCTCGAACGCGAGGTGCTGGTGGGCGGCGTCGACGCGCTGAAGGACCTCGGGTCGCCGGGGCTCGACCTGGTCGGCATCCTGAACGCCGATGCCTCGCTGCGTCGGCCCGGGGTGGACGCTCGCGAACGCGCCCTCGTGACCTGGTTCGAGGCCGCGGCGTGGTCCCGTCCCGACGGGCGCGTGATCGTGCAGACGAACGCGCCGAACGACCCGGCGGTCCAGGCGCTCGTGTCGGGACGGCCCGAGCGGTTCCGGCGCGCCGAGGCCCCGCGCCGGGCCGAGGCGGGGTTCCCCGCCGGAGCGCCGGTCTTCCGCGTGACGGGCGGACCGGAGCTGGAGGGGGAACTTCGCACGCTCGCGCATCGATCGCTGCTCGTATCGAGCGTGGGGGGAGCGACGATATGCTTGGTCGCGCTCGAGCCGGGGGACGTCCCGGCGTTCGGCGCCGCGATGCGCCGGCTGGCGGCGGGCGGCGCGGTCACCCGGGTCGACGCCGAGCCGCATCTGTAGTGGGGGAGCGATCGTGAGCGTGATGCCCATCCGAACGCTCGGCGATCCGGTCCTGCGCGAGGCCGCGACGCCGGTCGAGACCTTCGACGACGCGCTGCGTGGGCTCGCGGACGACATGTTCGAGACGATGTACGCGGCGCCGGGCGTCGGACTGGCGGCCAACCAGGTCGGTCTGCGGACGGCGTGCTTCGTCTACGACGATCGCGAAGGCCACTCCGGCTTCGTCGCCAACCCCGAGCTGTCGGAACCCGAGGACGAGGAGACGATCGAGGAGGGGTGCCTGTCGATCCCCGGTCCGTACCATCCGGCCGTCCGCGCCCTTCGGGTACGCCTGCGCGGCGCGGCCCTGGACGGGTCACCGCTCGACCTGCGGGCCGAGGGTCTGCTGGCACGGATCTTCCAGCATGAGACCGACCATCTCGAGGGGATGCTCTACATCGACCGTCTCGACGAATCGGGTCGGCGAGACGTGATGCGCCAGCTCCGCGAGTTCGAGGTGCAGCGCTCCGAGACCTGACGTCCCCCCGATCGGACCCCGATCGGGGCCTGCGTATCCTCCACGTCGTGACCCGGTCGCTCCGCGTCGCGTTCCTCGGCAACGACCGATGGTCGGTGCCCTCGCTGCTCGCCCTGTCCGGGTCCGACCATGAGGTCGTGACCGTGGTGACCGCCGTTCCGCGCCCGGCGGGGCGCGGGAACGAGCTCCGGCCGACGCCGGTGGCGGATGCGGCGCGCGCGACGGGGCTGCCGCTCGCCGAGGTGGAGACCGTGAAGCGGGGTGCCGGGTGGGACGGGCTCGCGTCGAGCCGTCCCGACCTACTCGTCGTCGTGGCCTACCGCGAGATCCTGCCGCAGGCCGTACTCGAGCTTCCGGGGGTGGCGCCCGTCAACCTCCACTTCTCGCTGCTCCCGGGGCTCCGGGGCGCGAGCCCGGTTCAGACCGCCCTCCTGCGCGGTCTGGAGGCGACCGGGGTCACGACGATCGTGATGGACACGGGGACCGACACCGGTCCCGTGATCGCCCAGCGGGCCGAGCCGATCCTCCCGCAGGACGACGCCGGATCGCTCGGCGCCCGCCTCGCGACGATCGGGGCGGACCTGCTGGTGGAGACCGCCGACCTGCTCGCGGCCGGGACCGCCGACCCGAGGGCACAGGATGACGCGCTCGCCACCTTCACCACGCGCCTCGGTCCCGACGATCGCGTCCTGCGCTGGACGAACCCGGCTCGAGATCTCGTCAACCGCACGAGGGCGATGGCGCCCGAGCCCGGGGCCTCGACGACCTTCCGCGGCGCGGACCTGAAGGTCCTCCGCGCCGAGGCGGTCCAGGCATCGGGGGCGCCGGGCGCGATCGTCGAGGCGACGAAGGACGGGTTCGTCGTCGCCACGGGGGACGGCGGGTTCCGGCCCCTCGAGCTCGCGCCCGCCGGCCGTCGGCGGATGGGGTCCTCCGACTTCGTGAACGGCTTCCACCCGGCGGCCGGGGAGCGACTGGGGTAGGCGTGGACGGGGGACGGCGCGCGGCGGGGCGGTGGGCGGCGGTGGATTCGCGACCGGGTACGCGGCCGAGCGCGCGTTCGATCGCGCTGGACGTGATCCGGCGCGTCACGGACGAGGGCGCGTACTCGAACCTCACCCTCGCCCGCACGCTCGCGCGCGCCCGGTTGTCCGAACGAGATGCGGCGTTCGCTACCGAGCTCGTCTACGGGACGCTCCGACGGCTCGTGCCGATCGACCACGCGCTCGCGCCGCTGCTCGAACGGCCGCTCGACACCGCGCCGAAGGGGGCCCGAGCCGCCTTGCGTCTGGGCGCCTACCAACTGACGTACCTCCGCGTGCCGGCGCACGCCGCCGTCTCCGAGACCGTGGCGCTCGTCGACCCCCGACATCGAGGGTTCGTGAACGCCGTCCTGCGGCGCGCCGCGACCGCCGCACCCGAGGTGCCCGAGGGCCCGGACGATCCCGGGGTCTCGATGCGAACCGGTCTGGCCGAGTGGGCGGTCCGCGAGCTCCGGCGCATCGTGACGTCGGACGCCGAGACGGAGGAGGCGGCGGGCGCCCTGGCAGAGCGCGCGGAGCTCACGATCCGAACGAACACCTGCGCGACCACGGTCGAGGCGCTCGAGCGAGCACTCGCCGACGCCGACGTACCGACCGAACGCGGCCGCGTGCACCCGGATTCGCTCGTGGTCGGCTCGGGTGCGCCCGCGGCCCTCCCCGGCTTCGATCGCGGGTGGTTCGCGGTACAGGACCAGGCGTCCTCGTTCGTGGTTCGGGCGCTCGACCCACGCCCGGGGGACCGCGTCCTGGACGTGTGTGCCGGCCCGGGCGGCAAGACCGGGCACGTCGCCTGCCTGATCGGCGAGGACGGCCGCACGGTGGCGGCGGACGTCTCCTTGCCGAGGCTCGAGCTCGTCGGAACCACCCTCGCGAGGCTCGGCGTGAGCGCGCACCTGCTCGTCCAGGACGGTCGCCGCCCGGCGGTCCGCGGCGGGTTCGACCGGGTCCTGGTGGACGCCCCGTGCTCGGGGATCGGGTCCGCCCGACGCCGCCCGGAGCTCCTGTGGCGGGCCCGGAAGGAGGAGCTCTCGGGCCTCGCGCGGCTCCAGGTCGGGATCGCGACGGCCGCCGCTGCGCTCGTGCGCACGGGGGGTCGCCTCATCTACAGCGTGTGCACGTTCCCGCGAGCCGAGACCGATGCCGCCTGCGACGCGATCCTGCGGCGAGCGTCCGAGCTGGAACCCATCGAGATCGCCGGGCCGGACGGTCCCGCCGAACGCGTGCGCCTGTGGCCCCACCGGCACGGGTGCGACGCCATGTTCGTCGCCGGATTCCGTCGGCGGGAAACATCTCACGACTAGAATCGCGGCGTGGCCAAGCTGGGCGCCTCGATCCTGTCGGCCGATCTCGCGCGCCTGGCCGACGAGGTAAAGCTCGTCGGCGACCATGCCGACCTCATCCATATCGACGTCATGGATGGTCACTTCGTCCCTGCCCTCTCGATCGGTCCGATGGTCGTCGGCGCGCTCCGCCGGCACACGGACCTGCCCCTGCACGCGCACCTGCAGGTCGACGGGCCGGAGGGGCTGTTCGACGAGCTCGCGCAGGCGGGCACCGACGCCGTGAGTTTCCAGCTCGAGGCCGTGCCCGACCCGGCGCCGATCCTGCGGAAGGCTCGTGGGACCGGGGTGCGGGCCGGGTTGGCGCTCGCTCCGCAGACGCCCATCGATGCGGTCTTCGACATGCTCGAGGACGCCGACGACGTGATCCTGCTCGCCGTGGACCCCGGGTGGGCGGGTCAGTCGTTCCGGCCGGAGGTCCTCCCGAAGATCGAGGCGCTCCGCTCCGAGATCGATCGTCGCGATCTGGGTGTCCAGGTGCACGTCGACGGCGGCGTGAACCTCGAGACGGCGTCCCGATGCCTGCAGGCGGGCGCGGACGTCCTGGTCGCGGCGACGGGGATCTTCGCGGCGGCCGACCCGCGCCGGGCCGCCCGAGACCTCAAGGGCCTGGCGGGGGCGAGCTGATGCCCGAGTCCATCCTGGTCGTCGACGACGATCCCGACATCGCGCGCTTCGTAGAGGTCAACCTGCGGAGCGCGGGGTACGAGGTGTCCGTCGCCTCCGACGGGGAGGAGGCCCTCGAGAAGGCCGGGAGTCTCCGGCCAGACCTCGTGCTCCTCGACGTGATGATGCCGCGGATCGACGGGTTCGAGGTCGCGCACCGTCTGCGTCGGAACCCGCAGACCTCGAACACCTCGATCATCATGCTCACCGCGAAGGCCCTCGCGACCGACAAGGTGCTCGGGCTCACCGCGGGGGCGGACGACTACATCATCAAGCCCTTCGACCCGATCGAGCTCCTCGCTCGCGTGAAGGGCACGCTGCGTCGGGCGAAGGAGATGCGCAACCTCTCGCCGCTCACCGGGCTCCCCGGGAACATCCGCATCCAGGAGGAGATCGAGCGGATGGTGCGCGACGAGCTGCCGTTCGCCGTCCTGTACGCGGACCTGGACAACTTCAAGGCGTACAACGACCAGCGGGGGTTCGTCCAGGGAGATCGTCTGATCCAGGCGACGGCGCGGATCCTGCAGGACGCGGTCGTCGAGTTCGCCGGAGCCAACGGGTTCGTCGGCCATGTGGGCGGTGACGACTTCGTGGCGGTGCTGCCTCCCGACGCCGCGGAGGACGTGGCCAAGGAGGTCGTCGCCACCTTCGACGGGCGGATCCAGGCCTTCTACGAGCCCGAGGACGTGGAGCGCGGGTACGTGGAGGTCGAGGACCGCAAGGGCGTCATGCAGCGGCTGCCGCTCGTGGGCATCTCGGTCGGCATCGCCACGACGATGGTGCGTTCGTTCGCTCACTACGGTGAGGCGGTCTCCGTCGCGACCGAGATGAAGCAGTACGCCAAGCGCCAGGCGAACTCCTCGTACGCCGTCGACCGCCGCAAGATCGACTGAACGCCCGAGCCGCGGTCCCGGCGACGCCGGTGACCCCACGGGCCCGGCGACCTATACTGGGGCGTCAGAAGAGAGCCTGTCTTCGGGGCGGGGTGCAAATCCCCACCGGCGGTGACAGTCCGCGACCCCTCGAGGGCCACTCGGGGGTGGACCCGGCGAGATTCCGGGACCGACCGTGAAAGTCGGGATGGGAGAGGACGGGCGGTAAGGCAGCGTCGGCTGCCCGTCCTGCCCCTTCGCCACCACCGCCTCGTGATCGGAGCGACGTGTCCGACGAGGCGTACATCGAGCGGGCGATCGAGCTCGCGGAGCGGGGCAGGGGCCTGGTGTCCCCGAACCCGATGGTGGGCGCCGTCGTGGTCGCCGAGGGAACGGTCGTCGGCGAGGGCACCCACGAGGGGCCGGGCCTTCCGCACGCGGAGGTCATGGCCCTCAACCAGGCCGGCGACCGCGCACGGGGTGCCACCCTCTACACGTCGCTCGAGCCCTGTGACCACTACGGACGCACGCCCCCGTGCACCGAGGCGATCGTGCGGGCGGGGATCGCGCGGGTGGTCTGCGCCACGACCGACCCGAACCCGATCGTCGACGGCCGGGGCCTGCAGACCCTTCGCGCCGCGGGGATCGAGGTTCGGCAGGGCGTGTTGGCCGAGGCGGCGGAGCGGCTGAACGAGGCGTTCGCCAAGCACGTGCGCACCGGGATGCCGTTCGTCATCTGGAAGGCGGCCGCGTCGCTCGACGGGAAGGTGGCGTCGCGCGATGGTTCCTCGCGGTGGATCACCGGCGAGGCGGCACGAGCAGACGTCCACCGGCTGCGGGCCTGGTCGGACGCGATCGTGGTCGGCGCCGGCACCGCGCTCGCCGACGATCCCGAGCTCACGGTGCGGGCGCCGGGCTACCGGGGGAGGCCGCCGATCCGCGTCCTCGCGGACGCGCGCGGCCGCGTCGGGGCGACCGGGGACCTGTTCGATCGCCAGGCCCCGACGATCGTGGCGACGACGGAGCTCGCCCCCCTCGGGGTCCGCGATGCGTGGCGAGCGGCCGGCGCCGAGGTCCTCGTGCTCGAGACCGACGGCGAGGGCGTGGACCTCGCCTCGCTGTTCGCGGACCTGGGCAAACGCGACGTCCAGGGTGTGCTCCTGGAGGGCGGTCCCACGCTCGCATGGTCGGCCGTGGAGGATCGCCTCGTCGATCGGGTGGTCCTGTACCTGTCCCCGAGCCTGATCGGCGGCGTGGATGCGCCGACCGTGCTGGAGGGCCGCGGGTTCGCGCCGGTCGGACGCGCCCTCCGGCTCGCGATCCGGTCCGTCGAGCGCGTCGGTGACGACCTTCGGGTGGAGGCCGATGTTCACGGGGATCGTTGAGGAGCGCGGCGTGGTGCGCGAGATCGCCCCGGCCCGGCTCTCGGTCGGGTGCCGAACGGTGACGTCGGATGCCACCGAGGGGGCGTCGATCGCGGTCAACGGAGCCTGTCTCACCGTGATCGAGCGCTCCGATGACCGGCTCGCCTTCGACGTGTCCGAGGAGACGATCCGACGGACGAGCTTCTCACGGCTCCGCCCGGGCGATCCCGTGAACCTGGAGCGGCCGCTCACGCTCTCGGCTCGCCTCGGAGGCCACCTCGTGCAGGGGCACGTCGACGGCGTGGGTGAGGTGGCCGCCGTCGAGCGGACGGCGGACGGCGGCGCGTGGCTCGTCGTCCGAACGCCCGGGGTGATCGCGCCGGTACCTGGTGGAGAAGGGCTCCGTCTGCGTGGACGGCATAAGCCTCACGGTCGCCGAGCGGGACGGGACGGGGTTCGGCGTGGCGTTGATCCCGCACACGCTGGAGGTGACGACGCTCGGCTCGGCCGAGGTGGGCGATCTCGTGAACCTGGAGGTCGACGTGATCGCGAAGTACGTGGAAGCGCTGATGCAGCAGGGGGGATGGAGGAGCGAGCGCGAACGCGCGAGCGAGGGTCCCTCCGACGAGAGGGGAGGATCATGAACGAGGGGACCGAACCGGTGTTCGCGACGATCGATGAGGCGCTCGCCGACATCCGCGCGGGCAAGATGGTGATCGTCGTCGATGACGCCGACCGCGAGAACGAGGGCGACTTCATCATGGCCGCCGAGAAGGCGACGCCCGAGACCCTCAACTTCATGGTCACGCACGGCCGCGGGATCGTGTGCGCGCCGATGACGCAGCAGCGCCTGGACGAGCTCCGGATCCCGTTGATGGTCTCGAAGAACAACGAGAGCCACGGCACGGCGTTCGCCGTCTCGATCGACGTTCAGGGCCGGACCACGACCGGGACGAGCGCGTTCGACCGGGCGGCCACCGTTCGGGCGATGGCGGACGTGGACCTGCGACCGGAGGACATCCGGATGCCCGGCCACGTCTTCCCGTTGATGGCGCAGGAGGGCGGCGTCCTCAAGCGTGCCGGCCATACGGAGGCCACCGTGGACCTGGCCCGTCTCGCTGGCCTCTACCCGGCCGGCGTGCTGTGCGAGGTGCTGCACCCCGACGGATCGATGGCTCGGCTGCCGGAGCTGCTGCGGGTGGCCGAGGAGCACGACCTCAAGGTGATCCTGATCGCCGACCTCATCGAGTACCGCCGGCACCGCGAGCACCTGGTGCGGCGCACCGCGGAGGCGCAGATCCCGACCGAACACGGCGAGTTCACGGCGTACACGTACGAGAGCTCACTGGACGGGATGGTGCACGTGGCGCTCGTCCTGGGCGAGGTCGGCGACGGCGAGCAGATCCTCGTCCGGGTGCACTCGGAGTGCCTGACGGGCGACGTGTTCGGCTCGATGCGGTGCGACTGTGGCGACCAGTTGCACGGCGCGCTCGCCCACGTGGGCAAGGAGGGGCGAGGCGTGATCCTGTACATCCGGGGTCACGAGGGCCGAGCGATCGGGCTCACGCACAAGCTGCGGGCCTATCGCCTGCAGGAGCAGGGCCGGGACACTGTCGAGGCGAACGTCGAGCTCGGGTTCGCACCCGACCCGCGAGAGTACGGGATCGGGGCGCAGATCCTCGTCGACCTCGGCGTGCGGTCGATGCGGCTGCTCACCAACAACCCGGCCAAGCGTGCGGGCCTCGAGGGCTACGGGCTGTCGATCGCGGAACGCGTGCCGCTCGAGACGCGGCCCACCGAGGAGAACATCGGCTACCTACGGACGAAGCGGGAGAAGCTCGGGCACCTGCTCGACAACCTGGATCCGACGGCCGCGGAACCGGGAGCCGCGCCGTGAGCGAGTTCCGGGGCGACCTGCATGCCCGCGGCCGCCGCTTCGCGATCGTGGTGGCGAGGTTCAACGAGATCGTGACCCGCAAGCTCCTCGACGGGGCGCTGGCCGCGCTCGACGCGCACGGGGTGGCGGCGGGGGACATCGACGTGGTCTGGGTGCCCGGGGCGTTCGAGCTCCCGCTCGCGGCCCTGCGCCTCGCTGGATCGAGGACCTTCGACGCCGTGATCTGTCTCGGCGCCGTGATCCGCGGCGAGACCGCGCACTTCGACCACGTCGCCGGCCAGGCGGCGGCCGGGATCCGCGAGGCGGCGATGGCCACCGGGATCCCCGTCTCCTTCGGGGTCCTCACCACGGAGGATCTCGAGCAGGCGATGGACCGGGCGGGCGGCAAGCACGGCAACAAGGGATGGGACGCCGCGACGACGGCGATCGAGGTGGCATCGCTGCTCGAGCAGCTCCCCAAGGAGGCCGAACCGTGATCGTCGACAAGCCCTGGGGCAAGGTCGTGACCTATGCGCTCAACCAGCCGAGCTCGGTCCGCGTGATCACGGTCGAGCCCGGCCAGGAGACGAGCGTCCATTACCACCAGATGCGCGACGAGATGTGGGTGGTGCTCGATCCGGGGCTGAGCGTGCAGATCGGCAACCGGCAGGTCGAGGCCTCCTCGGGGGAGGAGTTCATGGTGAGCGCCGAGACCACCCACCGGATCGCGAACGTCGGCACCACGCGCGGCCGGGTGCTCGAGATCGCGTACGGCTACACGACCGAGGACGACACCCTGCGCTTGCAGGACGACTACGGGCGTCCCCTCGAGCCCGACTGGTGAGCCCGACCGCGCCCGCATCGGGGGCCCGTCCGCGCGCGTTGAGCGTCCCTCGCGAGGCGTGCTACGCTCCGCGCGCTCCAGGCACAGGAGGGCACGTTGGCAGAGCAGGGCACCGTGAAGTGGTTCAGCAACGAGAAGGGCTTCGGCTTCATCTCGCGCGAGGGGGAGGACGACGTGTTCGTCCACTTCTCGGCGATCGAGGGCGAGGGGTACAAGTCGCTCACGGAGGGCCAGGCGGTCGAGTTCGACGTCGTCGACGGCCCGAAGGGCAAGCAGGCGGCCAATGTCCGGCCCGTCTGACCGATCTCGGTAGGCGCGTGGGCCGAGCATCGACAGCCTCCTCGAACGGCACCTATACTCTGCGGGTTCTGTTCACCGTGTTCGGGTGGCACCGGCGGACGGCCGGTGCCTTCTCATCGGTAGGAGGTGATGCGGGGTCTCGGCTGATCCGCGCATAAACGACCGCATCCGCTCGGCGCAGGTGCGCCTGGTGGGTGCCGACGGGTCGCAGATCGGGATCGTTTCGACCCAGGACGCGCTCCGTCAGGCACAGGATCTGGACCTCGATCTCGTGGAGGTGGCGCCGCAGGCGAACCCTCCCGTGGCCAGGATCATGGACTACGGGAAGTTCAAGTACGAGCGCGACATCCGGCAGAAGGAAGCGCGCAAGAAGCAGGCCAGGATCGAGGTCAAGGAGATCAAGTTCCGCCCGAAGATCGACCCGCACGACTACGCCACCAAGAAGGGGCACGTCGAGCGGTTCCTGCGGGCCGGCGCGCGGGTCAAGGTGACCATCATGTTCCGGGGGCGCGAGATGGCCCGGACCGAGCTCGGTCGCAAGATCTTGGACCGGCTGGTCGCGGACCTCGAGGACCAGGCGGTCGTCGAATCGCTCCCCAAGCAGGACGGACGCAACATGGTGATGGTCCTCGCGCCGACGAAGCGACCTCCCGAGCCCAAGGGCGGGGAGCCGAAGAGCGAGCCCAAGGACCAGCACGAACGGGTTGCGCCGCAGGCGGAGGCCGAGCCCGCACCCGATGCCCCAGCGGGGGCTGCACGCGAGGTGGCGGCCGCCCCGGCGGACGCGCCACAGGAACCGTAGGGAGATCGATGCCGAAACAGAAGACGAACCGAGCGACGGCCAAGCGGTTCCGCATCACGCGGACCGGCAAGGTCCTGCATCGCAAGGCGACGGGCAACCACTTCCTGAAGAAGAAGGGTGGGAGCCGGCGCCGCCGCGTGGAGGGCATGACCGAGGTCACGGCCGAGCGCACCAACATCCGTCGACTCCTCGGGAAGTAGGGACATGGCACGGGTCAAGCGATCGGTCCACGCGAAGAAGAAGCGCCGCGAGGTCCTGCGCAAGGCGAAGGGGTACTTCGGCTCGCGCTCCAAGCGCTACCGCGTGGCCAAGGAGCAGCTGCTCCACTCGGGGCAGTACGCGTACCGCGATCGCCGCGACCGCAAGGCGCAGTTCCGACGGCTGTGGATCGCGCGGATCGGCGCAGGCGCGCGACAGCACGGCCTGTCCTACTCGAGGTTCGTTCACGGGTTGAACAAGGCCGGGATCGAGGTCGACCGCAAGATGCTCGCCGACATGGCCGTGCACGACCCGGCGGGGTTCGGTCAGCTCGTCGAGGCCGCCAAGGACGCGCTCGCGGCCTAGCCTCGTCGGCGGGGAGGGCGCGTGATCACCTCGATCCGCAACCCGAAGGTCGCGGCGGCGCTCAGGCTCCACAAGCGCACCTTCCGGGAGCGCGAGCGATCGTTCCTCGTCGAAGGCGTGCAGGCCCTCGGCGAGGCGCTGTCGACGACCGGCGGCCTCTCGGAGCTGTTCCACACGATCCCGTCCCACGCCCTGGTCGACCGCGCTCGCACGGCGGGCGTCGCGACGGTCCATGTGAGCGACGACGTGATGGTCCGCCTCACCGGCACGGTGACACCACAGGGATTCGTCGGGGTCGCGCCGTTCGTCGACGTCCAGCTCGAGGCCGTGCCGGCCGGTCCCACGTGCGTGGCGCTCTTGCACGAGGTCCGCGACCCCGGGAACGCCGGGACGGTGCTGCGTTCCGCGGACGCCGTGGGGGCGGACGCCGTGGTCTTCTCCTCGTCGTCGGTCGACGTCTACAACGCGAAGACGGTGCGGGCGTCGGCCGGCTCGCTGTTCCATCTCCCGGTCGTTCGGGGCCTCGGGACAGCGGCGGCGATCGGCGCCCTGCGAGCGCGCGGGATGCGGATCCTCGCGATGGACGCCGACGGCGAGGGCGATCTGTACGAGCAGGACCTGTCCGACCCGGTCGCCTTCGTCCTCGGGAACGAGGCGTGGGGTCTGCCGAAGGAGGTCGGCGCGCTCGCCGACAGCACGGTGCGCGTGCCGATCACCGGTCGCGCCGAATCGCTGAACCTCGCGGCCGCCGCGACGGTGTGCCTGTTCGAATGGGAACGTCAGCGTCGGGAGGGCCGGCGGGCGGTGCTCGAGACGATCATCGCCGCGGCCGCCCACGACATCCGCTCGCCGCTCACCGCGATGAAGGGGATCGGCCACGCCCTCGCCACCCGTTGGGAGCAGATGTCGCCCGGGGACCGCGACCTGATGCTGGCGGGGATCCAGTTTGATACCGATCGGCTGAACGCGATCCTGAGTCAGCTGGTGGACGCGGCCCGGGTGGCTGCGGGTGCGCTCGACCTGTTCCCTCAGCGGACCTCCGTCGGGCAGGTGGTCGAGGAGATCGCGGCCTCCCTCGCCCGTGATCCGGACCACGTGTCGGTGACCTGGGAGGGGGACGAGCTGGTGGTGTTCGTCGATCCCGAACGGCTCCGCCTGGTGCTCGAGGCGTTCGTGGAGTCGCTGGTGTGGTGGGCGAGCGAGGGACCGGTCCGGGTCGACGCGCGTGTCCGGGACGGTCGTCTCCGGGTGGAGGCCGCCCGGGCACAGACCGACCTGTCGCAGGAGGACGCCGATCGCCTGTTCCGCCCCCGGGCGCCGGGCACGGGGTCCGGGAGCAAGATCGGGCTGTTCGTGGCGCAAGGCGTGGCCGACGCGCAGGGTGGCAGCGTGTCGGCCCGGGTCAGCGACGGCGTGCTGCGTTTCGAGCTCGAGCTGCCCGTCCCTGGCCAGCCGGAGGCCTAGGGACGCAAGAGCCGAAAAAAGCGCTTGCTAGACTCGCCGGACCATGGACCCGACCGAGGCCGCGCGCATCCTCGAGCAGGAGCTCGAGCGCGGTCGCGCGCTGATCGCGTCGGCGGGAACGGTCGAGGCGCTCGACGAAGCGAAGATCTCGGTCCTCGGGCGCAAGGCTCCGATCGCGTCGGTGCAGAGCTCGCTCGGGTCCTTGCCGCCCGATGCCCGGCGCGATCTCGGCCGCAGGACCAACGAGGCGTTCGCTGAGCTCCGGTCGGCGCTCGAGTCCCGGCGCGCCGAGCTCGAGCAGGGTACCGACGAGGAGTCGATCGAGGCCGATCGCATCGATGTGACGCTCCCGGGTCGCCGCCAGCGGGGGGGCTCACTGCACCCGCTCACGATCGTCGAGACCGAGATCGTCGACATCTTCACGCGGATGGGGTACCGAGTGGTCGAGGGCCCGGAGGTCGAGGACGAATGGCACAACTTCGATGCCCTCAACATCCCGGCCGATCATCCCGCGCGAACGTCGATGGACACGACGTTCCTCGACGTGCCCGGCCATCCCGAGCTCCTCCTGCGGACGCACACGTCTCCGATGCAGATCCGAACGATGGAGACGCAGGAGCCTCCCGTGTACGTGATCGTGCCGGGGCGTGTCTATCGCAACGAGGAGATCACGGCCAAGAACATGCCGGTGTTCCACCAGGTCGAGGGTCTCGTCGTCGACGAGGGCATCTCGTTCGCCGACCTGAAGGGCACGCTCGAGACCTTCTACCGCGCGCTGCTGGGGCGCGAGCGGGAGGTTCGGCTCACCCCGTCCTTCTTCCCCTTCGTCGAACCCGGTTGTCAGGTCGAGGTGTCCTGTTTCGTGTGCGGCGGCGCCGGGTGCCGGACCTGCGCCCAGACCGGATGGATCGAGACGATGGGGGCGGGGATGGTCCACCCGACGGTCCTTGAGGACGTCGGGTACGACCCCGAGCGGTACACGGGCTTCGCGTTCGGCGGCGGGTACGACCGTCTGACGATGATCCGGTTCGGTATCCCTGATATCCGCCTGCTCTGGGAGAACGACGTGCGCTTCCTCGAGCAGTTCGAAGGGGTCGCATGAAGGTCGTCCTGTCGTGGTTGCGGGAGTTCTGCCCGGTCGACCTCTCGCCAGAGGCGCTGGGCGACCTCCTCGACCGCAGGGGGATGCACGTCGAGTCCATCCAGCACCCCTGGGCCGGTCTCGACCGCGTCGTGATCGCGCGCGTCCTCGAGGTCCGCGACCACCCGAACTCGGACAAGCTCTGTCTCACCCGCATCGACCTCGGTGGCTCCGAGCGCGAGATCGTCGTCGGCGTTCGGAACATGGCGGCCGGCGACCTAGTCCCGTACGCGGGCCCGGGAGCGCGCGTCCCGGCCGTCCCCGAGCCGCTCGCGGCGCGGGAGATCCGCGGGGTCGTCTCGGAGGGGATGATCTGTTCGCCGCGCGAGCTCGGCATCTCCGCCGATCACTCCGGGATCCTCGTCCTCCCCGTCGACACGCCGCTCGGTGCGGACTTCAAGGCGACGTTCGGGCTCGACGACGCCGTCCTCGACCTCGAGATCGAGACCAACCGGCCCGATCTCCTGTCGGTGTTCGGCGTCGCTCGTGAGGTCGCGGGTGCCACCGGCCAGCCGCTCACGTCTCCGGACACCGCCGTGATCGAAGGAAAGGAGGTGGCCGAGGCCGTGGCGTCGGTGGAGGTCGGGGATCCCGAACGCTGTCCTCGCTACCTCGCTCGCCTGATCCGCGGGGTCGACGACGCCCCGTCGCCGCTTACCGTGCAGGCCCGGCTCACCGCCGCGGGCATGCGACCGCTGTCGGCCGTCATCGACGCCACGAACTACGTGATGCTCGAGCTCGGCCAGCCGATGCACCCGTTCGACCTCGAGCTCTTGGCCGGAAAGAAGATCGTGGTTCGTCGCGCGCGTGGCGGCGAGCGGCTCGTCACGCTCGACGACGTGGAGCGCGAGCTGATCGAGGACGACCTGCTCATCGCCGACGGCGAGAAGGCTGTCGGCATCGCCGGTGTGATGGGTTCGGCCGCCGCGGAGGTGTCGGCGTCCACGACGGACGTCCTGCTCGAGAGCGCCTGGTTCGAACCGCGGGGGATCCTGCGCACCTCCAGGCGGCTACTGCTGCCGACAGAGGCCGCGATCAGGTTCTCGCGGGGCACCGATCCCGAGGGGACCGGGCCGGCCGCCGACCGGGCCGCCAGGCTCATGACCGAGTGGGTCGGCGGGGTCGTCTCGCGTGGGGCGATCGATGTCGGAGAGGCGCCGCCCCGGCGGCGCGTCTCCGTTCGGCCGGCTCGCGCGTCGCTCTTGATCGGGCACGAGATCTCGGCATCCGACGTCGCGGAGGCGCTCGGGCGGATCGGCATCATCAGCGAGAAGCAGGACGGGACCGTCGTCGCCGAAGCGCCGAGCTTCCGCCCCGACCTGCAGCGGGAGGAGGACCTGATCGAGGAGGTCGCTCGGGTGCAGGGGTACGAGAACCTGCGGTCGACGCTCCCGGGCATCCGCCGGGTCGGCGAGCTCGACCCGGCGAACGCCTTCCGCCGGCGCCTGCGGCAGGCGCTCCTCCGGGCCGGGTTGCGCGAGGCGCTGTCGCTCTCCTTCGCGTCCGGGGCGGACCTGGAGCTCATGGGTCATGAAGGTGCGGTCGCCGTCGCGAACCCCCCTTCCGCCGACCAGCCATACCTGCGGCGGAGCATCGTCCCCAGCCTCCTGCAGGCGCTCGCGCGGACGATGGCCCGCGGCGCGCGCTCCGTCGCGCTGTTCGAGATCGGTCACGTGTTCCACCCGGGGGACCCTGTGGACGAGCGTGAGGTCTTGGCGATCGCGCTCGCGGGGGTGGCCGGAGAGGGCTTGCACGGGGGTTCGAGGGCGTTCGACTTCTTCGACGCGAAGGGAGCGCTCGAGACGCTCCTGTCGGGTCTCGCGATCGACGGCTGGCGCCTGGGAGACCCGGCCGGCAGGCCCCTGCACCCCGGCCGGTCGGCGACCGTGCAGATCGGGGGTGATCCGGCGGGCATGATCGGCGAGCTCCATCCACGCGTCGCGGAGCGGATGGACCTACCTCCACGCGTCGCGATCGTCGAGCTCGACGTTTCGGCGCTCGCGCGGAACGCCGCCCGCGACACCGCGTACCGCGAGATCCCGAGGCACCCGCCCATCCGTCGCGATCTGGCGTTCGTCCTCGGCGCGTCGACGCCCGCGGTCGACGTCCGGGCCGCGCTCGCGGAGGCCGGGGGAGCGATGGTCGGCTCCGTGCTCTTGTTCGACGTGTTCGAGGGGCCGCCGCTGCCCGAGGGCACGCGCAGCCTCGCGTTCTCGATCGACTTCCGCGCCGCCGACCGCACGCTCACCGACGAGGAGGCCGATCGGGCTGTGGCCGCCATCGTCGATCGCCTGGCCCGCGACTTCGGCGCGCAGCTGCGGGCCGGCTGACCGACGCGAGCGGCGGGTCCGACCTCCGGGCTAGACTCGGGCGATGGAGCGGGACCTGCTCTCGATCGACGATCTCTCGCCGAGGGAGCTCGGCAACCTGCTCGAACTCGCCGCCAAGGTCAAGGCTCAGCCGGGCGACTACGCGGATCGCCTCGTGGGGCGTTCGGTCGCGCTGATCTTCGAGAAGCCGTCCACGAGGACCCGGGTCTCGTTCGAGATCGCCGTGGCCTCGGCCGGCGGTCATCCCGTCCCGCTGTCCTCCACGGAACTCCAGCTCGGCCGCGGGGAGACGATCGAGGACACGGGACGCGTCCTCTCGAGGTACGTCCAGGCGATCGTGCTCCGGACGTTCGAGCAGGAGCGTCTGGAGGTCCTGGCGTCGGCGGCCTCGGTCCCGGTGGTGAACGCGCTGTCGGACTTCGAGCACCCGTGCCAGTGCCTGGCGGATCTGCTCACCGTCCGAGAGGTGAAGGGCGAGCTCGCGAGCAGGACGATCACGTACCTGGGCGACGGCAACAACGTGACGCATTCGTTGCTCCTGGGCGGCGCCAAGGCGGGGATGCACGTGCGGGCGGGCACGCCCCCCGGGTTCGAGCCGATCCCGCAGGTGGTGCAGCGCGCGTCGGACATCGCGGTCCAGACCGGAGGAAGCATCACGGTCACGCACGACCCGATCGAGGCCTCCCGCGACACCGACGTGCTGTACACGGACGCGTGGGCGAGCATGGGCCAAGAGGCCGAGGCCGGCGAGCGAGCGCTCGTGTTCCCGGCCTACGCGCTGGACGGCGAGAAGGTCGCGGTGGCCAAGCCGGACGTCACCGTGATGCACTGCCTGCCGGCCCACCGCGGTCAGGAGATCACCGACGAGGTCATCGACGGGCCGCATTCGGTGGTCTGGGACCAGGCCGAGAACCGGATGCACACGCAGAAGGCGCTGCTGCTCTGGCTCCTCGGTCTCGCCTGAGGCCTACCGAGGGGATCCGTGCCCCGCGTCAACGACACCGTCGAGGCGGCCTTGCTCGAGTACGCGGACCTGCTGTCGATCCTGTCCGACGACCCCTACAAGCCGCGTGCCTACGAGAAGGCTGCCCGGGCCGTCGGCGGCTACGCGGGCGATCTCGGCACGATGGACCAGAAGGAGATCCTGAAGATCCCGAGCGTCGGCAAGTCGATCGGGGAGAAGGTGGACGAGCTCGTCCGGACGGGGACCTTCGTGGCGCTGGACGAGCTGCGCGCGAAGATCCCGCCCGGCGTCCGAGACATGATCGCGATCCCCGGCCTCGGGCCGAAGAAGGCCATCGCGCTGTACCGGGACCTCGGGATCGCCGACGTCGAGCAGCTCAGCGAGGCCGTGGAGCAGGGGCGGCTCGCCGACCTGAAGGGGTTCGGCGCCAAGACCGAGGAGAACATCCGGCAAGGTATCGAGCGCATGAACCAGTCCACCGGCCGTGTGCTGGCCTCGGTGGCGATGGATCTGGCCGACTACTTCATCGAGCGGCTCGGCGCCCGTCGGGACGTGCGCAGGATCGAGTACGCCGGCTCCCTCCGCAGGATGGCCGAGACGATCGGCGACCTCGATCTCCTCGTCGCGAGCGAGGACCCGGCGGCCGTGATGGATGCGTTCGCGACGGTCGGGATGGTCGAACGTGTGCTCGCCAAGGGAGACACGAAGTCGTCGATCATCACCCGCGAGGGTCTCCAGGTGGATCTCCGCGTCGTCCCGCTCGAGGCGTGGGGCGCGGCGATGATCTACTTCACGGGTTCGAAGCCGCACAACATCCGGATCCGCGAGATGGCGGTCCGCAAGGGCCTCAAGCTGAACGAGTACGGGCTGTACCGCGCCAAGTCGGGCAAGCTGATCGTCGCCGAGACCGAGGAGGAGGTCTACGAGAGGCTCTCGCTCCCGTGGATCCCGCCCACCCTCCGGGAGGATCGCGGCGAGGTGGAGGCGGCGCTCGAGGGGACCCTGCCCGATGTGCTCACCCGCAAGCAGCTCCGCGGCGACCTGCACACGCACACGAACCTGACCGACGGCCTGGCCTCGCTCGAGCAGATGCTCGCGGCGGCGTCCGAGCTCCACTACACGTACTACGCGGTCACCGATCACGCACCCAACCTGTTCATGCAGCGGATGACCGACGAGAAGATGCTGGCGCAACGTGAACAGCTGCTGGCGCTGCGGTCCGCCTACCCGAAGATGACGTTGCTGCACGGGACCGAGCTCAACATCGACGCCGAGGGGAACGTGGATTGGGACGCGGACTTCCTCGAGGGGTTCGACGTGTGCGTCGCGTCGGTCCATTCGCACCTCAACCAGCCGAAGGACGAGATGACGCGGCGGATCGTTCGAGCGATGGAGAACCCGAACGTCCACGTGATCGGGCACCCGACGGGCCGGCTCATCAACAAGCGGCAGCCCGTGGAGGTCGATCTCGACGAGGTGTTCAAGGCCGCGGCCCGGACGGGGACGGCCCTCGAGGTGAACGGCTACCCCGACCGGCTCGATCTCAAGGACGAACACATCCTGTGGGCGCGCCGTCACGGCGTGAAGTTCGCCGTCGACACCGACTCGCACGCCACCACGCACCTCGAGCACATGCGGTACGGCGTCGCGACCGCTCAGCGCGGGTGGCTCACCAAGGACGACGTGATCAACGCGTGGCCGCTCGCGAGGCTCAGGACGTTCCTGCGCAAGGGCCAGTGAGCGGGAAGCAGAGGCTCGGCCGACGCCTCCCGCGGTCGTTCTTCGTCCGCCCCTCCACGGTGGTGGCTCCGGAGCTGCTGGGGCGGATCCTCGTGCGCGTCTTCCCCGACGGGACGCGTGCGGTCGCGAGCCTCGTGGAGGTAGAGGCGTACGAGCAGGGCGATCCCGCCAGCCACTCCTACCGGGGGCGACCGACGCCACGCACCGAGGTGATGTTCGGACCGCCCGGGCGCCTGTACGTGTACTTCACGTACGGGCAGCACTTCTGCTGCAACGTGGTGACCGGTGCGGACGGACGTGGGAGCGCGGTCCTGCTGCGGGCGGCCGAGCCACTCGACGGGCTGGACGCGATGGCCGCCAACCGCGGCACGGAGACCGAACGGCTCCTCTGTTCGGGGCCCGCTCGGCTCGCGCAGGCCTTCGCGATCGCTCGTGGCGAGAACGGGACCGACCTCGTGCGGGATCCGTCGCTGTTCCTGCTCGCGGGCCGACCGCTCGCCCCGCGCGCGATCGGACGGAGCACGCGCGTGGGCGTCAGCGTCGGTATCGAACGCCGCTGGCGCTACTTCGAGCGGGGGAGCCCGTTCGTCTCACCGGGGCGGCCGTCGGTGCCGCGATCCGCGGGAGCGACGGAGGTGATGCCACCAACGGCGACCGCTACGGGTTCACGTAGATCGTGACCGTCGAACCCGCCTGCCGTTGTGCCCCGCCGTCCGGGGACTGGGTCCAGACGACCCCTGGCCGGTAGTCGCACGCCGGGTCCTGCGGGTCGCACTCCTGGGCGAAGGACACGGCAACGTCGAACCCGGCCTGCTGGAGGGTGGCTTGGGCGTCACCTCGCTGCATCCCGACCACGCTCGGCACGGTGACGAGCCCGGGCTCGGGTGAGGGCTGCGGTTCGCCCTTGGCGACGGTGATCGTCACGGTCCCGGTCTGGATCAGTCGCGAGCCGCCCCCGGGATCCTGCGCGATGACCGTGCCGGCTTGTTGGTCGGAGGGAGCGAGCACCATCGCGAGCGTGAAGCCCGCCGAATGCAGCGTCGAGATCGCCGCCTGGCGCTCGAGCCCGATCACCGAAGGGACGATGAGCAGCTGGTACGAAGACGGCTCGGTGCACACCTCGTACGTGGGCTCGGAGCCCTTCGGGAACTGGAGCACGTCGATGTCTTGCGGAGCCGTGTACGGGTTCGCGAGACAGCCCCGCGTGACGTCGACGCGCAGGGTGACGTAGTCGATGTTCGGCGCGACGCCGAACTCCTTGACCGGCATGTCCTGGGTCGCCGCGAGCATGAACGTCCGCCAGATCGAGGCCGGCCACGTGCCGCCGTAGACGGTCGAGATCCGGACGTTGCCGCAGCACATCGGGATCTGTCCCTGTGGGAACCCGACCCACACGGCCGTCACCATCTGCGGGACCGCCCCGACGAACCACGCGTCGCTCGCGTTCTGCGCGGTCCCGGTCTTGCCGAACTGGGGGCGTCCTATGTTCGCGCCCACGCCGGTGCCCGATCGCACGACGCCCTTCAAGATGTCGACCGCCTCGGCCGCGATGGGCGGTTCCACCACCTGTTCGGCATGCGAGGGCGCCTGGTAGATCACCTCGCCGTCGGACGACGTGACCGAGATGACCGGCGTCGGTTGGACGTGACGGCCGAGGCTCGCGAGCGTGCCGAACGCCGAGGCCATCTCCAGGGTGCTCACTTCGTTCACCCCGAGGACGGCCGAGGGCACCGCCGCGAGCGGCCCGTTCGGCTCCGTCGTGCGCGGGCAGCAGCGGATCCCCATCCGGGTGGCCGCCTCGACCACCGCGGCCGCCCCCGCGTAGGGATCGCCCGCGCCGATCACCGAGAGGAGGTTCGCGTACGCGACGTTGACGGAGTTCACGGTCGCGCTCTCGAGCGAGATCGTCCCGTAGCCCCCGCCCTCGGCGTTGTGCGGGTCCCAGTAGGTGCCGTCTTGGAGCAGGATGTGTGCGGTCGAGCCGTTCAGCGGCTGTGAACGGGTGATGCCGTGCTCGAGCGCCGCGACGAGCGCGAACGGCTTGAACGCGGACCCCGCCTGCCGCCCCGTGACGCCGCCGGTCGCGAGGTTGATCCGCGCGAACCGGTCGTCCTCGTTCCAGTAGTCACGACCGCCGACCATCGCCCGCACGTATCCGGTCCTCGGGTCGATCGCCGTCAGTGCGCCGTACGGGTCCCCGGGTTCGGTGAGCACCGAGCCGATCGCGCGCTCGGCCGCGTGCTGCATCTGCAGGTCGACCGTCGTGACGATCCGCAGGCCGCCCTCGAACAGGAGGTCGTAGCGGTCCTGCGGCGTCTCGCCGAACCGGGGGTTCGACAGGAACCATTCCTTCACGTAGTCGATGAAGTATGGCGCGGCGTAGTGCGTGGCGTCGTCGGGCGCGAGGTGGAGGACGATCGGCGACCCGCTCGCCTTGTCGAACCCGGCCTGATCGATCGAGCCGAGACCGAGCATCAGCTCGAGGACGCGGTCGCGGCGTCGCTCGGCGCGATCGGGATGCCTCACCGGGTCGTAGTCGACCGGTGCCGCGATCAGCCCGGCGAGCGTGGCCGCCTCGGACAGCGTGAGGTCGAGCGGTTCCTTGCCGAAGTAGGTCTGGGAGGCGGCCTGGATCCCGTACGCGCCGTTGCCGAAGTACACGGTGTTCAGGTACCGCGTGAGGATCCGGTCCTTGCTGAGCCGGTCCTCGAGCTGCCACGCGAGGTAGGCCTCGCGGATCTTGCGCCCGATCGTCTGCTCGTCGCCGACGTACACCTTCTTGACGAGCTGCTGCGTGATGGTGGAGCCGCCCTCGACCACCTCACCTGTGGTCGCGTCGATGTACGCGGCGCGAAGGAGCGCGCGCAGGTCGAGCCCGTTGTGGTCGTAGAAGCGCTGATCCTCGATCGCGATCACCGCGTTGCGGACCACGTCGGGGATCTTCCGGGAGCGAACGACGACCCGGTTCTCGCCCGCGTGCAGGGTCGTGACGAGGGCGCCGTCCGCGGAGTAGATGAACGAGGTCTCGGGGAGCGCGGCCGCGTTCTCGCGCGCCTCGCGCAGGGAGGGGAGGTCGCACGCCGACGCGACGAGGGCGAACAGGGATAAGCCGACCACGAGGGTCCGCGAGCGAGCGGCCATGGTCGGACCATCTTGCCACGGGCGGAACGGTCGCACTGCTAGCCTTCGCGCCATGGGACCGCAGGACCTGCCGGGCCTGCTCGCGGGTTCCGCCGAGGTGGTGCCGGCGGAGGAGCTCGAGCGCAAGCTCGAGCTCGGACGACCGCTCCGGGTGAAGCTCGGCCTGGATCCGACCGCACCCGATGTCACCCTCGGGTGGGCGGTGGTGCTCCACAAGCTACGCCAGTTCCAGGACGCGGGGCACGTCGCCGTCCTGATCGTCGGCGACTTCACGGCCCGGGTGGGCGATCCCTCGGGCAGGACCGAGACGCGTCCCCGCCTGTCCAAGGAGGAGGTCCAACGGTACGCCGAACGCCTCCTGGATCAGTTCTGGATGGTGCTCGACCGCGTGCGCACGGAGGTCCGGTACAACGCCGAGTGGCTCGAACCGATGGACATGGAAGCCGTGCTGCGCCTCACCGCATCGACCACCGTCGCGCGCATGCTCGAACGCGACGACTTCGCGAAGCGGTTCGCGCAGGGCAAGCCGATCTCGATCATGGAGTTCCTCTACCCGTTGCTCCAAGGCATGGACTCCGTCGCCGTGCAGGCGGACGTCGAGCTCGGAGGACGGGACCAGACGTTCAACCTGCTCGTCGGCCGCGATCTCCAGCGCGAGCACGGCCAGGAGCCGCAGGTGGCGCTCACCACGCCGCTGCTCGTCGGGACGGACGGCGTGCAGAAGATGAGCCAGTCCCTCGGCAACTACGTCGCGATCACGGATCCTCCAGACGAGATGTTCGGCAATCTCGCGCGGATCCCGGACGAGCAGATCGGCACCTACCGACTGCTCACGCTCGACTTCTTCCGCGACCCGACCGAGGCCGACCGCGTCGAGGCGGGTCTGGCAGACGGCTCGCTCGACCCGTGGAAGGAGAAGCGTCGCCTCGCCCGCGAGGTGGTCGACCTGTATCACGGCGGCGGTGCCGGAACGGCGGCGGAAGCGCGTTTCGACCAGGTCCATCGAGACCACGAGATACCCGATGAGATCCCGAGCACGGCCATCCCTGCGGACCTGATCGTGGACGGCCGCGTCTACCTTCCCAAGCTCCTCGCCGTGCTCGGCCTCGCCGAGTCCGCGAGTCGCGCCCGCAGTGTCTTGGTTCAGGGCGGCGTTCGGCTGGACGGCCAGCCGCAGACGGATGTCGAAGCGCCCGTCGAGCGGCTCCGCGGGGCCGTGCTCCAGGTCGGCCGTCGCCGGTTCGTCCGTCTGGGTTGAGGACGAACGAAGGAGGGGCTCTGAACGAATCCTGGGCCGCGACGGGGTCGAGGCTCGGCGATTTCGTTCGTTTCGGCCGACGTTCGAACGGCCGTTCGAGCGCGACCGCCGATGGTATGCTTGGTGATGAACCGCAGAAGCGTCGGGGCAGGGGCGTCGCTTCGGTTGACGCCTCCGGCCTGCGTGCCTACCATGGTGGGTCGCGCGACCCCATCTTCTTGGAGTCCTTCTTCCGGGTCGGCGCTCGCACCTTGAGAACTGAACAGTGTGCCAAAAAGCCAGTGCGTTTTCCCCGTTGACATCGGGAGGTGCGGTTCGCCGTGCCTGCCGGCTCGACGGTCGTACGAAGCAACACGAACCACAGGAAGGCCGATCCGGGTGTGCTGCTCGGTGAGGCCGACTTTCCAACACGAACCCGAAACCGGCCCCAGGGCACCAGATGGGCGCCGGGTCCAACGGTTCTCTACGGAGAGTTTGATCCTGGCTCAGGACGAACGCTGGCGGCGTGCCTAACACATGCAAGTCGAGCGGGAACCTCAGCAGGGGTAACCCTTCTGAGGGGAGAGCGGCGAACGGGTGAGTAACACGTGGGCAACCTGCCCCGGACACCGGGATAACCCAGGGAAACCTGAGCTAATACCGGATACTCCGGCGCGATCGCATGGTCGCGCCGGGAAAGCTCCGACGGTCCGGGATGGGCCCGCGGCCTATCAGCTTGTTGGTGGGGTAACGGCCCACCAAGGCGACGACGGGTAGCTGGTCTGAGAGGACGGCCAGCCACACTGGGACTGAGACACGGCCCAGACTCCTACGGGAGGCAGCAGTGGGGGATCTTGCGCTAATGCGCGAAAGCGTGACGCAGCGACGCCGCGTGGGGGATGAAGGCCCTCGGGTTGTAAACCCCTTTCGGCAGGGACGAAGCGAAAGTGACGGTACCTGCAGAAGAAGTCCCGGCTAACTACGTGCCAGCAGCCGCGGTAACACGTAGGGGACGAGCGTTGTCCGGATTTATTGGGCGTAAAGCGCGCGTAGGCGGCTCGGAAAGTCGGTCGTGAAATGCCGGGGCTCAACCCCGGGACTGCGTCCGATACTTCCGAGCTGGAGGTAGGTAGGGGAGATCGGAATTCCTGGTGTAGCGGTGAAATGCGCAGATATCAGGAGGAACACCGGTGGCGAAGGCGGATCTCTGGGCCTTACCTGACGCTGAGGCGCGAAAGCTAGGGGAGCGAACAGGATTAGATACCCTGGTAGTCCTAGCCGTAAACGTTGGGTGCTAGGTGTGGGCGGACATCGACCCCGTCCGTGCCGAAGCTAACGCATTAAGCACCCCGCCTGGGGAGTACGGCCGCAAGGCTAAAACTCAAAGGAATTGACGGGGGCCCGCACAAGCGGCGGAGCATGCGGCTTAATTCGATGCGACGCGAAGAACCTTACCTGGGCTTGACATGCAGGGCAAAGCCGGTGAAAGCCGGCGCTCTACGGAGCCTGCACAGGTGGTGCATGGCTGTCGTCAGCTCGTGCCGTGAGGTGTTGCCTTAAGTGGCGCAACGAGCGCAACCCTTGTCCTTAGTTGCCAGCGGGTGATGCCGGGAACTCTAGGGAGACTGCCGGTGCCAAACCGGAGGAAGGTGGGGATGACGTCAAGTCATCATGCCCCTTATGTCCAGGGCTGCACGCATGCTACAATGCGCGGTACAAAGGGCTGCGATCCCGCAAGGGGGAGCGAATCCCAAAAAGCCGCGCTCAGTTCGGATCGGGGTCTGCAACCCGACCCCGTGAAGTCGGAGTCGCTAGTAATCGCAGATCAGCAATGCTGCGGTGAATACGTTCCCGGGCCTTGTACACACCGCCCGTCACACCACGAAAGTGGGCAACACCCGAAGCCGGTGGCCCAACCCTTTGGGAGGGAGCCGTCGAAGGTGGGGCTCGCGATTGGGGTGAAGTCGTAACAAGGTAGCCGTACCGGAAGGTGCGGCTGGATCACCTCCTTTCTAAGGAGCCACTTGGCACTCCGGTCTGGTCGGACGCACGTGCCGACGATCGGAAGACTCCAGGTCGGTGCACTGGCTACTCGGCAGGCGAGCTCGCTCGAGCCGTTCGTCAGTACGTCCCTGTTCGGGAAGTGGAACGCGATCGGCACGGGCGGGGGAGTCCGCCGGGCACACTGTTCAGCTCTGGGGGTGCGAGCCTCCGAGCACCTTGAGAACTCGATAGCGAGCGCGAGCATCTACAGTCAAGTTAGTAAGGGCTTACGGTGGATGCCTTGGCGCCAGGAGCCGATGAAGGACGCGTCTGGCTGCGAAAAGCTTCGGGGAGCCGCCGAGAAGGCCTTGATCCGAAGGTGTCCGAATGGGGAAACCCGGCCGGGGTCATGCCCGGTCACCCAGGTCTGAATCCATAGGGCCTGAGGAGGGAACCGCCCGAAGTGAAACATCTCAGTAGGGCGAGGAAGAAAAAGCAACCGCGACTCCCCTAGTAGCGGCGAGCGAACGGGGATCAGCCTAAACCGACCCGGTGTGAGAGCCCGGTGGCGTTGCCGGGTCGGTGTCGTGGGACCTGCGTGAGCGCACGCCGGTGTGCTCGAGGAGTTACAAAATCGGCACGTAGACGAAGGCCATGGAACGGGCCGCCATAGGAGGTAACAGCCCTGTAGTCGAAACGCGACCGATCTCCTTGCAGTGTTCCCGAGTAGCGCGGGACCCGAGAAATCCCGCGCGAATCTGGGGGGCCCACCCCCTAAGGCTAAGCACTCCCTGGCGACCGATAGTGAACTAGTACCGTGAGGGAAAGGTGAAAAGCACCCCGGGAGGGGAGTGAAAGAGCACCTGAAACCGTGAGCCTACAAGCTGTCGGAGCCTTCGCTGGGTGACCAGCGGGGGTGACGGCGTGCCTTTTGAAGAATGAGCCGGCGAGTTAGCGGTGTGCGGCAAGGTTAAGTCTCCTGACGAAGCCGAAGCGAAAGCGAGTCTGAAACAGGCGCACAGTCGCACGCCCTAGACCCGAAGCCGAGTGATCTACCCATGGGCAGGTTGAAGCGAGGGTAAGACCTCGTGGAGGACCGAACCCACCAGGGTTGAAAACCTGGGGGATGACCTGTGGGTAGGGGTGAAAGGCCAATCAAACTCGGTGATAGCTGGTTCTCCCCGAAATGCCTTTAGGGGCAGCCTCGGGTGTTCAGTCGTGGAGGTAGAGCACTGATTGGGCTAGGGGGCCCACAAGCTTACCGACCTCAGTCAAACTCCGAATGCCACGACTCCAGAACCCGGGAGTGAGGCTGCGGGGGCTAAGCTCCGTAGCCGAGAGGGAAACAACCCAGATCGCCAGCTAAGGTCCCTAAGTTCGTGCTAAGTGGGAAAGGATGTGGGATCGCCCAGACAACCAGGAGGTTGGCTTAGAAGCAGCCACCCTTGAAAGAGTGCGTAACAGCTCACTGGTCAAGTGGTCCTGCGCCGATGATGTAACGGGGCTCAAGCACGACACCGAAGCTGCGGGATCCTTCGTATGGCTCGGCCATGGGGGGCGACCTCCATGGTCCAGGCCGGAGGATCGGTAGGGGAGCGTTCTGACGCGAGTGAAGCGGCGGGGGAACCCAGCGGTGGACGCGTCAGAAGTGAGAATGCCGGCATGAGTAGCGAAAGACGGGGGAGGAGCCCGTCCGCCGAATGCCCAAGGGTTCCTGGGGAAGGTTCATCCGCCCAGGGTTAGTCGGGACCTAAGGCGAGGCCGAGAGGCGTAGCCGATGGACGACTGGTTGATATTCCAGTACCACCTCATCCGCGCCCAGCCCGAATCCGAGGTACTAAGGGAACCCCTTCGGGGGCTACCGACCGACTCGGTACTAGGGCAGCGAAGGGGGGACGCAGGAGGGTAGGTCGACCCACGCGATGGTCGTCGTGGGGCAAGTGCGTAGGGGGGTTCCCCAGGCAAATCCGGGGAGCCATCAACCCTGAGGCACGATGCCGAGCCGCTCTAGGTGAAGCGACTGATCCCATGCTGCCGAGAAAAGCCTCTAGCGAGTGGTTGAGGTGCCCGTACCCCAAACCGACTCAGGTGGGCAAGTAGAGAATACTCAGGCGATCGAGAGAACCCTGGTTAAGGAACTCGGCAAATTGCCTCCGTAACTTCGGGAGAAGGAGGACCACGGTAGGGTGACGGCCCTCGCGGCCCGAGCTCGATGTGGTGGCACAAACCAGGCCCAAGCGACTGTTTACTAAAAACACAGGTCCGTGCGAAGTCGTAAGACGATGTATACGGACTGACACCTGCCCGGTGCTGGAACGTTACGGGGAGAGGTCAGCTTCCTTCGGGAGGCGAAGCTTTGAACCTAAGCGCCAGTAAACGGCGGCCGTAACTATAACGGTCCTAAGGTAGCGAAATTCCTTGTCGGGTAAGTTCCGACCTGCACGAATGGTGCAACGACTTGGGCACTGTCTCAACCGGGGACTCGGCGAAATTGCAGTACGAGTAAAGATGCTCGTTACCCGCGACAGGACGGAAAGACCCCGGGACCTTTACTGCAGCTTGGTGTTGGGTTCTGGCAGATGTTGCGTAGGATAGGCGGGAGGCTTCGAAGCCCGGGCTCCGGCTCGGGTGGAGCCACCCTTGAAATACCGCCCTTCATCTGTTGGGACTCTAACCTCGGTCCGTGATCCGGATCGGGGACAGCGCCTGGTGGGCAGTTTGACTGGGGCGGTTGCCTCCTAAAGCGTAACGGAGGCGCCCAAAGGTTCCCTCAGCCTGGTTGGCAATCAGGCGTCGAGTGCAAGGGCACAAGGGAGCTTGACTGCGAGACCGACGGGTCGAGCAGGTGCGAAAGCAGGGCCTAGTGATCCGACGACTCCTTGTGGAAGGGTCGTCGCTCAACGGCTAAAAGGTACCCCGGGGATAACAGGCTGATCGCTCCCAAGAGTCCATATCGACGGAGCGGTTTGGCACCTCGATGTCGGCTCGTCTCATCCTGGGGCTGGAGCAGGTCCCAAGGGTCGGGCTGTTCGCCCGTTAAAGAGGCACGCGAGCTGGGTTTAGAACGTCGTGAGACAGTTCGGTCCCTATCCGTCGTGGGCGTAGGAGACTTGCGGGGAGCTGCCCCTAGTACGAGAGGACCGGGGCGGACGAACCTCTGGTGTGCCAGTTGTCGCGCCAGCGGCACGGCTGGTTAGCCACGTTCGGAAGAGATAAGCGCTGAAAGCATCTAAGTGCGAAACTCGCCCCTAGATGAGGTCTCCCACTGGGCAACCAGGTAAGGCCCCTCGCAGACTACGAGGTTGATAGGCCGGAGGTGTACGCGTGGCAACACGTTGAGCCGACCGGTACTAATAGGCCGAGGACTTGACTTTGCTCGCGCTCGCTATCGCAGTTCCCGAGCTCTGCTCGGGGGCCGCGCTCCCGTCACCTTTCTCGATCTGCGGCGAGGTCCGAGGGATCGGGGACGCCGTTTCGGTGGCCATAGCGGAGGGGAAACACCCGGTCCCATCCCGAACCCGGAAGTTAAGCCCTCCAGCGCCGATGGTACTGCCCGGGCAACTGGGTGGGAGAGTAGGTCGCCGCCGGACACTTCGCGAAGAGCCGCCCATCCGGGCGGCTCTTCCGCGTCGGGCCCCGGTACGCTCTCGGCATGCCGAAGGCGATGCGTCCGCGACCGGGTTCCAAGACGGGGCCGAAGGGCCGCCGGCCCGGGCTCCCGCCCGACGTGGTCTCCGAGCTGCGGCACATGTCCCGGACCGGCAAGGCCGACCTGGCGATCGCCCGGCTCGAGCGCGCGGTGTCGCTGCTCGATCGCGGCGACGCCCGCGGGGCGGCCGCGGAGGCGGCCAAGGCGAAGGAGTTCGCGCCCCGGGCGCCCGGCGTTCGCGAGGTCCTGGGGCTCGCGCTCTACCAACTCGAACGGTACCCCGAGGCGTTGTCCGAGATGCAGGCGTACCGCCGGATGTCGGGGCGGGCCGACCAGAACCACATCATCGCCGACTGCCTCCGCTCGCTCGGCCGGCCCGATCGGGCGGTCCCGCTCGCGGAAGAGGCGCTCGCGTCCAAGGGCGTGCCGCTCGCGGCCAAGGCCGAGGCCGTGATCGTCGCGTCGAGCGCGCTCGCCGATCAGGGCAAGTTCGACCAGGCGCTCGGGATGCTGCGGCGCATCCGCACGCGCGACGACGTCGCCGGTCCCGAGGTGATCCGAGTCTGGTACGTCACAGGGAGCATCCTCGAGCAGGCGGGCCGGCGCGACGACGCGCTCCGCGAGTTCCGCAAGATCCTTCGACATGACCCGAGCGCGTTCGACGCGGCCGAGCGCGCCGCTCAGCTCGCCTGACCGGTCGCGTCCTCGGCTGCCCGCAGCTTCGTCCAGTACCGGACGATCCCCATCGCGTTCATCCGGATGCTCGACAGCGTCTCCATCGCCTGGAGGTCGAGCGTCGCCTCGGCGCCGGTCTCGGCATCGCCTCGGGCGATCTCCTGCAGCACCTGCACGATCTCGTCCAGGTCGTCCGTACGTCGGAGCGCGTCGCCCACGGCCTCGGTCCAAGAGCGGAACCGGCGGATCGCGAGGTCGCAGATGCGATCGACCTCGTCGACCGGACCGAAGTGCGAGAACAGGAGCATCGCGCCGCGCGCCCGTGATCGGATCCGCTCGATCGAGGAGACCGCGAGCTCGAGATCGTAGTCGGGGGGCGGTGTCGCCGGGCGCAAGACCCGCGCATCGGGCGGATGGATGCCGAGCGCGTCGCCGGTGAAGACGGCCCCGGTCGACGAGTCGACGAGGGCCACCTGATGCTTCGCGTGCCCGGGGGTGGCGATGGCCTCGAGCTGCCGCCCGCCGAGCTCGATCCGGTCACCATCGGCGAGGGCTCTGATCCGTTGGGCCGCAACGGGTTCCACCGGACCGAAGAGCGACGCCATCGTCTCGGTCCCGTAGATCGAGGTCGCGCTGGCGATCAGCCGGGCCGGGTCGGCGAGGTGCCGTGCGCCGCGCTCGTGGACCCAGACCGTCGCGTTCGGGAACCGCTGGGCGATACGCCAGACGCCGCCCGCGTGGTCGAGATGGATGTGCGTGACCACGATGTGCGCGAGGTCATCCGGTCCGATCGCGAGCCGCTCGAGGCCGGCGACGACCGGTTCGAACGAGGTCGCGGGCCCGGTCTCGACGATCGTCGGCTCGTCGGCCTCGAGCAGGTACGCCGCCGTGGACCGCTCACGGCCGCCGTAGAAGGTGTCGATCGCGGTGATGCCTCGTGCGACCTCGAACACGACGCGCTCCACGCCCGCGAGTCTAC
>CAVQKV010000003.1:0-7927 GCA_963713185.1 uncultured Actinomycetes bacterium
CCAGCGTCGTCATCCATCAACTCGACTCGGTTATCCGCGATGTCGTCCTTCGGCTGCCCGTGGACGCCCGCGCGATCGGCACAGCCACGCGCAGGACCTGGTCGTCGAACTCGGCGTCGGGGACAGGCCCTCGATCAGCGCTCGGCGCGTCGCCCGCCCGAGACTCCGTCGAGACCCTCCGGCGCTCGGTCGAACCGGCCGCAGGGCTCGATCTCCACGAACAGGCGGCCCCCGTCGACCAACGAGCGGACCTCGATGACGGCCGGCGGCGCGTCCTGCTCGATCGCCTGGGCACATGCCTCGGTGGCGACGAGCCGGAGGTCGTCGACCGCCTCCTCCGAGCAACCGGTGCTGCGACCGACCGCCCCGACGAACGCGCGGACCGACGCCACATGCGCGGTGTCCGGGTGGGATGCGGATCGAGAGTCGTTCCATCGGCTCGACCTTCCGCGTCAGCCCGCGGGGAGCTCGGTGGTCGAGCCGACGATGTCGAACAGGCGGTCCAGCCCCGTGAGGGTGAGCACCTTCATCGGGGTGCCGCCGACCCCGACCAGGACGAGCTTGCCGTCCCGTTCCCGGACGCGCTTGAGACACGTCACCAGCGAACCCAGGCTGCTCGAGTCCATGAAGTCGACCTTCGTAAGGTCCAGGGCCAGATGGTCGGCACCGCCGTTGATCAGCTCGAGCAGGTGCTCGCGGAGCCGGCGGTGAGGTGTGGAGGTCGAGCTCGCCTGCGACCTCGACGACGGTCCACGGTCCTTCGGTGGGGTCCGACGATCACATCCATCCGTTTGCCTCTCGGTCGTGGCCCGGCTTCGCACATCCCAGAACGTCATCCAGGGGCCATGCCCGAGCTTCCCTAGTATAGGGAGCGCGATGGCGAGCCCGACGATCGATGTCATCACCGTGTCCGTCCCAGCGAGTACGGAATCCGTCCATGTCCTGCGCGCCGTCACGACGTCGGTGGCCGCTCGGCTGCCGATCCCGTTCGACGGGATCGAGGCGATCCGCCTCGCCGTCGACGAAGCGTGCGCGTGGTTGCTCGCTCGCGGTCGGTCGGCCACCGCGATGACCCTTCGGCTCCGGCCCCTGGACGATCGTCTGGAGGCGGAGGTCTCGATCGATGTCGCCGATGGGCCCTGGCCCCCACCCGACCTGGAGCAGAGCCTCCCGTGGAGGATCCTGTCGGCGCTCGTCGATACCCTCTCCCTGAACACGGACGTGGGTGGTCCGTCGATCCTCCTGACCAAGCGGACGCTCGAGCCGTCGCGGACGACATGAGCTCGGTCGAACGTCCGATCGGCTCCACGACCGTGAGCTGGAGACCGAGCTGTTCAAGCGTCTGCCCGATGACGCCGAGGCCCGTGAGCGACTGGTCGGGATGTTCCTCCCGCTCGCGGAGTACCTCGCGCGTCGGTTCGACCGACGGGGCGAGCCGCTTGAGGACCTCGTGCAGGTCGCGAGCGTCGGACTCCTGAACGCGATCGACCGCTTCGACGTGGAGCGCGACGTCCAGTTCTCGACGTACGCCGCCGTCACGATCATCGGCGAGCTCAAGCGGCATTTCCGCGACAAGGGGTGGGCGATCCGCGTGCCGCGGCGGCTCCAGGAGGTCGGGCTGCGCGTGAACGCCGTCCTGCCCGAGCTCTCGCAGGAGCTCGGGCGCTCGCCGACCGTGGAGGAGGTCGCCGCGCGGTGCGAGGCGTCACCGAAGAGATCCTCGACGCGATGGAGGCGGTGCAGGCCTACTCGACGACGTCGCTCGACTCGCCGGTCGGGGAGGAGGGCGCGGCGCCGGTCGACGTGCTCGGCGGCGACGACCCCTCGCTCGAGTACTCGAGGGCTGGGCGGCGGTGGCGCCCGCCGTGAAGGAGCTGCCGGAGCGAGAACGGAGGGTGCTGTACCTCCGCTTCTTCCGCGGGCTCACGCAGGCCGAGATCGCCAAGGAGGTCGGCGTCTCGCAGATGCACGTGAGCAGGATCCTCTCGCAGAACCTGTCGTTCCTCCGGGGCGCGGTGCTCGAAGAAGGTCCGCTCCGCGAGGCGGAACCTCACGGAGCGGATCTCGACGAGCCGTAGACGAGACGCCTATCGCGCCACGTGAAGCGTCACGAGAAGATGCTCACTCCTCCCGGACCCACGAGCAGTCCCACGATGATCAGGGCGATGCCCGCGAGCACGCCGCCACGGATGTTGAAGACGTTGCCACCGCGACCAGGACGGCCGCGAACCACCGGACCGGCCGCGCGAACCGCACCTTTGATCAGCGACATCAGCCCGCGGCCGCTCGTCAGGCCGAGCCGCGCGGCCGTCTCCTGTACCGCCGAGGCGAGCGGGAGCGAGATCAACGCCGTCCACACGAGGTCGAACCGGAACATCGCTCCGACCTGCGAGTACGTGCCGGTCCCCGGCCGGATCGTCGTCGGCCGCTCCCGTGACGAACCCCGGGCCGAGCCTGCGGAAATACCCGAACCTGCGCAGGCGCCCGCGCGCCGGGTGGTGGCGGTCGCTCGATCGTCGGTTGCGGGACCCCTCCCTCCGGGGCGTCACCCGCTCATGCTGCACGTTCGCTCGCGTCCCGCCGCCGATCAGGTCCTCGAACCGGGTGCGGAGCCGGCACCGTCATCGGGTGGTCCGCTGGGGGAGGCCGGATCTCCTCACCGAGGCCCGGCTCCCGGTGCGAGCCGGGCCCTCGCGATGCGTCAGGAGGTTCAGGAGGCCTTGGGTACCAGGTCGATCAGGACCTCGACCTCCGCCGGGCGACGCCCGCGGACGGCGGAGAGGTACTCGTGCCGGGGCTCGTGCTGCCAGCAGAGCTCGGAGTGGTTGTAGCGGGACAGGACGGTTCTGCACGGGAGGCCTCACAGATGCGTCCGGCGGCGCCCATGCGTGGGCCTTTCCCCGCGGTCCCGGCCGGCTCCCGACGAGTCGGAGCTGATCGCGCTCGAGACCGATCGCCGTCGTGCTCATCCGCCCTCCTTGGCCGAGGCTAGACCGCTGCGCGCGCTCTACCCCCCCACGAAGCCGCCGCGAACCTGGATCGGCCGAATCTTTCGGGGCGCCGATCGGGCCGAGCCGGCACGGACCGGTGTCTCGGCCATCGCTGTCATGGCGGACGGAGGAACGACGCGTGGCACACGGTCCGAGGTCGAACGGGACCTCGACATCGCCGGCCCCCGGACCGGGTCGCGAGGCGGTCGACGGGTCGCGGCTGGGACTCCTGGTTCATCGGCCGCAACGATCGAGCGACCTAGCTCAGTCCCGTGCGCGGCGACGGGCGTCGTCGGCTTCTACGAGCGGCTTGGATGGGTGGCGTGGAGGGTCCGACCTCCGTTCGGACCGAGATGGGCTCGTTCGAACACCCGAGGAAGACGGCAACGTCTTCGTCCGTCTGACCCCCACGTCCCCCGAGCTCGACCTCTCGCGCGCCGAGTGGCGGCCGGGCGATGTGTGGTAGCCCTTGCACGATGTCCGGTAAGGTCGTCGGACCGGTCGGCTGACGGATCCGTTCGGTCACGATTGGGAGCTCAGCCGAGAGCTCTGACCGGCCCTGGGCCTGCGTCATCCCCGCGAGGCCCGGTTTGACCATCGGTGGGGCACGACGTACGATGCCGGTTCATTAGTAAGGAAACTTTCCTATTCCACGGTCGAGGAGGCGACGCCTGCCACCTCCGTCGACGGATCACGGAACGGAAGGAGAGCAGCCCGTGCGTTCCACCGATCCCGCGCCGCACCGCGCGCTCCTCGCGTTCGGCCTCGCCTTCGTCATCATCTCGGTCGGCCTGACCGTGCCCGCGAACGCGGCACCGGTCTCCGCCTTCGTCCGGGTCAACCAGGTCGGGTACCCGGCCGCCTCGGCCAAGCGGGCCTACCTGATGTCGAGTGTGTCCGAGACCGGCGCGACGTTCACCGTGAGGAACGGGGTCGGGGGCGCGACCTTCTCGGGGCCGATCGGCCCGCTGCTCGGCGCGTGGAGCAACGCCTACCCGTTCGTCTACGCGCTCGACTTCGGGTCCGTGACCGCGCCCGAGACCTACTCGATCGAGGTGAGCGGACCGGCTCGGGCGACCTCGCCGACGTTCGCGATCGGGAGCGGGCAGGCCGTCTACCAGCAGGCGCTCGCGAACGCACTCTCCTTCTATCAGACCGAACGCGACGGCCCCGACTACATCCCGGGTCCCTTGCGCGCCGCGCCCGCGCATCTGCACGACCGGAGGGCGATGACCTACCTGCGTCCCCGCGTCGACCAGGACGGAGCCTTCTCGGGGGACCTCACGCGGCTCGGGACCCGCATCGATGCGTCCGGCGGATGGTGGGACGCGGGCGACTACATCAAGGGCGTGCAGACCCTCAGCTACGCGACGGACATGCTGCTCGTCGGCGTCCGCGACTTCCCGGCGCAGATGGGGTCGGGCTCGGCGACCTCGGATTTCACGTCCGAGGCGAGGTTCGGGACGGACTGGCTCCTGCGGATGTGGGACGACGACACGAGGACGCTGTTCTTCCAGGTGGGGATCGGCAACGGGAACGACGCCATCGTGGGCGATCACGATCTGTGGCGGCTCCCTCAACGCGACGACACGTTCGGCGGGACCGCTCGCCGGTTCCGGTACATCCGTCACCGGCCCGCGTTCCGCGCCGGCCCCCCGGAGTCGCCGATCAGCCCGAACCTGGCCGGACGTATGGCGGCGGCGTTCGGCCTGTGCTTCCAGATCTACCGGCAGAGCGACCCCGCGTTCGCGAACCACTGCCTGCGCTCCGGGCAGCACGTCTTCGACCTCGCCGACACGGACCCGCAGGGCAAGTTGCTCACGTACCTGCCCTTCAGCTTCTATCCCGAGTCGGAGTGGCGGAGCGATCTCGAGCTCGCCGCCGTCGAGCTGTTCTTCGCGGTCGCGAGCGGCAACCTCCCGGCCGGTCTGCCGCACACGGACCCTTCCTTCTATCTCCAGCAGGCGGCTCACTGGGCGCACGCCTACATCACGGGTCCGGACGACGCGGCCGACACCCTGAACCTGTACGACGTCAGCGGCCTCGCGCACTACGAGCTCCACCAGGCGATCGGCCAGGCCGGCGACCCCCCGGGTCTGGAGGTCACCCAGGGCGCGCTCCTCGCCGACCTGGAGAAGGCGCTGGACCGCGCGATCGCGCAGGCGTCGACCGATCCGTTCCAGTTCGGGTTCGGGTGGGCGAACTGGGACACCGCGACCCACGGCACCGGCCTGTCCGTGATGGCGAGCGAGGTCGCGAAGCTCACGGGTTCCGGCGCGTACGCCGAGTGGAGCGGACGGTGGCTCGCGAACGTGCTCGGCGCGAACGCGTGGGGATCCTCGTTCATCGTGGGCGACGGCACGACGTTCCCGCAGTGCATCCACCATCAGGTCGCGAACCTCGTTGGCCGGCTCGACGGTTCGGACCCCATCCTGAAGGGCGCCGTCGTCGAGGGCCCGAACGGCACGCTCTACCACGGGTTCCAGAACCCCATGCGGAACTGTCCACCCGACGACAGCGACGCGTTCGCCCGGTTCGGATCGAGGAAGGCGAGTCCGAGACGACATCGAGTCCTTCTCGACGGTCGAGCCGGCCGTCGACCTGTCCGCCACCTCGCCCCTCGCCTTCGCGTGGCAGTCCGTTGCGCCGCCGCCGGATCGCAGAACCATGACGATCGGTTCGGCCGCCATGATCGTGAAGGGAGGGACCCTTGGAGCCGTGGTCGAACGCGGACGTGACGAACGGACGAGCCTCGTCGATGCGCTAGCGCGGGCCGGCTCCGTCGATCCGGGCGCGGAGGCCGACGCGCTGGTCGACGCCGCGAACGACGGCGTCGGACCGATCGGGGAGCTCGTCGCTCGCCGCGTCGCGGGTGAGCCGATCGCATGGATCACCGGGTGGGTTCGGTTCTGCGACCTTCCCGTCCGCGTCGATCCCGGCGTGTTCGTGCCGCGACCGCAGACCGAGGAGCTGGCGAAGCGGGCGGTCGCGCTGCTGCCGGCGGAGGGGATCGCGGTCGACCTGTGCACCGGCAGCGGGGCGGTGGCCGTCGTCCTCGGCTCCGGCCGTCCGAGAGCAAAGGTGATCGCCACCGACGTCGATCCCGCCGCCGTCGCGTGCGCGCGTCGGAACGGCGTGGAGGCGCTCCTGGGCGACCTCGACGAGCCGCTGCCACCTGCGATGCGCGAACGCGTCGACGTCCTGACGGCCGTCGTCCCGTACATTCCCGCCGAGGAGCTCCATCTCCTGCCGCGGGACGTGCTCGCATACGAGCCCCGTCGCGCGCTCGACGGCGGATCGCGCGGAACCGCGCTCCTCGAGCGTGCCGCTCGCGCTGCCGCGCGCTGGCTCCGGCCCGGCGGGACCGTGCTCCTCGAGCTCGGGGGCGACCAGGCGCGCGAGCTGGCGTCGACCCTTACGAACGCGGGCCTCTCGGCGATCCGCGTGTGCGCGGACGACGAGGGACGCGATCGAGCGATCGAGGCTCGACGCCCGGATCCGTAGCGCCCAGCCACGGGGTCAGCTCGCGTGTGACCGGGTCCGCGCGACGACCGTGCCCGGTCGTGAGCGGACGCGAGGAACGGGTCGCGCGGATCGGGGCGACCTTAAGGGAGATCGACGGGGGGGGGGTTACTCGCGGGGACCCGTCGGACCTGCGATCTCGAGCTCGAACCAGTACCGGCCCAGCCCGCAACCCCACCGGCTCGAGAGGGTCTCGACCAGGTACAGGCCCCAACCCGACTCGGTCCCCGGGCGAGGGCGGATGGCCCCGGACAGCGGCGGCGTGCCGCCGAGCCCCCCGTCGAGCACGTCGACCCGGAGCCTGCCGTTCGCGACCTCCGCCGCGACCCGGACGGTGTCGTTCGGGCCGAGCCGCGCGTGGCGCATGCTGTTGGCGACGAGCTCGTTCACCAGGAGTCGGGCATCGTCCAGCGACGCTGCGGGGAGCGGCAGGTCGGCGAACGCCGAGCGAACCTCCGAGAGCATGCCCGATGTCGCGGGCACCACGAGGTCGAGGCGATGCCTGGCCCCCGACGCCGATCGGCGGCTCTGGAGCTGCATCTAGGGGTTGTTCCCCTTCGACCAACATCCGACACGTCGCAGTTCGAGGCTCGGGCGGGTTTGACCGGACGGCCCAGAACGGGTCCTCAAGACCGACGAAAGGGGCACGCCGTGAAGTCCGAGATCCTGTACGGACCATCCTACTCGCTCGCCGTCCTCTCGCTCTCGAGCGGGGAGACCATCCAGGCCGAGTCCGGAGCCATGGTCAGCATGACCGAGGGCATCGACATGCAGACGTCCACGAAGGGTGGCGCGCTCAAGGGACTGAAGCGCGCCGTCCTGGGCGGGGAGTCGCTGTTCATCAACACGTTCACGGCCGAGCGCGACGCGGGGATCACGCATGGCCCCGGCGTTCCCGGGCGACGTCCGGCAGATGCGACTGGAGCACGAGACGCTCTTCGTCCAGTCCGGCTCGTACATGGCCTCGACGGGCGACATCGCCATCGATACGAAATGGGGCGGCGCGAAGACGTTCTTCTCCGGTGAGGGCTTCTTCCTGCTGAAGCTCACCGGGACCGGCGACCTGCTGGTCTCGTCGTATGGAGCGATCCACGAGATCGCCCTCGAGCCTGGCCAGAAGGCGATCATCGACACCGGGCACATCGTGGCCTTCAGCGAGACCGTGGGCTACGAGGTGCACAAGGTGAGCGGATGGAAGCAGACGATCCTGTCGGGGGAGGGGCTGGTCGTGCACCTGACCGGACCCGGCCGCGCCCTGCTCCAGACCGGAGTGCCGCCGCCTTGGCCGGGTGGCGGGCGCCCCTGCTCCCGACCGGTGGCGACTCCTCCAGCAAGGGCCTGAGGATCGGCGGATTCCAGCTCGGGGGCTGATGACCCGCCGGCGGAGGCCGGTGCGGGGCAGCATGATCCTGGGC
>CAVQKV010000004.1:0-495768 GCA_963713185.1 uncultured Actinomycetes bacterium
CCGAGCGCGCACCCTTCGAACCAGAACGCGTCGAGCCCGACGACTTCGTGGCCCGCCGCTCGCGCCATCGGCGTGAGCACGCTGCCGATGTATCCGTCGTGGCCCGTGACCAGGATCTTCACGTCAGATCGTCCAGGGGGGACTGCCGTCGTTCCATGCGTTCTCCAGAAGGGTCTTGTCCCTCATCGTATCCATGCATTGCCAGAACGAGGTGTGGCGATAGGCCATGAGCTGACGGTCTCTGGCGAGCCCCTCGAGCGGCGCGAGCTCCCACTTCGTGGATTCGTTGTCGTCGATGTAGTCCGTGATGCCCGGCTCGAGCACGAAGAACCCACCGTTGATCCATCCCTCCCCGACCTGGCGGCCGTGCTCGCCGGCGAACTGCGGTTTCTCGATGAAGCGCACGACCTGATCGTCCTCCATCTCGACGCGGCCGAATCGAGCCGGGGGATGCACGACCGTCATGGTGGCGAGCTTCCCATGCGACCGGTGGAACTCGACGAGCTTCGAGAGATCGACGTCGGAGACCCCGTCGCCGTAGGTCAACATGAACGTCTCGTCTCCGAGGTGCGGGACGATGCGTTTGATCCGCGTGCCCGTCTCCGCTTCGTTCCCGTCTCGATGAGATCGACGGTCCACGACTCGGACAGAGGGGTGGTCGTGCTGACCGTCTTCACGTCGCCGTTGTGCATGTCGACGGTGAGGTTCGAGTCGTTGTAGGTGCGAGTAGTCGACCATGTACCGCTTGATGTGTTCACCCTTGTAGCCGAGCGCGAGCACGAAGTGGCTGAACCCATGTCGCAGGTAATGGCGCATGATGTGCCACAGGATCGGCTTGCCACCGATCTCGACCATGGGCTTCGGTCGGATGTCGGTCTCTTCCGTGAGACGCGAGTCCCGAGTCCGCCGGCGAGGATGCCGACCTTCATCGGCTCGTCTCCGGTCTCCGTCCGCTGAGCGCGCTCGCGACCGGGGGGCCGAGCCGAAGCGCTCGCGAGCGAGCAGCCACAGCGAAGGACGCGTTGCTGAACAGGTACCGTCGCCAGAGGCGCCTCGGTTCCACGGCCAGTCGGAAGGCCCATTCCAGTCCCGCGTGCCGCAGAGCGGTCGGCGCGGCGGGTTTGGCTTCCGCCAGGTAGTCGAGACCGGCGCCGACCCCGATCATCATCGGGACGCCAGTGCCTCGAGATCTTCGCCATCCACAGCTCCTGCTTCGGAGCGCCCAGGCCCACCCACAGGATGTGAGGTTTCGTTCGCTCGAGCTCTTCCTCGAGGTCCTCGACCGTCAGCGCCTCCAGAGGCACGTACGGCGGGGACTTCGCTCCGACGACCTGAACCCCCGGAACCAGCCGCTCGAGCCGTCGAGCTGCCCGCTCCGCGACGCCGGGCGCGCCCCGTAGAAGAAGTGCCGCACCTGCGCGTCACGTCCCGCCGACGCAACAAGGGGGATGTACTCGATGCCCGTCACCTTCTCGGTCCGACGTGACCGCGCCGCCGGAGGATCCAAACCAGCGGCATGCCGTCCGGCACGGAGAGGAACGCGCCGTCGGCCGCCCTTCGCAGGGCCGGGGAGCGCTGTGACTCGACCGTTGTGTGCACATTGGTGAGGCACACGTACGCGCCCGGGGTCCCCTCGAGCGCACGTTCGACGACCGCCTCGGCGGCCTGAACCTGCTCACGGGATCCACGCGCTGACCGAGGATCCGTTCGGCCCCCACGGGTCCGACGGAAGGAGCCTGCGGGGACATGTCGATCAGTACGCCCCCTCGCGCGTGAACAGCGCCCCCACGGTTCTCAGCAGGATGTACAGGTCCAGCGCCGGCGACCAGTTCTCGATGTAGAAGTGGTCCATGCGGACGGCCTCTTCCGGGTCGAGGTCGGCCCGCCCATTGATCTGCCACCATCCGGTGATGCCGGCCCGAACCTCGTGGCGAGGACCGAGCAGCTCGATGTTGGCGGAGACCTGCTCCGCTGGGAGGGGACGGGGGCCCACCAGGCTCATGTCCCCGAGGATCACGTTGAAGAGCTGAGGAAGCTCGTCGAGGCTCCACCTGCGAAGCCGCCTGCCGACCTTCGTCAGACGGGGATCGCTCTTCAGCTTGAAGAAGGCGGCCGACCTGTCGATCGGGTCCTGCTCGGTGTGACGATCCGTGCGTCGGTCATCGTGCGGAACTTGTACATCCGGAACGTCCGGCCACCCTCGGTGACCCGATCCTGGCGGAACAGCACGGGCCCGCGAGACGTGCCCTTGATGGCGAGGGCAACCACGAGCAGGACGGGCGAGACGACGATCAGTCCGACGCCGGCCAGGACGAGGTCCATCCCCCGCTTGACGACCCGCTGACCCGGGGAGAGCCGCGTCGGTTTCAGCGTGAGCGCTACGCCCGACTTGCCCACGTGCTGCACGGTGAGGCGTGACGCGAGGATGCCCGAGAGGTGGGTGTAGATGCGCACGACGATCCCTTCCAGTCGCGCGGCCCTGGTCACGGCCTCCATCTGCCCGACGCCGATGGTCGGAGACGCGACGAAGACGCAGTCGAGGTCGTATCCGTGGAACACCGCTCGCAGACGCTCGACCCGCTCGGCGGGCGACATCCTCGCGGAGGAGATCAGCGGGCTCTCCGCGTCGATGTAGCCGAGCGCCAGGTAACCCGATCCCGGCACGTCCAGCTCCGTCATCAGTTCGGCCGCCCGCTCGCCGGTCCCGATGACCAGCGTGCGCTGCTTGAGCGATCGACTGGTCTGCCGGTGATCGACGGAGAGGCGCGCGATCCCCCTCGCCGTGAGCTCGAGGACCAGCGCGATGATCAACGTGTAGGCCATCCAGGATCGCGAGAGATACACATCGAGCCAGAAGGTCAGCAGGATGACGACGACGATCCCGACGCCGACGGCGCTGATCGTTCGACGCACCTCCTCGACCCTGGGCAGGTGCTGCGGCGCGTACAGACCGAACGCGTGGAAGACACCGACCCACAGAGCGGCGGCAACGACCATCCCGATCGTGTAGTCCCGGCCCGGCAGCGAGTCGAATCTCAGCGCATGCGCGGCAAGCAGCGCCGTGGTCGAGGCAGAGGATGTCGATGAGTGCGAGCGCGAAGCCGATCAATCGGTAGCGCCGGAACGAAGTGATCCCGGTTTGGACGATCGGCGGTCGCTCGATGACGAGGTCTTCGGTTGCGTCTTCGACCGAGGTGAGATCGACGACGCTATCACTCACATCGCGGATCACTCGGTCTCGCCCGGACTCCTTGTTCGCGCTGTACTGCTCCCTCAATCTCGACGCCTCCATGCTCTTCCCGGCTCCGGATGCCCGCCCGCTCGTGAGGCATCGGCTAACAGGCCCTGGATCGAGGGCGAAGCGTATCTGCGGTGGAGGTTTTCTCTGGCCATAGGGAGAATCTCCGTCCGCGTGCCTCAAGGCAGCCTACGCGGGTGAGCGCTGCCTCTACAACCCCGTCACGGCGCAACGGTGGTTCACCAGGTGACGACCAGCATCGAGCATCGAGCGTAGGCGAACTACGCTCGATGGCGGTCCTGCCAAAGGCCGGTCACTGGCATCCTCGAACTCGAACATCGAGTTCCTTCCTCATAGCTCGGGCGCTGGCAGTATGGTGGTCGATCCGCGGACGTAGGAGTTCGGATGCGAGTTGTCGTCGTCGGTACGGGTCACGTGGGCCTTATCACGGCTGTGACCCTGGCTGCGATCGGCCACGACGTCGTGGGCGTGGACGACGACGAGGAGAAGATCGGCGCACTCGGGCAGGGGATCTGCCCGTTCTTCGAACCGGGCCTCGAGACCCTCATCGAGCAGATGATGAGCGCAGGACGCCTGCGATTCGACGTTGATCCGACGAACGCCGTCCGAGGTGCGGAGGTGATCTTCTTCTGCGTCGGGACGCCTGCTCGCGTATCGGGTGAGGCGAATCTGGTCGCCCTCGAGCGAGCCACCCGCAGCATCGCGTCCTCCCTGTCGGGTCCCGCGGTCGTCGTCGAGAAGTCCACCGTGCCGGCCGGGACCGCGGAGAGGCTCTGGCGGGTCCTGAGGTTGGAGCGTCCCGATCTGGTCGACGAGATCGAGGTGGTGTCCAACCCCGAGTTCCTCCGAGAGGGTCAGGCTGTCGAGGACGCCTTGCATCCCGACCGGATCCTCGTGGGAGCTCGGTCGGTGCACGGCTTCGAGACGATGCGACGTCTGTTCGAGCCTCTGACCCGCGACGGTAGCCGCCTCATCGAGACCGACATGGCGACGGCCGAGCTGGCCAAGCATGCGTGCAACGCCTTCCTCGCGCTCAAGATCTCTTTCGCCAACGCGCTCGCACGCATCTGTGAGCGAGCCGACGCCGACGTCACGGCCGTGGTCGACGTGATGGGCAGCGATCCACGCATCGGACGCGCCTTCCTCGACGCCGGCCTCGGATACGGTGGCTTCTGCTTCCCCAAGGACCTCCAGGCGTTCGAGCGCCTGGCTGCTCGACTCGGCTACGACTTCCCCTTGCTGCGCGAGGTCGCGCGCATCAACGGCGAAGCCGTCGAGGCCACGTTCGACAAGGTCAAGGATGCCCTCTGGAACCTCGAGGACAAGCGCATCGCCCTGCTGGGTCTCTCCTTCAAGCCGAAGACGGACGACGTGCGCTTCTCTCCGGCCCTGGCGCTCGCGCGTCGATTGCTCGAGGAGGGAGCAACGGTGGTCGGCTTCGATCCCTGGGCCGGTGCCAATGCCAAGTCTGAGCTTCCGGGGCTGGAGGTAGCATCCAGCGCGGACGATGCGATGGCGGGGGCGCACTGCATGGTCGTGTGCACGGAGTGGGACGACTTCCGCTCGCTGGATCTCCGGCGCGCGAAGGGGCTTCTCGCGCATCCGATCGTCGTGGACGGCCGGAACCTGTTCGAGCCGGCCACGATGAAGGCGGAGGGCTTCGTCTACTACGGGACCGGGCGAGCCACCCATCACGGCTCCCACTGACGTGCCGCGCGCGTTGGTGACGGGAGGGGCGGGCTTCCTCGGCTCCCATCTCTGCGAGCGGCTCCTGGCCGAAGGATGGGAGGTCCTCTGCTTCGACTCCCTGCTCACGGGCAGTGTCGACAACCTCGTTGGCAGCCTCTCCAACGAGCGGTTCCGCTATCAGCCCTACGACGTCACGAACTACCTCTACGTCGACGGTCCGGTCGACTGGGTCCTGCATCTCGCATCGCCCGCATCGCCGAGCGACTACCTCGAGTATCCGATCCATACGCTGAAGGTCGGCGCCCTCGGCACCCTCCACGCGCTCGGGCTGGCGAAGGCGAAGCGGGCGGGGTTCATGCTTGCCTCGACCTCCGAGGTCTACGGCGACCCGAAGGTCCACCCGCAGCCCGAGAGCTACTGGGGCAACGTCAACCCCATCGGTCCCCGCGGTGTGTACGACGAGGCCAAGCGGTACGCGGAGGCGATGGCGATGGCCTACCACCGTACCCACGGCATCTCGGTCAAGATCGCGAGGATCTTCAATACGTACGGTCCCCGGATGCGGCGCGACGACGGCCGGGCCGTGCCGACGTTCATCGATCAGGCACTCGAGTGGCAGGCCGATCACGGTGCACGGCGATGGGTCCCAGACCCGTTCCCTCTGCTACGTCGACGATCTGGTGGAGGGGATCTGGCGGCTCCTCACGTCTGACGTCATCGCGATCCCCGTCAACCTCGGGAATCCCGAGGAGGTCAAGGTGCTCGACCTGGCGCGGTCGATCGTCCTGCTCACGGGCAGCGGATCGGAGTTGGTCTTCACGGAGCGGCCCGCCGACGATCCCGAGGTGCGCTGCCCCGACATCGCTCGTGCGAGGTCCGTGCTCGGATGGACGCCGGGCATCGATCTGGCCGACGGCTTGCAGCGGACGATCGACTGGGCTCGGGAGGCATGGCGAGCCTGACGCCCCCAGAAGCGGGCTCGGGCCGTTGCGGGTCGGGCACACAGAGGCTAGAGTTCGCATGTGCATCTCGCAGGGAGGGTCAGGACGGCATGAGGAAGCTCGGGATCGCGGTGTTCGGGATCCTGTGTCTCACGCTGCTTCCGGCGGCATCGGCCCTCGCCCAGTCCAACCTGCCGCCCCCCGATGGCGGTGCAGAAGTCGGTGCAGAAGTCGTGACCCCGCCCGGTGCGGGGGCAGCAGGGCTCGGGGGAACGGCATTCACCGGTACCGACATCACCGTGTGGATGCTCGTGATCGTGGGCCTGTTCGTGTTGGGGGTCGGCTTCCTGCTGGCCGCGAGGCATCGCGCCAAGCGAGCGCGCATCTAGCCCCCACGGTCGAGCGATCCCCGGGTCGGTTCAGATCTCGAACACGGTCGTCGTGAGGAACCGCGTCACGTTGCGCCACAGCCTCACCGGTAGCGACGGCCCGAACTCGATCGCGATGTCCAGACGCGGACCCGGCACTCCCTCGTAGACGGCGGCGCCGCCCACGATCCGTAGGGGAGGGCTCGCCGAGACGATCCGCATGTCGTCGGGTGGCTCGATCCGAAGGTGGAGCGTCGACGGACGGATCGTGACCTGATCCGCGAACGTCATGCGGTAGGTGCCGCCCGAGCTGTTGCCTTCCCAAGCGCTCGGATCGTCCCAGGTGAGCATGAGTGTCTTCTGTTGGCCACTCGGGATCGCGTAATAGTGCTGCACGTATCGCATCCCGAGGTCCACGCGGGTCGCAACCTCGACCGGGACCCCATCCATCCGAGCCTCTCCCGGGATGCAGTCGGCGCCACAGTAGACGTTGACCATCGCGACGCTCTCCCCGGCCTCGAGGCTTCGCAAGATCGGCCCGCCGTCCCCGTCCTCGGGCGGGTTCGGCCCGATGACGTAGGGCGGTTCTCCCGACGTGGGCGCGAGGTTCCGCAGCGTGAGCTCCACAGCCGCGGCGGCCGACCCGTCGTCAGACAGCTTCACCGTGTATCGGAGGTCCCTCTCCTGGTAGAAGTCGACCTTCGACCCGGCCCCGCTATTCACGACGACCGATAGGAGATCCTCGTCCGCCCCCCGAGGGAGGAGCGCGCCACCGAGCGGAGTGCCGCGAAGACCCTGCTCCATCGAAGGGTTCTCGGAGAACACCAGGATGTGTCGATCACTCGCGGCGCCGATCAGGGCTCTCAGGGCTTCGTGGTCGGCCGAGGGCTGGTCGAGGAACCGTTCGAACGCGGTGCTCGCCACGTCCCCGAGCACGCGCTTGCGTCTCACCGAGTCGGTGAACAGGGAATACGCCTCGTTGGTCGTGAAGTCGACGACGTTATGGGCCTTGAGCTCGACGTCGTAACCCGGAAGCCTCACGGGCCCCGTCACCTTGAGCAACGCCGCTTCGGCGAACGGGTCGGCGAGGATCACGCCATCGAGGTCCTCACCGGTCGTCGCCCGATAGGAACTGAGGATCGCCTGGGCCACCGAGGGGAGGTCTGGCATGACGTTGATCGAGGTCCAGAAACGCCCGCCGCGACGGAACTGATCGTAGTTCTCGGCGTAATCCTCGTTGGGCGGGGGGATGCTCCCCAGTGGCGGTTGCGCGAGACGATGGATCGGCAGGAACGGCGAGAAGTGGAACCGCCCGTCATCGATCTCGAGGATCGAGTAGGCGCCGATCAGACCGCCGGTCCCGCGCAGCTCAGCCGGGTTCTGCGCGCCGAAGAAGTACCGCTGAGGTTCCTCGGCGCCCAGGAACCTCGGGAGACCCTGCAGGAGTAGGGAGACTGGTATGGATCGTCCCGCTCAGCTCGCTCAGCGCCGTCTGGGCTTCGTGTCGTGCGGGACCGACGGGGCCGAGGAGGAGGGAGGTCGGCGCGACTTCCAGACGAGAAACCGCGGTCGTCATGAGCCCGTCCGCCTCCCGAGCCGCGCGTGCCAACGGCCCGAATCGATCCACGGCGATCCTCCCACCCGAAGGAGTGAGCCCCGTAGGTCCGCCTGGGATCTCGGCCGCAGCATCGGCCAGCACGATCGTTGCCTCCGCGGCGATGGAGGCGGACTCGGAGATGGCGCTGATCGCGTCGCTCGTGCGACCGATGATCGGCAGCCACCCGACCGCTCGGACGACCGGCCCGTTCGCACGTTCCTCGGCTCGAGCGAACAGCTGGCGCCCGGCGCGGAACGACTCCGATGCGGCTAGGGCGTCCCCCGCCAGGAGGGCGTCCCGGCCACGCTCCATCACGGCTCGGGCCTGCGACAGTTCCTCCCTGATGCCCCGTATCGCCGCCATAAGGGAAAGGGCGAGTAGGCCCGCGACCGCCGCCACGACGAGTCCGCCGGCCAGCACGGCGCGGCGACGACGCCGTGTCTTTCCGGACCGAGTGTCGGCGGCGTGCTCGCCACGATCCGCAGAGACGGTCGTGCCCCGCTGAGTGCCGCTCCTCATCTGCTCCTCTCGGTCGGGCGATCGATCGGGCACGTCATGGTACTCGTGAGATCCCGGCGCTCGGCTTCCGTCTTCGGCGTTCCCAAAGGTCACAGCGGTGGACGCTCGGTTCCCGTCTTCGCCAATCCGGCGAGGAGCCCGACGGTGAACGCGGTGCTGAGGGCGGCGAACACCCACCACAGGAGCGGCGACGCGCCCTCGGGCAGGCCGAACAGCGCGTCGAGCGCCGCGATGATCGCGGAGCCCGCGGTCGCGATCACGAACGCCCATGTGAACCACCACAACTCGGTGAGGCGTCGAGCGACCAGCACCATCAGCAACGCCAGGCTGAACCCGAAGACGCCCGCGATCCGGACGTACCCTTGGTCGGGCGGGAGCGGCAGGTCGAACATCGTGACGAGGATGAAGCGGGGCGCTACCGCGATGGCGACCCCGCACGCCGCCCAGACCACAGCCTGGATGATCATGACGCGTCGCAGGAGGTCCACGGCGGCCCATCATCCCAGGTCATCGCGGGTGCGGCGTTGGTAGCATGCGGCGGGAGCCCCGCGGGGGCTCCTCTTGCTGACGAACCCTGTGCCTGACCGAGCTGCGAGGCGCGAACATGACCGACACGCCGCGGGTCGCGGTCATCGGGCTGGACTGCGTACCACCCCAGCTCCTGTTCCGCGACTTCGAAGCCGAAACGCCCAACATCCACGCGCTCATGCAGCGCGGGATGTGGGGCGACCTCGCGAGCATCACGCCGCCCATCACCGTCCCGGCCTGGGCCTGCGCGATGACCGGCAAGACGCCCGGGCAGCTCGGCATCTACGGGTTCCGCAACCGCAAGGACACGAGCTACGACGGCCTCTCGATCGCCACCTCCGATGCGATCAGGGAGCCCGCGGTCTGGGACGCGCTCGGGGCCGAGGGCCTGCGTTCGCTCCTGATCGGCGTTCCACCGTCGTTCCCACCTCCGGAGGCGTTCCCCGGCTGGCGGGTGGGCTGCTTCCTGACGCCGCCCTCCGCCACGTCGTGGGCGTTCCCGGCCGAGCTCGAGACGGAGATCGTCGGCGAGCTCGGCGGGGGCAACGACTACATCTTCGACATCGCGGACTTCCGTCGGGCCGGGTACGACGTGGTGCTCGACCAGGTCTTCAAGATGACCGAGCGCCGCTTCCAGGTCGGCCGCAGGCTCGCGGCCGAGAAGCCGTGGGACTTCTTCATGCTGTGCGAGATCGCGCCGGATCGCCTGCATCACGTCTTCTGGAAACACTGGGACCCGCAACACCCGCTGTACGAGGCGGGGAACCAGTACGAGACGGCGTTCCAGGACTACTACCGGTTCCTCGACGTCGAGGTCGGCAAGCTGCTCGAGGTCCTACCCGAAGATGCGATCACGATCGTGATGAGCGATCACGGCGCCCGGCCGATGATGGGTGGGTTCTGCTTCAACGACTGGCTCGCCCGGGAGGGGTACCTCGCGCTCGCTGCACAACCGTCGCACGTCATGCCGATCAAGGATGTCGCGATCGATTGGGGTCGAACCGTCGCCTGGGGCGACGGCGGCTACTACGGACGGCTGTTCCTGAACGTGAAGGGGCGAGAGCCCGAGGGCATCGTCGAACCCGCCCGCTACGAGGAAGTCCGGGACGAGCTGATCGCCCAGGCTCGAGGCCGCGCCCGGGCCCGACGGGATGCCGCTCGGCACGACCGTATTGAAGCCTCAGGACGTCTACCCGGAGGTGCGGGGCGTCGCGCCGGACCTGATCGTGTACTTCGGCGACCTCGCGTGGCGTTCGGTCGGGTCGGTCGGTAACCGGAGCATCTACACCTACGAGAACGACACGGGCCCCGACGGGGCCAACCACGACCGAGCGGGCGTGTGGGCGATGGCCGGTCTGCCCGGTCAGCCGACGGGCGAGGTGACCGGGCTCAACCTGGTCGATGTCGGCCCGTCCATCCTGTCGCTGTACGGCCTGCAGGCGCCCGAGGGCGCCGTGGGAAGGAGCTTCCTGTGACGCATCACCCCGAGCAGAAGGGCTTCACCGTCTGGTTCACCGGCCTGTCCGGAGCCGGCAAGTCGACGATCGCCGAGATGCTGTTCCACGAGTTCCAGGCGCGAGGTCTGCGCACCGAGATCCTCGACGGCGACGTGGTCCGGCAGAACCTCTCCAAGGGTCTGGGGTTCTCGAAGGAGGACCGTGACACGAACATCCTGCGGATCGGGTTCGTGGCCGAGCTGCTCACGCGCAACGGCGTCGCCACGATCTGCTGCCCGATCTCGCCCTACAAGGCGACGCGCGACCAGGTGCGGGCCTCGGTGGGCGAGTTCGTGGAGGTCTACGTCCACGCGACGCTGGACGAACTCGCGCGGAACCGCGACCCGAAGGGCCTGTACAAGAAGGCCTTGGCCGGAGAGATCACGGGGTTCACGGGCGTGGACGACCCGTACGAGGTTCCCGAGCACCCGGAGCTCGTGCTCGACACGATGGTGGAGTCGCCGAAGGAGTCGCTGCAGCACACCCTGACCAGGCTGAAGGAGCTCGGCTACCTCGAGGACGACTCGATCCTGGTCGAGGGCGATCGGCTGCATTCGGGCCTGACCGACCTGCGGGTCCACGAAACCGGTCACGTCGTCCGCGAGAGCTGAGGACAGGCCTCACGGAGGCCGGGGTCGAGGCGACCCCGCCAGCTACTCGGCGCTCGGGGGCGCGCTCTGGTCGGGGGGCCAGGCGAAGGCCCCGAGCTCGGGATCCGGCATCACGGACGCGGGTTCGTCCGCGGCCTCTCCGACCGAGATGACCTCGCCCTCCGTCGCTTGCTCCGGCTGCGGTGGTTCGGGCGAATCGGCCAGCTCGGACAGGCGTGCGGCGAGGCTCTCGAGGGCTTCGGTCGCCGGGGTGAGCGCCTCGCGGAGGCGGTCGGAGATCACCGACGTTTCCTTCCGGACCTCCTCGATCACCTCTGGGATGGACTCGGCGAGCGGCGCCATCCTGCCCTGCCACTCGGCCAGTCGATCGATGTCCTGGCGCAACGCATCGTGGACCCGCTCGGTCTCTCCGAGTTGCTTCTCGGTGTTCTCCCGCGCCCGGTCGGTGAGCCGCGCGAGCGCCCGCTCGGCTGCATGGAGGACGTCCGTCAACCCCTCGGTCGTGGACGTGGAACCAGAGCGCTCGACGGCGCGGAAGCGCTCCGCGGCGACCTCGAGTTTCGACTCGAGGTCGCGGTTCCTGGCCTGCAGGTCGGCGATCTCGATCCGGCCCTGGTCGAGCTCGGCGCTCAGCTCGTCGACCTCCTCCTTCGCCTCCTTCGCCTCTCTCGACGACTTGATGACGGACATCTCGCGATCGTTCACGACGGCGGTCACGCTCTTCCGCGAGTAGCCGAAGAGGCCTCGTTTCAACCGACTCTCCATGGCCGACGCCCTCCTCCTCTCCCGGTCGCTGGGGGTACCGTCTGATTCTCCGGGCCGGCGACGGACCGGTCACTCGGCCGGGTGACCTACCGCGCTTGCGGGTCCTGTCCACGTGATAGCTTCACTGCATGAGGGTTCCGACGCGCCCACCCTTCCCGGGGTGGGCGTTTCGCGTATCGGAGGGGCACCGGGAGACCTAGGGAGACGGGATGGAGATCGAGATCGGCAAGGGGAAGGTCGCCCGGAGGGCGTACGGGTTCGACGAGGTGGCGATCGTCCCCTCCAGGCGGACGCGGGACCCCGACGACGTCGACGTCTCCTGGCAGATCGACGCGTACACGTTCGAGCTGCCGATGATGGCGTCGGCGATGGACGCGAGCGTCTCGCCGGCGACCGCCGTTGCGATCGGGCACCTCGGGGGTCTCGCGTGCCTGAACCTCGAGGGCCTGTGGACCCGATACGAGGATCCCGAGCCGATCTACGAGGAGATCGCGTCCCTACCGGACGAGAAGGCCACGGCGCGGATGCAGGAGCTGTACCGCGAACCGGTCAAGGACGACCTGGTCGAGCAACGGATCCGTGAGATCAAGGAGGGCGACGTGGTGTCGTGCGCGTCGCTCACGCCCCAGAGGGTCGAACGGTACGCGAAGGCGGTCGTCGGGGCCGGTCTCGACGTGCTCGTGATCCAGGGGACCGTGGTCTCGGCCGAGCACGTCTCGACCCACAGCCAGCCGCTCAACCTGAAGGAGTTCATCGCCACGTACGACCTGCCGGTCATCGTCGGCGGGTGCGCCTCGTACACCACGGCGCTGCACCTGATGCGGACAGGCGCGGTGGGCGTGCTCGTCGGGCGTCGGACCCGGGAACGCCTGCACGACCCGCGGGGTGCTCGGCGTCGGGGTGCCGCAGGCGACGGCGATCGCCGACGCGGCGGCCGCACGCATGGAGCATCTGCGCGAGACCGGCCGCTACTGCCACGTGATCGCGGACGGAGGGATGCGCACCGGCGGGGACATCGCCAAGGCGATCGCGTGCGGCGCCGACGCGGTGATGATCGGTTCGCCGCTCACGCGCGCGTACGAGGCGCCGGGGCGCGGCTACCACTGGGGGATGGCGACCTTCCATCCGACGCTGCCGCGCGGGGCGCGGGTGAAGACCCAGCAGGTGGCCTCGCTCGAGGAGATCCTGAGGGGCCCCGCCCACGAGAACGACGGGACGTTCAACCTGTTCGGCGCGCTCGCGACCTCGATGGCGACGACCGGCTACGCGACGATCCGCGAGTTCCAGAAGGCCGAACTGGTGGTGGCGCCCTCGATCAAGAGCGAGGGCAAGACGTATCAGACCGCGCAGCGTGTGGGGATGGGTCACTAGCGACGTGGCCTCCGATGCTGGGCGTCCGGTCCTGGTGGTCGACCTCGGGGCCCAGTACGCGCAGCTGATCGCGCGCCGGATCCGCGAGTGCCACGTGTACTCGGAGATCGTCGCCCACGACCTGTCGGCCTCCGAGCTCGCCGCGCGCCGTCCGGCCGGCATCGTGCTCTCGGGAGGACCCGCGTCCGTGTACGAAGACGCGGCGCCGAGCGTCGACCCGGGGATGTTCGGGCTCGGGGTGCCGGTCCTCGGCATCTGCTACGGGCATCAGCTCATGGCGCAGGCCCTCGGTGGCGAGGTGGAGGCGACGGGGCAGCGGGAGTACGGGCGGACGGAGCTCCACGTGACCGAGCCCGGGGTGCTGCTCCGGGATCTCGCGCCCGACGAGCAGGTCTGGATGAGCCACGGCGACGCCGTCACGAGGGCGCCGGACGGGTTCCGCGTCACCTCCCGGACCGACGCCATCCCGATCGCGTCGATGGAGGACCCTGAACGTGGGCTCTTCGCCGTCCAGTTCCACCCGGAGGTCGCCCACACGCCGAGGGGGACCGCCGTCATGAAGCGGTTCCTCTACGACGGGTGTGGCCTGCTCCCCGAATGGACCCCCGCGAACGTGATCGAGCGTGCCGTGGCGTCGGTCCGAGCCCAGGTCGGTGATGCGGAGGTGCTCTGCGCGCTCTCGGGGGGCGTGGATTCGGCGGTGGCCGCGCTCCTGGTCTACAAGGCGATCGGTGAACAGCTGACCTGCGTGTTCGTCGACACCGGGCTGCTCCGCGAGGGCGAGGCCGAACAGGTCGAGGAGACGTTCGGCCGGCACTTCCGGGTCCGGCTCGTGCACGTGAAGGCCGCCGATCGGTTCGTGGCCAGGCTCGCCGGGGTGGTCGAGCCCGAGGACAAGCGCAGGCGGATCGGCGAGGAGTTCATCCGGGTCTTCGAGGAGGTCGCTCGCGAGCATCGGAGCGCGCGCTTCCTGGTCCAGGGGACGCTGTACCCGGACGTGATCGAGAGCGGTTCGAACACCGCGGCGACGATCAAGAGCCATCACAACGTCGGCGGGCTGCCCGAGGACATGGACCTCGAGCTCGTCGAGCCGCTCCGGGACCTGTTCAAGGACGAGGTCCGGACCGTCGGTGCCGAGCTGGGGCTCCCAGAGGAGATCGTGCAGCGCCAGCCCTTCCCGGGTCCCGGATTGGCGGTTCGGATCGTCGGCGAGGTGACGTCCGAGAACCTCGCGATGGTCCGCGGCGCCGACCACATCGTCCGCGAGGAGATCCGCCGCGCCGGCCTGGACCGCGAGACGTGGCAGGCGTTCTGCGTCCTGCTCGCGGACGTTCGCAGCGTCGGGGTGATGGGGGACGGGCGGACCTACGAGCATCCGGTGGTGCTCCGCGCGGTGACGAGCGAGGATGCGATGACGGCCGACTGGGCGCGCCTTCCCCACGACGTGCTCGACCGCATCGCGGGTCGGATCGTCCGAGAGGTCCCGGGCGTGAACCGGGTCGCCTACGACGTGACGAGCAAGCCACCGGGCACGATCGAATGGGAGTAGGTGGTCACGCCCCGGGTCGGGGCAACCGCGTTGCCGCCCGCCGTCGCCGGTAGGTTCGGTTCTTGGTGCGGTTGCCGCAGATGGACATCGCACACCACGCCGCGGACCGGTTCTTCGAGCGATCGAAGAAGAAGTAGCCGCACCGCCTGCAGGTCTTGAGCCGAGGCCACGATCCGGTCAGTTGGGCCTCGTGCAGGATGCCGAGGAGCGTGGCGACCGCGCCGTCCGTCCCGCGACCCACGGGCTCCAATGTGGATGTCCCGTCGCCTCCGAACCCGACCCGGAGCCTGGCCCGAACGGCCTCTCGCCGCAGCGTCGCCAGGGAGGCTCGGTCGACCGCGCCGCCGTGGTTGGCCGCGATCAGCGCGCGGATCGCCTCCCGGAGCTCGCGCAGGCGTTCGGCGTCTGCCGGGCTGATGAGCACGGGGAGCGAGACCAGCCGCTTCTGGAGCAGCCAGGCCCGGGCCTTCGACGGCGTGCCGAGCCGGTCCCAACCCGCCGGGAAGTCGTGGTTCCACGTGTTCACGAACCGCTGCAGGATCTCGAGCCGCCCCGGCGCCTTCGGCCGGCCACCGGGCTCGATCTGCTCGCCGACGCGACGTTTGTCACGCTCGTCCATGGCCTCGACTTGACCTTCGTAGGGAGACCAGCATAACGTTTATGTCGGTCATGGGTTCGCGATGGCAACGTGTCGGCGCGCTCGGTCTGGCGTTCGCGATGGGCGTGCTCACCACCGTCGTGGTCGTCGCGGTGGCCAGGTCCGAGCCGGAGCCGGGCTCGTCCGGTCAGGCCGCGCCGGGCGGTCCCTCGACGGCCAGCTCGGTCTCGTCCACCCCGTCTCCTTCGCCGCAGGAACTGCTCAAGATCGGCGGCCTGCCGGGGGCCGAGCCCGAGCGTACGGTCGACCCGGTCCTCATGCCGTACCCGTTCCTCTCGCCGACGCCGCCGCCCAGCACGAGGACGGTGCTCGACGGTACGTACCTGCGCACCCTGACGCTGCGAGATGTGGGGGGCGCCCGCATCGGGCTCCCGTTCCGCTGCCTGCGGTGTCCCCCGTACCGGGTCGACGCAGGGGTGAGCACGATCATGTTCTGGCACGGCGCCTTCTTCCTCCATCACCAGATGTCGGACTTCAAGACGCAGGGGAGCTTCGTCGTCGACGGCGATCGCGTGACCCTGTTCAACGACCCGAACTGTCCGCAGGGCGAAGGCGTGTACTCGTTCGAGAAGACGGCCCACGGTCTCCGGTTCGACGTGATCCGCGACGATTGCCCGTGGAGCGGGGAGCGTGCCATCGACCTGACGAGGGTGCAGTGGACGAACGTTCACGTGTGCGTCCGATGGATCAAGAACCTGTGGCCCGGAGCCGTGGCCTGTTGAGGCTGGTTCGGGGGGCGATTGGCCTTCAATCGACGCGATCGGCGAACACGACCAGGCGGGTCGACGCCGAGAAGCGCGGGTTGCAGGTGGTGAGGACGAGCGTCGGCCGCTCGGTCGGGTCCAGGACCGATGCCCCCGAGGGGAGGATGCCCGAGGGCGGCGTGACGGCCGTGCGGGTCACCCGGTAATCGAAGACCCCGAACTCGGTCGCGAGGACGATCCGATCCCCGGCCCGGAGCTCGTTCAGCGACCAGAACGGAGCGAGGTAGGTCGTCCGGTGGCCGGCGATGCCGACGCGTCCGGTGTCCTGCCACGGGTACGCGGTCTGCGTGTAGTGGCCCGGCCCCTTCTTCAGCGACTCGGTATCGGTCCCCTCGACGACCACGTAGTCCGCGTCGATCTTCGGGATCCGGATGATCGCGACCGCGTCGCCGGGGACGTTGACCACCCGGTCCGATGCGTCGGCCGGCGTGAGGCTCGCAACGTTGCGTTCGAACCCGGGGCGGAGGTCCTCCTGTGCCCGCCGGGTCGCGAAGCCGGTCCCCCACAGGTTCCACCAGAGGTAGCCGGCCAGCACGAGGGCCGCGGCGATGAGGACGAGGCCCGTGATCCGCAGGATCCGACCCCTGCGGCTCCGGCGCCGACGGGTGGTGGGGGGGCGGTCGGGCACCGCGCTGCCGTCGAGCACCTCCGCTTCGGCCATCCTTCAAGTGTCGCAGGTTGGGCCTGTTCACTTGAGCGACACACGCGAGAACGCCCGAGGGCTCGTCCGACGCCCCCCTACAATCTGGCCGTGGCAGCTCGCTCACCGCTCATCGAGGCGCTGAACCCCGTCCAGGCCGAGGCGGTCCTGCACACCGAGGGTCCCGTGCTGATCGTGGCGGGCGCGGGGTCGGGCAAGACCCGGGCGCTCACGCACCGGATCGCGTACCTGATCCGGGAGCACGGGGTCAGCCCCTACGCGATCCTCGCGATCACGTTCACGAACAAGGCGGCCCGAGAGATGGCCGCGAGGGTTGAGGGGCTCCTGGGCCAACGGATCGCGCAGGGGATGTGGATCCTCACGTTCCACTCGGCGTGCGCGCGGATCCTCCGGCGCGAGCACGACCACCTCGGCCTGCCGAGCGGCTTCACGATCTACGACGAGGGGGACACGGAGCGCCTGCTCTCGAGCGTGCTGAAGGACCTGAACCTGGACCTGAAGCGATACCCGCCGCGCGCGATGGCCGCCGCGATCGGCAAGGCCAAGGACAACGTCCTGTCGGCCGGCGAGTTCGCGCAGATGGCCGGGAACTTCTACGAGCAGACGATCGCGAACGTCTACGTCGAGTACGAGAAGCGCAAGCTCGCCGCCGGGGCGTTGGACTTCGACGACCTCATCACCGAGACGGTCCGCCTGTTCCGCGACCACCCGGCGGTGCTCGAGCACTACCAGGAGTGGTTCCGTTACGTCCTGGTCGACGAGTACCAGGACACGAACCGCGCGCAGTACCAGCTGGTGAACCTGCTCGCGGCCAAGTACCGCAACGTGTGCGTCGTCGGCGACGCGGACCAGGGCGTCTACTCGTGGCGCGGGGCGACGATCCAGAACCTCCTGGACTTCGAGCGAGACTACCCCGACGCCGAGGTCTTCCTGATGGAGCAGAACTACCGCTCCACGTCGAACATCCTCGCGATCGCGAACGCGCTGATCGAGCACAACGTGCAGCGCAAGCCGAAGTCGTTGTGGACCGAGACGACGGAGGGGGAGCTGGCGGTTCGGTTCCGCGCCGACGACGAGCACGAGGAGGCGCTGTTCGTCGCGGAGGAGACGCACCGGCTGGTCGAGGAGGAGGCGCACCGCTACTCGGACGTCGCCGTCTTCTACCGGACGAACGCCCAGAGCCGCGTGCTCGAGGACACCTTCATGCGCGCGGGGATCCCGTACCGGGTGGTCGGGGGCGTGCGCTTCTACCAGCGCAAGGAGATCAAGGACGTCCTCGCCTACCTGCGTCTGTTGCTGAACCCCCAGGACGTGATCAGCGCGCGACGGGTGGTGAACACGCCGAAGCGCGGCATCGGCGACGCGACCGTGGCCGCTCTCGAGGGCTTCGCGGCCATCGAGCAGATCCCGTTCCTGCAGGCCACCAGGCGGGCGGACGAGCTCCCCGAGCTCGGGTCGCGCGCGAAGGGCGCGATCGCCGGGTTCGTCGGTGTGATGCGGCGCCTGCAGGAGGCGTTCGACTCCGGAGCGAGGCCGCAGCGGATGGTCGAGGCGGCGGCCACCGAATCCGGCTACCTGCTCGAGCTCGAGGCCGAGCGGACCGTCGAGGCCGAAGGGCGGATCGAGAACCTCCGGGAGCTCGGGGGCGTGGCGGCCGAGTTCGAGCAGCGATCGCCCGACGGGAGCCTGGCCGAGTTCCTCGAGCAGGTCTCGCTCGTCTCCGAGCAGGACGAGTACGACGAGGAGTCGGGGAGCGTCACGTTGATGACGTTGCACAACGCCAAGGGGCTGGAGTTCCCGGTGGTCTTCATCATCGGGCTGGAGGACGGCGTGTTCCCGCACTACCGCTCGATGGGCGATCCGGCGCAGCTCGAGGAGGAACGCCGGCTGATGTACGTGGGGGTGACCCGTGCCCGCGAGCGCCTGTACCTCACCTACGCCTGGAGCCGGACGCTGTTCGGTTCGACGAACTACAGCCCCCCGTCGAGGTTCCTCGGCGAGATCCCGAGCGAGCTCGTGCGCGCGCTCGAGGAGGGAGGTAGCGTGATCGATGACGGGGGTGCGGTATCGGCGATCCGAGCCGCGGTCCACGGGGCGCGCGAGGTCCTGCAGATCTCGGCCGGAGAGACCGTGGTGCACGACAAGTGGGGCGAAGGGGTCGTGCTCACCGTGAGCGGTTCAGGGACGGACGCGGAGGCCACGGTCAGCTTCCAGGACGCCGGCGAGAAGCGGTTGCTGGTCGCATACGCCCCCCTGAGGAGGCTAAGCACGTGAACCTTCAGCGTCACGCTCTACGGGTCACTGCTGCGCTCCTCGTCGGAGTCCTCGCGTGCTGTTCGCCCGTCGATCGGTCTGGGAGGGTTCAGCCCGGAGCCAGTCCCCGCAGGGGCGGTTCAACATGCACCATCAACGGGACGGCTAGGGACGACGTCCTCGCCGGCACGGCAGCGGCAGACACGATCTGCGGCTTCGGTGGCAACGACGTCCTCGTGGGGCGTGGCGGAAGGGACGTCCTGATCGGTGGCGTCGGGAGCGATGCCGTCTTCGGCGGTGGGCAGGGGGACAAGATCCGCGGCGATGCGGGCATCGACCTCCTCCTCGGGGGAGGCGGGGTCGACGTCCTAAGGGGAGGTATCGGCGACGACCGATGCACGCTCGGATCGGGTGACAGGGCCCTGAGCTGCTCGCCCTCTCCGGACGCACCGGTCGTCGCGGCGGCGGGGGATATCGCCTGTTCACCCGACGACGACCCGAGCGGAGACTCCTGTCAGCAGGGATCCACATCGGATCTGCTCGTGCAGAGCGATGCGTGGGCCGTCCTCACCCTCGGTGACGATCAGTACGAGGATGGGGAGCTGCAGGCGTTCCAGGGCTCCTACGCGGCCTCCTGGGGTCGGGTCAAGGCGATCACGCGCCCGTCTCCTGGCAACCACGATTACCACGTCCCCGGCGGGGCCGGCTACTACGCGTACTTCGGTCCCGTTGCGGGCGATCCCGACAAGGGCTACTACAGCTTCGATGTGGGCGCCTGGCACCTGATCGCGCTCAACTCGAACTGCGACGCTGTGGGATGCGACACTGGGTCGCCGCAGGTGGAGTGGTTGACCCGCGATCTGGAGGCGCACGCGTCCACCTGCACGCTCGCCTACTGGCACCACCCGCGCTTCTCCTCCGGCGAACATGGCGATGAGAACGTGGTCGACGCCTTCTGGCGAGCTCTGTACGACGGGGGTGCGGACGTCGTGCTGAACGGTCACGATCACGACTACGAACGGTTCGCGCCGCAGGATCCCGATCAGCAGGCCGATCCCACCGGCATCCGCGAGTTCGTCGTGGGGACCGGCGGGAAGAGCCTGCGCACGTTCGGCGACGTGCAGCCGAACAGCCAGGTTCGAGAGCCGAACACGTTCGGTGTCCTCGAACTCACGCTGCGAGCGCAGGGCTACGATTGGAGCTTCGTTCCCGTGGCTGGGAGCTCGTTCGAAGATTCGGGCAGCGGAGCGTGCCACTGACATCAGACGCATCCGCTCCGATGCGGAGCGGCGGACGGTCGCGGCGTCGACGTCATCGCGGGTCGGCCGGGACCACTTGGTGGTCGAGAACGCGGCTGCCGGCTCCGGCGATCGGGTCGGGCGTATCGGTGCAGGTTCAACCGAGGCGTCTGAGCACGTTCCGAGTGATCCGATCGACGACGGGATCGCCGAGGCCAAACACCCAGTCGGTTACCCCGGCGTTCACCACCGTTCCACCGCCCGGCCGTTCGAAGACCGCCATCACCGCGTGCCCGTCGGCGAGCTCGGCGAGGTGGTCGGGGCCCGCGTCTCCGAAGATCGCCGTGGAGCAGGTCTCCAGGTCGCCCTGTTCGAGCGCATACCGTGTGGGCTGCTCGTGCTGGGCCCATAGGTGCGCCGGCGCGGTCGCCAGGATCTCGAGACCTTCGGGCGCGCCGTCGACGCGGGTAGGAACCGGCCGGCCGTCGGGGCGGATCTCGAACGCGCACCCGTCGCACTCGTACGCGACGATCGAGTCGGCGCCCCCGAACTCCTCGCCGGCCCGGAGGCCCGTGCCCTCGAACACCCAGTGCTCGGGCCGGTGCACCGTGTAGGCGCCGGAGCTGTCGGCCGCGCCGAGGCCGTAGCGCGAGTAGCCGCCGCGCGAGAACGTCAGCCCGATCGACGAGGTCTCGGGCCGTCCGACGCGGCGATCGGACCAACAGCCGCTCAGGAGGCGTTCGTCGCGGGTCCCGAGGACCGGGTCCTCCTCGACCTTGTACTTGTAGCCGGTCATCCCCGTGTGGTCGGGATCGAACCGGACCTGCCAGAAACTGGTGTTGCCGGACAGGACGGCGGCGTTGCCGCCCCCGTCGACGAACGCATCGAACGCGTCGCGCATGCCCCACGACCAGTACTCGTCGTGACCCGCGCAGACGAAGAGTCGGGGACCCTGCAGGATCTCTGGGTGTTGCTCGAGGTCCTGGCTGACGGCGACGTCGACCCGGAAGCCGTTGCGTTCGGCCCACCGGGTGAACGTTCGCTCGTACGTGAACCACCCGGCCCCGCCGCACCAGTCCGAGAGCCCGAGCGGTCGCGCCCAGTTCCGGAACCCCATCGCGTCACGGTCGGGCTCGGGCTGCATCATGCGCCCGATCGGCTCGGGCTTGACGAGGAAGCCCTTCGCGAAGGGACGCTCGAACGACACCTGGGTGCCACCCGTATACAGCGACGGTCCGCCCCAATCGTTGTACGCGTGCCAGGTCGTCGCCGAGAGCACGAGCAGGATCGGTGCGGGGTCCGCGGGGTCGGGCCGGACGACGAAGAAGGCATCGGCACGCTCGTCGCCGGCGGTCAGCGTGACGGCGTAGTACCCGGATCCCCAGTCGCCGACCGGGATCTCGAGCGCCGCTGGCCATCCACATCCGGTGGAGGATGCGCCCTCCGGCGCCGGGTGGGGCCGTCCGGGGACGTCGGTTGCCTGCCACATCTCCCGTCGCTCGGTTCCCTCCCGCGCGACCCGGACGTCGAAGGCGCCGCTATCCGTCGAGACGTGGAGCGCGACCGGGTCTCCCCGGCCCAAGGAGGGGGGCCAGCAGTAGGCCTCGAGCGTCACCTCGCGAGCACGAGGTAGCCGGCGACGAGGATCAGTGCACCGACCATGATCGGCGCGACCACCCACGCGATGCCGAGGCGCCCGCGATACGGACCGAGCGCGCCGACCTTCGTCGTCGGCTTCAGACCCGGAGGTCGGAATCGGATCCGCTTCGCCATAGGGGTCTCGAGTATCTCAAGTCGAGCACCGACCTACGAAGGGTCGGACTCGTCCCGATCGCCGGCCGGGTCGCGCCAGCGCCGTCGCGCCCAGCCCGACAACGCGAGCAGCAAGGTGAGCGCGAAGGGGATGACCACGAGCGATCCGGTCGCCGTCCCGCCATCGAGGATCGGCGTCGTCGTCGTGGTCTCGGCCGGCGGCGTCGTGGTCTCGGCCGGCGGCGTCGTGGTCTCGGTCGGCGGCGTCGTGGTCTCGGTCTGCGGCGTCGTGGTCTCGGTCGGCGGCGTCGTGGTCTCGGTCGGCGGCGTCGTGGTCTCGGTCGGCGGCGTCGTGGTCTCGGTCGGCGACGTCGTGGTCTCGGTCGGCGACGTCGTGGTCTCGGCCGGCGACGTCGTGGTCTCGGCCGGCGACGTCGTGGTCTCGGCCGGCGACGTCGTGGTCTCGGGCGGCGACGTCGTGGTCTCGGTCGTCGTCGTCGTGGTCTCGGTCGTCGTCGTCGTGGTCTCGGTCGGCGGCGTCGTGGTCTCGGTCGGCGGCGTCGTGGTCTCGGTCGGCGGCGTCGTGGTCTCGGTCGGCGGCGGAGCCGGTGTCTCGGTCGCCGCCGGAGCCGGTGTCTCGGTCGCCGCCGGAGCCGGTGTCTCGCTGGGTACGGGCGCTTCCGACGGTGCCGGGCTCGGCTCCGGCGTCGGTTGCGGGCTCGGTGCTGGTTCCGGCGGTGGGACGTCACCGCCTTCGATGACGGGCCCGAAGAGCGCTGCGAGGAGCTCTTGGGTCTCCGTCGAGAGGTTCGGCCAGACGTCGATCAGTGCATGGAGGAGCGCCTGGTCGAAGGTGGTGAGGCTGACCCCGGCCGCTTCGGCGGCGGCGCGGTCGTCGATCAATGTCGAGGCGATCTCCGCGATCTGCTCTGGCGTCGCGCTCGGGAGTGCCGACTGGAGTTCGCCGAGCGAGTCCCATGCAGCGCTCATGTGCGCGCGCCCGACGACGGTTGGCACCAGCGTCGGGGTCGTCATCCCGCGAGCGATCACGAACGCGAGCGCGATGATCGATGCGACGAGGAGGCCCTGCAGGCGATCCCCCCATCGGCTGCCGGGACCGCGGGCCAGCGGTGCGGCGACGGTCGCTCCGGCGCCGACCGCTACCGCTTCCGTGGTGGTCACGACGGTCTCGGACGCGGGCCCCGCGACCGCGGCACCGAGCTCCGTCAGGCCCGGCCCATCCTCCACGACGGTGTCGGCCAGCAGGAGCAGCTCCGGGGGGAGTGCCTCCCGGCTGGCCGCGAGCAGGACGATGCTGGTCCGCGCTGAGATCCGTCGGATCTGGGCGATCACGCTCGGGTCGTGATCGAGGGCGAGCTTCTCGTGCAAGACGAGCACGTCGGGTCTCAGCTGCTGGACCTGCAGCAGGACGTCCGCCATCGTCGCCGCTTCCCCGACGACGAAGAGTCCCCGCTCCTCGAGAAGGAAGCGTGCGAGTCCGCGCTCGAGCGGCCGACGGTCAGCGACGAGCGCGGTGCGACGCGAAGTCCCTCTTGCCATGTTCCGGCTCCGACCCTGTGGGCTTACACCTTATATAGCGCATCGGGGGCCTCGGAGACCGCATCCCCGCGCTAGGGCGTGCCAGGAGCCCGAGCACGATCGCTCTCTCGCGCGGATGTCAGGTCCGTCAACCGACCACGGCGTACAGGTGCCAGCGGTCGGGCACGCCCTTCAGCTCGTGCTCGCCACGGTCCTCGAACCTGAGGCCCGAGCCGGCCACGAGGTCCCTCACCGTGCGTGACACCAGGACCTCGGAGGGGCCGGCGTTCGAGGCCACGCGGGCGCCGATCGAGACCGTCAGCCCACCGCACTTGTTGTCGATCACCTCGCATTCGCCGGTGTGCACGCCGGCCCGGATCTCGATGCCGAGATCCCGCACGCGATCGATCACCTCCAGCCCGCAGGAGATGGCCCGAGCCGGCCCGTCGAACGTGGCGTAGAACCCGTCGCCGGCGGTGTCGTTCTCGATGCCCCGCCAACGGCTGAGGGCTCCGCGGACGATGGCGTGGTGTCGCTCCACCAGCTCTCGCCACCCGAGGTCGCCGAGCGACGCCTGCATCTCGGTCGAGCCGACGATGTCGGTGAACAGGACGGTGGCCAAGATCCGGTCGGTTTGCTGGTGGCGGTCGAGCTTGGAGACGAACGTCTTCACGGCCGTCATGGTCGCCTCGTGGGTCTCGTCGTCGACCCACGTGTACTCGCCGCGCATCGTGGGGAGCTCCCGCAGTTCGGCTCCGGCGATCCGTCGGGCGAAGAACTCGGCTGGTCCCCGCTGGTCCGGGGAGAACAGCACCAGCGTCGGAACGCGGACCGATGGCAGCACGTCCTCGACGTCCGCCTCCATCGTCATCCGGTGGAACGCCATCGCCGCTCCCGGACTGAGGCTGCGGCGCATGTGGGTCACGAACCAATCGAGGAACGCCTCGTCACCTTGCATCCGAGGGCTCTGCGTGCGGAGCAGTTCGGCGAAGTACTCGCGCGTCCCCCAGCCGTCGTGCACCTGACGGAGCGTCTCGCGCCAAGCCGCATCCGAGGGTGCCCACGGGTACTCGGCGGTGGGGCGACCCTTCACCGAGGGGTTGAGGGCGACCAACGCCGCGGTCCGCTCCGGGTAGGAGGCGGCGAACAGCGTCGTCGTCCGGCTCCCCTCCATCCCGCTCCACAGGACGGCCTCCTCCGACCCCACCGCGTCCATCACGGCGCGGACGTCGTCCATCCGCGTCTCGAGCGTGGGGAGGCTCGCCACGCGGTCCGACAATCCCGTGCCTCGCTTGTCGAGCATGAGGAGCCGGCCGTTCTCCGCCAACCCGAGGACGTGCCGCACGAGCAGCGGTTGCTCCCATGTCGACAGGAGGTCGCCCGTGATCCCGCGGACGAACACCAGGTCGATGGGCCCATCGCCGACGACCTGATAGGCGATGCTCACGTCGCCGCTCCGCGCGTACTGGACGTCGGGTACCCGGGTCATCGAGCCCCCACCCGGTACAGGCGCCAGCGATCGGGAACGCCCTTCAGCTGGTGCGCGCCCGCGTCCTCGAACGCGAGGCCCGAGCCGGCGACGAGGTCCTTCACGGTGCTCGAGACGAACACCTCGGAGGGCCCCGCGAGCGCGGCGACCCGCGCGCCGATATGCACGGCGATCCCGCGGATGTCCTTGCCGTCGAGTTCGATCTCGCCCGTGTGGACGCCCGCGCGGATCTCGATGCCGAGGTCGCGCACGCCGTCCGCGACGGCCTGGGCGCAGTGGACCGCGCGCGCGGGGCCGTCGAACGTGGCGAGGAACCCGTCGCCGGCCGTCTTGACTTCGCGGCCGCGGAACCGCTCGAGCTCGGCGCGCACCAGCTCGTGGTGCCGTGTTAGGAGCTCTCCCCACGGCCCATCGCCAAGCGCTGCGGCCTTCTCGGTCGACCCGACGATGTCCGTGAACAGCACCGTCGCGAGCACGCGGTCGCTCCGAGGCCCGTGACGCACGCCGGTGAGGAACTCTTCCACCTCGTCGAGCACCGCGTCTTGGTCGCCCGCCCAGGGGTAGCTGTCGGTACCGGTCAACTCGACGAACCTCGCACCGGGGATCCGGCGAGCCATGTCACGTCCCGACTCGACATGCATGTTGGCGTCATCGGTCCGGCTCAGCACGAGCGTCGGGACGCGGATCGTCGGGAGCACGGGCCGTACGTCGATCTCGCGCCACATCCGCTCGATCGCCACCACCGCGTTGGGGCTCGCCGCCTGTCGCATGAACTTCGCCCACCAGTCGACCGCCCGGTCGTCGCCCGCGAGCGAAGGGTTGAACGCTGGGAAGACCTTCTCCGCATAGGGGTGCGTGCCCCAACCGGTGGCCAGTTCGTCCATGTAGGACGCCCACCTCGCCTCGGACCATGCCCACGCGAAGTCCTGGGTCGCGGCGCCCACCACCGCCGGTGCGAACAGGGCGAGCGCGTTCGTGCGCTCCGGGTACGTGGCGGCGAACAACGTACACAGGGCCCCGGAGTCGAAGCACCCGAACAGTGCCGGGCGCTTGGCGCCGACCTCGTCGAGCAGTACGTGCAGATCGTCCATCAACACCTCGAGCGGCGGGACATCCTCGGGAGAGAGGTGGTCGGACAGCCCGGTTCCCCGGCGGTCCATCACGATCAACCGGGAGAAGGAAGCCAGCCGTTGCAGGAATCGGGCGTAGAGCGGGAATTCCCACATGAGGTCCAGGTTCCCGATGAAGCCTGGCACGAAGACCAGGTCGACCGACCCCTTCCCCAGTACCTGGAAGGCGAGTGCGACGTCGCCGTTCCTCGTGTACTGGACCTCCGGGATGTCAGCCACGGCGATCATCCTCCGCTGCGGGCCCGACCGGCCGCAAGCGGGCCTTCGCTAGACTGCCCACATGCCCGGCAAGCACCGGATCATCGTCGCGAAACCCGGCCTCGACGGTCACGACCGAGGGGTCAAGGTGATCGCACGCAGCCTCCGTGACGCCGGGTTCGAGGTCATCTATACCGGCCTGCACCAGACACCCGAGCAGATCGCCGAGACCACGATCCAGGAGGATGCCGACGCCGTGGGGTTGTCGTGCCACTCGGGGGCGCACATGACCCTGTTCCCGAAGGTGGTGAAGCTGTTGCGCGACAAGGGCGCCGGCGACGTGCTCGTGTTCGGGGGCGGGATCATCCCGAAGGGCGACATCCCCAAGCTCGAGGCGGCCGGCATCGAGAAGATCTTCACGCCCGGCGCCTCCACGACCGAGATCGTGGCGTGGCTGAACGAGCGCCTCTCCGAGCATCAGGCCTCCTGAGTGGATCTCTACGAGCATCAGGGCAAGGACCTGTTCGACAGGCACGGCGTCCCACTCCCCGAGCGCGCCGTCGCGACCACGTCGCAGCAGGCGGCCGAGGCCGCCGAGCGGCTCGGGGGTCACGTGGCCGTCAAGGTCCAGGTCCAGATGGGCGGACGGGGCAAGGGCGGCGGCGTCGCGCTCGTCCATTCGCCCGAGGACGCCGCCCGCGAGGCGGGGCGGATGTTCGAGGCGGGGTTCGGCGGCGCGCGGGTGACGCGCGTGCTGGTCGAGCGGCTCGTCGACATCGCGGCGCAGTACTACGCCGCGATCTCGTTGGACCGGAGCGCGGGCTCGTACCTGGCGATGGTGTCGAACGACGGCGGCGTCGAGATCGAGGAGGTCGCCCGGACCAGGCCGGAGGCGATCCGGCGGCTGCACGTCGATGCGGTCCGGGGGCTCAGGGCGTACCACGCCCGGCGGCTGACCGGTCATCTGCCCCGCGAAGCGCGCGAGGGCGCCGCCTCATTGCTCGCGAAGGCGTACGAGGTGCTGGCCGATGTCGACGCGACCCTGGTCGAGATCAACCCGTTCGTGCTGCTCACGGACGGGACCGTGATGGCGCTCGACGCGAAGGTCACGGTCGACGACAACGCCCTGTTCCGGCAGCCGGACGTGGCCGAGCTGAGGGACTCGTTCCCGATCGACCCGATCGAGAAGCGCGCGAGGGACGCGGGCCTGCAGTACGTGAAGCTCGACGGGGAGGTCGGCATCATCGGCAACGGCGCCGGGCTGGTGATGTCCACGCTCGACCTCGTGAAGCAGGCGGGCGCCGACGCGGCGAACTTCCTGGACGTCGGCGGCGGAGCGAGTGCGGAGGTCATGGCCACCTCGCTCGAGGTGATCCTGTCGGACCCGAGCGTGCGGAGCGTCCTGGTCAACATCTTCGGCGGGATCACGCGGTGCGACCTGGTCGCGCGCGGCATCCTCGAAGCGCTCGAACGCGTGACGCCGCAGGTGCCCATCGTCGTTCGGCTGGACGGCACCAACGCCGAGGAGGGCCGCGAGATCCTCGCCGAGGCGAACTACCCGAGGATCGTCCCGGCCGCCACGATGCTCGAGGCCGCCGGCCGCGCGGCCGCGCTCGTCCGCGCGGGGACCGCGTAGATGGCGATCCTCGTCGACGAGGGCACGAAGGTCGTGGTGGCCGGGATCACCGGCTCGGAGGGGACGTTCCACTCGCTCCGGAACCGCTCGTACGGGACGGACGTCGTCGCCGGGGTTACGCCCGGCAAGGGCGGGCAGGACGTCGACGGCATCCCGGTGTTCGACACGGTCGCGGACGCGGTGGAGGGGACGGACGCGAACACCTCGCTGATCTTCGTCCCGGCGAGGTTCGCGGCCGAGGCGATCTACGAGGCGGCCGATGCCGGTATCGGCCTCATCGTCTGCATCACCGAGGGCATCCCGGTCCGGGAGATGGCGCAGGTCGTCTCGTACCTGCGCGGCGGCGGCGCCGCGCTCGTCGGACCCAACTGCCCCGGCGTGATCTCGCCGAACCGCTCGAACGTCGGGATCATCCCCGGCGAGATCTGCGCTCCGGGCAGCGTCGGTCTCGTCAGTCGCAGCGGCACGCTCACGTACCAGATCGTTCACGAGCTCACACAGCGCGGGATCGGGCAGTCCACGTGCGTGGGGATGGGCGGGGATCCCGTGCACGGCATCGGCTTCATCGAGTCGCTCGAGCGGTTCGAGACCGACCCGGAGACCGACCTCATCGTGATGATCGGCGAGATCGGCGGCGACGACGAGGAGCGGGCGGCCGAGTTCATCGCCGACCGCGTGAGCAAGCCCGTCGTCTCCTACATCGCCGGGTTCACCGCTCCGCCGGGCAAGCGGATGGGCCACGCCGGCGCGATCATCACGGGTTCGAGCGGGACGGCGCAGGCCAAGGCCGAGGCGCTCGAGGCCGCGGGCGTGAAGGTCGGGCGGACACCCACGGAGGTCGCCGAGCTCGTTCGCGCCGCCCTGTCGTGACGACGCGGGTCCGTCGGCCGACGGTCGGCGACGGAGCGGCAGGATGGTCGCGCGCGCTCCTTCGGGGTTTCCTGGTCTTCCTGCTGATCGCCGGGATCGGACTCGGCGCGGCCGTAGCGAGCTTCGCGATCGCGGGCCCGGGGGTGTCCTTCGCCGGGGCCCTTCGGATCGGAGCCCTGTACCTCGGGCCGTTCCACCACGTCGCGCTGGTGATCCGCGGCGACCTGGCCATCGACGTGTCGAGGCTTCCGGGTTCGGGCGTCCCGGCCGGTGCGTCGACGACGGTCGAGATCGGTGTGGCGCTCCTCGCGGTGACCGCGCTCGCCGCGTGGCTCCTGTTCCGCGCGGGCCGCGGGTCCGCGACCGGTGACGGGGCCGTCGTCCGGGCGTTCTCCGGCGCCCGGGTCGCCCTCGGCTACGCGCCACCGGTGCTGCTGGCTGCGCTCCTCGTCCGGTTCGAGGAACCGGTCGAGCTGGGGTCGTTCGTGACCGGGGTGGTCCGGATCTCGATGTCCGTCTGGCAGGCCCTCGTGTTCCCGCTCGCGATCGCCGCGCTCGCCGGAGCGTCGGGGGGCCTGTGGTCGTGGGTGGCGTCCGCGAGCGAACGCCGGGCCGCCGTCCGCACCCGGGCGGTACTCGGCGGCGGATGGCGGATGCTCCTGATCGGTCTCGGGCTCGCGTACGTGGGGCTGTTCGTCGCGGGGATCGTGCAGCCGGATGCGCCCGTGGCGACGGCGACGCCGTCCACCGCGCGCTACTTCGCGACCGTGTTCGAACGGCCGGGACGGGGGGCGGTCGTCCTCGCTCACCACCTGGCCGTTTCCCCCAACGAGGCGGTGTGGACGCTCGTCCCCGCCACCGGCGCATGTGATGTGATCCGCGGGAGCGAGCACGCGGACGTCCTCTGCTACGGGCGGTTCCCGCTCAAGATCACGGCGGACGGTGGGGTGTCGTTCGGCGGCGCACCGTGGGGGTACCTCGCCTTCCTCATCGTCCCGGCCCTCGCGACGGTCGTGGGCGGTCGGTGGGCGGCGTCGTCGGGTGAGGGCGCGGGTTGGTCCGGGGCGGGGATCGGGGCGGCCTCGGGCGTCGCCTTCGCGGCCTCGGTGTTCGCGGGCTGCCTGCTCGCGTCGATCACGCTGTCCTACGGGGCGGCGGCCGGGGCGAGCCATGGCGCCGCGGGCCAACTGTGGATCGGTCCCGATCCGGTGTCGGGGACCCTCTTCGCGCTTGCCTGGGGCGTCGTGGGTGGCGCGCTCGGTGGAGCGAGCGCCGGGTTCAGGTTCCCGAGGGTGGGGCGGCGACCAGCAGGACGATCAGCAGCGCGCTGATCACGATCCCGGTGATCAGCATCGATCGGGCGCGTTGCGGATCGGCGTCCTTGTTCACCAGCCACGCGATCAACCCACCGAGCCATCCCATGAAGATCGGAAGGAGCCACCACGCGCCGCTCACTCGGCGTCGGGGCGGCGGGGGCGTTCCCCACGACGGCTCCGGCGGCGCCACCGCGAGCCCGGTCGATGGGCTCCCGATGCCCACCTCGGCGCTCTGCGGCTCCCGGGCAGAGAACGAGAGCCAGGCGGCCCGCCAGCCGTCGTCGGTCCGCGGGAACCTCGAGACGGGCCCGCGGCCGCCCTGCCGATCCCAGATGCCGAAGAAGTCGCGTCCGTAGCCGAGCAGGTACCTCGATCCGGAGTGGGTGAACTGGAGCGCTTCGTCGCCGGTCGTCGGATCACGTCGGGGGGAGCCGGGAGGCCCGTGTCGAGCATGCTCCCGCAGAAGCGACACTTGATCGCCTCGTCCTGGATCTCCTCCGCGCAGAAGGGACATCGCTTCACGTCGTCGCTCGCATCGTACGTCTGGCCGCTCCAGGCGGAAACGCGAAGGCCCGGCGCGCGCCGGGCCTTCGCAACGTTCGGTTATGGGTCAGTCGGTCATCCAGCCGGTCCGCCGGGCATCGAAGGCGGAGCCGCTCCGCCGGTGCTGCTCCCGCCCATGCTCCCGCCACCTGCCTGGTGCTCCTGCCACCGCATCCAGCCGCCGTACCCGATCACGAGCGCCAGCACGAGCCCGATCCAGGCGAAGATCGCGATGGCCTCGCTGTCCACGATGATCTTCAAGATCGTGAACAGCACGATCCCGCCGGCGAGTGCCGCGCTGATGAGCGCCTTGGGGGCGTTGATCTCGACGCCTGCCGCCGCCATCACCTCCCAGGCCACGAGCCCGATCGCGAGGAGGAGGTTCAGCACGCCGATCCCGTGCGCGCCGTTCACGGTAACCGATCCGAGCACCCCGAGATCGACGCTCTGCCACGGCAGGAAGAGATCGATGATGTAGATCGCGCCGGCGATGATCAGGATCTTGCTGGCCGTCGACAGCTTGGCGAAGTCGAACCCACCGGACTGCGACATGCATGCTCCTTTCTGGGCTCCCCGCGCCGCTCGCGGCTCCCCGGGCCGCGCCTATCGAACACCGCCCCTAGTACTGAGTCAAATGTCTCCGGCGGTTGTCTCGTCGGTCGTCCTGGCGGCGATGATCGACGCGGCGCCGGCGAGCGCACCGAAGGCGAGGGCGAACCACGGACCGAGCCACGGCCGCGAGAACGGGGGAGGGAACAGCACGGAGAGCAGGGAGGCGACCGCGACCAGGGTACCCAAGCCCGCGACGATCAGGTCCCACCCGGGATCCCGCAGGTGCGGCCTCCATCGCGCGGCCGCGAGCAGCAGCCCGGCGATGGCGGCCAGTGCGGCCACGAGCGACCAGAGGCCGGACCGGGTCCAGGCGCCGAACGCGTCCGATCCCGGCCCGAACCGGCTCCACGGGAGGGCGGTCGCGAAGACCGCGAGTCCGAACGCGGCCAGCGTGAGCAGCCTGACGGCTCGGTCGGGTCGTGGAACCCTCGACTCGGCTGGTTCCGGCGCGTCCGGTCCGAGGACCTCGGACAGGCATTCGGCCCCGTAGGTCTTCCCGCGGACCGGCGTCGAGCAGGTGAGGCACATCGGCCGGCCGCACCCGTCGCACCGCGCGACGGCCGCGCTTGCCGGGTGGCGGTCGCATCGATCCAGGACCCTCGACGATCGTTCGTCCGGCGGCACGCAGCGAAGGGTACCGCCGGGGTCGGGGATGCCGTGTTGACAGGTTCCCCTCGGTCTCCTTAGCGTGCCCGCCGTGACCGCTCGGGTGGCCGTTCTCGCCTCGGGATCCGGGACGAACCTGCAGGCGCTCCTCGATGACCCGGTCGTCGGCCCGTGGATGGTCCTCGCGATCAGCGATCGTCCCGACGCCGGGGCACTCGAGCGTGCGCGGGCGCGCTCGGTGGAGGCGGTGCACGTCGATCCCCGCGACTTCCCGGACCGGTCCGCGTTCGACCACGCGCTCGTGGAGATGCTGCGCGAACACGCGATCGACGCGGTGGTCCTCGCCGGTTACATGCGGATCGCCGGCCCTGAGCTCGTCGCCGCGTTCCGGGGTCGCATGTTGAACGTCCATCCCGCCCTGCTCCCGGCGTTCCCGGGCACGAGCGCGGTCGCCGATACCCTGGCGTGGGGCGTGAAGGTGACCGGGGTAACGGTGCATCTGGTCGACGAGGAGGTCGACCGCGGGCCGGTGGTGTTCCAGGAGGCGATCGAGGTCCTGCCCGACGACGACTGGGACGCGCTCGAGTCGCGCGTCCACGAGGTGGAGCATCGGCTCCTGCCGGCGGCCGTCCGCGCCCTCGGCGAGGGCCGGCTGATCGTGCACGGCCGGGTCGTCCGCGTCCTGCAGGAGGCGCCCCGATGAGCGACGTGCGTCCGGTGCGTCGAGCGCTCCTCGCCGTCTACGACAAGGACGGCGTCGTGGAGCTCGCGCGGGGCCTCGTCGAGCTCGGGGTCGCGATCGTTTCCTCCGGCGGGACGGCGGCGACGCTGCGCGACGCCGGGGTGCCGGTGACGCCGGTCGAGGAGGTCACCGGGTTCCCGGAGATGCTCGACGGTCGCGTGAAGACGCTGCACCCGAAGATCCACGCGGGGATCCTGGCCGATCGCCGCAAGCCTGACCACGAGGCCCAGCTCGCGGAGCAGGGCATCGAACCCATCGATCTGGTCGTCGTGAACCTGTACCCGTTCCGCGAGACCGTGGCGAGCGGCGCCGGCGAGGACGACGTGATCGAGAAGATCGACATCGGGGGACCGGCGATGGTGCGCGCGGCGGCGAAGAACTTCGCGTCCGTGGGCGTGGTCGTCAGCCCGTCGCGCTACGCCGGACGTCCTCGATGCCCTCCGGACCGAGGGAGGTCTGTCGCTCGAGCGGCGGCGGGAGCTCGCCGCCGAGGCGTTCGAGCACACGGCCGCGTACGACGCGGCCGTTGCGGGGTGGTTCGCCTCGGAGGATGAGGCGATGCCCGAGCTTCGTGGGGCTGGCGTTCGACAAGATCGCCGACCTCCGCTACGGCGAGAACCCGCATCAGCGCGGGGCGCTGTTCGCCGACGCCGGCGGCACGGGCGTGCTCGGGGGCGCCGAGGTGATGGTCGAGGGCAAGGAGATGTCTTTCAACAACTGGCTCGACGTGGACGCCGCGCTGACGCTCGCGGCCGACCTCGACCATCTGGGCCCGGCCACGGTGATCGTGAAGCACAACAATCCATGCGGGGCGGCCGTCCAGGGTTCCCTGGCCGAGGCGTACGCCGCCGCGTTCGAGTCCGACAGCGTGAGCGCGTTCGGCGGGATCGTCGCGTTCGGGCGCGGAGCGGACGAGGAGGCGGCGCGTGCGATGGCCGAGGTCTTCACGGAGGTCGTGGTGGCGCCGTCCTTCACGCCCGGCGCCCTGGCGGCGTTCGCCGAGCGCAAGGGCCTGCGCGTGGTGCGGGCGCCGCTGCCGCAGCCCGGAGGGCTCGACGTCCGCGTGCTCCCGGGCGGGGCGCTCGTCCAGGACCGGGACGCGGCGCCGGAGAGCGCGGGCGACCTCGAGGTCGTCTCGGGCCGCTCGCCCACCGAGGACGAATGGCGCGACCTGCGGTTCGCCTGGATCGTGGCGATGCGGGTCAAGTCCAACGCGATCGTGTTCGCGCGGGAGCTCGCCACCGTCGGTGTGGGAGCGGGCCAGATGTCGCGGGTGGATGCCTCGTTCCTGGCCGCCCGCAAGGCCGGCGACCGCGCGAAGGGATCGGTGATGGCGAGCGACGCGTTCTTCCCGTTCTCCGACGCGGTCGAGGTCGCCGCGGACGCGGGCGTGACGGCGGTGATCCACCCGGGCGGCTCGATCCGCGACGAGGAGGTCCTCTCAGTCGCCGAGGCACGTGGGATGGCGGTCGTCGTGACCGAGCGACGGCACTTCCGCCACTGACCCGTGGCAGAGGAGCCTCGCCGCGTCGTCGAGTCGGGCTACGACGCGATCGCCGAGCGCTACGCGCAGGCGCTCCGCAGTGGACGCGGGCCCGAGACCTACTTCCGACGGTTCCTCGACCACGTGCTCGACCTCCTCCCCGACCGTGGCCGGGTCCTCGACCTCGGCTGCGGCGCGGGCCTGATCACGGCCGAACTCGCGGCCCGTTCGCGTGTCGTTGGGGTCGACATCTCGGCGATGCAACTCGAGCTTGCGCGTAGGGATGCGCCGGCGGCGACGTTCGTGCGGGCGGACATGACCGACCTCGCGTTCGTGCCCCGATCGTTCGACGCGGTGGTGGCGTTCTGGACGCTGATCCACGTGCCACGGACGTTCCACCCCGCCCTGATCGCCCGCATCCACGGGTGGCTCGTACCGGGCGGCCTGTTCGCAGGCACGCTCGGGAGAGGTGACAACCCCGCCGACACGGTCCCCGACTTCCACGGGGCGCCGATGTACTGGAGCCACTTCGACGCCGACACGAACCGGAAGCTGCTTCGGGACGCCGGTTTCCGTCTGCTGCAAGCCGACGAGATCGAGGACGAGGGGGAGATCCCGCTCTGGGTGATCGCCACCGCCTGACTCGAACCTCGAGGTCGCCGGGGTGCGCTTCGCGCCGCCGAACCCTCCTCGTCGGTAGGATTGCCGCTCGTGACGGCAACCATCCTCGACGGGCGGGCGATCGCCGCGCAGGTCAAGGCGCAGGTGGCCGAGCGCGCGATGGCGCTCGTCGACCGCGGGATCCAGCCGGGGCTCGCGGCCGTGCTGGTCGGCGACGACGAAGCGTCCCGGATCTACCTGGGGGCCAAGCACAAGGCGTGCTCGGAGGTCGGGATGCGTTCGGAGCAGGTGGACATGCCGGGGTTCGTCACCGAGGGGGAGCTGCTCGCCACGATCCGCCGGCTGAACCGCGATCCCGAGATCCACGGGATCATCGTGCAGCTCCCGCTGCCGAAGCACATCAGCGAGCTCGCCGTGCAGACGACGATCGACCCGCGGAAGGACGTCGACGGCCTGCACCCGCTGAACGTGGGGCTGATGGTCCGCGGCGAGCCGTCGTTCCCGCCCGCGACCCCGTACGGCATCGTCGAGCTCCTGCTCCGCTCGGGCGTCGAGCTCGAGGGGGCGGAGATCGTGGTCGCCGGCTACGGGGACCTCGTCGGGGCGCCGTTGTCGATCCTCCTCGCGCAGGACTGGATCCGGGGGAACGCGACCGTGACGGTCTGCCACATCAAGACGCGGGACCTCGCGCAGCACACGCGGCGTGCCGACATCCTGGTGGCGGCGACCGGACGACCGCAGCTGGTCACCGCCGACATGATCAAGCCGGGCGCCGTCGTGGTGGACGTCGGCGTCCATCGCACCGACCACGGGCTGGTCGGGGACGTGGCCTTCGATGAGGTCAAAGAGGTCGCCGGGATGATCACGCCGGTGCCGGGCGGTGTGGGCCCGATGACCACCGCGATGCTGTTGCTGAACACCGTCACCGCGGCCGAGAAGCTCTCCGAGCAGCGTTGAGCCATCCGTCCAGCCGGCTCGAAGCGCTCGCGCGCTCGCGCCGGTTCTGCGTGACGTCCGAGGTGGTCCCGCCGCGCTCGGCGAGCGCCGAGCCGGTCGAACGCCAGGCGCGCGAGCTCGTGGGGTACGCCGATGCGGTGAACGTGACCGACAACCCCACCGCCAGCGCACACATGTCGCCGGTTGCCGGCGTCGCCATCGTGGCTCGATCGGGGATCGAGCCCACCCTGCAGCTCACGGTCCGCGATCGGAACCGGCTCGCGATCTCGGCCGACCTCCTGGGCGGATGGGCCCTCGGCGCGCGGAACCTGCTCTGCCTGACGGGCGACCCGCTCTCGGTCGGAGACGAGCCCGATGCGGCCACGGTGAGCGACATCGACGTGCTCGGGCTCCTCGCGCTCGCGTCGACGCTCCGCGAGGAGGCCCGATTGCCCTCGGGTGCCGAGATCTCCGACGCCCCGCGGTACTTCGCCGGGGTGGCCGACAGCCCGCTCGCCGAGCCGTACGACCCCGCGCGGCTCGAGGTGAAGCTCGATGCGGGGGCGGGCTTCGTCATGACGCAGATCGCGTACGACCTGGAGCGATTGACCGAGTGGGCCGAGGTGGTCCGTCCGCGAGGCGTGTTCGAGCGCGCTGCGGTCTTCGTCGGCGTGGCGCCGCTCCGGAGCGCCAGGCAGGCCCATTACATGAACGAGCGCCTGCCGGGCGTGCGCGTTCCCGACGGCCTGCTGCGCGCGCTCGAGGACGCCGGCGACGAGGCGGAGGCCCTCGGGACGGCACAGTGCGTCGAGATCGTGTCGGGGCTCCAGAAGCTCCACGGGATCTCCGGCGTCCACGTCATGGGTCTGGGACGCGAGGAGCTCGTTCGCGAGGTGATCGAGGGGGCGGGGCTGCTCCCACGTCCGGCCGCGGGCGCAACGTAGACTCGCTGGGTTCGACACGAGCCAGGTTTCCGACACGAGGAGGTCCGCAATGGCGGAGACGATGATGATCCAGGGTCAGTCCTACCTGAAGCGGAACCCGCTCGGCGTGTTGGGGCTCGCGCTGATCACGCTCGGGATCTACGGGTTCTACTGGTACTACAAGGTGAACGAGGAGATCCAGCGGTACACGAACGACCAGACGATCAGCCCGTCGCGGTCCCTCCTGGCCGTGATCCCGGGCTTCCTCCTGATCGTGCCGCCGTTCATCGCGTACTACAACACGGCGAACCACATCGTCCAGATGCAGCAGGAGCGAGGCATGGCCTCGCAGATCTCGCCGGCCCTGGTCGTCATCATCGCCCTCGTGGTCTGGATCGGGATGGCGGCGTACGTCCAGGAGCACCTGAACCGGGTCTGGGAGTCGGCCTCGGCATCGGCCTCGGGGGGGCAGACGGCGCCTCCGCCGCCTCCGCCCCCGGTTCCGGCCTGAGCCGCTACCGGTCGTCGATCGGCACCCAGGTCTGATCGACCGGGCCGATGTACTCCGAGCCCGGGTCGGATCACGCGGTTGTCCGCGTACTGCTCGCGCACGTGCGCGGTCCATCCGGCCATCCGGGCGATCGCGAAGATCGGGGTCATGAGGTCGGTCGGGATGCCGAGGGTGTGGTACACGCTCGCCGCGTAGAAGTCGACGTTCGGGTACAGCCCCTTCTGCTCGGCGACCGTGCGTTCGATGGCCTCGGAGATCTCGTACCAGGAGGTGTCGCCGTGGCGCTCGCCGGTCTCCTTCGACAGGCGTTTGAGCACGACGGCTCGTGGATCCATCGTCTTGTAGACCGCGTGCCCGAACCCCATCACCTTCTGATGACGCTCGAGGCGATCGTGGACGTAGGCCTCGGCGCGGTCCGGCGAGCCCACCTCCTCGAGCATCTTCATCGACTCCTCGTTGGCGCCGCCGTGGAGCGGACCTTTGAGTGCGGCGATCGCCGCGGTGATCGCCGAGAACATGTCGGCGAGCGTCGAGGCCACGATGCGCGCCGTGAACGTGGAGGCGTTCATCGTGTGGTCCGCGTAGAGGACGAACGTGGTGTCGATCACCTCGGCGTCCTCCTGCGAGGGCTCGAGGCCGAGCAGCATGTGGAGGAAGTTCGCGGCGTGCGGGAGCTTCGGGTTGGGTGGGACGATCTCCTGTCCCGTCCGCATCCGGTGGTACATCGCGAGCAGGGTCGGGGTCTTCGAGATCAGGCGAAGCGCCTTGCGTCGGTCGGCCTCCACCGAGTCGTCCCACCCGTCGGGGTCGTACGCCGACGCCGCCGACACGCTCGTCCGGAGCATCGACATCGGCGAGGTCTGTTGCGCGAGGGTCGGCATCAGGTCCTGGAGGAACTTGCGAGACCTCGCGCTCCTCGACCATGAAGTCCGTGAGCGTGTCCAGCTCCGTGCTGGTCGGGCAGCCGCAGCTCGTGGAGCAGGTGCACGACCTCCTCGTACGAGGTGCGACCGGCCAGGTCGTGGATGTCGTAGCCGACGTACCAGAGGCGGCCGGCCCGCCCGTCGATGTCGGACAGGCGCGTCTGGGCGGCCACGATCTCGCGAAGGCCCCTGTCGGTCACCGAACGCCTCTCCGGGATGGTCGTTCCGCCCATCATCCCATCAGAATCCCGGCGTGGCGGCTCACCGGATCACGCTGATCCCCGGGGACGGGGCGGGCCCCGAGCTCGTCGACGCCGCACGCCTGGCCGTCGAGGCCACCGGCGTCGACCTCGATTGGGACGTCCAACCCGCCGGGCTCTCGGTCATGGAGGAGGAGGGCTCGCCGCTGCCGCCCCGCGTGATCGGGTCGATCCGGAGCACCGGGGTCGCCCTGAAGGGGCCGCTCGGCACCCCGATGGGCTTGCGGAGCGTGAACGTCGGGCTGCGCGCGGCGCTCGGCCTGTACGCCGCGTTGCGCCCCTGCCGGCTGTACCCGGGGGTCCGCTCCCGCTACGACCGCGTGGACCTGGTGGTGGTCCGTGAGCTCACCGAGGATTCGTACACGGGGATCGAGTTCGAGCAGGGGGCGTCGCCGACCGTCGAGCTGATCGGGTTCATCGAGCGGACGACCGGGAAGCAGATCCGGGAGGACTCCGGCCTGTCGATCAAGGCGATCAGCGAGGGCGCCAGCCGCCGGATCGTCCGGTTCGCGTTCGAGCACGCGATGGCGAGCCGGCGCCGCAAGGTCACCGCGGGGCACAAGGCGAACATCATGAAGGTCTCGGACGGGCTGTTCCTGGAGGTGGCGCGGGAGGTGGCTCGGGAGTACCCGGAGGTGGCGTTCGAGGACCGGATCATCGACAACCTCGCGATGCAGCTCGTCCGGCGTCCCGAGGACCACGAGGTGCTCGTCCTGCCGAACCTGTACGGCGACATCGTGTCGGACCTCTGCGCCGGCCTGATCGGGGGGCTCGGCGTGGCGCCGGGCGCGAACATCGGCGACGGTTGCGCGGTCTTCGAGGCGACGCACGGGACGGCGTCGCGGTACCGGGGTCTGAACCGCGCGAACCCGATGGCCCTCATCCTGTGCGGCGCCATGTTGTTGCGCCACCTGGGCGAGGGTAAGGCGGGTGACCGGCTGGAGGCCGCCGTCGCGGCCGTCATCGCGCAGGGCCGGACCGTGACCGACGACCTCCGCCCCACCCGGGACGATCCGAGCGCGGCGACCACCACCCAGGTGCGGGACGCGGTCATCCGGGAGCTGATCTCACATTGAGATGTCTCCCCACGTTGGCATCATCGAGGCGTCGCGGAGCGTTGGCGGAGGCATGAAGGGTCGGCACGAGGGGGAGGCCGCGTGAGCAGCGGAGCGGACGAGCCGAGCGCAGGACCGGCCGGGGTGAGCAGGCGTCCGCTGATCGAGACCGCCCCGGGGACGCGCCGCGAGGCGTTCGGCCCGCAGGAGTGGGCGCTCCTCGCCGCGATCGCCGCGATGTGGGGCGCCTCGTTCCTGTTCATCGAGATCGGGCTCGAGAGCTTCGGCCCCGGGCTGGTGGCGTTCGGCCGCGTGGTGGTCGGCGCGTTGACCCTGTCGATGCTGCCCGGGTCCCATCGCCCAGTGGACCGAGCCGACCTGCCCCGCGTCGCCCTGCTCGGGGTGGTCTGGATGGCCGCGCCGCTGCTGCTGTTCCCGATCGGGCAGCAGTGGATCGATTCGTCGCTCGCCGGGATGGTCAACGGCGCGGTGCCGATCTTCGCGGCCGTCACGGCGGCCTTCCTGCTGCGCCGGCTCCCGGCCGGCCGCCAGCTGGCCGGCATCGCGATCGGCTTCGTGGGCGTCGTCGCGGTGCTGTGGCCCGCGACGCACGACGCGGACGCGACGGCGCTCGGCGCCGCGCTCGTGCTCCTCGCGGTCCTGCTGTACGGGATCGCGGTGAACATCGCCGTTCCGCTCCAGCAACGCTACGGCGCGCTCCCGGTGCTCCTGCGGGCGCAGGTGGTGGCGCTCGTGCTGCTTGCCCCGGCCGCGCTCGTCTCCCTGCCGGACTCGGAGTTCGCCTGGTCGAGCGCCCTGGCCGTGGTGGCGCTCGGGTTCTTCGGGACGGGGTGGGCGTTCGTGGCCATGACCACGCTCGTCGGGCGCGTCGGCGCCACCCGCGGATCCGTGGCGATCTACTTCCTGCCGGTCGTGGCGATCGTGCTCGGCGTCATCTTCCGGGACGAGACGATCGCTGCGATCTCGCTCATCGGGACCGGGCTCGTGCTCGCCGGCGCCTACCTCACCAGCCGCCGCGAGTAGTCGCGGCGGTCGGGTCGGCACGGGGCGCGGATAGGATGGCGCTGCCGAACCAACGAGGAGCGTCAGCCATGCGCGTCACCGTCGTCGGGAGCGGGTTCGTCGGACAGACCACGGCCATGCGGCTGGTCGAGCGGGGGCTCGCCGAGGTCGTCCTGATCGACATCGTGGAGGGCCTGCCGCAGGGCCTCGCGCTCGACCTGCGTCAGTCGGCGCCGGTCGTCGGGTTCGAGCCGCACGTGATCGGCACGAACGACTACGCGGACACGGCCGGCTCGGACGTCGTCGTGATCACCGCCGGGTTCCCGCGGCAACCGGGGATGAGCAGGATGGACCTGCTCGGCAAGAACGCGGGCGTCGTTCGCGAGGTGGTCGAGCGGTTCGTCCCCGGCTCACCGGACGCCATCATCATCGTCGTCACGAACCCGCTCGACGAGATGGCCTTCCTCGCGGCCGACGTGTCCGGGTTCCCGAGGGAACGGGTCATCGGGATGGCGGGCGTGCTCGACTCGGCCCGCCTGCGGGCCTTCATCGCGGAGGAGCTGGGGGTGTCGCCGCTGGTCGTCGACGCGATGACGCTCGGCTCCCACGGCGAGTCGATGGTGCCCCTGCCTCGACACGCGACCGTCGACGGCAAGCCGCTCGACGAGCTGGTCGACGGGGCCACCCTCGAGCGCCTCTACGCGCGGACACGCGACGCGGGTGCCGAGATCGTCGGGCTGCTGAAGAAGGGGAGCGCGTACTACGCGCCTTCGGCCTCGGTCGCGAAGATGGTCGCGTCGATCGTGCACAACACCGAGGAGCTGTTGCCCGTCTGCGCCTGGTGCACGGGGCAGTACGGGATCGACGACGTGTACGTCGGCGTCCCGGTCCGCCTCTCGCGCGGCGGCGTCGCCGAGATCGTGGAGCTCGACCTGAACCAGGCCGAGCTCGCGGCGCTCCGAGGGGCCGCCGAGGGCATCCGCGTCAAGTGCGCGGACCTGGTGAAGCTCTAGGACGCGCCGGCCGGCAGGGCGTCGGCCGTCGATCCGTGACGGACCCATGCGAACGTCAGCACGCCTCCAACGACCAGCAGGACGCCCCCGGCGGCCGTCAGCCACAGGCCCGGCTCGATCTCGACACGGAGCTCCTGCTCCAGGAGGTTGGACAGTCGCGCGCGCACGACGTCCTCGGGCAGCCCGAGCTGGACGGAGAGGGTTCGGGCCAGGCGGTCGACGCCCTGCACACCGCCGAACCGTTCGGCCGACCGGACGGCGTCCATGACCGGAAGCCCGACGCAGAGGGCCCCGAGGACGATCAGCACGATCGCCAGCCCGCGACGCGTCGTCGCGGCACCGGAGATGCGGATCGCGAGCAACACCAGGAGCGCGGCGGCGGCCGCGAAGAGCACGACCTTGCCCTCCCACACGTCGGTCCCGTGCACCGGGACATCGGCGGCGTGTTCCGTGTCGGCCGCGAACCCGACGGTCGCCCACTCGAGCGTGGCGCCCACCCCGGCGGCCACCGCGCCGAGTGCGATGCACACGAACCCGGCGAGCCGGAGTCGTGTGGGACGAGCGGTGGACGAGAGGCCGGTAGCCATCGCCGCATACTCTCACCCTGCGCCGGACGCCAGGAAGCACCGGCGCTAGCATGGCGGTGGACATGGGCGAGCTGCGCGAGATCGACGCTGCGGAGATCACCCGGGTCGTGCGTGACCTCTGCATCGAGATCAACTACAAGGTCCCCGAGGAGATGGTTCGACTCGTCAAGCGGGCCCGGGACCTCGAGGAATCACCGCTCGGGCGCCAGGTGCTCGACCTGCTGATCCGCAACCAGGAGCTCGCCGCCGAGGGCGAGTACCCGTACTGCCAGGACACCGGCTACACGGTGATCTTCCTCGAGCTCGGTCAGGACGCGCACGTCGGGGGCGCCGACCTGTACGACGCCGTCGACGAGGGCGTGCGGCAGGGGTACGGCGACGGGTACCTCCGCGGCTCGATCGTCCGGGACCCGCTGTTCGACCGCAAGAACACCGGCGACAACACGCCCGCGTTCATCCACACCCGGGTCGTCCCCGGCGACCAGCTCCGGATCCAGGTCGACGCGAAGGGCGCGGGGTCCGAGAACATGGCCAAGCACGCGATGCTGAAGCCCGCCGACGGGCTCGAGGGCGCGAAGGACTTCGTCCTGCAGGCCGTGGCCGAATCCGGCCCCAACGCCTGCCCGCCGGGGATCATCGGCGTCGGGATCGGGGGCAACTTCGAGATGTCGGCCGTGATCGCCAAGCTCGCGCTGATGCGTAAGGTGGGGCAGCCGAACCCGGACCCGCAGATCGCCGAGCTCGAGGCCGAGCTCTACGAGCGGTGCAACGCGCTCGGCCTCGGTCCCGAAGCGCTCGGGGGTACGCAGACCGTGCTCGCGGTGCACGTCGAGACGATGCCGACGCACATCGCGTCGTTGCCCGTCGCGGTGAACATCGAGTGCCACGCGCACCGGACCGGCTCGAGGGTGATCTGAGATGTCGGTGGAGATCTTGGACGACGGTCGCAAGCGGATCGAGGCACCGCTCACGGACGAGGACGTCCGCCTGCTGGAGATCGGCGACGTGGTCCTGGTGCGGGGGACCGTCTACGCCGCTCGCGACGCCGCCCACAAGCGGATGGTCGAGATGCTCGACCGCGGTGAGGACCTGCCGTTCGACATCGCCGGACAGATCGTCTACTACGTCGGCCCCACGCCCGAGCGCCCGGGCAACGTGACCGGCTCGGCCGGTCCGACGACGGCCAGCCGGATGGACAAGTGGACGCCGCGCCTGCTGGAGCTCGGCCTGAAGGGGATCATGGGCAAGGGCGGTCGCGGGCCGGCGATCCGCCACGAGCTCGAGAGGCACACGGCGGTCTACATGGCGGCACTGGGGGGCGGGGGAGCGCTCGCCGCGCTCACGGTGCGCGCTCAGGAGGTCATCGCGTTCGAGGAGCTCGCGACCGAGGCGATCCGCAGGATGGAGTTCGACGACTTCCCGGTCTGGGTCGTGAACGATTGCCAGGGGCGCGACTTCTACGCCGAGGCCGTCAAGCCGTGGCGCAAGGACGAGCTGCTGCCCGCGTCCCTGCGCGACGATCCCCCGGACGACTGGACGGCCGGCAACGGAGGGGGATGATGCGCCGGTTCCTCGCGGAGATCCGGCGTCACGCTCGCACCTTCTTCACCAACTGGCGCGAGTACGACGCTCCAGTCCTCACGAAGCTCCGACTCACCGTGCGCAACCGCTTCCACGCCACGTTCTCGAGGGCACAATGCTGCGGCCACCCGGGCGAACCCGGCTGCTGACAGCTCCCTCCCGGGGAGCCCGGTCGGGGCTCCGAGGGGCACCCGCACCCGAGCTGACTATCGCTTCGTCGCCTTCGGGCTCTTCGCCTTCCTGGGGATGATCCGAGCGGTGCCACCGCTCGGCGTGAAGACGGACTCGTGCCCGTCGCGCCACCGGACCCGGTACCGGACCGAGAGCTCACCCTGCATCACCTCGAGGATCTCTCCCTCTCGGACGGGCGATCCGACGGTCTCGGACTCGAGCTCGATGCGATCTCCGACCTTGGCACCCACCCCGAACACCTCCACTCATGACGACGTCCGTTCGCCTCTAGTTGTATCGCGCCCCGGCGTCGTCTGCCACGCCCGCGGTCCGCGGGCTCAGCCCGACGATGACGTTCGCGGTGCCGCCCACCACCAGCCCGAGCCCGAACCCGCCCAGGACGTCGAGCGGCGCATGGGCTCCCAGGTAGACGCGGGCGAACGCGACCAGCGCGACGACCGCCCACGGCACGATCCGCCATGCGCCTCGGAGGTAGGGCGTGACGACCCAGGCCAGCCCGGTCAACAGGACGACGTGACCCGAGACGAAGGAGGCACCCGCCGTCGGCGTGTCCCCGCGGACGATCGCGTCGCCGATCGTCGTGCCGGGACGGGAGCGCTCGACGATCTGCCAGACGATGCGTTCGAACACGAGCTTCTCGATCGTCACCAGCAGGCACGCGATCGCCAGGCGCCACCGCCGGAACAGCGCCGCGACCACCGCGACGATCGGCCCGACCGCGAGCACGCCGAGCCACTGCACGCCCTGCATCACCGGGGACAGCGAGTCGGGGAGCCCGTTGATCGCGTGGAACACGACGAGCTCGACCGGCCCGACCGTCCCGTCGGCGGCGATGAGCGCGCACGGCAGCAGGACGGCGAGCCCGGCCAGCGCGGCGATCACGTCGGTCCGTCGACGGACCACCTTCCGGCTCATCGGGCGAGCGCTCCCACGATCGCGGTCGCGACGTCATCGGTCGACGACGTGCCGCCGAGGTCCGGCGTCCGTGCCTCGCCCCGCTCGAGTACCAGGTCGACCGCCCCCTCCACGGTCGCCGCCGCCGCGTGCTCGTGCACGTGCCGGAGCAACATCGCGCCCGACAGGATCATCGCGATCGGGTTCGCGACGCCCCGGCCCGCGATGTCGGGCGCGCTCCCGTGGACGGGCTCGAACACGGCGTACTCCCAACCGAGGTTGGCGCCGGCCGCCAGGCCGAGGCCGCCGACCAGCCCGGCGCACAGGTCCGAGATGATGTCCCCGTACAGGTTCGGCAGGAGCAGGACGTCGAACGCTCCGGGCTCGCGCACCAGACGCATCGAGAGCTGGTCGATCTCCATGTCCTCGAACCAGATACCCGGATGTTCCTCGGCCTCGATCTGCCCGATCGAGAGGAACAGGCCATCGGAGAACCGCATGATGTTCGCCTTATGCCCGAGCGTGACCTTGCGCCGCCCGTGCGCGCCGACGAACTCGAGCGCGAACCGCACGATCCGGCGGGCGCCGGTGACCGAGATCGGCTTGACCGTGAATCCGGAGTCCTCACGGAGCTCCCGGCCGGACAGGCGCCGGAGCTCGGCGCGCAGCTCGAGCGCCTCGGGTGTCCCGCGCTCGAACTCGATCCCCTGATACAGGTCTTCGGTGTTCTCCCGAACCACGACGAGGTCGACGTCGGGATGCCGCGTGGGAAGCCCGGCGAGCGAGCGGGACGGGCGGACCGACGCGAACAGGTCGAGCGACCGGCGGAGCTCGACGTTCACGCTCCGGAACCCGGACCCGACGGGGGTGCTGATCGGTCCCTTGATCGCCACGCGCGAGCGACGGATCTGCTCGAGGACCCGTTCGGGGAGCGTGGTGCCCTCGCGCTCGAGCGTGGACGTGCCGGCCTCCTCCACGACCCACTCGATCTGGACGCCGGTCGCCTCGAGCACGCGACGGGTCGCGTCGGACACCTCGGGCCCGATGCCGTCCCCGGGGATGAGCGTCACCAGATGCGCCACGCCCGAACCTTAACGGCGTCCGGCGCGGGGCACCGTCGAAAGGCGGGGAGGCTCGTTGCTCAGAAGCGGTCGAACAGGATCGAGCGCTTCACGTCCTGGATCGCCTTGGTGACCTCGATGCCGCGGGGGCAAGCCTCGGTGCAGTTGAACGTGGTTCGGCACCGGAACACGCCGGTCTTCTCGGACAGGATCTTGAGGCGCTCCTTGCCGGCCTCGTCTCGGGAGTCGTAGACGAAACGGTGGGCGTTCACGATCGCCGCGGGGCCGACGTACTCCTCGTCGCCCCAGAAGATCGGGCACGAGGTGGTGCACGCGGCGCACAGGATGCATTTGGTGGTGTCGTCGAACCGGTGCCGGTCTTCGGGCGACTGGAGCCGCTCGGTGTCCGGCTCGCCCGAGGTGTTGATCAGATAGGGGAGCACCGAGCGATAGCCGGCGAAGAACGGCTCCATGTCGACGATGAGGTCCTTCAGCACCGGGAGGCCGCGGATCGGCTCCACCGTGACCTTCGGGGCGATGTCGCGGACGATGACCTTGCACGCGAGCGCGTTCTTACCGTCGATCATCATCGCGTCCGACCCGCAGATGCCGTGCGCGCACGAGCGCCGGAGCGCGAGCGTCCCGTCGTGGTACCACTTCACCTGGTGAAGCGCATCGAGCAGCCGGTCGTCGGGGTCGGCCTGGATCTCGAACTCGTCCCACCAGGACTCCTCGCCGCGCACCTCGGGGTTGTACCGGCGGATCTTGAGCGTGAGGGTGACCGTGCGGGCCGCGCCGGCCGCCCGCAGGTCGGAGGCGTCGAGGATCTCGCCGAGGCCGTCGGATGCGGTCGCCATCAGTACTTCCGCTCCATCGGGACGTAGGGCCCGAGCTTCACCGGCTTGTGCTCGAGCCGGATCGAACCGTCTCCCTCGCGGTAGGCGAGCGAGTGCTTCAGCCAGTTCGCGTCGTCGCGCAAGGGGTGATCCTCCCGGTAGTGGCCCCCGCGGCTCTCCTCGCGCGCGAGGGCGGCCGCGACGAGCGCGTCCGCGCACTCGAGCAGGAAGCCGAGCTCGACGACCTCCATCAGCTCGGTGTTGAACATCGTGCCCGTGTCCTGCACGTACACGTGCTCGAACCGCTCGTGCAGGCCGGCCAGGATCTCTTGCATCTTCCGCAGGCTCTCTTCGGTCCGGACCACGAAGGCCAGGTCCTGCATCGACTCCTGGAGCTCGCTGCGGATGTCGGCGGCGTTGGCGCCCTCGGGCCGGTTCAGCAGGCCGTCGACCGTGTCGCGGACCGTGCCCTCGGGGCGCTCGGGCAGATCCGGGAGGTCGGCGTCGGCGCAGAACCCGGCGGCGTGCTTGCCGCCACGGCGGCCGAACACCACGATGTCGAGCAGCGAGTTCGTCCCCAGCCGGTTGGCGCCGTGCACGGAGACGCAGGCGCACTCGCCGGCGGCGTACAGGCCCGGCACCGGCGTCTCGTCCTGCCCGAGCACGACCTGTCCGTCCACGTTGGTCGGGATGCCGCCCATCGCGTAGTGCGCGGTCGGCTGGATCGGCACCAGCTCGGTGGTGGGCTCCACACCGAGGTAGACGCGGGCGAACTCGGTCACGTCGGGGAGCTTCTCCTCGATCACCTCGCGCGGGAGGTGCCGGACGTCGAGCCAGACGGCGTCGCGGTTGGGGCCGGCGCCCCGGCCCTCCTTGATCTCCTGGAAGATCGCGCGGCTCACCATGTCGCGCGGCGCGAGGTCCTTCACGGTCGGGGCGTATCGCTCCATGAATCGTTCCTCGTCGGCGTTCAACAGGATCCCGCCCTCGCCGCGTACGGCCTCGGACAGCAGGATGCCCATCCTGTAGACGCCGGTCGGGTGGAACTGGAAGAACTCCATGTCCTCGAGCGGCAGGCCGCGGCGGAACAGCACGGCGGGGCCGTCGCCGGTCAGGGTGTGTGCGTTCGAGGAGACCTTGAACATCCGGCCGAAACCGCCCGTCGCGTACAGGACGGCCTTCGCGCGGAACACGTGGATCTCGCCGGTCGCGAGCTCGTACGCCACGACCCCGGCGCAGGCGCCGTCGACCATCAGCTGGTCGAGCACGTAGAACTCGTTGAAGAAGCGGACGTCCCGCTTGACGCACTGCTGGTACAGCGTCTGCAGGATCATGTGGCCCGTGCGATCGGCGGCGAAGCAGGCGCGCTTGACCGGCGCCTCACCGTGGTTGCGCGTGTGGCCGCCGAACCGCCGCTGATCGATCTTGCCGTCCGGCGTTCGGTTGAACGGGAGGCCCCAGTGCTCGAGCTCGTAGATCGCCTCGACGGCCTCCTCGCACATCACCTGCGCGGCGGGCTGGTCGACGAGGTAATCGCCGCCCTTGACGGTGTCGAACGCATGCCACTCGGGGGAGTCCTCCTCGACGTTCGCGAGCGCCGCGCACACGCCGCCCTGCGCGGTCCCGGTGTGCGAGCGCGTGGGGTAGAGCTTGGAGATCACGGCGGTCTTCACGCGATCGGACGCCTCGATCGCGGCTCGCAGGCCCGCGCCCCCGGCGCCCACGATCACCGTGTCGTAGGTGTGGAACGTCGTCATCGCTCAGACGGTCCCCGGCCACTGGCTCGGGTCGAACGTGAACACGATGACCGTCCCGAGCACGAACAGCGAGAACCCGATGACGAGGAAGGCCATGTCGATGGCGAACCGGACGCCGGGCCACCGCACGTAGTCCTGCACGATGATGCGCAGCCCGTTGATCCCGTGGATCAGCGCGAGCACGAGCAGCGCCCAGTCCCACGTTCGCCAGAACGGGCTCTGCCAGCGCGCCGCGACGAACCCGAAGTTCACGCGGTCCACCCCGTCATCAAGCACGTGCATGATCAGGACGTGACCGACCGCCAGGACGAGCAGCACGAGCCCGCTGATCCGCATGAACAGCCAGGACCAGAGCTCGAAACCGCCGGCCGGACGCTCGCGCCCCCGGATCCCCGGCGTCCTCGGGGCGGCGGCTCGTTCGGGCGCCTCGACGGCCATCAGTACACCCCCGCCGACTTCAAGATCCCGTCGCCCATGATGATCACGATCGGGATCATGCTGAGGACGAAGATGATGGTGGAGGCGAGCGCGATCCCCTTCATGTGGCGCGCCGTCCCCGGCCAGAAGTCGAAGACCATGATCTTCACGCCGTTGATCGCGTGATACAGCACCGCGGCGACCAGGCCGAGCTCGAGCAATTTGACCGCCCAGTTGTGGTAAACGCTCACCACCCGGTTGTAGGCCTCGGGCCCCCAACCCACGACCGCCGTGTCCACCACGTGCGCGAACAGGAACAGGATCACTGCCACGCCGGTGATGCGGTGTAGCAACCAGGACCACTGTCCCGGACTGCCCTTGTACAGGGTCCCGACGTCGGACTTCCGCTTCGCCATCGCGATCCGTCTCCGAGCCTGCCTGCGGGCCCGACGAGGTCCGGCGGGCCGCGCGGAGTCTACTTGCCCCGTGCCTCCACGGTCCCGACGCCCCTGTGCGCACGTGACCTGTGGCCCTACGAGGACGCCTCCGGCTCCGTAGCGTGGCCCTAGGCACGGCGGACCGGAGGGTACCGCGGCCGCCGCCGGCGAACGGCCCTCGCCCCGAGGGCGCCTCCGGATGCGGCCGCGGCCGTGAGGAGGACGAGATGAGACTCAACCCGCAATCGCTCGCGAAGGTCAGCAGCCGGCACCCCTGGCGGACGATCGGTGCGTGGGTCGTGGCCATCGTGGCCATGGGCATGGTGAGCGCCACCCTGCTCTCGGGCGTGTTGTCCGACGACATGGAGTTCACCAACAACCCCGAATCCGAACGGGCCCAGCAGCTGCTCGACACGAGGTTCGGCGCCAACTCCGAGGACACCGAATTCATGGTCGTGCAGCTCGTCGCTGCCGACCTCGCATCCGTTGTACGCCGACTTCGTGACGGGTCTGAAGTCCGACGTCGAGGGTCTGGGTCCGGACGTGGTGGGCGGCCCGGTGGCGACCTACGTCGACGCGGAGGGCGCCCGCCGGCAGCTGTTCACGCCGGATCTGCACGGGGTCCTGGTGCTGGTGCAGCTGGTCGGGCCCGCGAAGGCCCTGGTCGCCGACCTCGCCGATGCGGTTCCCGCGGCCGCGCCGGAGGGCTTCGAGGCCCGGGTGCTCGCGCCCGAGGAGCTGGCGCAGCTCGCGGGCGCCGAGCCCGGACCGGCCGCGGCCGACCCGCCCGAGGCCGTCGTCCTCGTCACGTCGCCGACCTCGGCGGCCCTCGACCCCGCCTTCCCGGATGCGGTCCGGGCCGTCGAGACCGTCATCGTCCGCCGCGCCGGCTCCAGCCTCGCGTCGTCCCCGTACAGCGCCTTCGACGCCAAGGAGCAGGCATCCTCGATGATCGCGGCCGACCTGCGGACGACCCTGGTGCCGGTCCCGATCTCGGAGATCTCTACGGCCAACGTCGACCGGTTGCGCGCGGTCGCCCGGCGTGACTCGAACGAGTTGTTCACGGTCCAGGTGGCGGGTCAGGCGGCCTTGTTCACGGACTTCATGAAGCTGGCCGAGGAGGACATGCGCAAGTCCGAGACGATCGGTCTCGGCGTCGCGCTGCTCGTCCTCATCGTCGTGTTCGGTTCGGTCGTGGCCGCCGTGCTGCCCCTGGTGATGGGGCTCGTGGCGATCGCGATCGCGCTCGGGCTGGTCGCCCTGGTCGGTCAGGTCTTCCAGTTCAACCTGTTCGTCGAGAACATGATCACGATGATCGGCCTCGCGGTCGGCATCGACTACTCGTTGTTCATCGTCTCGCGCTACCGCGAGGAGCGGAAGAAGGGCTTCGTGAAGCTCGAGGCGATCCGACGCTCCGGCGGCACGGCGAGCCGTGCGGTGTTCTTCAGCGGGGTCACCGTCGTGCTCGCGCTCCTCGGCATGCTGATCATCCCGGTCTCGATCTTCCGCAGCCTCGCCGGCGGCGCGATCCTCGTGACGCTGGCCGCGATCGCGGCGTCGATGACGCTCCTGCCGGCGATCCTGGGCCTTCTCGGCGACCGGATCAACTGGCCGAGGCTGTCGAAGCGTGCACGTCTGGATACCTCGCACGACCCCCAGGGCGGGTTCTGGGACCGGATGAGCCGGCGCGTCATGGCGCAGCCGGTCATGTTCCTCGTCGTGAGCGTCCTGATCATCGCCACCTCGGGTGCGTTCTACTTCCAGCTCCACCGGGGGACGTCCCAGAACGTGAGCCAGCTGCCGGAGGAGTTCCCCTCGAGGCAGGCGTTCCTCACGCTCGTGCAGGAGTTCAACTCCGGCGGGGTGACCGACCCCGCGCAGATCGTGATCACGGGCGACGTCACGGCCCCGGAGGTCGCGGCCGCGCTCGGCAAGCTCGAGCAGGGCATCGCCGCCGACCCGACCTTCGCGGATCAGACCGTCACGACCCCGTCGGAGGACGGGAGCGCGCTCCTGGTCTCGGCGTACTTCGCCGGCGACCCGCTCACCGATGCCGCGTTCCAGGGGATCCGCGACCTGCGCACCTCGATCGTGCCCCGCGCGTTCGAGGGCGTCAGGGGCGTCACCGTCCTGGTCGGGGGGAACACCGGGTTGTTCACGGACTTCCTGTCGATCGTCGACCGGTACCAGTGGATCGTGTTGGGGTTCGTCCTCGGCCTGTCGTTCATGTTGCTCACGATCGTGTTCCGTTCGGTCGTCGTGCCGGTCAAGGCGATCATCATGAACCTGCTCTCGGTCGCCGCCGCCTACGGCGCCGTCACCCTCGTCTTCCAGAAGGGGGTCGGGCTGGGGCTGTTCAACGCGATCGGGCTGCCGTTCAAGCGGGTCGAGGCGATCGAGGCGTGGCTGCCCTTGTTCCTGTTCTCGGTGCTGTTCGGGCTGTCGATGGACTACCACGTCTTCCTGCTCACGCGGATCCGCGAGGAGTACGACAAGACCCAGGACAACACCGAGGCGGTCGCCTACGGGCTGCGAACGACGGCCGGCATCATCACCGGCGCGGCGCTGATCATGGTCGTGGTGTTCTCGGCCTTCGCCGCGGGGCGCCTGGGGCAGTTCCAGCAGATGGGGTTCGGCCTGGCGGTCGCGGTGTTCCTCGACGCGACGATCGTCCGGACGATCATGGTCCCGGCGAGCATGCGGCTGCTCGGCGACTGGAACTGGTACCTGCCGAGATGGCTGCAGTGGCTGCCGAAGCTCCGCGTCGAGGGCGGCGAGGAGCTCGAGCCGATCATCGAGACGCGTCCGTTCGAGGTGACGACGCCGAAGGAGGAGCCGGCCCGGCGCTAGGTCGTTCGGAGGGCGACCATCACGCCGTCGCGCGTGGGGACGATCGAGGAGACGAACCGATCGTCCTCGGCGATCAGGCGGTTGTGCTCGACGATCGCGTCGGTGGTCTCGCGGTCGCGGCCGTGGTCGCCCTCGGGGTCGGCGACCTGGCCCGACCACAGGACGTTGTCGCACACGTACAGCCCTCCGACGCGGATGCGTCCGCGAGCCGCGCGCCACGCGTCCGGGTAGCCGACCTTGTCGATGTCGTTGTAGACGACGTCGAACTCGCCCTCGACCGCGCCCAGGTTGGTGACGGCGTCGCCGACGTGCCAGCGGATCGGGTCGGCCAGGCCCGCCCGCGAGAGGTAGTCCAGCGCCTTGGCCTCGTTCGCCGGGTCGCCGTCGGTGCCGTGGACCTCCCCGCCGGGTCCGACCGCTCGCGAGAACCAGTATGCGGAGTACCCGAACCCCGAGCCGAGCTCGAACACGCGCCTCGCGCCCACCGAGCGCGCGAGAAGTTCGACCGTCACTCCAACGAGCCGGCCGATGATCGGGAAGCCGCGCTCCTTGCCCTCGGCCTCCATCTCGAGCAGGACGGGTTCGTCGTAGCGAGCGAGCAGCGAGCCCATGTAGGCCTCGACGCGCGGATCGACGATGTCCACGCCCGCGATGCTACCGGTACCCTGGGTCGCGATGGACGACGTCGAACGGCGGTCGACCGACTCCCGGATCGACCTAGAGCCCGTCTACGAGCCCGCCGACCTCGAGGGCTTCGATCCGGGGCGCGACCTCGGCCTCCCCGGTCAGCCGCCGTTCACGCGCGGCGTGTACCCAACGATGTATCGCGGGCGCCTGTGGACGATGCGCCAGTACGCGGGGATGGCGACGGCCGAGGAGACCAACCAGCGGTTCCGGTACCTGCTCGAGCACGGACAGACCGGGTTGTCGGTCGCGTTCGACCTCCCGACGCAGATGGGGCTGGACTCGGACCACCCACGGGCCGAGGGGGAGGTCGGCAAGACGGGCGTCGCGATCGACTCGATCGAGGACATGGACCGGTTGTTCGACGCGATCCCGCTCGACGCGGTCTCCACCTCGATGACGATCAACGCGACGGCGCCGCTCCTGCTCCTGCTCTATGAGCTCGTGGCCGAGGAACGGGGCATCGACGCGGCCGAGCTGAACGGCACGGTCCAGAACGACCTGCTGAAGGAGTACGCCGCCCGAGGCACCTACATCTACCCGCCGAAGCCCTCGATGCGGCTGATCACCGATCTGTTCGCCTACTGCGGCGAGACGATCCCACGATGGAACACGATCTCGGTGAGCGGCTACCACATGCGCGAGGCCGGGGCGACGGCCGTCCAGGAGGTCGCGTTCACGCTCGCGGACGGCATCGCCTACGTGCAGGCGGCGATCGACGCGGGGCTCGACGTGGACGAGTTCGGCGCCGCGCCTCTCGTTCTTCTTCGCCTGCCACATGAACTTCTTCGAGGAGATCGCGAAGTTCCGGGCGGCCAGGCGGATGTGGTCGACGATCATGGCCGAACGGTTCGGCGCGAAGGACCCGAAGAGCCTGATGCTCCGGTTCCACACGCAGACCGGCGGCGCGACGCTCACCGCGCAGCAGCCGCGGAACAACATCGTGCGCACCGCGATCGAGGCGCTCGCGGCCGTCCTCGGCGGGACGCAGTCGCTGCACACGAACTCGTTCGACGAGGCGCTCGCGCTCCCGACCGAGCGCGCGGCCACGATCGCGCTGCGGACCCAGCAGGTGATCGGGCACGAGACCGGGGTGACGCACACCGTCGACCCGCTGGGCGGCTCCTACTACGTCGAGGCGCTCACGAACGAGGTCGAGGCGCGCGCCTGGACCTACCTCGAGCGGATCGACCGGATGGGGGGCGCCGTCGAGGCGATCGAGGCCGGCTTCTACCAGGACGAGATCGCCGAGGCCGCCTTCGAGATCCAGCGGGGGATCGAGTCGGGCGAGCGCGTCGTGGTCGGGGTCAACAGGTTCGAGGACGCCGAGGAGCAACCCGTCGAGATCCAGGCGATCGGCGAGGAGGAGGTCGCACGGCAGGTCGATCGGGTCCGACGCCTCCGCGCCTCGCGCGACCGAGCTGCGGTGGACCGGGCGCTCGCCGACGTGCGGTCTGCGGCCGAGGGGACGGCGAACCTGCTGCCGCCGATGAAGACGGCGCTCCGCGCCCGAGCGACGCTCGGCGAGGTCTCCGACGTGCTCCGAAGCGTGTTCGGCGAGTACCACCCCCGCTGATCGGCGGTCCCGCGGGCCCCGGCGCTAGCCCAGCAGCCGCACCACGGCGTGCACCGTCGCGGCGGCGCCCGCCAGCAGGAGCACCACCCCGAGCCACAGCAGGCGCCGCGTCCGTAGCGCCGGCACGGCGGCCGCGAGGCACCCGAGCCCCACCAGGAGCTCGATCAGGTCGGTCGCGGTGTCACCCACCGGCGCAGGGTAGGCGCCCGGGTCCGACGGGGCGAGTCGCGGGTGCGGCGATGCTGACGTTCGACGCCAACGCAGGCACGAACCCATGCGATGAACCGCACTACGCCTTCGGCTATCGTCTGCCGCCATGGACATCTCGATCATCGGCGGGACGGGGGACGAAGGGTTCGGCCTCACCCTGCGTCTCGCGAAGGCCGGGCACCACGTCACGATCGGCTCGAGATCGCAGGAGAAGGGCGCGAGGACGGCGGACCAGGCCCGGGAACTGCTCGGCGGCGGGACCGAGGTCGACGGGACGACGAACGAGACGGCGGCGGGATCGGGCGTGGTCATCGTCACCGTTCCGTTCGCCGGGCAGGCCGAGATCTACCGCTCGATCAAGGCCGCCGTGAGGCCCGGCACGATCGTCGTGGACTGCACGAGCCCGCTCGCGACGGCCGTTGGCGGTCGCGCGTGGCACGTGGTTCGCCCGTGGCACGGCTCGGCTGCCGAGCAGGCCAAGGCGATCCTGGACCCCGGCGTCCGGATGGTGGCCGCGTTCCACACGATCTCGGGCGAGACCCTGCGGGACCTCGAGCACGAGATGGAGAGCGACGTCCTCGTCTGCGGAACGGACAAAGAGGCGAAGGCGGTCGTCGGCGGTCTGGTCGACGACATCCCGCGCCTGCGGTGGGTCGACGCCGGCGATCTCACGCAGGCGCGCATCGCCGAGACGATGACGGCGCTCCTGATCTCGGTCAACCGCGCCTACAAGATCCACGACGCCGGCTTCCGCATCACGGGGAAGGACGCCTGGGGCCTGCCCGGCAGCTAGGGGCGGACCGCTCCGGCGGCTGACGATCGGGTCGGTCGTCGTCCCGTCACGCCAACGCGTCCACGATCAACCACCCGAACCCGAAGCCCCAGACGGCAACGGCCAGGGGTGCGGTCACCCTGACGGCCCCCGGTCTCACCGACACGACCGCCCCAGCCACCAGGCCGATCACGACGATCGCCTTCTTGAGCAGCAGCCAGCTCGTCGGGTCCGACACCGACGGCGGGTGCATGCAGAGGGTGAGGACGTCGTCGAAGCGGCCGCGATCGCACGCATAGGCCGGGATCCTCCCGGCGACGAAGATCGCCCCGAGGGCGACGAGAGCGCCGAGCGCCCAGACGTACCGTGAACTCCCCGCGGGATCGACCGGCCGCCGCGGGATGCGGACCCAGATTCCCACGCCCCAGCCGATGGCGGCGGCAGAGCCCATCGTGAGGAGTACCCCGGCGGCGGAACGCTCCACACAGGGACCGTAGACCGCGTTGCAGACGCGCCAGATGTCGTCCCACGACCGGGCGATCAACACGATCCCCGAACCGATCAGCGTCAGGGAGAAGGTCCTCCCGCCGAGCACTCCCTCGGGGCTGATCTCGGCCCGCACCATCCTGCGGTCCCCGAGGTCCGATCAGTCGAGCTCGACGAGCGTGTCCCCGGGCTGGACGTTCTGACCGGCCTGCACGGGGATCTCGGTGACCACGCCTTCACGGGGCGCCGGGATCGCGTTCTCCATCTTCATGGCCTCCAGGATGCAGACGACGTCGCCCGCCTGGATCTCCTGGCCCGGCTCGACGAGCACCCGCAGGATCGTCCCCTGCATCGGCGCGGCGATGACGCTGTGGACGTGCTCGCCCCCATGAGCGGCATGGCGCGACGGGACCTTCGGCGCGGTGTCCCGCCTTTGGTCGAAGATCCGGACGGGCACCCGGCGCCCGTCCACCTCGAGCAGCAGCTCTGCGGGCACCGGCTGCCGGGAATCCGACGGGAGCGGCGCGGGTGTCCCCTCCTCCGGGAGCTCGGCGTCGCGCAGCGCCTTCTCGAGCCAGGTCGTCGAGTGCGTCGACTTGTGGAACGCGCGGGTGCCGAGGACCCAGCGGTGCAACGGGATCGTCGTCGGAACGCCCTCGACCTGGTACTCGGAGAGGGCGCGGTCCATCCGAGCGATCGCGCGCCCACGGGTCTCGGCCGAGACGATCACCTTGGCGAACATCGAGTCGTAATCGGGAGGGATCTCCCGCCCCGCGCGGACCGCGGAGTCGACGCGCACGAACGGTCCCGACGGCTCCCGGTACGCGAGGATGCGACCCGGTCCCGGCAGGAAGTTGCGGGCCGGGTCCTCGGCGTTGATCCGGCACTGGATCGCGTGTCCGGTCGTCCGGACCTCCGTGAGGTCGAGCCTCTCGCCCAGCGCGATGCGGATCTGGAGCGCGACCAGGTCCAGGCCCGTCACCATCTCCGTCACCGTGTGCTCGACCTGCAGGCGCGTGTTCATCTCGAGGAAGTAGAAGCTGCCGTCCTCGTCCACGACGCATTCGACGGTGCCGGCGTTCACGTAGCCGGCCTCCTTCGCGAGCGCCATCGCGGCGTCGCCGATCCGAGCACGCAGATCGGCGTCCACCACCGGCGACGGCGTCTCCTCGATGAGCTTCTGGTGCCGGCGCTGGACCGAGCAGTCACGCTCACCCAGGAAGGCGACGTTGCCCCGCGTGTCGGCGAACACCTGCGCCTCGACGTGGTGCGCGCGGTCGACGTACCGCTCGAGGAACACCTCGGGCCGGCCGAAGTACGCCTGCGCCTCGCGGGTCGCGCGTGCGAGCGCGCCCTCGAGCTCCTCGGGCTTGCGCACGACCTGCATCCCCTTGCCGCCCCCGCCGAACGCGGCCTTGACGAGCACGGGGAAGCCGATGCGCTCGGCCTCGGCGGGCGCCTGCTCGATCGTGACGGGCTCGGGCGTGCCCGGGACGATCGGGACGCCCACGCGGTCGGCCGCGCGGCGGGCCACCGACTTGTCGCCCATCATCTCGATCGCGTCTGCGGGCGGTCCGATGAAGGTGAACCCGGAGTCGGCGACCGCGCGCGCGAAGTGCGCCCGCTCGGACAGGAACCCGTAGCCGGGGTGGATCATCGTGGCCTTGGCCCTCGACGCCGCCTCGAGGATCGCCCCGATCGACAGGTACGAGTCGGCCGCCAATGCCGGCCCGATCCGGTGCGCCTGGTCGGCCATCTCGACGTGCAGCGCGTCGCGGTCGGCGTCGCTGTAGACCGCGACCGAGGTGTACCCGAGCTCCCGGATGGTTCGGATGATGCGGACCGCGATCTCCCCGCGGTTCGCGATCAGGATCCGAGGTTTCGCCACGCGCTCCGCTCCGTCATGCTGACGATGATCGGGCCCGCGGCATCGCCGAAGGCCGAGTGGACCACGGTACCCACGGAACAATCGGGTACCCCCGAACGGGAGTCAAACGTCTGGTGCTGTCCGAAGACGCCCTGGTCCGAGCGCTCGAACGGGTAGGTGTGCGCGCTCCCGTGCGGTTCGAGGAGGTTACTGCCTCGACCCAACAGACGGCGCTGGAGCTGGCGGCCGCAGGCACGCCCGAGTGGACGCTCGTCGCGGCGGGCCACCAGACGCGGGGTCGTGGCCGCCTGGGGCGAACGTGGGTCGACGAGCCCGGCCGAGCCCTGATGGTCTCGTTCGTGCTCCGTCCGGACCTCGATCCCAGATCCGGCGGGCTGCTCTCGCTGCTCGCCGGCACGGCGATGGCCCAGGCGTGCTTCGAGCTCGCCGACCAGCGGACCACCTGCAAGTGGCCGAACGACGTCCTGGTCGCCGGTCGCAAGGCGGGCGGGATCCTGGCCGAGTCCCGCATCGAGGACGGCCGGTTCGATCACGTCGTGATCGGCCTCGGTGTCAACCTCGGTGCCCCGCCCCCGGAGCTGCCCGAGGCCGGTGCGGTCGACGCCGAGGACGACGAACTGCTCGACGCGTTCCTGTCCGCGTTCGTGCGTGGCTACGAGCCCGCGCACCCGGCGTTCGCCGGCAACGTGATCGCGGGCTACCGAGAGGTGTGCGCCACCCTCGGGACGCGCGTGCGGGCGACGACGGCCGGCGGCTCCGTGGTCGAGGGGGAGGCCGTCGACATCGACGAGCGCGGCGGGCTGGTCGTCCGGACGTCGTCGGGGGACGAGATCGTGCGGTTCGGGCAGGTCGAGCACCTGCAGTAGGATGCGCTCATGCCCTTCCCGCGCAGGCTCCTGATCGAGAACGAGGAGCTCGTCCTCGAGCTGCGGCCGCACTGGATCGCGCTCGTGATGCCGGCGATCGTGACGATCCTGGTGATCGCCGGATGGATCCTCGCGGTCGGCTACGGCCCCGACAGCGGCACGGGCCGCGACATCGCGTTCTGGGCCGCGACCGCGATCGCGGTCTTCGTCCTGATCTGGTTCCCGGTCCGCAGGTTCATCGCGTGGGTGACGTCGTACTTCGTCGTGACGACGGACCGGATCATCCACCGCGAGGGATGGATCGCGAAGCGCTCGATGGAGATCCCGCTCGAAGCGATCAACGATGTCCGGTTCCACCAGGGCGTGTTCGAGCGGATGATCGGCGCCGGCGACATCATCATCAGCTCGGCGAGCGAGTTCGGACGCGAGGTCTTCGGGGACATCCGCAACCCCGAGCACGTCCAGAAGACGATCTACCAGCAGGGCGAGCTCAACGAGGACCGCATGTACCGAGGGGCCGGACGCGCCGCCCCAGCGGCGCCCGCCGTGGCTCCCGCGGTGCAGGCCACCGCGCCGACCATGCCGCCGGCCTCGCCCGCCACCTCGGGCGAGCTCGAACGCCTGGCCGAGCTGCGGGACCGGGGCGTGCTCACCGAGGACGAGTTCCAGGCCCAGAAGAAGAGGATCCTCGGCGCATAGACGCGGCCGGGGCGAGGTGGTGTGAGGAAGAGATGGACACGCTGGACCGATCGGTAGCCCGGACGCCGCCGGCCACCAAACTCGAGCTGCTCGGGTACGCGATCGTGGCCGTCGGGTACGTCGTGATGACCCTCGGCATCTTCGAGATCGGCGGGCTGCTGAACGTGGCGCTCGGGGTCGCCGCCGCGTGGCTCGGCTGCGTCGTGATGTTCGTGGGCGAGGAGCGCCGGGAGTTCGACGAGGAGGCCGAGTTCCGCCGGCAGCTCGAGGATCTCTGAGCGGTCGGCGGTAGGAGCGTCTCGGCTCGCGGGGTCCGCGCCCCGGATGGGACAATCGCGTTCGTGGAGTCGAGGGTCGCCGTCGTCGGCGTAGGTCACGCGGGGTTCGCGCCCGTCACCGTGGGGGTCTCCTACAAGGAGCTGATGTTCGAGGCCGCGCAGCGCGCCTACCACGACGCCGGCGTGGATCCGCGGACCGAGATCGACTCGTTCGTGTGCTGCTCGGAGGACCTGCTCGAGGGCACATCGATCTTCGACGAGTACGTGCCGGACCAGCTCGGCGCGATGCAGCGCCCGGTGCACACGGTCGCGGCGGACGGGCTGTTCGGCGTGGCGACGGGGATGATGCTGATCCGCTCCGGCCTCGCGTCGACCGTGGCGGTCGAGGCGCACAGCAAGGTCTCGGACGTCCGGACGCTCGGCGCGATCGAGGCGTTCGCGCTCGACCCAGTGCTGAACCGGCCGCTGCGGTTCCCCACGATCGCGGTTGCCGGGCTCGACATGAACGCGTTCCTCGAACGCACCGGCCTGTCCGAGGAGCACTGCGCGATGGTCGCGGCCAAGAACCGCTCGAACGCGCTCGACAACCCTCGGGCCGCCTACCCGGCCGAGCTCGCGGTCGACGACGTCGACGACTCGGCCCCGGTGGCGTGGCCGCTCCGGGAGCTCGAGGTCGCCGAACGAGCCGACGGCTGCGTCGTCATCGTGCTCGCCGCGGAGGAGCGAGCACGGGACCTCACCGAGGGGCCGGTATGGCTGCTCGGCGCCGGCTGGTCCTCGGGAAGCCCGACGCTCGAGAGCCGCACCTGGGGCGAGACCGAGCCGGTCACCCGTGCGGCCGAGTCGGCCTACCGGCAGGCCGAGATCACGGACCCGCAGGAGGAGATCGACCTGGCGGAGGTCGACGACACCTTCGCGTACAAGGAGCTGCAGCACCTCGAGGCGCTCGGGCTCGGCGAGACGCCCGACCTCGCGCAGCTGCTCGAGGAGGGCGAGTTCGAGCCCGGCGGCGACCTGCCGGTGAACGTCTCGGGCGGGTCGCTCGGGCAGGGGAACCTGTTCGAGGCGAACGGCCTCGTCCGTCTCCTCGAGTGCGTCGAACAGCTGCGCGGCGAGGCGGGTGAGCGTCAGGTCGACGAGGCCTACGTGGCGGTCGCGCAGTCCGCGCGCAGGCCGCCGTCGACGTCGGCCGCGGTGGTCGTGCTCGCGAACGACGAGGGGGCCGGCGGATGAAGCTCGAGGCGCTGGACCACGTGTGGTTCTGGGTGACGGACATGGATCGATCCGTGCGTTTCTACGAGGATCAGCTGGGGCTCGGGCTTCGCGTTCGCCACGGCGACGAGTGGGCCGAGCTCGAGGCGGGCGCGATCCACATCGGGCTCCACGGCTCCCGCGGAGGCAACGCCCCGCACGGCGGAACCGCGGTGTTCCGCGTGGACGACCTCGACCTCGCCAAGACCGCGCTCGAACAGCGCGGCGTGGCGTTCGAGGAGCACCTAGGCGAGGTCCCGGGGATCGCTCGGTACGCGTCGTTCGACGACCCCGACGGGAACTCGATGCAGCTGATCGAGTACGTCCCGGCGGAGGACGGCTGAGATGGCGGAGGACGGCTGAGATGGCGCGCCGGGTCGCGGTCGTCGGTGCGGGGATGACCCGGTTCGTCCGCCGCGCGCAGGAGACCGGGAAGGAGCTCGCGTGGGAGGCGTCGCGCGAGGCGCTCGCGTCGTGCGAGCTCCCGCTCGACCGCATCGACGCCGTGTGCCTGACGAGCGCGCCCGACGCGTTCGACGGCGTGCACATGAAGGGGGAGTACCTGTCCGACGGCGCCGGCGCGTTCGGCCGGCCGTTCATCAGAACGTACGTCGGTGGCGGCAGCGGCGTCTTCACCGCGATCCAGGCGTACTACACCGTCGCGAGCGGGATGGCCGACGTCGTGCTCGCCGTGGCCGAGGAGAAGATGTCCTCGACGCAGCCGCACCCGCAGGGCGCGTTCCTCACGATCTTCGACAACATCCTCGAGCGCCCGCTCGGTCCGAACCTGCTGTGGATCTTCGCGCTCGAGATGAACCGCTACATGACCGTGCACGGGATCGACAAGCGCGACATCGCCTCGGTCGCCGTGAAGAACAAGCGGAACGCCGCCGACCACCCGGCGGCGCTCCTCGGGCAGGCCGACATCACGATCGAGGACGTGCTGGCCTCCGAGACGCTCGCGTGGCCGGTGCAGCGCCTGGACGTCTCGCCGATCAGCGACGGCGCGGTCGCGATCGTCGTCGCGAGCGAGGAGGCCGCGAAGCAGATCTCGCGCGACCCGGTCTGGATCCAGGGCGTCGGGTGGAACCTCGACACCGCGTACTGGACCAACCGTGACCTCGTGTTCCCCGAGTACGTCGCGAACGCCGCCCGCATGGCCTACGGGATGGCCGGCGTGACCGAGCCCCGCAAACAGATCCACCTCGCCGAGCCCTACGACCCGTTCGACTACAAGGAGTTGCACCACCTCGAGGGGCTGTTGCTGTTCGACAAGGGCAAGGCGCCCGAGGCGGCCCGCGACGGCGTGCTCGACCGCAAGGGCGACCTGCCCTCGTGCCCGAGCGGCGGCCTCCTCGGCGTCGGCAACCCCATCGCGGCCGCCGGTCTGATGAAGATCGCCGAGCTCTTCTGGCAGCTCCGTGGCGAGGCCGGCGCCCGACAGGTCCCCGGCACGCCGGAGCGCGGCGTCGCGCAGGCCTGGGGCGACCTGATGCAGGTCGGCACGGTGGTCGTGATGGGCCGCGAGGGCGGCCCGCCGACCACGGCGACCCAGCTCGAGACCCCGCCTTCCGCGACGCCGGCGACGTCGCTCTCGGATGCCGAGTTCCGTTCGGCGACCGGTGCCGTCGACGACGAGATCGGCGCGCGGTACGCATGGGACGCCGGCGTCGCGATCGGCCGGTTCCTCGACGGCCTCCGGGACGGCAAGATCCTGGGTCGCGAGTGCCGGAACTGCGAGCGCGTGCTCGTGCCGCCTCGGATGTTCTGCGAGCGTTGCTTCCGCGGCACCGACGCGTGGGTGCAGGTCGAACACACGGGCGTCGTGCAGACATTCTCGATCTGCAACGTGCGCTGGGACATGCAGCCGCTCGACGAGCCCGAGCTCCCTGCCGTGATCGCGATCGATGGCTCCGACGGTGGATTCCTCCACACGCTCGGCGAGGTGAAGCCGGACGACGTGACGATCGGGATGGCGGTCGAGGCCGTCTGGAAGCCGGTCGGCGAGCGCACCGGTTCGATCCTCGACATCGCGTACTTCCGGCCCAGGAAGGACGCCTGATGCTGGAGAAGATCGCGCGTCCCGAGGAGATCCGACGGTGGGATGGCGACCTGCCCGTCCAGCATCGCTACACACCGGGCGTCGCGGGCGAGGCGTTCTTCACGGCCCTCAAGGAGCGCGGCGTGCTGCTCGGTTCGAGGTGCGAGAGCTGCGGCTACACGTACGTGCCGGCGCGGCTGTTCTGCGAGCGTTGCTTCTCGGAGCTGTCGGCCGACACCGAGGTTGGCCCCGGCGGCGAGTTGGTTTCCTTCACGATCGTGTTCCAGGGGATCGAGGGCGAGCCACTGGGTCAATCCCAGATGCTTGGCGCCGTACGGCTCGACGGCGCGGACGCGGTGCTGATCCATCGGGTGTTCGAGCCCGGGGACGAGCCACTCGAGATCGGCGAACGCGTCGAGGTGGTCGTCAGACCTGAAACCCAGAGGATGGGGTCGATCCTTGACATCGAAGGCTTCCGCGTGCTGGAGGACTAGCGCGTGGACCAGCGGGCCCCGGTCACCGCAGATCCACGTCAGCGCGGTGGATGAAGAGCCTGAATAGGAATCAGGCCGAAGCGGGGTAGCCGGAGGACATCCGCTGATCCCGATCATGTTCTGCGGATCAGGGTGGGTTGTCGGCAGACGTCCGTAGACTCTTCGCGTGGCAACCCTGACGTGTGAACGGTGCGGGCTTCCTCTTCCCGACGAGGCTCGCTTCTGCCCGAACTGCGGCTACCCGGTGGGGGCTCCGCCGCCGGAGGAGCGCAAGTTCGTCACGGTGATCTTCGTCGACCTCGTGGGGTCGACCCAGCTCTCCAGCCGGATCGATCCCGAGCGCTACCGGGAGGTCCTGACCCGCTACTACGGCATGGTCGCTGAGGAGCTCGAGTCGCTCCGCGGCCGGGCCTACAACTTCGCCGGGGACGCGGTCGTCGGGGTCTTCGGACTGCAGCACACGCACGACGACGACGCGCTCCGCGCCGTTCGGGCAGGCTTGGGTCTCGTAGACCGCGTCGGCCGCCTCGGCGAAGAGCTCGGCCTCCCGGTTCCGCTCCGGATCCGCGTGGGGATCCACACGGGTCCGGTCGCGATCGGTAGCGAGTCGTCGGAACAGGGGCTCCTCTACGGGGCCACCGTGAACATGGCGGCGCGGCTCCAGCAGGCCGCCGACCCGGGGACGGTGCTCGTCTCGGAGACGAGCTACCTGCTCTCGCAGTCGCAGGTCCAGTACGGCCCGATGCGCGAGGTCGAGGCGAAGGGGTTCGAGGGCGCGGCGCGCGCATGGCCCGTTGCGGCGCTCCAGCCCGGTTCGGGTCGGCGGACGATCCCGTTCGTGAACCGCAAGCGCGAGCTACGGCTGCTCCAGGACTCGCTCGACGGCGCGCGCGAGACGCGGCGCGGGCACCTGGTGACGCTGTTCGGCGAGCCGGGGATCGGCAAGAGCCGCGTGGCCGACGAGTTCGTCGCGGGACTGCCCGACGAGGCCAGGGTCCTGCGGGGTCGGGCCAGCCCGTTCGAGGAGGACGTGACCTTCGGGCCCCTCGCGCAGATCCTCCTGCATGAGATGGGGGAAGCGGCACACGCCCCGCCCGAGGCCTTGCGAGCGAGACTGGAGGAGATCGTCGTCGAGTGCTGCTCACTGGACGAGGCCCGCCAGATCGTGGCGCGCCTGTGCATCGCGCTCGGCATCGGCGGCGAGGCGCGGGACGAGAAGCGGTACCGCGTGGCCGAGATCCGTTCGGGCCTCCTCGCGCTCCTGCGGGGGTTCTCGCGCAACGGGCCGGTGGTCCTGGTGCTCGAAGACATCCAATCGGCCCAAACCCCGATGCTCGAGCTCGTCGAGGAGACCGTCCGGGAGGCCGACGGCATCCCGTTGCTCGTGATCTGCGCCGCACGCTACACGTTGCTCGACGACCGGCCCGGCTGGGGCGGTGGGCGCGGGAACTCGGTGAACCTGTACCTGGAGACGCTCTCGCTCGACGACTCGACCCAGCTCGCCCGGGAGGCGGGGGAGGGCCTGGACGAGGCGACCGCCGAACGGATCGCGCGGCACGCCGGCGGGAACCCGTTCTTCATCATCGAGACCACCGGGATGCTGATGCACGTGGGCAAGGGGGTCTCGATGGACACCGGCCCGCTGCCGCCGGCGCTCCTGCCTCCGACCGTGCAGGCGGTGATCGCGGCGCGCATCGATCACCTCTCGGCGCCGGCCCGGGACCTCGTCCGCAAGGCGTCGGTGTTCGCGAGGTCCTCGTTCACGCTCGCCGAGCTCGACCTGATCGCCGAACCCACCGCGGAGGCCCTCGGCCAGCTCGAGGAGGAGGAGCTGCTCGAGCATGAGGACGACCGCCCCGACGTGTGGCGGTTCCGCCACGGCATGGTGCGCGACGTCGCGTACGAGAGCCTGCCCAAGCGCGAGCGCCAACGGCTGCACCTGTTGGTCGCCGACGGCCTCTCCGGCAACCCGGAGACGGCCAGGCGCCGCCCGCGCGCGATCGCCTTCCACCTGGAACAGGCGGCGGTGGCCTCCCTCGACCTCAACCCCCGCGACCGCACGCTCGCGGAGCGGGCGGTCGAGGCACTCGCGCGGGCCGGTGACATCGCGCGCGAGGGGCCGAACATGAAGGCGGCTGAGGACGACTACCAGCGCGCCCTCGAGCTCGCGGGTCCCGAACGCGCATGGGGCCTGCGCGAGGCGCGGATCATGGCGAGCCTCGGCGAGATCCGGTACTGGCTCGGCGAGTTCGAGCGCGCCGTTCCGGTGCTCGAGCGCGCCCTCAAACTCGGCGACGGCGACCTCGGGGTACGGGCGCAGGCTTCGCGGTTCCTCGGCGACATCGAACTCTCGATCCTCGGCGACGCCAAGCGCGCGGCCGAGCTGCTCGACGAGGCGCTCGAGGCGGCCCGTGGGCTGGGCGATCCCTGGACGCTCGCGCGGACGCTGCTGGTCGCCGGGTGGGCGCCCTACTTCCGTCGTGACTCCGAGGGCGCGCACGCGATGTTCGACGAGGCGCTCCGCACGGCGCGCGCGAACCCCGAGGGCGACCGGTGGTCCGAGGCTCGAGCCCTGGTCGCCCTCTCGATGCTCGAGGGCGAGGACGGGGACGAGGAGGACTCGCTCCGGCTCGCGGCGGAGGCGCTCGCGATCGCCGAGGTTGCCGGCGATCGCTTCTCGATCGCCGTGGCCCGCGAGGCCGTGGGCGGGACGATGCGGCGGATGCTCCGCCTCGAGGAGGCCGGGTCCCACCTGGAGCGCGCCGTCGACGGGTTCCGCGAGCTCGGCGCGCGGTGGGAGCTCGCCAGCGCGCTCACCTCGCGGGGCATCGCGCGACGGCTCGACGCTCGGACCGATGACGCCGTGAAGGACCTGCGCGAGGCCTACCGACTGTGCCGGGAGCTCAAGGAGCGGAGCATCATCACGTGGACGGCGAGCGCGCTCGCGCGGGCATTGGTCAACGCGGGGGATCCGGGGGCCGCCCGGCGGGTGCTCGACGAGACCGCGTCGGTCGCGAGCGCCCACACCGCTGCCACCGAGGACTGGCTCGACTACGCCGACGTCGAGATCCTGCTGGCCGAGGGCGAGCGCGAGGCCGCGCTCGAACGCGCCCGGTCACTCCTGCGCTACGAACGCGACGAGGGGACCGCCAAGGACGTCGCCGGGCGCGTGTGGTGGATCGCCGAGGTGTTCGACGCCGACGCCGCCGGCGGCCCGCAGGAGGTGCAACGCGCCAGGGAGCTGCTCGAGCGCCTGCACTTCCACCAACCCTTCCGCGAGGCCGAACTCGTCACGAGCCGGGAGGCCGTTCACGAGGCCTGACCGCTAGGCTTCGACCGGTGGACTTCGACCTCACTCCGGAACAGGACGAGCTGCGAGCCGCGGTCCGCGCGTTCGCCGAGGAGGTCGTGGCGCCGGCGGCCGCCGGGGCGGACGAGCGCGAGGAGTTCCCCACCGAGATCGTCGAGCGCGCGGCCGAGATGGGGCTGTTCGGCATCCCGTTCCCCGAAGAGGTCGGGGGCCAGGGCGGCGACCTGCTCTCCTTCTGCCTGTGCCTCGAGGAGATCGGGCGGTACGATTCGTCGCTCGCGATCACGCTCGAGGCCGCGGTGGGTCTGGCCGCGAACCCCCTGTTCCGGTTCGGGACCGACGAGCAGCGGGAGCGGTGGCTCGCCCCGATGGCGCGGGGCGAGGCGATCGGTGCGTTCGCGCTCACCGAACCCGGCGGCGGCTCGGACGCGCGCGCGATCCGCACGACGGCGCGTCTGGACGGCGAGGAGTGGGTGATCGACGGCTCGAAGGCCTTCATCACCAACTCGGGGACGCCACGCACATCCGTGGTCATCGTGGCGGCGCACGACGAGACGGACGAAGGTGACGTCTCGACGATCGTCGTGCCGGTCGGGACGCCCGGGCTCACGGTCGGTCCGAGCTACCGCAAGGTTGGCTGGCGCGCGAGCGACACGCACGAGGTCTCGTTCGACGGGTGCCGCGTCCCGGCCGACCACCTGCTCGGCGAGCGCGGCCACGGGTACGCCCAGTTCCTCGAGACGCTCGCCGATGGCCGGGTGGCGATCGCCGCCCTCTCGGTCGGGCTCGCTCGCGGCTGCCTGGAGGAGAGCGTCCGGTACGCGGGCGAGCGGGAGGCGTTCGGGCGCCCGATCGGCGCGTTCGAGGCGCTCCAGTTCAAGATCGCCGACATGCAGGTGGGGGTGGAGACCGCCCGGCTCGCGTACCAGCGCGCGGCCTGGTTGCGGGACCAGGGGCGGCCGTTCGCCACCGAGGCGTCGATCGCGAAGCTCTACGCGAGCGAGGTCGCGGTCACGAGCGCGCGCGACGCGGTGCAGGTCCACGGCGGCTACGGGTACGTCGAGGACTTCCCGGTGGCGCGTTTCTACCGGGACGCCAAGGTCCTCGAGATCGGGGAGGGCACCAGCGAGATCCAACGCGTGCTGATCGCCCGGTCGCTGGGGTTGCCCGGGACCGAGCTGTAGGCGGCGCTGCCAGGCACGGATCGTGCCTGCGTCTCAAGCGGTTCGAGAGGCCACCGGGGATGGTTGCATCGGGGCGTCCGAGCGAGCACGGTTGACACGCCGCTCGGCCGTCCGATAGGAAGGGCCTTCCCCAATGGCCGAAAACTCCGCAGGAGCCCGAGTCGTGGTCCGCCGCGCCCTCGCGGTGCTCGTCGCCATGGCGCTCCTTACCTCGGTGGCGCAGGTCGCCCTGGCCGAGCCGAGCACCGAGCAGAAGCTCGATGCGGCCAAGGCGGAGTTCGAGCAGCTGACGAACCAGATCGAGGCCCAGCAGCAGGTCCTGAACCAGCTGTCGATGCAGGCGGCGGTGATCGCCGAACGCCGCGAGCAGGCCTATGGGCGGTGGGAACAGATCACGTCCGAGCTCCACGACACGCGGGTCGCGCTCGCCGACGCGCAGGCCGAGTACCAGGGTCTGCAGGACCAGCTCGAGGAGCGCGCGCGGGAGGCGTACATCACGGGTCCCGGATCGGGCATCGAGTTCCTCCTCGGCGCCAGCTCGATCGCCGACCTGTCCGCGCGGATGGAGTACGTGAACGCCCTCAGCCAGGAGGACGCGGATCTGGCCACGCAGGTCCAGAACGTGCGGAACACCCTGTCCGCGAAGAAGGATGACCAGGAGAAGCTCCAGGCCAAGGCGGCGAAGGCCCTGCAGAAGGTGAGGGCCGAGGAGGCGGCGCTCGATGCCAAGTTCGACGAGCAGCAGAGCGTCCTCGACGACCTGAACGCCAAGAAGGCGCGGGCAGAGCAGCTCGTCAAGGATCTCGAGAAGCGGTACCAGCGGGAGCTCGAGGCGCTGACCGGTCTGCAGTTCAACGCGGGCGCCATCCTCAAGGTCTGCCCCGTCGATCAGCCGAGGGCGGTCTACGACGGGTTCGGCGCGCCGCGGTACGCGGGCGGCTATCACCCGCACGCCGGCAATGACATCATCGCGCCGCAGGGGACCCCGATCCGTGCGACGTTCGATGGCTACGCACAGGCCGGCACGAACACCCTCGGCGGGTACTCGGTGAACGTCTACGGCGACCTCGGATACACGTACAACGCGCACCTGATGCAGCCCGGGGTCACCGGTCAGGTCTCGGCGGGCGACATCGTCGGCTACGTCGGGGCGACCGGTGACACCTCCACCCCGCACGACCACTTCGAATGGCACCCCAACGTGATCCCCTCCAACTGGCCGGCGAGCCCGTACGGCTACTCGGTGATCGGATCAGCCGTCAACCCGTTCCCGCTGCTCGCGCAGGTCTGTTAGCGGGCGACACTCGGTCACTCCGTTCGCGAGCGCCTGCGCACCGTGACCGCCGCGATGACCGTCAGCACGATCAACCCGGCAACGATCACGATCGTCGTCGTCGAAGATCCGCCCCCGCCGGTGCCGCCACCCGCGGTCGGCGCGGCCGGGTGCCCGGCGACCGAGACGTAGCCGAGCCGGTCGATGTCGGCACCGGCCTGCTGGATGCTGGGAAGGTCGTCGGTGTCGAGCGTCTTCCACGTCTTGCCGGTCCGCGACCGGATCATCGTGTGGTCGCCGTGGTCGTTGGCGAGCAGCGGGTAGACCAGGACCACCGTCGCGAGGCTCGCGAGCTCCGCCGCGTCCCCCGAGGGCTGGTACGTGGCGCCGATGAGGTACGACGTTCCCCACGATGTGGAGCGGCGTGTCCGGATCCGTGACGGACGAGGGCGCGATCGGCTCGATGGTGACCTCGACGCTCTCCTGTCCCTCGGCGTTCGCGAACGACCCCTCGGGCAGGATCAGCGTGACCTGCGCGTCGTCGGTCGTGAACACCTCCGTCTTGCTCCCCTTGCGCTCCGAGCTTGGCCCCGAACGTGCCCGGCGTGGGCTTCTGGTTCGTGGAGGCGAGCTCCGGCGGCGGCTCCACCCACCGGTACGCTGTGGGCGGGGCCAGGCCGTCGAGCAGGGGCTGCCGGGCGAGCGGGCTGAGGTGTCCCGACAGGAGGGCCGCTGCCGCGTAGGCGAGGGCGACCGCGACCCCGGCGCCGAGCGCGCGCGGACGGACGCTCACGGCAGCGGGTCGAGCGGCTCGATCGGGCTGGTCGCGTACCGCGGTGGCCAGACGACGGCGTACTCGCCCGGCGTCTGCCACTGCCACACGACGCTGCTGGCGAGGACGTTCGCGCCCGCGGTCACGGTGCCGGGCTCGCCGAACCGCAGGCCGCTGCCGTTCGGCAGCGAGCCCTGCGGCAGGTCCACGGCGTTCGCGGCGGTGGCGATCGCCGCCGGGGTGGGCTGCCCGGCGTTCGAGAGCACGTCGTGCAGCAGCGCCCAGGCGCCGGAGAAGCCCGCGAGCGCCGCCGCGGTCATCGCGCCGCCGAAGCGTTCGGTGTACGCGGCTTGCGCGCGTTCGAGCAGCGCGCGACCCTCGGGCGTGAGCCCTGCGGCGTTCAGCGCGCCGTACGCCGGCTTGTCGGAGGCGAACAGCCCGACAGCGTCCTTCCCGAGCGTCGAGCCGAACCTCGGCATGCAGTAGCTCGAGGACGTTCCGATCCGACGAGCACGTCGAGGCCCTGCCGCACCATCTCGCGGCGCATCACGATCGCGTCGTGCAGGTACGCGGACACGAACACGACGTCCGGCCGGCTGGCGGCGAGGTCGCGGACGAACGCGTGCATGTTCACCGCGCGCGGGTCGTAGCCGAACGTCCCGACGACGTCGTACCCGCGCGCGGCGAGCTCGTCGACCGCGCCCTGCGCCACCGCGCGTCCGTACGCGTCGTCTACGAGCGTGACCGCGTAGCGGAGCTCCGACGGATCGACGTCCAGTACGGGCGCGTACTCGTCGGCGACGAACGCGATCGCGTTCCGGCCCAAGATCGCGCCCGACGGCGCGACCCGGAACACGAGCTCGCCGGCGCCGCGCCCGGTCATCTCGCCGACCGCGCCGGTCTCCCAGAAGAGCATGTCGCGGCGCGCGGACGCCTCCGCCGCCGGCTCCGAGATCGTGCTGCCGTAGCTCCCGAGCACCAGCCGCACGCCGTCGTCGTGCAACTGCGCGATCGCGCCGGGCGCCGCGTCGGCGCTCGGCGTGTCGACCGGCACGAGCTCGACCGGGCGGCCGCCGATCCCGCCGTCGGCGTTCACGAGCTGGACGGCGACGCGCACGCCGTCGAACTCGTCGACGCCGCCCGGTCCCTGGGCGCCCGAGAGCGGGTACACGGCTCCGATCCGGATCGGCTCGGGGGAGGACGACGTGCACGACGCGCCGATCAAGAGCACCGCCGTGAGCAGGAGCGACGCGCGGGCCGCCTCATCGGAGCACCACCAGCGCGTTCGCGAACGCGTGGGTCGCCGCGGGAACCGTCCACGTCCCCGACGCCCACCGCTGCCACCCGAAGAGCAGGCCGGCGCCCACATCCACGGGGAGCGCCGCCATGCCGTACGCAGGCACGTGCACGAGTCCGAACAGCAGCGCCGAGACCTGCGATCGCGACCAAGGCGCCGAACCGCTCCAGGCGCGCGTACGCGAGGCGGCGGAACAGCGCCTCCTCGGCGACCGCCGCGAGCAGCGAGAGGGGGAGCGCGGCCCAGCTCCACGGCAGCGGCACCGGGGAGCCGGCGACCCTCGCGGAGATGGCGACCGCCGCGAGCCCGATCAGCAGGGCGAGTCCCGGCGCGAGACGGGGCCGGTCCCGTTCGACCGGGACGGCGATCGAGGCCAGACCGATCGTGAGGTACGACGCCGCGAACAGGAAGACGCGTGCCTCCCCGGTAGCGAACGGCCGGAGCACCAGCATCGTGATCCCGACGACGACCACGATCGCCGCAGCCCGCGCCTCCCGTGATCCGACGCGCGCGCGCACGGCGTCGAGCGGCGTGCTCGCGCGTACGGGACGGGCGCTCATGGCTTCACCTCGAACGCGACGACGGCGACCACGCGCGGATCGAAGGGCGCGTGATCGCTCGCGACGAACTCCACCTGGATGCGGTGCGGACCGGGCGGGACGTCGGGGATCGTCTGATCGAGGCCCTCGGTCATCGAGATCAGCGTGTCATCCAGGAGCACGTGCAGGTGTCCCTCGTCCGGAACGATGTCGGTGGTGGTGGCGGGGACGAGCTTCGCACCTCGGAGGTTCACCTGCAGGTCGACCGTCGAGCCGCGCACGACCTCGCCGACCTTCGGCGAGACGATCGAGAGCTGGGCGGTGCTGCTCGGGCGGTCGGAGGAGGTCCCGGTCTCGCCCGACGCCCCGCCGCCGCCGGACCCCCCGCACGCGGCGAGCGCGAACGCCAGCGCGACCGCGAGGACGAGCTTCCGGCGGTTCGGCACGGGTGCCCCCTTCATCGTTGGCTCCTCATCATCGGCCCTCATCCCGGGAACGTCTGGTCGAACGAGGCGATCAGCTCGCGGCCGTCATGCGTGTGCGCGACGATGTCGAACGACCAGGCGCCGGTCGTGAGGTCGATGTTGGCGGCGAAGTGCCCGGGGCCGAACCGGAGCATCTCGGGCTGGAACGGCTCGGCATCCGGCGGGTGGATCGTCGAGGGTTGCGCTGTGGAGGGGCAGTTCCGCCCCGTCGGTGTCGAACGCCGTCACGTGCACCTGATTCGGTCCGTCCCGGCTCGCCGGGGTCGACGTAGGCCTGGATCTGCAGGCCGCCCTGCAAGGTGATCGTGTACAGGTCCGGCTGCCCCTCGACCCTCGAGACCGAGACGTGCTGCTCGGGCGCCTTCGGTGTCACCTCGAGCGGGACCTCGACGGAGCCGCCCGCCTCCTCGACCAGCACGGTGACGGACCAGGTCCCCTGCTGCGCGAGCGCGGTGCCGGCCGCTTGCCACGTGTCCCGCGCGCCGGGGTCGAGGTCGAGGGTGGACCGAACGTCGGGCTGCCCGGCGAGCTCGAACGTGAGCGAGACACGATGGGCGTCGATGGGCTCGCCGCTGTCGTAGTCGCGGACGGTCGCGACGAACGCGTTCGGTCCGACGGTCCCCGGGGAGATCCGGAGCTCGACCCGCGTGGTGGTCGCGAAGTCCGAGCCGGTCACGACGAGGGGCTTCGCGGCGTCCGGCGCGGCCTCGGCGTTCGGCTGCGGGGGGAGGCCGGTGAGCACGGCGGTCGTCGCGAGGACGGCCGCCGCCAGCGCCATCTCCGCGCCGGCGGTTCGGAGCACGGACCGCGAGCCACGCTCCTCGTACCGCGCGACGTTGCGGTAGCGGTTCAGCGCACCGAGCGCGATCAGCGGCACCACGATCGAGAGCTTCACGACGAGCGTGGTGCTGTAGTCGCTCTGGAACGGGTGGAGCCACCATCCCCATCCGAGTTCGTTGGTCGACCGCAGGACGCCGGACACCACGACGATGAACAGACCCCACCCCGCGAGCCTCGAGAATCGCCGCACCGTCGTCGGCTCGAGGCTCCGCATCAGCGCGAGGACGAGCCACACGAGGCCGCCGATCCACGTGCCGACCCCGACGAAGTGGAGCCATTGGATGAGGACGGTGACCGGTGAGCCGGCGGCGTGCCCGCCCGCCGTGCGCGCGAGCATCGCCCCGGCGGCGGTCACGCCGAGGGCGGCGAACGTCGCCCGCCCGGGCCGCACCGAGGCCGCGAGGGCGGCCACGCCCGCGATCGCGACCGCGACGGCGAGCAGCACGAACTTCCCGCCGGCGTCCGAGGAAAGCAGGGTGCCGAGGGGGACCCCGACCGCGGCACGCTCCGCGAGCGTCATGACGACGACCCCGAAGGCCGCGAGCGCCCAGGCGACGCCGAGGAGCCACGGCCGCACCGTCGCCTTCGGGCCGAAGGCGAGCAGGCCGGTGACGGCGGCGCCGAGCAGGACCACCAGCCCGACGTAGAGCATCCATCGGCCGGCGACCGAGGCGGCGGAGGGGGTCGGCGTTCCGGGACCCGTCTGCTGGACGGGCGAGACCTCACCGGGCGAGACGCCGACGCCGAAGGAGAACGCGCCCGCCGTTACGTGGCCGTCCGTGGCGGACACGGTTCGCCACGTGACCGTGTACACGCCGTCGGGCACGGGATCTAGATGCACGCGGATCTCGCGGTTCGAGCCCGCCGCCGGCTCGGGCGGGCCGGTGGGGACCGGCGCACCCGAGCCGTCGATCACGCCGACGGTCGTGAGGTCGAGGTCCGGCGGTTCGGTGAAGGTGAGGACGATCTGGCTGGGCGGCTGGTCGAGCAGCTCGCCGTTCGCCGGGTCCGTCGACTCGATCGACGCGTGGGCGTGCGCGAAGCCCCCCGCCGCCGCGAGCCACAGGCACGCGATCGTCACCGTCGAGAGGAACAGCGCGACCCGCCTCACGGACCCTCCTTGACGAACTGCGTGGTCGCCGTGACCCGCGGGTTGAACGGGCCATGATCGGCGGCCACGAACTCGGCCTGGAGCACGTGGGGACCGGGCTCGAGGTCCGCGATGGGGACCCGCTGCTCCTCGCCGTACGTCATCGAGACGATCGCGCCGTCCACGAAGACGTGGATGTGCCCCGTGTCCGGCGTCAGGGTGGTCGAAGAGCTCTGGACGATCGTTCCGCCCACCAGGCGCAGGCGCACATCGAGCGTGTCGCCCGTCACCGTCTCACCGGGTGTCGGGTCCACGAACGACAGGCGCGCCGTGGAGGCAGGACGGATCGCAGCCGGAGGTGGCCACAGTCGGGAGGGGATCACCACGGCGGCGATCAGGATGATCGGCGTCACGACGACCAGACCGAGCGCGCTCCATCGCGGCAGGGAGCCGAAGCCACGACCCCGCATGCGGGCCAGACCGATCCACCCGGTCACGAACCCGAGACCAACGAGGCCGGTGGAGACGAACTCCGGCACACCACCAGCGTGCGCGAGCAGCGGGGTCAGGCGGTCGCCTTGCGTCGGGACGAGACCAGCGCGATGATCGCGACGATCAGCCCCACGGCTCCTACGATCAGACCGATGAGGCCGAGCGTCTTGGCGCTCGATGCGTCGTCGGCTGCGGCCTGCGCCGAGGACTGGACGTCGTCGATCGAGCTCGTGAGCCGTGGCACCTCGCGGTCGAGGCGCGCTACGAGCTCCTCGGTCGAGGGCTGCTTCACGGGGAATTCCACCGACTGCGGGTTCTCGACGTCGTCGAAGGTGCTCGGCCCCGATGTGAAGGTCTCGTCGAAGTCCTCGCGGTCGATCGTGCCCGAGAAGTGGAAGGAGTACTGCCCGGGTGCGGTCGGGATGAACCACGCCCGATAGTCGCCAGGCGTCCCCTCGCCCTCCCCGAAGAACGGCTCGAGCGTGAGCGTCGTCGACCGGTCGCCGAACGTCACCTCGAGGTCCAGCGTGTCTCCGAGATCGGTGACGGGCTCCCCGCCGTGCGACAGGAGCAGCTGCACGCTGTTCACCTCGCCCGAATACGCGGGCTCGGTGCCCCACCCGACCTCGACATCGAGATCTCCCACCGTCCGCTCCTCATGGGCGAGCGCCGGCGCGGCGCCGAGCAGGATCGTCGCACCGAGTGCCGCCGCGAACGTCGAACCCACGGATCGTTTACACATGGATGAACCTCCAGACGAGTGCACGCATGACCCCGATGGCCACGCGGATCAACGGCGAAGGGGAGGATCAGGAGGGGGGCGGTGCTCGTGCGCCATCCGCCGTGGCGAACAGGGGCGCCAGCGGCCGCCGGGCCACCAGGGCCACGGCGAGCACGGGGACGTGGCGGGGGAGGCGGAGGCGAACCGTGAAGGTCGCAGCGAGACGGCTCGAGGTCCGGGCGAGCAACCACAGGATCCCCGCCGCGGCGATCGCGACGGCGATCTGGACGACCATCCCGGTCACGAGGATGTGGTCGTGGAACAGGCCGCCGAGCGGGGACCCGGAGACCAGTCGCTCCAGCACCTCTTGGGCGGCGAAGGCGCACGACTGGGCGACGACGAGCACGGTCGCCAGCCGGCCGAAGCGCTCGATGTGGCGTTCGCCCACCGACGCGAAGGCCCGGACGACGACCGCGGCTACCCCGGCGACCGCCAGCATCAGGACCACCTGGTCGAGCGCGGGGAGGTAGGCGTGGCCGGTGCGCTGCAAGGCGAACGCCCGCTGGTGCGGATCGGGGATCGCGATCAGGTAGGCGATCGCGTGGCCGAGCACCAGCCCGGCCGCGCCCGTCCCGAACACCGGGAAGCCTCGGAGCCTGGGTCCCTCACGCACGTCGAAACGCTCTCTCCCTTGCGGCGACTCGGCTGATTGTACGCTTCCCCCCTGACAGAAAGCCGAGCGGGCGGGGGCGATGCGGGCGGAGGACGTTCGGAAGGTCGGGGTGATCGGGTGCGGCCTCATGGGCTCGGGCATCGCGGAGGTCGCGGCCCGAGCGGGGCAGACCGTGATCGTCCTCGAGGCGAGCGACGAGCTCGTCCAACACGGCCGCCACCGGATCGAGACCTCGACGCTCCGTGCGGTCGAACGCGGGAGGCTCGGCGCCGACGAGCGCGACGAGCTGCTCGGCCGCATCTCGGGGACGACGGACGTCGACGAGCTCGCCGACGTCGACCTGGTGATCGAGGCCGCGACCGAGGATCACGACACCAAGGTGGGGATGTTCCGGCGGCTCGACGAGGTCACCAAGCCCGACGTGATCCTGGCGAGCAACACCTCGTCGATCCCGATCGCCGACCTCGGCGCCGCCACGACCCGGCCGGACAAGGTGCTCGGGATGCACTTCTTCAACCCGGTGCCGGTGATGGGCCTGATCGAGCTCGTGAAGGCGATCACCACGTCGGAGGACACGGTCGAGTTCGGCCGCGCCTACGGCGTCGTGCTCGGCAAGACCACCGTCGAGTCGCGCGACCGCGCCGGGTTCATCGTGAACGCGCTCCTGATCCCGTACCTGAACGGCGCGATCCGGATGCTCGAGGAGGGGTTCGCGACGCGCGGAGGACATCGACACCGCGATCCACCTCGGTCTGAACCATCCGATGGGCCCACTGCGGCTGATCGACCTGATCGGCCTCGACACGCACCTGTTCATCGCGGACGTGCTGTTCGAGGAGTTCAAGGAGCCGACCTTCGCCCCGCCGCCGCTGCTGCGCCGGATGGTGACCGCCGGGCACCTCGGCCGCAAGGTGGGTCGCGGCTTCTACGAATACGGATCCTGAGGCCCGGTCACTTCGCCTCGAGGACCTGTCCGTACACCTCGAGGGTCTGCCGCGCGGTCTCGTCCCACGAGAAGCGCTCGGCCCGTCGCCGGCCGGCCGCGGCCAGGCGTTCGGCGAGGTCGACGTCGGTGCACAGCGACTCGATCGCGGTGGCGATCTCGCGGATCGATCGGGGGTTGACGCCGAGCGCGGCGTCGCCGGTGACCTCGGGCAGCGAGGAGGTGTTCGAGGCGACCACCGGGACCCCGCGCGTCATCGCCTCGAGCACCGGCAGGCCGAAGCCCTCGTAGACGGACGGATAGGCGAACGCGTCCGCCGCGCGGTACACGGCGTCGAGCTCGTCGGGCGCGAGCGCGCCGGTCATGACGATCTCGCCGGGGCCTTCGAGCGCGAGCTCGCGCATCAGGCTCTCGTGGTGCCATCCGAGCGGACCGGCGAGCACCAACGCGTGCGGGACGCCGGTGGCGGCGACGCGCCGGTAGGCGCGGACGAGGCGGACCAGGTTCTTCCTCGGCTCGATCGTGCCGACGAACAGGACGTACGGTGGACGCACCTTCAGGTGCGAGAGCGCCTCGCCCACGTCGACGTCGCTCGCCGGCAGGGCCGCCGCCTCCGGCACGACGTGCAGCTTCCGCGGGTCCACCTTCGTCCGCGACAGCACGTCCTCGGCGGTGTGGCGCGACGGGGTCACGATCGCGTGCGCCCTGCGGATGGCCGCGCGCAGCCCGAGTCGGTACATCGTTCGCCACGCCCGCGGGAACATGCCCGGATAGCGGTCGAACGCCACGTCGTGCACGGTGACGACCAGGCGCTGGCCCTCCGCCGTCGGCGGGATCGACGACGCGCTCATCGCGTGCACGAGGTCGGCCGCGCGCAGGGCCGCCGGCAGCGCCGGCCTGCCGACCAGGTTCCAACGCGGGTACAGGCTCCGGATCGACCCCGGGACCTCCTCCTCGGCGTACGCCTCCGTCCACGGCTCGGCCGGTACCGGCGGGTCGAACCGCGCGTGGAAGAGCGTCATGTCGAGAGACGGATCGCGGTGGGCGAGCGCCGGCACGAGGTTGCGGATGTAGGTGCCGACACCGCCGGGCACGCCGAAGAACAGCTGATCCACGTGGACGGCGACCCTCACCGGGAGGCCTCCACGCACGAGCATCCGTCGGGTCCGACGGTGGCCGCGTGCTCGGTCCCGGGCTCGATATCCAGGCGGTCGCCCGGTCCGAGCTGGACGTCGTCGTCCCCGAGGTGGAACGTGATCGAGCCGTCGAGGCAGAACAGGACCTTGTGGGTGCCGTGCGCGTGTCGCCCGTACGTGTCGCCGGGTCCGTTCCCCCATGACCTCGGCGGGGAGCACCCCTCCGCACGGAACGCCTCGAGGGCGGCCTTGCGACCCCCGACCACCGATGCGGTCTTCGTCGCGGTCATCTACCCCGCGTCGCCACGGCCCGCCTGGGGTGGCACCCCCCGGCGGGCGAACGTCGAGGACCCACCGGCCCGCCACGGGGCGTCGGTGTGGTGCCGCGCCTGCAGCGCGCCGAACCCCGTCGCGTCGATCCGGCCCGCCAGCACCCACGGGTGCGGATGGGGGCTCTCCTGGGCGAAGTAGCGCTCGAGCGCCCGGATGATCGCCCGCTCCTCGTCGTTCGTGAGGTCGGGCGGGAGCTCGAAGCGGCGGTCGTCGCTCACGGTCGGCCCGCCCGTCCGCTCACAGGGGGATGTTCCCGTGCTTGCGCGCCGGGACGGTCTCCCGCTTGGTCGCAAGCATCCTGAGCGCCTTGATCAGGCGCGGGCGCGTCTCCGCGGGCTCGATCACGTCGTCGATGAACCCGCGCTCGGCCGCGATGTAGGGCGTCGCGAACTTGTCCTGGTACTGCTGGATCAGCTCCGCCCGCGCGGCCACCGGGTCCTCGGCCTTCTCGATCTGCTTGCGGAACACGACGTTCACCGCACCCTCGGGGCCCATGACCGCGATCTCGGCGGTGGGCCACGCGAACGACACGTCGGCGCGCAGGTGCTTCGAGTTCATCACGAGGTAGGCGCCGCCGTAGGCCTTGCGCGTGATCACCGTGAGCCGGGGGACCGTCGCCTCGGTGAAGGCGTAGAGGAGCTTCGCGCCGTGCCGGATGATCCCCTGGTACTCCTGGTCGGTCCCGGGCAGGAACCCGGGGACGTCGACGAACGTGACGATCGGGATGTTGAACGCGTCGCACGTGCGCACGAACCGGGCGGCCTTCTCCGCCGCCTCGATGTCGAGCGTCCCGGCGAGCACCTTGGGCTGGTTCGCCACCACCCCGACGGCGCGTCCATCGAGGCGCGCGAACCCGGTCACGACGTTCATCGCCCAGAACGGGAAGACCTCGAAGAAGTCGCCGTCGTCGACGATGCGTCGGATCACCTCGTGCATGTCGTACGGTTCCCGGGCAGAGTCCGGGATGACATGCGTCAGGCCCTCGTCGTGCCGGTCGGGATCGTCCACCGGCGCGAACGACGGGGCGTCCTCCAGGTTGTTCGACGGCAGATAGGACAGGAGGTGCCGCACCAGGGCGAGGCACTCCTCCTCGTCCTGGCTCACGAACGAGGCGACGCCGGATCGGCTCGCGTGCGTCATCGCGCCCCCGAGCTCCTCGAACGTGACCTCCTCGCCCGTCACCGCCTTGATCACATCGGGTCCCGTGATGAACATGTGCGAGGTCTCGCGCACCATGAACGTGAAGTCGGTGATCGCGGGGGAGTAGACGGCGCCGCCGGCGCACGGGCCCATGATCACGCTGATCTGCGGGATCACGCCCGAGGCGCGCACGTTGCGTTCGAACACGTAGCCGTAGCCGGCCAGGCTCGCGGCGCCCTCCTGGATCCGGGCGCCGCCCGAGTCGTTGATCTGGATGAACGGCGCGCCCGTCGACATCGCGAGGTCTTGGACCTTGCAGATCTTCTGCGCGTGGATCTCGCCGAGCGACCCGCCGAACACCGTGAAGTCCTGCGAGGCGACGAACACCCGCCGCCCGTCGACCGTGCCGTAGCCCGTGATGACGCCGTCGCCGGCCGGCCGGTTGCGCTCGATCCCGAAGTCGTGGGACCGGTGCACCGCGAAGGGATCGGTCTCCTGGAACGAGTCGCGGTCGAGGAGCAGCTCGACGCGCTCGCGCGCCGTGAGCTTGCCCTTCTCGTGCTGCTTGCGGACGGCGTCCTTACGGGTGCCGTCGAGGAGCGAGGCCCGCCGCTTGCGGAGCTCCTCGATGCGGTCCTCGACCGTGCGTACCGAAGGCTGGGGAGGATCCTGGGTCTTGGCCATGATCCTCCGGAGTCTAGCGGAGCGACCCCGCGGACCGGGCTTGGTCGCAGTCGCCCACATGCGCCCGCGGCCCCCAGCCGCCGTCGTTCACCATCCGGATCGTCACGATCGCGTTCGTGCGTCCCCATGCGTACTCCGGGGTCTCGGGCATGTCGGTGGCTACTCCTACCATCCTGCGCATGCAGGCGATCGCCGAGCTCACTCCCGCCCAGCGCCGGACGCTCGACGGGCTGATCGGCACCGACGAGCGCCCGATGTTCGCCGTCGACGCGATGCTTCGGCTGCGCGACCGGATCGAGGAGGCGGCTCGCGCGTTCGAGCTCCCCGAACCGCTCTGGCTAGGCAAGTCGAACCTCGGCGACCTGGCACGGTGCTCGGGGCTGTTCGATGCGGTCCGCGCCGGCGAACGGGGCCCGTTCGCGTTCTCGGCCCGTTCGGCGGCGGGACGCCTCGCCCACAAGGCGGTCGAGCTCGAGGTGGCGGGTCGCGAGGAGCGCGATCCGCACACGCTCGTTGAGCAGGCGGCCGAGCGGCTGCGGGAGGACGGCGCGTTCTCCGCGTACTGGGACGGGCTCGACCCGCTCCGCCGCGACGAGAACCTGATGGATGCGGCCAAGACGCTCGAGCTGTTCCGATCGACGATGCCGCCGCTGCGCCGGATGCGTCGCGAACTGGCGCCGTCGACCGAGTGGCACGTGCGCGTCGAGCTGCTCGGCGGCGCGGTCGTGCTCTCGGGGCAGCTCGACCTCGTCCTCGGCTCGGGTCGAACGGACGCCGCATCGCGCGCGACCCGGCTCGCGATCGACCTGAAGACCGGCCGAGCGTGGCCCGAGCACGCCGAGGACATGCGGTTCTACGCGCTGCTACTCGGGCTCCGGTTCGGGATCCCGCCGTACCGCGTAGCCACCCTGTACCTGGACTCGGGGGAGTGGCAGGCCGAGGACGTCGACGAGCGGGTGCTCGAGCGCGCCGCCGACCGCGTCGTCGAGGCGATCCGGGCGGCCGCGGCATCGACGGCGGGGCGAGCGGCGGCGCTCACGCCGGGACCGTACTGCACGTGGTGTCCCCGTTCGCTCACGTGCCCCTCCAGCGCCGCCCGGCACCCCGCCTGAGTCCGGACGTTGCCGGGTCCGGCGGGGCTCGCCTATCGTCGGCCGGACCCGCGATCCCGATCGGAGCGAGCATGGCCAAGGACGTGTACGACGTCGGCGAGATCCCACCGGTGGGCGAGGTTCCGCCGCGGATGCATGCGCAGCTCGTCCGACCCGACCGGTACGGCGACCCGGCGGACGCGATCCGCGACGAGGTCATCGACGTCCCCGAGATCGGTCCGGACGAGGCGCTCGTGATGGTCATGGCGGCGGGGGTGAACTTCAACAACGTGTGGGCCGCTCGCGGTGTGCCGGTGGACGTCACGAAGACCCAGGCCAGGTGGGGCGAGCCGACGGAGTTCCACGTGGTGGGCTCGGATGCCGCCGGCGTCGTGTACGCGGTGGGAGAGCGCGTCACGAACGTACGCGTGGGCGACCACGTCGTCGTGCACGCCGGGCAGTGGGACCTCGACGACCCGTGGGTGACCGAGGGCGGGGACCCGGGTCTCGCGCCGACGTTTCGCGTCTGGGGCTACGACACGTGCTGGGGCTCGTTCGCGCAGTTCACCAAGGTGCAGGCGCACCAGTGCCTGCCGAAGGCCGAGCGCCTCACGTGGGAGGAGGCCGCGGCGCCCACCCTCACGGGCTCGACGGCCTACCGCATGCTCCACGGCTGGCCCCCGAACACCGTGAAGGAGGGCGACGTGGTGCTCGTGTGGGGCGCCTCCGGCGGGCTCGGATCGTTGGGGGTCCAGCTGGCCGCGCTCGCCGGTGCCAGGGCCGTCGCCGTCGTGTCCTCGGCCGACAGGGGCGCCTTCGCGGTCGCCCAGGGGGCGGTCGGGTTCATCGACCGGACGGCGTTCGACCACTGGGGGGTCCCGCCGCGATGGGACGCGCCCGAGTGGAAGACGTGGTTCGAGGGCGCGAAGGCGTTCGGCAAGGCCGTCTGGGACGTCGTGGGGGATCGCAGGAGCCCGAACATCGTGTTCGAGCACCCCGGACAGGACACGATCCCGACCTCGATCTTCGTGTGCGAGCGCGGCGGCATGGTCGTGATCTGCGCCGGCACGACGGGCTACGACACGATGGTGGACGTCCGCTACCTCTGGTACCTCCAGAAGCGCTACCAGGGCTCGCACCTGTTCAACGATGAGCAGGCGACCGCGTTCAACGATCTCGTCCGCGAGGGGCGCGTCACGACGACGCTCGGGCACGCCTACGACTACGCGGATGCCGGGCTCGCGCACCAGCTCATGGAGCGGGGGGCCCTGCCGCAGGGCAACGTGGCCGTCCTCGTCAACGCGCCCGAACGCGGCCTGACCGACCTCTCCTAGGGTTCCTGGACGAGCTCGACCAGCACGCCGCCCATGCCGCGCGGGTGAACGAACGCGATCGTCGTGCCTCGAGAGCCGGGGCGTGGCGTCTCATCGATCAGCGCGACGCGCTCGGTCCGCAGCCTCTCGAGCGCGTCGGCCACGTTCGCGACCCGGTACGCGACGTGATGCACGCCCGGCCCGCGCGCGCCGAGGAACCGGCCGACGGGCGTGTCGGGTCCCAGCGCGCCGAGCAGCTGGACGTACGAGGCCCCGACCGCGAACAGCACCTCCTCGACGCCCTGGTCGTCCATCCGCTCTCGGTGGACCGGCTCGACCCCGAAGATCCGCCGGTACTCCGCGACCGCCTCACCCAGATCGTCGACCGCGATCCCCACGTGGTCGATCTGCGTGAGCATCACGAGCCTCGGTGCGTGCGGCGGTGACCCTCGGTGAGCGGTGGCTGGAGCCGGTCCATCAGCTCGTGGGCCTGCCGCACGTGGTAGGCGCGGAGCGTGAGCGCCCGGCTCACGGCGGCGACGGCCTGGGCGCGCAGGTCTTCCTCCGCCTTCGCGCCGTCCCCGCGAGCGGGGTGCAGCGCGTAGAACTCGGTGATCTCGAGGAACTGCTGCAGCGAGGGCGTGAGCCCTCCGCGCTCGTACGCGTAGATCGTCTGCCGGGCGGCGGGGAACCCGTTCGCGGCCGCCGCGTCCTGGACCGCCCGATACCCCGCCGCCCGGCGGAGGCCCCGCAGGAGCGCGCCGATCGCGCGTGCATCGTCCCTGGTCACGGGCTGGAGCTTCTTCCTCGCCATCGGCTCGAACGATAGCCGCTGGGCACGCGGCCGCGCAGGGCGAGGCGCGTGGTGCGGATCGCACAGGCCGGCCCTCCGGCGACCTTCATCTAGGGCAAAGGTCCGATGCGGCCATCGGCCATCGGTCATAGGATGAGGTCGCCGTCGCAACCGACACGAGGGGTGGACGTGAAGCAGACGAGCCGATCGACCGCATCCGTGCTGCACGGTTCGGATGCCGTGGCGCAGGGTCGTGCCGACGTCAATCGGGTCCGCGAGAAGACCCGCAAGCGCCGCCTCACCCGACTGATCGTCATCCTCGCGCTCTTCGACTTCTACCTCTGGTACCGGTACCTCACCGACAACCCGTTCAAGATGCCCACCCTGGGGCCCGAGGCCATCATCTTCGCCCCCGTCGCGCTGATCATGGTCGCGATCATCCTGATGATGGCGATGCCGCTGTTCAGCGGTCGCTCGCCGCACTCGATCGTCCGTCCCGAGGAGATCGAGATCGGGCTGAGCGAGGTCCGGGGTCTCGACAACCAGGTCGACGAGGTCGGCCGCACGCTCGACGTGTTCCTCGGCTACGCGACGTTCCGCGACCAGCTCGGGGGCAACCCTCGGCGGGGGATCCTGTTCGAGGGACCGCCGGGCACCGGCAAGACCTACCTCGCCAAGGCCATGGCCAAGCAGGCGGGGGTGCCGTTCCTGTTCAGCGCCGCGCCGGCGTTCCAGTCGATGTGGTTCGGCATGACGAACGCGAAGATCCGCTCGTTCTTCCGTCGCCTGCGCAAGCTGGCGCGCAAGGAGGGGGGTGCGATCGGGTTCATCGAGGAGATCGACGCGATCGGCGGCGAGCGCGGCGGCATGAACGCGAGCCCGGACGGGACCGGACTCGGCCGCGTGGCCTCGTCGTTCATGGGTGCCGGCGGCTCCGGCATGGTGAACGAGCTCCTGATCCAGATGCAGTCGTTCGACCAGCCGCCGTTCGGGGCGCGGGCCAAGGCTCGGACGATCGAGTGGGTGAACGGGTTCCGCAAGCCCGAGAAGCGGATCGCCGCGACGAAGCCGACGTACAGCAACATCCTGCTGATCGCGGCCACCAACCGCGCCGACAACCTCGACCCGGCGTTGCTGCGGCCCGGTCGGTTCGACCGCCGCCTGTACTTCGACCTCCCATCGAAGTCCGGTCGCCGCGAGCTGGTCGACTTCTTCCTCGAGCGCAAGAACCACCACCAGCAGCTCGACGACGACCAGACGCGCGAGGAGCTGGCGCACGAGACCTTCGGCTACACGCCGGTGATGATCGAGCACCTGCTGGACGAGGCCTTGCTGGTCGCGCTCCGCAACGGCCGGACAGAGATGAACGTTCAGGACATCCACGAGGCCAAGCTGACCGAGGAGCTCGGGTTCAAGCAGCCCGTCACCTACACCGAGTCCGACCGTGTGTCGGTCGCGACGCACGAGGCCGGCCACGCCACCGTCGCGTACTTCCTCGGCAAGGGCCGGCGGCTCGAGGTGCTCTCGATCATCAAGCGGCGGATGGCGCTCGGCCTGCTCGCGCACGGCGACGAGGAAGAGCGGTTCACGCGCACGCGGACCGAGATCGAGTCGAACGTCGCGATCGCGCTCGGCGGCCTGGTCGCCGAGGAGGTGTTCTTCGGGGAGAGCGGGACGGGTCCCGCCTCCGACCTGCAGCAGGCAACCACCCTCGCGGCGCAGATGGTCGGGTCGTTCGGGATGGCCGGCTCGCTCGTGTCCTACGACGCGATCGCGGAGGGTCCGATCGGCTCGAAGAACCTCGTCGGCAAGGTGCTCGCCGACGGCGAGGGCAAGGCGCGGGTGGAGGAGATCCTCACCGAGCAGAAGGACCAGGTGACCAAGCTGCTCGAGGAGAACCGTGACGTCGTCGTCGGTCTGCGCGACGCGCTGATCGCGCGCGACGAGCTGGTCGGGGACGAGATCATGCAGCAGATCGAGCTCGTGCTCGATTCTCGATCTCCCTCGGCCGGCTGAACCGCGGCACGGAGGTGCCCACCGGCCCGAGGTATCGTGGGCCACGATGACGACGTCCGCCGATGTGCTCCGGGACCTGTTCGAGTACCACTTCTGGGCGACCGAGACGCTGATCGACCACCTCGAGCGGCTTCCCGCCGAGCGGCTCGACGCGTCGGTGCCGGGCACGTACGGGTCGCTGATCGACACGCTCACCCACATGATCGACGCGGACTCGCGCTACCTGCTCCGGCTTCGCGATCCGACACCGCCGAACGCGGACGATCGCGATGGGATCCCACTCGCCCAGCTCCGGTCCGAGATGCCGGAGCACCGCCGAAGATGGGACGAGGTGCTGACGGAGCTCGAGGCCTCTTCGCTTCACGCCGCGATCCTCCATCGCGAGGACTACCCGGACACCGATCCGGCCGAGTCGATGCTGCTGATCCAGGCGATCCACCACGGCAACGACCACCGCACGCAGATCTGCTCGACGCTCGGCGCGCTCGAACTCCCGCTGCCCGAGCTCGACGGCTGGGACTTCTGGGCCCGGCAGCACGGCACGACCTGACGCACGTGGACCCCGGGGACGAGCTCGTCGACGTGGTCGACGAGCGGAACGAGGTCGTCGGCGTGGTCTCACGCCGGACCCTTCGGGCCGAGAACCTCTGGCACCGATGCACGTATGTGTTCGTCATGAACGCCTCGGGCGAGCTCTACGTCCATCGGCGCACCGACACCAAGGACGTGTACCCGGGGTTCTACGACGTGGTGGCCGGTGGCGTGAACGCGGGCGGCGAGTCCTACGGGGAGTGCGCTCGCCGCGAGCTCGAGGAGGAGCTCGGCGTGACGGCGGAGCCGACCTACCGCTTCCTGCATCGATACGAGGGACCGAGCGGGCGGGTGTGGGGCGCGGCGTTCGACGTGATCTGGGACGGGCCCATCGTCTGGCAGCCGAGCGAGGTCGTCTGGGGGGCGTTCGTCCCGCTCGACGAGGTGGACGCGATGATCGCGCGCGAGCGGTTCTGCCCGGACGGGCTCGAGGTCTTCGAGCGGTGGCGCGAGGGTAGACTCGGCGCATGAGCCGTTCGGTCATCGTTTCGGGTGCTCGAACGCCGATCGGCAAGTTCCGAGGCGCCTTCGCGGGGTTGTCGGCTGTCGACCTCGGCGCGGTCGCGATCCGCGAGGCGGTCGCGCGTTCCGGCGTCGCCGCCGACCAGGTGGACTACGTCGTGATGGGCCAGGTGATCCGGGCGGGGACCGGACAGATCACCGCCCGTCAGGCGGCCATCGCCGCGGGGATCCCCAAGGAGGTCCCGGCGCTCAACGTCGACAAGGTCTGCCTGTCCGGCACGACGGCCGTCGCGCTGGCCGACCAGATGATCCGGGCGGGCGAGGTCGAGGTGGTGGTCGCCGGTGGCATGGAGTCCATGACCCGGGCACCCTACGTGCTGCCGAGCGCGCGAGAGGGCTCCCGCCTCGGACACACCGAGATGGTCGACGCGATGATCCACGACGGCCTGTGGTCGACGTTCACGGAGCAGGTCATGGGGGAGTCCTCCGACGCCGTGAACGCGGAGCTCGGGATCGGTCGCGAGGAGCAGGACGCGTGGGCGGCGCGCTCGCACCGGCGCGCGGACGCCGCCTGGGGGTCGGGTGCGCTCGCCGAAGAGGTCGTGCCGGTCGAGGTCCCCCAGCGCAGGGGCGAGCCCGTGGTGGTCGAACGGGACGAGGGGGTCCGCGCCGACTCGACGCCGGAGGCGCTCGCGGGCCTCAGCCCCGCCTTCGGCGAGACGGGAACGATCACTGCCGGCAACGCCTCGCAGATCAGCGACGGCGCCGTCGCGCTCCTGGTCACGAGCGCCGAGCGCGCCGAGCGCCTCGGCCTGGAGCCGCTCGCCGAGATCGTGGCGCACGGTATGTCCGCGGAGCGCTTCCCGTACCTGCACACGGTCCCGGCGATCGCCCTGCAGAACGCCCTCAAGAAGGCCGACCTCGACGTCCACGACCTGGGGCTGCTCGAGGTGAACGAGGCGTTCGCGGCCGTCGCGCTGCACGTGACGCGCCTCCTGGGGTTCGACGAGGAGCTCGTGAACGTGAACGGCGGCGCGGTCGCACTCGGGCACCCGATCGGCGCGAGCGGTGCGCGCCTCGTGCTCACGCTCGCGCACGAGATGCGGCGTCGCGGCGTCGACCTCGGCGCCGTGGCGATCTGCGGCGGCGGGGGACAGGGCGACGCGCTGGTGATCCGTCGCCCCTGAAATGCGCGATCTCGAGCGGTTCGCGTTGCCGCAGGAGCTCGAGGAGTTCCGTGCGATCGTCCGCTCGATCGCCGACGAACGCATCGCGCCACGGGCGGCCGAGATCGACGAGACCGACGAGTGGCCCGAGGACGTCTACAAGCTCCTCGTCGAGAACGACCTGATGGGGGTGGGCTACCCCGAGGAGCACGGCGGCTCGGGAGGCGGCTCGCTCGCGTTCGGCGTGCTCATCGAGGAGCTGTCCCGGGTGTCGGCGGGCGTCTCGCTCACGCCGCTCGTTTCCAAGCTCGGGGTCATCCCCCTCACGGTCGCGGGGGACGAGGACAAGGCCAAGCGCATGACCGAGGCCATCGCGCGCGGCGACCTCCTGATGTCCTACGCCCTGACCGAGCCCGGCGCGGGATCGGACCCGGCGGCGATGACGACGCGGTACACGAGCGACGGCGATGCCTGGGTGCTGAACGGGACGAAGCGCTTCATCACCGGCGCCGGCGTCTCGCACGCGTACGTGGTGTTCGCGACGAAGGACCCCGCGATGCGCTCCAAGGGCGTGTCCGCGTTCATCGTGATGAGGGACGATCCGGGCGTCGGGTTCGGACGCAAGGAAGCCAAGATGGGGATCCGAGGGTCGCCGACCCGCGAGGTGATCATGACCGACGCGAGGATCCCGGCCGACCGCTTGATCGGGCAGGAGGGGAGCGGGTTCGGCTACGCGATGCGGACCCTGGACTACTCGAGACCCGCGATCGCGGCCCAGGCGCTCGGCATCGCGCGGGGAGCCCTCGAGGCCGCGAGCCGGTACGCGACGGAGCGGCAGCAGTTCGGCAAGGCGGTGGCCGAGTTCCAGGGGGTCTCGTTCATGCTCGCCGACATGGCGATCCAGCTCGAGGCGGCGCGGCTGCTCGTGTACAAGGCGCTCGCGCTCTGCGACGCGGGCGACCCACGGATGACGTACTTCTCGAGCGTCGCGAAGTGCTTCGCCTCGGACGCCGCCATGAAGATCACCACCGACGCCGTCCAGGTCCTCGGTGGCTACGGCTACATGCGCGAGTACCCGGTCGAACGGTTCATGCGCGACGCGAAGGTCACCCAGATCTACGAGGGGACGAACCAGATCCAGCGGGTGGTGATCGCCCGGGAGCTGCTCGCGACGCTCGCCTGATCCGAGCCGACGGAGCGCCGCGGGCGGCGCGCTCCGGCAGGCCGGCCGAACCTAGATCGCGAGCTCCCCCGACAGGTCGTCGAAGGCCGACAGCTCGCGGAGCGGTTCGGTCACCGGGTCCGAGCCGACCAGGCGGCGTCGAGGACCACCTCGTCGTTGTCGGCCTCGAGATCGTGGGCGGTGGCGCTCGCATCCGGTGTGCCCGCATGCGGCTCCTGTGACGCGTTCGGCAGGAAAACGATGAACGATGCGCCACCGCCCGGTCGATCCTCGACCCAGGTCTTGCCGCCGTGCCGCTGCCGCCTGGTCAAGGAGCCGGTCGATCTCGAACTCTCGGTTGAGGCTCATCGAGCGCGTCAGAGCACCTACAGGCCGACGACGTCGCCGGAGTCCCCCGAAGGGGGATCAGTCAGGGATGGCGATGTGGGTCCGCCCGAGCGGGTGGCGTTGCCTCTGGGCGTCCGAGGACCGCGGTACCCTTCGACGCGTGGGGGACGCAGCGGCGCGGGGGGACGACGCTCGTGTGCTGATCCTCGACCTGGTCGAGCGGGAGCAGCTCGACCGGGCGGCCTCGTTCGTCGTCGACCTCCTCGAACGGCCCGCGTCCGAGATCCACGTGCTCGAGGGTCAGCTGGGGCTGGACGACGCGCTGGTGGTGCCCGGGCACCCGGACGCGTTCGAGCTGTCGCCCGTGCCCGCCGTGGAACCGGGAACCGTATGGGCCGTGGACGGGGGCTCGTGCACGGTGGCCGACGGGCGCTCGTTCCAGGTCGGCGCGTTCCGGGCCGCCCGGGTGCGGTTCGCCGGGGGCGGAACGGTCGCAGTCGAGCGCCCACAGCTCGAGGTCCGAGCCGTCGCTCCGGAGGAGATGGCGACGCTGGCGCGGGTCACGCTCACGGAGCTCTGCGGTGCCGAACCCGAGCGGATCCCCGACCTGCCGCGCCCGGTCGACGCGCTCAGGGAGTGGGCCGAGTGGGGCGAGGTGGCCCGGACCGTCCGCCAGGCGGGCCCCGGCGACCTGGTGCTCGTGGACGGTTCGCTGCATGGGGGTCCGCTCGTGCCGCAGATCGTGGTGCAGCGCGTGCACGAGGAGGCGGTCTCGCGCGGGGTGTCCCTGGCCGGCGTGGTGAAGGCGTCCACCTTGTACTGGGGGCGGAACGCTCCCCTGGTCACGCTGCTGAAGCGCCGGGGCGATCGCGAGTCGGGGCCGTCGCGCTGGGCTGCGAGGATCTCCACGGCTCCGGTGTTCGGCCGCCTGTACGTCGGCGACATCTTCGTCGCCCATCTCGCGCCCGCCGCGCCGCACGCCTTCCGGGTGGACGTCGCCCGCGGGCCGGCGCCCGCGGACCAGGTCCTCGGTCGGCTCGCCGGGCTCGCCGACGATCCCGCGTTCGTCGGGTACCCGTACCCGCTCGCTCGAGCGCATCAGGCCGCCCGGATCACGGGCTACGACGTCGTCGACGTCCGGCGCTCGTTCCGCGAGGCACTGTCGCGCCGGGGCATGGCCGAGGACGACGTCGAGCTGCTGTTCCAGGACTTCCACGAGGTGCTGAATCGATGACGTCCTACAAGGGGCGCATCTTCGGCAAGAACGTCCTCGAGTCGACCTTCCGGTCCTTCCACGGCACCGACCTATTCCTCGGGGAGCTGCTCGCCGCCGAGGATCCCGAGCGGGGTCGCCGGTTCCTGTTCCGCGTGATCCAGGTGACGTACGGCTCGGACTCGTCCGATCCCTCGTGGTCGGAGCGCACGGCGGGCTCGTACATGTCGGGGGACGTCGCCGGTACCGAGTACACGCTGCGCGATGCCGAGCAGCGCCTGTACAAGGTCGCGACCTGTCAGCCGCTCGGGTACATCGACACCGCGGGCGCGTTCCGCAAGCCCAAGTCCCTGCCGGCGCAGTTCGCGCGGGTCACGGCCCCGACCGCCGAGGACTTCGACTTCCTGCGCGAGCGGATGGGCGACGTGCGGGTCGGCCTGCTGCGGTCGGGCGAGGACACGATCGACCTCGAGATCGGCGTCCAGGGCGACACGCTCACGTCGCACGTCGGGGTCTTCGCGACGACCGGCATGGGCAAGTCGAACCTCATGAAGGTGCTCGCGGGTCAGATCCTCGCGTCGCAGGGGCGGTACGCCTGCCTGCTGTTCGACCCGCACGGCGAGTACCTCGAGGGCGGGAGCGGCACGCGCAGGGGGCTCCGTGCCCATCCCTGGGCCTCCGACCGGCTCCGCGTCTACGCGACCCGCGCCGCGGGGGCCGGCGCGACCGCGCTCCGCCTCTCGCTCGCCGAGCTCACCCAGGGCGACCTGCAGACCGCGTACGAGTGGAGCCACGCCCAGGAGGACGCGATCTACCGCCTGATCCGGTACTTCCACGAGGAGTGGATCGTCCGGGTGGGGGAGGAGCCGGACGTCGCTTCGCTCGCCGAGGATCTCGGCGTGGCCACCAGCACGATGCAGGTGATCCAGCGACGGGCCCAGCGCATCCTGGACATGCCCTGCATCTCGCGCGACCCCTCGCAGCCGTCCCTGTCCGCCCGGATCGTCGACGAGCTGATGGACGGGTTCAGCGTCCTGGTCGACACGAGCGGGCTGTCCTCGATGGAGGAGATCCTCGTCGCCTCGGTGATCACGCGCACCGTCCTCGACGCGTACGCGACCCTGTACCTGGAGGACCGCGATCGGTTCGCGGCGCTGCCGCCCACGCTGGTGGCCCTCGAGGAGGCGCAGCGCGTGCTGTCTCGGGTCGCGCGCTCCGACGAGAACGTCTTCCCGCGCCTGGCCCGGGAGGGTCGGAAGTTCAAGGTGGGGCTGTGCGCGGTGTCGCAGCAGCCCAAGCTGATCGACGACGAGCTGCTGTCGCAGTTCAACACCTTCTTCATCCTCGGCCTCGCCGACGAGAAGGACCGGAACATCCTGCGTGGGAGCTCGAAGCAGGACATCTCCGACCTCGGTCCGGAGATCCAGACGCTCATGCCGGGCGAGGCGATCGTGACCAACCTCGAGGCCCCGTTCGCGCTCCCGGCGCAGATCTACCTGTACGAGGACTACCTGAAGTCGGTGAGCGGGCCCTCGCCGCTGCCGCCCCGGCCACCGGGTGCCTCGAAGGGGTTCGCCGAGTAGATGGCGCGGCTCGTCGCGCTCGGCGACGCGCACCTCGGGCGTTCGCACCTCGCGCACCTGCGCGACGACCAGGGTCGCAACCTGCGCGAGGAGGACTTCCTGCGGTCGTTCTCGTGGGCGATCGAGGAGACGATCCGCCAGCAGCCCGACGGGTTCCTCTGGCTCGGCGACGTGTTCGACCATGCGCGTCCGACGTACCGGACGTTCGCCCATGTCCTGGCCGGCCTGCAGCGGCTCGCCGACGCCGGTCTGAGGGGGGTCGCGATCAGCGGCAACCACGACACCCCGCGGGTCCGCGGGACGGGTTCGCCCTACGACGCTCTCGAGCGCGTGTTCCCGAACGTCACCTTCGCCTGGCGTATGGAGGCGGTGCGCGCCGAGATTGCCGGGGTGTCGGTGCATGGGGTCCCGCAGACCCTCGCCGTGGACGATCTCCGGGAGCAGCTGAAGGTTGCGGCGCAGGCCGTTCGGGCGGACGCGGTGAACCTGTTGATCGCGCACGTGGCGCTCACGTCGTTGCCCTCGCGCGCCTACCGCGACATCAATGAACTCGAGGTCGAGGAGTCTGCGTTCGACCGCGCGTTCGACCTCGTGGTCCTCGGCCACTACCACGCCGTCCAGAAGGTCTCCAAGCGGACCTGGTACGCGGGCTCGACCGACACCTTCTCCTTCGCCGATTCACCCGAAATCGCGAAGGGACTCGTGGTCGTCGACACCAACTCGGGTGCGGTCGAGCACGTCGAGAGCCCGCGGGAGCGTCCGCTCGCGACCGTCTCAGTGCCTGCGACGGGCATGTCGGCGGGCGAGCTCGTCGATGCGGTGGAGCGTTCAGCCAAGGGGACGCCCGAGGGCGCCGTCGTCCGCGTGTTCCTCAACCAGGTGGACCCCGCGTCGTTCCGCCAGGTCGCGATGGAGCAGTTCCAGGAGGCGGTCCCCGGTGCGCTCTGGGTCCAGGTCGAGCCGGACCTGGGAGCCGACCCCATGGCCGTCCAGGGCGGTCCGACTGTGGGCTCGCTCGAGCAGGAATGGTTCGCGTACGTCGAGTTGCAGGATCTGGCTGGTCTCGAGCGCAACCGCGTCGTCTCGCTCGGCGCCCGGTTCCTCGAGGATGCCCGTGGGGAGACCGTATGAGGGTGCTCGAGCTCTCCCTGCGCAACTACCGCATCTTCGAGGAGGTCGACCTCGAGCTCCCCGCGAGGGTGATCGGCATCTTCGGCGAGAACGGTGCCGGCAAGTCCTCGTTGATGGAGAGCATCGCGTTCGCGTGCTACGGCGTGGATGCGGCGCGCACGAAGAAACACGAGATCCGGACCCACGGGATCCTGACCGACTGCGAGGTTCGACTCGTGTTCGAGCACGCGGGCCAGCCGTACGAGGTCCGCCGGACGATCAGGGGCAAGGGCCACACGCCCGAGGCCGAGCTGTTCGGGGGTGGCATGACCCTCGCGTCGGGGACGACAGAGGTCGACGCCGAGATCCGGCGCCTGCTCCACATGGACGTGCACGTGTTCCGGGCGTCCGTCTACGCGGAGCAGAAGCAGCTCGACGCGTTCTCCGACGTCACTCCGGGCAAGCGCAAGGAGATGGCGCTCCGTCTGCTGGGGATCAGGCCCGTGGAGGACGCGCGTAACGCCTCGCGCCGCGAGGCGAGGGCGACCAAGGAGAGCGCGGTCCAGCTCTCCGGCGCCGTCGCCGATCTGGCCGCGCTCGAAGCCGAACTGAAGGACGCGAAGGACGCCGTCGCCGAGGCCAAGCGCATCGCGAAGGCCGCGGCGGGGGAGCTCAGGGAGGTGATCGCCGTCGAGAAGGCCGCGAAGCGCGCGTTCGCCGAGTCCGACGCCGTCCGTCAGCGGGTCGAGACGCTCACGGTGGAGCTCCGCGCGAAGACGGAGCAGCGTGATCACGCGGTCGAGCAGCACGATGCGCTCGTCCAGCGCGTGGAGCGGATGACCGACGCGGTGGCCGAGCTCCCCGGGATCGAAGAGGAGCTCGCGGGGCTCGCGGGCATCGAGGAACGGCTGCGTCTCGGAGCCGGTCTGGTCGAGCGCTCGGCCGACCTGGCGAAGACCCGTGCGCAGCTCGAGGCGTTGCCGGAGATCGACGAGGAGGCGGCGCTGGCCGCGCTCGAGGCGACCGCGACCGCGCTCGAACGCGCACGGGCGGGGACCGCCGCGGCGGAGGCCGAGCGTGCCCATCGGACGACGCTCCTCGAGCGGGCCGTCGAGCGGGTGGACCGCGCGGCGGAGGCCGACCCGTCCCAGCCGTGTCCGACGTGCGGGCGGGCTCTCGGTGACGACTTCGCCTCGTATGTGAAGCACTGCAAGGCCGAAGTCACTTCAGCCAAGAAGGCCGCCGTCGCGGCCGCCGCGGTTGCGAAGAAGGAGCTGGCCGCTATGGCTCGGGCCGAGAAGGACCAGCTCGCCGCGGCACTGACGCGTGAGCGTGTGCGCGCCGAACGCGTGCGCCGGGTGCAGCTCGCGGAGCGCGTCGACGCCCTCTCGGCCGAGGTCGCGACGCTGGCGGAGCCGTTCGACGGCGCGGTCCCCGAGCTCGATGACCTGCGCGCGAGCGCCGAGCGCGCGCGAGCGCTCGCCGCTCGAGCGGCTGAGCTCGGTGCGGAGCGGCAGCACCTCGATCAGGCCCAGCGGGATCTGGCCGGGGCGCAGCAGCGCCTCGATGCGCTTGACGCCGATCTCTCGAGGCTGGCGGAGATGGCCGAGGGGCTCGCGTTCGACGAAGCGGAGCACGCCCGGCTGGGGGACGCGGTGGAACGGGCGGTCGAGGCGCTCGACGGTGCTCGGGGCGCCGAGCGCACGGCGAGCGACGCGCTGAAGGATGCCGAGAAGGCGCAGGCTGCGCTCGTCGCCGCGTTGCGGCAGGCGAAGGAGACGCAGGCCAAGGTCGACGAGTTGCGTTCAGAGGCTCGGTACGTCGAGCGCGTGGCGATGCTGCTCGAGGGGTTCCGCGATCACCTCGTCGCCCGCGTCGGACCCGAGCTGTCTCGCGAGGCCGAGGCGCTGTTCCGCGAGCTCACGAACCACGAGTACGACGACCTGAAGGTCGACGAGGAGACGCTCACGATCCAGATCGCCGACGGCGACTCGTACTTCGCGATCGACCGCTTCTCCGGATCGGAGACCGACCTCGCGAACCTCGCCTTGCGCGTGGCGATCTCGACCCAGTTGTCGCGGTTGTCCGGTGCGGACGTCGGGATGATGGTCCTCGACGAGGTGTTGGCCTCGCTGGACGAGGAGCGCAAGGACCTGATGGTGCAGGCGCTCGGCCGGCTCTCGTCCCGCTTCCACCAGCTGTTCGTCGTGACGCATGCCGAACAGGTCAAGGATCAGTTCCCCGCGTCGATCCTGGTGCAGAAGGTCGGGCGGCGACGGAGCACGGCCGTCCTCGTGTAGCGCCTAGCCGAAGGCGGCGGTGGCCTCGGACTCGGCGTCGTTCCCCTCGGATCCAACCCGAACGCTCGGGAGGAACGCCTGGACCACGCTGGTCCCGTCCGAGAGCGTCCGCGTTCGCGTCCACCCGCCGTGGAGCCTGGCCAGGAACGCCGCGGCCCTACCCGCAGCCTCGTCGCCGTCGGCGCGCTTGCCGTCCTCGACGGAGATGAGCACGCCATCCGGCGCTCGCTCCAGTCGCAGCGAGATCGTGTCGCCCGGGCCGGTGCGGGCGACCGCTCCGGTGAGGAGGTCGTCGATCAGTCGCTCGACGCGCGCGGGGTCGACCTGGATCGTCGCGGTCTCGGCGGAGACGTCGAACATCCGGTCGTCCGCGAACGGGAACTCCCGCACGACCCGGCGGATGAGGGTGTCGATCTCGGTGCTGCGACGCTGCAGGACCGGTTCGCCCCGCGTCAGCTGATCGGCGTCGAGGATGTCACCGATCGCTTGCTCCATCCGCTTGGCCTGCGTCATCAGGTGCTGCAGCAGCCGTCCGTCCTCGCCGCTTTGCTGGTGCGTCGACAAGGCCCGGGCGAGACCGAAGATCGCGGACAGGGATCGCGAGGCGTCGAGCGAGAGCGCGTCGACCACCTCGGTCGCCGCGCTCGCGGACATCGGGGGTGGGGCGGGCCAGGTGGCGTCCCGGTCTGCACCTCGCTCCACCGCGTCTTGCAGTCGCGCGAGCGAGTCCTGGGCGTCGAGCAGGCGCCCGCGGGCGTCGGCCGCCTCGGCCTCCGCGCGTAGCGCCTGCGACGCGACCTGCTCCAGGAGGTCGGCGTTCGCGCGGGTGAGCTCCTCGGCGGACGCCAAGGCCTCGGCGAGCTCCGCCCGAGCGGTCGCGAGCTCCCGCTGCACGTCCGCCACCTCGGGCGGCGTCGATCCGTCCGCGGCCCGAGCGACCTCGAGCTCGGCGACCACGGCCGAGAGCTGTGCTGCCGTCGCATCCGACTCCGCCCGTGCGACCATCAGCTCAGCGCTCACGCCCGGATGCGCGGCCGCGTCCGCACGGATGGCCATCTCCGCGGCGCGCGCGGCCATCTCGTCCGCGCGCACCTCGGCGCGCTCCGCACGAGCCGCGACCTCGGTGACCAGACGCTCGGCGCGGTCGGCCCGCTCGGCGAGCTCGCCGAACCTCGAGTCCGCCTCTTCCGCCCGGGCGGACAGCTCGGCCGCGCGCTCCTCGGCCGCCCGAGCGCGAGCGTCGGCACGTTCCACCTCGCCCGCGAGCTGCTCCGCTCTTCCCTGCGCTCGCTCGACCTCCGCCGCGAGCTCCCCCGCCCGGGTTCGGGCCTGCTGGACCTCGGCCGCGAGCGCCCCGGCGCGTGCCGCCGCTTCCTCTGCGCGGCCCTCGTGGACGCCGGCCAGGTTCGATGCCTCCGACATGCCGCTCTCCAGTGCCTGCTTGTCCGAGCGCAGCTTCGCCACCTCGGCCTCGATCGCCTCGGCGCGGGCGGTGGCGCTCTGCAGCGAGGTCCGCACCGCGACGAGCTCGCTGCGCGCCTCGGCGAACTGCGCATCACGATCCTTGAGGTCGCGCCTCGCGGCCTCGAGGGCCTCTCGGGCGCCCTCGAGGGCGGGGGTGAGATCCGGACGGAACTCGAGCTCGTGGATGCGTTGCGACAGCTCGAACACCCGCGCCTCGGCGTGGGCGGCCCGTTCGAGGTGCTCGTCCATCCGCTTCGTGAGCGCCGTCGCCTCCGCCCACGCCGCCTCGGTCTCCTCGTGTGCCGTCGACAGGTCCGCGGAGACCGTGTCGTAGGCGGACCTCGCCTCGGCGGCCTCGGCGAGCGCACGGCGCTCGTTCGACCGGGCCGTCTCGAGCTCCAACCGGGCGGAACCGAGGGCGGCCTTGGACGCCGAGAGCTCCTTGCGCGCCTCGTCGAGCGCGGAGCTGTTCCTCTCGTGCTGGGCGCGGATCGAGTCGAGCGTGCCCTGGGTGGTCTCCAGCTCGGCCCGGATCCGCTGCTGGTCGGCGCGCGAGGCCTCCCGCTCGGCCTCCGCGGCGGCCAGGTCCTCGCGGACGACGTCGAGCGTCCTCATCGCCTCCTCGAGCTGGCCGCTCGACGAGCCGTGCTCCTCCCGAGCCGCGGCGAGCTCCGTCTTGGCGGTCTCGAGCTCGGCGAGCATCGCCTCGCGCTCCCGGCGGGAGACCTCGAGCTCGGCTCGGGTCCCCTCGAGCTCGTGATGGGCGGCGCCGAGCTCCGATCGTACGGTCTCGAGCCCGGCGCGCCTGGCGTCGAGGTCCGCCCGGGCGGTCTCGAGCTCGGTCCGCGTGACGTCGAGCTCGGCGATCGTCGAATCGTGCGCCCCGCGAGCCGTATCGGCCTCGGCCCGCGAGGCCTCCAGCTCGGCGCGAACCGCCTCCTGCTCCGCCCGCATCCCCTCGAGCTCGGCCCGGGTGCGCTCGAGCTGTTCGGTGGGATCCGGCTTGTCTTCGAGCTCGCGAAGATCCGCGTTCAGATCGAGGACCTTGGCCTCCGCGTGCGCGGCCCGCGCGGCCGATTCCTCGTACCGCGCTCCGAGCTCCGCCATCTCGCGGCGGGTGATCTCGAGGTTCGCGCGGGTCGAGTCCAGCTCCCCTTCCGCGGCGATGGCCGCGTCGAGGAACGCATCCCGCTCCGCGAGAGCGGCATCGCGCTCCGCGCCGAACGCGTCCCGCTCGGCCGCGAGGGCATCGCGTTCGGCGTCGAACGAGGCGACCTGCGTCCGGAGCCTCCGCAGCTCGGTGGAGAGCTGGGTCGGCGCGTTGCCGTGTCCCGCCGCCTCCGTCGCGCGCGCCTCGGCCTCCTCGGTCCGAGCCTGCGCCTGCCGTGCGGCCTCTTCCGCCCGTTCGACCCGGGCATCCGCTCGCTCCGCCCGCGCATCGGCCTCGGCCGCCCGGGCCTCGACCTCCGCCAGCCAGGTTCGGATCTCGTCGTTCTCGGCCGCGTGACGCGCGGTCGCCGTCGCGACCTCGTCGGCGTGAGCGCGGATCCGTTCGAGCTCGGACCGGGCCGCGCGGCCCACCTCGAGCTCCCGCTGCACCTCGTCGCTCTGCTCCTTGATCGCCGCGGGTTCGGACCGTGCGGCCCGCAGCTCGGTCTCGATCAGGCGCGCCGCCTCGTCCCTGACGCTCGCCCCCGCGCGCAGCTCGGCCTCCGCTCGCGCCGCCTGTTCCTCGGCGGCGCGGATCACGAACGCCAGTCTTCGCGCCCCATCGGGAACGCCCACGTCAGCGCCTGCCTTCCCTTCGTCGATCGCCGGGATCGTTCCCTGTATCGGCCGCCGCGGCGGCCTACGTAAGCCCTTCGCCGCACGGGTTCGCCGGGTGGCCCACGGTCCGGCGGACGGGCAGCCGGGCGACGGGCGTGGCGGGGCGGAGCCTCCGGGCCGGGGTCAGCGGCCGTTCGGATCGGTCGGGACGACCTCGGAGGCGATCTCGTCCCAGGAGGTGCCGTTCCAGTGCAGGGTCGCGATGCGGAAGGCGCTGGGGCAGCAGTGGGGGTCGTCCGGTTCGAACACGGCCTCGCCGACCCGCAGGTCACGGTTCGAGATCGCGATCTGCGTGTCACAGGTGTCCCGTCGCAAGATCTCGGTCGCGTCCCCCACGGTCGACGCGACGACCCGGTACGTGCCGCAGGCTCCGCTGCCGCCGACGTCCTCGAAGCTCAGGAGATCGGGGATCGCGTCGCCGGTCAGGTCGCCGGCGTCGACCCGGATCCCGAACACGCCCATACGCGCCGGATCGGTGAACGCGTAGACCGCGTGCCAGGCCGGGTCGTCCTCGAGGCGCTGCCACACGATGAGACCGTTCCGACGATTGGGTGGAGCGCCGTCCAGCCAAGTGATGGCGATCTGGTCGATCGGATCGTCGGGCGTCGAAAGCGACGACCGGGTCGCGTAGCTCGCGCCGGACGGGACGAGCGGAGCGAGGTCCCCGGCGGCGACCTTCGCGATGTCGGCCGGATCGTCCACCGTCGGCGACACGTCGGCGGGGAGCTGGACGTCCGGATCCACGGCCGGGCCGGGGCTACCGCTCGGACCCGTCGGCGCGGGGGAGACCGTCGCCGACGGGGTCGAGGCGGTGGTCGGCCCGGTGCTCGCGGAAGGCCGGACGGTCGGCCCGTCCGAACCGGTACAGGCCGCGCCCGCGAGCAGCAGCGACACGACGAGCGGGAGGAGGCGGCGCACGCCCGCATGCTACCGGCGGATCTCGCTAGGATCCGGGCGTGTCCGAGCTCGAACCCCGACACGTCGCGTCGAGCCACGTGACGCTCGTGCAGCTGATGGAGATCACCGACGCGAACATCGCCGGGATCGTGCACGGCGGCGTGGTGATGAAGCTCGTCGACACCGCCGCGGGGCTCGCGGCGTTCAAGCATGCGGGTGGGCCGTGCGTCACGGTCTCGATGGACGAGATGTCGTTCCTCGCCCCGGTCCACGTCGGGGACACGGTGACCGTCCGGGCCTCGGTGAACGACGTCGGGACCACCTCGCTCGAGGTGGGGGTCCGGGTCGAGTCCGAGGACCTCCACACGGGCGTGCGCACGCACACGTCGAGCGCCTACCTCGTGTTCGTGGCGCTGGACGACGACGGCAAGCCGAGGCCGGTCCCGCCGCTCCTCGCCGAGTCCGAGCAGGAGCAGCGACGTCAGGGGGAGGCGAAGATCCGTCGCGAGACACGCACCGCCCATCGCCGGGCGATCGCCGAGCTTCGACGAGGCGTCTGAGAGCATGGGATGGTGAGCGACGCGTTGGCCGCCCGGGACCGACTGGAGACCCGTGACGGGCCGGTCGAGCTGTACCGCCTCGCCGCCGTCGCGGACCTCGACCGGCTGCCGCACACCGTCAAGATCCTGCTCGAGAACCTCCTGCGCCGGAGCGGGTCCCGCGACGTCTCCGACGAGGACGTCCGGGCGCTCGCCGACTGGCCGCGGGTGGTCCCGTCCGTCGACCTGGCCTTCATGCCGTCGCGCGTCCTGATGCAGGACTTCACGGGCGTGCCCGCCGTCGTCGACCTCGCCGCGATGCGGTCGGCGACGGAGCGCGCGGGCGGTGACCCATCCAGTGTGGATCCCGTCGTCGACGTGGACCTGGTCATCGATCACTCGGTCCAGGTCGACCTGTTCCGTTCGCCCGCGGCCTACGAGGCCAACATCGAGTGGGAGTACCGACGCAACGGCGAGCGCTACGCGTTGCTGCGATGGGCACAGCAGGCGTTCGATGGCGTCCGGGTGGTCCCGCCGGGCGCCGGCATCTGCCACCAGGTGAACCTCGAGTACCTCGGCCGGGTGGTCACCGTCCGGGACGGCGTCGCGCTCCCGGACACGGTAGTGGGGACGGACTCGCACACGACGATGGTGAACGGGCTGGGCGTCCTGGGATGGGGCGTGGGCGGGATCGAGGCCGAGGCGGCGATGCTCGGCCAGCCGATGTTCCTGCCGACGCCGTCGGTGGTGGGCGTTCGGGTCCTGGGCGCGCTCCCGCCGAGCACGACGGCGACCGACCTCGTCCTCACGCTCACGCAGATGCTCCGCGAGTACGGCGTGGTCGACCGGTTCGTCGAGTTCTTCGGGGACGGCTGCTCGACGCTGGAGCTCGCGGATCGGGCGACGCTGTCGAACATGTGTCCCGAGTACGGGGCGACCGCCGCGTACTGGCCGGTGGACGACGAGACCGTGCGCTACCTGGTGCTGACCGGCCGGGGCGATCGGGTCGACCTCGTCGAGCGGTACACGAAGGAGCAGGGCCTGTTCCGTCGCGACGGCGACCCCGAGCCGGCGTTCACCGAGATCGTCGAGCTCGATCTCGCGGCGATCGAGCCGTCGCTGGCCGGCCCGAAACGCCCGCAGGACCGCGTGCCGCTGTCCCGCGTATGGGGCTCGTTCGTCGAGGCGTTCCGCGACCGGCTCGAGCCCGATCCCGAGGCGACCGAGGTCGGTCGTCTGCTCGGGGAGGGGGGCAGCCCCGAGGTGGCCGTCGATCGCCACCAGACGGTCGAGCCCGGGGCCGAGGAGCCGGTGCCGCTCGACCACGGGGCGATCCGGCACGGCTCAGTCGTCATCGCCGCGATCACCAGCTGCACGAACACGTCGAACCCGGCGGTGATGCTCGCAGCGGGGCTGCTCGCGAAGAAGGCGATCGAGTCGGGCCTGCAGACCAAGCCGTGGGTGAAGACCTCGCTCGCCCCCGGCTCGCGGGTGGTGACCGAGTACCTCGACGCGGCCGGGCTCACGCCGTACCTGGACAAGCTCGGGTTCTCGCTCGTCGGGTTCGGGTGCACGACGTGCATCGGGAACTCGGGACCGCTGCCGGAGGAGGTCGCCGATGCCGTGGCGGACCACGACCTCGCCGTCGTGGCCGTCCTGTCGGGCAACCGCAACTTCGAGGGACGGATCCACCCCCTGGTGCGCGCGAGCTACCTCGCCTCGCCGCCGCTCGTGGTCGCGTTCGCGCTCGCCGGTCACGTCGACCTCGACCTGTCCCGCGACCCACTGGGGACCGGGCCGGACGGGAGCGCGGTGTACCTGCGCGACCTGTGGCCGTCGGCGGACGAGGTGCGAGAGGCGATCGCCGGCTCGGTCTCCCCCGAACAGTTCGAGCGGGAGTACGGGCGCATCTTCGACGGGGACGAACGGTGGCACGCGCTCCCGACCCCCGAGGGTCCGGTCTACGACTGGGATCCGAACTCGACGTACGTGCAGGAGCCGCCGTTCTTCGGTGACCTCGACGCGACGCCGTCGGATCCGGGCGACATCGCCGGCGCACGCTGCCTCGTCAAGGTGGGGGACTCGATCACGACCGACCACATCTCACCGGCGGGAGCGATCAAGGTGGACGCGCCGGCCGGGCGTTACCTGATCGAGCGCGGCGTCCAGCAGCGGGACTTCAACTCCTACGGCGCGAGGCGCGGCAACCACGAGGTGATGATGCGCGGGACGTTCGCGAACGTCCGTCTGCGCAACGACCTCGCGCCGGACCGCGAGGGCCCGTGGACGACGCACCTGCCCGACGGCGAGGTGACGACCGTCTACGACGCGGCGGTGCGGTACCGGGACGAGGGCGTGCCCCTGCTCGTCCTGGCCGGGAAGGAGTACGGCAGCGGCTCCTCGCGCGACTGGGCCGCGAAGGGTCCGGCGCTCCTCGGCGTCCGCGTCGTGATCGCCGAGAGCTTCGAGCGGATCCATCGGAGCAACCTCGTGGGCATGGGGATCCTGCCGCTCGAGTACGTGCCGGGGGAGTCGGCCTCCGCGCTCGGGCTCACGGGCCGCGAGACGTTCGACGTGCGGGAGATCGCCGACGGGATCGAACCCGGCCAGCGGGTGCGGGTGCTCGCGCACGGTCCGGCGGGCGAGGAGATCGCGTTCGAGACGGTCCTGCGGGTCGACGGCGAGGCCGAGGTGGAGTACGTCCGCCACGGCGGGATCCTGCGGATGGTGCTCCGGGAGATGCTCGCCCGGTCCTAGCCGCGCGTCCCGGCCGCCGGGGACCGGCCTTCAGCCCCTCCGACCAGGGCCCTTCGGCCTCAGCCCCCCGCGGATGCGACTCCTACGGTTGCCCCAGGATGGGACTCTCGGTCGGACTGCCACGGATGCACAAGGAGGCGGGGGAACGCCGCGACTTCCTCCCCGACCTCGTCCGGTGGCTCGACCGCGGCCAGGTCAGCGAGATCGTCCTCGAAGAGGGGTACGGCCGGGCGATGGGGGTCGACCCGACCCACTACCTCGAGGCCTCCGCCCGCGCGAGGTTCGGCCAGCACGCCGACTGCATGGACGCCGACGTCGTCGTCGTCCTGCGGTGCCCCGACCCGGACGACCTGCGGCTCACGCGCGAGGGGGCGGTCCTGGTCTCGATGCTGCACTTCCCGACGCGACCGGAGCGCGTGCGGCTGCTCGCCGATCTGGGCGTCCATGGCGTCAGTCTCGACTCGGTCGTGGACGAGCGGGGGCGCCGGACGGTGCAGAACCTCGAGGCGGTGGCCTGGACCGGCGTGCGAGAGGCGTTCCGGCAGCTCCAGGCTCGACATCCGCACTTCGACCACCCGAGCCGCCGGCCGCTGCACGTCACGTGTCTCGGCTCGGGGGCGGTGGGTGGGTACGCGATCCACGCGGCGACCCGGTACGGGGATCCGTCCCTTCGCGAGACGCTCGTGGCGAGCAACGTCCCGGGCGTCGAGGTCACCGTGGCCGACTTCGACCTCACGTGGCACGAGGGCTACATGGTCGGACGTTTCGAGCGGACCGACCTGTTGATCGACGCCACCCATCGCATCGACCCGTCTCGACCGGTCGTTCCCAACGGGTGGCTCGCCGCCTTGCCCGAGGACGCCGTCCTGCTGGACCTGTCGGCGGACCCGTACGCGCTGGACGATGTCCCCCCGGTCACCAAGGGGATCGAGGGGATCCCGCAGGGCGATCTGGATCGCTGGGTGTTCCCGGTCGACCACCCCGCGTGGGACGCGATCGATCCGCGGGTCGACTCGACGAACCGTCGGCTGGCGTTGTCGTGCTACTCGTGGCCGGGGCTCGACCCCGTCGAGAGCATGCGGGTCTACGGTGCGCAGCTCGAACCGGTGCTGCGCGTGATCTTGGAGAAGGCGCCCGGCATGTGGGATCTGCAGAGCGCCGATCACGAGGAGCGGGCGGTCGCCCGCGCGGAGGTGTCGAGATGGACGGCGGCGCGCGTCTGACGTTCGGCTTCCCCAGGATGCACAAAGAGGGGGCGGAGCGGCGGGACTTCCTGCCCGGGCTGATCGGCACGATCGCCGAGCTCGGATGCGCGGTCGTCGTCGAGTCCGGGATCGGGTCGGGCATGGGGTACTCGGACGACGACTACACCTCGCTGTCTCGCCGGATCCGGGTCGCCGACGAGCCGGCCTGCTACGGGCAGGACGTCGTGGTGGTGCTCCGGGCTCCGATCGGGAAGTTCGACTGGCTCCGACCCGGCGCCACGCTCGTCGCGATGCTGCACTTCCCGACCCGCCCCGCGCGCGTCAAGCACCTCGAGAGCCTCGGCATCGAGGGCGTGAGCCTCGACACGATCGCCGACGACGAGGGGCGCCGGCTCGTCGTCAACAGCAAGGCGGTCGCGTGGAACGGGCTCGAGGCCGCGTTCGAGATGCTCGAGCGGACCTGGCCCCGGCTCACGTCGCGGGCCCGAGGGCCGGTCCGCGTGACGGTCATGGGGGCGGGCGAGATCGGCAAGCACGCGGTCGAGGCCGCGACGAAGTACGGGAACGCCGCACGATCCGAGCTGCTCACACGCTACGGCCTCGTGGGCGTCGAGGTCGTGACGATCGGGCGGAACCTCACCTGCGACGAGGGCTACCTGACGGGGCGGCTCGCGATCACCGACGTGCTGGTCGACGCGACGCAGCGACACGACCCGTCGGTGCCGCTCGTGACCAACGAGCAGGTCGCGCTCCTCCCGGCGCACGCCGTCATCTGCGACCTCGTCGTCGACCCGTACCTGCTGGCCGCCGATCCGCCGACCGTCCGGGGCATCGAGGGGATCCCGCAGGGCAACCTGGACCGGTACGTGTTCGACGTCGACGATCCCGCGTGGGAGGACACCGTGCCGCCCGAGATCCCCTCGGACCATCGCCGAGCGGTGGTGTCGTGCTACTCGTGGCCGGGCGTGCATCCGAAGCGCTGCATGGAGCTCTACGGGAAGCAGCTCGCGCCACTGCTCGAGACGCTCGTGCTGCGCAACGGGTTCGAGGGAGTTCGACCCGACGGCTCGTACCACGAGCGGGCACTCCACCGGGGGAGCCTTCGGGCGTGGCTGCACCCTGAGCCGGTCGAGCTCCTGGTCGATGCGTAGGGTCGATGCGTAGGGTCGACGCCTGAGGTCGACGCCTGAGGTCGACGCCTAGGTCTGGACCGACCCCGGGATCTCTCGCCAGTCGTACGGGCTCGTGAAGTTCACGAGCATCTGCATGTAGTTCGATCTCCCGAACGCCACCGGGTCGGCGACGTTGACCTGGCTCACGCTGCCCTTCGCCTGCTCGAGCGACGCGTACTCGTGCTCGTCGAGCCAGGTCCGGACGCCCTCGAGCACGGTCCCGAGGTGCTCGGGTCCGTGGAGGAACAGCGCCGAGGCCATCATCGTCACGTCCGCCCCGGCGAGGAGCAGCTTCACGGCGTCCTCAGCCGTGTGCACGCCCGAGGTCGCCGCGAGCGAGCACCCGACCCGGCCCCGCAAGATCGCGATCCAGCGCAGCGGCACGAGGGCCTCCTCGCTCGTCGACAGGTGGAGCGAGGGGTCGACCGATAGCGTCTCGAGGTCGATGTCCGGTTGCAGGAACCGGTTGAACAGCACCAGCCCGTCGGCCCCCGCCTGCACGAGGCGTCCGGCCATGTTGGCCATCGACGAGAAGTACGGCCCCACCTTGACCGCGAGCGGGATCGTGACCGACGCGCGAACGGCGGCGACGAGGTCCACGTACCTGCGTTCGACCTGCTCGCCGGTCTCCGACGGGTCGGCAGCCACGAAGTACACGTTCAGTTCCAGGGCGTCGGCCCCGGCCTCCTGGATCAGCTTCGCGTACCGGATCCATCCTCCCTCGGAGGTGCCGTTCAGCGACCCGATCACGGGCACGCGGAGCTCCTTCTTGGTGGCCTCGAGGTGACGCAGGTACTCGTCGGGTCCCGTGTTGTAGTCCTCGAGCTCCGGGAAGACGCTCGACGCCTCGGCGAAGCTCTCCGAACCCGTCTCCAGCATCCGATGCACCTGCACCTCGTCGTGCTCGATCTGCTCCTCGAACAGCGACTGCATCACGATCGCCGCCGCGCCCGCGTCCTCGAGCCGCTTCAGGTTGTCGATGCGCGACGACATGGTCGACGCGCTCGGAACGATCGGGTTGTCGAGCTCGAGCCCGAGGTAGGTCGTCCGAAGGTCTGACGCTCATGCCTCCTCCCCTCCCGTCGCCGCGGGTTCGGTCCCGCCCGCATCTTCCTCCATATCCTCTGACACCCGCCCCGGGGCGTGCCGCTCCACGCCGGCCAGCTGCTCGTACAGGTGTCGGCGCTCCTGCGCGTCCGAACGCGCGAGCTCCTGCAGCTCGGCGTACTCCTTCGGCTTGGTGCGGGCGAGCATCGCGAAGCGCGCCTCCTTGGCCTGGAAGTCCTTCAGCGGGATCGACGCCGCGCGGCTGTCGAGCTGCATCGGCCGTTCGCCGTCGACGGCCAGGCGAGGGTCGTAGCGCCACAGCGGCCAGAACCCGCTCTTCACCGCTTCGGCCTGATGCGACATGGAGGTGGACATGTCGATGCCGTGCTCGATGCAGGTGCTGTACGCGATGATCAGCGAGGGGCCGGGCCAGGACTCGGCCTCGGCGAGCGCCTTCACGGTCTGCGCGTTGTCGGCGCCGAGCGCGACCTGCGCCACGTACACGTTGCCGTACGCGGTTGCGAACAGGCCGAGGTCCTTGCGCCCGATCCGCTTGCCTCCCGCCGCGAACTTCGCGACCGCGCCGCGGGGCGTCGCCTTGGAGGCCTGGCCGCCGGTGTTCGAGTAGACCTGCGTGTCTAGGACGAGCACGTTCACGTCGCGGCCGGTCGAGAGCACGTGGTCCAGGCCCCCGAACCCGATGTCGTAGGCCCATCCGTCGCCGCCCACGATCCACACGCTCTTGCGCACGAGGTCGTCGGCGACCGCCAGGAGGTTCCGGGCGTCCGCGTCCTCCGCCTCGCCGAGCCGTTCCTTCAGCTCCGCGACCCGGGCCCGCTGGTCCGCCAGCTCGGTCTCGCCGCCCGCCGAGGCGTACAGGATCGTTCGCGCGAGCTCGTCGCCCACCTCGGGTGCGATCCGCTCCAGCAGGGATCGGGCGTAGGCCGCCCGGTGGTCCAGCGCCAGACGCATCCCGAGGCCGAACTCGGCGTTGTCCTCGAACAGCGAGTTCGACCACGCCGGGCCGCGTCCGTTCGCGTCGGTGCTCCACGGCGTCGTCGGGAGGTTGCCGCCGTAGATCGAGGAGCATCCGGTCGCGTTGGCCACCAGGACGCGGTCGCCGTACATCTGCGACATGAGCTTGAGGTAGGGCGTCTCGCCGCACCCGGCGCACGCGCCGGAGAACTCGAACAGCGGCTGCAGCATCTGGGAGCCCTTGATCGTGCCCACCTTCACCGCGGTCCGATCCGCCGCCGCGATGTCCTGGAAGAAGTCGAACGCCGCCCGCTCGGTCTCCAGGTGCGTGTCCTTGGGCTCCATGTCGATCGCCTTGTGCTTGACGACCTCCTTGGACCTCGCCGGACAGACGTCGACGCACACCCCGCAGCCGGTGCAGTCGTCGGGCGCCACCTGGATCGTCATCCACCGCCCGGGATCGTCGCGGTCGCGCCACTCCTTGTGCTTGAAGCCCTCCGGCGCATGGTCGACCGCGAGGGGCTCGTACACCTTCATCAGGATGGCCGCGTGCGGGCACACGAGCGCGCACTTCGCGCAGTCGATGCAGATCTCCGGGTCCCAGATCGGGATCTCGTGCGCGATCGAGCGTTTCTCCCACCGCGCGGTGCCGGTGGGGAAGGTGCCGTCGACGGGCAGCGCCGAGACGGGCAGGAGGTCGCCCTGACCGGCGACGATCTTCGCCGTGACGCGCCGGACGAAGTCGGGCGCGTCCTCGGGCACGGCCGGCGCCCGGTGCCGCTCGCCCGCCGTGGACGTCGGGACCGGCACCTCGTGCAGGCCGTCCAGCGCCGCGTCCACCGCGGCGAAGTTCTGCTCGACCACCACGCGTCCGCGCTTGCCGTAGGACTTCTCGATCGCGGCCTTGATCCGGTGGATCGCCTCCTGTTGCTCGAGGACACCCGCCAGGGCGAAGAAGCACGTCTGCAGGATCGTGTTCACCCGCGTCCCGAGACCGGCGGCGGTCGCGACCTTCTGCGCGTCCACGACGAAGAACCGCAGCCCCTTGTCCAGGATCTGCCGCTGGGTCTCGACCGGGAGGTGCGCCCAGACCTCGTCCGGACCGAACGGGCTGTTCAGCAGGAAGGTCGCCCCCGGCGCGGCGACGTCGAGCACGTCGGTGCGCTCGAGGAACCCGAACTGATGGCACGCGACGAAGTTCGCGCGCCCGGAGCCGATCAGGTAGGTCGAGGTGATCGGCCGGGGGCCGAACCGCAGATGCGAGGTCGTCATCGAACCGGACTTCTTCGAGTCGTAGACGAAGTACCCCTGCGCGTACAGGTCGGTGCCGCCGCCGATGATCTTCACGGAGCTCTTGTTCGCCGAGACCGTGCCGTCGGCTCCGAGCCCGTAGAAGACGGCCTGCACCACGTCCTCGTCGCCGGTCACGAACGACCGGTCGACGTGCAGCGACGTGTGCGAGACGTCGTCGACGATCCCGACGGTGAAGTGGTTCTTCGGCGTGTCCGTCGCCAGCTCGTCGAACACGGCCTTCGCCATCGGCGGGTCGAACTCCTTGGACGCGAGCCCGTAGCGCCCGCCGATCACCCGGGGCGTCCGTCGCGGCTCCGACTCCGAGAACGCGGTCACCACGTCTTGGTACAGCGGCTCGCCGAGGGCTCCGGGCTCCTTGGTCCGGTCGAGCACGGCGAGCGCTCGGACCGTCTCCGGCACCGACGCGACGAACGCCGGCGCGTCGAACGGCCGGAACAACCGGACGTTGACGACGCCGACCTTGTCCCCCCGCGCCACGAGCGCGTCGACCGCCTCGCGCACCGCGCCGTTGCCCGAACCCATGAGCACGATGACCCGTTCGGCGTCGGGGGCGCCCTGGTACTCGAACAGGCGGTACCGGCGCCCCGTGAGCTCGCCGAACCGGTCCATCGTCCACTGCACGACCTGCGGCACGATCGCGTGGAAGGGGGTCGAGGCCTCGCGGGCCTGGAAGAACACGTCGGGGTTCTGCGCGGTGCCGCGCAGAGCCGGGTGATCTGGCGACAGGGCGCGCTCCCGGTGCGCGCGCACCAGATGGTCGTCCATGAGCTTCCGCAGCACGTCGTCGCCGAGCGGCGCGATCGTGTTGACCTCGTGCGAGGTGCGGAAGCCGTCGAAGAAGTGGAGGAACGGCACCCGGGACTCGAGCGTAGCGGCGTGGGAGATCGCCGCGAGATCCTGGGCGGCCTGAACCTCCGAGGAGCACAGCATCGCCCAGCCCGTCTGCCGGACCGCCATGACGTCGCTGTGGTCGCCGAAGATGGAGAGCGCGTGGGTCGCGAGCGTGCGCGCCGCGACGTGGATCACCGCCGGCGTGAGCTCGCCCGCGATCTTGTACATGTTCGGGATCATCAGCAGGAGGCCCTGGGACGCCGTGAACGTGGTGCACAGGGCGCCGGCCTGGAGGGCCCCGTGGAGCGTGCCCGCCGCCCCGGCCTCGCTCTGCATCTCGATCACCTGCGGGACGGCACCCCACAGGTTGGGCGTCCCGGCCGACGAGAGCGCGTCGGCGAGCTCGCCCATCGGCGAGGAGGGCGTGATCGGGTAGATCGCGATGACCTCGGACAGGCGATGCGCGACCCGGCCCGCCGCCTCGTTCCCGTCGACCGTGACCAGCGTCCCCGTCTCGCTCATCTCACCCATCCCTCTTCCGAGCGCGCACAGACAACCACCCTGCATCCATCGTTGCGCGGTGTCACGTCCCGGTGGGGGCCGTTCGGCCCGGGCCCGGCGAGCACAACGGACGTGGGGGCTCGGTCCGGCGGTGGCTCAGCCCTGGGTGCCGGGCATCGTCGTGTGCCTGGCCAGGTAGGCGGCGGCCTCGGCCCGGCGGGCGACCTCGAGCTTGGACAGGATGCTCGAGACGTAGTTCTTGACCGTCTTCTCCGCGAGGCTGAGCTCGGCCCCGATCTCGCCGTTGGTCTTGCCGTCGGCGACCAGGGACAGGATCCGCTCCTCCTGGGGCGAGAGCCGGGCGAGCTTCTCGTCCTTGAGCAGGTGCTTGCCCCTGCGGAGGCGGTCGAGCACCGCGCTCGTGACGGCCGGGTCGAGCAGGCTCTCGCCCTTGCCGACGGTCCGGATCGCCCGGATCAGCTCGCCGCTCTTCACCTGCTTGAGCACGTACCCGGAGGCGCCGGCCATGATCGAGGCGAACAGGGCCTCGTCGTCGGCGAACGAGGTCAGCATCACCACCTGCGTCTTGGGATGGTTGGCCCGGATCTCCCGCGTGGCCTCGATCCCGCTCCCGTCGGCCAGCCGGACGTCCATCACCACCACGTCCGGGCGTATCCGGTCGGCCTCGTCGACGGCTTCGCGGACGGTGCCCGCCTCCCCCGAAACGATGATGTCGTCGGTGGTCTGCAGGAGGGCCTTGATGCCGCCCCGAACGACCTCGTGGTCGTCGACGAGGAGCACGCGGAGCGGCGGCCGCTTGGAGGGGTCGTCGGTCACGAGCACATCCTAGCCGCGATCGGGGGCGCGGCCGCTCAGCCCCCGGCGGCCCGGGTGCCGGCGGCGAGCCGTCCGGCCGTGCGATCCAGGAAGTCCTTGATGGTCGCCTCCGCTACCCGATGCAGGAGCGCCTTGTCGAGCGCCTTGCCCACCATGCCGAGCGGTGGACGGTATCGGGCGCTCATCGACAGCTGGGTCCGGCCGGACCCGAGCGGGGCGATCTCGATGTCGGCATCCAACTGCGGGAGCAGGCGCTCGCTGCCGCGCGGCGCCCATGAGATCGGCAGGAGCGTCTTCGAGGGGAACACCTGGGGGGTGCCTACGTCGACCTCGACCTCCTTGTCGATGCGCGTGTCGCCGACGTCGAAGCCGACCTCCGTCATGAGCCGCTGCGCCCGATCGTCGGTCTCGCGCACGACCCCGGGGACCCACGACGACGGATCGGCGAACAGCACCCGGCCGACCTCGTCGAGTGGGACGTCGAGCTCCAGGTAGTAGCGGATGAACATCCGCCAAGGATGGGGTCCGAGCCCCGCACCTCGGAGGGGCGAACGACCCGGCCGAGCCGGGACCACGAGCACGCGCCGGCGATGGGTCCGCCTGGTCAGACTCGGGGTCGTGGGTGGGGACACCGATCGGCCGAGCAGCGTCCTGGTCGTCGAGGCCGACGACGAGGAACGCGAACGGATCGCCTCGTGGCTCGAGCGGTCGGGGTACGACGTGTCGATCTGCCCCGGTCCCACCGGCCCCGACTACACATGCGTCGGCTCGCGGGAGGGAACCTGTGCGCTCGCGTCCGAGGCGGCCGTCATCGTGCTCGACATGAGCCTGGAGAGCGAGGCGGTGATGACCGGGACCGCGGCCGAGGAGCTCCTCGCGCTGTACCTGTTCGGGGGTCACCGGCTCGTGGTGCTGGGATCGCATCCGGGGGGCGAGGTGCCCGGTCAGCTGGTCCGGCTCCCTCGGCACCCCGAGCTCGATGCGATCACGTCGGCGATCCGCTCCTTCCAACAGCCCTCATCCGCCGTCTTCTGATCGAGCCCGGGACCCGGTCCCAGGTCCGCGGGGGTCTTCCGACCCTCCGTGGTACCTCATCGGTCGCGTTCCATATGCCGTCATGCGACCCGACCATCGAGGACCGAGGAGGACCAGGATGCGGAACCGGATGCGTGCGATCGGACCGTCGGCCGTGGGACTGATCCTGTTGCTCGTCACCGCCGCCTGCACCGGCGGGGGCGGCGACGCGCCGGGCGAAGGGGCCGCCGGGGCCACCGCCGCCGCGGCGAGCTTCGAGGTCTCGTTGGCGGAGTTCACGATCAGCCCGGCGATGATCCACGCGCCGGTCGACCAGGCGCTCTCCTTCGAGGTGACGAACGACGGGACGGCGCCCCACACCTTCGCCGTCGACACCGGTGAGGGCGTGGAGCAGACGCCCCAGATCCAGCCGGGCTCGAGCGCGACGCTCGAGGTCCCCGCGCTGGGGGCCGGGACCTACGAGACGTTCTGCACGATCTCGGGCCACAAGGACGCCGGCATGGTCGGTTCCCTGATGGTCGCGGCGGAAGGAGCAGGCGGAGCCGGCGCGACCGGGACGGTGGGAGCCACGGGCGGGACCGTGAGCACCGAGGACATGCTCTCCGGTCACGAGGCCGGGGTCGCCGCCTTCCCGGCCGAGACCGAGGGTCAGGGCAACCAGCCGCTCGAGCCGAGGATCGAGGACGGCGTGAAGGTGTTCGACCTGACCGCGACCGAGGTCACGTGGGAGACCTCGCCGGGCGTGTTCGTCGACGCGATGGCGTACAACGGCACCGTCCCCGGACCCGAGATCCGGGTCGATCGCGGAGACCGGGTCCGCATCGTCGTCCACAACGACATGACGCAGCCCACGATCTTGCACTTCCACGGCCTCACGGTCCCCAACGACATGGACGGCGTGCCCTACATCACGCAGGACCCGATCCTGCCGGGCGACTTCTTCACCTACGAGTTCGAGGTCGTCGACCCGCCGGGGATGTACGTGTACCACTCGCACTTCAACTCGACCGAGCAGGTCGGCAAGGGCCTGTACGGCGCGTTCTACGTCCAGCCCGAGGGCGACGACTGGGGCACGGTCTACGGGGGCAAGGTCGACGTCGAGTCGACGCTGTTCCTCGGCGACGGGCCGACCGGCTTCGTGCTGAACGGCAAGGGGTTCCCGGCCACGCAGCCGATCGTCGCGAAGCTCGGCGACACCGTCCTGATCCACCTGGCGAACGACGGCGCCCAGATCCACCCGATGCACCTGCACGGCTATCACTTCGAGGTGGTCGCGGAGGACGGGTGGGCGCTGGACCCGGCCAACCGCTACATGGCCGACACGCTGATGATCGCCCCGGGACAGCGCTTCGACATCCTCGTCCACGCGATCTACCCGGGCGTGTGGGCGTACCACTGCCACATCCTGCCGCACGTCGAGGGACCGCATGGGATGTACGGGATGGTGACGGCCCTGGTCGTGCAATAGGGGAGGGCGGGCCAGGACAGGGCTAGAGGGGGAGCTCGATCCGAACGGTCGTGCCTTGGTCGAGGATCGAGTCGATGGAGGCGCTGCCGCCGAGCGACCCGGCGCGGTTCTCGAGGTTCGTGAGCCCGTCGCCCCGCCGGGCCGTCGCCGGATCGAACCCGGCGCCGTCGTCGTCGACCTCGAGCACCGCCTTGTGATCCTCGTGCCGGAGCGTGACCCGACAGGTGGTGGCGTGGGCGTGTCGCCCGATGTTCGACAAGGCCTCCCGGGTGAGCTGCACGACGTCGCCCGCGACCGACGCGAGCCCGGCCGCGACCGCCTCGTCGAGCTCGATGATCGTGACGACGCCGCTCTGGGCCTGGAACTCGTCGACGAGCGTCCGCAGCGCCTTGTCGAGCTCCCGGTCGGCGAGGATGCCCGGCCGCAGGCCGAAGATGTAGTTGCGCAGGTCCCGGATCACCCGGTCGATCTCGTCGACCGCGCCCTCGATCCTCGTCGTCAGCTCGCCTTCGCCCGTCATCATCGCGGTCGCCTCCAGGCCCATCCCGACCGCGAACAGGGCCTGGATCACGCCGTCGTGGAGCTCCTTGGCGATCCGCTCGCGGTCCTCGAGCACGACGAGCCGCTCGATCTCCTGCTGGACGCGCGCGTACTCGAGCGCGACGGCGGCCTGATCGGCGAAGGTGCGGATCAGATCGATCTCCTGATCGGCGAACGCCGCCCGCCCGAGGCGGTTGGCGGCCGAGAGCGTCCCGAACGCCCGGCCGCGGGCGTTCAGCGGCACCACCACGGTGGGACCGAACCCGCCCTCGGAGGCGATCGGGCCCACGTCCCGCTGGTCCGTCGATGCGTCCGCGGTCTGGACCTTCCCGGTCCGGACGACCTCCCCCGAGATCGAGCCGTCGATCGGGAAGATCGTGCCGATCATCCGGTCGGCCTCCAGCCCCTCCGCGTACGCGACGCGCAGGTGATCGATGCCCTCGGGCACGGCGACGACGGCGACGTCGGCTCCCATGAGGGACAGAGCCCGCTGGGCGATCATGTGGAGGGCGTCGTCGGGATGGGCCCTGGCGAGGATCGTCTCGCCGATCTCGCGCACGGCCTCGAGCCAGCGCTGACGGGTCGTCGCCTCCTCGTACAGGCGCGCGTTCTCGATCGCCGCTCCGGCCTGGGCGGCGAGCACGACCAGGGCCTCCTCGTCCTGCTCGTCGAACTCCTCCGCCCCCCGCTTGTCGGTCAGGTAGATGTTCCCGAACACCCGGCCCCGGGCGGAGACCGGGGCCCCGAGGAACGAGGTCATCGGCGGGTGGTTCGCGGGGAAGCCCACCGAGGCGGGGTGATCGGAGATCCTCGACAGGCGGATCGGGTGGCCCTCCCGCACCAGGAAGCCGAGCACGCCCCGGCCGGACGGCGGGTCGCCGATGGCCGCCCGCTGCTCGGCCGTCACCCCGCTCGTGATGAACTCCCGGATCGTGTCGTCCGCGTCCAGGACGCCCAGGGCCCCGTAGGTGGCCCCGGTGAGCTCCGCGGCCAGCTCGACGATGCGCTGGAGCACGGCGTCGAGGTCGAGCTCGGCCGCCAGGGCCATGCCCGAACGGATCAGTGCGTCGCGTCGGTCCACGTCGGACGCAGCGTAGCGCGGGCACCGGGGGCCGAGGCCGACGGGGGTCGACCGGCCTCCGAGCGGCGGGCCGCGGGTCCGGTTCGGCAGGGACGGTCGGCCGTGGGGCCCGGGCTCGGTCGCCCCTACGGTGGAGTCGCGAACCGACGGAGGCGATCGACGATGAGGCGGACCGTGGCTGACGTGATGAGCAGGAAGGTCGTGACCGTGGACGGGCTCGCGCCCTTCAAGGAGGTCGTCAGGCTCATGCAGACCAACGGCGTGAGCGCCCTGCCCGTGGTGGACGACGACGGCACGATGCTCGGCATCGTCTCCGAAGGCGACCTGATCTTGAAGGAGGACCCCGATCTCGAGGGTCGGGGGCACCTGTTCGAGGGTCGCGAGCGGGTCGTCGCACGGACGAAGGCTGCCGCGGCCACCGCCTGGGAGCTCATGACCAGCCCCGTGATCACGGTCGCGCCGGACGCCTCGCTCGGCGAAGCGGCGAACCTGATGCGTCGCCACGCCGTCAAGCGTCTCCCGGTGCTGGACGAGAGCGGCCGGCTCGTGGGGATCGTTTCGCGCGTCGACCTGCTCGAGGTCTTCATGCGCAGCGATGCCGAGATCGCCGAGGAGGTCCGCGGCGACGTGATCCGGCGGACCCTGTGGATGGAACCGGATACCATCCAGGTCGTGGTGCACGACGGCGTCGTACGGCTCCAGGGACAGGTCGAGCGCCGCAGCCTGCTCCCGGTCGTCGACCGGTTGGTCGGAGCCGTCGAGGGCGTCGTCGCGGTCGACGATCGCCTGACCTTCGCCCACGACGACGGCCCGAAGAGTGACTTCCTCATGTCGTGGACCGCCCCGATGCCCACGGGCGACCGTTGAGGCTCGCCGGTTGACCGAAAAGGGGCGCGGCCTGTCGCGCGTGCTCGTCGGTACGGACGGATCCGCGCGAGCGGAGGAGGCGGCTCGGCAGGGCGCGCGGATCGCCTCGGCGTTCGGGGCCGCGTTCGAACTCGTCTACGTGGTGGAGACCGACCGACCCCACGACGCCGACGTCGGGCCCGAGGCCGAGGCGGCGCTCGAGCGCGCCGCGGCCGGCGCCCGCGAGAGCGGGATCGACGCCGTCGGCCGGATCGTGGCCGGCGACGCCGCCGCCGCCCTCGTCGCCGAGGCGCATGAGCACGGCGTCGACCTCGTATGTGTCGGGCCCGACGGCGGCGGGCTCGGCGCGGCGCTGCACGTCGGGCGCGTCGCCAAGCACGTCCTGGCACAGGCGGACTGCTCGGTGATGCTCGCACGTGCCGCGGGGACGAGCTTCCCGACGAGGATCACCTGCGGCGTCGACGGCTCCGACGCCTCGGTGTCGACGGCCTCGCTCGCCTCCGAGATCGCGGCCGCGACCGGCGCCGAGCTCCACCTCCTGCACGTGGTCCCGGTCTTCCGGGGTCGGGATTCCGAGTGGACGCTCGAGGCGGGGGAGGAGAGCCCGCCCGAGCTCGAACCGGCGGTTCGAACGGCGACCGATCGCGGGCTCGTTCCCGTCCGGGACATGGCCATGGGGCGTCCGGAGCATGCGCTCGTCGCGGCGGCACGGCGCGACGGGAGCGATCTGCTGGTCGTCGGTCACCGGGGGGTGCGAGGGGTGAGCCGCGTGCTCCTGGGCAGCGTGAGCGAGCACTGCGCCGAACATGCGCCGTGCTCGGTGCTCGTCGCTCGCCCCTGAGCGCTACCCGAGCGACGCGCGTGCGGCGAGCGGCTTGGGTCGGGCGACCTCCTGCACGCGGATCCTCGCGTCCACGATCGCCGCGCCGCGGGGCAGCACGATCACGGGGTTGCAGTCCATCTCGGCGATCGCGGGATGCCCGTCCACGAGGGCCCCGATGCGAAGGATCACGTCCTCCAGGGCGCCGACGTCGGCGGCGGGTGCGCCCCGGAAGCCCTCGAGCAGCGGGAAGGTCCGCAGGGAACGGACCATCTCGGTCGCATCCAGGTCGGTGATCGGCGTGACGCGCACCGAGACGTCCCGCAGCAGCTCGGCCTGCGTCCCACCCGCGCTGCACGCGACCACCGGTCCGAACGACGGATCGTGCACCACGCCCACGAGCATCTCGACGCCAGGCTCGACCAGCTCCTGCACGACGAACCCGTCGTGGCTCAGCCCCGCAGCCTCGATGGCCCGGGTCATCTCGTCGGCCGCCTCCCGGACCGGGCCGGCACCCGATAGGCCGATCCGGACGGCGCCGAGCTCGGTCTTGTGCACGATGTCCGGCCCCTGCGCCTTCAGGGCGACCGCCCGGCCGATCACCGCCGCCGCCTCGCCCGCCTCCTCGGGCGTCCCGGCATGGTGCGACCGCACCACGGGCAGCGAGGCCGCGGAGAGCACCCGCTCCACCTGCTGCGGGTTGAGCCACCCCGCGCCCTGACCGAGCGCCTCGGCCAGCGTGGCCGTGATCAGGTCGGGATCCATATCGTGATAGGTCGGGACGGTGCCCTCGGGGCGCCGACGCCACTCGCCGTACCGGCAGGCGTGCGCCATCGCGATGGCGGCGGCTTCGGGGAAGGCGAAGGACGGGATCCTCGAGCCGGCCTCGCGCAGGTCCGCCGGGAGGTCCTGCGCCCAGACCCACGTCGTCGCGATCGGGATCCGCCCGTCGACCCCCTCGACCGCGTCGACGATCGCGTGGCCGATCTCGACCGCCTTGTCCGCCTGGGGCGGGATGTAGATGACGATCATGGCGTCGACGTCGGGGTCGGCGGCGACGGTCGCGATCGCGCGGCCGTAGTCCTCGGCGGTCGCCGACGCGATCATGTCGACCGGGTTGCTGACCGATGCCTCGGCCGCGAGGAACGACCGGAGCTCCTCCGCGGTCCCATCCGACAGGGGCAGGACCCGCAGGCCGTTGGCCTCGCACGTGTCGGCGCACAAGATCCCGAGCCCGCCGGCGTTGGTCACGATCGCGATGCGGTTCCCTTCGGGTGCGGGCTGCTTCGCCAGGATCGTGGCCACGTCGAACATCTCCTCGAGCGTGTCCGTGCGGATCACGCCCGCCTGCTCGAACAGCGCATCGACCGTGATGTCGGAGGCGGCCAGCAACGCACCGGTATGCGAGGCCGCGGCGCGTTGTCCCGCGGCGCTCCGTCCCGACTTCACGGCCACGACCGGTTTGCGGCGTCCCACCGCTCGCGAGAGGCGACCGAACCGCCGTGGATCGCCGAAGGACTCGAGGTAGAGCAGGATCACGTCCGTCCGGGGGTCCTGGGCCCAGTAGGCGACCAGGTCGTTGCCCGAGATATCGGCCTTGTTCCCGATCGACACGAACGTCGACAGGCCGAGCCCGAGCTTGGCGGCGTGCTGCATGACGGCGAGGCCGAGCGCGCCGGACTGGGAGAGGAACCCGACGTTGCCGGCGGGCGGGTAGACGGTGGCGAAGGTGCCGTTCAGGCGGACATCCTCGGCCGTGTTGACGATCCCCATGCAGTTCGGGCCGATCAGGCGCATCCCGTAGGCGCGGCAGATCTGGACGAGGTCCTGCTGGAGGTCAGGCCCGATCCCACCGATCTCGTTGAACCCGGCCGAGATCACGACCAGCCCCTTGACCCCCTTCTCCCCGCACTCGCGCGCGACCTCGGACACGAGGGCCGCGGGAACGACGACGAAGGCGACGTCGACCTCGCCCGGCACCTCGGCGATCGAGGGATACGCCACGACGGCGTGCACGACGGGGGCCTTGGGGTTCACGGGGTAGACGGGGCCGTGGAACTCGGCCATCAACAGGTTCTCGAACAGCTGGCCACCGATGCTCGTCGGATCGCGGGAGGCGCCGATCACCGCGACCGAACGGGGGGACAGGAAGGTCTCGATCGCTCCGACGGCCGCCTGGGTCTCCCGCTGCTCGTACTGCCCGATCGCCTCATCGGTCAGCACGATCGGGAACTCGACCTCGATCGACCCGGGGGTGGCCCGGATCGACACGGTGAACCCGCTCGCGCGGAACACGTTGATCATCGCGTGGTTCTCGGCCAGCACCTCCGCGACGAACGTCGTGATGCCGTGGCGGACCGCCTCCTCCGCCATCTGGCCGAGCAGGATCGACCCCATCCCCCGACCCTGGAACTCGTCGGCGACGGACAGGCTGATCTCGGCGCGACCGCCCTCGATCCGGATGTACTGCGAGCCGCCGATCATCGTCCCCTCGTCCCCGCCGTGCAGGACCAGGAGCGTGAGGTGGTCGTCGTAGTCGACGTCCACGATCTTGCGGGCGAGGCCGCCCACGTCGATCGCCTGGGACCAGAACCGCAGACGCCGCGTCTCGGGGGAGAGCCCGATCAGGTAGTCCTCGACCCGGGTCCGGTCGCTCGGACGCGCCGGGCGGATCCGCACCGTCGAGCCGTCGCGCAGCACCACGTCGGACACCAGGTGCTCCGGGAACGTGTCGGACGACATGTCGCCATCCTAGTGGGGCGGTCGATCCCGCCGGTCGAGCGCGTTCAGGCGGCAGACTCGACCTCGGCCACGGCGGGAGCGGGCGCGGTGGCCAGCGTCGCGCCCACGCTCCGTCGCGCCGGGGCGCGCTCGGCGCGCTCGGGACGGTAGCCGGCCGTCAGGCCCCGCAGGACGACGAGGAACACCACGATGGCTCCGGTCGCGACGTAGGTCCACCACATCCAGGGCCGCGTGGTGTCCGACCCCGAGAAGACGCCGTGGACCATCGACAGGACGAACATCGGCACGGCGAGCAGGTGCGAGCGCCGCCACCACTTGGTGCCGATCGTCTTGCGCATCCACGAGGTGACGATCACGAACACGCTCGCGTACATCGCGATCACGCCGAACGCGGTCGCGACGGGCCGGTAGGTGCTGACCCCGGGGATCAGCACGTCCTTCACGCCGAACGGCATGAACGAGTCGACCAGCAGCCCCCCGAGGTGGATCGCGAGCAGGAACAGGCCGCACGTCGCCACGAACTGATGGATCGTGGTGGCCGAGGCCTTCGAGATCCTGCGTCCGAGTGCACCGGTGGTCGAGACCAGACCCCAGGCGACGGACAGGAAGACCATCACGTAGGCGCCGATCCCGGCGGCGCGAAGGATCACCCACGTCGTCATGCGGCAACCTCCACCCGGTCGATGTTCGTCACGATCCGGCCGTCCCTGAGCACGAGCAGGGCGGGACCGCGGTCAAGCGATGGCTCGCCGCCCAGGAGCGCGTCCTTCACGGAGATCTCGGCGTCCGCGCACGTGGGACCCCAGACGGTGGCCTGCAGCACCGGGCCGGTCGACGGCGCTCCCGTCGCAGGGTCGATGAGGTGATGCAGGCCCGGTCCCCAGGCTCGCCGCGTCACCGACGAGGTCGCGAGCGCCCCGCCCTGCAGCACGATGCGTCCGACGTCGGTGTCCGAGGACTCGGGGTCCTCGACGGCGACCTCCAGACCACCGACGGGCGGCTCACCATCCAGACGGAGGTCGCCCCCCGCCTCGATCAGCGCCCACGGCAGGCCTGCCGCCAGGGCGACTCGAGCGGCCCGGTCGACGGTCCACCCCTTCGCCACTCCGCCGAGGTCCAGCGCCACCCCGTTGGGGAGCCGGAGACGCCGGCCGTCCAACCGGACGTCTCCGGCTCCGCCCGCGGGCTTCCCGGCGTGGAGCTCGACACGAGCACCCGCCAGGATCTCGTCGAAGTCCCGGTCGTACCCGGCGGCGACCATCGCACCGAGCAACGTCGGATCGAACCGTCCGTCCGTCTGCTCCCACGCCGCGAGGGCGAACCCGACGAGCTCGGCGAACGGCGGGGACACGGTTGTCCACGACCCGGCCGCGGCGTTCACCCGCGAGAGCTCGCTGTCGCCCCGGAACCGCGAGAAGCGGAGCTCCTCCCGTTCGAACGTCGCGCGGACGTCGGCGACCGCCGGCTCGAACGCCGCGTGACCGGCGGGGCCGATGCACCGCACCCGTGTGCCCATCGCGCGGAAGGCGGCTCGGGCAGTTCCCTCGGCTTCCCCCGCCCGCATCACGACCCTCCCGTCGACGTGGCGGCCGGGGCGGAGCTCACCGAGCTCGTCCCCGAGGAGGCGGAGCCTCCCGAGATGTACCGGATCGGTGCCGGGGTCGAGGGCTTGGTGACGATGATCCGCCGGGTGATCTTGCGGACCACGACCGTGGGCCGCTGGCGCGTGCTGGCGGCCGCGTCTTGCGGCGGCTTGGGGACCGCCCCGAGGACGGCGGCCGGCGCGAGGAACGCCAGCGCCCCGGCCACCCACGCCCAGGCCCGAAGCTCGCGCTTGGAGGCTCGCGGGCGACGGGCCTTCTCGGCCCTCTCAGTCATCCTCGTAGCCTCCGGAACCCGACCCGGACGACCCCTCGCCGCCCTCGGACTCGTGCTCGAACTCTCGGACTCGGACTCGTGGGCCGAACCCGACGAGCTGCTGCTGGGGGCGGCGGCGATCACGTACCGGACCGCGCCCGCCGGTGCCTTCTTCTTCTTGTGGATCGTGACCGTGCGCTCGACCGTGCGGACCCGGGGTGCCGTTCGGTCACCGCCGGCGGAGGCCGTGCTGGCGCCGAGGAGCCCGAGCGAGAGCGCCGCCGAGCCGGCGAGCAACGCCGCCACCAGGCCCCCCGCCACCACCATCGCGAACCGCTTCTTCATCGTGTCCACCTCCCTGTGTCGATGTCCCCACGGTAGGTGGAGGCGGGTGAGCCAACGGCCAGGCGGACGCTAAGGCTCCGATAACTCTCGATCGGGCTTCGTCCGAGCCCGTCCCCTGCGCCCGGTCGGGCGCCCGTGGGGCCGAACCGACCCCCCGAGTAGGGTCGCGCGGCCCTGAGGAACCCCCCGTCCATCGGCCACGCTTGCCTCGGAGCCCAGCCGGGAGGTGCCGAGGGGTGCCGAACCGGGTGAAGGAGGTGTCGGCGGTGTTCCACAGGATCCTTCTCGCGGTCGACGGCTCCGGCCACGCCAAGAAGGGGGTGCCGATCGCGGGCGACCTCGGCCGCCGGTACGGGGCGGAGGTCATCGTGTTCCACGTCCGCGAGCACGAGATGAGCTGGGCGGGCGACATCGACGTCGAGACCGAGCAGGAGTGTCGCGACCTGGTCGACGACATCGTCCGCACGCTGAAGGACGAGGGGACGAGCGCCCGCGGTGAGGTGATCCGCGCGCCGCTCGGTCAGACCGCCCGGGCGATCCTCGATGCCTGCACCGACGAGGACATCGACCTCGTGGTCATGGGCAGTCGAGGGCTGTCCGAATGGGGACGCCTGCTGATGGGGAGCGTCGCCCACAAGGTGGTGCATCTGGCGCACGTGCCCGTGCTCGTCGCTCGCTAGAGGCGATCGTCCGCAGGTACGGCCGGGCGGCGTCGGGCCGAGGGAGCCCGGCGGCGGCCCCGGTTCGCGTGGCCGTGTTAAGTGTCCTTAGTCGCCCGGGGTGCCGGTCGCGGCGGGTGGGGGCGCATCCGTCGATCGGCCTCCGCGATCAGCTCCTCGAGCTCGACCGGATGCTCGGGGTCGTAGGTGGCCGCCCCGACCGAGAGCGACGGGCCGGTCTCGCGGGCGCCGGTAGCGTTGTGGCTTGCGACCGCCTCGACGATCCGCTCGAGGACGATCGGCTCGGTCCCGGTGGCCGCGCCCGCGAGCAACACGCAGAAGGCGTCGGACCCCACCCGCGCGACGACGTCGGACACGCGGACGGCCGAGCTGATGACCGTCGCGGCGTCGGCGACCGCGGGCTCGCCGGGGGCGCCGCCGCCCTCGTCGACGCGGAGGAAGACGATCAGCACCGGGTCCTTCGACCGGTCGGCGAGCCGGAAGTGGTGGTTCGCGAGCAGGTCGAAGCCGCGCGCGTTCAGCAGCCCGGTGAGCTCGTCGAACGCCTGGTGGCGCCGGAGCCCGGCCTCCACCTTCCGCAGGGTGATGGCGTACCGGATGGCCCGGGCCACGAGGTCGCGGGCGGGGTCCGGCGGCAGGACGTCGCTCGCGCCCGCCTCGAACGCCTCGCCCGACTCCGCCTCCGGGTCGCCCACCACCACCACCGGGACCTCCGGTGCGCGCTCGCGGAGCGAGGCGATCACGTCGGTCCCGGATGCGTCGGGCAGGCGCAGCGATGCGTACACCACGTCGATCCCGCCGTCGGCGAGCTGCGCGAGCGCGCCGAGCATGTCCTCGGCGGTCTCGACGACGCATCCCTCGATCGCCCCGGGGTCGACCCCGACGGCGAGCACCGCGAGGGCCGGTTCGGCAGCGGCGTTCATCGGCACCGGCAAGCCTATCCCGGCGGCGCGTCGCCGTTCGTCGCCGCGGACCGATGGATCCGGGGCCGGCGCTCAGCCGAGCGCGGATCGGATCGACTCGAGCGACGAGGGGTTCTCCAGGCTGGAGAGGTCGCCCGGCTCCGCGCCGATCACGGTCGCCCGGATCGCCCGGCGCAGGATCTTGGCCGAGCGCGTCCGCGGGAGCTCGGGGACCACGACCACGCGCGCCGGCCGGAACGCCTTGCCGAGGTGCTCGGCGACGAGCGCGGACAGCTCGTCGGGGAGCCGTTCCGAGGCGTCGCCCGCGGCCACGACGAAGCACCAGATCGCCTCGCCCTTGACGGGGTCGGGGACGCCGACGACGGCCGCCTCGGTCACGCCCGGGTGCAGCGTGAGGACGCTCTCGACCTCCGCCGGCCCGAGGCGTTTGCCCGCGACGTTCATCGTGTCGTCGCTGCGCCCGTGCAGGAACCACGAGCCGCCCTCGTCAACGCTGGCCCAGTCGCCGTGGCACCACACGCCGGGGAAGCGGCGCCAGTACGCGTCCAGGTAGCGCTCGGGATCGCCCCGCAGGCCGCGGGTCATGCTCGGCCACGGCTTGCGACAGACGAGCTCGCCCACCTCGCCGGGACCGGCCTCGGTCCCGTCCGGGCGGAACACCGCGACGTCCATCCCGAGCGCGGGGCCGCGGAGGGTGCACGGCTCGAGGGGGCTGATCGGATGGGGAGAGAGGAAGCAGGCGCCCACCTCGGTGCCGCCCGACAGGTTGATGATCGGCAGCCTCGCCTTGCCCACCTCCTCGAAGAACCACCGGTAGGGCTCGGGGTTCCACGGCTCGCCGGTCGAGGCGAGGATCCGCAGCGACGACAGGTCGTGCGAGCCCACCGGTTGCTCGCCCGCGGGGATCAGGGCTCGGATGAGCGTCGGGGACACGCCCAGGTGCGTGATGCGGTGGCGCTCGATCATCGACCACAGCCGGTCGGGCCCCGGATGGTTCGGCGCCCCGTCGAACAGGAACACCGTCGCCCCGAGCGCGGTCGCGCCGACGATCTCCCACGGGCCCATGATCCAGCCGAGGTCGGCGAACCAGAACAGCAGGTCGCCCGGCTGCACGTCCGTCTGGTACGCGACCTCCTCCGCGATCTTCACCAGGAACCCGCCGTGCACGTGGACGGCGCCCTTCGGCCTGCCCGTGGTCCCGCTCGTGTACGCGATGAACAGCGGGTGCTCGGGATCCAGGCGCGTGGTCTCGAAGCGGTCCGCGTGCGCCGACAGCAGGTCGTCCCAGTGGAGGTCGCGCGAGGCATCCCACGGCGTGTCCGGACGATCCGCCCGGTCGACCACGATCACGTGCGCGACGGAGGCGACCGCGGTCACGGCCTCGTCGGCCGTCTCCTTCATCCGGACGAGCTTGCCCCGCCGCGGGAAGCCGTCGGCCGTGATCAGGACCTTGGCCCGAGCGTCGTCGAGCCGCTTGGCCACCGCATCGGCGCCGAACCCGGAGAACAGCGGCAGCCACACGGCCCCGAGCTTCGAACACGCCATCACCGCGACGACCGCCTCGGGCGTGGGCGGCAGGAAGATCCCGACGGCGTCGAGCGGCGCGACGCCGAGCGCGGCGAGCGCGTTCGCCAGGCGATCCGAGCGCTCACGCAGCTCGCGGTACGAGACGCGTCGCGTCCGGCCCTCCTCGCCCTCCCAGACGATCGCGGTCGCGTCCGGGGTGCGCTCGGCCCACCGGTCGACGCAGTCGTGCGCGAGGTTCACCGAGCCGCCGCCGAACCACGTCGCCCACTCGATCCCCCTGGACGTGTCGAGCACCTCCGTGTACGGCTCGAAGAACTCCAGATCGAGGTCGCGGATCGCGGCGTCCCAGAACCACTCGACGTCCGCGGTCGAGCGGCGGATCAGGTCCTGCTCGGTGGCGATGCCGTGCGCGCGCATGAACCGGGTGACGTTGGCCCGCTCCACGACCTCGGCGGACGGTCTCCATACGATCGTCACGGCCTGCCCCGCTTCCATCTCCGGGCAGACGGGTACGCTCTGCCCATCGGGAACGCCGCCGTCCCCGAACCCAGCCTATGACCCAGGACGCGACGACGCCGACCGACGACGCCCCTGCGCCCGGCCGCGAGCGGGCGGGCGCCCATCCGCATCCGCATGTACGGAGGGTGTTCCTCGCCGTGACGGCGACGCTGTCCGCGTTCGTCATGGTGGTGGCCGCGGTCGCGATGGGCTCGTACTTCTGGGCCGGCGCCCAGATCCAGCACATCCCCGACCTGCCCTCCTCGGCCACCGGCGCCACCGGTCCGGCCGACATCGCCGGCAAGTGCGACGAGCGCGCGTGCAACTACCTGCTGCTGGGGAGCGACTCGCGCAAGGGCCTGACGCGCGAGGAGCTGATCGCGTTCGGCACCAACGCGCACATCGGTGGCGAGAACCGCGCGGACACGATCATCCTGGTGCACACGCGCCCAGACCGGAAGGAGGCGACCTTCCTCTCGTTCCCGCGCGACCTGTGGGTGGACATCCCCGGCATGGGCGAGGGCAAGATCAACTCGGCGTTCGAGGGCGGCATCGACGGCGGCGGCCCGCAGCGCGTCGCCCGGACGATCAAGAGCATCACCGGGATGCAGATCCACCACGTCCTGTACGTGAACCTGCTCGGGTTCCAGCGGGTCGTCGACGCGCTCGGCGGCGTCGACATGTGCGTGCCGTATCCCATGTACGACGAGCTGACCCTGCTCGACATCCCGGCCGGCTGTCAGCACTTCGACGGGCGGACGGCGCTCGCCTACGTCCGCACCCGCCACCAGCCGTGCGATACCGTGCCCGACTTCGCGCGCATCAGCCGCCAGCAGCAGTTCCTGCGCGCGGTGATCGCGAAGCTGCTCCGGCCCGGCGAGCTCCTGCGGCTGCAGCAGCTGGTGCCCGAGCTCCTCGGCAACCTCGTGGTGGACGAGGGGCTGAACCCGGCCGAGCTCGTCTACCTCGCCGGGCTGCTCCAGGGCGTGGGGACGGACAACGCGGACTTCCGCGCGCTGCCCACGGTACCCGAGGGGATCTACGACTCGAACGGCACCTACCTGTCGATCGTGAGGATGGTGCAGCCGGACGCCGACGAGCTGCTCCGCCGGATCCGCGAGGGCAAGCCGCTGGGCGACCTGGGGCAGGAGCTGTCGCAGACGGCGCCGTCGCCGGCCAACATCGTCGTCTCGGTCGTCGACCGCGACGGCAGCCCGGTCGCTCCGCACGTGTTCGACATCCTCACCGAGGGCGGGTTCAACACCTCACCCGGCGTGATCGATACCACGGAGGTCGACCCACCCACGAAGGGCTCGATGATCCTGTACGCGGCGGGCGCCGAGCCGATGGCCAAGGTCGTGGGGACCTACTTCGGCAACCTGGATCTGGTCCCCGCGCCGCCCGGATCGCTGCCGAAGGGTCAGGACGTCGCGGTCTTGGTGGGGGGCCGCTACGAGGTCCCGCCGCCCAACACGAACGAACCCGTCGACTGCCCGAACTAGAGAGGGGTGGCGGACGTGACCTCCGACGAGCAGGGCTTCGAGTCGATCGCGACGGACGAGCTCGCTCGCCTCCGTCGCATCGAGGCGGCGGCGAAGGACGTCCTGACCCAGATGGAAGGCCGACGATCAGCTACGACGATCCTGACGGCGGTCGCCGCGCTCCGCGCGGCCCTCAGGCCGAGCGCAACGCCGTGACCAGCCCGGCCTCCCAGCCGGGGGCCCGCCCCCGGACCGGGGGGCGGATCGCGTCCGTCGGCAGGCCGCCGCGCGCGAGGAGCCACGAGATCACCGAGTTCGAGTTCCACATGTCGCCCGTCCCGAGCTCGTCCCGTCCCCATACAAGCGCGGGGACCGAGCCCACGAGGTCCAGGACGCGTCGGGCACGTTCCTCGTCCTCGCTCAGGCGCTGCGGGCTCGCGACCGCCTCGCGGATGTCCGGGATGATCCCGTCCCGCCATCGGCGCACCTCGTAGCGGCACACGCGGAACCGCGCGATCCGCGGGCTGAAGACCGGACCCTCCAGCACCACGCCGCGCGAGGCCGGCCGGTCATCGGGGATCGGCCACGCGGTCTCGATGACGAAGCGCTCCCGCGGCACCCGCACCTCGAGCGCGGAGTGGTACAGGTCGAACGCTCGTCGTCGCTCCCGTTGGGCCTGGATGGCCTCGTAGATGCGTCCGTTCAGCCGGACGAAGTGGCCGCCCGCGCCGAGGGGGAGCCAGTACAGGTCGATGCCGGTCGCTTGCTCGAGCATCTACGGGCGCCAGGCCAGCGCGGCGTCCAGCGCCCCGAACGCGACCTCGGGCACGTACCGCTGGCGGACCAGTTCCCGGCCGTTGCGAGCGAGGGTCGTCCACAGCTCATCGTCGCGCAGGATCCGTTCGAGCGCCGCGAGCAGCCGCTCGGGGTCCTCGGCCACGAGCAGGTGCTCGCCCGCGGTGTCCTCGAGCCCAGCGACGCCATCCGGTCCCGTGACGACGGGGAGCCCGCGGGCGAGCGCGTTCAGGACCTTCACCTTGGTTCCCGAGCCGCCGACGCCGACGTCGACGAAGCACCGCGCCCGCGAGTACAGCACCTCGTCGTCCTCGACGGGCCCCGCGAACTCGGCGCCGCGGCTGCGGTAGACCTGGCGGATCAGGTCCTCGGCCGCCCCGGATCCCGCGACGACCAACCGCGTGGCCGGCACGCGTTCGAGCAGCGGCGGGAGGCCTTCATGCAGGAACCGGGAGAGGCCCTCGGCGTTCGGCGGCCACGAGAGCGTCCCGAGGAACAGCAGGACCGGCTCTGCGGGCGGCGCGAGCTCGGGCCGCTCGAGCAGGGCCGGGTCGGCGACGTTGGGAAGCAGGGCGATCTCGGGCCCGGTCGCGCCGAGGGCTCCGAGCGCGTCCCGGTCGCGCCCGGACACCGCGAACACCACATCGAACCGTGACAGCAACCCCGCCTCGTACTTGCGGACGCGGCCGGCCTCCATGCGGATGAGCCGCCGCCGCATCGCCGTGGTCGCGAGCTCGGCGTGGCGTTGCCACATCACGTGCTCCGCGTTGTGCTCGTGGAGCAGCCGCAGGCCCGCGAACGCGTCCGGGACGTACTGGGCCATGAGCCACCCGTCGACGAGGACCGCGTCGTACGCGCCGGAGGCGACGAGTTCGGGGACCCGGCCGGCCATCTCCGAGCTCCGGTTCCGCTCGATGCTGAACGGCACCCGCCCGGCGTAGCTGGAGACGAGGTGGCGGACCGAACGGCCGCGTTCGAACGGGACGGAGACCACGCGGCCCGCGGACCGCTCCCACTCCGGTTCGTCCCGGCCGCGGAAGCACGCGACGTCCACCTCGTGGCGGGCCTCGAGGTAGGCGAGCAGCGCGGCGGACTTGATCGTTCCCCCGCTGCGCGGGTCGTCGAGCTGGCGGGGCGTGAGGAACAGGACGCGCATTCAGCCGCTCCGATCCATGAGCGCGAGGACGGGGAACTCGACGGTCGCCCGGACGATCCGGGGCCATCTCCGCGGGTCGAGCGCGAGGCGCCACAGCCACTCGAGCCCGAGCGTTCGGAGCGCGCGCGGGGCGCGGCGCTTCGACCCCGCCCACATGTCGAACGCTCCCCCCACGCCGATCATGATCCGCACCGACGGGAAGGCGTCGGCGTGGCGGTCGATCCAGCGTTCCTGCTTCGGGGCCCCGAGGCCGACGAGGACGACCGTCGGGGCGGCCGAACGGATCGCCTCGGCCGTCGCGTCCTCGGCCTCCGCGGGCCGGGCGAGACCGTCGTCCCCGAACGCGACCCCCGCGCCCGCCACGACGACCTTCAGTCCCGGCAGGGCGCACCAGCGGGCGGCCGCGCGTTCGGCGACGTCCGGTGCCCCGCCGACGAACGCGACGGTCTGCCCGCGCTCGGCGGCCAGGCGGAGCACCAGCGCCGCGATCTCGACGCCGGGCCAGCGCCGCACCGGGCGACGGCCCCGCAGCATCTGCACGAGCGCGACGCCCGTCCCGTCGGGCAGCGCGAGGTCGGCCGAGCGCAGCACGTCGGCGTACGCGGGGTCGCTGCGGGCGCGCAGGAGGATCTCGGGGTTCGGTGTGAAGACGCGGAACGCCCGGTCCCCGTCGAGGAACCCGCGGGCGACGGATCGGAGCTCGTCGACCGAGTCGAGCTCGTCCAGGCGCACGCCGAAGATGAGCGACGCCACTACGGCCGCCCGTCCGCGTCCCGCGTGAACCACGCGTACAGGCGCTCGGCCCGCCGCCGCAGCTTCGGCGGAGCCTCGCGCTCGTACCGCTCGGCCATCTCCTTCTTCAGGCCTTCGCGCATCGGTGAGGGGCGCGGGACGATGCGTTCCAGGCGCTCGCCGCCGCGTCGGTCCCGCCAATCCTCGTCGATCTCGCGCATGCACCGGGCGACGTTCTCCTCGGTCGGCTCGAACTCGGCGAAGCCGATCCCGAACCGCGCGTTCAGGCGCCGGGTGATCGCGCCGAGCTTGCCGCCGACCACCTCGGCGAACGTGCCGACCACCAGGTCGCGCCGGTGGGGGACCAGCGGCTCGTAGAACGCGCAGAACCCGCGCAGCAGGTCGGCGTACGTCCGCGCTGGATGGCGGATCCGGCTGCTCACGACCGCGCCCTCGGGCTCCCGGATCAGGACGAGCGCCGGCACGTCCAGCCGGATGCCGGCGATCACGTGCCCCGACGCGTGCGTGTGGTGCGCGATCCGGACGCTCCTCGGCTCCTGCGCGAGCCGGAACGCCGCGATCGCGAACGAGGACGCGCAGCGCGGGAACGACTCCACGAGCAGGTCGGTCCGCGCGTCGACCAGCTCACCCTCGCGTCGCAGCCGTGCCAGCGGCATTGCGAGCGAGGGATACGGTGCGAGTCGCGTCATGACCGAATACCGGATCCGGTCCACTCGGGGATGCTACCGCTCGGCCGGTGCCGGCCGCCGGGAGCGGCGATACTGCCCGCGTGCGGATCGCGATCGACGCTCGTCCCGCCTCCGATGCCGAGCCGACCGGCGTGGGCCACTACACGCGGCGGATGCTCGAGCACCTGCCCGACGCGATGCCGGGGGACCGGATCGTCGCGTGGCACCTGCGCGCCGACGGCCCGGATCTGGCCCGTTCCACGAGCCTGATCGAGCACCGTTCGCGGGTCCCGACCGTCCTCGAGCCGGTCTGGCGGCGGCTCGAGGTTCCCAGGCTCGAGCGGCTCGTCCGGTTCGACGCGCTGCTCGCGACGAACTTCCTCCCGCCGCCGACGCGCAGTGACGGCGTCGTGCTGGTCGTCCACGACCTCGCGTTCGAGGTAATGCCCGAGACGGGACCCGGGTTCGGCGAACGGTGGCGACGGCGGTTCGACGGGTGGCTGCGGCGGGCCGCGGCGGTGATCGTCCCCTCGGAGAGCGCGAAGAGCGACCTGCTCGAGCGGCACCGGATCGACGACGCCCACGTGCGCGTGATCCCGCACGGCGCCGACCCGTTCGAGCCGCCGTCGGCCGACGAGGCCGAACGCGTGCGCACACGCTTCGGGATCGAGGGGCCGTTCGCGCTGTTCGTGGGCGGGATCGAGCCGCGCAAGAACCTGAACGCGCTCGTCGACGCGTTCGCCCGGATGCCGGACACGGATGCGTGGCTCGTGATCGCCGGGGGGCGCGTCCGCTGGGCCCAGACCGCCGTCGAGATCCTTGCGGCGCAGGTCGAGGCACTGCCCGAGGACATCCGGCGTCGCGTGGTGCTCGCCGGCTACGTCTCCGGCGTCGAGAAGCGCGCGTTGCTGGCCGGCGCGACGGCCCTCGCGTACCCGTCGCGCTACGAGGGGTTCGGCTTCCCGGTGCTCGAGGGGTTCGCGGCCGGCGTCCCGGTGCTGGTCTCGACCGCGGCGTCGCTGCCCGCGGTCGCCGGGGACGCGGCGCTCGCGGTCGAGGCCGACGACGTCGAGGCGATCGGGGACGGGCTCGCGCGGCTGTTCCGGGACGGCGCCCTCCGCGACCGGCTCGTCGCCGCCGGACGGGCGCGCCTCCCGATGTTCACCTGGGAGGGGACGGCCGCGGCGACGGCGGCGGTGCTCCGGGAGGCCGGGGGGCGCTCGGGCTCCTCACCGAGGGCGACCTCCTGAACCGCGCGAGCATCCCGTGGGCGTACTACGCGGCCAGCGAGGACCAGAAGGGCTACATCTGGTCGGCGTACTCGGCGATCCGCCGCTACCGGATGCACGAGGAACGCTGGCAGCGGCACATGTACCCGGTCGACGAGGTCGTGAAGGACATCCGTGAGGACCTGCTCCCGCCGGTCACGTGGATCACGCCGCGGTTCGAGCTGTCCGAGCATCCCGAGTACAACTTCTGCCACGGCGAGAACTGGTCGACGAAGGTGATCGACGCGATCATGCGTTCGCCGATGTGGGACTCGACGGCGATCTTCCTCACGTGGGACGACTACGGCGGCTTCTACGATCACGTGCCGCCGCCGCAGGTCGACGATTTCGGGTTCGGGATCCGCGTCCCGATGCTGGTGGTCAGCCCCTACGCCAAGCAGGGCGAGGTCAGCAGCGAGCTCGGCGAGTTCTCGAGCGTGCTCCGGTTCATCGAGGACAACTGGGACCTCACGCAGCTCACGAAGCGCGACCGGCAGGCCACGCCGATGCTCACCGCGTTCGACTTCGAGCAGGAGCCGAGGGCGCCCGACCCGCTGCCGCTCCGTGACGATTGCCTGGGGCCGATCTGGGCGCCGAACGACTGAGGACGGACGCGCTATCGCGGCGCCTCCTCCCGCAGCGCCTCGAGCCGGTCGCGCATCCTCGCGGCCATGACGACGTTTCCCTTCCTTTCGTAGCGGGCGAGCGCCTGCTCGAGCGCCTCCGCCGCTTCCTCGGCGCGTCCGGCGAGCGAGAGCACCGCCGCGAGGTCGGCGTTCGCGTCGCCCTGCCCGTTGAGGAAGTCCGTTCCCTCTCCGATCGCGACCGCCTCACGGGCGAGCCGCTCGGCATCGGCGTGCTCCCCACGGCGCGCCAGCACCTTGGCCCTCACCTGTCGCCAGATCATCTCCTTCATGGCGTCGTCACTCGCGCCGAGATCCGCCGCGCGGGCAGCCAAGGCATCGGCTTCCGCGAGCCGGCCGAGCCCGTAGACCTCCTGTGCCAGGTCCCCGGTCGCGGACGCCAAGAAGCCCTGTTCCCCGAGCTCCTCCTGCAGCCTTACCCCTTCCGCTCCGAACTCGGCTGCGGCGGCCGGATCGCCGGCCCATCGCTCGACGTCGACAGACTCGAAGGCGGTGATGTTCGCGAGGAGGAGTCCCCCCCGCGCTCCGCGAGCTCCGCACGCGCCTCGGCGAGGATTGCGCGCGCCTCGTCGAAGCGACCGAGCATCGCCAGTGCTCCGGCCCGATAGGCGCGGAGGAAGTGGTCCCGCTTTGCCCTCGGCTCGTTCTCGTCGATCCATGCGAGCAGTTCCGACACGGGTGTCGTCCCGAAGTAGCGACAAGCGGCGCGCCACGCGAACAATCCTGGTGGTGCGTAGTCCACCTGCCGACCATGGAAGAATGCCCGCTCGATCGCCTCCAGCCCTGCCCGCATCTGCGCGCGCGTCTGCGCCACCTCCGCGAGCGCGTAGTAGGCGATGTAGAGGGCCATGTCGTCGCCGGCTTCCTGGAACACGGGCAACGACTGCTCCACGAGCGCGGCTACCTCCTCAGCTGCGCCCGACTCGAAGTTGATGCGGAACATGCCGCTCAGGACCATCCCGCAAAGCTCCCCGACACGATCCCCCGCCGCCGAGGCTCGCTCGACGAGGGCATCGGCGCGTCGGCCCGCGTCGTCTCCCCTGCCCGACCAGATCAGGCAGTCGGCGAGCTCGGTCTCGAGGGCGAGGTCGAGCTCGGCGGTCGGTAGGAGCGAGGCGGCGCGGTCCAACAGGTTAACGGCGGCACCGAAGTCCTGGCGAAGGGCGGCGCGGTGGCCGCCCGCCATCAAGTGGCGCCGCGCCGCGGCAGCCAGGGTGCCGCCGCCGAGCGTCCCGAGCTCGGTGCGGTAGCGATGGGCCTGCTCTAGGTGGTAGCCGAGGAGCTCGTCCGGCTCCACGAGCTCGGTCCCGCGATCCTCCAGCCAGGATGCGAAGCGCTCATGGAGGTCAGCCCGGATCGCCTTTGGCAGTGCGTCGTACGCCGCGTCACGGATCAGGAGGTGTCGGAAGCGGAACCCGTCCTCGCCTGTGAGCTGCGGTCGGTCCGGACTGATCAGCTCCTTGCGGACGAGCGCGGCGAGATGTGGGGTTACCTGGGTTTCCGCGGGGCCCAGCGCCTGCACGGCGCCCCGATGGAAGATCTCGCCCTCGATCGAACCGCGCTCGAGGACGCTCCGTTCGTCCGCCTCGAGCTGATCGAGGCGTGCCGCGAGCAACGCCTGCAACGTGGGCGGGACGACGACCTCGCCGTCGCCCTCGTCGGCCATCGCCAGCATCTCCTCGATGAAGAGCGGGTTGCCGCCTGCGGCGCGGGCGATCTTCGTTCGGAGCTCGCCGGCCACCCGCTCCGCGATGAGCTCCTCGACGTCCTCGTCGCCCAGGGGCTCGAGCCGGAGCGTCACCGGCCAGGTGGGGCGGTGCCCGGTGAGCTCCGGCCGCGCCATGCAGAGCAGCAGGATCGATGCGTCCGAGGACAGGAGCGCGACATGCTCGATCAGGTTGAGGAACGTCGGCTCGCCCCATTGGATGTCGTCGAACACGACCACGAGCGGCCGCTCCTCCGCCGCGTGCTCCACGGTCTTGCGGAAGGCCCACGCGATCTCCTCGGCCGAAGTCGCCGCGTCGCTCTCGCCGAGCAGCGAGCCGATCGCCGCCGCGGCCGCCTCGTCAGGGGGCGACACGTCGAGCTGCTTCAGCACCTCCACGACCGGCCAGTACGTGATCCCCTCGCCGTAGGGGGGACAGCGGCCGAGGACGACCGTCGCCTCGATCGATGACAAGAACTCCGCGGCGAGCCGAGACTTGCCGACGCCGGCATCGCCGATCACCGTCACGAGCTCGCACCGGTGCTCCCGCTCGACGCGCTCCCACGCTTCCCGGACGATCGCGAGCTCGCGCTCGCGCCCGACGAACCGTGTCTGATGCCGCCGCTCCGGCGCGTCGCGAACTCGCAGGAGCCGATAGGCGGGGACCGGCTCGGCCTTGCCCTTCAGCTCGAGGGGCTCGACGGGTTCGACCTCGACCGCCTCGCGCACCAGCGCGAGCGTCGGCCGCCCGATCAACACCTCGCCCGGCTTCGCCGCCTGCTCGAGTCTCGCCGCGACGTTGACGGCGTCGCCGGTCGCCAGCCGCTCCTCGGTCCCGGTCACCACCTCGCCGGTCGTGACGCCGATCCGTCCCTGCAGACCCAGCTCGGGCATCGCGTCCCGCATCTCTATGGCCGAACGCGCGGCGCGGAGCGCGTCGTCCTCATGCAACACCGGCACCCCGAAGACCGCCATCACGGCGTCGCCGATGAACTTCTCCACGGTGCCGCCGTGCCGCTCGACGATCGCCTTCATCCGCTCGAAGTAGCGGGCGAGCACCGCGCGCAGCCGTTCGGGATCGAGCGTCTCGCCGAGCGCCGTCGAGCCTGTCAGGTCGCAGAACAGCACGGTGACCGTCTTGCGCTGCTCTCGGGAGGGCGTGGCGGCGGCCTGCTCCGTGCCGCACTCAGGGCAGAACCTGAACGGTCGTTCCGACTCGAACCCGCAGGTCGAACAGGCCGGCACGCGGCCAGTCTAGGTCAGCGGGTCCTACTGGTTCTCCTCCATGTACTTCTTCAGCCCGAGGAGCGGGAGGATCCACGCGGCGATCAGCGACGCGGCCCAGACGATCACCGTGGCCGCAAGCCACGTCCCGATGCCGTCGATCGTGAACCCATCCGAGATCAGGTCGGTGACGATCAACGCGATCAGCGTGGCGATCAGCGCCACACCGCCGAGCGCGGCCGACTGCCGCCTCCGGAACTGGTTCGCCAGGAACGGCGTCATCAGTGCGACGGCGACCGTGAAGATGACGACGTCGATGATGAACGCCGACGCGTCGACGTCCATGCCGTCCAGCACGAGCGACGCGACGAGCAGGCCCAGGGCGTTGGCCAGCAGCAGCACCAGGGTTCGGACCAGGAATCGGATCATGGTCGCGAGCCTATACCCGCGTCCCGACCGATGCTCGCATCGCCGCGGATCTAGGACTGCTCGGTGCCCTGGAGGGGCCCGCTCAGCGCTTGCGGGCCTTCCAGACCTCCTCGTTCGGCCATCGGCGGGCCCACTCCAGGGTGACCCACTTGTAGGTGGTCGTGGTGCCCTCGGGCGCCTGCAGCTCGACGAGGTCCTCGACCTCGAAGCCGTTCGAGCGCAGGAGCCGGATCCACTCGCCGTGTGGGATATGGAACTCGGTCGACTGATCGTCCTGCCAGTCGAACCGGTGCAGGCCGAAGTGGTCGCGGTGCAGGCGCTCGTCCACGGGCGCGTCCTCGTCGAGCGGCGAGCAGATCGCGCACAGGTAGGAGTTGCCCAGGAACGCGAGCCGCCCGCCCGGCCGGAGGATCCGCGCGGCCTCGGGGATCCACGCGTACGGATCGCACCAGATCGCGGCGCCGTACTCGGAGATCGCGAGATCGAAGCTCCCGTCGGGGAACGGCGTGCGCTCGGCGTCGCCGTGGATCAGCGGGAAGCGCAGATCGAACTCGGACTGGAACCGACCGGCGGTCGCGAGCTGCACCGGCGAGTTGTCGATGCCGACCGGCCGCGCCCCGCGTCGGGCGAGCCAGGCCGAGACGTACGCGGTGCCGCAGCCGAGCTCGATCGCGTCCAGGCCTTCGACGTCGTCCAGCATGCCGACGTGGGCCTCCGGCACGCCCCAGGTGCCCCACGACGGCTCGTCGCTCGCCCAGGCCTTCTGTCCCGGCTCGACGAACTCCTCGGCGAAGCGGTCCCAGGCGGCGCGGTTGCGGATCACGTGGTCGTCGGTCACTGGCGAACCATACTGGGCGGAGCCCTCGAGGGAGGAGGCAGATGTGATCGCACGGCTGTGGTTCGGACGCACGAAGGCCGAGGACTACGATGCGTACCTCGCGTACATGGAGGAGAGCGGCGTCGCCGCCCTCCAGGCCACCCCCGGCAACCGGGGGGTCATGGTGCTCCGCCGCCTCGACGGAGACGAGGCCGAGTTCGGCGTGATGTCCTTCTGGGACTCGCTCGACGACGTGAAGGCGTTCGCCGGCGAGGACGTGGACATCGCCCGCTACTTCCCCGACGACGGAAGCTTCTTGCTCGAGTTCACCCCGAGGCTGAAGCACTTCGAGGTGGCTCGCGAGCGGTAGCGGTTGCCCTCGAGCGGTTGATCCCCGGGCTCGGTCGCAGGATCATGCGGTTCGTGGCAGCCCAATCGAAGTTCACGAAGAGCAAGTCGAACGCAGGAACTGAGAAGGCGGGACTAAGTCTCCTTCTGACCGACCCGAGGTTTCAGGTTCCGAACCTCGCAACCAAACGCCGAATCCTCGAACTCATCGGCAAGACAGAAGGCTTTGGCATTCAGACATTCGATGCGGTCATGACGCCGGAGGCCGTTGGACCGATCGCCCCCGAGAGCGTCGAAGGTTTCTACCCAACGCTTCGGCTCATCGAAATGAAGACGACGCAGGATCTCCTTCAACGGCCGCGCTCAGTTTCTGGCGCGGACCATGTTCCCGGAGCCTTGGCGGGCGTGCCCTGTGTGGCTCGGCATGTCGTGGACCGAGCTGAGCTACCCACGCATGAAGATCGAGCTCATGGCTGCCGACGAGAGCGAGGCTGCAGCGTGGCTGCGGAAGAGAACGCCGAAGGCAGCGAGGATCAACGAGCCCGGGCAGGTTGAGTTCGACCGTCGGGGCGTGCGCACAAGCTCGGGCGTGTTTCGAGTGAAGCGCGTGATGGGGTTCTAGGCCGTCAGATAACGGAATCGTCACGGCTGCCAGGTGCGGGACACCCAAACCCCAGTGTTACCCTCACGCCCGTGACCAGCGAGAACGACGCGCGGAGCGCGCTCGAACGCGAGATCTACTGGGCCGAGGACGCCTCGGCTCGGTCTCGGATGGACACGTCCGAGGTGCGGGACCTGCTCCACGACTTCGCGATGCTGATGCGGGCCGATGAGAAGCAGGCCGTCCCGCGCGGCGAACCCGAGCTCGGGTCCGGCTCCCGGATGCGGCGGAAGACCAAGGTCCTCCAGTTCCGGCTGCTCCGGCCGATGCGGCGGCGGAACGACCGGCTGCTGGCCGAGTTCGGGGAGCTGGCAGCGGCGCTCGCCGACCGGGTGGTCGCGCTCGAGACCGAGGTGCGGGAGTTGCGGGCCAAGCTCGGGGACGCCGAGTGAGGATCGCGGTCGTCCACCCCCAGACGCCGTTCGTGCGCGGGGGAGCCGAGACGCACACCGAGTCGGTAGTCAGCGCGCTCCTTGAGGCCGGGCACGAGGCCGAGGAGGTGGTGGTCGCCGGCAAGTGGTACCCGGCGACCGAGATCGTGCACCAGATGGCCGTGTGGCGCGCGCTCGACCTGTCCGAATCCAACGGGCTGCCGATCGACATGGTGATCGCGCTGAAGTTCCCCGCGTACCTCGTCTCGCACGAGCGCAAGGTGGTGTGGCTGATCCACCAGCACCGGACCGCGTACGAGCTGTGGGATCATCCGGAGTTCGCCGACCTCGGCAAGCAGGTCGAGGGGCCGCAGGTGCGCGATATGGTGCAGCAGAGCGACCGGATCGCGCTCGGCGAGGCCAAGCGGATCTTCACGAACTCGAAGAACGTCCAGGACCGCCTGTGGAGCTCGCTCCGCCTGTCGAGCGATGTGCTGTACCACCCGTCGCCGATCGTCGAGGCGCTCCTGCCGCTCGAACCGGGACCGTACGGCGACGCGATCGTGTTCCCGAGCCGGCTCGAGGGCCTCAAGCGCCAGGCGCTCGTCGTCGAGGCGATGCGGCACGTGAAGACGGGCGTTCGACTCGTGCTCGTCGGCAACGGTCCGGACGAGGATGGCCTCCGCGGGCAGATCGAGAAGCACGGCCTGCAGGGCAAGGTCGAGCTCGCCGGCCGCGTGTCCGACGAACGCCTGCACGAGCTCTACCTCGGTGCCCTGGGCGTCTACTACGGACCGTTCGACGAGGACTACGGGTACGTGACGCTCGAGGGGTTCGCGGCGCGCCGGCCGGTCGTGACGCTCACGGACGCCGGCGGGCCGCTCGAGTTCGTGACCGACGGCGAGACCGGCCTGGTCACCGCGCCCGAACCGCCGGCGATCGCCCACGCGTTCGACCGCCTGTTCTCGAACCGCCCGCTCGCCAAGAAGATGGGGGAGGCGGGCAACGAGAAGCTCCGCGCGACGGTGCCGGGCTGGCCCGAGGTCGTCGCGCGGCTGACGGAGTAGGCGTGAACCGGCTGACCACCCCCGTCGTCGGCGCGGTCCGAAGGCTCTACCGCTGGGACCACCAGATGGACCCGCGCGTCGCGTGGCTCTCGCCGATGCCGCCGGCGCGCAGCGGCATCGCGACCTACTCCCAGGCGGTGCTCGACGGGCTCGGACGGATCGGGTACACGCCCGGCAAGCACAAGATCCAGCCCTACTGGCCGATCAAGCACAAGCACTGGGCCACGGTCCCGTGGCACACGATGGCCGTGTACCACCTCGGCAACAACATGGAGTTCCACGCCGACATCTACGACCTGGCGATCAGGACGCCGGGGCTCCTCGTGATCCACGACCTCGCGCTCGACGACTTCGTGATGGGGATGGTGGCGACGGCGCAGCCGTTCGGGCACCAGGCCCTGCGGGAGGGGCTCCTGCTGGCGCCACGCCTCCACGGGTTCGAGGAGGCCGAGCGCAACGAGCCGCTCCGCGTCCCGTACGTCGCGCACGCCGCGCGGAACGCGCGTGGGATCGTCGTGCACTCGCCGTTCGTCGAGCGCTACCTGCGCGCGTTCGGCTGCAAGACCCCGATCTACGTCGCGCCGCACCCGGTCGTCGAGCGCGAGCAGGACGTCCGCAGGGCCGAGGGGCGCGCCCTCGTGATCCGGGGCTCGCTCGAGTCGATGGGGATGCGGACGATGATCGGGGTCTTCGGCGATCAGAACGCGGCCAAGCTGATCGACGCCGTGATCGAGGCGATGGCGCACCTGCCCGAGGACGTGCACCTCGCGCTCGTCGGCCGGCGCATCCCCGGGTACGACGTCGAGCCCCTGGTGCGGGCGAGCGGGCTCGGCGCCCGCGTCTCGGTGCACACCGACGTGTCGGACGAGGACTTCCTCGCGTGGATGTGCGCCGCCGACGTCGCGATCGACCTGCGGTACCCGCACCGCGGCGAGGTGTCCGGGTCGCTCTCGCGCTCGATGCAGTGCGGCCGGCCCACGGTGGTGAGCGCCACCGGGACCTACCTCGACCTGCCCGAGGACGTCGTCGTCCGCGTGCCGGCGGGCCGGCTCGAGCCGCAGGAGCTCGCCGCCGCGCTCCGCGGGCTGATCGAGGACCCCGAACGCCGCCGCCGGATCGGCGACGCCGCGCGGGCGCACTCGGCCCGGCTCGCAGTCTCCGAGGCGACCGCGAACGTCTACGCCGAAGCGATGGACGCGACGATGGCGCTGCTGTGGGATCCCGCCCGGCGCGCGCTCGCCCGCTGGGGCGGGGCGCTGGTCGACCTCGGCATCACCGAGGAGGGCCTCGCGGAGGGCTACGGGATGTCCTACGCGCGGGCGCTCGACGAGTTCCGTCCTCCGCACGCACGCGGGGCGGCGGAACCCACGCATTCTCCATAGCCCGGCTTCCCGGTCCGCCGGAACCCCGTTGCTAGACTCGCCACGCCGACCGGCACGCACGGCGCGAGCCGGTCCGGCCACGTCACCGGCCATGGCCGCAACCGACCAGACCGTCGAGCGCACCTCCGAATCGCCGCGCCTGCGCGTCGGCGAGCGCCTCCGCATCCTCGTCGCCCACCGGGAGATCCTCGCGAACCTGGTCCGCAAGGAGCTCAAGGTCAAGTACGCGGCCTCGGTGCTCGGGGCCGTGTGGTCGCTGCTCAACCCGCTCGTCTACCTCGCGGTCTTCTCGTTCGTGGCGAAGGTCCTGGGCGCCGGGATACCGAACTATCCCGTCTACCTGCTGTCGGGGCTGCTGGCCTGGAACCTGTTCTCGGCCTCGATGGGCAGCGGCGCCCGGGCGGTGCTCGACAACGCGAACCTGGTCAAGAAGGTGGCCTTCGCGCGCGAGATCCTGCCGTTGTCGGCCGTCGGCGTCGGCCTGGTCGACTTCGCGCTGCAGTCGGCGGTCCTGCTCCTCTACATCATCGTGTCGGGCTACGGCCTGCACCTCCCCGAGCTCGCGCTGTGGCCGCTCGCGTTCGTGACGCTCCTCGTGCTCACGGTGGCGTTGTCTCTGTGGTTCTCCGCGCTGAACGTGCGCTACCGCGACGTCGGGCACCTGCTGAACATCGCGCTGCTCGTCTGGTTCTGGGCGACGCCGATCGTCTACGCCGAGTTCCAGGTGCAGCAGCTCGCCGAGGGCGGTCCCGGGACGTGGCTCGGGATCCCGCGACTGGCGCTCTACCTGCTGAACCCCATGGTGGACATCGTGGCCGGCTTCCATCGGGCGCTGTACGGCATGGTGACGCCCGTCGTTGGTCAGGACCCGGTCCTGTTCGACAAGAGCCTCGGGTGGGTCGCCGGCATCCTGACGGTCACGCTCGTCGTGTCGCTCGTCGGGCTTCGCGTCGCGTGGGGGTATTTCTTCGCGCGCTCCGGTGATTTCGCGGAGGAGCTGTGAGCGCCCCTGCGATCGAGGTCGCCGACGTCTCGAAGCGCTTCCGCGTGTACCGCGACAAGCCGACGTCGCTCAAGCAGCGCGTGCTCTCGTCGCGCAGCAAGGCCGAGGACTTCTGGGCCCTGCGCGACGTGGCGCTCGACGTGGGCGAGGGGTCGACGTTCGGCCTGATCGGGCACAACGGCTCGGGCAAGACCACGTTGCTCAAGTGCGTCGCCGGGATCCTGCGGCCGACGTCGGGGACGATCCGCCAGCGCGGGCGTCTCGCGGCGCTGCTCGAGCTCGGCGCCGGGTTCCACCCCGAGCTCACGGGCCGCGAGAACGTCTACCTGAACGCCTCGTTCCTCGGCCTGTCGCGCAGGCAGACCGACGCCGCGTTCGACGACATCGTCGCGTTCGCGGAGCTCGAGGACTTCATCGACAACGAGGTGAAGTTCTACTCGTCGGGCATGCTCGTCCGGCTGGGGTTCGCGGTCGCGGTGCACGTGGAGCCCGACGTGCTGCTGATCGACGAGGTGCTCGCGGTCGGCGACGAGGCCTTCCAGGCCAAATGCCTCGACCGCATCCGTGCGTTCCAGCACGAGGGGCGGACGATCGTGATCGTGACGCACGCGCTCGACACCGTGATCGAGATCTGCGACCGCGCGGCCATGCTGCATCACGGGGCGCTGCACGCGATCGGGATGCCCGCCGATGTGGTGCGCGAGATGCGGTACGTGCTCCTCGGCGTGACCGACCCGAACTTCGTCCCGGAAGAGGGCACGCGCGAGGCCGAGATCGCCGAGGTCCAGATCGTCCGGCCGAACGGCTCGAGCGAGGGCGCGATCCTGCGCGGCGACCCGCTGACGATCGTGATCGACGTCCGTCAGAACGAGCCGGTCGACGACCTCGACGTGGACTTCGCCGTGCTGGACGGCGGGACCAACCATTCGGTGCTCGAGGCCAGGACCTCGCGGGCCGGCCTCGAGCTCGGGCGCTTCGACAAGAAGCGCGTCCGCTTCCGGATCGGGGGCTTCCCCTACGACCCGGGCAAGTACTGGGTCACGATCGGGCTCTCGAGCCGGACGAGCGGACGCCTGTACCACGTGCAGACCCAGCGGTACCTTTTCGAGGTGTTCGACGCGCCGAGGGTGCAGGAACGGGTCGACGTGGCGGTGGCCGTGGAGGTCGAGGACCTGTGAGCGACCCGGCGGCCACTGCCGGCGCGGAGTCCTCGGCCCAACCCGCGACCACGCAGACGAAAGGAACCCCTCCCATGCTGATCGTGTTGATCCTGTTCTCCGTGACCCTGGCCGCGATCGCGCAGCTCGCGCTCAAGCACGGCATGAACCTGGTGAACGACGAGCTCGCCCCGGAGCGCTTCTCGCTGAACGGGTCCTCGCTGCGCGTGGTCGTCGGGCAGCCGTTCGTGTGGGGCGGCCTGTTCCTGTTCGGCCTGTCCGCGCTGGTGTGGCTCGTGGTCCTGTCGAGGGCGTCGTTGTCGTTCGCATACCCGTTCGCCGCCCTCACGTACGTGCTGATCCTGCTGTTCGACCAGTTCGTGCTGGACGAGACCGTGCCGCCGCTGCGCTGGGCGGGCGTCGCCTTCATCGCTGTCGGCATCGTCCTCGTCTCCCAGACCCAACACGCCTAGGCGGTGAAGGCCGTCGTGCTCGTCGGGGGCGAGGGCACCCGCCTGCGCCCGCTCACCGAGACGATGCCCAAGCCGCTCGTCCCGCTGATGGACCGGCCGAGCCTCGACCACGTGCTCGACCACCTCGCGCGCCACGGCGTGCACGAGGTGGTGCTGTCGAGCTCGTACCTCGAGGAGCCCTTCCACGCCTTCATCGAGGGACGGCACGGCGATCCCGCGATCGTCTGGATCACCGAGACCGAGCCGCTCGGCACGGGCGGTGCGCTCGTGAACGCGCTCGAGGCCCTCGACACCGACCAGCCGTTCTTCGCGCTGAACGGCGACATCCTGACGGATCTCGATCTCAGGCGGATGCTTGCGCTGCACCGTGATCGAGGCGCCGTGGCCACGATCGCGCTCACGCACGTCGACGACGCCCGCCCCTACGGGCTGGTCCCGATGGGACCGGACGGCCGGGTCCTCGAGTTCCGGGAGAAGCCTGACGAGCTCGTGCCCGGCGACATCAACGCGGGGACGTACGTGCTCGAGCCCTCGGCGCTCGGCGGCTGGGCGCGCGGGGAGAACGTCTCGATCGAGCGGCAGGTCTTCCCCGCGCTCATCGCGGACGGGCGCGCGCTGTTCGGGTTCGTCTCCGACGCGTACTGGATGGACCTCGGGACGCCCGAGGCCTACCTGCAGGCGCACGTCGACCTGCTCGACGGGAAGGTAAAGGGCTATCGAGCGTACACGGCGCCCTTCGTCCATCCGAGTGGACACATCGACGAGGCCGCGACGGTGGATCACCACGTCGTGGTCGGGCCCCATGGGTCGATCGAGGCTCGCGCGCGCGTGACCGGATCGGTCCTGCACGACGGCGCGACGATCGAGGACCATGCGGTCGTCGAGCGTTCGATCCTTGGACGGAGCTCGCGCGTGGGGGCTGGCGCGACGGTGCGCGACTGTGTGCTTGGGGAGGGCGCGTTCGTGGTTGCCGGCGTCTCGATGGACGGCGTGAAGGTTCCACCCGGGGAACGGATCGAGGCGTAACCTTCGGTACCCCCCGAACGTTGTGGTACGGTGCGGAACCGCCCGACCATCCGCAGCGAACCCCTCAGATGCGCAGGATCCTCATCTCCGTCTCCGTGGTCGCCCTTGCCGCCGCCGCGCTCCCGGCCCAGGCCGGACCCAACCGCGAGCCGAGGGGACCCGCGGAGTTCCGCATGTTCGGGGCGGGGTTCGGGCACGGGCTGGGGCTCTCGCAGTGGGGTGCGTTCGGCCTCGCCGAGCAGGGGTGGGGGCCGTCGAAGATCCTCAAGCACTTCTACTCGGGCACCCGAGTCGATCGCGAGGGCTCGCCGCCGAAGAACCTGCGGATCGGGCTCGCACAGGGGAAGAGGTCCGTGCGGCTCGAGGCCCAGGCCGGCTCCGTCGAGATCCTCCTGGGCGATCCGCACACTGGGACCGTGGTCGCGACGATCCCCTTAGGGGAGACGTGGAGGGTGCGCGCCGCTGGCAACGAGTACCAGATCGTTGACTCCACCGGGGCCACCGTCGATAGCGTCGGTAGTCCGAGCGACCCGATCTTCCTAGTCTACGACCCGCTCGGCTCCTTGGTCCGGATCCCCGAGGCGACCCACACGTACAACCGCGGCTCGATCGAGTTCGGCCTGTACTCGTGCGACGGAGGCGATTGCCTGATGCGTCTGGTCCTGACCGTCGACCCGCAGGGGTACCTGTACGGGCTCGGCGAGGTGCCGAGCTCGTGGCCGATGTCCGCGCTAAAGACCCAGGCGATCGCGGCGCGCACCTACGCGTTCACCAAGGCGGCCGTATCGCAGCACCGGGCGGTGTGCGACTGCGCGCTCTACGCGAGCTCGTACGATCAGGTCTACGCCGGCTGGGACAAGGAGGGAGGCGTCGACGGCGACCGGTGGGTCGCGGCCGTCGACCAGACCGACGACCAGGTCGTGCTGGACGGGGAGCAGACGATCCAGGCGTTCTACATGTCGTCGTCGGGTGGGTACACGGAGAACAACGAGAACGTGTGGGGCGGCACGCCGGTCGACTACCTGCGCGGGGTGTGCGACCCCGGCGACTACACGTCGGACAACCCGAACGCCGTCTGGGAGCAGACGTTCACGCCTGGACAGGTCACCAAGCACCTCGGGCTCGGGATCGGCACGGTCACGGGCTTCACCGACATCACGCGCGGGGTCTCGGGCAGGATCGTCTCGGCGACGGTGAGGGGCGCGAACGGCGAGGCCCCGATCACCGGGAACGCCCTTCGGTCCGCGCTCGGTCTCCCGGACGACCGGCTGTGGATCAACGCGGACCGGCGCGTCACGGACGAGATCCGCTCGAAGTACGACGCGCTCGGGTGCTCGCCGGGGCTGCCGACCTCCCGCCAGGTCCCGGTCGCGGGCGGCGAACGCCAGAAGTTCGAGGAGGGCACGATCTACCACTCGGATCCGACGGGCGCGCACCTGCTCCGCGACCCGGTGCTCGGCCGTTACCTCGACAAGGGCGGTCCCGCCGGCCACCTCGGGTTCCCGACCTCGGACGTCCACAAGCTGCAGAACGGGAACCTGCGCGCGAGCTTCGAGGGCGGGGTCATCACCTGCGACCCCGACGGCTCGAGCTGTCGGGTCGGCTGAGCCCTCCGGAGCCCGCGGACCTCACTTCATGAACAGGGGGCCGAGGAGTCCCCGCGGGGCCTCGGGGGCGATCGACGTCCCCCGGTAGGCGTCGATGAAGCCCGTGGCGATCGCGACCGCCTGGTCCGCCGTCACCGTCGCGGGGCACATCCACCGGGTGTTCCACGCGAGGAGCGCGAGCCCTCGGTCGTCCGGGAGCGCGGGGTACGGCGCCATGATCACGCGGTTCTGGTCGCGCGCGAGCGCGGCCAGGCGGTCGATCGTGGCCTGGGGAAGGCCCCCCTCGGCCGTCGGCAGGTAGTAGACGATCACGTAGGCGTGCTCGAGGTTGTGGACCGCGCGCGTCTCCGGGACGGGGATCCGATACACATGCGGGTCGGGTGGCAGTGGCGACGCGGCATGGGGCCCCGCGGCGGCGGGTCGGTCGGGGTAGTCGTACGACTCGCCGGGCGCGAGATGGGTCCGCGACGGGTTCGCCTCGACGGGCTGCTCGAGGTCGCCGCATCCCGCGGCCCGGGCCGCCGCGCGCGCCTCGGCCGAGATCTCGCCGGGCCCCGGCGTCCGGAAGAACAGGAGCCACCCCAGCCCGACGAACGCCGCGATGGCGACGGCCCGCACCACCGGCGACGAGCGCCGGGTCGCCGGCGCCGGCGTGCGTGAAGCGCCGCGCCCGCTCGTTCGGCTCGGCGCGCGGGACGAACCCTTCGCGGCAGCGGGCGGCCGGGAACCCGAGGGTCGGCGCTTGCGCTTGGTCGCCAACGGACGCCGCTACGGCGTGATCGAGGTGAAGTCGAACGTGGACGGGATCGGGTCGGGCAGCTCGTCGGCGGTCCCGTACGTCACGACGATCACGCTCTGGTCGTCGAGCTGCACGGACTGCAGGTCGCCGGTGACCTCCTCACCGTTCAGGTAAACCTGGACGTGGTTCGTGCCGTCGTTGCAGTAGGCGCCGAGGCAGTCCGGGGTGAACCGCACGCCCCACACGCCGAAGAACTCGGCGAGCGTGAACTCGCGCGACTCCGAGGACTCGAGGTGCACCGTCCCGGTGTCGTCGTGCGTATGGATCGACTGGATCGTTCCCTTCGCAGGATTGATCCCGATGTCCTTGGGGACGGGCTCCCGGTTGCCGTGCACGAAGATCTGCACGTTGGCGTGCTCGTGCATCGTGGTGCCCTCGGGCGGAAGGCCGAGGGCGGTCGCACGCGCCGCCGACTTGGCGCCGTTCGCGTCCCAGGGGGCCTCGGTCGTGAGCTCGCCCGGGAGGTTCGTCGGCGTCGAGGTCTCGTTCCGGTTGGTGAACAGGAACACACCCGCCGCCACGACGATCGCGATCCCGGCGATCCAGGCGAGCTGGCGCCTGCGCTGCGCGCGCGCGATCCGGCGCCGGATCTCCTCGCGCTCCTTGCGCGCGAGCTCCTTCTTCTCGGCGCGCGTGCGCTGCGGCCCCGCCTTGGGAGGCGTCGTGGTGGTGCGTCGCTGCGGCGGCTGCGTCGTGGGTTGCGGTTCGGCCGCGGGTGCCTCGGTTCGCCCGTCCGGTGGCGCGGCCGTCTTGGTCGACGTCGGGGCGCCGGTCCGCGGTCGTTCGGCGGTCCGGGTGCCCGCGGAGGGCGGCCGGTTCCTCGAGCGGTTCTGTGGCTTGCGTCGTTTCTTGGCCATGGCTCCTCAGCGCCGCCCGGTCAGAAGCTGCCGCCGGCTTCGGGTGCCTCGCCTCGGTACGCCTGCTGTCCGAACGGCGGGGCCGCGTAGGACGAGGTGAACCCGAACGCGGCCGCGAGATTCACCTGCGAGCACAGCTGCATCCGGTGCCAGGCGACGAGCGCCATCTGCGACCCGGCCGGCAGGGAGCCGGACGCTCCCTGATCGGGGTAGTCGTACGGCGCCACGATCACCCGGCCCCCCACCGTCGCGCCCTCGTAGAAGCCGCGGATCCGGTCGAGCTCCGCGCCCGAGACATCGGGCGAGTACCAGACGATGGCCGCGCCGTGCTCGAGCGAGTGGATCACCCGGTCGATCGGCGGCGGCGAGCCGTAGACGCCGGCGCCGTACGGGATCGCGTTGTGTGGGCCCGACGTCGGGGGGACCGACGGGTATGTCGACAGTGGCAGCTGGGCCACGATGTGCGCCCGGTCCTGGCTCTTGGGCTGGTACGGGCCGACGGTCTCGACCTTGCCGCAGCCGGCGGTCTGCCTCGCCTGGTCGGCGCTCGCGAGCAGCTCGGCGGGCGTCGCCTTGGCCTCCTGCGGCCGCGTGAGGACGAACGCGCCGACGCCCGCGACCAGGACCACGACGAGGACGATCGCGATCCGACGGTTCCGGCGCCCGGCGGCCATCTTGCGCTCCAGCTCGGCACGCTGACGCCGGGCCTCCTCCTTGCGTTCGGCCTTGGTCAGACGCTGTTTCGAGGTTGGGTCGGCCATGTCGGGTCCGCCGAGGGCGGTCCTCAAGGATAGCGAGGAAGTGGAGGTTCGGCCGGTCCCGTCTTTCGGGGGCCGGATCCTTGCGGGCCCTCGAGCGCCTCCCTATGCTTCGGCCGACTTCCCCGCGGCGCAGGCCGGCGCCTGGCCGGCCGGAAGGGGGAGGCGATGGCGGACACGCAGCAGGACAACGTGGTTCGCGTCGGGTTGGAGCCAGCGAGCGGGCTCGACCGGTTCTTCAAGATCTCCGAGCGCGGTTCCACCGTGCGGATCGAGATCGTCGCGGGTCTCACGACGTGGCTGACGATGGCGTACATCCTGTTCGTGAACCCGGCGATCCTCGGGTTCGTCGGCATCCCCGATCTGCAGCCGCTCGGTCTGCCGTTCGCGCAGGTGCTGACGGTGACGGCGCTCACGGCCGGCGTGATGACCATCCTGATGGGGGTGGTCGCGAACTACCCGTTCGCGCTCGCCGCGGGGTTGGGGCTGAACGCGTTCGTCGCGTTCACGCTGGTCGCGGCGGACGGGCTCTCGTTCCCGCAGGCGATGGGCGTGATCGTCGTCGAGGGCCTGGTCATCACGGTGCTCGTGCTGACGGGCGTCCGCGAGGCCGTCCTGAACGCGATCCCCATGGACCTGAAGCGGGCCATCGGGATCGGCATCGGGGCGTTCATCGCGCTGATCGGCCTGGTGAACGCCGGGATCGTCACCAACACCGGAGCCACCCCGCTCGCGTTGGCGTCCGAGCTCACGACCTGGCCGGTGGCCATCTTCGTCGTCGGGCTCGCCCTGAGCGCCGCCCTGGTCGCCCGACGGGTCAAGGGGGCCCTGCTGATCGGGATCCTGGTCTCGACGGTGCTGGCCGTCATCGTGAACGAGGCCAAGGACCTGTCGATCTGGAGCAACGGCATCGCGGCGATCCCGGACAAGGTCGTGGACACGCCGGACTTCGGCCTCGTCGGCGCGTTCTCGTTCGACTTCTTCTCGGTGCTCGGCACCGCGACCGCGCTGGCCGTGGTGCTGTCGGTGATGCTCTCGGACTTCTTCGACACGATGGGGACCGTGATCGGCCTCGGCGGCGAGATGAAGGCGCTGGACTCGAACGGGCGGCTGCCCCGCATCAAGCAGGTGCTGCTGATCGACTCGCTCGCGGCCGCGGCCGGCGGCGCCGCGTCCGCCTCGTCGAACACCACCTACATCGAGAGCGCATCGGGGATCTCCGAGGGCGGTCGGACCGGTCTGGTCGCCGTCGTGGTCGGTGTGCTGTTCCTGCTCGCGATGTTCTTCTCGCCGATCGCCGGGGTGATCCCGCCGGAGGCGACGGCTCCGGCGCTCGTGCTCGTCGGGTACTTCATGATGGTGCTGGTCAAGGACATCTCGTGGTCGGACCCGGGGATCGGCGTCCCGGCGTTGCTCACCATCGTGATGATGCCGTTCACGTACAGCATCACGAACGGCGTGGGGGCCGGGTTCCTGTCGTACGTGGCGATCGCCGTGCTGCGCGGCAGGTGGCGGGACGTGCACCCGCTCCTGTACGTCGTGGCCGCGATCTTCGCCTGGTACTTCGTCCACGGCGTGGTGTAGCCCGAAGGGGCGGACCGGGTCACTCGGTCCGCAGGTGCTCGGACAGGTCGAGCGGGGGCCGCGGCGACGCGGCCCCCGCCGGCATCGGGCCGGCCGCCACGGTGCCGAGGGCGAACCACTCGTCCGACATCCCGAGCGCCGCGCGGCTCTCCTGCTGGCAGAACAGCGTCGAGGAGATCCAGCACGACGCGAACCCCTGCGCCGCGAGCGCGAGGAGCAGATTCTGGATCGCCGCCCCGCCGGACAGGAGGAACATCTCCTGCTCCGCGTGGGCGCGTTCGGCGTCGTCGTACGGGTGTGCGCCGTCGAACCGGACCCACGGGACGATCAGGACGGGTGCCGCGCCCAGCACCGCGTCGCTCCTTGCGATCCGGCGCTCGATCGTCGGATCCGGCGTCCCGTCGCGGCGGAGGTCCGCGCGCCAGGCGTCGGCGATCGCGCCGAGCAGGCGACGCTTCGCGGCCGGCGACCAGATCGCGCTGAACGACCACGGCCTCGTGTGATGCGGCGCCGGAGCCGTGCAGGCGGCGCGGACGGCCTCCTCCACGGCGTCGCGCGCCACCGCGCCGGGTCCGAACGATCGGATGGTCCGCCGCTCGGAGATCGACAGCAGCGGGGAGTTCCGGAACAGGTCCTCCTCGGGCGGCCGCACGAGCTCGGAGACCGGGACCCGGGCCGCCTCGAACCCCACGCCTCGGACGACCGCAGCGGGCACCCGTGCGGCCTTGCCCATCGCGAGGCCGCTCGCCGCGGCCACCTCGTCGGCCAGCGCGACGACGGTCGCCTCCAGCTCGCGGCCGTGGTGGTCGGTCGTCCCGCGCAGATCGACGAGCGCCGGGATCCCACGCGCAACCGATCGAGACGTTGACCACGCCGCGGCGCCACGTCCTGCCGAACGTGTCCGTGATCACCACGGCCAGCTCGACGCCGAGCCGATCCGTCAACGCGTCGCGGAGCCGTTGGGCCGAGCCGTCCGGGTCTTCCGGGAGCAGGGTGAGGAAGCCCTCCTCGACGTTCGAGGCGTCGACCCCCGCGTTCGCGCACACGAAGCCGTGGCGGGTCTCGGCGATCACGAGGTCCCCGCGCCGCGCCACCATGCGGCGCGTCTCTCGCTCGACCCACGCGTCGCGTCCGCCGTCCCCCTCGGCGACGATGCGTCCCTCGGCCTTGGACACGATCTTCTGCGTGACCGCGACCACGTCGCCGTCTCGCACGCCGATCGAACCCAGCGGTCCGGCGAGGAGCGAGGCGAGGTCGTCGCCCGGTCGGACCTCCGGGAGCCCCTGCACCGGCAAGACCTCGATGCTCACGCGGGCGGGGTCGCGAGCAGGCCGAGCGCGACGCGGGCGAGCGCCTCCGCCTTCGCGTCGTCGGTCATGATCGAGTCGGTGGCGCCGACCCGCACGCCGGTCGACTCGATCCGCGGGATCAGCGCCCGGTCCGCCTCGTCCACGACCCAGGCGCCCAGGAGCCCGCGGTAGCACTCGGCCGCGCCCGCCGCGGTCACCTCGGCGCCGGCCGCCGGCATCAGCCGGTCCGCCATCCCCGCGAGCGGCGCACCCGCCACGATCCCGCTGATCCCGACCACGTCGGAACGCCGCTCGGCCAGGACCTCGCGGATACCGGGCACAGCCAGGATCGGGCCGAGCGACGCGACGGGGTTGGACGGGCACAGCACGATCGCGTCGGCGCCCGACAGCGCTTCGAGCACGCCCGGCGCGGGTCCCGCCCGCTCCGCCCCCTCGTACCGGATGGCCTTCACCTCGTCGCGACCGCCCCGCCGGACCCAGTACTCCTGGAAATGCAGGTCGAGCGTCTCGCCGTCCGCGACCACCTCGATCCGGGTGGTCACGGGGTCGTCGCTCATCGGCAGCAGGCGCGGCACGACGCCGAACCTCGACGCCACCGCGGCCGTCGCCTCGGTCAGCGTTCGGCCCGCCGTGAGCAGGTTCGAGCGGAACAGGTGGGTGGCCAGGTCCAGATCCCCGAGGTTGAACCAGGCCTGGTCGGGGTCGAACGCGCGCAGCTCCTCGGTCGCGCGGAAGGTCTCGTCGCGACGACCCCAGCCGCGGTCGCGGTCGAACACGTCCCCGAGCCAGTAGGTCACGGAGTCGAGATCGGGCGAGACATGCAACCCGTGCATCGCGATGTCGTCGCCCGTGTTCACGATCACGGTGACGTCCTCCGGTGCAACCGCGCGAACGAGCCCGCGGAGGAACCTCCCCGCGCCGATCCCGCCGGCGAGCGCCGCGACCCGCATCCACGGCAGCGTAGTACGCTCGCCAACCGATGGCCGAGGCCACGACCGCGCACGCGCTCCGGCGCGCGCTCGCCCGCGCCGGCGCCGGCAAGGCGCTGTCGGCCGGCGAGATCGAGGCGCTGCTCGGGGCGCGCGGTTCGGATCTGCAGCTCCTCATGTCGCGCGCATCGCAGCTCCGTGAGCTCGGCCACGGGCGATCGGTCACGTACTCGCGCAAGGTGTTCATCCCGCTCACGATGCTGTGCCGGGACCACTGCCACTACTGCACCTTCGCGAAGCCCCCGGCCAAGCTCGAGCGGGCGTTCCTGTCGCCCGACGAGGTGGTTGCGATCGCGGACGCCGGACGGCGCCTCGGCTGCAAGGAGGCGTTGTTCACGCTCGGCGACCGGCCTGAGGAGCGGTATCCCGTCGCCGCCGCGTGGCTCCGCGAGCGCGGCTACCAATCGACCCTCGACTACGTCCGTGCCGTGGCGATCCGCGTGATCGAGGAGACGGGGCTGTTGCCGCACCTGAACCCCGGCGTGATGTCCTACGAGGAGATGGCCCGCCTGAAGCAGGTGGCGCCGTCGATGGGGCTGATGCTCGAGACCTCGTCCGACCGCCTGTCCGAACGCGGGGGGCCGCACTTCGGCTCGCCCGACAAGGTCCCGGCCGTCCGGCTCCGCACGATCGAGGACGCGGGCCGCCTCGCGATCCCGTTCACGACCGGCATCCTCGTCGGGATCGGGGAGACCGCGGCCGAACGCTCCGCCTCTCTGCTCGCGATCCGGGACCTGCACCGCCGGTACCGGCACGTGCAGGAGGTGATCGTCCAGAACTTCCGCGCCAAGCCCGGGACGGCGATGCACGACGCCCCCGAGCCGGGGGAGGAGGAGTTCCTCGCGACGGTGGCGACGACCCGGGTGGTCTTCGGCCCCCGGATGCACGTCCAGGCGCCCCCGAACCTGTCCGACCCGCACCAGCAGTCCCGTCTGCTCGACGCGGGGATCGACGACTGGGGTGGGGTGTCGCCGCTCACGCCCGATCACGTGAACCCCGAGCGGCCGTGGCCCGCCATCGAGACCCTCACGGGGCGCACGAGCGAGCGTGGGCTCGAGCTCCGGGAGCGGCTCACGATCTACCCGGAGTTCGCGCTGCGCCCCGATCCGTTCCTCGCGGGCAAGATGCGGTCCCCGGTCGCCGCGCTCATGGATCCGGACGGCTACGCCACGGCCGGGGCGATCCCCCAGCCGATCGGGTGGCAGGACCCCGAGGTCGCCTGGAAGCCGCGATCGATCGAGCTGACGTTCGCCAAGGCCGAGGGGGCGGGGCTGCGTGCCGACGCCGAGATCGTCTACGGCGAGACGGACGTGCCCGAACGCACGCGCGCGTGGCGCGCGGAACGGATCCCACCCAGCCGGTTGGCGCCGCACGTCCGAACGGCGCTCGTCAGGGCCGAGTCGCATCGGCCACTCACCGACGACGACGCCCTCGCCCTGTTCCGCGCCGAGGGCTCGGATCTCGAGGCGCTCTGTTCGGTCGCCGACGGCGTGCGTCGCGATGCCGTCGGCGACGACGTGACGTACGTGGTCAACCGGAACGTGAACTTCACGAACGTCTGCTACGTGGGTTGCCGCTTCTGCGCGTTCGCCCAGCGGGAGATCGACCCGGAGTCCTACACGCTCACCCTCGTGGAGGTGGCCGATCGCGCTCGCGAGGCGGCCGAGTGGGGGTGCACGGAGGTCTGCATGCAGGGCGGCATCCACCCCGACCTTCCCGGGTCGTTCTACTTCGACCTGTTGGATGCCGTGAAGGCGGCGGCGCCGGATATCCACATCCACGCATTCAGCCCGATGGAGGTCCTGAACGGCTCGGCCAAGCTCGGGATCTCGTTCCGCGAGTTCCTGCAGGAGTGCCGTCGGCACGGTCTCGGCACGATCCCGGGCACCGCGGCGGAGATCTTGGACGACGAGGTCCGGTGGGTGCTGACGAAGGGCAAGCTGCCGGCCGACTCGTGGGAGGAGATCGTTCGAACCGCGCACGACCTCGGGATCCGCAGCTCGTCGACGATCATGTTCGGGCATGTGGATGCGCCCCCCCATTGGGTTTTCCACATCCGGCGGTTGGCGCGGATCCAACGCGACACCGGCGGGTTCACCGAGTTCGTCCCGCTCCCGTTCGTCCACCAGAACGCGCCCATCTACCTCGCGGGGAAGGCGAGGCCGGGGCCGTCGTTCGACGACAACCGTCGGATGCACGCGGTCGCGAGGATCCTGCTCGACGGAGTTATCCACAACGTCCAGGTCTCCTGGGTGAAGATGGGGGTCGAGGCGTGTCAGACGATGCTGAACGGTGGCGCGAACGATTTCGGCGGAACCTTGATGGAGGAGACGATCAGCCGCATGGCCGGCGCGGGATGGGGCATACGGATGGAGCCCGATGAGATCCGTGACGCGATCACGTCGATCGGTCGAACTCCCGTCGAGCGGTCGACCACGTACGACCGCTTGCAGCGCAACGCGAACGAGCGGACCATACGGCTCGCGAACGATGGTTCAATGGTCGTTCAGCGGCCGTGAAGGGTGATCGAACCGCTCCGAACGAGCGATTCCGTCAAGGAGATTGACCGAAGCGGTCAATGAGCTAGACCATCGAATTTCTTGCCATAACCCCTTGCACCTACGCCGAAGCACGTATTCGATTCCCATGGGGACGCATGTGGAGATGCTCGAGATCTCGAGTTTCCCTCTTGCAAAGAGGGGAGCAGATGGCCCAGAATCACACGCATGTGATTTCGGGGGGAGAACGGGGACCACATGCATCACTACATCCCATGGCAAGAGCGAGCACGGTGTCGACAACATGATCCGGAGGTGTTCTTCCCGGAGAAGGGGGGTTCATCGAGGGAGGCGAAGCGGATCTGCGCCGATTGCCCGGTTCGCATCGAGTGCCTCAACTATGCCCTTCGCCGCGATGAGCGGTACGGGGTGTGGGGAGGGATGAGCGAACGAGAACGGCGACGCCTGAAGCGCATGGCGTCCTGACACCGATGGAAAGGGGGTGACCGATGTCTCCCGCAAAGAAGAGATCCACCGCGAAGCGCAAGACGGCGGCTCGCAAGCCGGCGGCCAAGAAGACGGCGGCTCGCAAGACCACACGGAGAAGGAAGACCGCCGCGCGCAAGCCGGCGGCCAAGAAGACCACGCGGAGAAAGACCACGCGGCGTAAGCCCGCAGCCAAGAAGGCGACTGCGCGCAAGACGACGCGGAGGAAGACCACGCGTAGGAAGCCCGCCGCGCGCAAGCCGGCGGCCAAGAAGACCACGCGCAGGAAGACCACACGCAGGAAGCCCGCGGCCAAGAAGACGGCGGCGAAGAAGACTGCGGCGCGTAGACCGGCGAAGAGGCGGACCGCGAAGAAGCGGTAGCCGTCGGATCGCCGTGAGAACTCGGAAGGGGGGCTATGGCCCCCCTTCCGCGTCTATGAGCACGAGGGGGTGCTAGGCTGCGCGCCGCCTCAGGGCGCACCTCATGGCCACGACAACCGTCGACCGCTCTCCCGCTTCCAACGACGTCCGCTCGCCGAGCGTGCTCGTCGTGCTCGTCACGCGCGACGCCGTCGGGTGGTTGCGCGGATGCCTCGAGTCGCTCGCCGCCCAGACGCATGCTCGGCTCGGGGTCGTCGCCGTGGACAACGGGTCCACGGACGGGACCCTCGAGCTCCTGCGCCAGGCGCTCGGCGAAGCGCGCGTGGTCGCCCTCGGCGAGAACCGGGGGGTCGCCGGCGCCCTGACCGCCGTGACCGAGCTCCCGCCCGCTCAGGCGGCCGACTACCTGCTGCTGGTGCACGACGACGCCGCCCTGGCGCCCGACGCCGTCGAGCGCCTGCTCGAGGGTGCGGAGGGGATCAGGGGCCTCGAGCGCGTCGGGATCGTCGGCCCGAAGATCGTCGACTGGGACGAGCCGAGGATCCTGCGCGAGGTCGGGCGTTCGACCGACCGGTTCGGCCACCCCTACACCCCCCTGCAGGACGGAGAGCTCGACCAGGGTCAGTACGACCGGGTCCTCGAGGTCTTGTTCGTGTCCTCCGCCGTCATGCTCGTCTCGCGCGAGGCCTGGCAGCGGACGGGCCCGTTCGACGAGCGGTTCGCGGGTCACCACGACGATCTCGACTTCTGCTGGCGGGCACGGCTTGCGGGCTTCCGCGTGCTGATGACCCCCCTCGCGACCGCCCGCCACCGCGACGCGACCTCCCGCGGCGAGCGCGGCGAGGACCCGCGGTCACGCAGCACCCGGTACTACGCGGAGCGCGCCGGGCTCGCGTCGATGCTGAAGGACTACGGGGTGCTGACCCTACTCTGGCTCCTGCCCGTGTACGCCGTCCTCGGGGTGGCGCGGATCCTCTACCTGGCGTTGTCGCGGCGGTTCGAGGACGCGTTCGACCTGCTGGCGGCGTGGGGGTGGAACCTCGTGCATCTGCCCGGCACGCTGCGGCGCCGGGTCCGTGCCCAGTCGGTCCGCTCGGTCGCCGATCGCAAGATCCGGCCGTTCATGGCCTCCACCTTCCGACTTCCGAGGTGGTTCGAGCGCGCGGAGGAGTTCCTGGACGAGGGGCTCGAGGAGCTCGAGGACGAGGAGCTCGGGCGTCCGCTGCCCCGGCGGGCGGCGGGGGTCGCGGCCGGCCACCCGGTCCTGCTGGGCTCGATCCTCGCGGTCGGCCTCGGGGCGCTCGCGGTCCGGCACTTCGTCGGTCCCGAGGTCCTGTCGGGCGGTGCGCTCGCGGCATTCCCGGCAGACCTCGGCGACTTCTTCAACGAGCTGGCGTCCGGGGTGCGGACGACCGTGCTCGGCGGCGTCCAGCCGGGCAGCCCGGCGCTCGCCGCCCTCGGCGCGGGGTCGTGGCTCGCGTTCGGTAGCACGGCGCTCGCGCAGAAGGTGCTGCTCGGCGCGCTGCCCGCCGTCGCCGGGATCGCGATGTACCGGGCGATGGCCCGGCAGACCCGCTCGCCGGCATCCGCGGTCGTGGCCGCCGCCACGTACGTGCTCTCGGCCACCGTGCTGTGGGCCTTCTCCGAGGGCCGGATCTCGCTCCTGATCGTGCTCGCCGTGCTGCCGCTCGCGTGGGACCGGATCGATGCGGCGTTCGCGCGACGGGCACCCGAACGCCCGTTCCGCTTCGGGGTCGGGCTCGGGGTGGCCCTGGCGATCGGTGCGGCGTTCGCGCCGGAGCTGGTGCTGCCCGTCGGGGCCATCGTCGTGGCCAACCTCCTCGGCGGCCGGCGACGGGGTCGCGGTCTCGGCTTGGTCGCCCTGGCCGCCGCCGCCGCGGCCCTGCTGGCGTTCCCGGTGGTCATCGCGGCCGTCGGCGATCCCTCGGCGGCCCTCACGTCGTCGATCGGGACCCAGGACGTCTGGTTCCTGCTCAGGCTGGCGCCCGGCGACGGCCCCGGGACGTGGGCCGCCGCGGCGTTCCTGCCGCTCGCGGCCATCGTGTGCTTCGCGGGCGCCGGAGACCCGCAGCGCGGCCGGGCCTGGCGCGCGCTGATCGTGGCGGTCTCCGGGACCGTCCTCGCGTGGGCCTCGGTCGCGGGGCACCTGCCCGTGGCGTTGACCAACGCCCCCGCCTGGCTCGCGGCCGCCGCGGTCGCCGAGAGCGCGCTCGTCGCCTACGGGCTCGCGACGTTCGCGACGGGCCTCAGCCGCCAGGCTTTCGGGGCCCGGCAGTTCGGGGTCGCGATCTTGGCGTTGCTGCTCTCCGTCGGCATCGCCGCGCAGGCGCTGCAGGTCACGTTCGCCGAGTGGGACGTTCGGCCGGGCGGGCTCCCACCCGCGTGGCCGGTGATCGCGAGCGCGCCCGGCGAGTTCCGCATCCTGTGGTTGGGGTCGCCGGACGGCGATCGGTTCCCCGCGCCCGGCGGCGATCCGATCGCGCTGGCCGAGGCGGGGGCGGAGACCGTGACCTTCGGGATCACGGACCGCGACGGCGGGACCGCGCTCGACGACGGACGCGCGCGGTCGGGCCCGGGTTACGAGGAGCTGCACGGCGTCGTGCAGACCCTGCTGGCCGGTGCGACCGAGCACGCCGGCGCGTTGCTCGGTCCGTTCGGCGTGCGCTTCGTCATCGCCGCGGAGGGCGACCTCCCCGCGGGGGTGGCCGGACAGCTCTCCGAACAGCTCGACCTGGATCGTGTGCCCGCGGGAGGGCTGACGATCTTCCGGAACGCGGCCGTGCTGCCGACGGCGTTCGTCTCGTCGAACGCACCGGTCCCGGGTCGATCCGATCCCGCTGCGGTCGAGGCATCGCCCGCCGTGGAGGCTCGGGCGCTGGTCGGTGGGGGGGAGACCTTCAAGGGCGTCGCCGACGCGCCGGGGCATGTCGTCGTGACCGAGCAGTTCGACGCGGGATGGCGGGTCGACAACGACGGTGAGGTCCTCGCCCCGTACCCCGGGTACGGCTGGGCGATCGCCGCGGCGGTCCAACCGGGAGACGTCTCGGTCCACTACACGCGCCGATGGATCCGCACGGCCCAGCTCGTGCTGCTCGCCGTCTGGTGGGCGATCGCCTTGTGGGTCACGCGGAAGCAGGGCTCGACGTGAGGCGGCTCCAGCCGCTCGTAGCGATCCTCGTGCCGGTGGTCCTGCTCGCGGGCGCGGCGTACGCGGATCGTGATCTCACGCCGCGGACCTTCGACACCGCGACCGATGTGCCCGCCGGCTCCGGCGCGTGGTTCTGTCCGCACGGGGGCGCACGCGAAGGTTGGGAGGTGAAGCTCGAGGTCGCGAACCCGGGGGAGCGGATCGCCACGATCAGGGTCCGCTCCCTCGGCGAGGGCAAACCCGGCGAACCGCAGACGTTCGAGGTGCGACCCGGCGGCTTCCTGCGGATCCCGGTGCCCGCGCGGGGCCGTGGCCGGTCGTCGGTGGTCGAGTGGTTCGGCCAGTGGGTGGCCGTAGGGTGGCTCGCCCACGCCGGCGGGGACGAGGGCGGGGTCGCCGCCGAGCCGTGCTCGCCGGCGGCGGGGGGGCGTTGGTTCCTCCCGGACGGGACGACCGAGGTGGAGCAGGACGACGACTTCGTCATCGTCATGAACCCGTTCGCTCGCGAGGCGGTCTTCTCGATCACGCTGTTGTCCGAACGCAAGGAGCCCGTGCAGCACGGCTCGCTCACCGACGTCGTCCTGCGCCCGTTCCGGAGCGCGGCGTTCAACGTGAACGACATCGTCCTTGGGGAACCGACCGTCTCCGCGCTCGTGGATGTCTCGGTCGGTCGGGTGGCCGCGGCGACCCTCGGCGTCTCGGGCACGGGTGGCATCCGCGCCGCCCTCGGCTACCTCGGGCAGCCGCCCGCCACCCTCACGTTCCCCGGAGGGGCCGATGCCGGTCGCACCCAGCTGGTCGTGATGAGCGCGGGCGGCGCCGTGGAGGGGCAGCGCGTCGATCTCCAAGGAGAGATCCTGGGGGAGGCGCAGGCCCAGGCGTTCGAGGGCCTCGCGGACGCGAGCATGCCCGCGTCGTCCGCCCGCACCTTCCCGGCCACGACCGCGGGTGCGACCTCCGTCCGTCTCACGGCTCACGGTCCGGGGGTGGCCGTGGTGCGTCGGACGTTCGGGGTCGTTTCCGACCAGGCAGCGGTGACCGGCGCCCTGCCCGCCTCGTCGTGGATCGTGATCCCGGCCGTCGCCGGGGCGCCGTCGAACCCCGGCCTCGTGCTGGCGAACCCGGGGACCGAACCGGCGGTCGTCACGCTCGGGTTCCTGTCACCGGGGCCCGCGGACCAGGTCACCGTGACCGTACCGCCCGGGTCGACGGTCGAGGCGCCGGCGGGGTTCCTGAAGGTCGCCCCGGAGGTCGGGGTCTGGGCGCGGGCGACGTCCGGAACCTTCGTCCCGGCGGCCGCGTCCTATTCGCTCGGTCACGAGGGGTTCGCGACCTATGCGGTCGCGCTCGGGATCCCGGTCCCCGACGACGCTCGGTAGGGCAACCCGAATCAGGGATCCCGCCGGTCTGGACGCCGGACACCGGATAGGATGATGTGTTCTGCGGCAACCGCCGCAGCACGACGACGATCGGGGTTGTGAACGGTGGCCAGAGCCAAGCACCGGCGGGGCGGGCGTTGGGTGATCGCCGCCGTCACGCTCGCCGTGGTGGCCGTGGTCACGGCGGGGACCGCCGTCGCGGCGTACCGGTACGACGAGTCGGCCTCCGACCGGATCCTGCCGGGCGTGACCGTCGCCGGGGTCGACGTCGGCGGCATGAAGCGGGACCAGGCCGTTCGGGTCCTCCGAGAGAAGGCCGAGGAGACCCTCTACGCGGATCTGATGGTTCGTGCTGCCGGTCACAGCTGGAGCGTGACCCCGGCCTCGCTCGGGATGACGGCCGACGTCGAGGGCGCGGTCGCCGGGGCGATCGCGATCGCCGACGACATGTCCTTCGCGTCGCGCGTCTACCACCGGCTGAGGAACATCCCCGTCGAGGCGTCCCTGGGTCTTCCGTTCGTCTCCGATCGCGCGGGCGTGAAGGCGTTCGTCGAGCAGACGTTCGACGAGGTATCGGTGCCCGCCGTCGACGCGAAGTTCGCGCTGGTCGACGGCCAGCTCGTGACGAGGCGCTCTCACGAGGGCCAGGAGCTCGCCGTTCGGTCCGCTACCCAGCGGATCCTCGAGGCGCTCGCGCAACGGACCGGGCAGGTCGAGGTCCCGGTCCGAACGCTCGAGCCCGCCGTGACGACCGCGGCCCTCGGACATTCGATCGTGGTGGACCTGTCCGAGAACCACCTGTATCTGTACGACGGGCTGAAGGTCGTGAGCGACTACCCGGTCGCGACCGCCGCCGCCGGGTACACCACACCCGTGGGGAACTGGAAGGTCGTCGACAAGCGTGAGAACCCGACGTGGTACAACCCTGCGCCGGATTCCTGGGGCGCGGACCTCCCGCCCGTGATCGCCCCCGGCCCGGGCAACCCGCTCGGGACGCGCGCGATCTACCTGAACGCTCCGGGGATCCGGATCCACGGCACGTACAGCTCGTCGTCGATCGGCACGTATGCCTCGCACGGCTGCATCCGCATGTACATCGCGGACTCCGAGGAGCTCTTCGGCCAGGTCGACGTGGGCGCCCGCGTCATCATCAAGCCGTAGCGACGACGTCCGGTTCGTCTCGCTCTTGCTCTGCGCCCGCCGACGGTTCGGTCCTGCGCGTCGGCGGCTCCTTGCTTGAAATCACGTCCGTGTGATCTAGCATCCGGGCATGCGGACCTGCTCGAGGATCGGCTGTTCCACCCCCGCGTCCACGATGGCCCTCGTCCGGTACGAGGCCCGCGAGATCGAGCTCAGGGACCTCCCGGACGAGCCCGATCCACGGCTCGTCGAGCTCTGCTCGGACCACGCGGACCGGCTCACGCCGCCGCTCGGCTGGGCGATCGCCGGGCGCTCGGTGCGAGAGCCGATCTCAGCCTGACGAGCGCCGCTCCAGCGTCCCGGCCACCGGTCGCTCCGCCGCTGAGCATCCCCCGGACGGCCGGCCGCGCCCTCCGTCCGGAGGATGGGCGCGGGGCCCGGACAGCCACCCAGATCTGAGCGCACCGTGCTATGTGCCCGGAGCCGCCTCGCGGTCGAAGATTGGGGCATGGAAGAGCGCCGCGACGGCACCTGTCCCGTATGCCACCAGGGCGAGCTGATCACGATCTCGATGAGCGTGAGCGCCAACGACCTGTCCTTCACCACCTGCCACATGTGTGAGGCGAAGTGGTGGTACCGGGACGGGGAGAGCGTTCCCCTCCGGTCGGTGATCGGTTCGGTGCTGCAGCAGAAGTCCTGACGAAGACGGGGTTCAGTACGATGCGGTGATCGTGCCGCCGCATCGGGATCTCGGACGCATCGTCAAGGCGTACGACGTTCGCGGCGTCGTCCCCGACGAGCTCGACGAGGACATCGCTCGGTCGATCGGGGCGGCCTTCGCCGAGTGGTCCGGGGTCGATGCGGTGGCCATCGGCCGGGACTGCCGCCTCTCCTCCCCGTCCCTCGCCGCGGCGCTGAGCGAGGGCATCGCCTCCCGGGGCGTCGACGTGCTGGACATCGGGCTCGCCTCGACGGACCTGCTGTACTTCACCTCCGGCGCTCGGGCGGTGGCCGGCGTGATGCTGACGGCGAGCCACAACCCGCCCGAGTACAACGGGATGAAGTTCTGCCTGCCGGGGGCTCGCCCGGTCGGGCAGGACACCGGCCTGGCCGAGATCCGCGAACTCGCCGAGGGCCACCAGGCCCGATCCTCCACGGCGGCGGGCACCGTGAAGCACGAGGAGATGCTCGATGCGTACGTCGAGCACGTGCTCTCCTTCGTCGACGTCTCGGCGATGCGGCCGCTGACCGTCGTCGCCGATACCGCGAACGGGATGGGAGGGCTGGTGCTCCCCCCGGTGTTCGAGCGCCTGCCGATGACGCTCGTGCACCTGTACCCGGAGCTGGACGGGACGTTCCCGAACCATCCCGCGGACCCGATGGATCCCGCGAACCAGCGGGACCTGCGACGCGAGGTGCTCGCGCGAGGCGCCGACGTCGGGCTCGCGTTCGACGGTGATGCCGACCGCGTGTTCCTGGTCGACGAGCGCGCCGAGGGGGTCAGCGGCTCGGAGGTGACCGCGCTGGTTGCCGCGGCGATGCTCGAACGAGATCCCGGCGCGCCGGTCGTCTACAACCTGATCTGCTCGTGGAGCGTTCCGGAGGTGATCCGGGAGCACGGCGGCCGACCGGTCCGAACGCGGGTCGGCCACTCCTTCATCAAACAGGTCATGGCGGAGACCGGTGCCGTGTTCGGCGGGGAGCATTCGGGTCACTACTACTTCCGTGAGAACTACCGCGCCGACTCGGGGCTGATCGCCGCGGTGGTGGTCCTCGAGCGGCTCTCGCGCGCGGCCGAGCCCCTGTCCCGCGTCCTGTCGCCGTTCAAGCGCTACCACGCGTCCGGCGAGATCAACTCGCGCGTCACCGACCAGCTCGGCAGGATCGAGGAGCTCGCCGCCGCCTACGCGGACGGGCGCCAGGACCGCACCGATGGGCTGACGGTAGAGTTCGAGGACTGGTGGTTCAACGTTCGGCCTAGCAACACGGAGCCACTCCTGCGGGTGAACGTGGAGGCCAAGACCGATGAGCTCCTCGACGAGAAGACCTCCGAGGTCCTGGAGCTGATCCGACGCGAAGGAGGACCGACGTGACACTCGACGCCGAGCTGCTCGAGATCCTCGTCTGCCCGAACGACCGGGGCGATCTGGACTACCAACTGGATCCCGAGGTCCTCGTCTGCCGGACGTGCGGCTACCGGTATCCGGTCCGCGACGGCATCCCGGTGATGCTGATCGACGAGGCGGAGAAGCCCGCGACCGGCCGAACCACCCGCAAGCCCGCGGCCAAGAAGAAGGGCCGGTGACCGTCCTCGACGACCGAGCGGCGATGCGCGCCGCCGATCCGGGCGGGATGCTCGACACCGTCATGGGGCTCGCGGCCCAGTGCCGCGACGGTCACGCGCTCGGGCTCGGGGCGCGGCAACTCCCCGACGCGGAAGGGATCACGTCCATCGTCGTCTGCGGGATGGGTGGGTCGGCCATCGCGGGCGACGTCGTCGCCGCGCTGGCCGCGCCGCGGATCCAGTTCCCGGTGGCGGTCGTGCGGGCACCCCGTCTGCCGGCGTTCTGCGGTCCCCACACGTTGGTGATCGCCTCGTCGTATTCGGGCGACACGGCCGAGACGCTCGCGCTGTTCGAGGACGCCGTGAGCCGGGGCTGCCGGATGATCGCGGTCACGGCCGGCGGCCAGCTCGGCCGACGGGCCGAGGAGCTCGGCGTGGGCCGCGTCGTGGTCCCGCCGGGCTTCATGCCGCGCGCGGCGTTCGGGTACCTGTGCCTCGGGGCGCTCGGCGCGCTGGAGGCCATGGGGGCCATGCCGACGCACGCCGAGGATCTGGGCGAGGCGCTCGCCGAGATGGCCAGCGTGCTCGCGGAGGCGGGGCCCGACGTCCCGTCGACGACGAACCCGGCGAAGGAGCTCGCGCTCGCGATCGGGGAGCGCGTCCCCGTCGTGTGGGGGGCCGAGGGCATCGGCTCGGTCGCGGCGATGCGGTGGAAGTCCCAGTTCAACGAGAACGCCAAGGTGCCGGCGTTCGCCTCGGCGATGCCCGAGCTCGATCACAACGAGGTCGTCGGGTGGTCCGCCGGCCGGGGCGACGGGTTCGCGCTCATCGCGCTCCGTCACCCTCGCGAGCACGGCGACGTCGCCGCCCGGTTCCCCCTCTCGCAGGAGATCGCCCGCGGATCGGGCGCCGTCGTCCGGGAGGTGTCGAGCCGCGGAGGCTCGGAGCTCGCCGGGCTGCTCAGCCTCGTGCAGTTCGGCGACCTGGTCTCGACCTACCTCGGGATCGCGCGTGGTGTCGATCCCTCACCGATCGAGGCGATCGCGAACCTGAAGCGCGCACTGGCCGACGCGTGAGCGAGACCCGGAGGGTGCCGTCGCCCGGGGACGGGGTCCCGGAGCAGATCGCGGGGTCGATCCGCGAGCGGACGGCGCTCGAGCCGGTCGTCGGCGTGGTCCTCGGATCCGGGTTGTCGGACGCGGTGGACGCGGTGCGCGCCGCCGCGGACGGCGAGGCGGTCGAGATCTCGTACACGGACCTGCCGGGGTTCCCGCCGCCGACCGCCGTGGGGCACGCCGGACGGCTGTGGATCGGATCGGTGAGAGGGCGCAGCCTGGCGATCTTCCAGGGTCGGATCCACTTCTACGAGGGACACGGCATGGCGATGGCCTCGATCACCTCGCGGGTGTCTGCGGAGCTCGGGGCCCGCGCGATGCTGCTCACCGCCGCGGTCGGCGCGCTCGATCCGGACATCGACGCGGGAACGCTGGTGGTGCTTCGCGATCACCTCAACCTCATGGGGGTGAACCCGCTGATCGGATGGCGGTTCCCCGACGGCTCGCCGGCCTTCGTCGACATCTCCCAGGTCTACGACCCGGAGCTCGCCGATCTCGCGCTCGCCGCGGCGGGGGCGCAGCTCGAAGGCACCGATCGCACTGGCCGGGTCCGCGAGGGCGTCTACGTCGCGCTCCCCGGTCCCTCGTACGAGACGCCGGCCGAGACCGCGATGCTCCGGCGGTTCGGGGCAACGGTGGTGGGGATGTCGATGGTCCCCGAGGCCGTTGCGGCTCGTGCGCTCGGGATGCGGGTGCTCGGGCTCGCCTTCGCCACGAACGCGGCGGGTGTGGAGATCTCGCACGAAGAGGTCCTCGCCGCGTCGAAGGCCGCGGCCGGAACGATCGGTCGGGTGGTCGTGGAGCTCGTGGACCGGTTCTGACGGGCACCGTTTCGTGAGAGAGGCCAGGGAAGAGGGCCAGAGAGAGAGAAGGTGGCGACATGGATTGCGATGTGAAGGACCTGGCGCTCGCGCAGCAGGGTCGCGAGCGGATGGACTGGGCGGCGGGCGAGATGGGCGTGCTCGGCCTGGTCCGGGGTCGGTTCGAGAAGGAACGACCCCTCGACGGCATCCGGATCGCCGCGTGCCTGCACGTGACGACCGAGACGGCGAACCTCGTCGAGACGCTCAAGGCCGGCGGCGCGCAGGTGTCGCTGTGCGCGTCCAACCCCCTGTCGACGCAGGACGACGTCGCGGCGGCGCTCTGCGAGCAGAGCGGCGTCGACGTCTACGCGATCAAGGGCGAGGACAACGAGACGTATTACCGGCATATCGAGGCGGTGCTCGACCAGCGCCCGCAGATCACGATGGACGACGGCGCGGACCTCGTGTCGCTCCTGCACCGTCAGCGGGCCGAGCAGGTCTCGGAGGTGATCGGGGGGACCGAGGAGACGACGACCGGCGTGATCCGGCTGCGCGCGATGGCCGCGGACGGCGCCCTGCACTACCCGATCGTCTCGGTGAACGACGCGAACACCAAGCACCTGTTCGACAACCGGTTCGGCACCGGCCAGTCGACCGTCGACGCGATCATGCGGTCGACCAACCTCCTGCTGGCCGGACGCACGTTCGTCGTGGCCGGCTACGGGATGTGCGGCCGGGGCGTCGCCTCGCGCGCCCGCGGCATGGGCGCGCAGGTCGTCGTCGCCGAGGTCGACCCGCTGCCCGCGCTCGAGGCGGCGATGGAGGGCTACCGCGTCCTCCCGCTCCGCGAGGCCGCGCGGATCGGCGACGTGTTCGTGACGGTCACCGGCGACACCAGCGTGATCCGCCGTGAGCACCTCGAGGTGATGAAGGACGGCGCCGTGCTCGCGAACGCCGGTCACTTCGACGTCGAGATCGACAAGGAGGCGCTCGCCGAGCTGTCCGGCGGCCGCGTGCGCCGGATCCGCGGGTTCGTCGACGAGTACACGATGGGCGACGGCCGGCGCCTGCACCTGCTCGGGGAGGGTCGCCTCGTGAACCTGGCGGCCGCCGAGGGGCACCCCGCGGCGGTCATGGACATGTCGTTCGCGAACCAGGCTCTGTCGGTGGAATGGATCGTCAAGCGACGCGGCACGCTCGACGCCGGCGTGTACCCCGTGCCGTCCGAGATCGACGGGGAGGTCGCGAGGCTGAAGCTCCAGGCCATGGGCGTCGAGATCGACGAGCTGACGACGCAGCAGCGCGAGTACCTCACCTCGTGGGAGCAAGGGACCTGATCCCGGTGCGGGTGCGCGAGGGTCGCCGGTGAGCGAACCGATCTCGGTCCGCGCCCGGTTCGAGCGGTTCCCCGCGACCGTGAAGGGTGCCTTCATCTTCCGCGGGGAGGACGCGAACCCGCATCAGGTGATGGTCGTGGGTGCGCGCGTCGCCGCGCTCGGCGCGGGGGGATCGAACCCGGTCCCGCTCGCGCCGGTGACGCTCGACGTCGTTCCGCACCGGGACGTGTTCGTCCCGTTCGAGCTCCCGCTGTCCGAGCTCGAGCCGGGCTGGTACACGCTCGTGTGCGACGTGGAGGTGGACGGGTCACCGGCCGCCTACGACGGCGGGCGCCGCTTCTCCGTGCCGTGGCCGCGCGCGACGGTCCGCCGCGGGCAGGTGAAGGTCGGTCGCCAGGTGAAGCTCGCGGGCGCGACCGTGCACGTCGAGCAGGTGGACTGCTCGGGCGACTCGATCAAGCTCCACCTGCGCGTGGAGCCGGTCGGCGAGGTCGCGCTCAAGCTGTTCGCCGACCGACGACGCCTGCAGGTGCTCGACCTCGAGCTCGACGAGGAGACGGGGCGGGCCATGGCGACCGCGTATCCACTCATGCGCACCGACGAGGCGCTGCGGGTGGAGCTCAAGGGGCGCGGTCGCGGCTCGGAGGGTTCCGTCGACATCCCGCTGCCCTAGCGTCGCTCGACCCGTTGTCGGCGCCGCGCGCTAGCGTCCGAGCGTGCTGGCCCCGTTGCTCGATGCCTTGTTCCCCAAGCGATGCGCGGGTTGCGGGTCGGGCCCGTGGCCGTTCTGCGCCACGTGCCGGTCGGAGCTCGTCGTCCTGTCGCCGCCGTGGTGCGAGCGGTGCTGCGCACCGTCTTCTCGTCCGACGGCTACCTGCCGCGACTGCCCACCCGACCCGATCGAGATCGCCCGGGCGCCGTTCGGGTTCGACGGGCCGGTCCGCCGGGCGGTCCATCGGCTGAAGTTCGGAGGGTGGCGAGCCGTCGCGGACGCGCTGGCGGAGGCGATGGTCGAGGCGTGGTCCGACGTCACCTGGGCGCCGAGCGCGGTCACGTGGGTCCCGCTCTCCAAGGACCGGCTCGCCGCCCGCGGGTACGACCAGGCGAAGGCGCTCGCCCGCGCGGTCGCGCCCAGGCTCGGTGCGCCGGCCTTCCCCCTCATCCGTCGCGTGGGCGATCCCGGGCCGCAGGCTCGCCGGGGGGCCGCCGCGCGTCGCGAGGCGATGCGGGGGATGTTCGAGGCCGTCGAGTCATCCGGCCGGGTGCTGCTCGTGGACGACGTGCTCACGACCGGCGCCACCGGCGGTGCGTGCGCATCGTCGCTGCTCGCTGCCGGGGCCGAGGCGGTGGGGCTCCTCACCGCTGCCCGTGCCGCGTCCTCGGCCCGGCGATCCCCGCCTATACTCGGCTACGGGCTCGCGTCCGGGTCTGTGGTTGCCCCGGGGAACGGATCCCCGGCAGTCGATGCCAGCCGCGGGCGAAGCGACCCACGTAAGCCGACCCTTGGTCGGTGAGCATGGCGCGGTTTAGATGTAAGTCCTGCCTCGGTGGGGGAGACCTCGCCGAGAGAGGGTGCGAAACCGTCCGATGGGCGGTGATCACCCCCGCAGGCGGATGTGGGGCCAAAGACCAGGTCAGCCGGACGCGGGCCTCCTCGCCCGTGGGTGGCGAGCGGCGAGACGGGCCCCGGGGAAGCGCGCGAAGGTGCGTGGGCCAAGGGAGTGGGCCAAGGGAGTGGGCCAAGGGAGTGAGATGGAGTTCGTCCTCAGGGGTCGCGGAGAGCGGGTGGCGCAGCGCCTGCGACAGGTCACCGAGCACAAGCTCGCCCGGCTCGAGCGCATCGAGCCGAGGCTGACGCGTCTCGAGGTCGAGGTCACCGTCGAGAAGAACCCGAGGCAGGGCGGGATCCACCGGGTCGATGTGCTCGCGGCCGCCCCCCGCAAGACGTACCGTGCCCACGCCGAGGCCAAGGAGGTGGGATCCGCGCTGGACCTCGTCGCCGAGCGCCTCGAGCGCCAGATCCGTGACCACCACGAACGTCGGCGGGATCGACGGATCGCGGGGGCGGGTCGCGTAAAATCCGCCCAGACGCCCGGCGAAAGCGGCGAGCGCGAGGCGAGGAGCGCGGAGTGACCGACGAGGCCGACACGAACTCGGAGAGGCTCCGGGTGCTGGTGTGCGACGATCATGCGCTGTTCCGCCGCGGGCTGAAGATGGTGCTCGACGATGAGCCCGATCTCGAGCTCGTCGGCGAGGCCTCGGACGGGGCCGAGGTCGTGGTCCGCGCGCAGGAGCTCATGCCCGACGTGATCTTGATGGACGTCCGGATGCCGAAGAAGTCGGGCATCGAGGCCGCCGGCGAGATCAAGGATTCGCTCCCGCACGTCAAGATCCTGATGCTCACGATCAGCGACGACGAGGCCGACCTGTACGAGGCCATCAAGGCGGGAGCCTCCGGGTACCTGCTGAAGGAGATCCGGATCGAGGAGGTCGCCGACGCGATCCGTTCGGTCTGGGCGGGACAGTCGAGGATCAGCCCCTCGATGGCGAGCAAGCTCCTGACCGAGTTCGCCGCGATGAGCAGGGCGTCCGACGAGAAGCCCCAGATGCCGGCGCCCAAGCTCACGGACCGCGAGATGGAGGTCCTGCGGCTCGTCGCCCAGGGCCTCAACAACCGTGACATCGCGGCCAAGCTGTTCATCTCCGAGAACACGGTGAAGAACCACATCCGCAACATCCTCGAGAAGCTGCACCTTCACTCGCGCATGGAGGCGGTGGTCTACGCGGTGCGGGAGAAGATGATCGAGATCAACTGAGCGTCGGGCCGCCCACGGCTTCAGCGACCTGGTCGTCAGCCTGAGCTCGGCCCTCGTCGCACCGCGCAGAGGCCGGCTCGGCCGGAGCCTCGGTGACGTTCGGGACCTCCGGTACCATGGAGGCCCCAACCCTTCCCACGCGAGGCGCAGCATGGTCATCGAGAAGCTCGGCCAGTTCGGCGAAGGCCGGAAGAAGAAGCAGCTCGGACAGGTCGCCGGGCTCGTGAACACGTTCGAACCCGAGGTCGAGGACCTGAGCGACGCCGAGCTCGCCGGCATGAGCGCCGGGTTCCGCGAGCGTCTCGACGCTGGGGAGACCCCGGACGACATCCTGCCCGAGGCCTTCGCCTGCGTCCGTGAGGCCGCGCGACGCACGATCGGGCAGCGGCACTTCGACGTGCAGGTGATGGGCGCGATCGCCCTGCATCAGGGCAACATCGCCGAGATGAAGACCGGTGAGGGCAAGACCCTCACCTCCACGATGGCCGCCTACCTGAACGCGCTCGCGGACGGCGTGCACGTCGTGACCGTCAACGACTACCTGGCCAAGCGCGACTCGGAATGGATGGGGCCGATCTACCGGGCGCTCGGCGTCTCGGTCGGGTTGATCCAGGCGCAGATGACTCCGTCCGAGCGGCGCCCCGCCTACGCGGCCGACATCACCTACGGGACGAACAACGAGTTCGGGTTCGACTACCTCCGCGACAACATGGCGATGCGTCCCGAGGACATGGTGCAGCGCACCCACGCCTACGCGATCGTGGACGAGGTCGACTCGATCCTGATCGACGAGGCTCGGACCCCGCTGATCATCAGCGGCATGGTGGCCGACAGCGCGAAGTGGTACCAGACGTTCGCACGGCTCGCACCCCGCCTGCAGCGCGACGACGACTACGAGGTCGACGAGGCGAAGAAGACGATCGCCGTCACCGAGGCGGGCGTCGCGAAGGTGGAGGAGTCGCTCGGACTCGACAACCTCTACGAGCACGTCCACACGCCGCTCGTGCATCACCTCCAGAACGCGCTGCGAGCCAAGGAGCACTACCACCGAGACGTCGAGTACATCGTGACGGGTGGCGAGGTGAAGATCGTCGACGAGTTCACGGGTCGGGTGCTCGAGGGCCGGAGGTACTCCGAAGGCCTGCATCAGGCGATCGAGGCCAAGGAGGGCGTTCGGATCAAGGAGGAGAACCAGACCCTCGCGACGATCACGATCCAGAACTACTTCAAGATGTACGAGAAGCTCGCCGGGATGACCGGTACGGCGAAGACGCAGCTCGCCGAGTTCCAGTCGGTCTACAACCTCGACGTGGCCGAGGTCCCCACGAACCGGGAGATGATCCGGGCCGACATGCAGGACCTGATCTACAAGACCGAGGACGCGAAGTGGAACGCGGTCGTCGAGGACATCGTCGAGCGTCACGAGCAAGGCCAGCCGATCCTCGTCGGCACCGTCTCGATCGAGAAGTCCGAGAAGCTGTCGACGCTCCTGAACCGCCGCGGCGTCGAGCACCACGTCCTGAACGCGAAGAACCACGAGAAGGAAGCGATGATCGTCGCGCAGGCGGGTCGCCTCGGGGCGGTCACGGTCGCGACGAACATGGCCGGCCGAGGCGTCGACATCCTGCTGGGGGGCAACCCCGAGTACCTCGCCCGCCAGGAGATGGCGGCCCGGGAGTGGGACAACGACCGGTATCTCCTCTTCGAGATGGAGCCGGAGGAGCGCGTCGAGTACGAGGGCGAGTACGACCCGATCTTCCGCAAGCTCAAGCAGCAGACCGACGCGGAGCACGAGGAGGTCGTCTCGGTCGGCGGGCTCTACGTCCTCGGCACCGAGCGTCACGAGTCGCGACGGATCGACAACCAGCTGCGAGGTCGTTCCGGCCGGCAGGGCGATCCGGGCGCGTCGCTGTTCTACCTATCGCTCGAGGACGACCTGATGCGCATGTTCGCCTCCGATCGGATCGGCTCGATCATGGAGCGGTTGAAGTGGCCGGAGGACGAGGCGATCACGGCGAAGATGGTCACGAAGGCGGTCGAGGGCGCACAGCGACAGATCGAGGAGCTGAACTTCGAGCGCCGGAAGAACGTCCTGAAGTACGACGACGTCATGAACACCCAGCGTCAGGTGATCTACGAGGAGCGGCAGAAGCTCCTGTCGGGCGAGGACTTCAAGGATCAGGCCATCCGGATGGTCGAGGACGTCGTACGCCGGACGGTCCAGCGTCTGGCACCGGAGGAGGTCTTCAACGAGGAGTGGGACCTCGAGCTCGTGCTGACCGGGATCACCGAGGTCTTCCCGACGACGATCTCGCGCGATGAGCTCGACGAGATGATCAGCTCGGCCGAGCTCGAGGAACGCGCGGTCGAAGATGCCCTCGAGCGCTACGAGGAGAAGGAGCAGGCGCTCGGCTCCCAGACGATGCGCGAGCTGGAGCGGCTCGTCCTGCTCAACATCACGGACACCAAGTGGCGCGAGCACCTGTACGAGATGGACTACCTCCAGGAGGGGATCCACCTCCGCGCGTACGCGCAGAAGGACCCGCTCACCGAGTACCGGCGCGAGGCCTACCTGATGTTCGAGGAGCTCACGGACTCGATCCAGGACGACTTCGTCCGGTACATCTACCGAGTCGAGCTCGTTCGTCAGGACGAGCCGGGTCGGCCCCGACCGCAGCGGGTGCAGACCACGCACGGGGATGAGGGTGAGGGCGGTGCGGGCGGGGGCGGCTCGCAGGCCAAGAGCGGGAAGGTGCCGCGCAACGCGCCCTGCCCGTGCGGGAGCGGCAAGAAGTACAAGAAGTGCCACGGCGCGGTGGCCTAGGACCGGACATGGAAGGAGGCCGGCCCTGGGGGCCGGCCTCCTTCGCGCCTGGAGAGGGGGGTTACCTCACCGGCACTGTCCGCAGACGCTCCCGTTCACGACCATTTGCTCGTTCTGGACCGTGACCGGCCCGTAGTCCGAGACCGGACCCAGACCGGTGCCGCCGGCCGGGGTTGCGCGGCCGAGGGCGACGGCCATCGTCACGATCACGGCGGCCACCAGCACGATCGCCGTCACGGCCAGCCGCGCCTTCGCGAGGTACGTCCGCTCGATCGGGAGACTCATGCTGCGGGTGGCCATCGGCTCCTCCTGTCTGCCGTTCGGTGCTTCGGCGAACGCTAGACCCGGGTGCCTCCGCGTTCGGTGGCACCCGGCACCGGGCGGTTGTGACGTGCGGCACATCGACGCGCGAACGCCCCGGCCGCCGGGGCCGGGGCGTTGGCGGTTCGATCCGGTCAGATCCGCTGGTTCCGTGCGCGCGCCTCGCCGATCGCGGTGAGTCCGCCGGAGAGCTCGCTCGGTGTGTTCCCGACCGTCCCGGCCTCGGACGATCCGGTCGCGTCCGCCGCCCGCCTCGGAACGTGAGGAGTGAGGCGAACGCCGCCGCCTGCCTCGGCCGTCGCACCGCGGAGCTCGCTCGGCGTGTTGGCCGCGGTGCCGCCGACTATCGTCTGCTCGACCCCGCCGACCACGGTGTTCGGGGTCGGCTGCGGTCGGTCTCGACCCAGCGAAACGGCAGCGACCGCGATCGTCAGCATGACGAGCGACGCGACGACCGCCGCCGGCCAGATGGACCGTCCGGGCCGTGTCCCTTGGAGCGTTCCGACCCTCGTACTCATGGCCCCCTCCTTCGTCTCGCCCTGTCCGTTCGGATGCCCCGAACCTAGGCCGATGCCCGCGCGAGGTCGGTGCTCTCGGGCACCAGCCCGAGGTGACCTCGCTCACCCCGGGCTCCGGCGGGCTAGGCTGCGGCGCGAGGAGGCGCCGGTGGGCGACGAACCGCGACGGCCAGACGAGATGCGACAGGACGAGATGCGGCCGATCACGGCCCTGTTCGCCGACATCGTCGGCTCGACGGGCCTGGGCGAGCGCCTCGGTCCCGACGAGGTGAAGGCCCTGGTGGGTGAGTGCGTGACCCGGATGAGCCGCGCGGTCGAGGAGTTCGGGGGTGTGATCCAGGCGTTCATGGGCGACGGGATCTGCGCGTACTTCGGCGTCCCCGCGGCACACGAGGACGATCCCGAGCGTGCGGCACGCGCGGCGCTGCGGATCATCGGCGTCGCCGCCGGCTACGCCGGCGAGGTCGAGGCGGCGTGGGGGATCGAGAGCTTCAACGTCCGGGTGGGGTTGAACAGCGGACCGGCGGCCGTCGGCCTCGTCGGCGGGGAGGATTCGCAGACCGTCGCGCTCGGGGACACCACGAACGTCGCCGCGCGGCTCCAGAGCGCGGCCGAACCAGGATCGATCGCCATCGGCCCGGGGACGGCCTCGCGCTTGGTCGAGCGGTTCGTGCTCGAACCGATGGGGGAGATCCCGGTGAAAGGCAGGACCGAACCGGTCGTCGTCGCCCGCCTCGTCGGCCCTCGCCCGGTCACCGAACCACCCTCTCGGACACCGCTGGTCGGTCGTGAGGCGGAGCTCGCGCGGCTGCAGACGGCGATCGCCGACCTGCGTTCGGGTCGCGGACAGGTGTTGCTCCTGGTCGGGGACGCGGGGCTCGGGAAGACGCGGATGTTGGCCGAGCTCCTCTCGCTCGCGGGCGATGACATCACCTGGCTCGAGGGGCGGTGCGTCTCCTACGGCGCAGGATCGCCCTACGGCCCGTTCGTTGAGCTGCTCCGCACGTGGCTCGGGGTCGAGGAAACGGACGCCGAGCTCGCGGTTCGGACGAAGCTCCGCGCACGCGCGGGCGCCCTGCTCGGGACGATGCAGGAGCAGGCGTTGCCGTACCTCGGGCTGTTGCTCTCGATCCGCCTCGAGCCCGACGTCGAGCGGGAGCTGCTCGCGTTCTCGGCCGACGAGCTCTCCGAATGGATGCAGGAGTCGTTCGTGCTATGGGCGGAGGCGCTCGCCTCGACACGACCGTTGGTCCTGGCCATCGACGACCTCCACTGGGCGGATCGGACGACCCGCGACCTCGCGGAGCGGCTGCTCGCGCTCACCGACCGGTCGGCCGTGATGCTGGCCGTCGCACTTCGACCTGACCCGGGCTCGGAGGGGTGGGCGTTCCGACTGGCCGCGCAGACGCGGTTCGCGCACCGGGTCGAGGAGCTCCCGCTCCCGCCGCTCGCGCCGGAGGCCGCCCGCGCCCTGATCGACGAGCTGGTGCCCGCCGGCCTGGTCGGCGAGCCGGTCAAGGACGAGGTCGTCGCCAAGGCCGAGGGCAATCCCCTCTACCTCGAGGAGCTGCTCCGCGCCCTGCTCGAGTCCGGTGGCGACCGGCGCAGGACGTGGACCATCACGCCGAGGACCGCGGCGGAGCTCCCGCCCGCGCTCGAGGCGTTGCTGGTCGCGCGGATCGACCGGCTCGAACCCGGCGCACGCCGGCTGGCCCAGGTGGCGGCCGTCGTCGGTCGGGACTTCCCGGTCGCGGTCGCCGCGGCGGTGGCGGGGAGCGCCGATGCGGAGGGCGACATCGCCTCGCTCCTGCGTGCCGAGATCGTCCGCGAGGTCCGGCGCTTCCCCGAACTCGAGTGCACGTTCCGTCACGGCCTGCTGCAGGAGGCGGCCCTGTCCACGCTCACCCCGACCTCGCAACGCGAGCTCTACGGGCGTGTCGGCCACGCGATGGAGGCGCACCTGGGCGATCAGGCGGGCGAGCGCCTGGAGCAGCTGGCCTTCTACTTCTACCGGAGCGACGACACCGAGAAGGGCCTGTCCTACCTCGACCGAGCGGCCGAGCACGCGATGTCGGTCGAGGCGCTCGGACGCGCCGAGCAACTGTGGACGCGCGCTCGCAAGCTGGCCGAGCGGGTGGGCGACGAGGATCGGACGCGAATCGGTTGGAGCAGCAGCTGTCGAGGCTGCGGAAGCGCTCGAGCGGTGAGTTGCCGCTCCCGCCGGCATCGGGACCGGCGACGGCCGGGTCCTAGGGAGGCGGAGGGGCCGAGGGCGAAGGAGGGGGAGGCGCCGGCATACGACGGTGACGGGTCCCGGCGTCCCCGCGGCGAACGAGATCAGGTGCGCGTAGGCCGTCGCGGTGGGCGGTCGCTTCGTTGGGTCCTTAGCCAGCGCCTGCAGGATGGCCCACGACAGACCCTCGGGCGCGTCCGCGCGGTCCGCGCAGGGGTCCGGCGGATCGACGTCCAGGTGCGCGCTCGCGAGGTCGAACATCGACTTGTCGGCGAACGGGGCGCGGCCCGCCGTGCACTCGTAGGTCAGGCACCCGAGCGCGTAGATGTCGGAGGCGGCCGTCGCCTCGGCCCCCCGGAGCATCTCGGGTGCGAGGTAGTCGAGGGTCCCCATCACCATGCCCGGCTTGGTCAGCACCGTGTACGCGCGGCCCTTCGCGAGCCCGAAATCGGTCAGGTTGGCGGACCCCGTCTCGTCGATGATCACGTTCGACGGTTTGACGTCGCGATGCACGATGCCCCCGGCGTGGAGCGCGTCGAGCCCCGAGGCCACGTGGGCGACGACCCGGACCATGTCCTGGATCGGGAGCGTGCCGTCGCTCGCGAGGCGATCCTCCAGCGTCTGGCCCCGGACGAACGCGACCGCGAGGTACGGGCGGCCCTCCGCCTCGCCGGCATCCGTGATCGGGACGAGGTGCTTGTGCCGGACCTCGCCCGCCGCGCGAGCCTCGTGGACGAACCGCCGTCGGAACGTCTCGTCGGCCGAGAGCTCCGACCGCAGCACCTTCAGGGCGACCTCGTCGCCCTCGGGCTCCCGGATCGCGCGGAAGACGACACCCATCCCGCCTTCCCCGAGCCGCTCCTCGAGGCGATAGACGCCGAGACGCGTGCCTGGTTCGAGATCCGCCACGCACGAAGGATAGTCCGCTTCAGGGTGCGCCTTGTCTGGGAGGCGCCTATCCGGGCGGGCACCGGAGTGCTAGAACCAACCGCGATGGCCGAGGACACGAGGGTTGGAACGGAGCTCGCCGGCTATCGGATCGAAGGAGTGATCGGGCGAGGTGGCATGAGCGTGGTCTACCTCGCCGAGCACGCTCGGCTGGAACGCAAGGTGGCGCTGAAAGTCCTCGCGCCTGAGCTCGCGGGGAGCGAGCGGTTCCACGACCGGTTCCTGCGCGAATCCAAACTCGCCGCCTCGCTCGACCATCCGAACATCGTTCCGATCTACGACGCGGACGAGGCCGACGGCGTCCTGTACATCGCGATGCGCTACGTCGAGGGCTCCGACCTCAAGCAGACGATCCGCGACAACGGCCCGCTCGACCCGCTGCGTGTGTCGGCGATCGTCGATCAGATCGCGAGCGCGCTCGATGCCGCCCATGCCCGAGGGCTCGTCCATCGCGACGTGAAGCCGGCGAACGTCCTGCTCACCCCCGACGATCACGCGTACGTGTCGGACTTCGGCCTGACGAAGCGGGCGGTGTCGGTGAGTGGGCTCACGGAGACGGGCCAGCTCATCGGAACGATCGACTACGTCGCGCCGGAGCAGATCAAGGGCGACCCCGTCGACCAGCGCGCCGACGTGTACTCGCTCGGGTGTCTGCTCTTCGAATGCCTGACCGGGCATGCGCCCTACCCGCGCGACATCGAGGTGGGCGTGCTTGTGGGCGCACGTCGAGACCCCGCCGCCGACGCTGACCGAGGAGCGACCCGACCTGCCGCCCGAGGTCGACGACGTCCTGGCGCTCGCGATGGCGAAGGATCCTGCCGAGCGCACTGCGGCCGCGGGTGACGTTGCTGCCGGGTTCCGATCGGCGATCGGGCTCGAGCCCGGCCGGATGGCCCCGCTACGTGCGAGGCGGAAGCGGAAGGGCGGGCGTTGGAGAACGCTGGTCGCGGCGGCGGTTGTTGGCGTGGTCCTACTGGCCGCGGCGGGGGTCTTCCTCCTCACTCGGGGGGGCGGAGCCGACGTGGCTGCGCCTGCCCCGGACTCGGTCGCCATGATCGACTCGACCACGAACGCCTTCGATCAGGCGGTACCGGTCGGTGAGGATCCCACCGGCATCGCGGTCGGCGAGGACGGGGACCTCTGGGTGATCAACCAGGGGAACTCGACCGTGAACCGGATCGATCCGGAGACCGGTGAGGTGTCGCCTGCGGAGTCCACGCTCGGCATCCCAACCGGTGTAGCGGCCGGCGAGGGCGCCGTCTGGATCACGAACGGGTTCGGCGGTCCCGGCGGCACGCAGGTCGTGACGGTCGACCCCACCACGGGATCCGTCGAGGTCGCGTTCCCATCGGGAACCGCGAAGGCGATCGTCGTCGGGTTCGGTTTCATCTGGTTGGCCGATGCCGATCGCGACCTCGTGCTCAGGTACGACCCGGAGGACCCGGCCGCCGATCCCCTAGAGATCCCCGTCGATGAAGGCGCGCCCGAGAGCGCGGTTCCTCGGTTCCTCGCGGTTGGGACAGACTCCGCGGAAGGCATCTGGGTCGTGAACGAGCTCGGAGGCGCCGTCCTTCGCATCGACCCCGAGACGAACGAGGTAGCCCGCCGGATCGATGTCGAGTCGCCGACGGCCGTCGCGGCCGATGACAGCGGCGTGTGGGTGACGAGCGAGGCGAACGACCGCGTACATCACTTCGACGCGGCTGGCAGGGCCCTCCAAACCTTCCAGCAGGCGGACGGGATCCTCGATGGACCGACAGCGATCGTGATTGGTCCGAGCGTGGTGTGGATCGGGAGCGATCTGGAGACCGCGGTCGCCCGGATCGATCCGGAAACGGACACGGTTGATCGCCTATCGCTCGGTGGCATCACGGGCGGCATGGTCGTGGACGAGAACGGCGACGTGTGGGTGGCGGTTCGTGCGCAGGTGGCCTGAGATCTCCACGACGTGCCGACCGAGACGGGCGACCGCCGTTCTGACGGTCGCCGTGTTGCTCGTCGCAAGCTCATGCACGTCGGAGGGTGATTCCACCGAGCGATCGACCGGCACCGGGACGACGTCGCTGCATGGGGGAACGCTTCGCGTCGCGGTGTCCGATTGGTGGACCCCGAGCGTCGTTCACTTCGATCCTCAACGCGACTACGGGATCATCGGGTGGCAGTTGTACAGATGTTGCCTGCTCCGGACGCTCTACTCATACAACGGCAAGCCTATCGAGGGAGGGGGAGCGGAGCTCCGTCCAGACCTCGCCTCGGGACTGCCGGAGGTTTCAGCAGACGGCCTTACGTGGGTCTTCCATCTCCGGCAGGGCCTCCGTTTCGCGCCTCCGTTCGAAGACAACCGGATCGTCGCGCTCGACTTGGTTCGAGCCCTCGAGCGGACGGCTCGCGTCGGGGCGGAGGGCGGCTACGCCTTCTACTACTCGGCCATCCACGGATTCGACGACTACGCGGCCGGGGATGCCGATTCGATCGCCGGGCTCGAGGCGCAGGACGACCACACGCTCGTCGTCCGCCTCGATCAGGTGACGAGCGACCTCGCGTATCGGTTCTCCCTTGCCGCGACGGCACCGATCCCGGAGGGAGCCGCGGACGGCCACGATGAGGACTACGGGAGGTTCCTCGTCGCGTCCGGACCGTACATGGTCGAGGGGTCAGACCAGCTCGACTTCTCGCTGCCACCTGCGGAGCAGGAGCCGCTGACCGGGTTCGTACCCCCCAGTATTCGCAAGAAGAAGGATGGGTCTGTCGTACTCCTATCGGCGGGCTCGCTCACCCTGGTGCGCAATTCCGAATGGAAGTCCTCGTCGGACGAGCTGCGGCCGGCCTTCCCGGATCGGATCGAGTTCACGCTGGGTGGGGACCAGGTGGAGCTCGCGACCCGCGTCGATGCCGGCGAGATCGATCTCGTCCTTGCCAGCTCATCGCCCGCCGAGCAGGTCGCGCGGTATCGCGAGGATCCCGAGCTGACCGAGCGCGTGTTCGTCCACGCGACGGACGGCCTCAGCTTCGTTTCGCTCAACCTCGCCGTCCCACCCTTCGACGACGTACACGTCCGCCGAGCCGTCTCGTTCGCGATCGACAAGGAGGCGTACGTCGGGATGCTGAACCGCCTCGCGGATCGACCGGCCGACACCCAGGGGGAGTTCGAGTTCATCGACGGCGAGGTCGCCACGCACATCGCTGCGGACGGGCTCGAGCGGAGCGTGCTCGGGACGTTCGATCCCTACCCCTACGACCCATCGCGGGCCCGGGCCGAGATGCGATCATCCGCATACGATCGCGACGGGAACGGCCGATGCGATGCTCCCGCGTGCCGCGAGGTGACGGCGCTCGTGAACACGACCGGGATCCTCCCGGAACAGGCGCGGGCGATCCGCGACGCCCTCGGTGAGTTGGGGATCGAGTTGGTGCTCGAAGGTCTGGAGCTCGAGTTGTTCTTCCCACGCCTCTACGACGCGGCCCAGCGGATCCCGATCGGGATCGGGGCCGGATGGGCCTCGGATTTCCCCGCTGGCGGGGGGTGGTTCCCCGGTCTGTTCGACAGTGCGGCCGTCAACGAGGGTTGCTGCAACACGTCGCTTGTCGGGGCCAGCCCGGCCCGGCTCAAAGACTGGGGATACCCGCGGACGACCGTCCCGAACGTAGACGATCGCTTCCAGGCGTGCATGAGGCGAACGGGTGTCGCCTCGACCGAGTGCTGGGCCGAGTTCGACCAGCTCCTCATGACCGGGATCGTGCCGTGGGTGCCATTGATATTCGTAGCGCATTCGCAGGTGGTCTCCGAAAGGGTCATCGCATACTCGTTCGACCAGTTCACGAGCCTGCCCGCGCTGGACCGGATCGCCCTGGCTCCGGGCTCTGAGCAGCCTCCGCCATGAGTCCATCGATCGCGAGGCGAGCTCCTCTCGTCGGAGTGGTGACCGTCCTTCTTCTCGCTGCCGCATGTACGGGAGAGGATCGGAGCGGCAGCCCACCGCCCGCCGATGAGCACCCTCGAGGCGGGACGCTTCGACTCGCGGTTCCGACCGGGTACTTCCCACGGGTTGAGCTTGACCCGCAGCGGGCGGTCTTCTCCCTCGCGCTCACCCGGTGCTGCCTGTTCCGAACCCTGTACTCGTACAACGGCAAGCCCACGGACGATGGCGGTGCCGAGCTTCTCCCGGACCTGGCGGCGGGGATCCCCGAGGTGTCAAGCGACGGTCTGCGCTGGACCTTCCGCCTCCGTACGGGGCTTCGATACGCCCCGCCGTTCGAGGAGACGGAGATCGTCGCGGCCGATTTCGTGCGGGCTCTCGAGCGAGAGGCCCGCGTGGGCCAGAACGCGTATGCCTACCATTACCCGGTGATCGTCGGGTTCGACGACTATGCAAATGGAGACGCGGACTCGATCGTCGGTCTCGAGACACCGGATGCCCACACGCTGGTCGTCGAGCTCCAGGAACCGGCAAGCGATCTTGCTCACCGTCTCGCTCTGCCTGCGGCCGCTCCGATCCCCGAGGGAGCCGCTGATGGTCACGACGAGGATTACGAGAGGTTCGTGGTTGCATCGGGCCCGTACATGGTCGAGGGGTCCGAACGCCTGGACTTCTCGTTGCCGCCGGCGGAGCAAGCGCCGCTGTCCGGGTTCGTGCCACCCGACCTCGAGGACGGGTCTCTCATCGCTCCAGGCTCGCTCACGCTGGTGCCCAATCCTTCCTGGGAACCGTCGTCGGACGGGCTGCGACCCGCCTACGTCGAGCGCATGGAGTTCATCATCGGGGGTGACGAGGAGGGGATGGCGCAAGACGTAGACAACGGAGAACTGGATCTCGTGTTCGGACCGGATTCCTCCTTTCCGGACCAGGTGGCGCGCTATCGTCAGGATCCGGAGCTCGAAGAGCGCCTGTTCGTCGACTCGGGGGATTTTGAGTTCTACGTCTCGATGAACCTCGCCGCACCGCCCTTCGACGACATCCACGTCCGCAGGGCCGTCAACCTCGCGATCGACAAGGCCCCGCTCATCGAACTGATGTCTCGACCACCGTACGGTCCGTACGGGGTGTCGTCCGTCGAGATCGCGACGCACATCGGAACCGATGCCGTCGAGGGGGACCTCCTGCCCGGGTTCGACCCCTACCCCCACGACCTGGCGGAGGCCCGGCGGGAGATGGGTTTGTCCGCATACGATCGCGACGGAGACGGCCAGTGTGACGTCCCGCTCTGCCGGGGCGTCCTGGCGGTCGTCTTGCCCCGGGGGGCTATTCCCGACCAGGCGCGAGCGATCCGCGGGGACCTCGCCGATCTCGGGATCGAGCTCGATCTGGAACCAAGCAACTTCTCGAGGTTCTACGATCGGTCTGAAATTGTCCCGATCGGCATCGGCGCCGCCTGGGGGAAGGACTTCGCGAATGGCTCGGCCTGGTTCCTGCCGCTATTCAGTGTCGCGAGCCTCGAATCGCTGAACCATTCGTTGCTAAGCGCGACGGCCGGTCAGCTCAGGGAATGGGGCTACGCGGTGACATCCGTTCCCAGCGTCGAGGACCGACTGGACGCCTGCGCGAGGCGTATGGGGCCATCTCAGACCGAGTGCTGGGCTGAGCTCGATCAGTACCTCATGGCCGAGGTGGTTCCGTGGGTCCCGTACATGGTCGGCAACTACGTACAGGTTGTGTCTGAGCGCGTCGTCGCATATTCCTTCGATCAGTTCGGTGGTCGCCCGGCGTTGGATCGGATCGCTCTCGCGCCCGGTTCCGAGTAGGCGCGCGCAAGGGCCGGTACCATGACCGCACCATGAGCGATCACACCGAACGGCTCGAGGACCTCACGAAGCGGATCGACGCCGCGAAGGAGTTCCTTTGACGTCGAAGGCAAGCGCGCACGCGCGACCGAACTCGAGCAGGAGGCGTCCGACCCCTCGCTCTGGGACGACCCCGCCCGCGGTCAGCAGCTGACGACGAGCCTCGCGCGCCTGCGGGCGGAGCTCGAGCGATACGACGGTCTCGTTCGGCGGCTCGAGGATGCGCTGACGATGGATGAGCTCCTCGCGAACGAAGCCGACCCCCAGATGACGGCCGATCTGGCGCGCGCGGTGCGCGACCTCGAGCGCGACGTCGAGAAGCTCGAGCTCGCGACGCTCCTCGGTGGCGAGTACGACGACCACGACGCGGTCGCCACGCTGCACGCCGGCGCCGGCGGCACCGAATCGCAGGACTGGGCCGAGATGCTGCTGCGGATGTACCTGCGGTGGGCCGAACGCGAGGGGCTCGAGGTCGAGGTCGACGAGACGCTCCTCGGTGACGAGGCCGGGATCAAGAGCGCGACGTTCATCATCCACGGCCCGTATGCGTACGGGCTCCTGTCGGCGGAGCGCGGGGTGCACCGGCTCGTGCGGATCTCGCCGTTCGACGCGCAGAAGCGACGGCATACCTCGTTCGCCAACCTCGACGTCATCCCGATGCTCGAGGAGACGGGCGACGAGGACATCGAGATCGACCCGAAGGACCTGCGGATCGACGTGTATCGCTCGACGGGCCCGGGTGGCCAGTCGGTCAACACCACGGACTCCGCCGTCAGGATCACCCACCTGCCGAGCGGGATCACGGCGGCGTGCCAGAACGAGCGCTCGCAGCTGCAGAACCGCGCCGTGGCGATGCGGATCCTGAAGGCCCGGCTCGCCGAACGGATGCGCGAGGAGCAGCAGACCAAGCTCGAGGACCTGCGCGGGGAGCGCAAGGGGATCGACTTCGGCTCGCAGATCCGCTCGTACGTCCTCGCGCCGTACCGGCTCGTCAAGGACCACCGGACGAACCTCGAGCTCGGCGACGTCGACCGGGTCCTGGGCGGTGACCTGGAGGCACTGATCGAGGCCGAGCTCCGACGCCGGACGGGCCACGGAGGCGCATCGTAGGGGAGGAGCGTATCCCTACGGACCTTCGCACTAGGTCCTTGGTCTCGGTCGTGCCGCCCGTGTCTCCAGATCACGTCCGACTGGCTTGCCGTGGGGGTACGAACGAACGAGAATCGGACCGATCCCCGGGAGGGCCCGAACGTTGTCCGAAACGACGAAGCGCGGTCTCGAGGTCTCGGTCACCGCGGTCTTCACTCTCGCGTTGCTGTTGGTCGGGACCATCCTGATCTTCTCCGGTGGAACCGCTTCCGCCAAACAGATCGCGACGCTCAGACTCTTCGGTGGACAGGTCGCGGTGCAGCATGGCAGCGGTGCGTTCGTGGGCGGTGAGGACGGCGCGTCGCTCCACGAGGGTGACACCGTTCGCACCGGCCCGGACGGACGGGCGTCGATCGAGTACTTCGACGGGAGCGAGACGCGTCTCGACTACGACACGACGCTCACGCTGGTCGTGCTTGAGACGCTGGACAACGCTGCAGGCTCGAAGGTGATCGAGGCAAGCCAGACCGACGGCAACTCCTACAACCGGGTGGCGGAGCTCACCGATCCTGAGAGCCGATTCGACATCGAGACGCCGACGCTGACGGCATCGGTGCAGGCCACCGAGTACGCGCTGATGGTGGATGGGGGATCGACGACGATCGCGGTCGTGGACGGCATCGTCAAGGCGACCGGCGCCACCGGCTCCGTCGCCGTTCCCGCCGGCTACATGGTGGTCGTTGGTCCCGACGGCGCTATCGGACAGATCGAGGAGATCTCCCAGGAGCTGCTCGACAGTGACTGGCTCAGGTTCAACTGGTGCGAGTTCGATAGCGTCCGGGGATGTCCCGAAGACACCGGGGTAGAACCCCAGGGGCCGAGCAACGAACCGACGAACTCGGACGAGGGTCAGCAGGGGTCGCTCCCGCCGAACGCCAACACCGGCGGCGAGGGGGGCGGGGGCGGCGCGACCACGCACGACGGTGCGCCCCCCCCACCACCACACAACCAGCCCCCACACGCGGGCTTCTCCGCATCGTCGAAGCTCGGCACGGCGCCGCTGCGCGTGCGGTTCACCGACTCGTCGAGCGACCCGGACGGCGACCAGATCTCGCGGCACTGGAGCTTCGGTGACGGTTCGTCGCAGTCCGGCGGACTGAGCCCGATGCACACGTACACCCACCCCGGGGACTACACGGTTACGCTCACGGTGTCCGATCCCCACGGCGAGCGCGACTCGAAGAGCCGGGTCATCGACGTCGGGTCGCCGCAGGACACGGTGCCACCGGTCGTCACGATCACCGGCGCACCGAGCAACCCGAGCGCCTCGAGGAACGCCACGTTCACGTTCACTTCCGACGAAGCGGGTCGAGGGTTCGTCTGCACGCTGGACGGGACGAGCGATCCGTGCGGCGGAGGGGGTGGCGCCCGTCCCAATGCGGCCGTGGTCAACGGATCGGTGAGCTACTCGAACCTCTCCCAGGGGCAACACGCGTTCTCGGTGTCCGTGACGGATGCCTCGGGCAACACCGGATCCGCTTCGTACGCGTGGAGGATCGATACCGAGAGTGGCGGCGGCGGCGGTGGTGGTGGTGGCGATGGCGACGGCGATCACGAGGGCGATGGCGACGGCGATCACCATGGCGGCGGCGACGGCGATCACGAGGGCCAAGATGACGGTGATCACGAGGGCCATGATGACGGCGATCACGAGGGCGATGACGACGGCGATCACCAGGGCGATGAGACGGCGATCACGAGGGCGATGACGACGGCGATCACCATGGCGATGACGACGGCGATCACGAGGGCGATGACGACGGCGATCACCATGGCGATGACGACGGCGATCACGAGGGCGATGACGACGGCGATCACCATGGCGATGACGACGGCGATGGCGGGGGCGGTCACCATGGCGACGGGTGATCACGGGGATCCGCTCGCTCCGCCCCGGCGCTGATCGCGCGGAGCACAAGGGCGCAGGCGGTCGTCCCGCCCGCCGTAGGTGACCGGCTACGCCCCGGTAGAGCCCGTCGGTGCGGTGTCCGAGACGGTCGGAGCGCCCGCGGATCGCGCCGCCGACGGTTCCGTCGCCTGAGCCCGGGCGCGCCGGCTCCTCACGATCTCGAACGTCAACACCCCGAGGAACCCGAGCCAGGCGAGAGCCGACAGCGCGAGCCCCCGGGCGATCGCGGGTTCCCGGTAGGTGAGGTTGACCTCGTGGCGGCCGGGCGGGAGCGAGACCCCCTGGAGGAACCCGTCGGTGCGTAGGACCGGCACGTCTCGACCGTCGAGCGTTGCCGACCATCCCTCGTCCCACGCGTTCCGGACGACCAGGATCGACGGGACGGCCGCCTCGGCCCGGATGCGAACGTCCTCGGGACCCACCTCGCGGTAGTCGGCGGTCCCGGCGGCGCCGCCGGGGGTCGAGGTCGAGCCGGGATCGGACTCGAGCACGGCGACCTCGGCCGGGTCGAATCCCGGGCCCAGGACCGCATCCAGCGCCGACGCCCGGTCGTCGACGACCTGCCAGGAGGGAACGACCGATGCGCGTGGCTCGGCCCCATCGATCTCGATGAGCCGGTACGCCCCCTCGGTGGCGACGGTTCGGCCGGACAGGCCGGCCGGCAGGGAGATCTCCTGCAGCGTGATCAGGTAGCGGGCGCCGAGGAGCCGAAGGTCGACCAGGGTCGGCACCTGGACCACCGCGGCGTTGTAGAAGACGGGCAGCCGGTTGGTGGCGTGGACGAACGACCAGTACCCGGGGATCTGGACGGGGGAGTAGCCGAGCGTGTCCGGGACCTCGAACAGGACCGAGCGGCCGATCAGCAGGGCCGGCCAATCGGACTCCTTCCGCGTGAACAGGTACCCCTTGTTGAAGTACGCGTCCGGAGGGATCCAGGCGAGGTAGCGCCCGTCCGCCCGCCCCGTTCGCCGGATCGCGCGAGCGATGGCTCCCGGCTCCAGGTAGTCGTGGAGGTTCACGTCGGGCCATCGGAGCGGGGCCGCGACCAGCGCGGGGTTGTCCCCGGTCTCGAGCCCCAGGTACACGGTCCCGCCCCGGTAGACCGAGGACCACGCGGCGCCGGCCAGGAGCTCGGCGCACAGGACCGCGCAGATCGCGACCGGCGCCCAGCGCCGGCCGCGCGACAGCGCCCACACCGCGCCGATCACGGCTGCCGATGCGATCGCGAAGATCGTCAGCCGACCGAAGCGCGCGCCCATGAGCAGGGGGAAGGCGAGGAAGACGGCCAGGCCGGCGCCGATCCATCGCATCGCGTCCGCGAACCGCGGCCGCTCGTCCAGCAACCATTGGATCCCCACAGCGCCGAGCGCCGGCACGATCAGGAACGCGAGGTACCGCAACCGGCTCGGGTTGTGCAGGTAGACGTCGCCGAACGGGAGCGTTCGGACGAACGAGCGGAACCACCCGGCGCCGACGAGGAGCGTGTTGGTCAGCAGGTACGCGACGACCGCCACGGCCGCGAGGGAGGCGACGAGGTACCGGCGCGCGGCGTCGCGGAGCGCGAACGGCACGAAGAGCAGGATGGCCGCCCCCAGGTACCCGCCGGGGGTGGAGGCGAGCGCGAGCGGCCATGCCCCCCAGATGCCCGTCGTCGGGATCGGCAGGTCCTCGGTCGTGGCGGACGCGCGCGCGACGGTGCCCTGGATGGCGCCGTACCCGTCGGCCAGGCTCGAGCGCGCGAGGACCGCGAAGTGGGGGACGAGGACCGCGAGGTTCGCGAGCGGCAGGAAGGCGAGGAAGGCGACCGACAGCCCGACGGCGCCACCCGGTCGCAGGTTGCCCCGACGGCTCTCTCGGAGTGCGCGCGCCACCACGTAGGCGACGACGAGACCGGTCGCCATCACCAGGCCGTGCGACAGATGCGCCGTGGCGACCTGCCCCCATGCGAACGCGGCGAGCCCGAGCCACGCGAGACGCCGCCATCCCGCCCGTCCGAAGAACCCGGATGCGCCCGTGAGGAGGAACGGCGTCCAGGCGAGCGTGCCGGCGAACGGGAGGCTGACGGCCAGGATCGAGGCGGACACGGCCATCGCGAGCGAGAGCCCCCCGGCCGTCGAGGCGATCCGTCCGAGCCCCTCCTTCCGCAGGAACAAGAACAGGCCGAGGCCCGCGAGGATGGGGTTCAGCACGATCAGCGCCCGGAGCCCGCCGCCGCAGCCGAACAGCAGGGAGGTGGCCATCGTTGGCAGGGAGAGCCACCCGCTCTGGGGGTCGGCGGCGAACCACGTTCCCGACATCTCGAACGGGTTCCACAGGGGGACGTGGCCGTCGGCGATCGCCCGCCCGAGCATGCAGGAGCGCGGGAGCCAGAAGGACAGGATGTCGGGGTGTTGGTCCGACAGGTTCGGCAGGAAGGCGATGCCCCGCAACGCGATCAGGACCGACCCCACGATCAGGGTGGGCCCCGCGGCGGCGTTCACCCACCGCCGGACCGTCGACGGCGAGGGAGGCTCATCGGCGCGCGTGGGTTCGCGCTGCGCGCGCGTCGTCGTCTCCATCGCCTCAGGCTACCGAGGCAGCTTCGTTCCTGTTGGCGAGGGGGTCTGTTAGACTCCGCGCCGGTTCGGCCCGCTCGGATCCCTCAGGACCCCAGTCATGATCAGTCTTCAGCATGTCACCAAGGTCTACCGGAACGGCACGACCGCGCTCGAGGACGTCACCGTCGAGGTGGAGAAGGGCGAGTTCGTCTTCATCGTCGGTCAGTCCGGTTCCGGCAAGAGCACGTTCATCCGTCTCCTGCTGAAAGAGGAGGAGGCCACCAAGGGTGACATCTACGTGGCCGGCAAGAACCTGGCCAAGCTCACGACGTGGAAGGTACCGCACCTGCGACGCAACATCGGAACGGTGTTCCAGGACTTCAAGCTCCTGCAGGACAAGACCGTGTTCGAGAACGTGGCGTTCGCGCTCGAGGTGATCGGCAAGCCCAAGCACGTGATCGACCAGCGCGTGCCCGAGATCCTCGAGCTGGTGGGGCTCGGCGACAAGCTCAACAACTTCCCGGACGAGCTCTCGGGCGGCGAGCAGCAGCGCGTCTCGATCGCGCGCGCCTGCGTGAACCGGCCGCTCGTGCTCCTGGCCGACGAGCCCACGGGCAACCTCGACCCTTCCACGTCGGTCGAGATCATGCGCCTGCTCGACAAGGTGAACCGGATCGGCACCACGGTGTGCATGGCGACCCACGACCAGGCGATCGTGGATGCGATGCGCCGCCGCGTGATCGAGCTCGACAAGGGCAAGGTCATCCGCGACCAGGCCCGCGGGGTCTACAGCTAGTGGCGAGGTTCGAGTACCTGTTCCGCGAGACCACGTCGGGTCTGCGGCGGAACGGCCTGGTGGCGTTCGCCGCGATCTCGACGACCTTCATCGCGCTGTTCCTGTTCGGGCTCTCGCTGCTGATCTCCCGGCAAGTGAGCCTGATGATCGAGGCGACGACCGGCAACGTCGAGGTCGCCGTCTACCTCACCGATCCGGTCAACCCCGACACCGTCAGGTCCCTCACCGAGACGCTGAACGAGCTCGACGTGGTCGCGAACGTCGACTACGAGGACAAGCAGGAGGCGTGCGATCGCTTCCGCACGCTGTTCGCCGAACAGGAGGCGCTCGTCAACAACGTGGACTGCGACGCCCTCCCGGCCTCGCTGCGGGTCAAGATGGAGGACCCGGAGCAGTACTCGCAGGTCGCCGCGGTCCTCAAGGGCCAGCCGGGGATCGACCAGATCGTCGACCAGAGCGCGTTCCTGGACCGGCTGTTCGCGGTCACCCGGGTGTTCCGGGTGGGTGTGCTGCTGGTCGCGTTCGTGATGCTGGTGTCGGCGTCGATCCTGATCGCGAACACCGTTCGGATGGGGCTGTTCGCACGACGCAAGGAGATCGGGATCATGAAGCTGGTGGGTGCGACCAACTGGCGGATCCGCCTGCCGTTCCTGGTCGAAGGGCTGTTCGAGAGCCTGATCGGAGCGATCGCCGCCATCCTGTTCCTGTTCGCCATCAAGGTGGCGTTCATCGAGCCGCTCAACGAGTCGGTGCAGTTCATCCCGTGGGTCGTGAACAAGGACCTGATCGCCATCGTCCCGATCCTGCTGGTCGCCGGGGCGCTCGTCGCGCTCGTCGCCGGCCTCGTCGGGATGCGGCGCTTCCTCGACGTCTGACCCCGGCGGCCCAGCCACCCATGAGCCCCAAGGGCGACGCGGAAGGCCAGAAGACCGTCGTCTCCAACCGCCGGGCCCGGCACGACTTCGAGATCCTCGAGCGGTACGAGGCGGGCATCGTGCTCACCGGCGCCGAGGTGAAGTCGCTGCGCGGCGGGCGGGGGTCGCTCGCCGAGGCGTACGGCCGGGTGCGGGGCGACGAGGTCTGGCTCGAGGGCATGCACATCCCCCCGTACGAGCAGGCGATGGACAAGGCTCGGTGGGAGCCGACCCGGGCCCGCAAGCTCCTGCTCCACCGAAAGGAGATCGAGCGCCTGATCGGCAAGACGGCCGAGAAGGGCCTCGCGCTGATCCCGCTCCGGGTGTACTTCTCGCACGGGTTGGCCAAGGTCGAACTCGGGCTGGGGCGCGGCAAGCGGCAGTTCGAGAAGCGCCAGGCGATCGCCGAGCGGGAGCACCGGCGCGAGATGGAGCGCGAGGCGGGTCGGCGCCGGTAGCGCTCGTATACTTCCTGCACAACCGCATATGGGGGTGTACTGGCTTCGACCTGAGCGAGAACCGTTCAGGGGAAGCGGGCCGAGGTCCCCGGATGCCTCGCTAAAAGCCGGGACCAACACAAGCGCCGATAACGATTACGCGCTCGCTGCCTAGGTAGCTAGGTAGCCGTCCCCTCCCGGTCGCCTGCGACGGGAGGATGGGCGTCGTGAGCAGGCTCACGGAGGTGGCTCCGCCCGGGGGCCGCCGCCGGACATCGCACCCGGGCTGGCCGAGAGGTCCTCCGCCGGTGGGAGCCTCGAGGCGAGATCTCCCCGCCGGCTGCGCCCGGAGAAGCCCTGATCGGTCGCCCGGGGACGGGGGTTCGAATCCCCCCACCTCCACCAGATGTCCAGTGCCGACCGCCGGCTCGGGTCTGTGATCAGGCCGCGATCATCGTGCTCCGCCAGCCGTGCAGGCGATCCGCGTGATGGCCGGGCGTCAACACCAAGTGGTTTCCCAGCGGTCGCGTGAGCAGGTCCGCGACGGATCCGCGGCTGAGCTCTACCTCCAGCTGGGTCCGGCACAGGCCCTCGCGCGGCTCCGTCGCAAGCGATGTCCCTTCCGCGAGCCACAGCTCCTGCATGCGCGCGCCGCCGATCCGGACGAGCGTGACGTCGCCGGGAGGGATGTCTCCCGAGAGCCCGACCCCGAGACCGGATTCGAAGTGCGTTCGCAGTCGGTAGCCATCGACGATCGCCCTCGGCACCGTGCAGTGCGCGATCAGCAGCGTGTTCCGGCCCTCGTCGACCTGCGCGGGATTGGCCATCCACGGGATCGGACCGAGGAGACGGTGGATCCACAGCATCGCCACGGTGCTGACGAGATCCCCCTCGCAGCCCGCGATGACCCCCTCGTCGTTCAGCTCCGCGAGCGCGAGGCAGCTCGAGGTGCGGAGCTCGGTGATGAGATCGAAGCAGCGCACGGTGAGCGCGTCGAGCCGTTCGGTCTCGACGATCTCCCGGAGGACGGGATACACGCGAGATGCCTCGTCGATCTGCGCGGCGCCCGGCCCGTCGATCGAGCCCGCCCCTTCCGAGACGGACGAGGCGAGCGCCGTGACGGGAACGCGCGAGTGACGCCGAATGACCTCGGCCACGTCGAGCCGGACGACCTGTGGTCCCCACGTCTCCTGCACGACCTCGGGCGCCGGGCTGCTCGCGACCAGCCAGTCCGAGGGCTCGCCGATCAAGCCGATCCGCGCGTCGAGCATCGAGCGTCGGACCGCGAGGTCTCGGACGGCATCGTTCAGGTGCCCGAGACCCTCGGCGTCTCCCGGACCTCGGAGATACACGATCCTGCCCCTGCCGCCGAGCTGATGGACACGGGCGAGCGTCTCGAGTGCCGCGGGCAACGAGTTCTGAGCCGGGTGGGCGACGAGGAGCGTCGGCTCGCCGGGCTCGTGCTCGGTCCGCCGCCGCCGGAGTTCCAGCAGTCGCGTCTCGGTTCCCCCGGTCAGCACGACGTACAGCAACGGTCGAGCGCCCGCGACGTCGTCCTCGCTCGCGCGCTCTCCGCCGATGCGCTCGAGCGAGGGCTGAGAGCGTCCCGAGCAGCGCGTCGAGGGAGGTCGGGTCGTGGAGCGGCGAGGCGACGGGGATCCATCGGAACGTCGGCATCGGCACTTCCTCGTCGAGGTCGAGGCCAGTGCACCACCGATCCGAAGGGCCGATGAGGGCGGAAGGACCTGCGGGCTCCCGGTCGAACGACCGGCGAGGCCGTTACGCGGAGGCAGCGGGACTTGGGACGCCCTCCGGCTCGACCGCTACGAGCCGGTCTCGATCCGAGCAGCCCTCGGCGTTGCCCGGACGCGAAGGCGATCCCCGGTTCCGAACCCGGTGTGAGCGACCACGACCGGGATCGTCGTCCCGTAGAGCTCGCGCGCGACGATCGCGCCGAGCGCGAGGATCGGGTCCGCCTCGCCGAGGACGATCGCGGCGGGCGCGGTCCGGGCGCGGATCGCCTCGGCGAGCACGGTCGAGGACGAGCTCGAGCCCCGTCCGGACGGCAGCACCAGGATCCGGCCGGCCACGTTCGCGCCGTGCTGCGGGTGCCGGGGGTCGACGATGTCGCCGGTCCCGGGGTCGATGCCGCCCCAGAACGAGAGGGGCTCTTCCAGGACGAGCGCCGTACCCGTCGCCGAACCCGTGACCAGGGTTCGCGCGTCAGCCATCGGCCCACAGCGTCTCATCGAGCAGGACACGACCCGCGACCGCGGACCGGACGCACTCCTCGAGCCCCGCGATCACCACGTCGACGCCGACGTTCGCGGGCGCGTACCAGGCCCACTTCCCCGAATCGGTCATCACCACCCCGTCGACCGCGTCCATGACGGGGGCGATGTAGGTGCACGTGTCGGAGACGATCCGCACGCCGGTGGTTCCGAGCGACGAGACCAGGCCCCGTTCCTCCGCCGCGGCGAGCACGTCCCGCCCGACGTTCACGTAGACGGGAACCACGGGCTCGTCCGTACCGAGGAGACCTGCCAGCCGTTCGAGCTCAGCGAGCGAGGCGTGCGGGGTCCCGACGCTCACCGCCCCGAGCGGCCCATCCGGCGCCGTACTGAGCTCGTCGCGGGCCTCGCGGAGCCGATCCATCGTGACGACCACCGTGGGGATCTCGTTGCCGCCGGTCGCGGCCTCCAGCGTCGGCGCCTCGGGCGTGACGCCGACCGCGTGGAACATCGCGACCGAGCCGGACGACGCAGCCGCGGCGCCGAGCGCCTTCAGCCGGTCCTCCGACGCGCCGGCCGGCAGACCCACGATCGCAGCGACCTCGTTCCCCGCCTTTATGCCGAGGAGGTGCCCGAGCACCGGGTACAGGGCGTCCGACGCGAGGAGCCGTCCGGGGATACCCTCAAGCGTGAACGCGACCTGTGCCCGCCGATCCTCGTCCCGGTGCAGTCCGGCCAGCGGCACGCGGCCCGTGATCGCCGCGCAGATGTCGATGAAGTCGCCGTAGCGATCCGTGCGGGCGCCGAGGACCGAGTTGCAGAACACGATCGCGTTGGACTCGGCCCACGCGACGTGCTGTCCGAACGCCGGCCGCTCGGGCAGCTGGTACGGGGCGCAGGTCCACGTGGGCCGGCACCCCATCTCGACGTAGCGGTCCATCTGCCGGCGGGCGTGCGCGGCGGTCGTCCGGGTCGCCGCGGTGCCGCTCCGGGTGCAACAGGTCGAGGTAGCCCACGTTCAGGGTGGTCGGCACGGTGACCCGCGCCCCGCCGGCGACCAGCCGCTCGGCGAACTCCAGGCCCGCGGGCCCGTGGTACAGGCATCCATCGACGTGGGCAGACGTGACGTCGATCAGGCGTTCGGCGCCCACGACGCCGGCCATCTCGACGACGACGCGCATCGCGAGCGCGGCAGCGTCACCGTGCGCACCCTGGAGGAAGACCCGGTCGCTCTCGGCGAGCTCGACCGGCACCGGTGTCCTACGCCTGCTTCGCGGCCCGTTCGAAGATCGGGAGCGCTCGCTCCACCATCTCGTCGTTGCCCGTGACCGAGATCCGGAAGCGGCCGGGCATCTCGACGACGGCGCCGGGGAGCACGAACACCTTGTCCTCGGCCAGGCGTTCGACGAACGCCTCGTCGTCGGGGTCCGGGCTGGTCGGCAGCAGGTAGAACGTCCCCTCGGGCGAATGCAGGTCGTAGCCGTACGAGCGGAGCGCCTCCACCATCCGGTCGCGCCGACGCTGCAGGGCCTTAACGTCGACGCTCATCCGCTTCGAGGTCGCCCATCGCACGCTGCAGGACGTTGCTCGGCGCGGCGTGACCTCCGTACGTGAGCTGGCCGAGCATCAACGCGTCGCGCATGGCCGGCCGGTCCGGCATCGTCGGCGGGAGCGCGATGTAGCCGCAGCGCTGACCGGGCGTGAGGAGCTGCTTGGCATACGTGTAGACGAGGAACGAGTCCGCGTAGAACTCGGTCGGGCTGGGGAACGGGCGGTCGTCGAACACGATCCTCGAGTAGGCCTCGTCCGAGATCAGGTAGATCGGCCGGCCGGCGCGCTCGGAGGCTGCCGTGAGCACGTCCGCGAGCGCGCGCAGGGTCTCGGGTGGATAGATCTTGCCGCTGGGATTGTTCGGCGAGTTCACGATGATCGCCGATGTACGTTCGGTGATCGCGGCCTCGATCGCCGGGACGTCCAGGTCCCACGTCTCGTAGTCGACGGCGACCCGCACCGGAGTGGCCTCCCCGCCGAGGATGATTGCCTCGTAGAAGAACCAGGGCGGCGTGAGGAAGATCACCTCGTCGCCGGGGTCGGTCACCGTTCGGATGCACAGGTTCAGGCCCGCGAACGCGCCGTCGGTCACGAGGATGTCGTCGGCCTCGAACGGGACCCCTCGCCGCTCGCGGAGGCCCGCGGCCGCGGCCTCCTGTGCGTAGGGCTCGTTGAACTTGTACGCGTACCAGTCCTTGTCCTGCGGCACGGTCCACCGTTGGAGGGACTCGACGTACTCGGGCAGCACCATCTCCTGCGGGTTGCCCGCGACGAAGTCGCAGGTCTCCGGGTCGGCGGGGTCGCGACGGGAGTAGCGGCTGTCGTAGAAGAACCGCCGGAGGCCCTCCTCGACGTCCATCATGCGCTGGAGGCTCTGCGAGAGTCGGTGCGGCATCGTGATCCTCCGTGTGGGTCGACGGGTCCGCGTGTGCGTGGGGCGAACCCTATCACCGGGCGTGTGAGCTACCAGGTGACGGTCGGCATCCCGTCGGGATCGGCCTCGGTGTAGCGCGTCGCCCCGAACCGCGACAGGTCCGTGGCCGCGAGCTCCGCGATGTAGGTGGCCGGGAGCACGGCGGCGAACGACCGATCCTGCAGCCGGTCCCGACGGATCGCGGCGGGCCGGATATACGGACCGATGTTGTCGCCGTAGCGGTAGTCGGCCAGGAACGCCGCCACGTCCTCGGCGGACAGCCCCGAGTCGGTGAGCGCCCTCGGGTCCAGGTACACCTCGGACGGCGCGACCATCTGGACCAGGCCGAACACGCTCGTGCCGAACTCGGCGTTCAGGTCCTGCTCGAGCTGGATCGGGTCGATGCGCACGCCGCCGCTCGCGTCGATCTCGGGGCACTGGCCGTGGTCGGCCGTCACGATCAGGACGCTCCGGCCGTCGCCGAACCGCTCCGCGAGCAGATCCGCGATCGCGCCGATCTGGGCGTCGACGGCGCCCAGCACTAGGGCCTGCCGCTCGTCGTCCATGTTGTAGACGTGACCCGCGTAGTCGGGCGCCTTGAAGTTCAGGTACAGCAGGTCGGTGACCTCGTCCTGGCCGATCGGCTCGGAGTCGAAGGTCGCCCGGATCAGCTCGCCCTGGTAGCGCACCACGGGCGGGAAGCAGCACATCGCCTTCTTCCCGGTCGGGTCGTAGGCCGACGGCGCGGGCGGGTCGTAGCCCACGGTCAGCTCGTCCAGGCGCTCGAGCCCGGGGGTGCTGCTCGGGAGCCGGTACAGGTCGGGGTGGTGGGGCTTCCAGCCTCCGCCGCCGTTCTCGTCCCAGAAGACGCCGACCGGCGCATCGCCCATCGGCCGCCCGCCCCGCCCGAGCATCCCGACGTGCCACACCTGGTACCCGATCTCGCCGACCCACGCGCGGTCCTCGGTCCATGCGGTCCAGCGGTCGGCCAGGGTGGGTTCGAGCAGGAAGGAGGGGTCGATGTTGCCGGCCTCGCCCCAGGCCTTCACCGGGCCGCCGCCGCGCCGGACGTTGTGGCCCGTGATGCCGTGCGTCCGGGGGAAGGCGCCGGTGCCGATCGTCGCGTGGGTCGACGCGGTCACCGAGGGGAACGAGCCCGAGATCGCGTTCCGGTAGGTGGCGCCCCCGCGCATCAGGCGCTTCATGTTGGGCCAAGCGTCGGGCCAGCGATGCAGGACGTTCCAGCCGCCGCCGTCGACCACGAGCGTCACGATCACCCTCGGCTGCACGGGTGGCGTCACCGACGGGATCCCGGGGAGCGCCACCCCGTCGGCCGCCCGGTACTCGTCGAACCCCATCAGCCGGGCCGTCGTGGGGGCGAGGTCGGCGAGCGTGACGCGCTCGGTGTGGTCCTGCGGCTCGATGCGGCCGGGGGACCACACGACGATGGGCACGCGCTCGCCGTACATCCACGTCACGGCGTGGCTCGAACGAGGGTCGTTCGGCGCGAGCGAGAGTGACTCCTGCGCGTAGTTGGAGCTCGAATACGGCGTCACGAGCAACTGCAGGTCGCCGAGCCGCTCGGCGTTGTAGGCGCGCGTGACGAGCTCGAGGTATTCGGAGCCGAGGTCCGTCGCCATCGCCTCCAGGGTGGGGCGGGGGTCGGGCCGGGTCAGGCGCCGGACGAGCGCGCCGGCCGCGGTGCCCGCGGCCACGGCGGCGAAACCGAGACCGCCCATCACGGCGAGGAAGCGACGCCGGCCGGGGTCCTCGGGCACGCGCGCCCGGATCGCGAACAGGGCGGTCCCCAGGACCAGGACGCCCGCGATGGCACCCCCGATCAGGCTGCCGGTGGCCACGAGCGCGAAGGCGACCACGCCGCCCATGAGCGCGAGCAGCACGAGGACGCCTCTGGAACGCATCGGTGGTCGAATCATCCCAGACGGGGTTCGACCCGGTGCCGAACGGGGTTCGCTACGCGCGCTTGCGCTCGAGGTCAAGGAACGGGAGCTCGACGACCGTCGCCCCCACCTTGCCGCGCTCGCCCTCGACGCTCCACTCGACCGAGACGCGCGCCCCGGGTTCGATCAGCCGGGGCGGGAGCGAGCCGAAGGCCACCATCTTCTTGATCGTCGGCCCCCACGTGACGCTCGTGGCGCGACCGACTTGCTGCCCGTCCTTGTAGACCGGCACCGGGTCCCGGTGCACGGTGGCCGAGACCATCGGCGGGAGGTCGTGCCGGGCGAACAGCCCCTCGATCCCGGACCAGTCCAGGTCCAGCCCGGCCAGCCGTCGTCCGGGCCCGCCCCGACCGCGTTCGAGCTCGAGCGCGTGCTTGCCGACGAAGGCCGGCTTCGCGAGGTCGACGAACCCGCCCAACCCGATCTCGAACGGCGAGTAGTGTTGCTCCGGGCTGATCGCGTGACGCGCGCTCGTGTACTCCGCCTCGATCAGGATCAGGCCGGCCTCGACGCGCGCCACGTCGAGCGCCCGGATGCCGGCGGGACGGATCCCGTGGGGCTCGCCGGCCTCCCAGAGCGCGTCCCACACCTCGGTGGCCGACCCCGAGTCGACCCAGATCTCATAGCCGAGATCGCCCGTGTAGCCGGTGCGCGAGACGTAGACGGGGACCCCGGCGATCTCGGATCGCCGGTGGCCGAAGTACCGCAGATCCGACCAGTCCTGTCGGGTGGCGGCCTCCAGCACGTCGCGCGAGCGAGGCCCCTGGAGCGCGACGGCCGCAACCTGCTCCGAGACGTCGTCGATCCGCACGTCGAGCCCGGCGGCGTTCATCGAGAACCACCGGTAACAGGGGTCGGCCGCCGTCCAGAAGAACGCGTCCTCGTCCCGGCGCGCGACGGTGCCGTCGTCGACCACCTTGCCGTCCTCGTTGCACCACGGCGTGTAGAACACGCGCCCAACGGCGAGCTTGGAGACGTCCCGTGTGATGACGCGGTCGACCAGGCGCGCTGCATCCGGGCCCGAGATCTCGTACTTGTAGAGCGGCGTGACGTCGATCAGCGCCGCCTGCTCGCGGATCGCGTTGTACTCGATGTCGTGGTAGTCGGCGTAGACTGCGGCGGCGAAGTAGCCGGACCACTCACCCCAGGCCATCGTGGAGTTCAGCGCGGATGTCCGCGGGTGGAACGCCGTGCCGACGCTCACGCGTACCTCCTCGGGTCCTCGTCGAGATCCCCGTCCGCGCCTAGCCTAGCGGCACCACCGGGGGCGAGGCTGACCTGCGGTTCTGGGCCCTGTTGGTCCACCCTCGACCCCGCACCTACGATGACGCCGTGGCGAGCCGGTACGACGCCGTCATCATCGGAGGTGGGCACAACGGCCTCACGGCGGCCGCGTACCTTGCGCGGGCCGGCCGCCGGGTCCTCGTGCTCGAGCGCCGCCACGTGCTCGGCGGGGCCGCCGTCACTGAGGAGGTCTACCCGGGGTTCCGCTTCAGCGAGTTCTCCTACGTCGTGTCGCTGCTCCGGCCCGAGATCATCCGCGAGCTCGAGCTGGCCAAACACGGCCTGGAGATCCTGCCGCTCGACGGCACGATCACTCCGCTCGACGAGGACTCCCTGTGGCGCGTGAACGACCACGGCAAGACGATCCGGGAGCTCCGCCGGTGGTCCAAGAGCGACGCCGAGGCCTACGAGGAGTACGGGCTGCTGATGGCGGACATGGCGCGCTTCATCAAGCCGATCCTGTCGGTCGTCCCGCCCGACCCCGGCGCGTTCAACCCGTTCGACTGGATGCCGGTGGTCGGCCTCGCCAAGACGTTCCGCGACCTGCCCGAACGCCTCCAGTCCACGTTCGTGCAGCTCATGACGATGAGCGCCACGGAGTTCCTCCAGCAGTGGTTCGAGACCGACCCGCTCATCGCGACGATGTCCGCGTCGGGGATCATCGGGACGTTCCAGGGCGTTCGCTCGCCCGGCACGGCGTACGTGCTGCTGCACCACTACATGGGCGAGATCGACGGCGCGTTCCGCGCGTGGGGCATCCCCCGCGGGGGGACCGGCGGGATCTCGAACGCGATCGCGTCCGCGGCCCGCGCGCTCGGCGCCGAGATCCGCACGGAGTCCCCGGTCGCGCGGATCGACGTCCGAAACGGCCGAGCGACCGGCGTGGTCCTCGAGTCCGGGGAGGAGATCGCCGCCGGGACGGTCCTGTCCAGCGTGGACTCGCACCTGACGTTCCTGCGGCTCGTCGAGCCCTCGCACCTCGAGCCCTCGTTCCTGGAGGAAGTCAAGCGCTTCAAGTTTCGAGGTTCGAGCGGCAAGGTGAACCTCGCGCTCGACGCGCTCCCCGAGCTCGCGTGCCGGCCGGGCAAGGGGGAGTGGCTGCGCGGCGCGATCAGCTTCTCGCCGGGGGTCGACTACATGGAGCACGCGTACGACGACGCGAAGTACGGGCGGTTCTCGCGGCGCCCGTACATCGATTGCATCATCCCGACGCTGGTGGACCCGTCGATGGCGCCGCCCGGCAAGCACGTGATGTCGTGCTTCGTCCAGTACGCGCCCTACCACCTGTCCGACGGGAGGACCTGGGACGACGCGCAGCGTGATGCGTTCGGCGAGACCGTGCTCGACACACTGGAGGAGCGCTTCCCGAACCTGCGGAACCTGATCCTGCATCAGCAGGTGCTCACGCCGCTCGACATCGAGCGGATGATCGGTCTAACCGAGGGCAACATCTTCCAGGGTGAGCTCTCACTCGAGCAGCTCTTCTTCAACCGGCCCGTCCCGGGTTGGGCCCGCTACCGGACGCCGATCAAGGACCTGTGGATGTGCGGCTCGGCCACGCATCCGGGAGGCGGGATCATGGGCGCCCCGGGTCGGATCGCCGCCCTCGAGCTCCTCGGCGCCCGCTCCGGGTCGAAGGGCAGGGTGGCCTGATGGCTCGCTACGACGCGGTGATCGTCGGGACGGGTCACAACGGCCTGGTGACCGCCGCGTACCTCGCCAAGGCGGGCCGCTCGGTCCTGGTCCTCGAACGGCGCGAGCGGATCGGCGGGATCTTGGACACGATCCAGATCGCGCCGGGCGTCGGGGCCCCCGGCATCGTCCACACCGTGGGGCGGCTCCGGAGGTCGGTGGTCCGCGACCTCGGGCTCGTCAAGCACGGGCTCGTGACGATCGAGCCCGAGGTGCGGGTCTTCGCGCCCCAGCCGGAGGGCCCGCCGCTCACGCTGTGGGCCGATGCCGGCCGAACGGCGTCGGAGCTCCGCGATCGCTCGGCCGCCGACGCCGAGGCGTACCCGTCCTTCGACAAGAAGGTGCGTTCGCTCGCCTCGTTCCTGTCGTACCTGCACGCGATCACGCCGCCCGACGTGAAGGAGCCGTCGCTCGCCGACGCCCTGAACGGCGTCAAGCTCGGGAACGCGTTCCGGCGTCTCGGGCGCAGGCCCGGCCGCGAGGCCACGCGGGCGATCCCGATGGCGATCGCGGACTACGTGGCGGAAACCTTCCAGAGCGACGCGGTCCGCGGCGCGATCGCCTCCCGGGCCGTCCAGTACACGGCGACGGGCCCGTGGTCGGCCGGCTCGACGGCCGTCCTGCTGGCCGACTCGGCCGGCAACGACGGGGGAGCGCCGGGGCAGTCGACGATCGCGCGCGGCGGGCCCGGTGCGCTGGCCGAAGCGCTCGCGAACGCGGCCCGCGGATTCGGCGCCGAGATCCGGACCGGCTCCGAGGTCGTGCAGGTCTCGGTCGAGGACCACCGCGCGACGGGCGTGGTCCTTGCCGACGGCTCCGAGGTGCGTTCGCAGGCCGTCATCACCGCCGCCGACCCCAAGCGGACCCTCACCACCCTCGTCGACCCGGTCGAGATCGGCCCCCACCTGCGCTGGCGCGCCGCGAACATCCGCACCCCCGGCACCGTGTCGAAGGTCAACCTCGCGCTCTCGGGACTGCCGGTCTTCGACGGCGCCGAGCCGGAGCGGCTCGCTGGGCGGATCGTGATCGCACCCTCCGTGGACCACCTCGAGCAGGCGTTCGACGCCTCGAAGTACGGGCGGATCGGGGATGAGCCCTACCTGGAGGCGACGATCCCCACGATCTCGGACCCGACGCTCGCGCCGGAGGGGGCCCACGTGATGAGCGTGGTCGCCCAGTGGACGCCGTACGCGCTGCGCGAGGCGGACTGGCCGGCCGAGCGCGACCGCCTCGGCGACCTCGTGGTCAAGGCGATGGAGCGGTACGCGCCCGGCCTGTCGGACCTCGTGACGGCCCGGCAGGTGATCACGCCCGTCGACCTCGAGACCGACTACGGCCTGTCCGGCGGCCACGTCTACCACGCCGAGCCGGGACTCGATCAGTTCTTCGTCTGGCGACCCCTGCTCGGTCACGGCCGCTATCGCCTCGGGCCTCCCGGGTTGTACCTGTGCGGCTCGGGCGCGCATCCGGGTGGAGGCGTGACGGGTGCGCCGGGGGCCAACGCCGCCCGCGAGATCCTCGCCGATCTGAAGAAGCGCTCCTCGCGGTAGCGTCAGACGTCGCCGAACCGGAACTCGTTCGACTCGGCCGTCCGCCGGTACCCGATCCGCTCGTAGATCGCGTTGGACGTGGGGTTCGACAGGTCCGTGTACAGGAAGCAGGAGCGGTACCCCTCGGCGAGGAGCCAGCGGCTCTGCTCGGCGACCAGCGTCGTCGCGTACCCTCGACCGCGCCGCTCGGGCGGCGTGTAGACCATCCCGATGCGGATCCCGTTCGGCGTCCGACCGCCGTAGGAGGACACCGACACCTGTTCGCCGTCGTCCTCCCAGAACCAGAAGCCCGCGTGGTCGGAGGCGAGGCGCGCCTCGATGGTTCGCTCGGCCCGCTCGTGGGTCCCGGCGTCGGGGAGCGCCTCCTGCGCGAACGCCGTCATCCATGCGAGGAGCGTGCTCCGGTCCTCGGTCCCGGCGACGCGCGATCGTCCCGACGCCCTCGGGACGTCCGCGACGGTCGTCAGGGCATAGACGCCCATCGACAGGATCAACTCGGCGGTTCGGCCGGTTGCGGCGGCGAGGGTTTCGGCCGCGGCCAGCGCATACGGGGCGTTGCCGACGACACCGGGCACCTCGGGGTCGTCGTTCAGCACCGAGGCGACCAGGGTCCGGAGCGCCTCGTCCGACGTCGGGTCGCCGAGCACCAGGTTGAAGTCGTCCGTCCGGATCGCCGCGGCCACCGGAAGGTCGCCGTCCCGAACCACCCACAGACGGACGACGTCGAAGGCATTCGGTACCCGCACGGCGGTCCCGGCGATCCCGAGCGGGAGCTGGTTGCGGGCCTCGTCGCGCTCGAGCAACGGACCGGCCAGGCGCAGGAACACCGACGCGTCGTCGGGACGCAGGACCTCCATCGCCCGATGCTAGCGGGGGGTCAGTCCGACCACAGGCCGGCGAGGAGCGCGTCGACGCCGCCCGCGGTCCCGTTCGCGTCCGGTTCGCCCGGCGGGTCGCCGCCTCCGCCGTCGGCGTACGTCGTCTCGAGCGAGAACCTGCCCCGGACCTCCGCAGGCAGGAACCGCGTCAGCTGCGCGTACCAGTGACGGTCCTCGTACCCGCGGTTGGACCGGTGGTAGCGGAGCGGGAACGTGACGTGGAGCTCGTCCCGCGCGCGGGTGAGGGCGACGTACAGGAGCCGGCGCTCCTCCTCGAGCTGCTCGGGGTCGCCGGTCGCCATGTCGGACGGGATCATGCCGTCCGCGGCGTGGATCACGTGCACCACGTCCCACTCGCCGCCCTTGGCCGAGTGGATCGTCGACAGGACCACGTAGTCCTCGTCCCGGTGCGGCGGTCCCGCCAGATCGGACGTCGACACCGGTGGGTCGAGCGTGAGGTCGGTGACGAACCGTGCCCGGCTTTCGAACCCCGACGCCGAGCTGTTCGAGCTGCTCGAGATCGCGCAGCCTCGGCTCGGGTTGGTCGTAGCGGCGTCGGAGCAACGGCTCGAGGAACCGCCGGACGCGTTCGACCTGCGCGGCCGGCGGGGCGCCCTCGACCTCGAGGTCGCGGAAGGCGCCCCGGAGCCCTTCGAGCTCCGCGCGCGCCGGGCCCGGCACCGCGATCGCCTGTTCGAGGAACCGCGTCATCGGGTCGCCGGGAGCGGACACCCCGATCGCCGCCATCACCCGGCGGGCACCGGCCGGTCCCACGTGATCGAGCAGCTGGAGGACGCGGAACCACGACACCTCGTCGCGCGGGTTGTCCGCGATCCGGAGCACCGCGATCGCGTCCTTCACGTGCGCCGACTCGAGGAACTTCAACCCCCCGTACTTGACGAACGGGATGTTGCGGCGGGTGAGCTCGACCTCGAGCAGGTCGCTGTGGTGGCCGGCGCGGAACAGCACGGCCTGCTCACGCAGGAGGGTGCCGCGCTCGCGGTGACCGAGGATCGACCGGCAGACGGCGTCGGCCTGGTCGCGTTCGTCGATGCAGGTGAGCAGGGACGGGAGCGGTCCGCCCGACCCGCTCGGTCCACAGGGTCTTCTCGTGGCGCTGGGGGCTGAGCGCGATCACGGCGTTCGTGGCCTCCAGGATCGGGCGCGTCGAACGGTAGTTGCGCTCGAGCTTGATGACCGTCGTCCCGGGGAACCGCGTGGGGAACTCGAGGATGTTCGCGATGGTCGCGCTCCGGAACGCGTAGATGGCCTGCGCGTCGTCGCCGACCACCATGAGCCCATCGCCGTGCGGCCGCAGCGATGCCAGGATGTCGGCCTGGAGCGGGTTCGTGTCCTGGTACTCGTCGACCAGGATGTGGTCGAACCGCTCCGAGATCGCGGGACCCGCGGCGGGGTGACGGCACAGCGCGTCCCAGAACAGCAGCAGGTCGTCGTAGTCGAGCGCTTGCTGCGCGCGCTTGCGCTCGGTGTAGCGCTCGAAGATCGCGCGGACCGCCTCGCCCTCCTCGGCGCACCACGGGTACTCGCGCTCGAGCACCGCGGCGAGCTTGATGCGAGCGTTCACGGTGCGCGAGTAGATATCGGCCAGGGTCTCCTTGCGAGGGAAGCGACGCTCGCCCTCGCCGAGTCCGAGCTCGCCGCGGATCAGATCCATCAGGTCCGCCGTGTCGGTCCGGTCGAGCACCGTGAAGCCGGGGGACAGGCCGAGCGCCCCGCCGTGCAGCCGAAGCAGGCGGTTCGCCGTCGCGTGGAACGTGCCGCCCCACACGCGTCCGAGCGCGTGGTCTCCGGTCAGGCCCTCCGCACGCGACAGCATCTCGCGGGCGGCCCGGCGCGTGAAGGTGAGCAGCAGGATCCGCTCGGGCGGGACCCCGTGATCGACCAGGTCCGCCACCCGGCAGGCGAGGGTCCAGGTCTTGCCCGAACCGGCACCCGCCACGACCAGCAGCGGACCGCCCCGGTGCTCGACGGCGGCCCGTTGCTCGGGGTTCAGGCGTTCGTCGGGGTCGAACATGCGTTCGAGTAGGATAGGCGCGCGCTCGGACGCGAGCAAGGACCCGGTGCCGCGCGAAGTCTCGCCGTCGGAGCGTTTCCCGCCTTCGTCGGTACCATCCCCGCATGTGCCGAAGCATCAAGCGGCTCCGTGAGGGCGACGTTCCGGCGACCGAGGCCGAGATCCGGGAGGCCGCCCTGCAGTTCGTCCGCAAGGTGAGCGGGTACCGGGCGCCCTCCAAGCGGAACGAGGAGGCCTTCAACGGCGCCGTCGACGAGGTCGCCGAGGCCTCCCGGCGGCTCCTCGAGGCCGTCACCCGGCCGACGCCGTAGCGCCGCCTTCGCTCGCGTCCGGGTTCCGTAGCATGGGCGCCGTGCCGTACCCCCTCGAGCCCGGTCCCGAGCAGATGCGCGCGATGGGCGAGGCCGCGCTCGGGTACCTGGTCGAGTTCGTGCAGTCCCAGGACGAGGCCGCGGCGATGGACGTCGAGGGCGCGATCGAGGCCGCCCGCCGGGTGCGCGGGGCGCCCCCGGACGGTCCCGGGAGCTTCGACCAGTTGATGGACACCGTGGACCTGATCGCCGCGAACTCGTACAACACCACGGGTCCGGGGTTCCTCCCGTTCATCCCGGGAGGAGGCCTGTTCGCCTCGGTCCTGGGGGACTTCCTCGCGACCGGCATCAACCGGTTCGTGAACCTGTGGGGGCAGGCGCCGGTCGGCACGCAGATCGAGGACAACGTCGTGCGGTGGCTCTGCGATCTGTTCGGGTACGGACCGGAGTCCCGGGGGATCCTGACCTCCGGCGGCTCGATCGCGAACCTGTCCGCGCTGGTCACGGCGCGCAAGGCGAAGCTGCCCGAGGACTTCCTCGATGGGACCCTCTACGTGTCCGAGCAGGTCCACGCCTCGAACGCGAAGGCGGCCTCGATCGCGGGCTTCCCGAACGCGAACGTCCGCTCGGTCCCGTGCACCTCGGAGCTTCGGATGGATCTGATGGCGCTCCGCGAGATGATCCGGACCGATCGAGCGGCCGGGCGAACCCCGTTCTTCGTCATCGCGTCGGCCGGGACGACGAACACGGGCGCGATCGACCCGATCGACGGGATCGCCGACGTCGCGGCCGGGGAGGACCTGTGGCTGCACGTCGATGCGGCCTACGGCGGCTTCTTCCAGCTCACCGAGCGCGGCCGGAGAGCGTTCGCGGGGGTGGAACGGGCGGACTCGATCACGCTGGACCCGCACAAGGGGATGTTCCTGCCGTACGGGACCGGCTCCCTCGTCGTGCGCGAAGGCGCGCGGCTGCGCGAGGCGCATGTGGTGGGCGCCGCGTACCTGCAGGACTTCCCCCCCGAGGACGAGCTGCCGAACTTCACCGAGTACTCGGCGGAGCTGTCGCGGGACTTCCGGGGTCTGCGCGTCTGGTTCCCGCTCGTCCTGCACGGCGTGGACGCGTTCCGCGAGGCGCTCGACGAGAAGCTCGACCTGGCACGCTGGCTGTACGAGGAGCTCTTGACCATCCCCGAGCTCGAGCTGCCCTGGGAACCCGAGCTGACGGTCGTGCCCTTCCGGCTCCGGGACGGCTCGGGCGATGCCGATCGACGCCTCCTGGAGCTGATCAATGCCTCCAAGCGAGTCGTGCTCTCGAGCACGATCGTGGAGGATCGGTTCACCATCCGCGCGTGCATCCTGTCGCATCGGACGCACCGCGACCGCGTCGAGGAGTGCGCGCAGATCGTCCGGCGGGGCGTCGCAGACGTGACCGGGCGGTGACCGGCCGAGCCGCCGACCCGATCCGAACCGAGCGGCTCCTCCTGCGGCCGATGGAGCTCGGCGACCTCGACGGGTACGCGAGGGTGCTCGCCGACCCCGAGGTGGTGCGGTTCATCGGCGACGGGACGACGGCGGACGCGGCGGAGACGGCCGAGTGGCTCACGCGATCGCTCCATCGGAACGACCACGAGGGTTTCGATCGGAGATCGGTCGTCCTGCCCGACGACGGCTCGTTGCTCGGCTGGTGCGGGATCGCCGTGTGGGACATCCAGGGCACGATCGAGCGGGAGCTCGGCTACGTCCTGGGGCGGGAGTGGTGGGGTCGCGGCTACGCGACCGAGGCGGCGGCCGCGATGCGCGACCACGCACGTTCGGCGCTCGGCCTGACGCGGCTGATCGCGCTCATCCACCGGGACAACGAGGCCTCCAAGGGGGTGGCGCGCAAGCTCGGCATGGTCTACGAGCGCGTGGCGGAGTTCCACGGGCGTCTGGTCGAGCTGTTCGCGCTCGAGCCGTGAGCCCCCCTCTTCCTCGGCACGAACCTATGCACTGTCCCCGCGATATGTGCAGAGGTCCATGCGTCTTCGATACAACATGTGCATCGGTTCCGAGGGGGACCGGGGAAGGAAGGACGCGAGATGAGGAAGATCGATGGTCTGGCACTGCTCCTCGTGATCGTGGGGGCGTTGAACTGGGGTCTGGTCGCGCTCTTCGGGTTCGACCTGGTTGCGGCGATTGCCGGCCTGGACTTCGGTGAGACGAACGCCTTCACCCGCGCGGTCTACGGCCTCGTGGGGCTGTCCGGCGTCTACGTGGCCGCGCAGGTCGGGGCGATGCGTCGTCGCTGGAGCTTCAGCCTGGCGACTGGCTGATCCACCCGCCCCGTCTTCGGAGCCGCCGGTCCCGAGCCGGCGGCTCCGAACGCCCGTGGCTAGCATGACCACGTGCCCGAGCTCCCCGAGGTCCAGGCGCTCGCCGAGCGGCTCACCGATGCGGTGGGTGGCTCCGCGCTCACGGCCGCGAACCAGCTGCAGTTCTCCTCGCTGAAGACGGTGCAGCCGCGAGGGTCGGAGCTCTTCGGTCGGACCCTGGAGCGTGTGAGTCGGCGCGGGAAGTTCCTGGTCTTCGAGTACGGCGGGCCCCGGATCTTGGTGCACCTCTCGCAGGGTGGCCGTCTCGACGTCGAGGATCCGCCGAAGTCGACGAAGCCGCGGGGCGCCGTGGTTCGCTTCTCGTTCGACGGACGCCCGTCGGTGCTGGTGAAGGAGTTCGGCCGCGAGCGCAAGGCCGGGTGGTGGGTCCTGGCCGAAGGGGACGAGGGCCCGCTCGCCAAGCTCGGCCCCGAGCCCGATTCGGAGGAGTTCGACCGCCTCGTGCTGGCGAGTGACGACGCCCGACGCGTGCACACCATCCTGCGTGACCAGCGCACGGTCGCCGGGATCGGCCGCGGGTACTCCGACGACATCCTGCACCGCGCGAAGCTCTCGCCGTACGCCTCGCTCGGCGTGCTCTCGGTCGACCAGCGGCGTGCCGTGCTCGACGCCGTCGGGGAGGTGCTGAGTGGGGCGCTCGAGGCCGAGCGGCGCCGTGCGGGCGGGCTGCCGACGAAGATCGGGCATCACTTCACCGTCCACGGCCGATACGGGAAACCCTGCCCGGTCTGCGGCGACGACCTGCGCCGCGTCTCGTACGAGTCACACGAGGTGACCTACTGCCCGACCTGCCAAACCGGCGGCAGGGTTCTCGCCGACCGCCGTCTCTCGCGCCTGATCAAGTGATACGGTCGCGCATCTAATGGACTTAGGTTCTTAGAACCCCTAGGTTGATTGAATTCGCCTAATGGATATCGGATACTTATCACGTGTCGAACCCGGCCATGGGTCTGGCGAACACGGCGTTCGATTCGGGGAGCGCCCTGAGAGCATGGCTGGAGGCCGAGGGCGGTCTCGAGGCACTCGAGAGCGCCGAGGTCTCGCTCCGCCTGGCGGAGTTCGTCGCCCTCCGGGATTCGGTCCGTGAGCTCCTGGAGGCGTCGATCGGCGGCGGTCCCTTCCCCGCCGCCGCCGTCGAGCACATCAACGAGGCCAGCGCTCGGGTTCCGCGCGTGCTCCGCCTCGAGGCCGATGGTCCGTGCGAGGCGCCGTTCGCCGCGGGTCCGACCCGGTTGATCCTCGCGCGGGTCGCCTGGTCGGCGATCGAGCTCGTGGGCGGCGCCGACCGCGCCCGCCTGCGCCGGTGCGGTTCGTGCGGGCGATACTTCGTCTCGACGCGTCCGGACCGGCTCTGGTGCTCCAACGCTTGCGGGAATCGGGCGAGGGTTGCTCGACACCACGCTCGTCGACGGGCGCCCGCGTAACCTTCCGTCGTGACCTGTCCGGCGTGCGGCGAACCGAACCCCGGGCGAGCGAGGTTCTGCGTCGCGTGCGGCTCGATCCTCGCCGACGAGGAGGCGTCGTCCGGGGAGGAGCGCAAGCTCGTCCCGATCGTCTCCGAGCTCGCATCCGCCCTCGAAGGCGTCCCGGCTTCGTGATCGCGATCCTCGGCGGCCTCGCCGCGGCCGCGATGTGGGCGGCCTCCGCCCTGTGCATCAGCCGGTCCACGCGCATGCTCCCCCCGTCGCGATCCTCGGCAGCGTGCTGCTGATCGGCGCCGTGGTCTCGGCGCCGTTCGCGCTCGCCCAAGGGGTACCGGCCGGGCTCGGGCGGGAGCAGGTCGGGCTGATCGTCCTGACCGCGATCGGCAACACGACCGGGCTCCTGCTCGTGTACAGCTCGCTGCGGTTCGGCAAGGTCGGGGTGGTCGCCCCGATCACGTCGGCGCAGGGTGCCGCGGCGGCGGTCATCGCGGTGCTCGCCGGCGAGCAGATCGCGACCGGAGCCGGCGTGGCGCTCGGCGTGATCGTGCTCGGCGTCGTGCTGTCGAGCATGTCGCGGACGACCGAACTCGGCTCCGACCGGCGCGAGGGATTGGCGGTCGCGCTCGCGATCGGCGCGGCCCTGTTCTTCGGCCTCGGCCTGTTCGCGATGGGCCGGCTGTCGGAGGACGTCCCGATCGCGTGGATCATCTTCCCGTCGCGGACGATCGCCGTGCTGCTGGTCACGATCCCGCTCGCGATCGCCGGACGGTTGCGGATGACGCGCGAGGCCGCGCCGCTCGTCGTCGCGTCCGGCCTGCTCGAGGTCGCGGGGCTGGTCGCCTTCACGCTCGGCGCGCGTCACGGGATCGCGGTCGCGGCGGTCCTCGGCTCGCAGTTCGCCGCGATCGCGGCGGTGGCCGCGTTCGTGCTGTTCCGGGAACGGCTGGCCCGCGTGCAGATCGTCGGGGTGGTGGTCATCGCGACGGGGGTGGCGGTCCTGACCGCGCTGCAGGCGTAGGGCTCCGCCGCGCCGGTGCTAGCCTCGCGCCGTGCCGGACCCCTTCGCGGACCTTCCCGAACCCGAACTCGTCGACATCCGCGACGAGGCCGTCGCCCGCCCCGCGCTCGAGCGGCTCGGCAGGGCGGTCTGGGAGGAGGCCCTCCGCTACGTCTACGAGGACGCGATGCAGCGGCCGCTCCGAGCGGTGCCGTACCCGGAGATGCGCCGCACCTTCTTCGGGGCGTCGGGTGAACCGGCGCCCCCTCCGGACACCGCCTCGAAGGCCGAGGACGTCCTGGGCGAGTTCCGGGAGCGGGTCGCCCCGTACGTCTTCAACACCCAGCATCCCGGCTCGTACAGCTACTTCACGCCGCCGCCGCTCGCGATGTCGATCGCTGGTGAGCTCCTCGCGCAGTGGGTGAACCAGGGCGTCGACGTCTGGGTCGCGGGACCGGTGGGGGCGCTCGTGGAGGAGGAGGTCACGGCCTGGCTCCGAACGCTGATCGGGTTCGGCGCCGGCTCGTGGGCCGTGCTCACCTCGGGCGGGGTGATGGCGAACATCATGGCGCTCACGGTCGCGCGCGACATCCATCTGGCCCGGCTCCTCGGCCTGCGCGAGCCGCCGCGGGCGGGCGCGCTCGAGGGCACCCGCGTGTACGCGAGCGACCAGGCGCATTTCTCGATCGCGCGCGCGCTCGACGTGCTCGGGTTCCCGCCCGAGACCCTGCGCATCGTGCCCTCGGACGAGCGGTTCCGGTTGCACGCGGCGCCGGTCGCGAACGCCGTCGCCGAGGACCGCGCCGCCGGTCTGGTGCCGTTCGCGATCGCGGCGGTCGCCGGCTCGACGAACACCGGCAGCGTCGACCTCACCGGCGAGCTGGCTGACCTCGCCGAACGGGAGCGGTTGTGGCTGCACGTCGATGCCGCGTACGGGGGCGGGGCGGCGTTGTCGTCTCGGGTCGCGCGGCGCGTGCCCGACCTCGAGCGCGCCGACAGCGTCACGATCGACCCGCACAAGTGGTTCTTCCAGCCGTACGACATCGGCGCGCTCGTCGTGAAGCGCCGCGAGGACCTGCAGGAGACGTTCCACCGCACGCCGGAGTACTACCGGCATCCGAGTCCGAAGGACGCACCGCTGAACTGGTTCGAGTACTCGATCGAGGGGACGCGGCGGTTCCGCGGGCTGAAGCTCTGGCTGTCGTGGAAGCACCTGGGGACGGCGGGGTTCGCGCGGCTGATCGAGCACAACGTCGACCTGGCGGCGTACCTCGCCGCGAGGTGCCGAGAGGCGGCGGACCTCGACGTCGTCCCGGACGAGCCCGAGCTCTCGGTCGTGTGCTTCCGCCACCTGCCGCGGGGGCTCGAGGGCGACGCGCTGGACGCCTACCAGGACCGGCTCCAGCTCGCGCTCGAGGCCAGCGAGGAGGCCTGGGTCTCGACGACGAGGATCCGCGGCGCGACGTACCTGCGAGCCGGGATCGTGAACTACCTGTCCTCCGAGGCCGACGTGGATCGCATGCTCGAGACCCTCCGGCGTCTTTCGCCCGAAGTGCGCTGACGTACACTCCGCCGGATGTCGACCGCCAGGACGTGGTTGTTCCGAACCGCTACGAGCGCAGCCGCTGGGCGAACGAGCGGAGGCTCGCCTAGGCTCGCCGCGTGACCAAGCCGGACCGCCCCGATGACGGACGGACGATGCGCGAGCGCATGCTGGCGGGAGAACGGTACCTGGCCGACGACCCGGTCCTCGTCGAGGAGCAGGCGCGCGCCTCGAGGCTCCTCGACCGCTTCAACCGGACCGGAGCCGACGACGGCGCCGAGCGGCACGAGCTCCTCGTCGAGCTCCTGGGGCATCTCGGCCCCGGATCCGAGATCAAGCCGCCCCTGCGATGCGACTACGGGTACCCGATACAGATCGGCGCGCGGACGTTCGTGAACTACGGGCTCGTCGCCCTCGACGTCGCACCGATCACGATCGGCGACGACGTGCAGATCGGTCCCAACGTGCAGCTCCTGACACCGACGCACCCCATCGAGCCCGACCCGAGGCGGGCGAAGTGGGAGGCGGCCGAACCAATCGCCATCGGAGACAACGCATGGCTGGGCGGTGGGGTCATCGTCCTCCCGGGCGTCACGATCGGCGAGAACACCGTCGTCGGCGCCGGATCGATCGTGACGAAGGATCTCCCTCCGAACGTGGTCGCAGCGGGCAACCCCGCGCGCGTGATCCGGTCCGTCTGAGGACCCTCGGTCGACCGCTCTTCGGGACGCGGAAGGGGGCGCCCCTTTAGGGCGCCCCCTTCTCCGTTGAGTGGGTTGTTGCTAGATCCCCGGGATGCGGATCAGCAGCAGCTGGCCTCCTTCGCGCTTGTACGTGAAGTCGGGATCGGTGTCGCGTCGAGGAAGTTATCCGCACCCGCTGCCTTCTCCATCCAGAGCGAGTGCGCCTGGACGTTGATCAGGAACGCGCCAGTGCCGAACGCCGCCGAGGCGTCGACGATGCCGGTCGTCTCCCAGGAGCCCCAGTTGCCGAGCGGAGGGTCCGGGGTCGGGGTGGGACCAACATCCGTCGGGCCATTGTCGGCCGACTGGTTCATCTTCGCGACGACCTGAGGCAGAGCTCGGTGACGAGAACGGGACGTACCACAGGCGCGCCGTGGTCGCGTTGGGGTCTGGGGGTTCGCGGGGAACTGGTTGCTGCCACCGGATCCTCGGTCACGAGGAGTCCGGTCTGCGTCGTCTCGATGTTGTCCGGCTGGTGGACCTCGTCCAGGGTCTTGACGGGATTGTCGTCGCCGTCGAGGAGGATGGTAAGCGAGTCACCTGCGTCGGGTCGTCGGGTCGAGCACCATCTTCCAGACGCGGCCGTTCGTGGACTCGAAGTTCGGCGTGTCCAGGGGTCGTCGGCCGTCGGCCGCGGCCCGAGTCGGCGAAGTAGACGACGTTCCCCATGCCGGGGCGCTTGTCGTACGCGATGTCCTCGACGCGAACGAACTGGAAGACATGGTTGATGTCGCTCCAGTACTCGAGCACCCACTGGGGGCCGTCGATCGGGACCGCCGGCGTTACGGTACGAAGGTCGGTCTGCCAGCGGCGCCCGGCGGTGGCAGGGGTACCCGACGTCCGCTGACGTCAGCTCGGAGCCGTCAACAGGGTCGTTTCCGGTCGCGATCTCCTTCGGCACCTCGATGAAGTGACCGGTGATCGACTCGTGGCGGAGCCGGGTGCGAAGTCGTAGTAGTCGTTGAAGCCCGGCGTGTCCGAGACGAATGCCCACAGGTCGCCCTCGTCTGCGAGCAGCGCATCCGTGTCTCGGCGCGATGTACGAGTACAGCTGCGACTGGGCGGGCGCGGACGCCGCCGGGGTAGCGGGGCCATCGGGCGGGAGCCGTCAGCGGGCCGCTCGTGAACGTGTCGTCGCCCGAGAGGACGACCAGGATCGTCGTATCCCGGGATCGCGACGTCGTTCTCGTGGTTGTGTCGGCCCATCCCGTAGATGGTGCTGGTAACCGCCGGTGTCCGGGGTCGAGCGCGAGGACGACGCCGTTCTCCTCTGCCCCCTGGGGCGCCGAGGGGCGGCGGCCACGAGTTCTCCTGCCGGAACACGTAGTCCGGCGACTCCTCGTTTGTGAAGAAGATGTCGCGGCCGAATCCCTCCCTGCTCGTTGCGAGGAAGTTCGAGCAGAATCGCTGGAAGCCACCGCCGCTACCGATGACGAACGAGCCGTCGAGCACCCGCGCCCGCCGCGTTCAGAGTCAGCTGGCTGACCTGCGAGTTGTCGAAGTCGCTCTGGCCGTTGAAGCCGCGGTCGGGGCGGCCGAGTGCGAACGGGAACGGCACCTTGCTCGTCTCATGGTTCACGTAGAGATCGATCAGGCCCCGAGCCCGATCGGACGGACCGAGATCCCGTCGGGGATCGCCTCGAATCGGTAGCCACTGGGCAGCACGTCGCCGACGGTCAAGAGCGGCTGTCATCGAGACGCCGTTCTTGACGGCGGTGAGCATCGAGGGCCTGGATGGTCTTGAAGCCACCGTTCTCGGCTGCCAGCGCGGCGTGCCAGAGAGCACCATGGCCATCGCGAGCAGGGCGCAGGCGAAGACCTCCGTCTCGCATGGTTCCTCCTTGGGGCAGGGGACAGGTCCAGTCGTAGCAGACTCCCTCGGCGCGGGCAACCCACACGCAGCGTAGGTACGTGCATGCGTGTGACGCCGTCGTGCTTGCTCGCCAACGGGCGTGCTCTCCTCGAGGTCATGCCGGCGGATCGGCTCGCTGGTTATGGTGAGCTATGCGCACGAACCTGACCCTCGACGACATCGGTGGCCTGCTCGACGAGCCGCTCGTCGCGGTCCTGGCGACGCTCCGTTCGAGACGGTTCGGTCCAGCTCTCGCCGGTCTGGCACGAGTGGCGAGACGGCGGGTTCAACCTCTGGCTCCCGGCGGATGACGTCAAGAGCCGTCATCTGCGGCGCGATCCTCGAGCCACGATCGTCGTGGCCGAGTCCGTGGAGCCGCTCCGGGGCGTGGAGCTCCGCACCGAGGCGCGCCTGCTGCACCGCTGCGACGACTTCGTCCGATGCGATCCGCATCGCGACGCGCTACGTGGGTCCGGAGAAGGGCGCGGCGTACGTGGAAGACGCGCCGTATGACTCCGTGATCGCCCGGCTCGAGCCCGGTCACCTGCGGATCTGGGACTTCGCGGACGAGTCCGACTGACCGTGCTCCCACAGGCGTAGCCCACGGGGAAGAAGGGAAACCCCATCTGAGTTGCGATCGGTAGAGCCGGGACCCGTTCGGAGGTCCGACTCCGACCGATGAGTTGGCGCCCGATCCGAGGTCGGACCAGAGAGCAACCCAGGCAGCACGGAGGGAGGAGGCCCCCATGAGCACGTCATCGACCATCTCGATCCCGAAGCTCCGTGCGGACGTCCGTGGCCAGGCGATCGGTCCCGACGACGTCGGGTACGACGAAGCCCGAACGCCCTTCTACGGTGGGATCGACCGGCGCCCGGCCGCGATCGTCCGGGTCGCCGACGAGATGGACGTCGCGCGCGTGATCGCGCTGGTGCGCGAGGCCGACGTCGAGCTCGCGGTCCGCGGCGGCGGCCACAGCATCCCCGGTCACAGCGTGTCCGAGGGCGGGATCGTGGTCGACCTCAGGCGCATGCGGGCGATCGACATCGACGCCGGAGGGCCCACCGCGTGGGCCCAGACCGGCCTCACCGCCGCCGAGTTCACCGCCGCCACCGCGGCGCACGGACTCGGCGTGGGGTTCGGCGACACCGGCTCCGTGGGGGTCGGCGGGATCACCCTGGGCGGCGGGGTCGGCTACCTGGTCCGCAAGCACGGCCTCACGATCGACAGCCTGCTGGCCGCCGAGATCGTCACCGCGGACGGCGAGCTCCGCCGCGTCGACGCCGACAACGAGCCCGACCTGTTCTGGGCGATCCGCGGCGGTGGTGGGAACTTCGGGATCGCGACGCGGTTCCTCTTCGGCCTACACCAGGTCGACACGGTCGTCGGCGGCATGCTGCTGCTGCCCGCGACGGCCGGCACGATCGCCGGGTTCATGGCCGAGGCCGATGCCGCCCCCGAGGAGCTCTCGTCGATCGCGAACGTGATGCCCGCGCCGCCGATGCCGTTCCTGCCCGAGGAGGCCCACGGCAAGCTCGCGATCATGGCGCTGATGACCTACGCCGGCGACGTCGAGGCGGGCCAGGAGGCGTTGGCGCCGTTCCGAGCGCTCGCCGAGCCGATCGTCGACATGCTCCGGCCGATGCCCTACCCGGAGGTCTACCCGCCGGAGGAGGAGGGCTACCACCCGGTCGCGACGGCCCACACGATGTTCGTCGACACGATCGGCCGCCCCGAGGCCGAGACGATCCTCGAGCACCTGGGGACCTCGACCGCGATGATGCGGGTGGCGCAGCTCCGAACGCTCGGCGGTGCGATGGCCCGGGTGCCCGTCGACGCGACGGCGTTCGCGCACCGGCAGAGCAAGATCATGGTGAACGTGGCGGCGGTGTACGAGCGTCCCGAGGAGCGCGTGGTTCACGAACCGTGGGTCGAGGCGTTCGCGGCCGCGCTCAATCAGGGCGACGACGGCGCGTACGTCAACTTCCTGGGCGACGAGGGCGACGCGCGGATCCGGGCGGCGTACCCAGGCCAGACCTGGGACCGCCTCACGAAGATCAAGGCGCGATACGACCCGACGAACCTGTTCCGGCTCAACCAGAACATCCCGCCGGAGGGGGCGAGATGAACACGGTGACCTCGAGGGACGGCACCACGATCGCGTTCGACGAGTCGGGGGAGGGCCCACCGCTGCTGGTCGTGGGCGGCGCGCTGAGCAATCGCTACGCCGCCGCGACCCAGGCCGGCCTGCTCGCCCCGACCTTCACGGTGTACACGTACGACCGGCGCGGGCGTGGCGACAGCGGCGACACGCTCCCGTACGCGGTCGAACGCGAGGTCGAGGACGTCCAAGCGCTCGTCGAGGACGCGGGCGGGACCGCCTACGCGATCGGTCACTCGTCGGGCGCCGTGCTCGCGCTCGAGGCCGCGGCCGCGACCCCGGGCATCACGAAGCTCGTGCTGTACGAACCTCCGTTCATCGTCGACGACTCCCGCCCGCCGTTGCCGAACGACTACGTCCCGCACCTCGAAGAGCTGGCCGCGAGCGACCGCCGCGGCGAGGCCGTCGAGTACTTCATGACCACGGGCGTCGGCGTGCCGGCCGAGGCGATCCCCTCGATGAAGGAGTCGCCGTTCTGGCCGTCGCTGGAGGCGATGGCGCACACGATCTCGTACGACGGCCGGATCATGGGCGACAACATGGCCGGCAAGCCGCTCCCCAGCGATCGGTGGTCCACGGTCACGATCCCGACGCTGGTGATCGACGGTGGGGCGAGCCCGGACTGGGCACGCAACGCGGTGCAGGGGCTCGTCGATGTCCTCCCCAACGCGCGACGCCTGACGATGGACGGGCAGACGCACGAGGTCGACCCGACGCTCCTGGCGCCGATCCTGACGGAGTTCTTCACGAGCTGAGCCGCGTCCGCGCGTGCCCGGTCGACCTCGGCGACGGACGTCCCCACTGCTACCGCGAGTCCACGATCGCGATTCTCGCATGGCCAGGCTCGTGGGCACGACGGTGTTCGCATCGGGCGCCGTCATGCTCGACCACGAACCTCGGGACACGTGAGGACCATTATCCTGGTGGGTCATGGGTCGCTCGCTCCTCGACGACGCCTTCGCGCACCATGTGTGGGCGACGCTGCGGCTGATCGATGCATGCCGCTCGCTCACGCCGGGACAGCTGAACGCGCCCGTCCCCGGAACCTACGGGTCGATCCTGGGAACCATGCGCCATCTGGTCGGCGGCGACACGTACTACCTGTCGCACCTGACGGGCGATCCCGCTCGGGAGATCGAAACGGAGCGGATGGATCTCGTGGAACTAAGAGCCGAGATGGAGGCCGACGAACGGACCTGGGTCGAGCTCCTCGCCGAGGACGTCGACCCCGATGCCGTCGTGAAAGACGTCGACGAGGAGGGCTATGAGCGGGACGCCTCGATCGGCATCCGGCTCGCCCAGGCGATCCACCACGGGACCGACCATCGGAGCCAGATCTGCACGGCGCTGACGACGTTTGGCGTCGAGCCACCGATCATCGACGTCTGGGGGTTCGGCGCCCGGACCGGGCTCGTCGTCGAGGTTCCGCCCGCGTCCTAGCCGCCGGGGTGCTGGCCGAAGCGACCTCCCCACGCCATCGCACACCCGAACGTTCCCGACACTCGGGCCCCTCATGGGTCCTCATGGACCCCATGGAAGGGGTCCGGCGGCCCCCAGAGACGGGTGCGCGGCGGGGATGATGACCGTGTGGAGGGAAGGAGATGAGGCGACATGCCCGTTGCTGATCCCTCGTTCGGCTGGCAAGAGGCCATGGCTGCGTTCGCCATCATCGCGGTCGTCGCGTTCCTGGTGACGTGGGTCGTGACGGACCTCGGTCACGTGCCGCGAACGCCCTATGTGGCGACCCTCACGCTGACGACCGTCGCCCTCGCGGGCGGTTACCTCGCTCGGTCGGGCACGTCCGGGGCCGACCTCGTCACGCAAGGGTGGGGCTGGGGCATCGTCGCGGGTCTGGTCGCGGCCGCGCTGGTCGCACCCCTCGTGCGTCGCCTACCCAAGGGACCTCGGTCGGAAGGCCCGCAGCTCATCGGACGCCTCCTATGGGAAGGGGTCGTGTACGGAACCGCGGAGGCGATCCTGCTCGCGACCCTTCCGGTCCTGGCGGTCTGGCAGGCCGCCGATGCGCTCGGCTGGACGGGCACGGGCTGGGCGGATGCGGCTTCGGGCGCGCTCGCGGTGGCCGGAGCCCTGTTCGTCATCTTGGTGCACCACCTTGGGTACCGGGAGTTCAGGGCGTCGAGGAAGATGCTGGCGGGTGCGCTGGCGGGTTGCGGCATCCAGGCGCTTGCGTTCCTCCTCACCGGGAACGTGCTCGCGCCGATCGTCGCTCACATCGTGCTGCACTGGCAGCTGACGTTCCGCGGCAGCGAGATGCCGCCCCAGTCGGACGCCAACCGTGGGGCCCCTGGCGTCGTCGGTCGCGTGGGGCTGCCCGAGTCACCCGCGCCGGCGAAGGACCTCGTCGCGCAGCGGTGACCGTCGTCTCGCGCAAGCCACCGATGGCGGTGGCCCACCGCGTCGAAGGGGTCGATGCCTCACGTGCCGGGGCGCACGTGCCAGCTTGGAGAGAGATGCGATAAGCGCCTACCTGCGACCGGGTTCCGCGGGATCCGTGTGGGTCTGTCGGGCGGACCGAGGACGCACCATGAGGTTGACGACGCTGCCGGCGATCGCGCCCAGTGCGGCGCCCCCGATGACGTCGAGCGGGAGATGCGCGCCGACGTAGATGCGGCCGAAGAGCACCACCGTCCCGAGCGCCAGGGCCACGATCACCCACCGCATCGAGAGGTGGGCGGCCACCACGACGGTGAGCGCGGCAGCGACGGCAGCGTGTCCCGACGGGTAGCCGAGGCTGTCCGCCCCGAACAGCTCGCGCTCTTCCACGGACGTGAGGACCGCGGCCGGCCGGCCTCGGTCCACGACGCCCTTTACCACGAGGGCCACCAAGTACACCCCGACCCCCGCGAGCGCGATGGCGAGGGCCAGACGGAACCGGCGGAATAGGAGCGCGACCACGGCGAGGGCAGGGATCGTGATGAACGTGCCGTACTGCATGAAGGGCCACACCGCCGTGTAGAGACCCTGGGGCAGGTCGTTCACCGCCCGGAAGATGCTGACTTCGAGCGCGGCGAGCTCGGCCCGGGCCACCAGCATCGTCGTCGCGAGCACCACCACGGCCGCGCACAGGACGACGAGGTTCCATCTTGTCCGCGCGAGGGCGGGCTCGTCGGACGGCTGCCGAGCCGGTCCAGCCCGCTGCGCCGCTTCCTCGGTCACGGCTCGATCCCCTCCACAGGAGAGGCCGAGTATGAGCTGGGCACCTGCCGAAAGCGAGCCGGTGGCGGGCGCCCGGATGCTGCCCCGATCGGCCTCTCGGGCCGGGGCGCAAGTTCCGGCTTGGGCGAAGCAGCCGATCCGCTCGAAGTCGTGAACACGGCGCATGCGGTGCTCTTCGGTGACCAGACCCTAACCCGCACAGACCCTCTCTGGCGGGGGTTCGCTACGCTCACTAGATGACCACGGACCCCGAGATTCGGGTTCGGCGGGCGGGCCGGGCAGACGGGGCGGAAGTCGCACGATTCGGGGAGGCGTTCGACAACGAAGTGCTCGCCGAGGAAACCAGGCGATTCCTCAACGATGATCGACATCACCTGGTGCTCGGGTACGTTGACGATCGGCCCGCAGGGTTCGCTTCGGCAGTAGAAGTCTTCCACCCGGACAAGCGGTGCGAACTCTTCCTGAACGAGGTCGCGGTCATGGAAGGAGTTCGCCGACATGGGGTGGCTCGGGCTCTGATCCGCGAGCTGAAGCGCGTTGGCCGCGAACGGGGGTGCGTCAGCATGTGGGTCTTGACAGACGAGGACAACGCGCCCGCGATGGGCCTATACCGGGGCACCGGTGGACAGTGGGACGGCGAGCAGAGCGTGATGTTCGAGTACGACCTCACCACCGGTGAGCCCGCGGAGACGTGACCTCAGGCGCCGGGGCGCGTGACCAGTCAGACCCTCCCGATGTGCGCGGTCAGCAGCTCGAGCCTAGTCTTCGACGAACGGCTCCGGTGTCGGTCGCCGCCCAGTGCGACGTGACGATCTGACCGGTGTTCGGGCGGTTCGGGTGTGGTCGGTAGGCAGGGCTCGTTGAGGACTTGCTCGCCGTGACCCCCGACTTCCGACAGTTGGAACTGCAACCCATATCCCGAGGAGGAGGCGATGGGCGAGCCGATCGCACCGCGACACTTCCACGAGGCCGACTGGCGGGTGATACGACACGCCGCGTGCGCGCACTTCCGCACCGGATCGTTCGAAGCCGGCATCGCGCTGGTGGAGGAGATCGGCAGGCTGGCCGACGCCGCCAACCATCACCCAGATATCGATCTGCGGTCGGAGGGGGTAACGGTGCGTCTGATCTCGAACAGCATCGGGGAGTTCAGCGAGCGTGATGTCACGCTCGCGGGACAGATCTCGTCGGCGGCGCGAGAACTGGACGCTCCCGTGGACCCGAGCGCCCTGCAGATCGTCCAGGTTGCGATCGACGCGCTCGTGATCCCCGAGGTGATGCCGTTCTGGCGCGCCGTGCTCGGCTACCGAGAGATCGGCGACGACGACCTGGCCGACCGGCGTTCCGAGGGGCCACCGGTCTGGTTCCAGCAGATGGACGCGCCGCGTCCACAGCGCAACCGGATCCACATCGATGTCTACGTGCCGCACGACCAGGCGGAGGCGCGCGTCGCCGCCGCGATCGCCGCGGGTGGTCATCTATGAGCGACGAGCACGCCCCGGGGTGGTGGACCCTGGCCGACGCCGAGGGCAACGAGGTCGACCTCGCCCCTTGGCCGGACCGCGACTGAAACGATGGGTCTGCGGTGTCGGCACTGGAGTTCTCCGGATGGCCGGAACCGACACCCGCTCCCAAGTCTCAACGCGGTCACGACGCGCCGGAGCGCAAGTACCGTTTGGCGCTTAGCCCGAAGAGCCCTTTCTCACAGCACCTGGAGAACCGGCTGGGTGGCCTTTGTCAGTCCCTCCATGACCGCGAAGTCGTGGGACGCGAGGTCCGATACCGAATCGTCGCTAAGAACCGATGCCCATAGCTCGGTCGCCAAGAAGCTCTCATACGCCTCCCGGTCCCGCCAGAGGTACATGCCGCCATAGACCTTGTCGTCAGCATTCTTGAGCCAGACCTTTGCGAGGAGACCCGGGACGACGGCCATCATCGACGCGAACTCCTGGTTGGCCTCGATGAAGTCAGAGTCGCTCATATCCTCCATGCCGGACAACCGGTAGGTAACGACCTGAACATGCATGGCTGCCTCCCACTTCTCCTCGCGCCCGAGATGGGCGAACCGTTGCCACTCTTCCAGAGCGGGTCGGCCCTGGATAGGGGCGGTTAGCGGCGGCTCCTGCCGGGGGGCGTGACCAGTTTGGGCGCATGACTCGTTCTTCCTACTGATACGAGCAAACGCGGGAGCGTGACTAGGTTGCTTCCCTTTGGGTGGAAGACCATAGTCAGTGATCGATCTCATCAACTGGAGGGGGAAACCAGAGTGAGCCCACTTAGAAGGATTGCGTCGCTTGCAGGCTGGCTTTTCATCGTCACCTTCATAGCCTCCATCCCAGCCTTCTTCATCTGCTACAAGCCGTTGCTGGATCACCCCAACTACATCGTCGGTGCAGGTGCGGACAGTCGCGTCGCCCTCGGAGCGCTCCTCGAGATGATCGTCATCGTGGCCAACATCGGTACGGCCGTCGTGTTGTTCCCGATCCTCAAGCGGCAGAACGAAAGCCTCGCTCTCGGCTACGTCACCGCCCGCGTCGTGGAATCCGTGTTCATCGGCGTCGGCATCCTCAGCCTCATGGCGGTCGTGACGTTGCGGCAGGACGTCGGGGCCGCCGGCGGGGACTCGCTCGTCATCGCCGGCCGGTCGCTCGTCGCGATCCACGACTGGACGTTCCTGCTCGGGCCCGGCTGGGTCGTCGGCCTCGGGAACGGGCTGATCCTGGGCTACCTGATGTACGCGTCCGGTTTGGTGCCGCGCCGAATGACCTGGCTGGGCCTGATCGGAGGTCCGCTGATCATCCTGTCGGGGACCCTGGTGCTGTTCAACGTCATCGAGCCAGGCTCCTCAGCACAGGCGATCGCGACGATCCCGGAGTTCTTCTGGGAGCTGTCGCTCGGCATCTACCTCATCGTCAAGGGATTCAGGCCGTCTCCCATCACCGCCGGACTCGAGTCACCGGCCGCCGCTACTCCGGGTGTAATGCTCGTCGACCCGGCGTAGCTCGGAGCCCCGACTTCGGCCGGTCGCCCGGCGTGCCGCGAGGGCCACCGCTGCGCCGGGGCGCGCTGGCCTCGGCCTCCGTCAGGCTGCGATGGTCAGTTCCCCCAGAGCGGCCGGACCTCGATCGTTCCCGTCTGGGCGATGGGGTGCCCGCCTGCGATCTCAACGGCCTCCTCCAAACTGCCGCACTCGAGGATGTCGAACCCCCCGACCGCCTCCTTGGTTTCGGCGAACGGACCATCGGTGACCAGCGGCTTCCCATCGCGAACGCGAACCGAGCGAGCTCGGCGCGGTGGAGCCAGCTGATCGCCCGTGATCCAGATGCCCCGCGCCTGGAGGTCGTCCAACCACGGGAGGCTCTCCTCAGGCGTGGCGTCGGTCGGGTCCGGTTCGGTCTGAGCGTCCATCCGCTCGGCATCCCAGCAGACCAGCAGCAGGAACTTCATCGTCGCTCCTTCCCTCGTTCGGTGTGGGACGTTCCCATCTGGATGAACGACGAACAAGGTGAGCCCGAGATCGACATCTCTGACGAAGATCGTTCGCCCAACATCCACCAGCCCTCGCGGACGGCCTGTGAAGAGATCGTCGAGTCCCGGCCGGAGGAGGACGCGGCGCCTCGGCGTCGCTGAGGCGACGTTAGGCTGGGTTCCATCCTTCCTGGCCCAGGTGATCACCGCTGATGGCCCGAACCCCGGAACAGATCTGGCAGCCGATCGCGGAGTGGCAGCTCGCGACGACGGGGGTGACAGGCGGCACCGGGTTCGGGACCAACGAGGGGCTGCGGGTGTCCGGCAAGATCTTCGCGATGCTCGTCCGTGGTGAGCTCGTCGTGAAGCTCCCGAAGGATCGCGTGGACGAGCTGGTGGACACGGGCGTCGCGAGCCGCTTCGACGCGGGGAAGGGGCGTCCCATGAAGGCATGGGCATCGGTGCCTGCCGGCGCATCCGGACGCTGGAGGATGCTGGTCGAGGAGGCTCGCACGTTCGTTCTCGGCAAGAACGGATAGGGTCGCGCGACCCGAGCCAAGGAGGCGCGCCCATGTGTCACGAGACGACCGCTCGACCGCCGCTCCCGCCGATCGCGGGAGGCGCCGGTGCCGCAAGCAGCGGGGAGCTGATCCTCGACGCCGCCGACGGCAACCGGCTGCGGGCGTTCGCCGCGACCGCGATCGACCCGGAGGCGCCCGGCGTCGTGATCCTCCCGGACGTCCGCGGGTTGCATCCGTTCTACGAGGAGCTCGCGGTCCGGTTCGCCGAGGTGGGGGTGCACGCGACCGCGATCGACTACTTCGGACGCACGGCGGGCATCGAGGAGCGCGACGCCGACTTCGACTTCAGGACCCACATCCAGCAGGTCACCACCGAGGGTGTCCGCGCCGACGCGGCCGCCGCGATCGCGCACGTGCGGTCGGAGGCCGGCGGGGCAGCGGAGCGGGTGTTCACCGTCGGGTTCTGCGCCGGTGGCCGGTTCTCGTTCAACCAGGCGGTGGACCAGGAGCTCGACGGCGTGATCGGGTTCTACGGCGGTCCGCAAGGCAAGGGGCCCGAGGACGACCGCGCGCCGATCCGGCTCGCGCCCCGCTACCGCTGCCGGGTGCTCGGCCTGTTCGGGGGCGCCGACCGGAACATCCCGGCCGAGGCGCTCGACGCCTTCCGGGTGGCGCTGACCGAGGCCGGCGTCCCGAACGAGATCGTGGTGTACGAGGGTGCGCCCCACTCGTTCTTCGACCGGGCGTTCGAGGAATACCGGCAGGCGTGCGACGACGCGTGGCGGCGGGTCCTGGCGTTCGTCCGCGACCCGGGCGTCTAGCCGCGCGACAGGAGCCGCTCGATCTCGTCGAGGTGCTCGAGCCGGTGGTCCGCGCGATCGGGATTGACGAGCCACCCGAGGGCCTCGTTGCGCGCGTAGAGCTCGTCGGAGAGTCCGGCCACCGCCCGGTCGGCCGCCTCGGCCGCCTCGACCGTGACCCGCGCCGCCGCGCGAGGCTCGAGGGCCGAGATCAGCGGCTTGGTCGCGTCGTTGATCCAGTCCACCGCGTCGTCGTGGTAGGTGGGGATGGGGCCGTTCCCATCGGGTCCCCATGCGTCGAGGCACGCCACGATCCGCAGGTCCCAGAACGCCGTGTGCCCGAGCACGCTCGCCACCGTCCAGCCGGCCTCCATCGGATGCGTGAGCTCGTCGTCCGAAGCCGTGTCGACGAACGCTCGCAGCCGGTCGAGCGCCACCCGGTTCACCTCGACGTAGGATCGATCCACCGCCACGAGGCCCTCCTTCCCCTAGCCACGTCGGTCGAACCCTAGCCGAAGAGCCCGGCGATCCCCTGGCCTCCGTCGATCAGCCACTGCACCGGCGCGTGCTCGACGACCTGACGCAACGCGACCGCGACGAGCGCGTTGAGCGAGCCGCGCCGTTCGGCGTCGTCGATCGACTCGAGGAGCCCGGCCCGGACCGCCCGCTCGATCGTCGCGTCGTCCCACGGGATCGGCTCGACGCCCGAGCCCGGTTCGAGGGATAGCACCAGTTCCTCGCGTGTGGTCCCCAGCTCGCACGCCGCCCCGTCCAGGCCGTCGAACACGATGCGCTGCAACGTCGCATCGAGGCCCTCGCCGGGGAAGGCGGGTCGAGGCTCGCACGGGTCGCGGACGGCGAGCGCGCCCGCCTCGGCGGCGCCGTTCGCGAGCTCGAGCGCGATGAGCCCGATCGCCCCCACGAAGAGCGCCACGAGCGCAGCGACCGCGATCCGGCGGTTCATGTGACCAGCCGCTTCCGGAACGCGAGCACCGGGACGAGCGCGAGGGACGCGAGCAGCGCGCAGAACAGGAAGGACGGGCGGAAGCTGCGGGTGACAGCCCGCTCGATCGTCGCGACCAGGTCGTCGTGCACGACCTGCACCGCGGCATCGGTCGCGGCACCCGCCTCATCGAACGCCGCCGAGAAGTCCGGGATCTCGCCCTTCGGCACGCGGTCGAGCTCGTCCCGGATGTCGAGCGCGAGCGGGATCTTCGTCGCGGCCGGGATCGCGCCGTCGATGATGACGGCGGTCGCGTTCAGCATCGCGACGTCGGCGCCGGCCAGCAGATCGCCGGCGAGCAGCGGCGCCCCGATCGCGAGCGCGACCACCAGACCCAGGTGTCGGACGCCGACGGTGAGCGTCGCCTTGCGTCCGATGCCTCCTTCGCCACCCAGCACCGAGTGCGTGAGGCCGGGCACCGACAGGCCGAGCCCGAACCCGCAGAGCGCGAACGAGGCGAGCGTGTACGCCAGTTCGCTCGACGGCAGGAGCGCGAGCCCGACCAGCCCGGCCGCGAGCAGCAGCGCGCCCGATGCGATCGCGAGCACCACCGGCAGCTGCGCCGCGAGGGGTCGCGCGAGCAGCGTGGTGGCCGGGATCACGCTCACCACCGCCGCCCCCTGGATCGGGGCGTAGCCGAACACGTCGATCACCAGCAGGACGCCGAGGAACAGCGTCCCGACGAGCGCGCCGGACAGCAGGGCGAGCGCGACGTTGCCGGGGACGGTTCGCCACAGCGGCGGCCGCCAGCCTTCCTCGAGGATCGCCGCGACGTGCGCCCCGAAGGTCGCGAGCAGCGCCGCGCCCGCCACGGGGGCCTGGAACACGAAGATCGCCCGCCAGTCGAACACCTGCGTGAGGACGCCGCCGAGCGCCGGACCGACCGCCGCGCCGAAGGTCCCCGCGAGCGTCCAGACCGCGACCCCCCTGGCCGTCGAGCCGGCGAGGGCACCCAGCACCGGCAGGGAGCCGGCCAGCAGCAGCGCGCCGCCGAGCCCCTGGATGGACCTGCGCGGCGATCAGGAAGCCGATCGAGTCCGCGAGCGCGCACGCGACCGAGGCCCCGAGGAACACGATCGTTCCCGCGGCGAGCAGCACGTTCGCGCGCGCACGGTGCACGACGAGGACGAGCGCGAGGGCGCAGAGCGCCGAGCACGAGGTTGTACGACGTGATCACCCAGGCGACGCCCTCGATCGTGGTGTCGAACCGCGCGTACAGCTCGGGGAGCGCCAGGACGACGATCGAGGAGTCGGCGAACGCGACCGCGACCGCGACGGCGACGGCCGCGACGAGGAGCGAGCGGCGGTTCACGGCGTGGTCGTCACGGTCAGCTCGTCGCCGCCCGAGATCGTCACCCGTCGGCCTTCGAACGGCCTTCCGTCGAGGGTCGCCCCGGCGCCCGACGGCGCGACGCGGACCGCCGTGAGACCGCTCGCGACCTGGACGTGGATCAGCCCGGGCTCGGGATACGGCTCGGGCCGCAGGCCGCCGTAGTAGTAGGCCAGGATGTCCGACGCGGAGAGACCGCGCAGCGCCTTGCCGTAGGCGCCCCACTGCACCATGCCGACCCCGTGTCCCCACCCCCGTCCCATGGCGATCGCCGCGCCGCCGTCGGACGTGAGCGTCATCCACCTCGAGGGGAGCGAGACGGGCAACGGTGCCGGCGGGTACCTGCCCGGCTCGAGGCACGGCCCCCACGCGTTGACCGCGTCGCGGAACGTGGTGAGGTCCATCGAGCGCGACCCGCCGTCCCCGTGGACGACGACCGTGGAGCCGTCCAGGGCCGCGCTCGAGATCGCGCGATGCGGGGGCCACTCGCCGGCCTCGTGCAGGAACGTCGCGAGGTCGTCGTACGGCAGCCGAACGCGCCAGCGCGACGTCGGCGACGCGCCGTCGTCGCGCTCGGCCACCGGACGCAGGTACGGCAGGGGGGCGCTGCCGAAGACCGCGTCGTTGCCGTACGTGTGACCGTTCGAGGTCGAGAAGTACACGGTGTCGGCCGGCCGGCGATCGTAGAGCAGGACCTCGCCCGCGGTGCGCCGGACGGCCGCGAACCAGCGCCGCACCTCCGGGTCGAACGGGACCGGGATCCCCCGATAGACCTGGCACGACGTGGTGGCGCAGATCGGCGTCTCCAGCGTCTCGCCCCGCGCGCCGTCCCAGCCCGTCGTGGCGAGCGCGTAGCTGCGTGCCGCGATCGCCTGGGCCTCGAGCGCCGCCAGGGGCCAGGACGCCGGTACCTCGGCGATGCCCTTGAGGTAGTCCTCGAACGGGAGCGTCAGCGTCAGGTCCAGCGTCCCGTCGTCCGCGCGCCTCACCGAGAGCGTTCCCGGGTACCGGGCCGCGAGGCGGGGCCGCTCGTAGCGAACGCATCGCGATCGCACGCGCGGGTAGGTGCCGTGCACCAGGAGCGAGGTGCCGGCCGGGGACCGGATGACGGCGGATCGGGGCACCTCGGGGATCGCCGTTGCCGACGCGGACGTCGTCGGCGAGCGCGACCCGGGGACCGATGGGACCTCGCGCGTCGCCGGCGCGGGCGTCGAGGTGCATCCGCCGGCCGCGAGGAGCAGGGTGACCGCGACCACGTGGACCAACGGACGCGGGAGGGCGGGCGCCGACACCCGGGCACGCTATCAGGTCGGTTCGGGAACCCGGCCGAGCTGCCGGCTTGCCGATCGGGGCGTGCAGGGGCGAGGATCGACCCATGAGGGAGCCCGCCCCCTGAGCGTCACCGAGGTACCCGAGCTCCGGATCGACCTCGCCCCCGCGGCCGAGGCGATCGAGCGCGCCGGACGGCGGGTGACCGAGCTGCTCACGCACGTCGAGGATCCGGACCGGCCGACGCGCGGCCTCGAGTGGACGCTCGGCGACCTCGCCGCCCACCTCGCGGCTCGGACGGAGCGGTTCGCCGCGTACCTGTCCGGGGTCGCCACCCCCGAGGGGGAGATCGCCGGCATCGCGGCCGAGAACCAACAGGACATCCGCGCGCGCCGCGAGCGCCCCTTGGGCGACCACATCGACGAGGTCCGTTCGAACGTCGCGAGCTTCGTCGCGACCACCCGGGGCAAGCTCGGGGCCGACCCGTTCCCTTGGTACTCGGGCGTCACGCTCGACGTCGCGACCGCCGCCGGGGTCCTGCTCGGCGAGCTGATCGTGCACGGCTACGATGCGGCCCGGACGCTCGGGCACCCGTGGCCGATCGCGGCGACCGACGCTCGGACGATCGTCCGGGCCGCGGCGGCGCTCGCCCCCTGGTACGTCGACGAGGAGGCGACCCGCGGAGACCGGACGACCTTCCGCATCGCGGCCCGGGGCGGCCCGGTGTTCCGGGTCCGGATCGACGACGGCACCGCCTCGGTGGAACCCGCGGACGGCGACGCGGACTGCACGATCCACGCCGACCCCGTGGCGCTGGTGCTCCTGTCGTACGGGCGGATCACGAGGTGGCGGGCGGCCGGGAAGGGCAAGCTCGTCGCCACGGGCCGCCGCCCCTGGCGGGCGCTCCGGTTCGAGAGGTCGTTCCGGTCCCCCTGAGCGTCGGAGAACGACCCGACTAGACTTCCCACGTGGACGAGCCGCAGATCGTGGTCACCAAGGACGGGCCCTACCGGATCGAGGGCGCCGTCCCGCTCCTGCGCACGGCGATCGTGCAGACGGAGCGGGGCGAGCCGATCGCCTGGGACGAAGGCCCCACGTTCGAGACGCCCGGCGAGGTCTACGAGCTCTGCCGCTGCGGCAACTCGTCGAACAAGCCGTTCTGCGACAGCACGCACGAACGGATCCCGTTCGACGGCACGGAGACCGCGGACCGTGGACCGATCGCCGCGCGCCGGGAGGCGTGGGAGGGCGAGGAGAACCACGTCCTGTACGACGACCTGTCCCTGTGCACGCACGCTGGCTTCTGCCGCAACGTCCGGACCGGGGTTTGGGAGATGGTCGAGGAGGCGGACGATCCGGAGGTCCGGGGCGAGTTCACGGCGATGGTGAACCGGTGTCCCTCGGGCCGGCTGGCGTACGCGATCCTGCCCGACCCCGAGCCGATCGAGCCGACGTTCGAGCCCTCGGTGGGGGTCGAGCCGAACGCGTCGTACTGGGTGCGCGGCGGGATCCCCGTGGTATCGGAGGACGGGACGCCCTACGAGGTCCGCAACCGCCAGACGCTCTGCCGCTGCGGGCAGTCGCGCAACAAGCCGTTCTGCGACGGGTCCCACAAGGAGTACGGGTTCGCCGATCCAGCTGTCCCCGACTGACGGCTCGAAGCGCTCAGCGAGCGAGCGGCTCCCAGCGCCGCGCGTCTGCGTCCCGTTCGATCCTGCCGAAGGGCTCGGCGAAGTGCGCCGGTGCCACGATGCGATCCTCGCGCTCGATGCGTTCGAGCCAGGACGTGCGCGTGGCGTCCGCGCGTACGGGGTCCATGTCCGTCGCGCCGGCCAGCCCGGGCTGCAGGAGCTGGGCCGGATGGTTCACGGTGTCGCCGGAGATCACCGCCCGTTCGCCGTCCGAATCGATCGACAGGACCTGATGCCCCGGCGTGTGTCCGGGCGCGTGCTCGAGCCGGAGCTCGTGGGTCACCGCGAGTTCCTCGTCCGAGAACTGGACGACGCCGGCGCGTTCGAGGGGTGCGAGGAGCGCCGCGAAGATCCCCCGATCCTCCTCGTCGGTCGCGGCGGCCATCAGGTCCCAGTCGGCGCGGTGGATCACGTACCGGGCGTTCGGGAACGTCGGCGCCGCCGCGGCGGTGACGTTCCACCCGATGTGATCGTCGTGCACATGGCTGATCAGCACCCGCTCGATCTCGGCGGGGTCGACGTCGGCGGCGGCGAGCTCGGACGGGAGGCCCCCCTCCGTGCCGCTCCACGCGAAGGCGGGAGCGGAGCCTGGACCGACCCCCGTGTCTACGAGGAACGTCCGGCCGCCCGAACGAACGACGTACGCGTGTACGTGGAAGCGCCATCCACCGCCGTCGCCGAACAGGTCCGGATGACGACGACGCGTCTCGTCCCAGACCGCTCCGCGGACGCCGGGGAACGAGCCCGAGCCGGGTCGGCTCGACGACACCACGGCGTCACATAGGGCCACGATCTCGACCCGTCCGACGCGGATCGAGCCGTGCGGCACTAGGGCGTGGGTTCCTCGACCGCCGAGGCGTCGACCACCGGTTCCACATCCGGGTCCAGACCCGCCGCTCGACGGGCCCGCCGGGCCCGGAGCAGGTCGTAGGAGGCCTCGAGCTCTCCCTCGATCTCCTTGAGGCGGGCCCGCTCCTTGGTGGAGGCCTCCCCCCGGGACTCCTTGTCGAACAGCGCGTGCTCCTCGTGCGCGAGCTGCTCGATCCGCTCGATGAGCTGCTTGTCGTCCTCCATCGAGGGAAGCCTATGCGACTTCGAGGGGAGCGGACTCCTCCGCGCGGGCTGCCGCGGTGACCTCGCGCGCGTGGGCCCGGCCGGGGATGAACCGGTTGGCGACCACCGCCGCGACGAGGAGCACCAGGCCGGCCACCAGCAGCGAGACCCGGAACCCGCTCATCCACGAGGCGCGGAAGGCCGCGACCACCGCGCCGCTCTGTTCGGGCGGGAGCCCCGTGAGCAGCGACGGGTCCAGCGTCCCGTGCCCCGCCGTGGCCTCGATGGCCGTCTCGGCGCCCGCCGGGAGCCCGATGACTCCGAGCGCCGGCGCGAGCACCGCGTTCAGCCGCGTCGTCAGGATCGTCCCGAGCAGGGCGATCCCGAACACGCCCCCGACCTCCCGGGAGGTGTTCGTCGTGGCGGACCCCAGACCCGCACGCTCGGGCCCGACCGCGTTCATGACCGCCGCCGTCATCGGCGCCATCGTCGCGCCGATCCCGATCCCCATCATCACGAAGACCGGCAGCATCCATAGGTAGGGGGTGTCGACCGTGATGCGCGACAGCAGCAACAGGCCTGTGCCAGCCAGGACCAGGCCGAACGTCATCGGGATCCGGGACCCGTGCTTGGAGGCGTACCGGCCGGCGTTGGGTGCGACGACGATGATCATCAGGGTCATCGGCAGGAACCGGACGCCGGCCTCGAACGCGCTGTAGCCGCGGATCAGCTGCATGTACAGGGACATGAAGAAGAACGTGGCGAACATGCCGAACGACACGCTGAACGCGACCGTGGCCCCGGCCGAGAACGCGGGGATACGGAAGAAGCGCAGCGGCAGCATCGCCTTCGGGCTGCTCCGCTCGAACAGCAGGAACGCGACGGCGAGGACGCCCGCCGCGACCAGCATGCTCACGATCAGGGGATCGCTCCAGCCCTTCTCGTTGGCCTCGATCAGCGCGTAGGTGGCGCAGAACAGCGCGCCCGAGCCCAGCAGCAGGCCGGGGATGTCGAGCTCACGGGTGACCTCGGACACCGACTCCCGGACCGTGCGCGAGGCCGTGAAGAAGGCCACGATCCCGATCGGCACGTTCAGGAAGAAGACGGACTGCCAGCCGAGGTGCTCGACCATCAGGCCGCCGACCGTAGGACCCAGTGCGAGCGCGAGGCCCGACATGCCCGCCCACAGGCCGATCGCCTTGGCCCGCTCGTGCGGCGGGAAGGTGACCGTGATGATCGACAGGGTGCCCGGCATGAGCAGCGCCGCACCCACGCCCTGGAACGCACGCGCGGCGATCAGCTGGGTGGTGCTCTGGGACAGGCCGCACAGCGCCGAGGCGAGCGTGAAGATCGCGAGGCCGGTGAGGAAGACCTTCTTGCGGCCGTAGCGGTCGCCCGCGATCCCGCCCGTCAGCAGCAGGGACGCGAACACCAGCACGTAGCCGTCGACGATCCACTGGAGCTCGCTCACCCCGGCGTCGAGCTCGCGGCTGATCGTGGGGAGGGCGACGTTCACGACCGTGTTGTCGAGCATCGCCATCGCGAGCGCGAAGCACATCGTGAACAGGACGATGACCTTCTCGCGCGCGTTGTCGCCTTCGAAGCCGAGCATCCGCGGACCCCCACCGTCCGAGTGTTCCGGTCACTGTACCGGCCTCAGGCGACAACCAGGCGGTCGGGGCAGATGTTCCCTTCGACCGTCCGACCGTGCGGTCCGGCCCGGGCCTAGGTCCGCCGGTAGACGCGCACGCCCAGGAAGGAGAAGACCACCAGGAACCCCGCGAACCACAGGACCGACAGCCACAGGAGGGTGCCGAGGGACTGGATGTTCGCGAACAGCTTGCTCGTGTCGGGCGAGTAGAGCTCACCGAGCGTGAGCACGCGGACGGTGTCCACCCAGATCGTCACCGGGTTGTGTGCGACGAACGGCTGGAGCCAGCTGGGGAACGGTGGCGAGCGGGACGAACGCGGTGCTGACGAACACGAACGGGAACACGACCGTGAACAGCGCCGCCTGGACGGCCTCGATCGTCTTCAGGGACAGCCCGGCGAACGCCGAGACCCACGTGAACGCGTAGCCGACGCTGACGACGCCCACGAACGCGAGCAACGCCTCGGCGGTCCCCTCGTGGAACCGGTAGCCGACGAGGTAGGCCACGATCAGCATCAGCACCGTCTGGATGGCGACCGAGACGGTGTCGGCCGCGGTCCGGCCGGCCAGGACCGCCGAGCGTGCCATGGGCAGCGAGCGGAACCGGTCGATCAGGCCCTTCTGCAGGTCGTCGGCGAGGCCGACGCCGGTCTGCGTCGAGGCGAAGATCGCCGTCTGCACGAAGATGCCCGGCATCAGGAAGTCGACGTACGGCACGCTCGGGGGAAGGAGCCGGTCGAACGTGCCGCCGAACACGAAGACGAACAGCAGCACGAACATCACGGGCTGGATCGTCGAGAAGACCAGCAGGTCCGGCTTGCGGACGTACGTGATCAGGTTGCGCTTGGTGATGACCCACCAGTCGGACACGGTGGCGCCCAGCCGGCCGGGCTGTCGCAGCACCTCGGTCACGGCGCTCATACCTGTTCGGGCTCCCGCTTGCGCTTGCGTTTGGACGAGCGACCGCCGTCCCCGGACCCATCGCCGTCGGTGCCTCCCTCGGCGACGTGACCCGTGAGCCCGAGGAAGACGTCGTCGAGCGTCGGGCGTCGCAGGCCGACGTCGGCGAGGCGGATCCCCTCGGAGTCGAGTCGACGGATCGCCTCGGTGAGGATCGCGGTCCCGTCCGTGCCCACCGGGACGTTGATCTCGCCGGTGTTGTTGTCGACGTTCCCGCCCCCGGGGCCGAGGCCGAGCACCGCGCCCGCCGCCCGCGGCGCGAGCTCGCGCTCGGCGACCCGCAGGGCCAGGACCTCGCCACCCACGCGGTCCTTCAGCTGGTCGGCGGTGCCTTCGGCGATCACGCGGCCGAGGTCGATCACGGCGATCTGGTCCGCGAGCCGGTCGGCCTCCTCCAGGTACTGCGTGGTGAGCAGGAGGGTGGTGCCCTCCTTCACGAGCTCGCGGATGATGTCCCACATCTCGATGCGGCTCCGGGGATCGAGCCCGGTCGTGGGCTCGTCGAGGAACAAGACCCGGGGACGGCCGACGAGGCTCGCGCCGAGGTCCAGTCGCCGACGCATGCCGCCCGAGTAGGTCTTGGCGACCCGGTCCGCGGCTCCCGTCAGCTCGAACCGCTCGAGGAGCTCGCGCCCGCGTCGACGCGCCTCCGCGGCGGGCACGTGGTACAGGCGCCCGACCATCTCGAGGTTCTCCAGGCCCGTGAGGTTCTCGTCGACGGCAGCGTTCTGCCCGGCGAGCCCGATCACCTGGCGGAGCTCCGCCGCCTGCCGGATCACGTCGTACCCGGCGACGGTCGCGCGGCCGGCGTCGGGGTGCAGGAGCGTGGTCAAGATCCGGACGGCGGTGGTCTTCCCGGCTCCGTTCGGGCCGAGGAGGCCGAGGACGGTGGCGGGATGGACCTCGAGGTCGATCCCCGTGAGCGCCTCGACCTCGCCGTACCGCTTGACGAGCCCCTCGACGACGATGGCTGCATCGCTCATGGAATCGGCCATCGTATCGGAACGCGTCAACCCTCTCGGAGGGTCGCGGCGAGGCGCCTCTGTCCGAGTTCGAGTTCCCGCAGCGCGGCGCCGTCGAGGCGCAGGCTCCCGTACCGGACGTCCTCGTAGGCGTGCGTCAGCCGCGCGAACTCGGCCGCGCACGCGGGGACGGCCTCCGCCACCACCGGCGCGAACTCCGTCGGGGTCTGCCAGGGCTCCCGGACGACGTCGCGCGCTCGGAGCGCGAGCAGGGCCTCCGCGTACCACCGTCGCACGGCGTCGGCCGGCAGCTCGCGCCGGAACAGCGACCGGGAGGGGGCGAGTTCGTGCACGGCGAGCGACGACGTGGTCTGGGTGCCCGGGGCACGTGGCTCCGGCTCCGCCCCCGACGGCGGGCGGAAGCGGCGGATCGCGCGGAACACGGCGTAGCCGATGGCGGCGAACACCAGGAAGCCGAGCATCCGCTGCCAGATCGACGGCCCGGCCGCTGCCGGTTGCTCGAGCGCCTGCCGGGCGGACCCGTGCCGCAGGCTCTCGAAGAACTCCCGGACGCGGTCCGGGTCGATCCCGAGCCGATCGACGAGCCAGAAGATGGGCCTCGCGGCCTCCGAGAGCACCCACGCGAGGAGCGAGGCGACGGCGTTGGCCGCGGGCGTGAGCAAGACCCCGATCCGGTCGAAGACGCCGCCCTCGATGCTCAGCAACACCGCGCCGGCCATCGCGGCGACGAGCCCTCCGGTCGCGAGGAGGGCACGCCGGATCCATGCGGCCCGGACGTGCTCGTCCAGCTCCCCGGCACCGCCCGACGTCCAGACGGTGCTCGCCCGGCTCGCGAGCGCTGCCACGAAGAACACGGGCACGAAGACCAGGAGCGGCGCCCGCCATTCGCTGGTGGCACCGGCCGCGACCATCACCTCCAGGCCCAGGACGAGGGCGAACCAACCGACCTCCGCATGGATCGGCACCCGCCAGTCGCGCAGGGCGAGCGTGACGAGCCGGAACGCGACCAGCAGGCAGACCACGATCGCGAACACGGTCCGGTTGAGGTCGCCGTGTCCGAGCCAGATCCCGCCGAGCACCGCGAGGATCGCGGCGCCGACCGCGACGTTGCGCGAGGCTCGGAACCGGCAGGCGAGCACCGCACCCCCGACGTAGGCCGCGACGAACGGCACGGCGAGCGCCGTCACACCGATCTTCAGGCCACGGGTCTCGGTCAGGACCAACCACACGGGCAGGACGAGGACGCCCGCCTCGGCGAGGGCGGCCAGCCCGCAAGCCCGCAGCTCCCGCGGCTCCGGACGGATCACGTCGCCCGAGGCGATCACGAAGGGGCTCCCCACCGGTTCACGAGGCAGCCTTGCGGAACGCCTCGAGCGGCGAGAGGTGGATCACGTCACAGCCACGCCGTCGCAGCACCTCCATCTCGTGGGACAGCGATGGGCCCGGCCGGGGCGAGATCACGATCACGGTGGTCCGCCGGACCAGGCGCCGGCCGACCTCCCGCAGCACGGCCCCGAGGTCGCTCGTCGGTTGGCTGGGCATCCGCGCGAGCGCCGCGAAGAGTACCGCCTCGTTGCCGACCGAGTCCGAGGCCCGGACCCGCAGCGGCCCCCGCCCGCGACGCAGGTGCGTGTTGGCAACCAGACCCGTCCGCCACCCGGCGTGGATGGCCTGGCGCGCGAGGTACGAGGCCCAGCCGATCGACTCCTCCGCCGTGTCGGGGTCGACCGCGTGCCAGAACGGTTCGCCGTTCGCAACGTCGAGCGCGAACAGGACCTCCGCCGAACGGGTGGGCTCGTAGCGCTTCGTCTGGAGCCTGCCCGTGTGGGCGGACAGCCGCCAGTGGACGTGGTGCATAGGGTCGCCCGGCTCGTAGTCGCGCACGCCGGCGAAGTGCTCCCGATCCTCGAACAGCCGCATCGAGGGCGCCGGCGAGCCGAAGGGCAGTCGTCGGGCGATCCGGAGCGGGATCCCGACGCGCGGCTCGGGCATCACCAGGAGCGGACGGTCCGGCTCGGCCTCCAGCTTGACCGGGGCGAGATCGAAGGGGTCCGAGGCCACGACATCGACGCCCTCGAGCCAGTACTCGCCGCGCGTCGTGACGACGACGGGCAGCCGGAGCTCGACCTCGCTGCGGCCGCCGATCGACAGCCGGCGCCGGTGTCCCCGGAGCGCGGTCGGGCCCGGCTCCGCCTCGGGCAGCACGCCGAACGGGTAGCGGACCAGCAGCCGGACGATCGGGAGCGGCATGCGCTTGTCGTTCGCGATCCGCACGCGCAGCGTGACGTCCTCGCCGACGAAGGCTCGCGACGGCTCGAACGCGACCTCCACGCTCACCCCGTTCAGGGCCGAACGCGCCCACAGCGTCGACGCGATCGACAGGGTCGCGATGGCGGACGCCCACAGCAGGACGACCACCTGCCCCCACGCGATCGCGAACACGCCGACGATGCAGGCGATGTAGAGGGCGATCTGCCGTCGCTCCGGCGTGTCCGTGGGAACACCCCCAGGTGTCGAGCTTAGGTGTCGAGCTCGGTCGGCACGGGGACCGAGCGGAGGATCTCGCGCAGGATCTCATCGGCGTCGCGGTCCCGGATCCTCGCGTCGGTCGTAGGGACCAGGCGATGCCCGAAGACGGGCTCGGCGAGCGTCTTCACGTCGTCGGGGAGCACGTAGTCTCGGCCGTCGAGCATCGCGTACGCGCGGGCCGCGTCGCCCATCTGTTCGACGGCGCGCGGGCTCGCGCCCACCGAGAGCTCCGGGTGGTCGCGGGTCGCGCGCGCGAGCGCCACGACGTAGGAGCGCACCGGGTGCTCGAGCCCGATCGACGCGATCGCATCGCGCAGCTCGCCCAGCGGCGGCAGGTCCCCCAGTGGCTCCCGCGGCAGCGTCCGTTCGGCCGGCTGGGTCTGGAGGATCCGGAGCTCCTGGCGCTCGTCGGGGTAGCCGAGCTTCACGCGCAGCAGGAAGCGGTCGAGCTGCGCTTCGGGCAACGGGAACGTGCCCTCGAGCTCGATCGGGTTCTGCGTCGCGAGGACGAAGAACGGGTCGGGAAGGAGGTGGGTCTCGCCGTCGACGGTCACCTGGCGCTCCTGCATCGCCTCCAGCAGGGCCGCCTGCGTCTTCGGCGTGGCACGGTTGATCTCGTCCGCCAGGAGAACCTGCGTGAACAGCGGTCCCGGCCGGAACTCGAAGTCGTTGGTCTTCAGGTTCAGGACGGACGTCCCGGTGATGTCGCTCGGCATCAGGTCCGGTGTGAACTGCACGCGCTGGAACCGCAGCCCGAGCAGCGTCGAGAGCATCCGGACCAGCGTCGTCTTGCCCACGCCGGGGACGTCGTCGATCAGGACGTGGTTGCCCGTGAGGATGCCGACCATCACCAGCCCGAGCGGCTCGCGCACGCCGAACAGCCGCTCGTCGACCCGGTCGGCGACCTGCTTGAAGAGCGCCCGCGCCCCCTCGGCCTCGGTCATCGGGGCAAGGATAGGCCCGGTGAGGCGCCCGGGGTTGCGGTTTCCTGCCCAGGAGGGACCGGGCCCGTCCCGCCCAGCGTCGCAGCACGTATCGCATGACGATGGAGAGAGGGGCTCCACGCCTGATTACGCTCGCGCTCGCTGGTGCCCTCGTGCTGCTCGGGGGGTGCTCCAACAGCGACGGTGGCGGTGAGGGTGATCCTCCCAAAGCCACGTCCCTGACCGGTCCGGCGCGCCCGAGCGGACCGGCGTCCATCGAGGCGACCGTCGAGGTCGGTGCGGATCCGATCGGCGTCGCCTCGGGTGAGGGATCGCTCTGGGTGGTCAACGCCGACATCAACGCGAAGCGGGGATCCGTATCGAGGATCGATCCCGGGACCGGCGAGGTCGTGGCCACGATCGACGTCGGCCCCGTCCCGCTGGAGGTCGCGGTCGGCGAGGGGAGCGTCTGGGTCTCGAACTCCGGCGACGACACGGTTTCGCGCATCGACCCTTCCTCGAACGAGGTTGTGGCCGGCATCGACGTCTGCGCGGCGCCGGAAGGGGTCGCCGTGGCCGACGGGTCGATCTGGGTGGTGTGCGAGGACGACGGCGTCGTCGCGCGCGTCGACCCGGGAACCGAGGAGATGGTCGACCAGGTCGACGTCGGCTTCCAGCCGCGGTTCGTGACTTTGGCGTTCGATGACATCTGGGTCTCGAGCTACTTCGACGGAACGATCACGCGGATCGACCCGACGAACGGGAAGGTCGTCGCCGAGATCACGACGGAGCAGGGACCGCAGATCATGGCGGAGGCCGACGGGCTCCTGTGGGTCTCGACCACGGACGTCGACGCGGTGCAGGCCATCGACCCGGCGACCAACGAGGTCGTCGCGACGGTCGAGACCTCGGTCGCGCCCGACGGGCTGGCGTTCGACGGCACGACGCTGTGGGTCGCGAGTGAGATCGGCCCCGAGCTCACCGGCATCGACCCGTCGACGCATGAGGTGGTGGCGACCGCGACCGTCTCGGATCACGGGCTGATCAACGCGAACCAGGTCATGGCGTTCGAAGACGGCTCCCTGTGGCTGCCGATCCTCGACGACGGCTTGGTCCTCCGCGTCACGCCGCCGGCCACGTGATCGGGCCGAGCGCGACCCCGCACCGGCTGCAGTAGGCGATCTTCACCGAGAGGTGTTCGCCCTCGGCCGTCGTCTCCACCGCCTTGACCGAGAGCGTCTCGTTGAGCCCGCCGAAGCAGTTCGGACAGAGCGGGGCGTCGTCACCAACCATCTCGACCGAGGCGCCAACGGTTTCCGTGAGGACGCCGATCTCCTCGCCGCCACTCGACTCTGCGCCCTCCGTCCAACCCGACAGGAGCTGGATCACGGTCTGGCGGACGCGGTGCAGGTCGGCCCCGAGCTTCTGCAGGACCTGTGCGGCGACGCCCTCGCCCTCGCGGATCAACCCGAGCAGGATGTGCTCGGTCCCGATGTAGTTGTGACCGAGCTGCAGCGCCTCGCGCAGCGACAGCTCGAGGACCTTCTTGGCGCGCGGGGTGAACGGGATGTGTCCCGTGGGCGCCGCCTGGCCTTGGCCGATGATCTCCTCGACCTGCTGGCGGACGGCCTCGAGGGAGATGTCGAGGCTCGTGAGCGCCTTGCCGGCCACCCCCTCGTACTCGCGCACCAGGCCGAGAAGGATGTGCTCGGTCCCGATGTAGTTGTGGTTGAGCATCCTCGCCTCTTCCTGGGCGAGGACCACGACGCGGCGGGCTCGGTCGGTGAAGCGCTCGAACACCTGGCCTGCAGGATAGGCCTCACCGTGTGGCAGGCCCTCCGAGGACTGTAATCACGCTTACAATCGGGGAATACCGTGCCTGAGCAGGGCGTTGACCCCGCAGGGACGACCCTCTCCGAGGAGAACCGAGATGCCACAGCTCGATACGCGGATCCTCCCGCTCCTGCCCCTGACCTCGGGCGTGGTGCTGCCGGGCATGGTCGTGACCCTCACGATCGAGTCCAACGAGGCGCGCCGCGCGATCGCGGCCTCCGAGTCCTCTGACGGCGAGCTCCTGCTCGTGCCGAAGATCGGCTCGGGCTACGCGAAGATCGGCACCGTCGCCAAGGTCGAGGACGTGGGCCGGCTGCGGAGCGGCCTCGAGGCCCTCGTGATCCGAGGGACCGTCCGAGCCGTCGTCGGCACCGGCGTGGCCGGCACCGGCGAGACCACATGGGTGCGATACGAGCCCCGCCCCGACCCCGAGATCCCGTCCGAGCGCGCCCGCGAGCTCGCGCGCGAGTACAAGGCGGTGCTCGAGAACATCGTCGAGGCGCGGGGCGTCCCGGAAGTCGCCGACTTCCTCCGCGGCCTGTCCGACCCCGGTCAGGTCGCCGACACGGCCGGGTACTCGCCGGACCTGTCGATCGAGCAGAAGGTCGAGGTCCTCGAGACCCTCGACGTCGAACAGCGGCTCGAGAAGGTCCTGGACTGGGCCAAGGAGGTCCTGGCCGAGCTCGAGCTGAAGGACAAGATCCGCAGCGACGTCCGCGACGGGATGGAGAAGAACCAGCGCGAGTACATCCTGCGCCAGCAGATGGACGCGATCCGCAAGGAGCTCGGCGACGAGTCCGGCGAGGGGATCGTGGAGGAGTACCGCAGGAAGATCGCCGACGCGAACATGCCCGAGGGCGCGCGCAAGGAGGCCGAGCGCGAGCTCGGCCGCCTCGAGGCGATGTCGGAGCAGTCGCCGGAGTACGGCTGGATCCGCACCTACCTCGACTGGATGACCGAGATCCCGTGGAACGTCCGCACCGATGACAACCTCGACATCACGGACGCCCGTCGGATCCTCGACGAGGACCACACCGGCCTGTCCGACGTGAAGGACCGCATCGTCGAATACCTCGCGGTTCGAAAGCTGCGGCAGGAGCGCGGGCTCGGCCCGTCGTCCGGCCGCGGCTCAGGCGCGATCCTCACGCTCGTTGGGCCTCCGGGCGTCGGCAAGACGTCGCTCGGCGAGTCGGTCGCGCGGGCGCTCGGTCGGAAGTTCGTCCGGATCTCGCTCGGCGGGATCCACGACGAGGCCGAGATCCGCGGGCACCGGCGTACCTACGTCGGTGCGCTGCCGGGCCGCATCGTGCGGGCCTTGAAGGAGGCCGGCACGAAGAACCCGGTCATGATGCTCGACGAGGTCGACAAGGTCGGCGCCGACTGGCGCGGCGACCCATCGAGCGCACTGCTCGAGGTGCTCGACCCCGCGCAGAACCACACGTTCCGCGACCACTACCTCGAGGTCGACCTCGACCTGTCCGAGGTGCTGTTCATCTCGACCGCGAACGTGTCCGAGACGATCCCCGGCCCGCTGCTCGACCGGATGGAGGTCATCCGCCTCGACGGCTACACCGAGGATGAGAAGGTCGCGATCGCGCGCGGCCACCTGCTCGAACGGCAGGAGGAGCGCAACGGGCTGCCGCCCGGACGAGGTCGAGATCACCGACGACGCGCTTCGGCAGATCGTCGCCGACTACACGCGCGAGGCGGGCGTCCGAAACCTCGAGCGCGAGCTCGGCAAGGTGCTGCGCAAGGTCGCCACGAAGCTCGCGAGCGAGCAGGCCGAGGCGCCGGTGCGCGTGGACGTCGAGCGACATCCGCGAGCACCTCGGCCGGCCGAGGTTCTTCTTCGAGGCCGCCGAGCGAACGAGCGTGCCGGGCGTAGCGACCGGGCTCGCGGTCACCGGCACCGGCGGCGACGTCCTGTTCATCGAGGCGACCCGCCTGGACGGCGACGGCACGGACGCGCTGATGCTCACCGGTCAGCTCGGCGACGTGATGAAGGAGTCGGGCCAGATCGCGCTCTCGTACGTGCGGTCGCACGCGCGCGAGCTCGGCATCGAGCCGTCGAGCCTCGGCGGGCGGTTCCACGTCCACGTTCCCGCCGGCGCCGTTCCGAAGGACGGTCCGAGCGCGGGCGTGACGATGGTGACGGCGATCGCGTCGCTGCTCTCGGACACGCCGGTGAAGAGCACCGTCGGGATGACCGGCGAGGTGACGCTCCAGGGCCGGGTCCTGCCGATCGGCGGCGTCAAGCAGAAGGTGCTCGCCGCGCACCGGGCCGGGCTGAAGGAGGTCATCCTTCCCAAGCGCAACGAGGGCGACCTGGACGACGTCCCGGAGCAGGTGCGCGCGGAGATCGCGTTCCACCCGGTCGAGACGATCGACGAGGTGCTGGCGTTCGCGCTCGAGCGCGGGGGAGCGGGAGCCGCCGCCGCGGCCTGACCCGAGCTGGATCTCGATGCGGCGTAGCGCGACGGACGGCTCGGGCTACTATCCGCCGGATGGCCGTTGCCGAGCGCATGATGCGGTTCGCCGAGGGGAGCCCGTTCCCCCCGATCGCCGAGTACGCGTTCCTGTCGGACCGGCAGGTCCAGGCGCTCGTCGCCCCGAGCGGCAACGTGGAGTGGCTCTGTCTCCCTCGTCCGGATAGCCCGTCGGTGTTCGGGGCCATGCTGGACCGCTCGGCGGGCCACTTCCGCGTCGGTCCGGCCGACGTCACGGTGCCCGCGGGCCGAAGGTACGTCCCGGGGACGCTGGTGCTGGAGACCACCTGGCAGACCCGGACCGGCTGGCTCGTGATCAGGGACGCCCTGCTCGTGGGGCCCTGGTACGACGATCGGCAGCGCGCCGTCGAGTACCAGCGGCCGCCGGGTGACCACGAGGCCGAGCACGTCCTGCTGCGGACGATCCGCTGCGTGAACGGTCACGTCGAGCTGTTGCTGAACTGCGAGCCCGCGCCCGACTACGCGCGAGCGGACGTCACGTGGGAGTACGAGACCGAGGGGTACGGTCACGCGCTCACGCGGGTCGCGCCGGGCGACCTGCCGCTCCGGCTCACCACCGACCTGCGGATGGGGTTCGAGGGCCGTCGCGCGCACGCCGACACCACGCTGCGCGACGGCGACGAGCGGTACGTCGCGTTCTCATGGTCCGATCACGAGGCACCGCAGTCGTACCAGGACGCTGCCGATCGGATGTGGAGGACGCAGGAGTACTGGCGGGAATGGCTCAACCATGGCGAGTTCCCGGACCACCCGTGGCGCATCCACCTCCAGCGGAGCGCGCTCACGCTGAAGGGGCTGACCTACGCGCCCACGGGCGCGCTGATGGCGGCCGCGACGACCTCGTTGCCCGAGTCGCCGGGTGGCGAGCGGAACTGGGACTACCGCTACTCGTGGATCCGCGACTCGACATTCGCGCTGTGGGGCCTGTACACGTTGGGGTTCGACTCGGAGGCGGACGGCTTCTTCGAGTTCGTGGCCGATCGCTGCCAGGACGGCTCGGACCTGCAGGTGATGTACGGGCTGGGCGGCGAGCGGGACCTGACCGAGACGTCGCTCCCGCACCTGTCCGGCTATGAGGGTGCCCAACCGGTGCGGATCGGCAACGGAGCTTTCGACCAGGAACAGCACGATGTCTGGGGCGTGTTGCTCGACTCCGTCTACCTGAACGCGAAGTCCCGTGACCGCCTGCCCGAACGGGTGTGGCCGATCGTCGTCGCGCAGGTCGAGGAGGCGATCGAGCGCTGGCGTGAACCCGACCGGGGCATCTGGGAGGTGCGGGGCGATCCGAAGCACTTCACCTCGTCGAAGCTGTTCTGCTGGCTCGCCCTCGATCGCGGGGCGCGTCTCGCGCACCGGCGTGGGGAGGAGGCGCTCGAGCAGAAGTGGCGTGCCGTGGCCGACGAGATCCACGCGGACATCTGCCGGCACGGCGTGGACGAACGCGGCGTCTTCACGCAGTACTACGGGACCACGGCGCTCGACGCGTCGATGTTGTTGCTGCCACTCGTTCGCTTCCTGCCCAAGGACGACGAACGGGTACGCGCGACCGTGCTCGCGATCGCCGACGAGCTCACGACGGATGGCCTGGTGCTCCGCTACCGGGTGGAGCAGACCGACGACGGGCTCTCGGGCGAGGAGGGGACGTTCACGATCTGCTCGTTCTGGCTGGTCTCGGCGCTCGTCGAGATCGGCGAGCTCCACCGCGCCCGCGCCCTGTGCGAGAAGCTCCTGTGGTTCGGGAGCCCGCTCCAGTTGTACGCCGAGGAGATCGATGCCGGGACCGGGCGTCATCTCGGGAACTTCCCGCAGGCGTTCACGCACCTGGCACTGATCAACGCCGTGGTGCACCTGATCCAGGCCGAGCTCCGGCAGCAGCGAGGGTTCTCGATGGCGCACCACATCACCACCTGATGCGGGCGCTCGTGGCCGCCCCGGAAGACCCGGCGGCATCGAGCTGCGCGAGGTCGACGAGCCTGATCGCGCCGCGGACACGGCCGTCGTCGACGTCCGCGCGTCCTCGCTCAACCGGGGTGAATGCACGATGCTGCGGACCGCCGAGGACGGGTGGCGACCCGGGTGGGACGTCTCGGGCGTGGTCGGCCGAACCCGCGCCGCGGCGGATCGAGCCCGCCGGCAGGGACCCGCGTCGTCGCGTGGGTGAACGGCGGCGCCTGGGCGGAGCAGGTGGCCGTCCGCGCCGACCACCTGGCGCCGATCCCGGAGGACCTGTCGTTCGAGGCGGCATCGACGCTCCCGGTCGCCGGGCTCACGGCGGTCGGGGTCCTGGGCTTCAACGGAGCCTGCTCGACGGAGGCGCGTGGCGGTCACGGGCGCGGCCGGCGGCGTGGGGCGGTTCGCGATCCAGCTCGCCAAGGCGGACGGGGCGCACGTCACCGCCGTGGTCGGGCGCCCCGAGCGCGGGGCGCGGGCTCGTGGAGCTCGGGGCGGACGAGATCGTGGTCGGCCTGGAGCCCGAGGGGGATCCATTCGACCTGATGGTCGAGTCGGTTGGCGGCGCGAGCCTCGCGGCCGCGCTCGCCCGGGTGGCGGCCGAGGGCACGGTCATCGTGACGTTCGGCAACTCGTCGGGCGAGCCCATCACGTTCGACCCGCGGGTCGTTCTACCGCAAGGGCGGGCCGACGTGACGGGGTACTTCGTGACCCACGAGCTGCTCGAAGGCCGGATCGGCACGCGCGGAGCTCACGCGCCTCGTCCAGATGGTCGCCGAGGGACGGCTGCGGACCGACGATCGACCTGCGGCTGCCCTGGGACCGAGGCGGCCTCCGCCGATCGACGCGCTGCATGGAACGCCGGGTGCACGGCAAGGCCGTGCTGACCATCGGATCGTCGTGGCCGACGTGACCGAAGGCCCGGTGCTCGAGCTGGTCCGTCTCTCGCGGCGGTTCGGCGACGTCGTGGCGCTCGACGACGTCTCCTTCACGGTCGAAGCCCGGGCGAGATGGTCGGCTTCGTCGGCCCGAACGGCGCCGGCAAGACCACCGCGATGCGGATCGCGCTCGGCGTGCTGCAGGCCGACGCGGGCGAGGTCCGGTGGCGCGGGCGCACCCGTCGACGCCGAGACGCGCCGCCGCTTCGGCTACATGCCGGAGGAGCGCGGCCTGTACCCGAAGATGCGGGTGCTCGACCAGCTCGTCTATCTCGCGCGCCTGCACGGGCTCGAGCACGGCGGACGCACGCTCGCAGGCGGCGCGCATGATCGAGGTCCTCGGCGTCGCGAGCGCTCGCGAGGACCGCGCCGAGACGCTCTCGCTCGGCAACCAGCAGCGGGTCCAGCTCGCGGCCGCGCTCGTCCACCGGCCCGAGGTGCTCGTGCTGGACGAGCCGTTCTAGCGGCCTGGACCCCGTCGGGCGTCGACGTGCTGTCCGGCGATGCTGCGCGAGCAGGCCGCCGGGGGGTGCCCCGGTGGTGTTCTCGAGCCATCAGCTCGAGCTGGTCGAGCGGCTCTGCGAGTCCGTCGTGCTGATCGACACGGGCCGCGTGGTGGCCGCCGGGCCGGATCGCGGAGCTGCGTGCGAGCGGACGCGCGGCGCCGGTCCTGCGGGTCGAGGTGGCGGGCGCCGCCCCGGCTGGATCGACGGCATCGCCGGGGTCCGCGTGCTCCAGCCGCTCGCCGAGGGGGCGATCCTCGAGCTCGTCGACCGCGCGAGCGGGTCCGACGTGCTCGACGCCGCACGGGCCGCCGGATCGACGTCCGACACTTCAGCGTCGTCCAGCCCAGCCTGACCGAGATCTTCCGCCGGGAGGTCGCGGGATGAGCGCCACGCCGGCGACTGTGGCCGATCGTCGCGAGGCGCGAGTTCGTCGAGCGCGCCCGCGACCGCGGGTTCCTGGTCTCGACCGCGATCACGTTGCTGATCCTGATCGGCGTGATCGTGATCGACGGCCGCTGTTCAATCGCCCGACGCACCTTCGACCTCATCGTCGTCGGGCAGGGGTCGGACGTCCTCGGGCGACAGGTCCGGGCGGCCGCCGACGCGCTGGGCATCGAGGTCGCCGATGCGAGCCTCCCGGACGAGGACGCAGGCTAGGCTGGCGGTCGACGCCGGCAGGCGGATGCGGCGGTCGTCGGACGGCGAGCGGATCATCGTGCAGTGCCGCACCCGCCGGGCAGCTCGTCGGCGTGATCCAGGCGGTCTCCCTTCGCGAGCGCTCGCGTCAGGCACTGGTCTCGGCCGGGCTGAGCCTCGACGAGGTCGATCGGGCGCTACCTGCAGCCCCCGCTGCCGGTCGACGCGCTCGAGCCCGTGGACGCCCGCAGGCGCGAGACCGCGACCGTCGCGTTCGTCGGCGTGCTCGTGCTCTACGGGCAGCTGTTCGCCTACGGCTACTGGGTCGCCGCCGGCGTGGTCGAGGAGAAGTCCTCGCGCGTCGTCGAGGTGCTGCTCGCCACCGTGCGCCCGTCGCACCTGCTGCGCGGCAAGATCCTCGGCATCGGCGTGCTCGGCCTCGCGCAGCTGCTGCTGATCGGGCTCGCGGCGCTGTTCACCTCGAAGGCGGTCGGCTCCCTCGACTTCCCATCGGGCGCGGTCGCCACCATCGGCCTCGTGCTGGTGTGGTTCGTCCTGGGCTTCTTCTTCTACGCGAGCCTGTTCGCGGTCGCGGGGTCGATCGTGACGCGTCAGGAGGACCTGCAGACCACGATGACGCCGCTCACGATCTTGATCGTGGCGTCGTTCTTCATCGGCCTCAGCGCGACGACGAACCCGGAATCGACGCTGGCCACGGTGGCGTCGCTGATCCCGCTTCTCCTCGCCGCTCGTGATGCCGACCAGGATCGTCCTGGGCGAGGCGGCCACGTGGGAGGTGGTGGCTTCGATCGCGATCTCGGTGGGGGCGATCGCGGCGCTGATCCCGATCGCCACGAAGATCTACTCTCGCGCGCTGCTACGGCCCGGCCGCGTTCGGATCCGGCAGGTGCTTCGTACCGGCGGGTGAGCGGTCAGTCCCCGTCGCGCGGGACGATGCAGAACTCGTTGCCCTCGGGGTCGGCCATCACGCGCCACCGGTAGCCCCCGGAGAGCTCGCGGACCTCCGAGGCGGCCGAACCCCCGAGCGCGAGGATCCGATCGAACGCCTCGCCCAGATCGTCGACCTCGAGATCGACGTGCAGCCGGTTCTTGATGGTCTTGGTCTCCGGCACGCGCTGGAACGCGACCGGCGGCATCCCATCACCGGTCGTGAGCATCAGGTAGTCGTCGGCGAACCACCCGCGCTCCTCGACGCCGAGGAGGGCGCACCAGAACGGAGCGATCCGGGCGGGGTCGACCGTGTCGATCACCAGCCAGTGGAACCGTCCGATGGCCTCGGGCATAGCCCCGGAGCCTACGACGCCGTCCCGACGGTGGCTTGCCGTTCCCTGCCCTGCTCAGGCGGTGAGCTCGGCCGCCATCTCATCGAACACCGCTGAGTGGGTGTCGACGTCAGCCTCGGCGGTCGCGGGGGACATCAAGGCCATGTTGTGGAACGGCGTGAGCAGGACCCCGCGGTTCAGGGCGTACAGGTGGGTGAAGCGGGCGAGCTCGTGGTCGTCGGCGGCCGCCGCCTCGCCTCCGGTCCGGGGCGGGGTGGGCGTGAACCAGTACTCGGCCCGGCAGCCGAGCCGCTGAACCTCCCACGGGAGGGCGTGCTCGTCGATCGCGGTCTTCACGCCGTCGGCCCATCGCTCGCCCAGGGCGATCATCCGCTCGAACGCCTCCGCCGTCAGGACGTGCTCGAGCGTCGCTCGCATCGCGGCCAGCGACAGCGCGTTGCCCGAGAGGGTCCCGCCGATCCCCCCGACGTCCGTCGTCGGGAGCGCGCGCATGAACGCGTCGGTGCGTTCGGCCACGTCGGCGCTCATCCCGTAACACGCGGCCGGGACGCCGCTCGCGAGGGGCTTGCCGATCGTGAGGAGATCGGGCTGAAGCTCCCACGCCCTCGTCGCCCCGCCCGGTCCTGCGCAGATCGTGTGCGTCTCGTCGATCACGAGGTAGGTGCCGTGCTCGCGGGTAAGCCGTCGGAGCGCGTCGTGGTACCCGGGTTCGGGCAGGACGATCCCGATGTTCGTGAGGGCCGGCTCGGCCAGGACGCACGCGACGTCCCCGTGCGCGAGCGCCTCCTGCAGCGCGTCCACGTCGTTGAATTCGACGACCCGTGTGGTCTCCGTCGGGTTCACGGGCGCGCCCACGTTGCCCGGGCGCGGCCCCGGGACGCCGTCCTCGATCGTGAGGATCGTCTCGTCGACCGAGCCGTGGTAGCAGTAGTTGAAGACCAGGATCTTGGGTCGCCCGCTGATCGCTCGCGCGAGCCGGATCGTGAAGCGGTTCGCGTCGGTGGCCGTGAGGCAGAACTGCCAGAAGGGCAGGCCGAACCGCCGCTCCATCTCGGCGCCCACCCAGGCCGCGTCCTCGGTCGGGAGCATGTGCGTGATGCCCCTGGCCGCCTGCTCGGCGATCGCCTCGACCGCCTCCTTCGGGGCGTGGCCGGTCATCGCTCCCGTGTCGCCGAGGCAGAGATCGACGTAGCCATGGCCGTCGACGTCGGTGAACCTGGCGCCGTGCGCCTCGGCCACGAAGACGGGGAAGGGCCCGGCCCACTCGCTCATCCACGGCATCGGGACACCGGCCAACAGGTTGGCCTTGGCGAGCTCGAACAGCTCACGCGAGCGGGGGTGCTCGGCCTCGAAACGCGCGAGTTCGCGCCCCATGAGGTCGCGCAGGCGCGTCCGATCGATCGCGTTCGGCATCGAGCTCCGATCCTCGCCCCGGGGACGACCGCAGCGTGTCGCATCCGCTCGGCGCACGTCAAACGAGGAAGAGAGCGGGCCTTGGGCCCGCCCTCTCTGGGGGAAGCGTGTGCCTGGCTCTGCTGAGCGCCTGTCTAACTGAAGCCGAGACCGTGTCCGATCCATCGCGGAGGCCGTAGACTCTCGTGGAAGCCGGCGTGGTCCCGGAAGGATCGCCGTCGGGGTTCTCGATCGTGCCGAAGAGACTCCCCTGCAGACCTCCTTCACCGCGGTGGTACCGGCCTTGTCGAAGCAGGTCGTGATGGTGAGGCGCTCGGAGTCCGTCTCCTCCGAGAACCCTTCGCACCGGGTTCGGTTCGCCGGTCTCCTCATCGGTGAAGACGAGCGTGAGCCAGCCCTCGTTGACATGGACCACCTTGGTGGGTGGCTTGGCCCAGTCACGAGAGGTGTCGGCCCCCGCGTCCCCTACCTCCAGTAGTTCTTTCGTGGAGTCCCGGTTGAACCTCCGCCGGGGCCATCGGACCGGTCCGTGCGGTCCATCCGGACGCAGGCGTTCGCCGAACGTCAGGCGGGCTCGTAGGGCACGTACGCGGGCTGCCAGATCATCTCGTCGACCGCGGCCTCGAGCTCCTGGTCGCCGAGGTGCCGGCCCACGCCCAGGTCGCGGGCGCAGCGCGCGACCGCGATCGCGACGGCGCGTGAGACCGTCCGGAGCTCGGACTGGTTCGGGTAGATCGCGCCGGTCTCGAGCCGCTCGGGACGCACCATCCCCGCGAGGGCGTCCGCCGCCGCGAGGAACATCTCGTCGGTCACCTCTCGGGCCTCCGCGACCACCACGCCGAGGCCGATCCCGGGGAAGACGAACGCGTTGTTGGCCTGCCCGATCACCTGCGTCCGCCCGTCGCATTCGACGGGCGGGAACGGGCTCCCCGTCGCCACGATCGCGCGCCCCTCGGTCCAGGCCAAGATGTCCTCGGGCTGGGCCTCGGTCTTCGAGGTCGGGTTCGAGAGCGGGAGCACGACCGGGATGCGCGCGTGGGCCGCTATCGTCCGCACGGCGGTCTCGGTGAACGTGCCGGGCGTCCCGGTCGTGCCGATCAGGATCGTCGGGCGGACCCGCTCCGTGACGGCGTCGAGGTCGTACCCGCGGCCGGGTTCGAACCCGTAGGCGGCCATCGCCGGAGGTCCGAGCGCGAACTCGTGCTTGTCCTCGTCGAGCGGCTCGCGGCCGAGGTACGTGAGCCCGCGCGAGTCGAGCTGGACGATGGCGCGCCCGATCGTTGCCTCGTCGGTCTCCTCGCGGACCATCGCCGCGCGGACCAGCCGCGCGATCCCGATGCCGGCCGCGCCGGCACCCACGAAGACGAACCGCTGTTCGGACAGGGGCTGGCGCAGGATCCGGAGCGATGACAAGATCCCGCCCACCACCACGGCGGACGTCCCCTGGATGTCGTCGTTGAACGAGGTGATCCGGCGCCGGTAGCGGTCGAGCAGGCGGATCGCGTTGTGCTGCTTGAAGTCCTCCCACTGCAGGACGGCGTGCGGGAAGACCTCGAGCACGCCCTCGACGAACGCCTCGATGAACGCGTCGTACGCCGGTCCGCGGAGCCGCGGGTGCCGGTAGCCGAGATACATCGGGTCGGACAAGAGGTCCTCGTTGTCGGTTCCGACGTCGAGCGACACCGGGAGCGTGAGCGCCGGGTAGATCCCCGCGCCAGCCGTGTACAGGGCGAGCTTGCCGACCGGGATCCCCATCCCGCCCGCGCCCTGGTCGCCGAGGCCGAGGATCCGTTCGTTGTCGGTGGCGACGATCAGTCGGACGTCCTCGTGCCGGGCGTTGCGGAGCAGCTCGGGGATCCGGCCAGCGTCGTTCGGCGTGAGCCACAGGCCGCGGGGACGCCGCAGGATATGGCTGTACTCCTGGCAGGCGCGCCCGACGACCGGCGTGTAGACGATCGGCAGGAGCTCCTCGAGGTGCTCGGTGAGCATGCGGTAGAAGAGCGTCTCGTTGCGATCCTGGAGCGCCGCGAGGCCGATGAACCGTTCGAGGTCGTCCCCCTTGCGGCGGTTCTTCTCGATCTCGAGGTCGACCTGCTCCTCGATCGTGAGCACGCGCGTCGGCAGCAGGCCGTGCAGGCCGAAGGCGTCGCGCTCGGCGTCGGTGAACGCGGTGTCCTTGTTGAGCAGCGGGTGTTCGAGCAGGTCGGACCCGCGCAGCGGGACCTCGGCGGTCTCGCCCGTCCGGAGGGCGCGGACCCATGCGTGCTCGGTCTGACGGTCCGGTTCGGCGGTGAGCAGACTCATGCCGCAGCCATCTCCTTCGTGGGGAGCCTCGCGAGCTCGCCGACGACCTCGCCGATCACCTGCTTGGCGTCGCCGAAGAGCATCTGGGTCTTGTCGAGGTAGAACAGTTCGTTGTCGACGCCGGCGAACCCCGACCGCATCGAGCGCTTCACGACGATCACGGTGGCGGCGGCATCGGCGTCCAGGATCGGCATCCCGTAGATCGGGCTCGCCTCGTCGGACCGCGCCGCAGGGTTCACGACGTCGTTGGCACCGACCACCAGCACGATGTCCGTCTGCGGGAACTCCGGGTTGATCGTGTCGAGGTCGAACAGCTGGTCGTACGGGACGTTCGCCTCCGCGAGCAGCACGTTCATGTGACCCGGCATCCGCCCCGCCACCGGGTGGATCGCGAACCGCACGTTCACCCCTCGCCGCAGGAGCGCGTCCGAGAGCTCGCGGACCTTGTGCTGCGCCTGCGCCGCGGCCATGCCGTAGCCCGGAACGATCACGACCGAGCGCGCCGCGTCGAGCAGGAAGGCGGTCTCCTCCGGATCGACGCTCCGCACCGGCCGCTGTTCGAGCTCGCCGGCGACGGCCTCGGCGCCGAACCCGCCGAACAACACGTTCGTGAACGACCGGTTCATCGCGCGGCACATGATGATCGACAGCACCAGGCCGCTCGACCCGTCGAGCGCGCCCGCGACGATCAGGAGCTTGTTGCCGAGGACGAACCCCATCATCGCCGCGGACAGGCCAGCGTAGGAGTTCAGCAGCGAGATGACGGTGGGCATGTCGGCTCCGCCGATGCGGATCACGAGCATCACGCCGAACACGAGCGACAGGACGACGATCGCCGGGAACAGGAAGGCGCGGCCCGGGTCGGCGACAAGCAGCCCGACCATGAGCAGGGCCGCGGTCAGGATCGAGAGGTTCACCAGGTTCTGGCCGCGGTAGACCCACGCGCGATCGCGCACGATGCCCTGCAGCTTGCCGGCCGCGATCAGCGAGCCGGTGAAGGTCAGGAAGCCGAGGACGACCTCTAGCCCCAGCGCGACCATCACGGTCGCGTCGATCTCGGGCCGTCGCAGGTAGAACTCCGCCACGCCGACGAGGCCCGCGGCCAGCGCGCCGAACGCGTGGGAGAGCGCGGTCCGCTGCGGGACCGCGGTCATCGGGACCAGCAGGCCGAGCGGAGCGCCGAGCGCGACCCCCGCGACGATCGCGATCGCGATCCACCGGAAGTCCACGATCTCGGTCGCGAACAGCGTGGCGACGACGGCCACGAGCATCCCGATCTCGCCGGTCCGGACGCCGCGCCGCGCCGTCGTCGGATGCGAGAGCCATTTCAGGGACAGCACGAAGCAGGCGGCCGCGAACAGGTACGCGAGGGGGATCAGGGTGTCGTTGGCGAAGTCGCTCATGCCGCCGCCCCCTTGCCGTGCGGGGGGCGTGGCGCGGGGGGCTCCCGGCGCTTGAACATCTTCAGCATCCGGTCGGTGATCAGGAACCCGGAGACGATGTTCGTCGTGGCGGCGAACACGGCGATCGCGCCGAGGATCGTGGCGAATGTCGCCTCACCGGCCCCGGCAAGGACCAGGGATCCGACGATCGAGATCGCCGACAGCGCGTTGGTGAGCGACATCAGCGGCGTGTGTAGGAGCCCGGGGACCCGCGTGATCACCGCGTACCCGAGGAAGGAGGCGAGCGCGAAGATGAACAGGCTGACCTCGAGCTCATTGGACATGACCGACCTCCGCCAAGCACTCGACGACCCGCTTGTGAACGACCTCGCCGCCCCGTGCGACGAGCGTGCCTCGGATGATCTCGTCGTCCCGATCGGGGTCGATCCGCCCTTCCTGCACGACGTGGAGCAGGAAGGCCGTCATGTTCTTCGAGTACATGAGGCTCGCCTCGTGGGGGACGTGGGCGGCGAGGTTGGTCGGACCGAGGATCGTGACGCGGTTCTCGGTGACCACCCGGTGGTTGGCTCGGGTCAACGCGCAGTTGCCGCCTCGGTCGGCCGCCACGTCGACGATCACGGACCCGGGCTGCATCCCGGCGACCGCCTCGGCCGTGATCAGCTGTGGCGCCTTCTTCCCGGGGATCACCGCGGTCGTGATGACCACGTCCACGCCCTGAACGACCTGCGCCATCAGCTCCTGCTGTCGCTGGTAGAAGGCCTCGCCGAGCTCCTTCGCGTAGCCGCTGATGTCCTCCGCGTCGCCGGGCTCGAGCGGGAGCAGGACCGCACGCGCGCCGAGGCTCTCGATGTCCTCCTGCGCCGCCGGCCGTACGTCGTACCCCTGGACGACCGCCCCGAGACGTCGCGCCGTGGCGATCGCCTGGAGGCCGGCCACGCCGGCACCGACCACGAACACCTGCGCGGGGGGGACGGTGCCCGCGGCCGTGGTGAGCATCGGGAACATCTTCGGCAGCCGGTCCGCCGCCATCAGGACCGCCTTGTACCCCACGACCGTCATCTGTGACGACATCACGTCCATGCTCTGCGCCCGTGAGATCCGGGGCATGAAGTCCAGGGCGAACGCCAAGATCTTGGCCTCGGCGGCCTGGCTCACGCCCACCGGACACACGAGACAGTCGGCCATGCCCACGATGACCTGGTCCGGATGCATCCGCTCGACGTCCTCGCGACCCTTCTCGAGGTTGGCGCCGCAGGTCCGCACCTGGGCGATCACGTCGGCGTCGTAGACCTCGTCGCGGGTGCCGACCTGCGCGCCGTGCGCGAGGTAGGCATCGTCCGTGAAGCCCGCCGCGTCCCCAGCTCCGGTCTCGACGATGACCTCCAGGCCGGACTTCGTGAGCGCCGGTAGCACCGGTGGCGTAAGCGCCACGCGCGTCTCACCCGGGAACGTCTCCCGAGGCACTCCCACGCGCAATCGCTCGCCCTCCACGAGCACACCGTCCCAGGAGCGGGGGCGACGCCTTAGGGCGGGGCGGCCCCTCGTGGCTGGGACATCCGGCCCGCCGCGATCCGGGGGCGTGACCTGCGGTTCTGGGTCTACCGGGCGAGTTCGCGACGGAGCGCCATCAGCGGCAGGGAGCCGAGCGCGAGCAGCCGGTCGTGGAACGCCGCGGAGCGAGAAGCCGTCCCCCTCGCGGTCGGCGGCGGCGGCGCGCTGGCGCTCGATCTCGAACTGCCCGATCTTGTACGACAACGCCTGGCCGGGCATCGTGATGTAGCGATCGGTCTCGATCGTCGGCCTCGACGTTCGGCAACCCCGCCTCCTCGAGGGTCGCGATCGCGCGCTCCCTCGGCCATCCGAGCGCGTGGATGCCGGTGTCGACGACCAGCCGCGCCGCCCGCATCCCCTGGAGGTCGAGCATGCCGAGGCGCTCCGACTCGTCCTGGTAAGGCCCATCTCGTCGGCGAGGCGCTCGCTGTACAGGCCCCATCCCTCCGTGAAGGCGCTGCCGGCCAGGAACCCGCCGAACCGGCGCAGCGGCGGGCCGCCCCTCCATCTCCTGCTCGAGCGCGATCTGGAAGTGGTGGCCCGGGGTTGGCCTCGTGGTAGGTGGTCGAGGCGAGCTGGTGCTTCGGCTTGCGCCCGAGGTCGAAGCCGTTGACGTAGTAGACGCCCGGCCGAGATCCGTCCTCGGTGGGCGGGTTGTAGAAGGCGAAGGGCATGTCGGCCTCGCGGAAGGCTTCGACGAGCCGGACCTCGCAGTTGGCGCCCGGGACCCGGCCGAACCACGAGGGTGCCGCCTCCCAGCTCTTGCGGACCTGCTCCTCGGCGGCCGCCTTCAGGTCCTCGGGCGACGCGAAGCGGAACGCCGCGTCGGTCGCGATCGCGGCCTCCGCGGCGGCGGCGTCCGGATGGCCGAGGACCGCGGCCGAGCGCGCGCGCTCCTCCTGGATCGCCGACAGATCGCCGACGCCGAGCTCGTGGACCTCCGTGGCGCCGAGCTCGAGCGTCGTCCACGACAGGATCTGCGCCGCGTACATGGCGTCGCCCCCCGGGAGGGCCAGCAGGCCGATCGTCTCGGTCGCATGGGGCAGGTAGTCGCGGATCCCCTCCCGGTACCGCTCGAGCGCGGGGAGGAGGTACGTCCCGATCGCCTCGACGACCGGCGCCCGTCCCGCCGCGTCGTCCCCGCCGACCGGCGCGAGCGCCGGCGAGTCGTCGGCGCCGGCCCCGATGAGCCGCTCGGTCTGGGCGAGGGCACGGTCGGCGACGATCCGTGGCGCCGTGACGCCGTCGGCGATCCCCTCGCGCATGATCTCGAGCTCCGCGTCGTAGTAGGCGGGCATCGCCGCGATCCGGGCCGCGTAGCGCTCGACCCGTTCGGGTGTGTCGGCCAGCTGGAGCGAGGCGAGCTCGCCCACCAACCCCGCCGGACCCCACAGGTGGCTCACGGCGGCCAGCCGATCCGTCCGGTGCTCCAGCGCGGCGAGGTCGCGGCGTGCGATCGCCTCGAGGATGTCCAGGCTGATCCGCAGGTCCTCGTCGAGCGCGTCGACCTCGAGCAGGCCGAGCTCCTCGAGGGCCCCGCGGTGCAGGCGCTCGCGGAACGCCCGGCCGTCCGGCCCCGGGTCGGGGAGCCGGTCGTCGTAGCGTTCGTCGCCGATCGCCGTCCCGAGTAGCGGCTCGGACTCGAGCAGCCCGTCCCAGTACCGCTCGATCAGGCGGGTCGCCGCCGCGCCGTCGTCTGCCATCGTTCCGTCCTCCCACCCGGCGGTTCCCCGCGTAGGGCCGCCCATCCTAGCGGACCGAACTTCGCCGACACGGTCGAGCCGGACCGCTCACGGACCGAACCTTGGGACGGGTCCCGACGTTGTCTTGTCTCGGGTCCGGTCTGCGCAGGGGGGATGGAGGATGCGGTCGTTCGTCGCGCGCGGGTTCGCGTTGCTCGCTGTGTCCGGGCTCGCGGTCTGCGTCCGCTCGCCCGAGGTCGTGGGGACCGCGGGGCACGACCCGGCGCCCCCCGAGGCATCGCGGCTCGATGCCGCGGTCGTGGGGCCTGCCCGTGGCCCCTCGATCCCGGGTGCGGATGCGAGCGCCGACCGCAGGTCATCCGCGAGGACCGCGCCGTACGTGGGTCTGGGGACCTGGATCGACATCTACGACACCGACGTGTGGGAGCACCCGGTGCACGAGGTCCGCGCCATGGCCGCCCACGGCATCCGGACGATCTACCTGCAGACCTCCAACTACAACCGGAACCGGCCGTTCGTGTATCGCGGAGGCGTCGAGGCGATCGTGGACGCGGCGCACCGGCGGGGGCTCGAGGTGGTGGCCTGGTACCTGCCCGGGTTCCGCGACCTCCCGGCCGACCTCCGGCGCACGGTACGGTCGATCCGGTTCGAGACGGCCCGCGGCAACCGGTTCGACTCGTTCGCCCTCGACATCGAGTCGCCGGAGGTCCGCCGGCCGAGCCTCCGGACCGCGCGGCTCCTCCGCCTTTCGGCCACGATCCGTCGCGAGGCGGGCGCCGACTACCCGCTCGGCGCCATCGTGGCCTCGCCGGACCGGCTGGTTCGGACCGAGCCGCACTTTTGGCCGGGCTTCCCGTGGCGCCGCCTCGCCGACACCTACGACGTCTTCCTTCCGATGACGTACTACACCTACCGGGTCCGGGGACCGCGCGCCGCGGCCTGGTACACGGCGCAGAACGTGCGCATCATCCGGCAGCAGACCGCGGGCCTGAACGTGCCGATCCACGTCGTCGGAGGGATCTCCTTCGATGCGACCGGGCCCGAGACCCAAGGCTTCGTCCACGGCGTCCTGGACCGCGACGTGATCGGGGCGAGCTACTACACCTTCCCGGGGATCACGCTCGATCAGTGGAAGGCGCTCAGCGCTCTCCGCTGAGGCCTACCCGACCCATCCGAAGTGGCGCCGGCGGACATCGGCCTTCGTCGAGTCGTCGAGGAAGCTCGCCTCGATCGCGTTCGCGGTGACGCGGCGGAGGTCGTCGTCGGAGAACCCCAGGTGCTCGACGCAGGTCTCCAGCTCGCCCGTGAGGTCGATGGCGAACAGCCCGGGGTTGTCGGTGTTGATCGTGACCGAGACGTCCTGGTCAAGCAGCCGCCGCGCCGGATGGTGGGGGAGGTCGGTCACCGCGTGCGTCCGCAGGTTCGACGTCGGACACATCTCGAGCGTCACGCCCCGGTCGCGGACCAGCGCCGTCACCTCTGGGTCGTCGGCCACGCTCACCCCGTGACCCAGGCGCTCAGAGCCGAGCACCTCGACGGCCTCCCGCGGGAACGCGGGCCCGCCCGACTCGCCGTAGTGCGTCGTGAGCCGCAGGCCCGAGCCCGCGAGCCCCGCGACGACGTCGGCGTACAGGGACGGCGGGTAGGCCCGCTCGTCGCCCGCGAGGTCGAAGGCCACCAGATGGTCGCGGTGGCGCAGCGCGAACGCGGCCGTCCGCTCGGCCGAGTCCATGCCGTAGTTGCGACTCGCGATCGCGATCAGCCCGACCGCGACGTCGAACGCTCGCGCGCCGCGCTCGACCCCCCGGGCGATCGCCGCCATCGCACCGTCCCAGTCCAGGCCGTGGGGCAGGCACAGGAACCCGGGCGAGAACCTGAGCTCGGCCAGGCGGACGCCGTCCGCGGCGAGGTCCTCGACCGCCTCGAACGCGATCCGTTCGGCCGCCGCCTCGTCGAAGAAGGCGCCCTGCGCGAGCTCGAACCGGCCAGGACGGCCTCGAGGGAGGCCATCGGCGCCAGGACCTGCGCGCGATCCGCGAGCTCGGCCGGCGTGGATTCCGCGAGTGGGTCGCCGGCCTCGCGGTACAGGTCGATCAGGGTCTGGAGGCGGATCGCGCCCTCGAGGTGGCGGTGCAGGTCGACCTTCGCCACGGCTTTGAGATCCACGGCCCTAGCAATAGCATGCGGGGCGACCGAAGGGGGACGATGCTGCTCCAGGGCAAGAAGCTGCTCGTGACGGGCGTGCTGACGCGCGAGTCGATCGCGTACGCGGCGGCGCAGGCCCTGCAGGAGAAGGGTGCCGAGATCGTCCTCACGTCGTTCGGCCGGGCGATGGGCCTGACCGAGAAGGTCTCGAGGCGCCTGCCGGAGCCCGCCGACGTCCTGGAGATGGACGCGAACGACCCCGCCCACATCGAGGCCGTGTCGGCCGAGATCGGCTCGCGCTGGGGGCGGCTCGACGGGTTCCTCCACGCGATCGCGTTCGCCCCGCAGGACGCGCTCGGCGGCAACTTCCTGCAGACCCCGTGGGAGAGCGTTGGGACCGCGATCCAGACGAGCGCGTACTCTCTGAAGGCCATCGCGGTCGGGCTGCTGCCGCACATGCGTGAGCACGGCGGGGCGATCGTCTCGCTCGACTTCGACGCTCGGGTCGCTTGGCCCGTCTACGACTGGATGGGCGTGGCGAAGGCCTCGCTCGAGTCGGTGACGCGGTACCTGGCCCGCGATCTGGGCCCGCACGCGATCCGGGTGAACACGGTCTCGGCCGGCCCGCTGCGCACGATGGCGGGCAAGGGCATCCCGGGGTTCCAGGCCCTGGCCGACGGGTGGAGCGCGCGGGCGCCCCTCGGCTGGAACATGAGCGACGCGAGCCCGATCGCGGACACGATCGTCTTCCTGCTGTCGGATCTCTCGCGGGGGATCACGGGCGAGATGGTGCACGTCGACGGCGGCTACCACGCGATGGGCGCCGCCCCCCCGCACGAGGCCCCGGGCACCGCGCGCGCCTAGCGGAGCGCGATCCCCGCCTCGAGCGCGAGCGCCTTCTGCGCGCGCGCGATGATGCGGAACGCCTCCTTCAGTCCCTGCCGGGCAACGCCGCCGAGCTCCTTCGGGTCGACGAAGTCGTCCGGCGCCTGCCCCGAGCGGAGCTGCTCGACGTGGTGGTGGAGCCGGACCTCCCACAGGAACCGGAACGCCTCCTCGAGCCCCTCGCGGGTCTCGGCGTCGATCGCGCCCGCCCCCTCCGCGGCCCGCAGCCGGTCGATCGTCCGCTTCGCCGTGACGCCTGAGCGGATCGCGCAGGCCCGCGCGATGTTGCCCACGATGAGGATCCCCCCGTGCTTGAGGTCCACGGTCCCGGGGTGCTCGCCGCCGTGCTCCACGATCAGGCCGCGCACGAACCCGATCGGCGGCCGCAGGTCGAGGGCCCGCCGGACCAGGTTCTGGAGGAACGTCGGCCGCTCGACGGCGGCGGCCATCGCCCCGTCCAGGGCGACGTCCGCCTCGAGCGCGCCCGCGACGCGCCGGAAGTCGAAGATGATCGACAGCTGCTCGCTCGCCTTCGGGCTCTCCTCGCGCATCCAGTGGTCGAACCGCCGCAGCCAGTCCTCCACGGGCAGGCGCAGCGCTTCGTTCGTCGCCATGACGTTGCCGCGGCACCGTTCGAACCCCGCGTCCTCCAGGCCCGCGGTCACGAACTCGGCGAGCGGCGCCAGCGAAGGATCCGCCGTCTCCCGGTCGCCCTCGAACGCGAACGCGTGGTCCTGGTCGGTGCGGATCGCCTGCTCCTGGCGGGCGGCGCTTCCGAGCGCGAGCCACGCCCACGGGACCGGCGGCTCCCCGTGCGCGGCGATCGCGAGCTCGAGCAGCCGTCGGGTCGCGGCGTCGATCGCGAACGCGATCACGTGACCGACGTCGACCGGGTCGGCGCTCGAGTCGACGAGCGCGGTGATCACGTTCGGGAGCTCGGCGATCGCGGCGGTGACCCCGTCGCGATCGGGTGCGCGCTCGACCGCGCTCTTAAGCGCGAACGGCGTGTTGCGCCCGATCCCCATCAGGTCCGTGTCGGTCACCACCCCGACCACCGCCGCCCCCGGGTCGGCGATCGGGAAGTGGTGGAACCCGCCCTCGAGCATCCGGAGCAGCACCTCGCCCACCATCGTGTCCGACGGCACGGTCTCGGCCCGGGGCGTCATCACCTCGCCGACGGGTGTGTCGCCGCTTCGGCGCTGCGCGACCACCCGCGAGCGCAGGTCGCGGTCGGTCAGGATGCCGACGTCGCCGTCGGCCGACGGGATCAACAGGCATGAGACGCGTTCGCGCGCCATGAGGTCGGCCGCTTCGGCGACGGGCGTCGCGGGATCGCACGTGACGGGCGGCCGTCGGACGAGCGCGCCGACCTCCCGGTAGCGGACCAGGTCGATCTCGCTCTTCAGGGTCTCGTCGACCCGGGCGATCCGTCGTCGGACGCTCGCGGCGACGAACGCGACCCCGGCGCCCGAACGCAGGACCTCGTTCGCGACGGCGGCGTCGATCAGGTAGCAGAGCGTGTCCTCGGACGCGCGGACGGTCGCCGTCGGCGCGACCTGCCCGAGCAGCGACCACATCCCGAAGACGTCGCCCTCGCCGATCTCGTCGATCACGCGGCCGTCGTCGACGATCTCGGCCTCGCCGCGGCGCACGACGAACAGGTGCGTCGCCGGGGCGCCGGCCTGCTGCAGGATCAGGGTGCCCGGGGCGAAGTGCTCGATCTGGACGTTCGAGACGACCCGGTCCAGCTCGTCCGCGCTCAGGGCGTCGAACGGCGGATGCTCGGCCAGGAACGAGCGGACGTCCACGCCGGGAGCCTACGCCGGTCGAGGCGTCGGCCGGAACCATGGGGCCGGCCCCGGGGTCTGCCACACCGAGGACCCGTGAGCGATCCCGGATGAGCGATCCCGGATGAGCGATCCCGAACTCCCGATCCCGCTCGGCCCGTGCTCGAACGGCGAGTACGAGCCCGTCCCGCCGACGCCGGTCGTGCGCGAGGCGCGGCGCCGAGCCCTCGAGACGACCCGCGCAAACGCGTCCCGGCTCGGGCTCTCCCGCCGGATGTTCCTGCGCTCGCTCTGCGCGGCGTCGACCGTGCTGCTCGCGCTCGACGCGTGCACGCGCGAGGCGCACCGCGCGGCGCCCGACGTGCCGACGTCGGGCCCCGGCGGCGGGTTCGAGATCCCACCGGAGGCCACCACCGAGCCCGCGGCGGCCGAGGAGGCCGTGGCGGGCGAGGAGTTCGTCATGGACGTGCAGGGCCACCTGCTCGAGTACGACCTCAACCCCGTCTTCCACGGCCAGGACTTCTTACGCGGCGTTCCCCCAGCAGGACTGCGGCGAGGACGACCCGAGGGTGTGCTTCTCGATCGAGCACTTCCTCGAGGCATTCTTCATCCGCAGCGATACGAACGTCGTCGTGCTCTCGGCGCTGCCGATCTACCCGGAAGGCTCGCCCCTGTCACCCCAGATCATGGCCGAGACCCGTCGCATCGTGGAGGGGCTGTGCCGCGACGAACGGATCCTGCTCCACGGCCAGGTGCTCCCGAACGTCGGCTCGCTCGGCTCGGTCCTCCGCGGTATGGAGGACAGCGCGAGCCGCTACCCGATCCGCGCCTGGAAGACGTTCACGCACTTCCCCGACTTCTTCGAGCCGGGCGGAGGGGGCTGGTGGTTGGACGACCACGAACGCGGGCTCCCCGCGGTCGGCGAGCCGTTCATCCGCCGGAGCCTCGAGCTCGGCATCTCGACGGTCTGCGTGCACAAGGGGTTGTCGGGCGGAAGCAGGTTCGCATCGCCGATGGACGTCGGCCCGGCGGCCCGCCGGCACCCCGACGCGAACCTCGTCGTGTACCACTCGGGCTTCGAGACCGGCACGTTCGAGGGCCCGTACACCGCGGCGACCGCCGAGGCCGGCGTGAACCGGCTGATCGCCTCGCTCGAACGCGCGGGAATCGGACCGAACGAGAACGTGTACGCCGAGCTCGGCACGACGTGGTGGAACCTGTTGCGCACGCCGACCCAGGCCGCGCACGTGCTCGGCAAGCTGCTGAAGCACGTAGGCGAGGACAACGTCGTCTGGGGCACCGACTGCCTGTTCTACGGATCGCCCCAGCCGCAGATCCAGGCGTTCCGGACATTCACGATCTCGAACGAGTTCCAGGAGCGGTACGGCTACCCCGAGCTCACCAAGGAGCTCAAGTCGAAGGTGCTCGGGCGCAACGCCGCGCGGCTGTACGGGATCCAGCCCGTGCCGCCGCGATGCGACTTCACCCGTCGTCAGCTGGCGAAGATCCGCGAGGAGCTGCGTGACGGCGATCGCGTGCTCGGGCCGGCCACCTTCGTCGCCTCGGCCAACGTTCGCGAACACCACCGGATGGAGGTGTCGAGCGCCTCCGATGGCGCGAGGTCGGACTAGAGCGCGAGGTCGGACGCGGTGAGCTGGTTCCCATACGGCCCCTTCCCCGATGCGCACCACGCCCCGCAGCGTGCCGCGACCGCCAGGGCGCGCTCGGTCTCCATGCCCTGTCCGAGCGCGAACGTGAGCCCCGCCGCGAAGGAGTCGCCGGCGCCGTACGTGTCGACGACGGGTCCCGGTGGCGGGATGGGATCGTAGGTGCCGGCCCGGCCGTCGTCGGTCTCGAAGCGCCCACCGTGCAGGGCGTCGGTCCGGACGACCAGGTGCGGCGGGTGGGTGAGCGCGTCGGGGTCGAACGCCTCGGCCGGGTCGTTGGCGCTCCCGACGACCGCGTCGAGGTGCACGTCCGCCGCGACGAGCAGATCCCTGACGCGGCTGGTGGCGACCAGCACCCGAGCCCGACGCGCCTCGCGGAGCGCTCCCGGGTTGCCGGCGGTGAAGTACACGGCGTCGACGACCTCGAGCTCGTTCCACGGCAGCCGATCCGATGCGTCCGGCTGGAGCCGCCGTCCGAGCGTCGTGATCGTCCGTTCTCCGTCTCCATCGACGAACACCACCGCGCGCCGGGTCGGCTCATCTCGGATGGTGGTCTCGAGCCGAACGCCGAGCGCTTGAAGCCGTCGCCGAGACCGATGGCCGCGCTCATCGTCGCCGAGGGCGGTGTAGAAGGTGCATGCACCCGCCAGCCGCGCGAGCTGCACGGCCGCGACCGCCCCGCCGCCCCCGGGCTCTTCCCAGCCCCCCGTGGCATGCACGATCTGTCCGGCGGCCGGGACGCGCGCGACGTGACCGAACTCGATCCACTCGACATGCCCGACGACCGCGGTGCGCATCTGGGGCAGTGTGGCATCCTCACCACGTGGAGCAGCGCCGACTGACGTCGTTCAGCCACGGGGCCGGGTGCGGGTGCAAGCTCGGGCCCACCGACCTCGAGACCGTCCTCGGAACGCTCGCGCTCCCCGAGCTGCAGGCAAACGTGCTCGTCGCCGCGGACACGGGTGACGACGCCGCGGTGGTCCGGCTGTCGGACGGGCAGGCGCTGGTCGCGACGCTCGACTTCTTCACGCCGATCGTCGACGACCCGTACGACTGGGGCCGGATCGCCGCGACGAACGCGCTCTCCGACGTCTACGCGATGGGGGCGCGGCCGTTCCTCGCGCTGAACGTCGCCGCGTGGCCCGTCGACGATCTGCCGCTCGAGATGCTCGGCGAGGTACTGCAGGGCGGGATCGATGTCGCGAGCAAGGCCGGCGCGGCGGTCCTGGGCGGGCACACGATCACCGACCCCGAGCCGAAGTACGGGATGGTCGCGTTGGGTCTGGCCGACCCCGAACGGATCGTGCGCAACTCCACGGTGCCACCCGAGGCGCACCTGTTCCTCACGAAGCCGCTCGGGATCGGCATCGCGACCACGGCCCACAAGCGTGGGGTCGCCGAGCACGAGCTCCTCTCCGCCGCCGTCGAGCTGATGACGACGCTGAACGATGCCGCCGCCGAGGCGATGGTCGAGGTCGGCGCCGAGGCGGCGACCGACGTGACCGGGTTCGGATTGCTGGGGCACCTCCGCCGGATGCTGGCCACGTCGGGCGTCGGGGCGAGGATCGACGCATCGGCGGTGCCGGTGCTCCCCGGGGTGCTCGACCTCGCGATGCTCGACATCGTCCCGGGCGGGACCCAGTCGCAACCACGCCTATCTGTCGCCGCAACCGTCCAGTGGGGCGAGGCTCTCGCTACCCGAGCAGCTGGTGCTGGCGGACGCCCAGACCTCGGGCGGCCTGCTGATCGCGGCCACGGATCACGAGTCGGATGGCTCGGCGAGCTGACCGGCCGCGGCCTGGTCTGGGCCGACGTCGGCGTGACCGTCGAGGGCCGACCCGGCACGACGCCGTCACCGGACGGCTGGCGGGACACGCGGGCTGAACGATCGTTCAGGGAATACCACCGCGCTGGTAGGGTTCTTTGCACCTGCGATGTTGGAGACTCGACCGGGGCTTCTTCGACGAGATGGTGGAGCACGGGCTCGCCGCGTTCCCGAACGAGGCCTGCGGCCTGCTCGCGGGCAAGGAGGGTCGGCCGGTCAAGTTCTTCGCGATGACCAACCAGCGACGCGAGCCCGGTCACCTACCGGCTCGACCCGAAGGAGCAGCTGCGGGTGTTCGACGAGATCGACGACGAGGGCTGGGACCTGCTGGGGATCTTCCACACGCATACGCACTCGGAGGCCTACCCGTCCGAGACCGACCTGCGGCAGGCCTTCTACCCGGAGACGTACGTACCTGGTGATGTCGCTCTCGGACCGCAGCGAACCCGGCGCTGCGGGGGTTCCGGATCGGCGAGGGCCGCGTCGACGAGGAGGAGGTCGCGATCGGATGAGCGGGCCCGGCCTTCACCGAGGAGCAGGTCCGCCGGTACGCGCGTCACATCATCCTGCCCGGGATCGGCGGGCAAGGGCAGCGGAAGCTGCTCGATGCCAAGGTGCTCTGCATCGGGGCGGGCGGGCTCGGATCGCCGGTGGCGATGTACCTGGCGGCGGCCGGGGTCGGAACCCTCGGGATCTTGGACTTCGACAGGGTCGACGAGTCGAACCTGCAGCGTCAGATCATCCACTCGACCGCGGACGTCGGGCGGCCGAAGGTCGAGAGCGCCGCCGACCGGCTGCGCGCGATCAACCCGACGATCGAGGTCGTCCCCTACGACACGATCCTGTCCTCGGCGAACGCGTTCGAGGTGCTCGGGCCGTGGGACGTCGTCGTCGACGGGACCGACAACTTCCCGGTCCGCTACCTCGTGAACGACGCGACCCAGTTCCTCGGCAAGCCGCTCGTGTACGGCTCGATCTACCAGTGGGACGGGCAGGCGACCGTGTTCATGCCGGGCCAGGAGGCGCCGTGCTACCGGTGCCTGTTCCCGCAGCCGCCGCCGCCCGGCACCGTCCCCTCGTGCGCGGAGGGCGGCGTGTTCGGGGTGCTCCCCGGGATCGTCGGCTCGATCCAGGCCACGGAGGCGGTCAAGCTCATCACCGGCAAGGGCGACCCGTTGGTCGGCCGACTCCTGATCTTCGACGCGCTCCAGATGGACTTCCAGACGGTGCGGGTCCGGTGGGACGCGGACTGCCCCGTCTGCGGCAAGGAGCCGTCGATCACCGAGCTGATCGACTACGACGCCTTCTGCGGTCTCACGCCGGGGCAGGTGCCGCCCGAGGCCGAGCACGGCGTCGCGACGAGCTGAGGAACCGAGATGGAAGGACGGATCTCATGGCCCGCGTGAAGCTCCCCACGATCCTGCGGGCGCACGCCGGAGGCGAGCGCGACGTCGACGCCGAGGGGACGACGCTCCGGGAGCTCCTTCGAGATCTCGAGACGCCGGTACCCGGGCATCACCGAGATGGTCCTCACGGACGACGGCGCCTTGCACCGGTTCGTGAACGTCTACGTGAACGACGAGGACGTCCGCTACCTCGGTTCGCTGGAGACCGAGGTGGATCCGGACGACACGGTCTCGATCCTTCCGGCGGTGGCCGGCGGCGCCTCGGGCGGCAGCTGAGTCGACCGGCGCGCGTAACCCGCCACCCTCCGGGAGCGTTCTTCCCTCGATAGGTCTACATTCCGGGTGTCGCCATGAGGCATCTCATGACCGAAGAGCGGGGGTGACCAGTCCCATGCGGAGACTCGTCCTCGCGGTCGTCGCGCTGCTGGCGATCGCATCGGTGCCGGTCGTGACCTCGGCGGCGCCGGGGTCGGGATCGGGAAGGCTCGGACCCGATGTCCGAGAGCTGGATCCCGAAGCTCATCACGCGCTCGCGCTGTCTCCACACGCGAAGCAGGAGATCCGCGCTTCCGCTGCAGTGCTTCCTCGCCACCTCGCGCCCCCCGTGGTGGGTGAGGAGCGGCTCTGGCTCGCCACCGACACGACGCAGGGCGACTACGTGAAGCAGTACACGCTTCGGGGGGTCGGCGACAACATCGAGGTCTGGGTCGCGAGCGATGAGGACAAGATCTCGGCAGGCACCGATTTCCCAGCGGGCGACTGTCGCAACGACGGGAAGCGCAACGTCGTCACCGACGCGCAGGTCCAGTACCTGATCGCTCAGTTCGACAGCAACATGTATCCGATCGAGTCGAACGCGTTCAGCGTGGCCCCTTCTCGCGACGGCAGCAATGCGTTCCTCGCGAAGCTCCTGGGTCTTCCCAAGGGCTACTACCGAGGACCCGGGGACCGCATCGTCACGCTCATCGACAACGTTCGCGACGACAACTTCTACGACACGAACAGCGCGACGTCACAGCCGTACATCGCCGGCTTCTACACGTCCTTCTACGACGACTTGACCAACCGGCTGGTAATGTCGGTCGACGCGTTCGATTGGGCCCACCGGACGGGGGCGAACCCTCCGAACGAGCCGTCCTCGGATCCCTGCCTCAATGCCACGGCTCGCCCCTTCCTCTACGAGGGAACGTTCGCGCACGAATACCAACACCTGCTCGAGAACTACGTCGACGCCGACGAAGTGAGCTGGGTGAACGAGGGCGTCTCCGACTACGCCCAGACGATCACCGGCTACGTCGATCCATCGATCCCCGTGACGCAGATCGGGTTCGACAGCCACATCCAAGGGTTCCTCGGATTCAACGATGTGCTCACACCGGCGAATCCGATCCCGCGACCAGGCGGACCGGAGAACTCGCTCACGCTTTGGGGGGACCAGACGGACTACCCGACGGAGATCTTCGCCGACTATGGCGCAGCGTACTCATTCATGGAATACCTGGCAGGGCGTTTCGGACACCCGTTCCTGACGAGTCTGCATCTAGGGCCCGAGAACGGTCTCGACTCGCTAGCGGCGCTGCTGACGCAGGCCGGTTCGACGGCCAAGCCGCTGGACGTGCTCGCGTCCTGGGCGACGATGGTCGCGGTCGACAAGTCCCTGGATGATGGGTTCACGCTCACGGGCGGGACACCTGCAGAATTCAGAACCCCCACGCTGCACGCGGAGATCGATTGGGACAACGACCAGGCGTTCGCCGGACCGGGTGTTCCCCCGAACGGCTCCGATTACGTGCGTCTCCGCAATGCCTCCGACGCCTACCTGAGCGCAGGAAAGGTCGACAGCGTCGAGTTCAGCGGCGCGAGCAAGCTCGCGAAGTTGCCCGTCGAGTGGAAGGTCGACAAGAGTCCTCCGAAGGGTGGTCCCTCCAAGGCCTTGTACTCGGGTAAGGGCGACAACCTCGACCGGGCGATCGCACGCAAGGTCCGGGTCGAGGACGGTGTCCTCGAGGTCGATATGGCGTGGGACACTGAGGAGGGCTACGACTACGCATACGTCCAGGTCTCGACCGACGGCGGCAAGCAGTACAAGAGCGTCCGGTGTACCGACTCCATCGACGCGCCCCTCGGCCCGGGCTTCGACGGCGACTCCGGCGGGTTCGTCACCGAGCGGTGCAACCTCCACCGCTACGCCGGCGACCAGGTGATCCTCGCCTTCCGTTATGTCACGGACGGCGGGGTGATCCTTCCCGGGTACTGGGTCGGCAAGGTCGATCTCGACGGACAGGTGGTTTCGAACGGGACGGGGCTCAAGGGTTGGAAGTCCATCACGCAGATCCACCCGGTGGACGTAAAGAAGTGGGTCGTTCGCCTGGTCGCGATCGACGAGACCACGCACCAGGTTCGGATCGGCACGCTCACGCTCGACGGCAACTTCGATGGGTCGCTCTCGGGTGCCGATCTGGACGCGCTGATCGGCACGACGGGCAGCACCGTCGCCGCCATCGTGACGTTCTTGGACCGTACCGAACAAACCCTGCAGACCGCGCCGTACACGCTCACCGTGAACGACGTGCTGCAACCGGGCGGGTAACCCAACGCTCGAGCATCTGGCGGGGGTCGGGTCTGCAAGGACCCGACCCCCCTCGCCCGTACGCTGGGATAATCCGCTTCGATGTCCGTTCCCGAACCCCGCGGCCTCCGCGCGTCGTCGATGACGCCCGGCCGGGACCGGCCGCGATGAGGTTCGTCGACCTCCTGGAGGCGATCGGCGACACGCCGCTCGTGGGTCTGCCCGCCTTGAGCCCTCGACCCGGGGTCCGGCTGTGGGCCAAGCTGGAGGGCCAGAACCCGACCGGTTCGGTGAAGGACCGGATCGCCAAGGCCATGATCGAGGCCGCCGAGGCCGCCGGCGAGCTCACACCCGAACGCACGATCCTCGAACCGACCTCGGGCAACACCGGCATCGCGCTCGCGATGGTCGCCCGGCGCAAGGGCTACCGGCTCACCGTGGTCATCCCCGACAACGCGAGTGAGGAGCGGATCCGGCTCCTCGAGTTGTTCGGTGCCGAGATCGTGCTCTCGCCCGGCGACAGGGGCACCAACGGCTCGATCGAGGTCGCCCGCCGCCTGGCGATCGACGAGCGCTACTTCATGCCGTTCCAGTACGGGAACCCGGCGAACCCGCGGGCCCACGAGGAGGGCACCGGTGAGGAGATCGTCCGGGACCTCCCGGGGATCACGCACTTCGTCGCCGGGCTCGGGACCGGGGGGACCCTCACGGGCGTCGGCCGGCGGCTGAAGCGTCACGACCCGAACGTCCAGATCGTCGCGGCCGAGCCGGAGCTCGGCGACCTCGTCTACGGGCTGCGGTCGCTGGAGGACGGGTTCGTCCCCCCGATCTTCGACGCGTCGATCCTGGACCGGAAGTTCCTGGTCAACGCCTCGGACTCGCTGCGGGCGACGCGCGAGCTCACCGAGCGCGAGGGCATCTTCGCCGGCATCTCCTCGGGTGCGGTCCTGCACGTCGGTCGTCGCGTCGCGTCCGAGCTCGACCGCGGCGAGATCGTCTGCCTGCTCGCGGACGGCGGCTGGAAGTACCTGTCGACCCAGGCCTGGGCGCCCGAACTCGAGCGCGCCGAGAAGAACGTCTCCGAGACCCTATGGTGGTAGGCGCGCGCATGCCGGATGGTGACCGGATGAGCCGGCGATCGGCTCCCCCGAGGCTCCGATGAGCGACCCGCGGCCGATCGGCATCTTCGACTCCGGCGTCGGCGGGCTCACGGTGGCGCGCGCCGTCTTCGACCTGCTGCCGAACGAGCCGATCCTGTACGTGGGGGACAACGGCCGGTTCCCATACGGTCCGCGTCCACTCGAGGAGATCCGCGCCTTCGCGCTCGAGATCGCCGAGTACCTGGCCGACCGCGAGGTCAAGATGCTCGTGGTCGCCTGCAACTCGATCGAGGTGGCCGCGATCGCCGACGTCGCCGGCGCGCACGGCGTGCCCGTGATCGGCGTGATCGACCCGGGCGCCCGCGCCGCCGTGCACGCGACCCGGAACCGACGGATCGGCCTGATCGGCACCGAGGCCACCGTCGCGAGCGGGGCGTACGCGCGCGCCATCGCGAGGACCGGCGCCGACGTGGAGCTGTTCTCGGCCGCCTGCCCGGTCTTCGTCCAGCACGTGGAGGCCGGCGACACCTCGAGCGACGAGTTGCTCGAGGCCGCGCGGGGGTATCTTGTTCCGCTGGCTGAAGAGGGGATCGACACCCTGATCCTAGGGTGCACGCACTACCCGATGCTCTCCGGGCTGATCCAGATGGTGATGGGGGAGGACGTGCTGCTCGTTTCGTCCGCCGAGGAGACCGCCAAGGACGTGTATTCGACGCTCCGTGCGGCCTCGCTGCTGCGCGAGGGCGCGGGGGAGCCGAGGCACGGGTTCCTGACCACGGGCGACCCGGAGCGGTTCCGGCAGGTGGCCCATCATTTCCTGGGGCCCGAGCTCGAGGGCGTGGGCCCCGTCGAGGTGCGGGTCGTCGAGGGGGTCCCGTGGAGCTGACCATCCTCGGCTCGAGCGGGACCTGGCCGAACGCGGACACGGCGACCTCCGGCTACCTCGTGCAGCACGACGGGTTCAACCTGTGGATGGACGCCGGCACCGGGACGCTCGCGAACCTGCAGCAGTACATCGACATCCCCGACCTGCACGCGATCGTGATCTCGCACGAGCACCCCGATCACTTCGTCGACCTGTACCCGGCCTTCTACGCGTGGCACTACGGCGAGCTCGGCGAGCCGGGGCTCCCGGTGTTCGTGCCCACCGACTTCACCCAGCGGCTTGCCGACCTCGTGGCGATCGACTCGCAGGTGGCGATGCGCACGGCGTTCGCGTTCACCGAGGTGGCGCCCGGTGAGGCGTTCGACGTGGGGCCGTTCCGCGTCAAGACCGAGCCGATGGCCCATCTCGGGCTCCCGGCGCTCGGGTTCCGCGTCGCCGCCGACGGCCAGGTGCTCGCGTACACGGGGGACACCGGGCCGACCCATCACGTCGAGGTGCTCGCGCGCGACGCCGACCTGCTGCTCGCCGAGGCCACGTGGCAGGACCGCGACGACCTCCTGCCGTTCCACATGTCGTCGCGCCAGGCCGCCGACCACGCGCGCGAGGCCGGTGTCGGCAAGCTCGTCCTCACGCACATCTGGCCGTCGCTCGACCACCAGATCTCGAAGGATCAGGCCGGCGAGGAATACGAGGGGCCGATCGAGACCGCCGTCGAGGGTATGCGGTTCGGGGTCGGTTCGTGACGATCCGGCCCGACGGCCGCGCGACGGACGAGCTGCGCCCGGTCGCCGCCGAGCTCGGGTTCCAGGAGTGGGCCGAGGGGTCGGTGCTGTTCTCGATGGGGCGGACGAAGGTGTTGGTCGCGGCGACCGTCCAGGACGAGGCGCCCCGATGGCTGCGGGGCAGCGGCACCGGCTGGGTCACGGGCGAGTACGCGATGCTCCCGCGGGCAACGAACGAACGCACGTTCCGCGAGGTGAACAAGGGCCGTCCGAGCGGCCGGACGCAGGAGATCCAGCGGCTGATCGGGCGGTCGCTCCGAGCGGTGACCGACCTGAAGCGCCTGGGCGAGCGCACGATCACGATCGACTGCGACGTCCTCGTCGCGGACGCCGGCACGCGGTGCGCCTCGATCACGGGCGGGTACATCGCCCTCGCCCTCGCGCTGCGCGGCCTCGCGGAACGGAAGTCGATCGAGGGCGACCTGCTGACGGACACCGTGGCCGCCGTGAGCGTGGGCGTCGTCGGCGGCGACGCGCTGCTCGACCTGTCGTACGAGGAGGACGCCGGCGCCGAGGTCGACTGCAACGTCGTGATGACCGGTTCGGGGCGCCTCGTCGAGATCCAGGGGACGGCCGAGGGCGAGCCGTTCTCCAGAGGCGACCTCGACGCGCTGCTCGACCTCGCGGAGGCGGGGATCAAGCAGCTGACCCAGATCCAGCGCGACGTCCTCGCGTAGCCCGTGCCCTTCCCTGAGCGGATCGCGCTCGCGACCAAGAACCCGCACAAGCTCCGCGAGCTCGAACGCATCTGCCGGGACTGGCCGGTCGAGTGGCTCACGGTCGACAACCACGAGGGCCCCTGGCCCGACGTCGACGAGCCGCACGACACCTACCTGCACAACGCGCTCGAGAAAGCGGTGGCCGTCGCCGACGCGCTCGGGGTGCCGGCCGTGGCCGACGATTCCGGGATCGAGGTCGACGGGTTGGACGGCGCGCCGGGTCCGCGCTCCGCCCGGTTCGCGGGGGAGGGCGCGACCGATGCCGAGAACCTCGAGCAGTTGCTCGTTTCGGTCGCGCGGTTCGAGCCGGAACACCGGACGGCCCGCTACCGATGCGTCGCGGCGATCGCCTATCCCGACGGCCACGCCGTGCATGCCGAGGGCACGTGCGAGGGGATCCTCGCGGCCGCGCCCCGGGGGGAGGGCGGCTTCGGCTACGACCCCATCTTCGTCCCGCATGGCGAGCACCGGACGATGGCCGAGCTCGCGGACGACGAGAAGGACCGCATCAGCCACCGGGGCCGGGCGTTCCGAGCCCTGGCCGAGCTCCTGGCCCGGTAGATCCCCACGCTCGCGGTCATCTTGCTCGTGGGTGCGGGTGCGGCGTACGGCGTCACCCCTTACCTGCAGAACGAGCTCGAGGCCGACGCCACCAAGGACGCCCGCAAGCTGTCCGTCGACGTCCTCCAGCCGCTGCTGATCCCCGCCGATGGGCAGGATCCGGTCCGCGGGGCTCGGTACGAGGCCCAGCTCGGGGGCGCCCGAGACCCCTCACGCGTCTGAGCGTCCCCGGGACCTGCCTCGGTCAGCCCGTATAGCCCTCCACCTCGTCCGGAGCCCGGACCCGCGCCTCGTCGGGGTCCATCCCGGCCGCCCGTCGCGCACGCCGCTGGTGCAGGAGGTCCCAGCACTGGTCGAGGGTCACCTCGAGCTCCTTCATGCGCTGGCGGTCCGCCTCGCTCGCCTCGCCGCGGGACTCGGCCTCCCACAGCGCGTGCTCCTGGTGGGCGAGCTCGTTGATCCGTTCGACGAGCTGCTGGTCATCCATCGTCCCCTCCGGTTCGACGGTCTTCGACCACGATACGTCGCGGGGCGATGGGCGGCCGCGCGGCTCCTCGGCGATGATGTCGGGATGTCGAACCTCAGGGAACTCCTGTCCGCGACAACCGAGCGGGTCGCCCGTTACCGCGAGGCCGTCCCCGAGCACCCGGTCGCACGCCGGGTGGACGTCGAGCGCTTCCGCGAGACGTTCGCCGGCCCGTTCCCCGCCGAGGGCGGCGGCGCGGAGACCGCGATCGAGGAGCTCGCGACCGCGGTCGAACCCGTGCTGACCGCATCGGCGGGGCCCCGGTACTTCGGCTTCGTGGTCGGGGGAGCGCTCGACGCCGCTACGTGCGCCGACATCCTCACGACGGGGTGGGACCAGGTCGGGTTCAACGCCGTGATGTCGCCGGCGGCCGCGCTGGTCGAGGAGGTCGCCGGCGCGTGGCTGAAGGAGGCGCTCGGCCTGCCGCCGGGCGCGTCGTTCGGCATCGTGACGGGCGCCCAGGGCGCGAACACCGTGGGGCTCGCGGCGGCGCGGCATCGGGTGCTCGAGCGCGCGGGATGGGACGTCGAGCGCGACGGCCTCACCGGCGCGCCGAGGCTGCGCGTGGTGGCGGGGGAAGAGCGTCACGCGACGATCGACCGCTCCCTGCGGCTGCTCGGGATCGGCGCGGGCTCGGTCGAGGCCGTACCGAGTCGGCCCAACGGCGCCATCGACCCCGATGCCCTCGTGGCGGCGATCGAGGCCGGCTCCGGGACACCCACCATCGTGTGCGTGCAAGCCGGGAACGTGAACACCGGGGCGTTCGACGACCTCGCGTTGGCGTGCGGGGCGGCGCACCGGCACGGGGCGTGGGTGCACGTCGACGGCGCGTTCGGCCTGTGGGCCGCGGCGAGCCCGGCGTTCGAGCACCTCGTCGCCGGCGGGCAGGGCGCCGACTCCTGGACGGTCGACGGGCACAAGTGGCTGAACCTGCCGTACGACACGGGCTTCGCGTTCTGCGCGGATCCGCAGGCCCACGCGGCGTCGATGTCGTACACGGCGGCGTACCTCGTCGGCCAGGGCGAGGGGTCGGTCCGGGCGCCCTCCGACTTCGTGCCCGAGTCCTCCCGGCGGGCGAGGGGGTTCGTGACCTGGGCCGCGTTGCGCGAGCTCGGGCGGGACGGGCTCGCCGAGCTCGTCGACCGCTGCTGCGCGCTCGCTCGGCGCTTCGCCGAACAGCTGGAGGCGACCGAGGGCGCCACGATCGCCAACGACGTCGTCCTGAACCAGGTGCTCGTCGGGTTCGGCAGCGACGAGCGGACCGACCGGGTCATCGACGGCGTCCAACGCAACGGCGTTTGCTGGATGGGTGGTACGACCTGGCACGGCCGCCGCCTGATGCGCATCTCGGTCTCCAACTGGACGACGACGGAGGCCGACGTGGACCGCTCGGTCGGGTCGATCCGGCGCGTGCTGGCCGCCGAGACGTAGCGGTCGCGTGATCCTGGTCACCGGAGCGGGCAAGGTCGGGCGGCACGTCGTATCGCGGCTGCACGGGTCCGGCGCGCCGGTGCGGGTCCTCACCCGTCATCCGGCCCTGGCGGACGTCCCCGGCGGGGTCGAGGTGGTCGGCGGGGACCTGTCGCATGCGGACAGCCTCGCGCCCTGCCTCGACGGGGTCGAGGCCGTGTTCCTGATCTGGCCGCAACCGACGGCGACCGGTCCGCTCGCGGCCGTCGAGGTCATCGCCCGGTACGTCGGACGCGTCGCCTACCTGTCGTCGTCGACCGTGCGCGACGACCTCGCGGTGCAGAGCCACCCGATGACCGCGATCCACGCGGACATCGAGCACGCGATCGAACGTTCGGGCGCCGACTGGACCTTCCTGCGGGTGGGGAAGATCGCGACCAACACCCTGTTCTGGTCGACGCAGATCGCCGAGGGGGTCGTGCGGCTGCCGTTCCCGGACGCGGGGCGCTCGCCGGTCGTCGAGTCGGACATCGGCGCGGTCGCCGCCCGAACGTTGCTGGACGAAGGTCACGTGGGCGCGAAGCACATCCTGTCCGGCCCGGAGCCGCTGACCGAGGGCGACCTCGTCCGCATCATCGGCGAGGTGATTGGGCGACCGATCCGCGTCGAGCGGATCCCCCCGAGGTAGCTCGAGCCGAGCTCGTCCGGAACGGCGAGTCCCCGGAGGTCGCGGAAGCGGCGCTCGCTTTGTGGGAGCGGCTGGTCACCGAGCCCGAGCCGGTCACCCCGACGGTCGAGGAGATCACTGGCGCGCCCGGTCGGACGTTCCGTGACTGGGCGGTCGAGCACGCGTCGGCCTTCGGGTAAGGGCGTGGCACGCGATCGCCTCGGCCCCGTGGATCAGGCGCCTTTGCGTCCCACCACCGCCCGGAGCCCCTCCGGCAGGACCTCGGTGCCGAACGACGGCGCGACCGTCGCGCGCACGCCGTGCCGTTCGAGCAGTTCGGGGACGCGCACGGTCTCGAGCAGCACGTTCTCGTGTCGCTCGTCGTCCCGTCGCCACGAGCCGTCCTCGTTGCGCGAGAAGATCGCCATGTCGCGGACGAACCGGTCCGGAGCCGGCACCGTGCGCCGGGTGACGAGCGCCCACTCGTCCGTCACCCACCCGGCGGGCTCGAGGTCCCGCCGAACCTCCCCGTACTCCAGGTCGCAGAGGTCGATGGCGAGCAACCCACCGGGTCGGAGCGCCTCTGCGATCGCGATCAGCGCCGTATCGATCGCGGGGGCATCCGGGAGGTAGTTGAGCACGTGTCCGACGGAGACGATCGCGTCGGCGTCGGGGATCGGATCGTCGGGCAGCGCGAGCCGGCGGATCTCCAGCGCGTCGGCGACGTACCCGCGTGCCACGTCGAGCATCGCGGGAGACGCATCGGTCGCGATCACCCGGTGGCCGGCGTCGAGGAGGTACCGCGTGAGCAGACCGCTGCCGCAGCCGAGCTCGACGACCAGGCCGTCGCGTTGGCGCACCGGCTCGAGGAGCCTCAGGACGCCCGGCGCGCAGTCGTCGGCGTGGAAGCCGAACCCGAGGTGGTGGATCAGCGCGAGGTCGGGTCGGTAGTAGGGCTCGTGCGGAGGGTCCACCCCGCCATCCTCACGCACCGCCGCGCCCGTGTCATCGCCACCGTCGGACCTGGCACGATGCCACGATGCGGAGGACGAACGCCGCGATCGGCAGCGCGGTCTTCTTCGTGCTCGCCCCCGGGGTCGTGGCGGGCGCGATCCCCTGGTGGTTGACGGGATGGGAGGTTCGGTGGTCCTGGCCTGCGCCGGTCCGCGTCGCCGGCGCGGCGTTCGTCGCGGTCGGTGTGGTCGTGCTTGTGCAGGCGTTCGGGCGGTTCGTCCGGGAAGGGCTCGGGACGCCTGCGCCGGTCGCGCCGACCGAGACCCTGGTCGTCGGCGGCCTCTACCGGTACGTCCGCAACCCCATGTACCTCGCGGTGCTGGCGACGATCGTGGGCCAGGGCCTGCTGCTCGGTCAGGCCGTCCTGTTCGGGTACGCGGTCGTGGTCTGGGTGGCGTTCGCGTCGTTCGTGCGCCTCTACGAGGAGCCGCACCTCAGCCAGCGCTTCGGGGCGAGCTACCAGGTGTATCGCGCGGCGGTCCCGGCATGGGTCCCTCGCCCTCGTCCGTGGACGGCCACGGACGAGGGCGTCCGGTAGGGTTCGGCGCCATGGCCGACCCGCGCGTGGTGCGCACCGACCTCGTCGACGGGGTCGCCTACCCGCCCGCGCGCACCGGCCTGCGCGGGAGTCACCCGGGCTCGTACGACACCGCCCACTCGATCCGCGACGGCGAGCGGTTCGAGATCGACGACCTGCCGGTGGAGGAGGCCGTCGACGCGGTGGTCGTGGGCGCGGGGATGAGCGGGCTCGCGGCGGCGTGGTTCTACCGCGAGCTCCGGCCGGATGACCGCCTCCTGATCCTCGACAACCACGACGATTTCGGCGGCCTCGACCGGGAGCTGTACCCGTCGCTCGGCCTCTCGCGCGGCGTCTTCTTCACGCGCGAGGCGTTCGGCGAGGACCGCCTGGTGACCGGCGACCCGATGCGGATGGTGGCCGACGACATCGCGCCCGATCGCATGAACGAGCGCCCTGTGGAAGGGTTCATCGGCGAATTCCCCGTGTCCGAAGACTCGAAGGCCCGGCTCATCGAGCTGTTCACCTCGGACCGCGACGCGCTTGAGGGGATGTCCGCGGACGAGAAGGTCGCCCTGCTGCGGAGGACGAGCTACCGCGACTTCGTCGTGAAGTACTGGGCCTGCCCGACGAGGCCGCCGACACGTTCCAGCGGCGCTCGTGCGACTTCTTCGCGCGGGAGACGGACTCGGTCTCGGCGCTCGAGCTGATGGAAACCGGCTACCCGGGGTTCTCCGGGATGGAGCTGCCGATCGGCGAGGAGGCGGCCGCCTAGATGGAGGAGCCATACATCTTCCACTTCCCCGACGGGAACGCGTCCCTCGCCCGGCTGATCGTCCGCTCGCTGATCCCCGGCGTTGCGCCGGGCACCACGATGGCGGACGTCGTGACCGCGCGCTTCGACTACGGCAGGCTCGACGAGCCCGGCGCGCCTATCCGCCTGCGGCTCCGCAGCACGGTCGTCCACGTGCGGAACGCCGACGGCGGTGTCGACCTCAGGTACGTGCGCGACGGGGCGGTGCATCGCATCCGCGCCGGACGCTGCGTCCTCGCCGGCTACCACATGATGATCCCGGCGATCATGCCCGAGCTCCCCGACGAGCAACGCGTGGCGCTGTGGCAGAACGTGAAGGCCCCGCTCTGCGACGTGAAGGTCGCTCGCGCGCGACTGGAACCCGTGGGTCCGCCTGGGCGTGCACGAGATCACGAACCCGATGGGCTTCTTTTCGAGGATCACGCTCGAGGCTACCCGGTCAGCATCGCGCGACTGCCGGTTCCCGGTTCGCCCGACGAGCCGACGGTGCTCCACCTCGTGTACGTCTCTCTACGGTGCAGAACCGCGGTCCTCGACACGCCCGCACAACGTCCCGGCAGGCGCGGCGGCGCTGTGCGAGATGACGTACCGAGGAACTTCGAGGCCGCGGGTGCGCGACGAGCTTCGCCGGAACCTCGCCCGCCCGGGAGGCTTCCAGCGGCCCGCGACACGTGGCCATCACCGTGAACCAGTAGGGGCCGGCTGCTCGTGCACGGGCGAGCGAGGCCGCTTCCGAGGAGGTCACCCGATGATGAGCCAGGAGGACCTCGACGAACGGGTCCGCTCCGCCATGGGCCGCAGGGTCCCGGGAGTGGCGTTGGTCGTCGTCGGACGTGATGGCGCCCGTGCCCGGTCGGCGGTCGGGCGCGCGGATCTCGTCTCCGGGACGCCGATCGCGACCGACATGGTCATCCCGTGGTTCTCGATGACCAAGATCGCCACCGCGACCACGGTGCTCAGGCTCGTGGAGCGCGGGACGTTCTCGCTCGACGCTCCCGCGTTGCCGTTGGTCCCGGCGATGCGATCCCTGCGGCCACAGGAGTGGGCCGAACGGATCACCATGAGGCATCTGCTCCAACATGCAGGTGGCCTCGTCAACCCGATCCCCGTCGGCTGGATCCATCCCGCGGAGGAGCCCGGACCCGACCCCGACGCGTTCCTCGAAGGGTTGCTGACGAAGCATGCGAAGCTCCGGTTCGAGCCCGGCAGCCGCTCGAGCTACTCGAACCTCAGCACGCTGATCCTCGGGTCGGCGATCGCGCGGACCACGGAAAAGCGCTACGAGGAGGTCGCCAGCCAGGAGGTGCTCGAACCCCTCGGGATGTCGTCGTCGGGGTTCACCTTCGCCCCCGGCGTCCCCGCGGCGACGGGGTACCACCCGCGTCGGAGCCCGATGCGCGTGTTCCTCCCCCGATGGGTCACGGGGCAGGCCGTCGGTCGCTGGGTGGGGTTCCGGCGGTTCCTGCTCGACGGCGCCGCCTACGGGGGTCTGCTCGGGACCGCGGAGGACGCGGCGCGGTTCCTGCGGATGCACCTCGGCGACGGTGAGCTCGACGGGGGAGCGCGTGATCTCCTCGGCTTCGGCGAGCGAGATGCGGTCGACTCGGGGTCGCCGGTTCGATCTCGGACTGGGATGGTTCGTCCCGGCCAACCAGCGGGACGCCGACCCTCCGTTCGTCGAGCACCTCGGCGGGGGAGCGGGGTTCTTCAACGTGATGCGGATGTATCCGACGCTCGGCGTCGGCGCCGTCGTGATGGGCAACTCCACCAAGTACGACATCGACGCGATCGCGCGGCTCGCGCGTGAGTTCCCGGGCACGGCATGAGTTGGGGGCGGCGCACCGCCGCTCCAAGCCAGAGGTTGACGTGAAGGCGCAGCGATCAGCCGACGCGTTCCGAAGGCGCCTGAGCGACGGCCGTCGTCAGCCCCGCACGACTCGGGATCAGCTCCTCGCCTTCGCCCGTGCCTTGACGATCGCCCGGATGGCGAACAGGCCGACGATCGCGACCACCTGGGCGCCGAGGATGATCCGGTTGAGATCGATGGCGGGTTGCCACGTCATCTCGTCGCCTCGGATAAGGAACGCCCCGACCGGGCGGGCGCTCACCCCGAACCCGCTCCCCGAGCCCTTCCCCTCGCCGCCGGGGCCCTGCCCGTCTCCTCCGCCGGCTCCGCCCTGAACCCGGGCGGCCGGGATCACCGTGATCCCGTTCTTCTCGTACGGGTCGCCGAACACCCGCTTCACGGTGATCGCGTCCCGCGCCTGCGCGATGACGTCCTGAACCTCCATGGGGCCCTCCTTCCGCTCTCCTCCATGATGCCCACGCTGAGCAGAGTTCACTCCTCCGACCACCCGGGCGACGGCGCCGGATGGCACCCTGCTCACCGGCCGTCCGGCCGACGGCGCGCCCTGCCTACGTCCTGATCTCCACGTTCGTCCAGACGTTCGAGTCGCCCGCCGGCTTCGGGGGTGAGTCGCGACCGTCGGTCCAGACGGGCAGGATGAGCTCGTCGGAGACGGAGATCTGGTTGTAGTCCCCGATGAAGCAGCCGCACGTGAAGAACGACTTCCTGGCGTCGAACGACGCCGTCGAGATCAGGTCGTTGCTCCAGGTCAGCTCCTCCGTCCGTGGATCCGCCCTGGAAGGTCGAGATCAGATGGTTCGCCTGGTCGAGCCGGGTGTCCTGCCAGATGGCGAACCACTCGCCGTTCGAGTCGATGCCGATCGCCGGGAAGAACTGGTCGCCTCGAGCGGCCTCTCCGTCCGATCCGATGCTGATGGTCGTCGGCGAGGTCCACGTCGTCCCGAAGTCGTCGGAGGTCTGGAGCGAGATGTCCGCGCCCGAGACGGTGCGATCGATGTTGTTCTGATAGACAGCGCCAGCCGTCCGCGCGTCGCGTCGTACGCGAACGAGAGCGTGTTCGGGAACCGAACGTCGCCCTTGCCGGGTAGGTTGTCGTTGGCGTTCGGGTTGTCGGCGAACCATCCCGGCTGGTCGACGCGCACGACCGGACCGAAGGACGCCCCGCCATCCGTGGATCGCGCGAAGAACAACGCGTGATCGATGCTCGTGTTGCAGTCCTCCTGGACGAACGCCACGTCGAGCCCACCCCGGTCGTCTACGACGGGCGTCGAGAACTGGTTCGCCGAGGCTCCCACCCCTTTCGCGCCTGGCGCATCGGGGACGATCGCCGTCCGCGTCCACACCGAGGTCGACGGATCTGCGGTCGGGATCGAGTCGGTGTAGGCCGCCTGGACGGGACAGTAGTCGCTCCGCGCGTACGAGCCGCCGGTCATGTGGAACTTGGTCCAGGTGACGTAGATCCGTCCGAAATGCGGGCTCGACGGCGTGTTGTCGACCGCCATCAGCTCCTTGTCGTTGAAGATCGAGGCGTCGATCGATCCGTCGGAGGCGCGGTTCGTCACCACGAGCCCGGGATCGAGCGACGAGCTCCAGGTCTTGCCGCCGTCAACGGACTTCCACACCTGCACCTCGGAAGCCGGCGTGGTCACGAAGTAGCAGAGCGTGGAGAGGTAGAACGCGTGATCGCGCAGGCTGTAGGCGACCGACGGGTCGGACGCGAAGCAGCGGCTCCCGTCGAACGAGAACTTCGGGTCCTTCCACTGACTGGTCCACGTCTGCCCGCCGTCGGTCGTGTACCCGATCCAGAATCCATCGCCCGTGTAGTCGTTGGACGCGGCCACGGCGTTCATCGGGTCATCGAGGCTCGCGGCGATCGAGGGCTCATCCTGGGGCAGGGGCGGACTGCTGTCGCCGTTCATCTGGACGTTGTCGAGCGCGGGGACCGCGAGCGCGTGCCTCGGCGACGTCGGCTTGGTGGAGACGACGATGTCGCCGTTCGCCTGCGCGAGGCGTTCCCGGACGCCGTTGGAGATGCCGCCGTCCCAGTGCTTGACGTGCTTGATCCAAGCCGGAACCTTGTCCGCCGAGGCGCCGGATGCGCCGACGCCGGCGAGGAACGCGGCACTCACCAGCAACACGGCCGCGATGCGACCGATCCGGAGTCGAGGAACAGGGGCCATGGCCTTCCCTCCTCTGGACGCGTCAGACATCCATGAAGCCGCGCTGCAGGCTCCGTTGTCAAGGCACGGTCCCCGCCCGACCCGCTGATGCAGGTCCGAACGACCCAAGCGCCACCTCTCGCACGTCGTCACCTTGGGCAGGGGAGATGTCCTCACTCGTTTCGCGAGTCCGAGGCGGAGGAGAGGCAACATGAACATCGAGTACATCCACGCATCGAGGTACGGCAACGGAGCAAGGGTGGCCCAGGCCTTCAAGGACGACATGGCCTCCAGCGGCATCGTGGTCGCCGTCCACCACATCCGGGACGTGAGAGCCACGGAGCTTTCCCCGGCCGACCTGTACGTGTTCAGTTCCCCCGGGCGCATGGGGAAGCCGATCCGTGGCATGCGCCGATTCCTCAAGGACCTCCGGCTCCCCACGGGCACGCGGTACGGGATCCTGACGACCGAGATGGCGCCGCAGCCGGACAAGAAGACCGGGCGGATGCCCTCGGAAGAGGAGATCTGCCGGTTCCAGCGGGTCCGCCCGATCATGAACGAGCTCCTGCAGGGCAAGGGCCTGATCGAGGTGGACGAGGACAAGGTCTTCGTGACCGGGATCCGGGGTCCTCTGGAGGAGGGCTGGCGGGAGAAGGTTGGAGGCTTCGCCGCGCGGATCCGTGACGCTGAGGCAGCCTCGAGTCGCAGAGCGTCGTAGGCGAGGGCCGCCGCGGTCGATTGCGGTTCAGGGGAAGACGGACCGCGCTGGTCTGGGACCACTTCGGTGCCCACGATGGACTCCTCGCCCATGAGCGACACGTCGCGTCGGTGACCCCGATCACCGGCTGTGCACCCCGTCATGTGCGAGAAACGTCACCACGGGATGTGGAGGCGGACCATGCAGCAGATCAGGATCGGGCAGAAGGCTCCGTTCCATGAGCGACGCGATCGCTACGCCGTGCTGCCGCTCGATCCGCGCGACCCGGACATCCTGCGGGCGAAGCAGCTCCTGCGCCGCGAGACGCCGAGCCGTCCCGATGGGATCAAACGCTGAGCGTTCCCGTTGAGCTTGGCAGCGCCTGCTCCACTCCTCTGGCTGGTCCCGTCGCGTTCAAGAGAGATGAGCGCGATGCGGCCCAGCTTCCAGGACCGGATCACCCGACAACCTCAGGGGCGAGGGGTCACGCGGCGAGGTCCCGAACACCGTGCAGTGGCAACGGCGGGGATACGATCTCGGCTGCGGCGCCGGCATCGCGCTCGGCTAAGCCACCTGCGGCGAGGTCGGCTTCGACGGCCGCTCCGACTACGCGGCGATCGGCGGTGACGAATCTCGCATCTCGGCTCGCGGACGAGGCGGCCGCCGGCCAGATCCTGATCACGCGGCGTCTCTATGCAGAGGTCGACGATGCCGTCGAGGTGGAGCCGATCGGGCGAGTTCAACCTCCGGGGGTTCCAGCGATCGGTCGCTGCCTTCAACGTCATCGCCGTCCGCGAGCCGGCGGACGAGCTGTCTCGGCTGCTGGAACGGTGACCGCCTTCCCTTCGTGACCGATCGTCCCAGAAGACCACTGGCCAACTCCAACGCGTGGTACCGCCTTGCTGGGCTGACCTCGCGTTGCGCAAGGAGTGGCCCCAGGGGGGCAGGGCTTTCAGCACTGTCCCCCTCGGATGCCGAGCCTAGGTTGGGCATGGGAGGAGGTGAACACGATGAAGCTGGCGGTGTATGAGGAGATCGGAGAGTTGGAGCGTCGCATGGATGACCTGATGCGATCGTTCCTCGGGCCGAGGGCCCGGTTCACGCGTCCGGTCCTCCCGCTGTTCCTCCACAAGCCCTTCGTGCCGACCACCGATGTCTTCGTCCGCGACGAGGCCCTCGTGATCCGCGTCGAGCTTCCGGGCATCGATCCGGGGACCGACGTCGCGGTGAGCGTCGAAGACGGGTACGTCGTGATCCGCGGCGAGCGGAAGCAGGAGGAGGAGCTGAAGGAGGAGGCCTACTACCGGCTGGAGACCGCCTACGGGACCTTCGAGCGGTTCGTCCCGCTCCCCGAGGGGTTCGAGGAGGCCGAGATCGAGGCCGGGTACGAGGACGGCGTGCTGGAGGTGATCGTGCCTGCGGCAGCCAAGGCGCTGGAGCCTCCGAAGCCGAGGACCATCCCGATCAAGACCGCCCTGCCGGTCAAGGCCGCGAAGGTCGCCTGAGGAAGCAGCGGCGCTCTTGCGCTCGCCCATCTCTCCGGAGGGCCACGGGAGAGGAACGTCCCGTGGCCTTCGCGGTTCACTCGGACGCGTCCGAGAAGCGATCAGCAGGTGACGTGCAAGATCGCGTTCGTGTTCTTGGGCTCGGCCCGCAGCGCCCGGATTGCCTCACGGGTCGGGACGGTCACCAGCGTCACTCCTCGCCGATCGGCCTCGGCCTTGACCTCGTGCATCACGGGAAGGGCACCGTCCGCCCCGGTGCCCACCACAAGGCGCCGGCACCCCCAGGGGATGTCCTCCTCGATCGATAGGGGGGTGTGGCCGAAGGCATCGCGGAAGGGCCTCGATGCCTTCTTCTTCCGCTTGCGGACCCGTTCGCCAGCGATCACGACATCGTGCTCGTACACCACGCCGTCGATGCGGATCGAGCCGAAGGTGAACCGATCGATGTGCATGGCCTCGCAGACAGGGTACGTCGAGGCCGGATCGTCGGGCCAGTTCTCCATCGGGAGGAAGAGGTGCCGCGGGCGCGGCAAGGCCGACGCCAGCCTCGAGGACCCTAGGCTCGGCCTGGACGTGAGGGCGGCGCGGGGAGTGGTGCCGGACCCGAACGCCAGCTCCGCCACGGCCGAACTCCCGCGAAAGCCGCTTGTACGCTGAGTCGATGGGAGACGCGGGAGGCGGGGTCCGGCTGGCTGAGCTGGTGGCGGCGCTGTCGCTCGCGACGGATCTTGGGCTAGGTCAACCCCAGGAACACATCATCCGCCAGACGCTCATCGCGATGCGGATGGCGGAGCTCGAAGGCTTGTCCGATGACGAGCGGGCCGCGATCTTCTACGTGTCGTTGCTCGCATGGGTCGGTTGCGTCGCCGACGCGCACGAGATGGGCAAGTGGTTCGGCGACGATAGGACCGTGCGGGCCGACAGCTATCTGGTCGACATGACCGGTCTGCCGATGATGCGCTTCATGATCGGCCACGTCGCCAGCGGGAGTCCCCCGATCCAGCGGCTCACGATGATCGGTCGGTTCCTCGCAGGTGGGTCGAGGGAGGTCAAGCGGTCCATGGCCGCCCACTGTGAGGCGTCGGGCGACCTGTCGATGCGGCTCGGATTGGGTCCCGAGGTGCGCGACCCGCTGCAGCAGGCGTTCGAGCGGTGGGACGGGAAGGGCTCCCCCGCCAAGCTGTCAGGTCCGCAGATCGCTCGGATCATGCGGATCGTCCACGTGGCCAACGACGTGGAGATGCTGCATCGGATCGGCGGGGTGGACGCCGCGGTCGAGATGCTTCGCTCCCGACGGGGCACGGAGTTCGATCCCGATCTCGTGGACCACTTCTGCGCCCGCGCCGCGGAACTGCTCGCCTCGCTCAACGAGGTCGACGGCTGGGACGCGCTCATCGGCGGTCACGGAGAGTTGGGACGTGAGCTCACTGGGGAGGACCTCGATCAGGCGCTGGAGGCCTTCGCCGACTACGCGGATGTCAAGTCGCCGTACAAGCTCGGACATTCGCGAGCGGTCGCGCAACTCGCTGCGACAGCCGCCGCCACGGTCGGCCTGCCAGCGACGATGTCGCGCTCGTTCGTCGAGCCGCGCTCGTGAGCGACGTCGGCGCGATCGGGGTGTCTGCCGGGATCTTGGACAAGGCCGGGCCGCTGACCGAGGCCGAACGAGAGCGGGTCCGCACCCACCCCTACCTCACGGCGCGAACGTTCTCGAAGCCGCCCGCGCTGGCCGCGATCGGCCAGCTGGCGGCCAAGCACCACGAGCGGCTCGACGGATCCGGCTACCCGTCGGGCCTCACAGCCGACACCATCCCGATGACCGCCCGTCTGATCGCGGCCGCCGACGTGTACCAGGCGCTGCTCGAACCGCGCCCCCACCGCGACGCGCGTGCGCGGGACGCGGCCCAGGAGGTCGCGGCGGCGGAGGTCACCACGGTCGGCTGGACGGCGAAGCGGTTCGAGCCGTGCTGGATGCAGCAGGACATCGAGTGCGCCGTCAGGCGAGCCACCCGGGAGGGCTCACGGCTCGCGAGGTCGAGGTGCTGGTACTGCTCTCCCGGGGGATGACCAGGAAACAGATCGCGCAGGAACTGACCATCTCGGCCAAGACGGTCAGTAACCACGAGGAACACATCTACGCCAAGCTCGGCGTGAGCACGCGCGGCGCGGCCGCGATGTACGCGATGCGACATGGGCTCGTCGACCTGAGCGGAGTCGCCGACTGAGCTCTGCGGGATAGGGGCGAAGACACAAGGGGGCAAGAGACGAGCTTCGAGCCCTCTCCGCGATCCGTCGGCGCACTCGAAGAGCTCTCCCGGGAAATGGGGCAGATGCCTCATGACCCGTGGACGTGGGCTGCCTACCGTTCGAACCATGACCGGCGCAGCGGAGAACGCGGAGCCGAACGGGAGCCACCGGTTCGACGCGGGCACGCTGAGCTGCGCCGACGGCCTGGCCGGGGAGTTCCGCCGGCGGATCGAAGCGATCTCGGTCGGCGACGTCCTCGTGGTCGAGTACGCGCGACCCCGCGGCGAAGGAAGACCTGCCGCTCGCTGGCCCGGATGATGGGCCACGCGGTTCGTTCGATCGAGACGCCTGGTGACGGGCGTCTCCTGATCACGGTGGAAAGGAGGCGATGAGGATGAGCGAGAAGCTGATCTTCAACTGCACGCACGGTAAGGAGGACCCCGAGCGGGCCACGCTCCCGTTCGTGGCGGCCAACATCGCGGCCACGGCCGGTCAAGACGCGGTGGTGCTGTGCACGATCGAGGCGGTCTGGCTCGGCACGGCCGGCGGCACCGACGGCATCGCCTAGAGGGCTGCCGGTGCTTAACGAGCTCTACGGGGAGTTCGTGGACAACGGCGGGCAGGTCTGGCTGTGCGGGGCGTGCACGAAACCCCGGGGCATCGGCGAGGACCAGGTGAGCAGAAGGGCGCGACGATCGTCGGGGCGGCGAAGGTCGTCGAGGAGGTCGTGGCCGGCGCGAGGACCGTGGCGTTCGCGTGAATGGAAGTTGCGATGAGTGACATGCGCTGGGACGGAGGAGCTACGTACGAGGTGACCTTCGGGGGACGCTCCCGGTGTTCTGGAAGCGCGGGTTCGCGAACCTGCTGCGATCAGGACCTTCATGGGTTGACGAGCAGGGTGGCGCAGACGCTCGGCTCAGACCACCCCGAGTAAGCCGACGCGACCGCCCGCCATCCGATCACCGTCGGTCTCGTTCGGCGCCTGTCAGGCGGCGTCGGCCGGACGGGAGAGCGCGTCGCTCACGCGACGGAAGACCGCGTACGTGAACGATTGACTGACACCGGCTGGTGTCGTGTGGATGTACCGCTCTGACGCGGTCAACCTGAACCTGGATCCGCAGCGCACGGCGAGAGCCTCCGCGTCGTAGCGAGCAACGGGGAGGCCGCTGCACATCGCCGGACCATCGAGCGCAAACGTCCCCATGACCGCAACGCCGCCCGGAGTCACGGTGCGCTCGCACAGTGCAACGTAGGCGTCCTGCTCCGGCCGCTTCGTCAAGAAGTGGAAGACCGCACGGTCGTGCCACACGTCGAAGGTCCCGAGATCGTGCATCTCGGCCACGTCCCCGACGATCCACTCGACGCCTTCGGCCGCGTCGCCGAGACGGGCCTTCGTGATCTCGATAGCGCTGCTCGACACGTCGAGTACGGCGAGGCGCGACAAGCGCAGATCGACGAGATGATCGACGAGGCGAGAGGCGCCGCCGCCGATGTCGATGACACTCCGCGCTCCAGCGTCAATGGCTCGACGCACGAGCCGAAGCGACAACGCAGGGGTCGCCTCGTACCAACTGACCTCGTCGGGAGAACGAGTCCGATGGATGGACTCCCAATGGGTCTTCCTGTCCACTGCCGAGGTGTACGGCCGACTCGTTGTCCATCCTAGGAGGGGCGGTCAGCGTGACCCGGTGCGCTCCTCTCTCCGCCCCAGGCGGGACCACTACAGCTGCCGCAGGGCCTCCACGACCCGATCGACATCCGCTTCGTCGTTGTAGGCGTGCAGCGAGATCCTGAGCCCGCCGGCTCGTCCGCCGCAGATGATCCGGTGCTCGGACGCGAGGCGGGCCGCGGTCATCCTTGGCTCATGCTCGCGATGCCGCAACGAGACGATGTGGGAGGCGGCTGCGGGGTCGCTGAGCGGCCGGAACGGCCGCCACCCGAGCTCGGCGACCTGATCGAGGAGCCTCGCTGCCAAGCTTCGCGCATGCTGGTCGATCCTGCTGAACCCTGCGGACGACAGCATCCGCATCGACGACTCCAGTCCGATCGCCGAGACGTACGACATCGTCGAGAGCTCGAAGCGGCGTGCGTCGTCGGCGAGACGGAGCGTCCCCGGGTCGAAGGCGAACGGGTCTCGGGCCCCCTTCCAGCCGACGAGGCAGGGGAGACCACCGACCAGTCCCGAAGCGAGAGCGAGCAGGGCCACGCCACCGTGTGCGCACAACCACTTGTAGCCGCTCGTGACCACGGCGTCGGCACCCCATCCGGTCATATCGACGGGCCCCGCGCCAGCCAGCTGCGTCGCGTCGACGACCACGCGAGCACCGACCTCCCCGGCCCGCTCGACCACGCGTCCGACGTCGATCCGCGTGCCGGTGGCGTACTGGACGACGCTGAACGCCACGACCACCGTGGTGGGATCGATCGCGTCGACGAGATCGCTGACCGAGATCCCGATCGGGGCGGTCCTCGACGGATCGCAGCGTGATCTCGCGACGCTCGGCGGCAGCGAGCCACGGGTAGGTCACGCTCGGGAAGTCCGATGCCACGAGGAGGACCGTCCCGCGCTCGGGTCTAAGCAGCGAGGTCACCTGGCCCAGACCCTCGCTCGCGCCCCCGACCACGGCGACCGCGTCGGACGTGGTTCCGAGCACCTCCGCGCCGACCGCTCGGACCCCGTCGAGGATCGTTGCCTCCTGATCGTCCGCTGAGGTACAGGTTCCCGAACTGCGCCGTCTCGTTCACGAATGCGTGCATCGACTCGACCGCGGCGGCGGGTATCAACCCCAGCGAGGCTTGGTTGAGGTACGTGCATCGATCGAGTGCGACGAACCAGTCACGAGGAACGAGTGAGGGCATCGGGTGACCTCCGGTCGGTGACGATGGCCGCGAGACCGTTCGTGTAGATACTGAGAGCTCTCTTTCGAGCTGCTCCATTCGGCTCAGGGTAGCCGTCGGACCAGCCGGAGGCCCAGCGTGCAAGGGCACCGATCCTAAGGTTGCTGCGGAGGCACAGACCCTAACCGTTGGTGTCATCCTGTGTCATCTGGTGTCGGCCCTTGTCGTCCGGTGTCGTTCCGTCGGAAGTCATGTGAAGCCGGCGCCGCTCAACGGGCGGTCTCGGCGAGGGCACGTGCCGGGGCAACGGCCTGTTGCGCATCGATCACGGTCAACTTCGGTGCGCGTCGCCGGCGGATCCACTTGCTGCCCTCGATGACCAGGGGGAGGACCAGGGCGAGACCGATGGAGGCGAGCCACTGCGGACCGGTGAGGGACGTGGTCAGCAGGCCGCTCTGGAGATGGGGCAGCTCCGTCGCGAGGAAGAGCAGTGTGACGGGGACCAGCGAGATCATCACGGCCTTGAGGATCGGGGAGGTGAGCCCGCTGGCCGGGATCACGGCGGTTGGTCAGCGCGTTGAGGACCGTTCCCAGGCCCATCACGACGAACGTCATCGTCATGGATGCGCTCGCGTGTTCGGTGCTCGGCTGGTCCGGACCCGCCACGAGGGGGGTCAGGGCGGCCAGGAAGAGGACCGTGGCATAGAGGACCCAGAAGGCGATCGCCGTCCGGTTGGTGATGGGGACTTTCGGATCCCTCGGGGGTCGGTGCATGACGTCCGGGTCCCCGGGGTCCACGGCGATGATCACGACGCCGGCCGAGGTCGCGAAGAAGAGCAGGAAGAGCACCATCGAGGGTGTCAGCGCAACCCCTTCGTTGATGTCGAACGTCGTAGCGGCGAGGAAGAGCATCACGAGCGACAGCAGCTGCGTCATCTGGTACCGGACGTACGAGACGACCTTGTCGTACACGCTTCGGCCGATCTCGACGGCGTGCACGAGCGTGCCGAAGTTGTCGTCGGTGAGGATCATCCGCGCGGCCTGCTTGGTGACCTCGCTCCCGCTGCCCATCGCCACGCCGATGTCAGCCTGCTTCAGCGCGGCCGCGTCGTTCACTGCATCGCCGGTCATCGCGACGATCAGGCCCTGCTCCTGCATGGACCGGGCCAGGCGGAGCTTGTCCTCCGGCGAGACCCGGCCGAAGACGTGGAGCTCGGGAAGCCGGCGGGCGAGCTCGTCATCCGAGAGCGCCTGCAACTCGCTGCCGCTGATCGCGCCCGGTCCCAGCCCGAGCGTCTCGCCGATCGCCTGGGCGGTCACGGCGTGGTCGCCGGTGATCATCCGGACGTCGATGCCGGCCCCGAGCGCCGTCCGGACCGCGCCCTTCGCCTCGGCGCGGAGCGGATCGATGATCCCCACCATCCCGACGAAGCCAAGGTCGGTCGTCAGCGACATCGGATCAGCGGCCATCGCCTGCGTCTCGTCCTCCTCGATCAGCCGGGCCGCGAAGGCGAGCACCCGCAGCCCCTTCTCGCCCATGCGTTCGTTGGCGGCGTCGATGCCGGGACGCGCCTCGTCGATCGGTACCTGTGAGCCGCTGAGCGGCCCCCCCGACTCGGTGCACCTCGCCAGCACGACGTCGGGGCCCCCCTTGACCAGCTGGATGACGTGCTCCACCCCGTCGACCGGCACCCGGTGGAAGGTGGCCATGAACTTGTAGTCGGAGTCGAACGGCACCTCGGCGATGCGCGGGTACGCCCGCCGCGTCTCCTCGGCGTCGACGCCGAGCTTGGCCGCCAGCACCACCAGCGCCGCCTCGGTCGGGTCGCCGACCACCGACCCGTCATCGGCCACGGTGGCGTCGCTGTCCAGGGCGACGCCGAGCGCCAGCCGCGTGAAGTCGGGCACCGGGAGGCCGGCGACGGACATGATCGCACCGGTCTTGCCGTATCCCTCGCCCTCGACCGTGAACCAGGAGCCGTTCGCATAGATCGTCGAGACCATCATCTGGTTCATCGTGAGCGTGCCGGTCTTGTCGGTGTTGATGGCGCTGGTGGCGCCGAGGGTCTCCACGTCGGTGAGGTTCTTGACGACGGCCTTGGACTCGGCGAGCTGCTTCGCGCCCAGGGAGAGCAGTCCCGCGACGAAGGCCGGGAGGCCCGTCGGGATCGCCGAGATGGCCATCGCCGTGCCGAGCAGCAGGAGCTCGCTGCCCTGCATGCCGCGTGCCAGCCCGACCACCACGATGTACGCGACCGCGCCCCACGCGATGATGCCGAGGACCTTCGTCAGGGAGTCGAGCTCCCTCTGCAGCGGCGAGCGGGTCCGCGTGACCGAGGTCAGCATCGTGGCGATCTGACCCATCTGGGTCTGCATCCCGGTGGCGGTCACGACGATCGACCCGGTGCCTCTGGTCACCGAGGTGTTCTGGAAGAGCATGTTCGACCGGTCGCCGAGCGCCACGTCCTCGTTCGGCAGGACGCCCGCGTCCTTCGCGACCGGAGCGCTCTCCCCGGTCAGGGCGGCCTCCTGCGCCTCCAGCGTCGCCGAGTGCGTGATCCGCCCGTCCGCGGGGACGATGTCGCCGGCTTCCAGCTGGACGATGTCGCCGGGGACCGCCTCGACGGCCGGGACGAGGGCGACCTCGCCGCCACGCAGCACCCTGGACTGCGGCACCTGCATCTTCGACAGCGCGTCGACGCTGGCCCTGGCCTTCAGCTCCTGCCGGGTGCCGAGCACGACGTTGAGGAGGATGAGCAGACCGACGATGACGCCCGTGGGGACCTCGCCGATCGCGAGGCTCACCACGGTGACCGCCACGAGCATGAGGTTCATCGGGTCGCGCAACTGCTGCAGCGCGATCGCCCACATCGACGGCGGCTTCTCGCCGGTGATCTGGTTCGGGCCGTGCGCGGAGAGCCGCTTCGCCGCCTCGGCGGCGGTCAGCCCCGTGCTCGCGTCGGACCCCATCGCCGTCACCACATCCGACGCCTCACGGGCGTAGGGGGGAACCTCCGCCGGATCGGCCGCGCTCACCGCCACCTCGTGCTCGGCGTCCATCGCTCCACACCTCCTCACGGATGCGACCCGTGGGGCCTTCGATATCGGTCCGTCCCCGGGGTGGTCGAGAGGATATCCGCGCCGGCGCCTCACCGGGTCGGCACCGAGCCTCCGCTCAGTCCGTGGTTCGATCGCCTGCGTCTGCCACGGCGGAGATCAACCACTGCACCGCGCCGAAGATGGTTGGATGGATCCTCTCGTCGCCGATCCGATCCAGGACACCGTTCTTGGGAACGATGAGCGCGACGGCGAGTCCCGCGATGAGATCGCTCTTGAGCCAGCGACGGTCGTAGGAGCGGATCCAGGCGGCCATCGGTACGAGCGGCCATCGGTCCCGCACCGGCGCCCCGTGGGCGCTTCGAGTCATGGGCCGGACGATACCGGACCTGGATGATCGAACCGCCCACGGCACGAGCCACCTCGACGGACGTTCGACCTTTCGTCGCGCTAGCATCGCTCGACCGACACCGTTTCGGTGTCGACCAGCAGAGGAGCCCGGAGGATGGGCACCATCGTTCCCCGTTGGGAGTGGCGAACCTTCGGCAGGCACCTTTCCAAGGCACGGGCCGGCTTCGATCGGCTCCAACCGGACCGGGTCGACGAGAGCGACGAGCTGTACCTCCTGCCGGCTTCCGGCGGCAGCGTCAAGATCCGGAGCGACCTCGTCGACATCAAGGTCCTGCAAGACGTGGATGGAGACGGTCTGGAGCTGTGGAAGCCGGTCATGAAGCAGGGGTTCCCCCTGTCCGCGGCCGACGTGACCAAGGTGTTCGAAGCGCTCCGGCTCCCCGCCGAACCGGCCCTGCCTGCCGAGTCCCTCGAGGCGCTCCTGGCTGCGCTTCGCGAGCGACGGGCAGAGATGAGAGCGGTGGAAGTGCACAAGCGTCGTGCGCACTACACCTTCGAGGGCTGCCTGGCCGAAGTCAGCGACGTGGAGGTGCCCGAGCGCCGAACCTGCTCGATCGCGATCGAGTCGGAAGACCCCGCGGCGGTCCTCGGCGCGATCGCCGCCGCCGGGCTGGTCGGCTACATCAACACCAGCTATCCGATCGGTCTCGCGGCCCTCATCGACGACGCACCAGAGCGATACGCCGTCATCGACGTGGGGACGAACTCGATCAAGTTCCACGTGGGCGAGCCGAGCCGTGATGGCTCGTGGCGCACCGTCGTCGATCGCGCCGAGATCACGCTTCTCGGCGAGGGGCTCGCCGAGCGTGGCGCGATCGACGCCGAGGGACTGGAGCGAACGGCGGCGGCGATCTCTGGGATGGCGGACGAGGCCAGGGCAGAAGGCGCGCATGCCATCGTCGCGGTGGGCACGGCCGGGCTCAGGATGGCGAGGAACAGCGAGGCCGTGATCGCCGCGATCCACCATCGTGCCGGCGTCACCATCGAGATCATCCCGGGTGGCGAGGAGGCACGGCTCGCCTATCAGGCCGCGCAGACCTCGCTCGGACGTCCGGCAGGCTCCTCGGTCGTGTTCGACACCGGCGGCGGGAGCACGCAGTTCACGTTCGGCCACGGTTCGGACGTCGATGAGCGCTTCAGCGTCGACGTGGGCGCCGTGCGCTTGACGGAGCGCTTCGGGCTTGCCGGCGCGGTGACCGAGGACACGCTCCGGGACACGATCGCCGCGATCTCGACGGACCTCGAAGGGCTCGACGGCCGACCGACCCCCGAGACGATCATCGCGATGGGAGGCGTGGTCACGAACATGACGGCCGTGAAGCACGGGCTGGCCACGTACGACCCCGACGCCGTGAACGGAGCGGTCCTCGAGGGCTCGGAGATCGACCGGCAGATCGAGCGCTACCGGTCGATGGACGCCGGGGCTCGCCGCGCCATCGTTGGCCTGCAGCCCAAACGTGCGGAGGTGATCCTGGCCGGCGCGTGCATCGTGCGCATGGTCCTGGAGAAGCTCGGTGGGACCTCGGTCGTGGTGAGCGATCGCGGCCTTCGCCACGGGGTGCTCGCCGAGCGGTTCGGCAGCTAGGAGGGCGATCACCATCGACCAGGGAGCCACACCCTGGTTGACTGCTGACGAGACGTGGTGACTGGGACGCGTGGCGGGTACCGCGGGGCCTGAACAGGTCGAGGGAGTAAGCGGAGCATGCGATGCCAGAGCGGACGCGGAGTGGCGTGGGACGCGAGCGGCGCTTGGCACCTCCGGCGCGACGTGGCACGATGTCGCGGGTGACCGGCAGACCCGCCGAGGCGGAGCACCTGCGCGACCTCGCGCGGCTGCGCCGCGTCCGCGACAGGATCGACCGGGAGTACGCGCAGCCGCTGGACGTCGAGTCGCTCGCGCGCGGCGCGCACATGTCTGCCGGGCACCTCAGCCGCCAGTTCCGGCTCGCCTTCGACGAGTCGCCGTACAGCTACCTGATGACGCGGCGCATCGAGCGCGCGATGGCGCTGCTGCGTCGTGGCGACCTCAGCGTCACCGAGGTCTGTTTCGCGGTCGGCTGCTCGTCGCTGGGCACTTTCAGCACTCGCTTCACCGAGCTGGTCGGGATGCCGCCCAGCGACTACCGGCGCCACGAGGCGGGCTCGATGGCGGGGATGCCGCCGTGCGTGGCGAAACAGGTGACCAGACCGATCAGGAATCGAGAAGCGCCGCTCCTAGAGCCGCACGTAGCATGACCGCCATGGACATCACCATCTTCCAGGCCCTCCTCCCGCACGACGACCCCGACGCCTCCCTGGCCTTCTATCGCGATACCCTCGGCTTCGAGGTCCGCAACGACGTCGAGTACGGCGGGATGCACTGGATCACGGTCGGCCCCGCCGAGCAGCCGGGCACGTCCATCGTCCTGTACCCGCCGGCCGCAGCTCCCGGTATCACCGACGACGAGCGTCGCACCATCGCCGAGATGATGGCCAAGGGCACCTACGCCAGCATCAACCTGGCCACCACCGACGTCGACGGCACGTTCGAGCAGCTGCAGGCCGGCGACGCCGAGGTCGTTCAGGAGCCGACCGACCAACCGTACGGGATCCGCGACTGCGCCTTCCGCGATCCCGCGGGCAACCTGATCCGCATCCAGGAGCTGCGGTGAGCCGTCCGGCGTTCGCACCGGAGGTCAAGCGGCTGGGAACCGTTCGGGGCAAGGAGGTGCTTCGAGATGGCTGAGAGGGAAGCTGCGAAGAAGAGCACGCAGGGGTCCGCCAAGCGCACCAGTGCGACGAACGAGAAGTTCACGGCCGATGAACGTGCCGCGATGAGGCAGCGTGTCAAAGAGCTGAAGGCTGTCAAGAACAAGGAGGAATGGGAACGAGAGGTGCTCGCGAAGATCGCCGAGATGCCGGCACGCGATCGCACCTTGGCCGAGCGGTTCCACGCCATCGTCAAGGCCAGCGCGCCAGACCTCTCGCCGAAGACCTGGTACGGGATGCCCGCGTACGCCAAGGACGACAAGATCGTCTGCTTCTTCCAAAGCGCGGCCAAGTTCAACGCGAGGTACGCGAGCTTCGGCTTCAACGACACGGCGAACCTCGACGAGGGCGCCATGTGGCCGACCTCCTTCGCGCTGAAGAAGTTGACGGCCACCGAGGAGAAGAAGATCGGCGCGCTCGTGAAGAGAGCGGTGCGCTGAGGACCGAGCTCGCAGCTGGGCCCCGCCCTAGGCGTGATCGTCGGTGGGACGGCCTGAGCGGTCCGGCCTGGCTGCCAGTACGACCAGATGGACGTCAAACCCACGACGTTGATGTGTGGGTGGCCAGAGCCAGAGGGCTCGTTCTCCCTGGCTGGAGAAGGCGGGAAGGACCCGGCCCACGCGAGCTGATGAACCCGGCAAGATGCCCCCCACCGAGGAGGCGCGGAGCCGAGCGATGGATGACTGGCAGCTGTGGTTCGAGGACGTCGGACACGCGGTGAAGGGCATGGGCTTTCCCTTCATGGCCATGGCAAGACACGTGTCCAAGCGAGGCGTGACCGAACAGCGTGGAGCGACGACCGGCTACCTCATCGTCGAGGCCGACTCGGTCGAGGAAGTCCTCGACCTCGCCAAGGCGTGCCCGGTCCTCGAGGCGGGAACGAGGATCACGGTCTTCGAGCCCTTCGCGGTCGACCCCTGATCGACGAAGGGACGCCTTCGAGCGCCCGGTCGCTAGGACGCTCGCCGAAGGAGCTCTCGGGCGTGTCTCCACGCGAAGATCGGGACGAACTCGCGAAGCCGAGCACCTGCGAACTCTCCAAGCGCATGCTTGGCCGCTTCGTCGATCCTCTCCTCGGTTTGGTCCTCGTACTCGCCTGCCAGCTGCTTCTTCAGCCCCGGCAGGGGATCCTTGATGGCCTCTTCCAGTCGGTTACGGCCCCGTGGGCTCATCTGGCTCCCCGATCGATCGACCGTCCACATGCTCCACCACCGTCGAAACAGCGCAGGTCTTCCGTCCCGATGGTGTTGGGACTCGTCTTCACCCCGTTGGGGGGGATCCTTAGAAGGCGGTAGGGCCACCGCTCGGCGCCGACTCCGGTGCTCCCAGTGCCCCGGGTAAGCCTCGTCAGGCTGGCTGAGCGGGCTTCTGAACGATGGGTGCTGGATACGTCTCTGCCGCCGCACCGGTCCCCCCTACGTCTGATGTGCACCGTCAGTCAGGCACGAGGAGCAGGTGGTGTACGGGCGGGAGCCCCGTCACGAGCTCGATCCACGTGAGGCCGCCGTCGTCCGATCCGAACACCCGACCGTCCGCGGTGCCGAACGCGGCGAACGATCCGTCGTTCAGGGCATCGAGGCAGTACGTGTCGAGGTTGTCGTCGAACCATCCGGGGAGCCCCATGCGACAGCGCTCGAACCCGCCACCTGCCAGACCCGCCCGGTAGACGCCGGCGTGCCCGCCCCGCGGTCCGTCAGAGGTCGATACGAGCACCCGGTCCCCGCAGACCACGACCGCGCGGGAATAGCGAGCCTCGAGCCCTTCGTCGCGCAACGACCAGGTTGCGCCACTGTCGGTGCTCGCCGAGAGTCCTCGCGCGCCGGCGGCGAAGACGAAGCCCTCGGCCGTCGCGACCTGGTGCACGTCCGCGTCCACGTCGATCGTCGGGTTCCAGGTTCGGCCGTGGTCACTGGTGTGCAGGATGCCTCCCACGTGGACGTTGACGAACACGTCGTCTCCCCACTCGGAGATCGAGCGTGTGTCAGGAGGTCCGCCCCAGGGGGTGTACCAGGTCTCGCGTCCCTCGGCGGCGTCGAACGCAGGGACCGGCTGGAGTGTGCTATCCGTGAGACGGAACAGGCGAGCCCCCGAGGTGCCGACATGGACGGCATCGGTCATGGCGATGCAGGTGGCCTCCACACCCTCGAGCCTCGCGACGTGCCGCCACTCGTCTTCAGGCGCGTGCCAGAGCTCGGCCCGGTCCACGATCGCCCAGAGCTGGGGTCCGTCGCGCACCACAGCGGTCACCGGCCGACCCAGCTGCCGCGTGGGCTCTTCCTGCCCGCGCTCGTCGAACGTGTGCAGGCCGTCCCGCGCCGCTACGAGGATCTGGGGCATCCCCGGCATGCTCTCACGGCGGAAGAGTCCTTCCCATTTCACCGTGGGGTTCGTCGACGCTCGACGGCCCAGGTAATCGAACCTTGGTAGCTCATCCACGGTCACCATCGACCTGGTGGCCGAGCACTCGCGCATGGATGTGGCCCGGAAGGCGGGGGCGGACACCGATCACATCGATCGGTTGGTCGACCTCGGGATCCTCAGGCCCGACGTCCTTAGGGCCATGGATCGAACCAACGTTCCTACGGTCTCCCTGGGGTCGTCGGCGTTCGCCGTCGTAAGGCTCGTTCCGAGTCACGACTCGTTCTGAGTCGATGACGTGCTTCACCTCACGGCACTCGAGCACGTCCGGAGGCGCCTCGGTGAGGTCGGCTGCCCCCGGACTGGACGGGACGCCCGACGACCAGAGCCGACCGCGACTCCGCCGATCCGCCAGACCCGTGCTCGAACGGGCGTCGGCGGGCGCGTTGGACGAAGAGCGGCCGGGCCCTCGCGACGCCTCTCTCTGACTCGATCACCATCGAGCCCCCGGATGCTTGCAGCGAACGGGCGGCGGCAGATGCGACGAGCTGGCGTAGTGTTCGCAAGCGTGAGCCGGGGACGACGCGAAGGCAGACCGACGCACGGGGGTCGGGTCATCATCTACCCCGACCGCATCGCCGCCGTCGTCTTCGACATGGACGGGGTCGTGACGGACACCGCGTCGGTCCACGCCGACGCTTGGGCGCGGCTGTTCGACGGATTCCTCCAGGCTCGGGCGGTGAGCACCGGTGAGACGTTCCGGCCGTTCATGCCCGATGACTACCGGCGCTTCATCGATGGCAGGCCACGGTACGACGGCGTCCGGAGCTTCCTCGGGGCCAGAGGCATCAGGCTCCCGGATGGGGACGCCTCCGATCCACCCGACCGGGAGACGGTCTGCGGGCTCGGGAACCGCAAGGACGGCTATTTCCTCGAGCACCTCCACGAGCACGGCGTCGCCGCATTCCCGACCACCGTCGTCTTGGTCGAGGAGCTGCGGGCGGCCGGCGTTCGAACCGCCGTGATCTCCGCGAGCAGGAACCTCGACGAGGTGCTTGCGGCCGCGCGCGTCGAGCACCTCTTCGATCTGCGGGTGGGAGGTGCGGAGGCGGATCGCCTCGGGCTGGCCGGGAAGCCCGACCCCGCCATCTTCCTCGAGGCCGCTCGGCGCCTCGGGATCGACCCGCGACGTGCGGCCGTGGTGGAGGATGCGCTGGCCGGCGTCGAAGCGGGGCAGCGGGGAGGGTTCATGCTCGTGATCGGGGTGGACCGTTCCGATCACCGGGCCGAACTCCTCGCGGCCGGGGCCGACGTCGTGGTCCGCGATCTCGGTGAGGTGACCGTGTCGAGCGGATCGGCACCCACCGTCGAGGGGACGGGCGCCGGAAAGGGAGCATCGGGCTGAACGGCTGGGAGCTCGTCCACGAGGGGTTCGACCCGGATCGCGAGGGCCTCCGCGAGGCCCTGTGCACGTTGGGGAACGGACGCTTCGCCACACGCGGCGCGGCGCCCGAGGCGTTCGCCGACGGCGTTCACTACCCGGGTACCTATGCGGCCGGCGTCTACAACCGGCTCACGACGTCCCTCGGCGGACGAGAGGTGGAGAACGAGGACCTCGTCAACCTGCCGAACTGGCTCCCGCTCGGATTCCGGGTCGAGGGCGGGGGGTGGTTCGACGTCCGCACGGTCGAGCTCCTGGGTTACCGGCAGGAGTTGAACCTGCGGACGGGCACCCTCTCGCGCCACGTTCGGTTCCGCAACCATGACGGGTTCGAGTCGAGGCTCATCCAGCGCCGGATCGTCTCGATGGACGACCCGCATCTCGCCGCGCTCGAAACCACGATCGTGGCGGAGAACTGGTCGGGGCGGCTCCACGTTCGATCCTCGCTGGACGGCGCGGTGGTCAACGCGGGGGTCCCTCGGTACCGGGACCTCGCCAACCGCCACCTCGCGCCCGTCGAGCAGCGCGTCGTCGACGACGAGACCGTGGGCCTGACGGTCGAGACGACCCAGTCACACGTTCGCGTCGCCGTCGCGGCACGGACGAGGGCGTACCGCAACGGCGAGTCGGCAGATGGCGACCGCCGTCTGCTCGACGAGCGCGGCCGGATCGGTCATGAGCTGTCGCTCGACCTCGCCCTCGGGGACGCCGTGATGGTGGAGAAGGTCGTGACCCTCTTCACCTCGAGGGATCAGGCCGCTTCGGACCCCGGCTACGAGGCCGGAGCGTGGGTCACGAGGTCCGACAGCTTCGAGCGGCTGCACGAACGTCACCGGGCGGCGTGGGATCGACTGTGGGAGCGGTTCGACATCGCGATCGAGGGGCCCGAGCGGGCGCAACTGGTCCTGCGACTCCACGTGTTCCACATGCTGCAGACGTTGTCTCCGCACACGATCGACCTCGACGTCGGGGTCCCGGCTCGCGGGCTGCACGGGGAGGCGTATCGAGGCCATGTCTTCTGGGATGAGCTGTTCGTCTTCCCGTTGCTCAACTACCGGCTGCCGATCCTCACCAGGTCCCTGCTCGAGTACCGGCACCGCCGGCTCCGGCAGGCCCGGTGGGCGGCGCGCGAGGCCGGCTACGGGGGAGCCCTGTTCCCGTGGCAGAGTGGCAGCGACGGCCGGGAGGAGACGCAGCCTCTGCATCTCAACCCGCGATCCGGCCGATGGCTCCCGGACCACTCGCACCTCCAGCGACACGTCAATCTCGCGATCGCGTACAACGTCTGGCAGCACTTCCAGGTCACGGGGGACGTCGGCTTCCTCCGGTACCACGGGGCCGAGATCGTCCTTGAGTGCGCGCGCCTGTTCTCGAGCCTCGCCACGTACGAACCGGCTCGCGAGCGGTACGACATCCGCGGAGTCATGGGACCCGACGAGTACCACGATGCCTATCCCGGGCGCGAGACGCCCGGGTACGACAACAACGCCTACACGAACGTGATGACGGCGTGGCTGATGTGTCGGGCCCTGGAGACCAGGGACGTGCTGCCCGCGCACCTGTGGAGCGAGCTCCGGGACGAGCTCGGCGTGACCGAGGAGGAGCTGGGCCGGTGGGACGATCTCAGCCGCCGGATCTTCGTGCCGTTCCACGACGGCGTCATCAGCCAGTTCGAGGGATACGACGGACTCCGGGAGCTCGACTGGGAGGCCTACCGGCGACGGTACGGCGACATCGGAAGGCTCGACCGGATCCTGGAGGCCGAGGGGGACACCCCGAACCGGTATCGGTTGTCCAAGCAGGCAGACGTCCTGATGTTGTTCTACCTGCTGTCGGCGCGAGAGCTGGCGGAGCTGTTCGAGCGGTTGGGGTACCCGTTCGATCCCGAGCGGGATATCGGGCGGAACGTGGACTACTACCTGGCGCGGACCTCGGACGGCTCGACGCTGTCGGGCGTGGTCCACGCCTGGGTCCTCGCTCGGCTCGACCGCGCTCGCTCCTGGGACCGCTTCATCGCGGCCCTCGAGAGCGACGTGGCCGATACCCAGGGAGGGACCACCCCGGAGGGGATCCACCTCGGTGCGATGGCCGGCACGGTGGACATCGTTCAGCGCGCGTATACGGGTCTGGTCGCGCGCCAGGACTGCCTGTGGTTCGAGCCCGCCCTCCCGAAGGAGCTGACACGCCTGGAGATGGAGCTGCACTATCGACAGCAACGGCTCAGGGTCGAGGTCACGCCCGATCGTCTCCGCTTGGTCACGCGTCCGGGAACGGCCGCACCGATCCGCGTGGGCTTCCAGGGCGTCGTCGTGGAGCTGCGCCCCGGCACCGCGACCGAATGGCCGCTGGACTCGGGAAGCTAGATCCGCAGGTCGGAGAGGCGACAGAGGGGGAGTCGAACTCCTACTCCTCGGCGCTCGCGATCGGAGTGACCGTGTGGGCTGCTCCGGAAGGGGCTCGCCTCTGTAAGTCCATCGGCCGACTGCCTGCACCGCTCGAGAGCGTTTCAGGATGCAGGATCCGCTTCGGACGGGGAAGGCGTCGTCGTCGATCGATGTCAGCTTCGGAACCGCCGGGGTGAGCGTCGGGTTTCGTCCGCGACAACTCGCAGAAGGGGTCTTCGATGCACCGATCGAGAACCAGACCGGTCAGGGTAGTGCGGTCGCTGACGACCGCCCTGACCCTCGCCGCATCCGTGGGGATTGCCACGCCGGTGCAAGCCGACGTCTGCTCCTCGGGAGCCCATACGCTCTCCACGTTCGGGGATCGGGTGTACCCGGAGATGGGCAACGGCGGCTACCGAAGCGTCCACACGGACATCCACATCGTCTATGACACCGCGACGAACCTGTTCCTGCCCGGCAACCACGTCGAACTCACCGATCAGGCGACACAGTGTCTGAGCGACTTCAGCCTAGACTTCGAGCGCAGCTCCGCCAATCTCAGCGCCGGCCCGAACATGACCGTGGATTCGATCACGGTGAACGGCGATCCCGCGACGTTCACGTTCGTCCAGCCGACCTACCCAGGCGACCCGAACGGGCAGGACGATCCCGACCCGGCAGCGCACGCCGTCTCGAACGTGAATCCCGTGAGCGCTTCGAACCCGAACCCGCCCGCGTGTTCTCCCCAGGTCGGCAACAACTCCCAGAATGGTCAGCAGTGCCCCGCCAACAAGCTGGTGATCACGCCCTCGGCTCCGATCCCTGACGGGTCGATGTTCACGATCTCGATCGCCTACACGGGCAGGCCAGGGGTCTACAACGACGGGGACGGCACGACCGAGGGATGGTTCAGGTCGAACACCGCCGCTGCGCCGAACGACGGCGCCTTCGTCACCACCGAGCCGGTCGGCAGCATGGCCTGGATGCCGCTCAACAACCACCCGAGCGCCAAGCCGACCTACGACATCTACGACACCGTCAACGCCGGCAAGACCGCGATCTCCGCCGGTGAACTCGTCTCCGTGCAAGACAATCCACCCGACGCCAACTTCCCCGGCGGTTCGGTGACCTGGCACTGGCACTCGCCCGAGCCGATCGCCAGCTACCTGTTGACGAACAGCATCGGGAGCTTCGACCTCACCCACCAGATCATCGATGGGATCGACTACTTCCAGGCGCAAGCGAGCTCTCTCTCCGCCAACGCGAAGGCGGCGAACAAGGCGATCATGGACCAACAGCCGGACATCACCCGGTTCGAGAGCCAGTTCAACGGGCCTTTCCCCTTCACCGCGAACGGCGTCCAGATCGGCCTCATCACCGCAGGCTTCGAGGAGGAGATGCAGACGAAGATCGCGTTCCAGCGCGGCACGATCTCCCTGGGAACCTTCAACCACGAGAACATGCACCAGTGGTTCGGGGACAACGTCTCCGAGGCGGCCTTCAACCTGACCTTCTGGAAGGAGGGCTGGGCGACCGTCGGGCAGTACCTGCAGTCGGCGCGCACCGTGCAGACGAACGCTGGGGGCCCGGGTACGCCCGCCGGGGATGCCGCCTTCGATACGAGTCTGATCAACCGCTTCAACACGAACTACGGGAACGGTGGCTCGTTCTGGACGGGCGCGCCATCGAAGCCGACCGTCGGCACCCTGTTCACCACCAGTTTCACCTACACGCGCCCGGGCACCGCGTACCTCGCCCTCCGTCAGATCCTCGACGCGTCGGCGTCGAGGCCGGCATCGGACCGGTGGATCGGCGCGATGAAGCAGATCCAGAGCGACTTCGGCGGCGGCACCATCACCGAGGCGCAGCTGGAGGACGTGTTCCACCAGTGGTTGCCGAACCAGAGCACCGGATGCCACGCGAGGCTCGATGACTTCTTCATGCAGTGGTTCGATACCGCCTACCCGGGCGGCGGCGGCCTCAACAGGCCGCAGATCACCGGGCCCGGATTGGCCGGGCCGGGCTTCTACGACGACAACGGCCCCTGCACCCGGGCCGACCAGACGATCACCTTCGACCCGTTGCCGGACCGGTCCTTCGGCGACCCCGACTTCAACGTGACGGCGTCTTCAGATTCGGGCCTGCCCGTGTCGTTCGCCGCGGGTGGTCCGTGCTCCGTCTCCGGCAACACGGTGCACATCACGGGCCTCGGCTCGTGCACAATCACCGCCTCGCAGGCGGGGGACGGTGTCTTCAAGCCCGCGATGCGCGTCTCACAGACGTTCCTGATCCGACCGACGCTCACGGCTCTCAGCGACGCTCACGTGTGGGTGGGGCTGAAGAACAGCGACGACCAAGGCACCCGTTTCGATCTCCAGGTCGAGCTGCTGAAGAACAGCACCCCGGTCGCATCGGGCCTGCTCCGGTGCGTCACCGGCGTCACGAGGAACTCGTCACTCGCGAAGGAGGTCATCGTCCCCTGGGATCCCTTCTCGGCCGTGACCCTTGGACCTGGTGATGTACTGGCCCTGAGGGTTTCCACGAGGATCGGGACGAACGCGAACAACACCAAGTGCGCCGGTCACAACAACGCGGTAGGGCTGCGGCTCTACTACGACGCGCTGGATCGAGCATCGAGCGTCGGCGCCACCCTCAGCCCCGATCCGAGCATCAGCCTCTACTTACATTCCGACGGTTCGGTCTGCCCAGCGAATGGTGAGAGTGCTGGAGTCACGACACGCTCGCTCGACCCGTCGGCTCCGACCGCGACGAGCGCGAAGTGCAAGGATTCGAGCAGCATCAACTTCAACGGCGGGAACCCGTGGGCGGTGATCGGCGTGTGGAGCCGTCCTCCGCAGGCGTAGGTGAGCTCGAGGGTCTCGAGTGCGGGCGCCGGGCCGGCCCCCACATCCAGGTCACCGCGATGGACGTTCCGACGGACGGCACGACGTTGCCGGGCACGCTCGATGACGATTAGACATCTGTTGTCGATCTCGTGAGCTCCTCGCTCACCTCCCAGATTCGCCGCTGAAGTTGCGTGTTCGTTGCCTCGGCGGTCGCTTGGATCTCCTTCCGGCCGTGGTAGAAGCGGCCGTTGCTCCCGGCAAGCTCGGGTGCGGTCGCGAGATCGGCCACGGACCGACCCGCGCGCACGGCGGAGCCGGAGACGAGCCAGGTGAGCATCCGGAACGGCGCGGGCGCCTCCCGCATGATGCTCGAGCGCACCCGTCCCGGATGGACGGCGTTGACGGTGACCCCCGTGCCTGTCAGCCGGCGCGCGAGCTCGAAGGTGAACATCAGGTTCGCCACCTTCGAAGCGCCGAAGGCCGCGAACGGTCGGTAGCGCCGCTCGCCTTGGAGATCGTCGAAGTCGATCTTGGTTGTCGCCGGAGCCGTCACGTTCAGGACCCGCGCGGACCCGGTCCGCTTCAAGAGGTCCAGGAGCTGGTTCGTGAGGAGGAAGTAGGCCAAGTGGTTCAGCGCGAAGGTCATCTCGAGGCCGTCGACGGTCACGCGGCGTCGTCGGAAGAAGGCGCCGGCACAGTTGACGAGCACGTCGAGACGGTCGTGATCGCGGCGGAACACCCCGGCCAGCTCGCGGATCGAGTCCTGTGAGGAGAGGTCGGCGACGAGTACCTCGACCCGGTCGCTCCCGGTCGTCCGCCGGATCTCCTCGACCGTTGCCTCCCCCCTGGCGCCGTCGCGCGCGACCAGGACCGTCGTCGCCTCCATCGCCGCGAGCGCCTGAGCGGTCGCCTTCCCGATCCCAGAGGTGGCGCCGGTGACGAGGCAGATCCGGTCGACGATCTGGTCGGTCACTGTACGACCGCGATGTTGAACGTGCCGGTTCCGAGCGCACCCCAGATCCGGAGCCACAGCGGCAGGTACATCTCGGTACCGCGAGCGGTGGTGATGTCGCCGAGGTCAAGGACGTGCCTCCAGCCGAACGAGCGCAGGATCTCCGTCACCTGGGCCTTGGCCTGCTCGTCGTTCCCGCTCACGAAGACCGTGTGCTCGCCGGCACCGACGAGCGAGGGATCGGCCATCACGAACGCGTTCATCGTGTTCAGCGCCTTCACGATCTTCATCCGGGGGAACGCACGCTGGATCTGCTCCCGAGCGAGTCCGTCTTCGAGACTAACAGGGACGGCGGCATGCCTTGGGAGACGTCGAGGGGGTTGGCGATGTCGATGAGCACCTTGCCGTCGAGGTTCGCCTCACCGGCCGCGTGGAGCGCCTCGAGCGAACCTGCGCCGTTCGTCGCGTTGACGAGGAGCTCGCCGTGCTCGGCCGCCTCGGCGAAGCTTCCGAGTCCGACGTCGGTGTTCCTGACGTGCCAGTCGGCGAACATCTCGTGGGTGATCTGGTTGGGCTCGGTCGATGCGAGGAGCGCCGCCACGTCCCGCGTGCCGATCGTGACCTCGTAACCGAGTTCGACGAGCCGTGCGCCGATCGTGCGCCCGACGGTACCGGTCCCGAGGACTCCGACCTTCATGACACGCCCACCGCGCGGTAGCCGTCGCGGTAGAACAGCCGCTCGCACCGCACGGCGCGGGCTGGACCGTCGAACGCGGCAAGGTGCGATTTGACCTAGGGACGTGGCGATGTGTATGTGAAGGCCTCTTCTGGGAGGAGGGGGGGCCATGCTACGTCGTTCGGTCTTCGTGGTCGGTGCCGTCGTCCTTGTCGCGATCGCTGCCCTGGCGCCGCCAGCGGCTGCCGTTCCCGCCTATGACTTCGCGACGCCCGTGTTCGGGCTCGCCACGCGGGGCGACTCGCTCCTGGCAGCTGATGCTGGTGCAGGCATCGTTCGGCTCGGCGCCGACACGGGTAAGCTCGTCGTCGAGCTCCCGGGCGTCACGGACGTGGCGCCGCTGAAAGACGGCCGCATGTGGGCACTAACCAGCGCTCCGAAGGATCGCAAGCTGTACCGGGTCGCTGACCGACAGCCCCGCGTCGTCGCGAACCTCGGCAAGTTCGAGCGCACGGTCAATCCCGACGAAGGTGAGATCGACTCCAACCCCTTCGATCTGGCCAAGCTTCCCCACGGGGAAGTGCTCGTCGCGGACGCCGCCGCGAACGCGCTGTTGATCGCCAACCGAGAGGGCGACGTGGACTGGGTGGCGACGCTCCCTGATGAGGTGGTCTCCACGGCCAACGCCAAGGCCCTCGTCGGGTGTCCGAACGCAGACCCTGACTTCGCCGACATCTGCGCGCTGCCCGCGCAGATCCCCGCCCAAGCGGTGACGACGAGTGTGGCCGTGGGACCCGATGGTGCGTACTACCTGACTGAGCTCAAGGGGTTCCCCGCGCCGCTAGGCGAGTCCCGTGTCTGGCGCATCGAGCCTGGGACTCTGCACGCTCACTGCGACGTTGACGTTACCGATTCGCCGTGTTCCGTCGTCGCCGACGGGTTTACCTCGATCGTTGACATCAACTTCGCCCCGGACGGCACGGCGTTCGTGGTCGAGCTCGACGAGGCGAGCTGGGCCGCGGTTGAGATCGTTCCCGACAAAGCTGCCGGCGGAACGGTGAACGAGTGCAGCTCGACGACCTGGACGTGCACACAGAACGCCACCGCACTGTCGATGCCGACGGCAGTCGCCGTGAACGACTCTGGAGCGGCGTTCGCGGTGGTCTCTGCGCTGGTTCCAGGTGAGGCGGAGGTGATCGAGCTGAGCTGACGCATCGCAGTCAGGTACCTGCCTGGAGTCTCCCCCCGCCGCCTGGCGCCCGACACCTGTTACCACCAGGTTCTCGGGGGAAAACGTCGCGATGGTGCTCGCGCCGATGGTGGCGCTCGGGGCGGCGCTCCGGCTGTCGCGCTGGCCGCGGTTCGCGCTCGGGATGGGGACCGTCGCGTTCTTCGTCGTGCTCACCGGCGCCGAGCCCTCCGTGATGCGAGCCGGCGTGATGGCCGGGCTCGCCCTCATCGGCATCCTGCTCGGCCGGCCGAGGAGCACCGGCTCGATCCTGGCCGGCGCGGTCCTGATCCTCCTCGTGATCGATCCCGCGCTCGTCTGGTCGGTCGAGTTCCAGCTGTCGGTCGCGGCCACCGCAAGCATGGTCGCGCTGGCGAGCTGGGGTGACCTCGCGGGGAGTCGTCGGTTCCGGGAATCGGTACAGAGGTGCCTCGCACCTGGGACAGGCGGTCCCGTCCGTCTCGCCGGTTCAGTCACACCGGAGGCGGACCCGCTCGTTCAGAACGGCCTCCTCGGCCAGTCACGCGGGCATGGCTCGCAGATTCTCGGGCGGAGTCTAGACCGCGGGCTCGCGGTGCGGCGCTGGCTCCCGGTGCGCCTGGTGGTCGGGTGAGACCCCGAGACCGGCGACACAGTTCCCTTCAGCACGGAGACCGGTGGCTACTTCCGCCGGTCACCTGAGGCGGTGCGTGAACCGTCTACGCGCAATCGGAACAATGAGCACGAGCAGGATGATCGCGGCTGTTACCCCAGCGTGAAGGGCGGGCGGCAACCACATGAACGTCGCGGCGATGAGGAACAACGCCACACTCAGCCTGACTCTGAGCATCACTCCATCCCTCCACCCCTACCCGTCAACTCGGCCCCCGATCCGACATCTCACGCGTGGTGGAGCCGCGCGCGGACAAGGTGGTAGAGCCCGATCAGCAGAGGAATCAGGGCAAACAGCGGAAGTAGCTCGGCGTCGTGTGTACCTTCCCGATTGGTCGTCGCGACGAGCCACCACATGGCGAGCATCCCGGCAAGAACAAACGCTCCGGCGATGAGCCAGCGAATCCCCTGAGCGCCTCTCTTCTTGAGAGGTTCGAGGCTTCATGTCGCCTCCTGTCGACGACTTGCATGTCAACCGTCTGACCACGGATGGCCAGCGGAGAGAGGCCTTCGGCCCGATTGGCGCGGGCCGCCTGTCATGTACGTTCCGGGAACGTCACCAGCGTCACGCGTCCAGAGTACCGACTTGCCCGCCCGTACACAGGGGATGAGACTAGATTCGGCCTCAGGCTGCGTCGCCCGAACCGAAAGGAGGTCACCGCATGATCGCGGCCGACATTTCGTTCTGGACCGTCGTTTGGTATGCCTTCGCCGGTCTTGTCATCGGTTTGCTGGCGCGGCTACTCATGCCGGGCAGGCAGAACATGAACATCGTCGTGACGATCCTGCTTGGCGTGATCGCCGCTATCGTCGGTGCCTTCTTGTGGAATGCGATCTTCGTGGATCAGGAGGGTGTCGCGTGGATCGGTGGGATCGTGGTCGCGGTTATCCTTCTCTGGCTCTATTCGCGGTTCGCACCGAAGGCCCGCCGGAGCGAATGACTCTGCCTTCGTAGCCTCCCGTTATCGCTCACTCGGGCGACATTCCTGGACGCTCGCCCACGACGACGTTCCCTTTGCGGCCGTGTCATAGCTCGGAAAATGCGGTCGGATCCGGACGAGCCAGGGTGCGAGAGGGGGGAGTCGAACCCCCACGCCCTTGCGGGCACCGGATCCTAAGTTTGCTGCGGCCAGGCACGGATCTCGGCTCTACCTGTCGTCCTATGTCATCTGATGTCGTCCTATGTCATCCGGTGTCGTTCCGTCGTGAGCAAGATGTGAGCAAGAGCCGATGACCGGAGCGCCTTCCACGTCTACGTGGAGCAGAATCCGCGGATCGAGAGGGCCGGGTGTGGCAGGGACGAAGATCGTCGCTCAGCGAGAGGGGAACCATGAGTGAGCAGAAGAGCCTCCACGTCGTCCTCGGGATGGGTCCACTGGGCATCGCCGTGGCCCGCCATCTGACGACTCGAGGAGAACGAGTTCGAGCGGTGAGCCGAACGGGCCGCGTCCACCTGTCGGAGAGTGTGGAAGTCGTCGCCGCGAACGTCGGGGCGGGGGCCGAAGCGACTCAGGCGTGCGAGGGGGCAGCCGTCGTCTATCACTGTGCCAACCCGCCGTACGCGAAATGGCGCGAGCTACATCCTCCGCTCATGCAGGCGATCATCGAGGGGGCGGCGGCGGCCGAAGCGAAGCTCGTGTTCGGGGACAACCTCTACGCCTACGGCCGGGTGGATGGACCTCTTACCGAGGACATGCCCGACCGGGCCGAGGGCCCCAACGGCCGTACCCGGGCGGAGATCGCGGAGAAGCTGATGCAGGCTCACGAGTTGGGTCGGATCCGGGCGACGATCGGGCGGGGCTCGGACTTCTTCGGTCCCCACGCGCACCTCTCGACGGTCGGTGACCGGGTCTTCGCCCGGGCGATGGCGGGGAAGCCGGCACAGGTCCTGGGCAACCCCGATGTCCCGCATACCGTGACCTACATCGACGACTTCGCCCGCGCCCTCGTGACGCTGGGGGAACGTGACGAAGCCCTGGGACAGGTGTGGCATGTCCCCAACCCCGAGACGGTCACGATGCGCCGGTTCGTTCAAATGGTCTTCGAGGCGGCTGGCCAGCCTCCCCGCCTGCGAGCGGCGCCGCGGTGGGGGATCGCGTTCGCAGCCCTGTTCAATCCGACCCTACGTGCTGTGAAGGAGCAGCTCTATCAGTCCGAGCAACCTTGGGTGGTCGATAGCGGCAAGTTCGAGCGGGCCTTCGGCTGGGAGGCGACGGCGCTCTCCGATGCCGTCGGTATGACGGTCGCCTGGTTCCACGAGCATCCGAAGGGCTAAGGTCAACGCAACGGACGGCTCCTACATCGAAACGTCCCGCGAGAAGCTCGATGCGCACCTAGGGGACTGCTGCTGGGGCGCACCGTGCATACCTGGCGTACCACGAGCCGTCTGCCCGAGACGCCCGCGTGTGGACCGTCGCGTTCTTCGAGGCCTACCACCTGCTGACTGCTTGCCCACCGGCCCCTCCAAGGCGGCGGTCCGACATCGTGCCGTCGGATCCCGCGGCGCTTCGCTCACTGGCGGGAGCTATGGTGAGGTCGTCCTCGGGAGAGGGAGTTGGCATGGCCGGAGGCAAAGCGCGCCTACCACCCCGGTGGTTCGTCGTGACCTTCTGGCACGTGCACCGGCTGTCCGTCCGGGCCACCGGGGGGCGCAAGGGGTTGTGGCCTCCGCGCCCGGGTAAGTGGGGCGCCCTGCGGCTCACCACGAGGGGCCGGCGCAGCGGCGAGGCGCGGAGCGTGATCGTCGGCTACTACGAAGACGGGCTCAACCTGGTCTCGATGGCCATGAACGGCTGGGGTGCGGCCGAGCCAGCGTGGTGGCTGAACCTGCAGGCCCATCCGGAGGCGGTCGTCGAGCTGGCCGGTCGGATCCGGCGCGAGGTGCTCGGGAGGGCGGCGATAGGCGAGGAGCGTGAGCGGCTGTGGCGGCGCTGGAGTGAGCTGGACAAGAACCTCGACGACTACGCCGCGCGACGCCCACAGGAAACGGCGGTCGTCGTCCTCGAGCCGCGCGTGGTGGCCGAATGAGCCGGCCGATTTCACGTCGCAGCCTGACCAGGGGCTGGAGCGCCGTCAGACCGTGATGACCACGTTGCTCCCGTCTGGCTACCTGGTCGGGAAGCGGGACGCAGCCAACGTCAGCGGGATTCTTGATTCGGGCTGGAGCACCGGCCCAGCAGCTTCCATGACTGATGTCAACCGAGATTCCGCCGGTCAAGGCCCCGTGCGTCCGGATGTGTCCCGCATGTGTCCCGCGACGGACCGCAAGAACGTGCAAACGGATGTTGACACGAGACACTCATCGCCCACCAAGAGACTTCTGGCCGCTCGGATCACCAACCCCACGCTGTTCTCAGTCTCAGGAAGGGTAGGCTTCCAGTCTGATCGCGAAGGCGCCATTCGGTGGGACCGCCCTGCGTGCCCCACTCGCCGTGGGGGAGGAGCGTGTTGATCTCCCAGGCGATCTGGTCCCCCTTCGCGTCCACGACCCTGACGTCGCGGAGGATGTTATCGAGGGCGCGAGCCTCATCGGTGGTCACCTACCACACTTGGCCGCTGGTCTCAGCCGCCCGCGCCGGCGGCCGAACGCTTGCGCTGCCGCCGACGCCCGTTCCCACTGCTGGTGCCCATCAGCGGCCGAAGGAACCGGTCGACGGGGAGCCGCGCCTGGCCGCCCATGCGCCGCTCCACCCACGCCCCGATGGCCACCCACAGTCCAACACCGAGCACGATGATCGCCAAGGTGAACAGGAAGTAGCCGGCCACGAAGTCGATGTTCTGCTCGTCGAGGAATCTCGAGTACTCCGACATGCCGCCCATCCCTGAGATCACAGCCAGTGGCAGGAAGACGACGTTCACGACGGTCAGGCTCTTGATCAGCACGTTCATGTTGTTGTTCACGATGTTGCCCCGAGCATCGAGCAGGCCAGCGAGCACCGTGGTGTAGATGTGACCCTGCCGGTCGGCCTGGCCGTTGTCGATCTCCACGTCGTCGAGCAGCTCCAGGTCCTGGGCGGTCAGGCCTACCCGCTCCGCCGCGGCCCGCAGCTTCGTCAGCACGACCGCGTTGCTCCCGATGGCGTCGGTGTAGTAGATGAGGTCCTCGGTCAGGTCGAACATGCGCACGAGCGCCCGGTTGTCCAGCGTCCGGTTCAGCTCGGCCTGGAGGTGCCCGGCCACCCGCTTGATCGCCCGCAGTCGCGCGAGGAACTCCTCCACGGTCGCCTGCATCATCCGCAGCACGAGCTCACCGGCCGAGTGCGCCTCGCGGATCCTCGAGAAGTCGATGGGCTGGACCTCGTCGGCAACGACGACAGTGAGGCGGCCGGGGTCCAAGAAGATCCCCACCGAGGACAGCTCGAAACGAGCCGCGTCGACGTCGGCGCGACGGTCGGGCCGCTTCCAGATGATCGTTGCCCGCTCGGTCAGCGGGTCGAATTCGAGCCGCGAGATCTCCTCCGGGTCCAGGACCGAGTTGAGCGTGTGCTCGTCGATCCCGAGGCCCTCCTGCAGGAGCTGTCGCTCCTCCTTCGTCGGAGCGGAGAAGACCGTGATGGGGCCGGTCTCGGGCGTGACCTCGACGAGCGTTCCTTCCTGAAGCTCGAAGTCTGTGCGCATCGGGGGACCTCCTTCCGTTGACGCGCGCGGATGAGCCGAACATGACTGGTCGACCGCTACGCGGACAGAGGCTCCCTCGGGGTCGCGCGGCCCGCGATGCGCCTAGGGGCGGATCGGGCGGCGCACGAACCGATGCGACCGGGGCGTTCTTCGAGGATGGACATGACCACGTAACGGCAGGGGACTTCGGCCGTCCATACCCCTCCTTCCCGGCCCATCCTCCGCACCTGAGGCAGGGGTGTACGCCCGCAGGCCATCCGGGCTCGTCGGGACCAGGTCTCGACGCATCCCCCACTCGTAAGAGCTTTGGCGCCACACGGCGTAGATCCCTCTCGGGACCAGCTGCCTGGGGTCAACCCTTATGTCGGGCAGACCTGTCCTGATCCGGAGCGTCTCTCGACGGGCGGGATCAGCAGCCTTTGTCCGTGCGGTTGCCTCACCGAACGAGGTGCGACTTCGCATCCGGAGTATTGGCGCCTGAGCCGGACGCGTCAACCGTCGCCGACCGCGCGTGAGTCGTCTGGTGTCGTCCTGTGTCACCCGGTGTCGTCCCGTGTCACCCGGTGTCGGGCCGATGTGCCCGGGTCTCGCGTCTGTGAGCAAGTGTGAGCAAGACGGCATCCTCGGCCAGTCGCTCGACAGGGTCAAGAACGAAGATCCGCAGGTCAGAGGGAGTGCGAGAGGGGAGAGTCGAACTCCCACGCCCTTGCGGGCACCGGATCCTAAGGTTGCTGCGGCCAGGCACGGATGCCGGCTGCACGTGTCGTCCTGTGTCGTCCCGTGTCGTCAGGTATCCGTGGTGTCGTCCCGTCGTGAGCAAGCGGTGAGCAAGTGCCGATGAGCGGAGCGCCATCCTCGTCTACGGGAAGCAGAATCCGGGCATCGCTAGGGGTGGGTAGCGCAGGCCCTGGAAGCGTCGCTGAGCCGCAACGCTTCGCGACCCATCCGTGACGGAGGCCTCACGCGCCCCGGCGGGGTGGGCCTCCCCGCGGTCTAGGAGTGTCGATTCCCGCCGGAAGCGACATCTTGTCCGCGCTCTTACTCAGGTCGGACGTGTATCCACCTGTTGCTCGACCTGGTCGAGTGTGAGAACGGGCTGCTAGGTGTTGGCTGAGCGACTCCTGACGTGCTCGGCGAAGAAGGCGAGCACCCGGTGCCAGGAATCCTCTGCCGCTGCCGCGTCGTAGGTCTTGGGCAGCTGGTCGTTGAAGAAGGCGTGCTTCGTTCCCGGGTAGACCTTGATGTCGTGAGGAACTCCAGCGACCGTCAGCTCGGTCTCAAGGATGCGCGCGGCTTTCGTGGTGAAGTCCTTGTCCGGCCACGACCCCACCACCGGGCAGAGCCTTCCGATCGCCGTTCTGGGTCTTGGGGCCGTCCCGTAGTAAGGGGCTATGGCCTTCAGGCGTTTGTCCGTGCAGGCCCAGGTGAGCACGATCGAGCCGCCAAGGCAGAACCCGACCGCGCCGACCCGCGCAGCGTCGACCTCGGGACGGTTGGCCAGTCGCCCTAGGGCGGCCTTGAGGGCTGGGACGCCGAAATAGTCCAGGTTGCCAACCATTCCGCCGATGAACATGCGGGCCATGCACACGACCCGATTGCGGCCGTCGAACAGGTCCACACCGAGGGCCGCATACCCGTGCTCGGCCAAGCGCCCGCAGATGTCGCGGATGTTGTCGTTCAATCCGAAGGCTTCGTGGACCACCACTACTCCGGGATGCGGTCCGATGCCCGCAGGCAAGGCGAGGTAGGAGCTGGACGAGGATTCAGTCTTCATCCCGCCAGTATCAGTCGATGCCCTTCTCCGCGTCAGGCACCGCCTGGAAGTGTGGGTTCGTTAGGAGCGACATCCTGTGACCGGAGAACCGCCGGACGGCTACAAAGAAGACGTCTTCGGGTCCTCTAGCAGACGCTTCAGGCTTGTCCAGATTCTCAGTTCCTGCCGCCGACCAATCCAGGCGACCACCGGGCCCACGAGCTTGAGCACGCCGCGCAGCTCCAACTCCCACGACCACCGCATCCGTGTCCCTCCGGGAACGGGATCGAACGTCAGGGCGCCTTGAGTATCCATGGAGGACATGTGGGTCGATGACGCGAGTCGCCGGGGTCGCTCGTAGCCGGTGAACTCGATGTCCATTTTGATGGTTCGGCCCATGCTCACGAGCTCCGCCCGGTACTGCGTGCCGAGGCCGATGGGGCCTTCGGAGATCTGCTCGGCCCGACGCATTCGGGCGTTGTAGCGGGGCTCGTTCCGCTCGTCGGCGACGAAGTCGAAGACCTCTTCCACCGGTCGGTTGATTACGATCTCACCTTCCACCTGGACCATGGCGATGTTCTCTCGGGTCGGATCGTCCTCAGCTTCTCTCCTTCGGAGCGTTTCATCCTACGCAGGATGGCCCCATGTAGGAGCCGATCACGTCGGCCCGGTCGAAGTCGGGGAGCATGAGGACGTAGAGCAGCTCGGCGCGGGGAGCCGGACCGAGCGCGTCCAGGCGCTCACGGAGTTGACGCCCGAGGTGCTCCAAATCCACCGGATCGGACGCTAGCACCGGGACCGACGTCCACCATGCTCGCGGCGACCGCTACTCGGCCACGGGTATGGACGGCGTGCTCGAGGATCTCCCGTTCTCCGCGTGCCACAGATAGGGCAAGCCGTGACGGGCCGATGTCCGTGCGCGAAGCCCGCTTCCGTGCGAGTAGTGTTCGAACCACGTTGCGTGGAGGTGTGCTGTGCCGAAGGCGAAGGGGCCAGACCTTGGATATCACCGCTGGTTCGCGGGCACCCGCTACCTGGGCGGTCACTCGAATTCTTGGAGGGTTGGGGTGGCGTCTTGTTCTTCACCACGGAAGCGATCGGTCTCGGGAAGACGCCATAGCGTTCGTCGTCACCCGTGAGTGTGGCGTCGTAGAGGGGGACGGACACGGCGAGCCACAGGAAATGCTGCGCCGGGAGGAGGGGATCCGCCACGGTGAGGAGCCGCGTTCGAGAGCCGCCGAACCTCGGTGCCAGGGATCCGACGGCGATGCAGACGGGCTGGAGGACGTGTCGCGGTACTGCTCGAGGAGCTCGCGGACCGCGGATACACGGACGAGGACCTGGGGAAGATCGCCGGCGGGAATGTGCTCCGGGTGATGCGTGAGGCCAAACGCCTTCGCGAACGCTGGTGATCGCAGGCGAGCTGAACCCAGCGACACAACCTCACATCGCGCGCTGGGTGATCGTTCGCCGCAGCACCACCGTGGCCACCGCCAGCAGCCCCGCCGCATACAACGCCAGCACCGTGAGGTCAGGGGCCACCTCGGCCGGAGTCGCGCTTGTCGCGATCGACGCGTTCAGCGCCTCGATCGCCCACGCGTGGGGCGTGAAGTGCGCGATCCGCGAGATCCCCGGCGGGAAGATCTCGAGCGGGACCATGCAGCCGCCGATCGCCGCCAGCACGAGCCCCAGGAACACGCCCATCGCGCCCGCCTGCGCCGCGTTCTTCAGCACCGACCCCATCACCATCGCTGCGCCGGTGGCCGCCAGCGCGAACAGGACCACGACCAGCCCCGTCGTGAGTGGGTTCCCCCAGTCCACCTGGAAGAGCAGCACCGTGCCGACCACGATCAGCACGCCTTGGACGAGCGCGATCGCGTAGCGCCCGAGCGTCTCGCCCACCAGGATCGTGCGCACCGGCGTGGGGGAGGCGAGCATCCGCCGCGTAATGCCGAGCCGGCGCGTCTCGATTAGCATCGCCGAGGCCGAGAGCGACGTCAAGAAGATGAACAGGATCAGCTCCTGCGCCGCGCCCGTCGCGAACGTGCCGACGTCGCTCCCCTCGCCCGCCGTGCGGCTGGCGACCTCAACGCCCGGCAACCCCACCGCCACCGCCCGCGCCCGAGCCAGCGCCTCGTCGAAGCCCGACGCCGCACCCTCAGCCAACGTGAACCGCGCGGCCCGGACCTCGATGCTCTGCTCGTCCACCACCGCACTCACCGTGGCCTGCAGCTCCTGGCCCGCGCCGCTCGAGCGCGCCTGATACGTGAGCGGGACCGTGTCGCCCGCCCGGATCCGCCCGTCGTAGTCGGCGGGGATGACGAGGCCGCCCTCGACCTCGCCCCGCTCCACCGCGGTCCGCAGCGCCCCCACGTCAGCGAACGTCTGTACGCCCACTCCGTCGGTCGCCTCCAGCCGACCGCGGAGGTCCTGCCCGAGTCCTTCCGATCCGCCCACCACTCCGAGCTTCGGCACGAACGCCGACCCGAACGCCGCCCCCAGCGCCAGGATGATCAGGAACGGGAACACGAACACGAAGAACGCGCCGGTCTTGTCGCGCAGTAGCCTGCGCAGGTTCGCCCCCGCGATCGCGAACGCCTTCATCGCGCCACCATCCGCTTCGCCCGGACCCACGCGACCGCTCCGGTGGCGACCGCGATCGCGAGCACGCCCGCGAGCGGCGCCGCGATGTCGGTCAGCGAACCGCCGGCCGACATCTCCTGGAACCCCTCCATCAGCCAGCCCTGCGGCGACAGGAACCGCAGCGTCCCCAGCCATCCCGCCTGCGAGATCGGGAAGAACGTGCCGCCCAACAGGCCCCCCACCACGGCCACGATCGAGACGTAGGCGCCGGCCTGTGCCGGGGTGGACGCGAGCGTCGCCACCATCGCCGTGACCCCCACGGCCGCCAGCACGCCGCCGAGCACCAGCAGCGCCACCGCGAGCGGGTCGCCCCACTCGGCGCCGATCAACCACGTGGTCGCCACCACCAGCAGCGTGGTGCTGACCAAGCCCAGAACGAAGCTTGCCAATGCCTTGCCGCCAATCACCGACGACGGGCTCACTGGCGCCACCAGCAGCCGCGAGAGCGTGCCCTCCTCGCGCTCCTCCAGCAGGCCGCGCACGCCGAACTCCACCGCGAAGAACAGGAAGAACACCGCCATGCCGATCGCGAAGAACGTGGACTGCGACGCCACCTGGTCCGCGGCCGCCGCTGTCCGGATCACCGCGGCCTGCGGGATCGCCTGGGCTCGCGCCACGAGCGGCGGGTCCACCTCGCCGCCCGCGCCCGCGACTGCTGCCACCGACAGCCCCACCGCGTCCAGGCTCGAGCCGAACGAGCGCGCGAGCGAGACCGCCACCAGCGATCCGATGCTCGAGTCGGGGGAGGCGATCACCTCGATCTCGCCGCCCCCGCCCGACTGCACCTGCTCCGTGAACCCGTCCGGGAACACGATGGCCGCGTCGATGTCGCCGTCCTCGGCCAGCCGCTCGGCCTCGGCCACCGACCCGGCCTCGCGGAGCGTCACGAAGTCCAGGCTCTTCAGCAGACCCGTGAACTCGTCGGGGAGGTGCCCGACCGCGTCCTGGCTGACGACGGCGTAGGTCGCCTCGAGGCCGCCCTCGTCCGCGCCGCCGAGCGTGAGACTGAAGATCCACGCGAGGCCGAACGGCAGCACGAGCGCCACCAACACCGCGGTGCGGTCGCGCATGCGCCGGCGAAGGTCCTTCAGCGCGATCGTCCACGCGTTGCGCACCGGTCACTCCTCGTCGCGGAGCGCCTTGCCCGTGAGGTGCAGGAAGACCGCCTCCAGGTTCGGCTCGTGGACCTCCATCGAGGTGATGCCCGTGCCGGTGCCGTCGATGGCCCGCACGATCTCGGCCAGCGACGAGCGCACGTCGCGCGCCAGCACGTCCAGGCCGCCGTCGCGCGGGACCGCCTCCGTCACGCCGGGCACCCCCAGGGCCGCCTTCGTCGCCGCCGGCAGGTCGCCCCGGGCGTCGATCCGCAGCCGGTCGTGCTCGCCCACCAGCGATATCAGCTCGCGCCGCGTGCCCTCGGCCTTCAGGACGCCCTCGTCCAGGATGCCGACCCGGTCGCAGAGCCGCTCGGCCTCCTCCATGTAGTGGGTGGTGTAGAGCACCGCCATGCCCTCGGACGCGAGCGCCTCCACTGCGTCCAGGATTGCATTGCGGCTCTGCGGGTCCACGCCCACGGTCGGCTCGTCGAGCACAAGCAGCGCCGGGTCGTTCAGCATTCCCAGCCCGATGTTCAGCCGCCGCTTCATCCCGCCCGAGTAGGCGTCGGTGCGCTCGTTCCCCCGGTCGGCCAGCCCGATCGTGTCCAGGATGCGGTCGATCCGCCCGTCCAGGTCGTGGCCCGCGAGGCCGTAGAGCTTGCCGAAGAACCGCAGGTTCTCCCGCGCTGTGAGGTCGGGGTAGAGCGCGATTTCCTGGGGCACGAACCCCACCGCCGCCTTGACCTCGACCGTGCCGGTGTCGAGCTCCTTGCCCTGCAACGTGACCCGCCCCGCATCGCGCCGGAGCAGCCCGCACACCATTGAGATCGTTGTGGTTTTGCCGGCCCCGTTGGGGCCGAGCAGGCCGTAGGTCTCGCCTGCCGCGATCGTGAAGCCGACGCCGTCCACGGCGGTGCGGTCGCCGAACGACTTGCGCAGGCCCTCGCACTGGAGCACGGCGTCCACGGGGTCAACCTAGCGCCAGGTGCCGGACGCTGCTGGGGGTCCCCATCGCACGCCGTCACGATGAGGAGGACAACGGCGATCGATCTGAGGTATCGAGCCGAAGTGTGGACGCGGGGAATCACCTGACCTCCTTCTTCTGGAAGCTTGTGGAAGCTCCCGTGAGCAAGTGTGAGCAAGATGGGTTCTGGGCCAACGTTCATGATCCCTGTCGAGAAGAAGATCCGCAGGTCAGAGGGGGTGCGAGAGGGGAGAGTCGAACTCCCACGCCCTTTCGGGCACCGGATCCTAAGGTTGCTGCGGCCAGGCACGGATCCCGGCTCCACGTGTCGTCCTGTGTCGTCTGGTGTCGTCCCGTGCCATCCGGTGTCGTTCCGTCGTGAGCAAGATGTGAGCAAGAGCCGACGACCGAACGCCACCTACGTCCACGTGGAGCAGAATCCGCGGATCGAGAGGGTCAGGCAGCGTAGGCACGGAAAGCGTCGCTGGACGCGGCGCTCCGGGCTTTACGTGCGCTCGGAATCGATCCCAACGAATCCGGCTCGGGTCTCCTGTTGCGGATCGATGCGGCTGGCTATGTGGGTGGCATCGTCGTTCACGAACCCGATGAGTGCCGACCCCCGCGTGTGCTGCCACGTGAGCCCGAGGAAGAACAAGCCGGAAGCGTCGGTCACTCCACGTCGATGGACGATCCGGTCACCCGCTCCCTTGACCCCGGGGATATCGATCCAGGAGAAATCGGATCGATACCCGGTGGCCCAGACAATCGCATCGACGTCTTGTTCGCTTCCGTCTTCGAACAGGGCGTGCCGCCCTACGGCCTTCGTCAACCGCCCTCGCAGGGTCACGCCGGAGCGCCGAAGTCTCCTCGAGCTTGATCCGATGAGCACGTCGCGTTTGGCCAACTTCCGACCGAGTCGCGAATCGGTACTGACCTTCATGAATCCGACCCCGATCAGCCACCAGAAGAGGTCTTTGCCGAGCAGGCGCTGCGGGAGCGAAGGGACGTGCCTGCCCACGGCAAGATCCACCCTCCGGGTCGCGGCGAGTTCCTCGGCGATCTGGAAGCCAGAGTTGCCTCCTCCCACGACGAGAACTTGACCGTGGGGCAGTTGATCCGGGCTGCGATAGTCGGCGCTGTGGATCTGCGTGACCGTGTCATCAAGGTCCTCGGCCGCAGGAGGCACGAAGGGAACCTGGAAGGGACCGGTAGCAACGACGACGTGCCTCGCCGTGAATACCTCGCCCGCGGTCGCAATGAGGTACTTGCCATCACGTTCCGTTAGAGACGTGACCCTTGCGTTCAGCCGAACCGGAAGGTCGAACGCCGATGCGTACGCCTGGAGGTATTGGGCGACGTCGTCCTTCGCCGGGTATGTGTCCCTCGGCGACGGGAAAGCCATCCCCGGAAGGCTGCTGTACTGCGCGGGGGTGAACAGCCTGAGCGAGTTCCACCGGGACCGCCACACGTGGCCGATCTCCGGACCGGCGTCCAGGATCACGAAACGCAGTCCACGCTGAGCGAGGTGATAGCCGATGGCGATGCCTGCCTGGCTGCCACCGATGACGACGACGTCGAGCGAGGGCGCTTCGTTCCCGGGGGCTATATCGCCACCCCCGCAGGATCACGCCGAGACACGTTGAAGCTGAACATCATCCCGCTCTGGGCGTGCTCGGCGATGTGGCAGTGCGCCATCCACAGGCCCGGGTTCGAGACGTCGAGCAGGATGTCCACCGTCTGCCCCGAGGGGACGAGCACGGTGTCCTTCCAGACCAGGTTGGGTTCCGGCTCGCCGTTGCGCGAAAGGACGAGGAAGCGACCCGCGCCGTGAACGTGGAACGGATGGTGCATCGGGTGATCGGATTCCATCTCGTTCACGAGGCGGATCTTCACCCGGTCGCCAACCGTGAACGCCCACGTGATGGCCCCGTTCTCGGCCCCGGTCTCCCGGTCGATCAGCATCCATCGCATGTTGCTGGCGTCTGAGGCACGGTTGATCTCCGGCATCAGATCTTCCCACTCGAGTCCGTCGCTCTGCTCGTGATGGTCGTGCTCATGGTGAACGACCTCTTCATGCGGCTTCGGCGACGCCGGGAGTGTGTCCGCGGGCACCAGCTTCATCCCGCACTTGGGGCAGGTTCCCGGCTCCGAGGACGTGACTTCCGGATGCATCGGGCAGACGTAGGAGGCCGGAGTGGACTCTTCCGAACGCACCGGGAGCAGCTGCATCCCACATTTCGGGCAGGTTCCCGGCTCCGAGGACGTGACGTCCGGATGCATCGGACAGGCGAAGGAGGTGGGCTGCGTAACGTCGTCCCCGTACAGGAGCGGCATCGAGGCCACGAAGGCGAGCACCTTGTCCGGCGGCCGCTCGATGTCGGCACCGATCGACCGGTGTTCGGCCGTCAGCTTGGGATCGACGCGCAGAGCCTCGAATGACCGAGCGGCGGCCGCGGTCCCGTTCCCTGCGACCGAGAACGCGCCAAGGTCGTAGACGTGATCCGGCGTGCGGTGCTCGAGCCGCACCTCTCCGGGGCTGTCGAACGTCACGTCGAGGACCGCCCGCTCCGAGGGAGCGAGCATCACCTCGTCGATCAGCGTCTCGCGCTCGTAGCGACCGCTGTCCCCGCCGACCAGCTTCATCCGCGAACCGGGCAGGGCGAGGTTGAAGATCCGCGTGTTCGCCGTGTTCACGAGATAGAGACGGACGACCTCGCCCACCGACGCCTCGCCGGAGAACTGGGCCTCACCGTTGATCAGCATCACGTTTCCGAACCGCCCCATCGCGGTGTAGTTGGGGCCCGCACGGTTGAAGGGCGCGATGTGGCCCTCCTCGACGAGCAGATCGTCGAGCGTGATGCTGAGGTGACGGTCGGCGGGAGGCCAGTACGACGCGTCGGTGGGCTCGACGATGATCGTGCCGTACAGGCCCATCTCGAGGCCGAAGTCCTCGCGGATGTGGGGGTGGTACCAGTAGAACCCGGCATCGGGGAACTGGACCTTGTAGGTGAACGTCCCGCCGATCGGGATCGGCAACTGGGTCTCGTGGGGGACGCCGTCGTAGCGGTTCTCCAACCGCAGCCCGTGCCAGTGGACCGTCGCCTCGACGTCACCGTTGTTGGTCACCTCGACGGTGATCTCCGATCCTTGATCGACGTGCAGGGTAGGTCCGGGGATCGAGCCGTCGTACCCGAGCATCCTCAGCTCGGAGCCTTCTAAGCGCTTGCGTACGGGCTGGATGCCAAGGGCGAATCGATCGCCGTCAGCAAGTCGGATGAGCCGCGGACGCGTCGCCTCTGGGAGTCCGGTCGTCTCAGTGGTGAACAGGTCGTCCGCCCTCGCGGGCTCCTCGTTGATCGGGTGGGTGCTTCCGGGTCCGTGCTTCATGCGGCTCCCTCAATGCTTCGTTCCGAGTCTCTCCGATGTCGTCTTGAGGCTGGAACCGGAAGACCTGTTCCGCGTGCAAGTCCTTAGCTCACGTCGAGCCGTGACCTTGGAGGCGTCTCCCTGACCCGGCCTCCAGCGGGGCCTGGTTCCGCCCGACTCACCAGCCTACGTCTTCGCCGGACGATGGCGACCGAGCCAGGCGTGCCGCATGTCTACGCACAAGCAGCGCGAATACTTCAAGTCCGGCCGACATGTCCCGCTGCATGGCGCGGTGAACAACTTGAGGCCCAACAAGGCACGGGAAGCGTTGCTGGGCGAACGGTTCCGCGCATCGAAGGCGTTGGTTCCGTCACCGTTGCCCGCGGACATGGGCGGCGAACCCGACTCGCGGGGAGGGCGTGAGGCCCCCCCGCTCGGTGACCCCTCGATCCCACCGTCATCGCTATGGTGGGGGGTTGCCGCGGATGCTGGGGCGTTGATGACGGCTTCGATCACATCGCAGATCGTGGACGCGCTCAGCTTCGCGTTCGCGATGACGTGGGAGATCACCTGGGCGCTGATCCTTGGGTTCGCTCTGTCGGCGGCGGTGCAGGCGGCCGTGTCGAAGAACGAAATGAGCGGGCTGCTGCCCGACGACTCGCCCCGATCGATCGCGATCGCGTGCGGGCTCGGGGCCGCATCCTCGTCGTGCTCCTACGCGGCGGTGGCGCTCGCCCGCTCGATCTTCCGCAAGGGCGCGAACTTCACGGCGGCCATGGCGTTCGAGTTCGCCTCGACCAACCTCGTGATCGAGCTCGGGATCATCCTGGCCGTCCTGCTCGGCTGGCAGTTCACCCTGGCCGAGTTCGTGGGCGGCCCGATCATGATCGCGATCCTCGTGGTGCTGTTCCGGTTGTTCCTGAAGCCCGAGATGGTTCAGGTCGCTCGGGTGCAGGCGGATAAGGGCGTCGTCGGCGTGATGGAAGGCCACGCCGAGATGGACATGGCTTTGAGGGAAGGGGCGCTGCTCACGCGCCTCACTTCGCCGCGGGGGTGGACCGCGATCAGCCACTTCTACGTGATGGACTGGGCCTCGATCTGGAAGGACGTCTTCGCCGGGCTGCTGATCGCCGGTGCGCTCGCGGCCTGGGTGCCCGAATCGTTCTGGCAGAGCTTCTTCCTCGTCGACCACCCGCTAGCGTCAAAGATCTGGGGTCCCCTCGTCGGACCGATCGTCGCGATGCTCTCCTTCGTCTGCTCGATCGGGAACGTGCCGCTCGCGGCCGTGCTGTGGAACGGGGGCATCAGCTTCGGCGGCGTGGCGGCGTTCATCTTCGCCGACCTGATCGTGCTTCCGATCTTGAACATCTACCGGAAGTACTACGGGCGGCGGATGTCGCTCTTCCTGCTCGCGACCTTCTACGTTTCGATGGTGCTTGCCGGGATCGCCGTGGAGGTGCTGTTCCAGGCGTTCGGCCTGGTGCCGGGCGAACGCAACGCCAAGGTCGTCGAGGCGAGCGTGAGCTGGAACTACACCACCATCCTCAACATCCTGTTCCTCGCGCTGTCGGCGGCGCTGGTGGTCAGGTTCCTGCGAACCGGAGGCCCCCAGATGCTCCGGATGATGGACCGGCCCGCCGTCGGACGCCCCGAGTTGAAGGGAGTGATGACCATGGAGCAGCAGGAGCGGACCTACGCCTGCCCGATGCATCCCGAGGAGCGAGGTGGGCCCGGCGACCGGTGCCCGAAGTGCGGCATGAATCTGGAGCCGGTCGACGATTCCTCGCGAAGCTGACGCTCGATTAGGCTAGACCCCCGGCTCGCCGTACGGCGCGGGGAGCCCGACCAAGGGGCGTCGAGCCCGTAATCGGCTTACGAGTTTGTCGGGGGCACGTCCCCGAGGCCAACCGCTTGGACCGGTCTACGCATGAGGAGCGTTGAGGGCCAGCTCTAGACCACAACGCTGTGAACCGGTTGACTCGCCAGCCGACTGGCCTTGTCCCAGCGTTCTGTCGGGCGGCCACGTTCACAACTCCGCGAGAGAGCGGGTAAGGAGGTCCTCGACCTGCGCCCAGGAGAACCACGGTTCCGTTCCGTAGGCCTTCCAGCCGTGGTACACGACGCCGAGCTGGAAAAGCCAGCGCGCCCGGAACAGCTCCATGCTCTCGAGCCTCTCGCCGGTGGATGCCTCGTACAGCTGCACGAACAGGTTCTCGCTCGGCGGGCCGTAGGGCGCAGCGCCCCTGAGATGCGAGAGCGAGACGAGTTGGCCGATGTCTGAGCGAGGATCGCTGATCAGCGCCTGCTCCCAATCAACTACCCCGACCAACTGCTGGCCCCGGAAGAGATAGTTGAACGGGTTGGGGTCTCCGTGACACAGCGCCAGTCGGCCGCCGCTCGGGGTAGACGCCAGCAACGCCGTCAGTGCTCGGTTCAGCAGCGGCTCGTCGGCGCAACCGAACGCCGACATGCGCCGCGCAACGGCTTCGACCTCGCCCTTGAATCCTTCGGCGGCCGAACTCGGTACGCCGAGGAAATCCAATCCCACCGCCCGCCAGTCGATCGCGTGGATCGCGGCGAGCGCCGCGGCGAAGGCGGGAAGGTCGGCGGCGAACGTGGCGAAGTCGGCCTCCGGCGCAGGCATGTGGGCTGCGTCGATGGATTCAAGTAGGAGGAAGGGTGCCCCGAAGAAGCGTGGGTCGCTCTCCGAAGCGAGCACGCCGGGCACCGGCACCGTCGTGCCGGCGAGGTGGTTCAGCACCTCGCCCTCCCGGAGGATGTTGTAGGGCTCGAAGATCCCGCGCGTAGGCTGGATCCGGAGCACCGCGGCCGCGACCGGCGCGTCGGTTAGCTTCACACGACAGGTAACGTTCGACAGGCCGTCGGTGAGCGCTACGACGGTTACGACCCGCGCGTCCTCGAACCCGATCAGCGTTCGGAGCCACGACTCGACACGCGCGGGCTCCGGGACGCCCGTCGCTTCGTCGATGTCGTTCATCGGGCTCCGCTTGCCGTCGTCGACGAGTCGATCGTGCTCATGCGCTCAGCCAAGAACTCCGCATCCCTGGTCACCCATCCGAGCAGCGCGGAGGCTCGCGTGTGCCAAGCCTCCGTTGATGTCGATGCGGACCGTCCGTCCGTCTCCAGCCACGTCCCATCCGACGCCGGACTTCATAGGTGACCCCTACCCGCGGCCCCGTTAGTCGAATCTTTCGACCACCGGCTCGCCGTGCGGCGCGGGCTCCCGGTGCGTCCAGTGCCCCCGCCCATCCCTGGAGTTCTTCCAGGGAAGAGTGGTCAGACGACCAATGCGATGCCCTTCACGAGCAGCCAAACGGACCACGCCACGTAGAGAACCGGGATAGCCGCCGCTCCGGTGCGAGCCCGACCCGTCCCCGTGGGTGTACGCACCAGGAGCGTTGAGGGCGGATCGAGAAGGTGAGCGGCCGGTTATTCGAGGGGGAGGAGCCGATCGTGCACCTGATTGAGCGCATCCTCGGGCCCTTGGGGCTCCGGGTCGATGGGTCGTCACCGTGGGTGGACGCGCGACTTCCGGACGGCTCGAGGGTCCAGACCAGATTTCTCAACACCCCTTCATCGGGGTTCGGCTCCCGCCCGGCGTGTGGTTGTCTGGGTCGAGGCGACTGAGACTACGCTCTGGTCTCGCGCGGGGGCGCGTCGTCCAGGCGCGATGTTCCCAGGGAGGGAGAGCATGAAGGCGATCGTCCAGGATCGGTACGGCTCAGCCGACGTTTTGAAGCTCGAGGACATCGACACGCCGGTCGCAGGTCGCGGGGACGTCCTGATCCGCGTCGGCGCGGCGAGCGCGTTCATCGGCGACTGGCACATCATGACCGGTACGCCCTACGCGATCCGCCTGGTGTCGGGGATGCGGGCCCCCAAGCAGCGCGTCCGGGGTCAGGACGTCGCGGGGTACGTCGAAGTGGTCGGCAACGACGTCACCCAGCTCCGCCCGGGCGACGAGGTGTTCGGCGTGGCCGACGGAGCGTTCGCCGAGTACGCGACCGCGCCGGCCGACAAGCTCGCACCTAAGCCGACGAACCTCAACTTCGAGCAGGCCGCGACTGTGCCGACCACCGGCTGCACCGCGCTCCAGGGTCTCCGTGACGTTGGGAAGGTCCGACCGGAGCAGCGCGTGTTGGTCATCGGGGCGGCCGGTGGCTTGGGGTCGTTCGGCGTGCAGATCGCTAAGGCGTTCGGTGGACACGTTACGGGTGTATGCAGCACCTCGAAGGTCGAGCTCGTCCGCTCGATCGGCGCGGATGAGGTGATCGACTACACCCGTGAGGACATCGCCGACGGGACGCGCCGCTATGACGTCATCTTCGACACGGCAGGCAACCGCGAGGTGTCATCACTCCGGCGAGCGCTCACCCCGAAGGGAACGCTCGTGCTCGCCGGCGGCGAAGGCGGAGGACGGTGGCTCGGGATGGGTCGCGTGGTGCGGGCGAAGGCGATCTCGCCGTTCGTCGGGCAGAAGATGACGAACTTCCTCGGGCGAGCCAAGGCCGAAGACCTCCTCGTGCTCAAGGATCTGATCGAGAACGGAAAGGTGACGCCGGTGGTCGGTGCCAAGTATCCGCTGGCCGAGGTGCCGGTCGCGATCCGCGAGCTGGGGGCGGGGCACGGGCGGGGCAAGGTCGTCATCACCTTGTGAGATGCGCGCCATCGCCGAGACCACGCGATCTGGCCGTGACTGGAGCGCAGACCCGATTCTTAGAACCCGTATCTCGGGACTGCGCGATGCACCCGGACGGAGGCCTCACGCGCCCCCACGCGCCGCGCCTAAGGCGTTGAGCCGCCCTGCATCGCCTGCATGTTCTTCATCATGACCGCCTCGGCCGTGCGAAGCTCTTCGCTGCGACTGAACCACACGAACTCAGTGCCGGGCTCGTTCGCCACGGGGACGTGGCCGGGCGGGCTGTAGAAGGCGTCGCCGGCCTCGAAAACTTCATCACGGTCGGCGTACCGAGCGGTCATCTTGCCTTTGATGACGTAGCCCCAATGCGGGCACTGGCAGCGGTCGTCCGGAAGCCCCTTCATGAAGGGCGTCGCGTCGATGTCTTCGAGGAGCGACGTGAAGCTCACGGTGTAGCCGTCGAGCTCGTCGCGCAGATCCACGACCGGGCCAGCCTCCTGCCGTTGTGGCGCACTGTCCCTTGAGACCTTCGGCATCTCTCTCGCCTCCTTTGTCTGCGTAATTGCGCAGGCTAGATGCCGAGAGGTCACGTCGTCATGAGGGCGCCTAGATCGCGGGCCCAAGATGTTCACGCTCCCCAAGCGCGTGAGGCTTCCTCCGTCCCCTTCCGTCTGAGGGTGCAGGGCGGTCTATTCGAAAAGGGAGGAGTCGGTCCTTCACACGATGGGCGTGGTGGGCGGCGCGCCTCCGCGTTCCGGAACCCGGAGGCCGGGGTGTCGAACGCCGTCGGGCGGTCGACGACCCAAAGCGCCGTCAGGGCTCCTAGTCGGGCGTCTGGAGAGTCGGCGTTTGCGCTGCCGCCAACGGGGTCAGATTATCAGGAGGGATGAACGAGCCGTGCAACCGTGGAGTGGGCGTGCGACCTCCTAACGATTTGCCGTGATCTACGCGAGAGGGAGGGACGGGAATGGCTGAAACCACCATCACCATCCTCGATGGGCGCCACGGGTATCGACCTCAGGCGATTGGGCGCGTGTTCGGCTGGTTCTTCCTCGCCACGTTCCTCACCTCGATACCGGCGTACTTCATCGGCTACGCCAAGATGCTGGAGACCCCGAGTCTGATCAGCGGGAACGGCGCCGATCCTTCCATGGGCATTGCGACCGGTGCCACGCTGGAGGTCTTCCTCATCATCGCCAACGTCGCCACCGCGGTGGTGGCGTACCCGGTCCTGAAACGCGAGAGCGAGATGGGAGCGATCGGCTACGTGGCGGCCCGTCTCGTCGAGGCCATGTTCATCGCCATCGGGATCGTCAGCGCCCTCGCGTTTCTGCTGATGCGGCAGGATGCCACGGCGGTCTCCACTCCCGCTCTCGGTGAGGCCTTCGTCGCGACCTACCGCCGAGCGTTCTTGGTCGGGCCTGGCTTCTTCGCCGGTCTCGCGAACGGCGTGGTCCTCGGTTACCTGATGTACCGATCCGAGCTGGTGCCGCGAGGCATGACGTGGCTGGGTCTCATCGGAGGTCCGCTCGTCATGATTACCGGCATCTTGGTCATGTACAACGCGATCGAGCGGGGGGGAGCGGTGCAAACCATCGCGACGTTGCCCGAGGCCCTCTGGGAGCTGTCGCTCAGCATCTACTGCATCGTGAAGGGGTTCAGGCTTTCTTCCCCTATCCTCCGGGATACGGTGATGACGCTGCCCGAGTCCAATAGCGCGTTGCGGCACGAGGCCTAGAAGGCGGCTCCTATCGCACCGGTCTACACCGCGTGAGACGGTCGCGTCTGGCGACGTTCGCGCACCCTGGGGCACCTAGGCGTCCTGTTCCCGGAAGGGTGACGGATATCTCTACGCATTAGGTGCCATCTCGGCCGATCGACAATGTGACGATCCAAATAGGTCTCACCGAGGTGCGCGAGTTTCGGGAATGTCCCTCGAAGGCGGGGGCGGCCTAGGACGTCGTCATCGGGTGCGACGCGATCGCGACGAGGTCATGCAACGACCTCGGCGAGCGGTGGCTACATCGACAGGAAGGGCGTGAAGAGAACCGGGACTTCGCTACCGGCTAACTTCTCTCTCAGCTCTGCGCTCGGCTCGCCGAGGAGTCCGCCATGTACGACGGTGACCGGCCAGGACTGCCCCGAAGAGGTCGCCAAGGTTCGAAGCATGCTCGATGGCCGCCTCGGAGTCCCTGTACCGCTCCAGGACGATGCACTCGGACTGATCGTCATTGAAGCAGATGTCGTATTGCAGCGTGCCGGTGTCCTTAGTCCGCACGATCTCCATGGCTTGAGCGGACAGGCGCTTGAACTCCTCGAGCTTGCCCTCGTGGAACTTGAACCGAGCGATCCCTAGAAGCTCACTCATAGCTCGACCTCCTGACTTCTGCGTTGCTGGCTGCGATCCGAGATGCCTCCCACGTCGCATCCGGAGCCGGTTTCCAGTGGCGCAGGCCGCGCGCGGGTCACCAAGGTCCCCGCACCGGAGAAGGAGCCAGTCGCGTAGGGAAGTCCGAGAACTCGCTCCGCGCCGCCTGGTATCCGGCCGCAGTTACCTGGGGGACGGCTGTAGGGTGGAAGACATCCACGCGCCCCCGGAACACGAGGCCGCCCGGCGTACGATGCCCGCAGGAAGTTCGAGCCGCAGAGTTCCCGGCGCCGTGGGCGCGAAGGGGGTGCTCGATGAGCGAGTGGAACTGGGCCGCTGGCCAGATGCCGAAGCCGCTCAACGACGAGATGCAGGAGGAACGCCAGGCCGAGCTCCGTGAGGAGTACGAGCGCCAGCACCTCGCCAGCGAGGCCTCCAAGTCGAAGCGCCGGTGGTGGAAGTTCTGGTCCCGCGCCGAGAAGTAGGGACCTGGGGCGCTCGACGCTCGAAGCTGATGCAGGTTGGCTCATGATTGACCAAGCGCCCCAGCGCGTTGAGGCTTCCTTCGTCCCTCCGCGTGTACGCGCAGGAGCGTTGTCCGCGCGGATCGAAAGGGTGGGGGACCATCGGTTTGATGGGGAGGAGGCGGTCCTCCACGCTGATCGAACGCATCGTGGCCCTCGCTGGGCATCGGGTCGACCCAACGTCACCTTGGGTGGACGCGCGACTTCCGGACGGCGCTCGGGTGCAGAGCAGTATCTCGGCCCCCTTTCTAACTTGGAGGAGCGTGTGGATCGGTCGGACGGCGCCCGGACCGAACGGCCCTCCCAGCACGGGGCCATCCGGTCCTGGTTTGTCCATGGCAGTGGAGGAGAGTCGGCGGATCCGGTGCAGGGTCGGACGTTCCGAGCCCGTAGCGCCGGGAGGAGGGATGGCGATGGCGACCATCCTCGTGATCGCCGCCGTGGCGGCCTGTTGCGGTCTGTGCGCCTACGGGATCAGCAGGTCGGTCCGTCGGTCGAGGGAGCGGCGAGCTCAGAACGCTTAGGGCACTCCCCAAGAACACGGCATCACGCCAGGTTTGTCTGCCTGGGCGCACCGCGGCGGACACCCGAGACGACTCGAGGAGGTGAGCCAGATGTCCCAGACACATGCCGTTCGAGGCGAGCCGATCTCCGGTCACGATCCGGCGCAGCCAGTGAGCCATGACCACGGAACGGCCGATCTCCATCACAGGCACCGCTTGTCGCCTTTCTCGCGGCACTACCTGCAGATGGCCGCGGTGATGGTGGTGGGGATGATCGCCACCGGCGCCATCTTCGTGTCCATCGTGGGGCTGAAGACGTGGGACGAGGTGACCTCCCAGTACCCGACGCAGGCCCTGGTGGCGATGGCGGTGGGGATGAGCATCCCGATGGTTGCCTGGATGCGGTACCGGGGTATGGGGCGGAAGAACTCCTACGAGATGGCGGCGACGATGGTCATACCCGTGATCCCGTTCCTGTGTCTGGTCTGGTTCGGCATCACCAAGAGCGCGCAGTGCGGCGGATACTGCGCCTTGACCTTCGTGACCATGTACGCCCTCATGCGCTACCGCCGGAGCGAATACTCCATGCAGATGAAGGGGTCCCACTGAATGGCCGAAGCCGGGTTCACGGTTCGGGGGAGACAGATGCGCTTCTTGTATTTCTACCTCATGAGCGATGCGCCGGCTCGCGTGCAAGCGGTCGCGCCAGAACATGCTCTCTATTGGCGTGAACTCGGGCTACCTAACTATCTGGGTGGACCCTTCGGGGACAGATCAGGAGGGCTGATCACGTTCGAGACCAGTTCTCCCACCGAGGCCGAGCGGCTCGTCGACAACGACCCCTTCGTTCGGGAGGATCTCCTGGAGGGTCGTTGGGTGAAGGAGTGGATGACCGACTGAGACCTCCCTCACAACCAACGGTCATCGGCCTGTAACGGAAGCGACGTCCACGCGCTCGTCCCGCCTCTTCCCCTCTGCGGACCTTACGTCCCGGAGGTTCTCCTCAACCGGGGAGCCCCAGATGATCCGCGAGGGAGCGCCCGAGTTCTGTAGGACCGGGGCCTTGAGATCGCGGCCATCCGCCTCTGTTCCGTGAGCAACAGTGAGCAAGACGGCATCCTCGGCCAGTCGCTCGAGCGGGTCCAGAACGAAGATTCGCAGGTAAGAGATGGTGCGAGAGGGGAGAGTCGAACTCCCACGCCCTTTCGGGCACCGGATCCTAAGGTTGGTGCACCCAGGCACTGATCCCGCGTCTACGTGTCGTCCCGTGTCATCTGGTGTCGTCCTGTGCCGGTCGGTGTCGTCCCGTCGTGAGCAAGGCGTGAGCAAGGGCCTCGCCCGTGGATTCGGTGCGCGAGTTGGGAGCCCTCAAGTCTGCGCGTGGAGATCGTTCCGGAAACGGGACACCCGCCTGCACTCCTTGGAAGGAATCGCGAGTTCCAGCACGAGCGCCGTGTGGGACGATTCTGCTGGAACCGTGCACGTTTCCGTCGGTCGTTGAAGCTGGGGGACAAGTGGCGCGCGTAGAGATCCAGTTACTCGGTCGATTCGAGGTCAGGGTTGACGGCCGTCCTGTGCCCGCTCCCGTATGGCGTCATCGTCGCGCCGCCAGCTTGGTCAAGCTGCTCGCGTTGGCGTCAGGCCATCGGATTCACCGCGGGCAGGTGATCGAAAACCCTATGGCCGCATCTGTCTCCGGAGGGCGGCGAGCAGAACCTGCACAAGGCTATCCACCTTGCCCGGAAGGGGATCGGTGATCCCAGCGTCATCACGCTTTCAAGTCAGGAGGTCGGGCTCAGTGACGGCGTCGCCGTGGATGTCGAGCGGTTCGAAAGCGAGACAGAACGAGCGCTCGGGACCGCTGATCCGTCTGCGTGCGCCTCGGTCGCCTCGCTGTATACGGGCGAGCTGCTCCCGGAGGATCGATACGAGGAATGGACACAGCCGGCGCGCGAGCGCCTCCATCTCCGGAACGTGGCGCTGCTGCGTTGCGCGGAGCGCTGGACGGACGTGCTGGAGATCGAGCCCCTCGACGAGGACGTTCATCGTGCCCTGATGCGCGCATATGCAGACGCCGGGAACCGTGCAGCGGCACTAAGGCAGTTCGCGCGCCTCAAGGCTCTACTCGCGAAAGAGCTCGGGCTTCGGCCCGCACCCGAGTCGGTGGCGCTGTACGAGGAGATCGTGCGCGGACCCGCGGCCGTGGCGCCGGTTGGGTCCGCGGCGCCCATGGTTGGCCGAGACCGCGAGCTAGCGGCGGCCCTGGAAGGGCTCCAGCGCCTCGATGCTGGACGCGGAGGTGGTCTGCTAGTGATCGGTGACGCGGGGATCGGCAAGACACGCCTGTGCGACGCGTTGCTCGCCGAGGCCTCCGCCGCCGGGCGTACGACGCTTCGAGGCGCGACCCGCGTAGAAGAAGGCGCCCTGCCGTACGCCCCGGTTGCGGAGGCGCTTGACCGGCTCCTGCTGGAGCGCCCGGATCTTGCCGCAGCCCTCGGCGAGGGGGCGCAGGTTGAGATCGCGCGACTCACGGCGGCGTCGCCGGCGCCAGTAGCCGTGGCGGACCCGGGCACGGTGCGCCGCCGCCTGTTCTCAGCGGTCGCGCAGCTCTTGTCGGTGGCCGCCCGCGAGCGAGGCGCAGTGGTGCTGCTCGAGGATCTGCATGCGGCCGATGATGCGACGGTCCAGCTGGCGCACTACCTCGTACGAACCTCGCGTTTCCAGCCGCTCCTTGTAGTGCTCTCCTACCGAGCAGAGGGTGTCTCTTCCGCGCTGGCGCAAGCGCGAGCGAGCCTTCTCGCCGAAGGCACCGCGAGGGATATCGTCCTCGGGCCGCTCCCGCGCGCTGCGGCCGCCTCGATGGTAGAGCGGGTGCATGGCTCCGCGCCACCGGCGGGTGCGATCGATGCGATCTGGGGCAGGGCCGAAGGCAACCCCTTCTTCATCCAAGAGCTCGCGTCGGCGATCGAGCCGGACGGCACCATCGTGGTACCGGAGCGGCTCTATGACATCTTGCAAGCCCGCCTGCACGGCCTGGACCCATGGTTGCGTTCGCTCCTTGAGCGGGCGGCGATCACCGGCGAGGAGTTCTCGGCGGACGAGTTCACGGCCGTCTGCGCGCTGGATGAGTCTGCGGCGTTCGATGCGCTCGATCGGGGGCTCAGGACCGGCTTCATCGTCGAGCGAGCGGACGGATACCGGTTCGCGCACAGCTTGCTGCGCGAGGCACTGGTCCATGGGCTGCCCGCTCATCGACGCGCGCAGCTCCACCGCGTCGCGGCCGAGGCACTCTCTGCCTCCGACGCCCCTGCAGGACGTGTGGCCCATCATCTGCTCGAAGGGGGGCGACCGGCGGAGGCCGTGCCGTGGCTCGAGCGGGCTGCGGCCAGCGCCGCGGCGGTCGCCGCGTATGCCGATGCACTCGCCCTGACGGAGCGCGCCCTCGAGCACGCGGGTGGTCGCGACCGAACCAGGTTGCTCGCGCTGCGGGCCGATCTCCTGTTCGCGGTGGGCGACCCGACTGCTCCGATCGCCTACGCGGAGGCGATCGCTGCGGTGAAGGGTCGGGCGCGCGCGTCGCTTCGGATCCGTCAGTCCCGCGCGTACCTCGCGGCAGGCGACGCGGCCGCGGCTGAGGCAGCGCTGAGCGGCGTCGAGGCGACGACTCCCGGTGACCATGCTTCGCTCCTTCTCGCTCGGGGGCTCGTCGCCTGGCACGATGAGGATCTCGCCCGCGCGCAGACCGCCGCGGAAGAAGCGCGGCGTCTCGCCAGCGACGTCGGACTCGTGGGTGTCGCGGCCGAGGCGTCTGGGCTTCTCGGGATGGTGAGCCATAGCCGTGGCCAGCTCTGGGACCGAGTACGCAGCGACGTGCTCGACACCGCTCGGAACCCCGGTCTCGCAGGTTCAGTCTTCGACGCGTATCTGTGCCTCGTCGAGTTCTCGTTGTACGGCGCCGAGCCGTATGAGGAGATCGCCGCGTTCGCGCGCGAGCTCCGAGCCTCCGCCGATCGCGCGGGCGCCGTTCGCGGCGCCGCCTTCGCCGCGACGGTGCTCGGAGAGACTGAGTTGCTCTCCGGACGGCTGGACGAGGCCGAGGTGCATCTTCGTGAGGCCGACGGTCTCGGAAGGCAGAGCCACGCCGACGCCAGTCGGTCCCTGGCGCTCGAGCGTTTGGCCGAGGTGGCGCTTGCTTCCGGCCGGCCCGAGCAGGCGCAAGTGCCCCTTGCAGACGCGCTCGTGCTCGCCCAGGTGTCCACGCTGGCGGGACACCTCCTGCCCCGGGTCTACGGTGCGGCGATCCGGGCCGCCGGGGACCGCGCGGCGGCATCGGACGTATTGGCACAGGCTGAGGAAGCCCTCGGTGACACACCTGCATGCACGCCATGTTCGATCGGGTTCCTGATCGCCGCTGCCACCTCCTGTGCCCACGCTGGCGACCTTGACCGGGCAAGTTCCTACCTCGAGCGCGCCTCAGACGTGGCGAGCATGTGGGGGGAAGGCGCATGGACGGCTGGCGTCGCCGAGGCACGAGCCGAGGTTCTCATCGCGCGGGCCGAGCCCCAGGAGGCAGTCCCCCTCCTCCGGGAGGCCTCGGATCTGTTCGGGAGTGCTGGACAGCCGCTCGATGAAGTCCGCTGCCGTGTCCGCGCCGAGGAGATCGCCTCGAGGAAGCCTCCGAGGAAGAACGCAGGAAGAACCCGACCTTAGCGTGGCCATGGTCCAGGTGGCGCCGGACGCGCCGCCGCGAAGGAAGGAGGGACCATGGCAGGGAAGGACGGCCTCGACGTCGGCCACCTGCGGGCGACGGAGGCCGGGGCGCAGCAGCTGCTGGGGGGTTTCGATCTCCTGTGTTCGGGGTTCCACCCGTCGCGCCAGCCAGTGAAGAGCGGCGTGCACGAGTTCGACGCGGGCACCCTGGGGTGCGCCGATGGGCTGGCTGGGGAGTTCCGCAAGCAGATCGGAGCCATCCCGGTAGGGGATGTGTTGATCGTGACGGCCCGGGATCCGGCGGCCAAGGAAGACTTGCCTTCCTTGGCGCGGTTGATGGGTCACACGGTTCGTTCCGTCGAGACGCCCGGTGACGGACGTCTCCTGATGACAGTGGAGCGTGGACGATGAGCGAGAAGTTGATCTTCAACTGCACTCACGGCAAGGAGATCCCTGAGCGGGCCACCCTCCCCTTCGTGGCGGCGAACATCGCTGCCACGGCGGGCCAGGACGCAGTGGTGCTGTGCACGGTTGATGCGGTTTGGCTGGGTACGGAGGGCGGAAGCGACGACGTAACCTCAGAGGGGCTGCCCGCGCTCCGAGACCTCTACCTCGAGTTCGTGGAGAACGGCGGCCAGGTGTGGCTGTGCGGAGCGTGCACGAAGCCCCGTGGCATCACCGACGAGCACCTGGTGAAGGGCGCCACGATCGTTGGTGCGGCCAAGGTGGTCGAGGAGATCGTGGCCGGTGCGAAGTCGGTCGCATTCGCCTGATCGACGACCTGCCCGCCGTCGCTGGGGCCTTCAGGGCTGAAGTGAAGGGATCCAGGCGGTCTTGCTCTCCGGTAGAGGATCGGTCTGATGAAGCCATCCCCAAGCGGGACCGCACCGCCTGGATCGCTCGAAGGGCGCAAGGCGCCGGCATGGTGACAAGATGGACTCGTCGGGGCGACAGGGGAGGATGAGGACGAGCGTGAACGTGCTCTTGATCCTCAACGATCCAGCGTATGGAACAGAACGCTCATACAACGGACTGCGCCTTGCCGGCTCGCTGGTCAAGCGAGAGGACGTGGAGGTTCGTCTCTTCTTGATGGGGGACGCCGTCGGATGCGCGATGGCCGATCAGAAAGTCCCCGACGGCTACTACCACCTGGACCGGATGATCCTGTCCGTCGCACGTCGTGGTGCGCAAGTGGGTTGTTGCGGTACGTGCATGGATGCACGTGGCATAACCGAGGACATGCTTACCGAGGGAGCTCGACGCTCGACGCTCGACGAACTCGCCGACTGGACGTTATGGGCAGAGAAGGTGGCAACCTTCTAGCGTCGATCGATCGAGGTCCTTGCCCTACGTAGATGGAGGGGCGTGTGACATGCACAACGTGAGGCTTGACCAGATCGAAGCTACCGCAAGGGCCGCAGTCGACGATCCAGCCGCCGCCAAGCTAGAAGTGAGGTTGGACGGAGGATGGCGAGTCGCCGAGGAAAGCCCCCAATTCGCGGGCATCGTGAAGTTCCCCCAGGGGGAGACACTATTCGAGGCGGACTTCCCGCCGTTCCTCGGTGGAGAGGGTCGTGCACCAACACCACTCGCCTACTGCTTCTACGGGGCGATGTGTTGTTACGGAGCCACCTTCGCCACCCAGGCGGCGATGGCTGGGGTCAATCTCAGGAGCTTGCAGATCTCGCTCTCGCTCACAGTTGACTTCCGAGCGGCGCTCGGTCTCGGCGACGTTCCACCGTTGTCCTCGTTCGACTTCCAGGTTGAGGTCGAGACGGATGCTTCGGACAACGACGTTCAGCGCGTGAAGTCACTTGCTGATGAGCGATGCCCTGCGATCTGGGCGATGCAGAACCCAGTGCCGTACTCGACCAGCGCCCGAAAGCGCTAGCAAGCGCGATCCGTGAAGTGACAAGCGGCCCTGAACTGCGCTTGAAGAACTACTCACGTACGCGCTGACCACGCCAGACCGGTTGGAGACGCCCTCGATATCGCATTCGCCATGATGCGGTCCCCTTAGGTCGGAGTCGCCGCGTGAGGGGTCCTGGGCCATCAGGCGATGGCAGCGGCAGGCGTTTGATCGGAACCTGCGTTATCTGCCCGAGTGACGCGGCCATCGGCTTGCGCCACCGGGAAACACGATATCTAGGACCTCTTGCTCAAGACTCGGCGGCCTTCCTCGAGGTCCTCCTTGCTGATCTCACCGCGAGCGAACCTCTCTTCGAGGATGGTCGTCGGGTCGGATCGTCCCTGGCCGGACCCCGGAGTGAACTGCCTCACTCCCCAGACGACCACGACGATCAGACCGCCCCAGAAGATCACCATGGACGTGAGCATCACGACCCACCCCCATCCGCTTCCGTCTGACCACATCATCTTGTTCACCCCCTTCCTCGTCGGCCCTCGGCTCGTCCCGCGGGAAGACGTGAAGACCGTGGTCACGCGCGGCGGGCAAGCCAGAACCTCTCGAACATCGCCTTGTGAAAGGTGCCACCTCCGAGACGGTTGGCGAGGGACACGTTCGGTGCACCTTCAGCATAGAAGTCCCCGTGGCGAACGCGGCAACGAGCCGATGCTCCGCTGGTCGCTCGGCGACAAAGGAAGCAGACGAGGATGGCGCGAGGATGATCTCGTAGGTGCCGGGGTACCGCGCCTACTGATGGCTTGGGGCCAGCCGCCCTTCCAAGAACCATGTCATCATCTCGCCCTTCCCCTTCACGAGCACCGGTCCCCGCTCCGTGAAGGAGTAGCGGCTGCAGAGCTGCCGATAGGACCGCTCGGTCACTTGGATCCTGCCTGGGACGCCCTGGGATTCCATCCGGCTCGCGGTATTGACCGTGTCGCCCCACAGGTCGTAGATGAACCGCCGCACCCCGATCACGCCCGCGACAACGGGACCGGTATCGATACCGATGCGCAACTGGATGCCGGGGCCGAGTCGGTGATCTACGGCCTCCAGTTCGTCCATCATGTCGAGCGCCATGTCCGCGACCGCATCGGCGTGATCCGAGCGAGGTACCGGTAGCCCACCGGCAACCATGTGCGCGTCGCCGATCGTCTTGATCTTCTCGAGTCCGTGCCGCTCGGCGAGGCGATCGAACCGCGAGAACAGCCCGTTCAGCAACTCGACGACCTGGTTGGGAGTGGCGGTGGCCGATATCGTCGTGAAGTCCACGATGTCCGCGAAGAGCACGGTCACCTCGTCGAAACCGTCGGCGATCGTGCCCTCGGCGTCGCGCAGTCGAGCCGCGATGGGCGCCGGAAGGACGTTCAGCAGGAGGCGCTCGGACTTCGCCCGCTCGTGCTCCCGCTCGAGCACGAAGTACCGCAGGAGCAGGAACGCCGTCGTCGAGACGCCAGCGAGGTTGAGAACGAACAACGTGATGATCACCGTCGCTGGGACATCCGCGGGATCGAGGAACGGGTCGAGGATCCCCGACACCGCGAGGACGGTGACGTAGGCCAACAACCACCCGATCGAGCTGCGAGTCCCCTTGAACATCAGCGCACCGACCGGAGCCGTGAAGGACCACAGCACCACCGCGCTGGAGGGGACGAAGCCGCCAAGGCTCAGCTGCAACAAGAACGGCAGCATCAGCATCATCACCAATTGACTCGTGCGGAACGATCGAAGTCGTTTCGTCCTTGCGAATGCGACTAGGGACGCGATCGACACGACCTGGTAGGCGAGAGGGATGGCGGCCGATACCGGGAGCCCGAGCGTGAAATAGATGACGACCCACACGGTCGAGAGGGCGGTGACAAGGCAGGCCGACAGGGTGATGACGGCTTTGGCGAGCCGCTCCGGCTCGTCGTCATCGGGTGCGACGCCGACCGTCGCGAGGCGGCCGACAAATCCTCCCCTGTGCGTCACGGCTGAAGCAACCACGCGAACGAGCATAGTGACCTCGACCTGTCTGGATCGAAGAGAGGGCTCGGTGTCGCGAGCTACCGGCTGCTCGACGGTCTACGGTCCTCAGCCCGCTTCACGGGTCTCGAGCAACGAGCGGGTCCGCGCCGCCGAAACGAGGTCGCCCTTCTCCTCGAACATCTCGAGCGCGCGACCGCGAGCCGCTCGCGCGTCCTCGTCGCGGCCGAGGATCTCCATGACCTCGGCGTGGTCGAGGTGGACGGTTCCTCGGTCGAACAGGAAGTCGGTCCGCTCGACGATCGCGACGGCTTCGTCGATCAGCTTCTCCGCCGCGGTCGCGTCGCCCTCCCTCGCCCGGACGCGCGCGATCACGCCGAGGCCCAGCGCGCGCTCGACGGCGATCGAGCTCGAGGCGGCGACCTCGGCGACCTCTGCGGCGTCAGAGAACCGACCCAGCGCATAGCGCGCCTGGGCGAGGAAGGCGCAGAGGTAGGGCCAGCGATCGTCCCGTTCGAGGAGCTTCGCATACGCCTCCTCGGCGACCGCACTCGCAGCCGCCGGATCCCCCGCGAGCATCTCGATGTCGAACAGGACCTCGGCGCTGCGCCAGTAGCCGATCACCTGTCCCGTGTCGTGCAGGAAGCCGAGGTAACGCTCCGCCGCCTCGCGGGCGGAGTCGAACTCGCCGATCCGGGCCCGCAGATGGGCGAGGGCGTGGCAGATGTACGCCTCGGCCCCGCGGTTCGCCGGGAGCAGATCGATCATGCCCTCGGCCCGGGCGATCCCGAGCGGAACGGGTGTTGGCCCTCGGACGATCGCGGCGGTGATGCTGAGGATGACCTCTGCCGTCTCGAATGCGTCGCCGGTCCGCTGCGCGTGTTCGAGCGCTCGCTCGAGCGCCGAGAGCAGCTTGCCCGCCTGTCCCAGGTCCCACTCGACCATGCCGATCAGATGCCACGCCCGGGCGAGGCCTGACTCGTCCCCCGCGCGTTCGAACAGCTCGGCGGCTTGCTCGGCGACCGACCTCACCCGATCGTGCGAACCCTCCAGATCGTCCTCCAGGAACCAGCGCATGAGGGACACGTGCGCGTTCATCTGCGGGTCGCCGAGGCGTTCGGCTCGAGTGAGGGCGTCGGACATGACCGCCTTCGACGCCTCGGTCGATCCGCTCTCCCAAAGGGCGAACGCGAGGTCGGGGAGGAGGGCGATCCGGGCTGGGTCAGAGGGCTCGAGCAGGGCGGTCGCCCGCCCGAGCAGGTTGGCGACCGCCACCACGTCGTGACGACTGAGTGCGCGGTGGCCGGCCGCGGCGAGCCGGGCTGCCGCCTGCCGTCCGAGCTCCCGAGCAGGGCCGTCGAGCGGCCCCAGGGCCTCGCGGTAGCGGAACGCCTGCTCCAGGTGGTAGCCGACGATCTCGTCCTGCTCCTCGGCGCGATCGCCGCCGACACGACCGATCCACTCGGCGAACGCTTCATGCAGCCCTTCCCGGCGTTCCTTGGGGATCGCCTGGTACGCCGCGTCGCGGATCAAGATGTTGCGGAAGCGGAACGCTTCCTCGCCGGGGACCATCGAACGGTCCGCTCGCACGAGCTCCTTGCGGATGAGCGAACGGATCAGGTCGGGTGCGAGGCTGCGGAGGTGTTCGGGGAGCAGATCCCGGACGGCGCCGGCGTAGAACTCCTTGCCGATGACCGCGGCGCACTCGATCGCGCGGCGCTCGTCGTCGGTCAGTCGTTCGAGACGGGCGGCGAGCAGGGCCGCGACCGAGGGAGGGACCGTGACCGACGAGAGATCGCCCGTCGGGACCCATCCGCCGTCTTGCCGCTCGAGCATGCCGTCGTCGATCAGCATCGAGAGCATCTGCTCGACGAACAGCGGGTTCCCGCCGGCGGCCTCGGTGAGCCGATCCGACGCCTCGGCGGACAGACCCGAGCCGCCGAGCAGGTTCGCGATCAGTTCCGCCGAGGCCTTCGCGTCGAGGGGTTGGAGCAGGAGCGTCGTGGCGTTCAGCTTGCCCCCGCCCCAGCCCGACCGCGTGTCCAGGAACTCCGGACGGGCGGTGCACAGGACGAGGATCGGCGCGTCGCGCGACCAGTCTACGATGTGGTCCACAACGTCGAGGAATGCCGGCTCGGCCCAATGGACGTCCTCCCAGAGCGCGACGAGCGGGCGGTCGCCAGCGAGGAGCTCGAGGAACCGCCTGATAGCCCACGGGGTCTCCTCGCCGGCGCCGACGCCTTCCGCGACACCGAGGATCTCGGCGAGACGACCCGCGATCGCGTCGGAGTGCTCGTCCCCGGCGACCACCTCGTCAAGGCGCGCGACGACATCCTCGGGCGGATCGAAGGCCTGGACGCCGAGCGCGGTCCGAACCGCCTCGGCGACCGGCCAGTACGTGATGCCCTCCCCATAGGGGAGGCAGCGGCCGCTCACCACGTTCGCGGACCCGCCGACGGTAGAGGAACTCCTCGACGAGGCGCGTCTTGCCCTCGCCCGCCACACCCAGGACCGTGAATAGGAGGCAGCTCCGGTCCTCGGCGGAGCGGGCGAACGCGCGGGTGAGGTCCTCAAGCTCGCGGTCGCGGCCGACCATCGTGGACGCGAGCGCGCGTCGTGCCTGGCCGAGTTCCACGAGAACCCCGATCAGACGGTGCGCGGGGACGGGCTCGACTTTTCCCTTCAGCGACAGGGGCTCGACGGGTTGGGCCTCGACCGCGTCGCGCACGAGGCGGTGGGTCTCCTCGCCGATCAGGATCTCGCCGGGGTCGGCCGCGGCCTCAAGCCTCGCGGCGGTGTTCACGGCGTCGCCGGTCACGCGTCCGAAGTCCGTCGCGTCGGCGCCGACGAGCACCTCGCCGGTGTTCACGCCGATCCGGCAGGCGAGACGGACCCCATGATCACGTTCGAGCTGGCCGTTGAGGTCCTCGAGCGCCGCGCGCATGTCGACGGCAGCGCGGACCGCGCGAAGCGCGTCGTCCTCGTGGAGCTGCGGGATGCCGAACACGGCCATCACGGCGTCGCCGATGAACTTCTCGACCGACCCGCCGTGGCGTTCGAGCGCGGTGCGCATCGCGTCGAAGTAACGGGACATCACCTTTCGCATCGACTCGGGGTCGAGCTGCTCGCCGAGCTCGGTCGAGCCGGTGACGTCGCAGAACAGGATCGTGACGGTCTTCCGGACTTCGGCCGTCTCGGCCGCTTCGAACCTGGCGCCGCAGACCGAGCAGAAGTTCGCCCCCTCCGCGTTCTCCGCTCCGCAGTTCGGACAGATCGCCATGGCCGGAGTCTAGGCCGTAGGCTGAGTCAGAACGGTCGCAAGCGGCATGCGGCACGGGCTCATCCGCCTGGATTGTTGCGAAACCACGCTCGGCGATCAAGGTGGCCAACCATCCTGGGGCGCGCCGACTCATCGACTCACGTGGTGGCGAACAACGCCTGGAAGTTGCGGAGAATCGCGAGGCTCCTCGACTAGGGTTCAAGCTGGCAGATGGATTGGGTAACGGTATTCGGCGTGATCGCCCTAACGTTCATGATGGTCATGTATGCCCTCGAGCGTCGGGGACCGAACTTCGTTCTCGCTTTCTCGCTCGGGTGCGCCCTAAGCAGCGTCTACGGATTCCTCGCAGGGGCGTGGCCCTTTGGGGTAGTCGAGGCGATCTGGTGTGTCGTGGCACTTCGACGATTCACCCTGGCAACCTGAGACAGTCCAAGTGCGAGAGGGGGGAGTCGAACTCCCACGCCCTTTCGGGCACCGGATCCTAAGTCCGGCGCGTCTGCCGTTCCGCCACTCTCGCCGACCCACAGCCTAGATGCTCCGCGCGGCCCGGGGCTCAAGTCACGCCCGGGCGCGTCGACGTCACGGGAGATGGTGGTGATGCGATCGAGTCTGAGTCCGCCCCCCGACGCCGTGACCTGCGGGGTTGTCACCAGTGGGATGCTCGGTCGGTGAAGCGCAGGCTCCTGCTCGGGGCGGCCGCGTGCCTGCTGCTGGCGGCGTGCACCTCGGACGCCGGCGACGTGGTGGCGACCGACGGCCCGATCTCGGTCCCGAGCTCTCCCGCGAGCTCGGACGTGGCGATCCCGAAGCCACCGCTCCTCCCGCAGGGCGTGAACGTCCTGGCCGTCCCCGCGGCGCGCGTGATCCCCGTGTGGGACGAGCCGAAGGAGGCGGATGCGGCGTTCGCGCTCGACACACGGAACCCGGTCGGGAAGTTCTCGCCCCTCCTCATCGAGGGCGCGAAGCGCCGCGCCGGGGAGGCCTGGTACCGAGTCCTCCTCCCGCTTCGGCCGAACGGATCCTCGGGCTGGGTACGCGGGAGCGATGTCTCGCTCCGTCGGATCGACCAGCGGATCGAGGTCGACCTGTCCGAACGGGTCCTGCGCTACTACGTCCACGACGCGCTCGAGGAGCACTTCAGGGTCGGCGTCGGCACCGAGGCGACCCCGACCGGTTCCGGCACCTTCTACGTGTGGGTCAAGGTCCACTACGCGAGCCCGTACCAACCGTACGGGATCGGCGCGCTCGGCCTGTCGGGCTTCTCGCCCGTGCTCTCGGACTGGCCGGGCGGGGGGCGGATGGCCATCCACGGGACGTCGAGCGTGACCGATCTCGGCAACGCGGTCTCGCACGGGTGTGTCCGGGTCTACAACGACGACCTGAGGTCGCTGCTCGACGTGCCGCTCGGCACGCCGGTCGAGATCGCGGCCTAGACGCCACCGGGCGAATCAGCGACGCCGCGCTCACGAGCGGCCGCGCACCGACAGGTAGTGGTGCCACAGGATCCTCGCAGCGGTGGCTCGGTGGGGTGCCCACGCTCGGGCCCGGCTCTCGAGCTCGTCGAACGTCGGTCGCGCCGGAAGCTCCAAGAGTTCGTGCGCGGCGGTCGCGAGCGCCTGATCGCCGTGCGGCCAGACGTCGGGACGGAGCAGGCACATGATCAGGTAGATGTCGGCGGTCCAGCGGCCGATGCCGCGCAACCGCGTCAGATCGGACCGGACCTCGTCGTCGTGCCGGCGCGCCAGCGACCCCAGGTCGAAGCCGTCGGCGAGCGCGGTCGCGAGATCGCGCGCGTAGCCCGCCTTCTGCCGGCTGAACCCGATCGTCCGCAGCTCCGCGTCCGACAGCGCGAGGAACGCGTCCGGCTCGATGCCGCCGCCGAGTATGGCGTCCAGACGGTCGAACGCCGCCTGAGCCGACGCGAGCGAGACCTGTTGTTCGAGGATCAGGTGCACGAGCGTGGCGAACGAGGGCTCGCGCGCCCAGAGCGGGGGAGGGCCGAACCGTTCGACCGACTCGGCCAGGGCCGGGTTCGCGCTCGAGAGCTCCTCGACCGCAGCCAGGAGCGATCGCTTCGTGAGCGGTCGGATCATCGGAGCATCGTAGGACCGAGCGGTCGGATTCGATCCGTTCGCTCAGGTGCCGGACGACCGCTCCAGGCCGAGTTCGAGGGCGCGGAGGACCACCGATCGCGCCTCGGCGGCGATCTGCGCGCCGTGGCGCGCCAGCAGCGGATCGGCGAGCCGGCGGTACAGTTCGATCTCGTCACGCAGGGCCGCCAGGACGGCTTCCGGATCCAGCGCGGCCGGGAACGTCCGCGCGAACGCGTCCGCGTGCTCCCCGACGACGGATTCCGCCCGCCGCGCGCCGGCCGGCCGGCGTCCGCCGTGGAACGCGAGCAACCGGAACAGCACCCGGTCGCGCACGTACTGCAGGCCGTCGAGCGCCTCGTAGAGCTCGCCACGCAGGATCTTCGATTGGATGTACCAAGACCAGGTCCAGATCCGTGCCTCCATCCATCGGATCTGCGTCGCCACGTCCGGCTCGAACGTGCCGGGCAGCCGGGCGGAGATCGGCTCGCGCTCCCACAGGATCGCCACGGGCAGTCCCTCGTTGTGCTCGGTCGCACGATCGACCGCGACGACGTCGAAGTCCACGTGCACGAGGTCGTCGTACAGGACGATCGTGAGGCTCGGGATCCCCAGGTGGTCGGCGCCGAACCGCGCCACCACGTTGCCGCACGACGCGGACAGGTCGGGCACGCGCGCGACCACGGCCTCGACGGCGTCGGGTCGCGCGTACACGCGCAGGTCGACGTCGGAGAACTCGTCCGCCTCGCCCGTGGCGAACGACCCCGTCACCGCCATGCCGACCACGTCGGGATCGGCCTGCGCGGCCGCGGACGCGGCCATCGCCTTGTCCCGGTGACGCGGGAAGCCATCGAACGTCGGCGGCAGGAGGATCTGCATGCCGGGAACGCTACCCGGCGGCGGCCTCCGTGAGCACCCGCGTCCGCCCCGCGCGTTCGCGTTCGGCACGGTGGGCGAGCCACACGACGACCGCCATGGCGACCAGCACGTCCGCGAACCCCGCCACCGAACCCCAGGGAAGCTCGCCCACGAGGTCCCCGGAGTCGAGCTGCGCGTAGAAGGAGCCGAGCGGGATCAGCAGGGGCCACAGGACAAGGACGTTCCCCGCGAGGCGATACGCGATCGCGTACACGACGCCGAGGCCGAACAGGAACACCATCTCGTCCGCACCCATCCCGTACCCCACGTGGTACAGCGCGTACAGACCTGCGGCGAGGTATACCGCCGGGCCCACCCCGAACGAGGTCTCCAGGCGGCCCTGGATGAAGCCGCGGAAGAAGATCGCCTCGAACAGGCCGACCGTCAACGCCATCACGAGGAGCGGGACCCAGTCGACGAGCCCGGGCAGGTCGTAGCCCAACAAGGTGATCGCGAACTGGACGCCGGCGAACAGCAGCCCCAGACGGACAGTCCGTCCGAGGTGCTGGCGTCCGATGCCGACGGACGCGAGCGGACGGCGGCGGACCCACGTCGTGTAGACGACCGGTCCGGCGACCCCGATGAGCAGCGCCGCCGCGAACGAGAGGAAGAGTCCCGCAACTCGATCCGTGGTGAACACGCCGAAGGCGAGGCGGAAGAGGCCGACGACCACAAGGTAGAGCGCGGCGATCGCGAGCAGGTCCCTACGGTCGACGCGCCGGCGAACCCAGACTTTCGATGGGTCGACCCTGCGCAGGTGAATCACGACGGCCGCGACGGTCAGGGCGGCGATCGGGATCGCGATGCCGTAGACCGTGAGATCGAGGACCCCCATCAATAGGAGCGCCGCCACGACGAAGCCGGTCCAGATGGCCACCGTGGGATCTCGTCTCGGGGACGGCTCGGGCACCCGCATCGGACGGCTGCCGATCAACGTCGCCTCGTGTCCTCGGACCAGCATCGCTCGCCTCCTCTCGCGACCGCTCCCTCGGGATGGAACGGAGGGATCCGCCTGGAACCTATGGGCGCCGACGGAGGGGTGACGGAGCCCCTGGTCCCCACCGGCGGGGGACCATCGGCGTTCGCCTCGCCCGAGACTCGCGGACGACCGGCGATGGGTCGGGAGGGCCGCGCGCCGCTCTCAGGATCGGGCGCCGAGCTCCGCCCTCCAGGATGCGACCCAGTCGGTGCCCGCTCGTCCATGCGCTTCTTCGTGAGGTTCTGCCGCATCACCCAGCGGACGTCCGGGTCCTCGCTCCGCATCCAGCGCTCCATCAGCGGGCCGGCCGGCGTACCGGGGCGGCGGCGACCGCCACGCTCCAGCAGTAGCCGAGACCCTTGCGGAGCGCGCGGAACCCCTCGCTCCGGCGCTCGCTCGAACGCGAGAGGTCGTCGGTGATGGAGTCGAGGATCGCGAGGACCTCGCGCGCGTCGCTCTCGCGTCCGAGCAGGGCGGGCTCACAGAGCGCCGCCGCCGCGGCCCGCCGCTCGTAGTCGTTGCCCTTCGCCCATGCCCGCATCTCCGCCAACAGGGTCTGCATGTCGGATGCGCCCAGACGTTGCAGCCCCATCGCCACACCCTCGCGTACCCGCCACCGCGGGTCGGACGCGAGGGTCCGCAGCGTGGGGAGCGCCACGGCGTCCCCCTCGGCCGCTAGCCTGCCGAACCCGACCGCGGCGCAGAACGCGAGGAACTCCTCTCGGGAACCCACCGGCGCGCGCTCGGGCGTGAACGAGAGGAACCGATCGAACTGCGCGCGTGTGCCCACGTCGGCCATCGCCTGCGCCGAGCTCGATGTTCCCCGGGGGCCCGGCAGGCCCGAGTGATCGAGGAGGAACGGGTCCGGGTCGTCGAGTACGTGGAGCACGGCCCGATAGTCGTCGATTGCGGTCAGGTCGGATCTGCTCCGGAGGGCCAGTGGTTGAGATCGTCGTACGCGGCCGCGACCCACTTGGGCACGCACATCCGCCAGGCGTCGAGCACGAGCTCCCGCATCTCGGTGAGGTCGATGGCCGCGAGCCGGACCTGGACCCAGTGGTACCGGAGGTCGGACCGCTCGGGCATCAGGAACTTGTCCGGCTCGGAGCGGACGAGCGCCTCGCGCTCCTCCTTGGGGAACCCGAAACCCATCACCGTCTCGTCGCGCGAGAACGCCACGTAGACGATCCGGCCGACGCGGAACTTCACCCGGTCCCGAACGAGCGCCTCGGTGGTGCGGGGGAGCGTGATCGCGAACGAACGCACGTCGTCGATGGTCACCATGCTCGTCACCCTCCGCGTCTGGGACAGCGCGACGATAGCGGTGTTGCCGACACGCGAAGGGGCGCCCCGAGACTCCGAGGCGCCCCACGGGATGGTGTGGGCTAGCTGGACTTGGCGTAGTCGGTGGCGCCGAACCAGTCGACCACAACGACGGGCTCGTCGCCGACCACCCAGGCGTCGTGCCCGCTCGGCAGGGAGGTGACGTCGCCGGGACCGGCGACGAACTCGGTGCCGTCGTCCATCCGGATCGCCAGGCGCCCGCTCACGTGGTACTGGAAGTGCGGCGCCTCGCAGCTCTCGGTCTTGGCGATCGGCTTGACGTCGTTCGACCAGCGCCAGCCGGGCTCGAACACGAGCCGGCCGACCTCGTCCCCGCCGATCACGAGGATGTCGGCGTGGCCGTTCGGGAACGGCCGTGTCTCGTCGGGCAACGCGAACCCCTTGTGCGCGGCCGCGCCCGGCCGAGTTCCCCCCTTGACACCTGTCGAAGCGCGATGTTAGCGTACCAATCAGTTATATAACCGAGAGGTTCAGAATGACCTCGACCGATCAGCTGGACAGGACGTTCGCGGCGCTCGCGGACCCGACGCGCCGGGCGATCCTGGCGCGCCTGGCCACGGGGGAGGCGAGCGTCACCGAGCTCGCACGGCCGTTCGCGATGACCCAGCCTGCCATCTCCAAGCACCTGAAGGTGCTCGAGCGGGCGGGCCTGATCTCACGGGGCCGCGACCGGCAGTGGCGGCCGGCACGGCTTCGGGCCCAGCCGCTCCGAGCGGTCGCCGAGTGGACGGAGGGGTACCGGGAGTTCTGGGAGGAGCGGTACGAGCGGTTGGATGAGTACCTGGAAGAGCTCCAGGGACGAGGGAAGGAGGAGGACGATGGCCGGTAGGAACCAGCTCGTCACGACGACGCCGTCGGACACGGAGATCGTCATGACGCGGACGTTCGACGCGCCTCGCGAGCTCGTGTTCGAGGCGCACACCTCGTGCGAGCACATGTCGCACTGGTGGGTCGGCAGGAAGTACGAGTTCGTGAACTGCGAGATCGACTTCCGCCCGGGCGGAACCTGGCGGATCGTGCACCGCAGTTCGGACGGTGAGGAGGTCACGTTCTTCGGCGAGTACCTCGAGATCGAGGCGCCGGAGCGCATCACCTGGACGTTTGGGTTCAACGACAACCCGGGCGGGCCCGAGACGTACACCTTCGAGGAGCACGACGGAAAGACCACGATCACGTCGCGCGCCGTCTTCCCCTCGAAGGAGCTGCGTGACGAGGTGATCGCGTCCGGCATGGAAGAAGGCGCGAGCGAGGTCTATGAGCGCCTGGACGAGTACCTCGAGGAGCTGAAGAGCCGCGCCGACCGCTGAGGTAGCCGCAACGATCCAAGTCCGGGGTGACTCCCGCTGAGCCGCCCCGGACGTGGGTCTCCCACAGTCACGCCGACCCGTCGATCACCTCGTCCCCAGGGTCGACGGGCCCGAAGCGATCGCCCGCAGAGTCGGAGCGCTGCGGTCGTCGGCGTGAGTTCGGCGTAACCGTCCGTGGTGACGAACCGGAGATCACGTGCTCTAGGGTCATCGGCGACGCTCGGCGGTCCGGGGGCTCTCCATGGGCGGCCAAGGCTGCGGACGCGGCACCGCGGGAACCCCGGCCAACCCCCCGGGGGCCGGGTCTGACACGCGAAGGCGTGTCCCCACGACCGGAACGTCCTTTGTCACGCAACTCTCACGGGAGTCTTAGCGGTGCCTTAGCCACCGTTTGTGCGACCGCTGGTGCGGCTGTCCCTACGGTAACCCTGGCGATGTTCCCAGGGGGGGACCGCCAAGGAGGGCATGATGATCGGGACAACGATCGTGCGAAGGGTGGGTGCCGTCGCGATCGCCGCAACGACACTGTCCGCGCTGATCCTGGCGCATCCGACCCCGGCATCCGCGGGGACCCCCACCTGCCACGGGGAGTCCGCCACCGTCGTCGGCACATCGGGGGCGGACAACCTTCACGGGACCTCCGGGCACGACGTCATCGTCGGTCGCGGTGGCAACGATGTGATCGACGGTCGCGGCGGCAACGACACGATCTGCGGCGGCGGCGGGCACGACACGCTCTCGGGTGGGACCGGGGACGACCGTCTGTACGGCGGCGACGGGACCGACTCGCTCGACGGCGGCTCCGGCACGGACCAGGAGCACGGTGGGTCCGGCTCTGACGAGTGCGACGGTTCGAGCTGCCCGGATGACGGGGGCGGCTCCGGCTCCTGATCGCTCCGATTCGATGACGCGACCGCCCGCGTCGCGCAAGCGACGACCGCGAAGGTTGCACGACGGCATCGGTCGCGCGTCAATCGACGGGCGCGCCCGTGCGCGGAGCGCGCGCGCGACGACGACGGCGCGCGGCGCGCGACCGACGACCGCACGTCTCGGGACCCGGCCAACCCTGGGTCCCGAGACCGTCGCAGACTCGGGAAAGCGATCCCCTGAATAGTCACTAGATCGCTGGCTCGCCGTGGGGCGCGGGCTCCCGGTGCGCCGCGTCACCAAGGCTAGGCCACATGAAAGAGGTCCCGAGGTCGTCCTGAGGCCTAACCAGGGCTCAGCCATCTAGCCGCCGGAACGCCCGCGGCGTCTCTATCGCCTAGGTGACCCCAATCGCGCTCGGAGGCGCTCACTGAACACGACGTCATAGGGAAGAAGCCTTAGTTCCTCGGCTGTTGCCTCTACGCCATGGGCGCGTATCAGCCCCGCGAGCCACTCCCAAGGATGTTCGTCCTGGGTGTCATCGTCGTCCGGCAGCACCGTTGTGCGCACGTCCCGCTCAAGGTGCTCGAACGTCAGGTAGCGGGGCCACTGGTCACTCGGTGCGGGTCCTCGGCTCGCGGTGAACCCCCGCTCCTCGTGCAGCGTGAGGCGGCGTCCGTCACTAAGTTCAGCGAACTCATGCACGACGAAGGAGACCCCCCCCTTGAAGTCCTCGACAAGATTCTCGACCGAGTCTGCCTGGACACGGCTAGGGACGGACGGGAAGGCGGGGCTCCCGGTGGGGCCAGCCGGCGCGTCCCTGAGGAGCCGCTGTCGATACTCGTCTTCGGTCAGGAAGTCGCACCACGCACCCAGACGGACGACAGTCACAGCACCCTCCGCCGCGATTCCTATCATGCAGTCGGCATGGCGACTGCTGGGCCCGTCGCCACCAGGACCCTCGTCGCGCCTTTATCGGCTAGGTGGTGGGAGTTGGAGGCGCGGCGTTGATAGCGTTAGACCGATGAGCGTCCGGCGCGTAATCGTCGATCACGTGCTCTTCGTCGTGGAAGACCTGGCCGCAAGCCGACGGCTCTATACCGCAGCTCTCGCCCCACTCGGTTACGAGGAACTTTACGTTCAGGAAGACTGTGTCAGCTACGGGGCCGAGGACCTGGACGACTTCTCGATCTGCCAAGGGGAGCCCGTGACCACAGCGGCTCATGTTGCGTTCTCCGCCGAGGGTCGCGAGGACGTAGACGCGTTCTTCGAGGCCGCCATCGCGAATGGTGCAACAACGCGAGGCGAGCCTGGCGTGTGGACGCAGTACTCCGAGCGGTACTACGCCGCATTCGTGAACGACTTGCATCAGAACAACGTCGAGGCCGTATGGCATGCGCCCGACCCGGTAATCGACGCGCCTCACCGTCCCGGCGTCCCTTGATCCTCACGGTTTAGGGCCGGGCCACAGCCCGCCGAATCCCGACCGGGCTCGACCCGCTCACCGGACGGAGGAACCGTCGCGGCCAGCACCCTCACGGCAAAGGGGCTAGTGATCGCCCTTCCGCAGCATCCCGACGAGCACCGCCCTCAGCGTCCGGTCCTCCTCGCAGTCGATCAAGAGTTCGGCGAAGGCGCGACTTTGCGGTAGCTCCAGAACTCGCCGATCCGCTCGGCGCGGTCGAGGTCGGGCAGCACAAGGACGTGGAGCAGCTCGGCGCGTGGAGCGGGACCGAGGGCATCGGTGAGTGAGTCCAGATACGCCGGTCTATCGGCGCACAGTCCCGACTTAGTCAAGCCGGTGAACGGTCTCTCCGACCTCGCGGCTGAGACCCTCGGCCCACGACCGCTCGGCGCCGACCTGCACGAAACCGGCCCGGCGCAGCACCTTGGCAGACCCGGCGTTGTGCTCGGCCACCCGGGCGAACAGCGGCCGGGTCGGCTCGACATCCAGGAACGACCGGAGCGCGGCGGAGGCGAGCCCGCGACCCCACTGCCCAGGGTCGATCCAGAAGGTCACCTCGCGGCCCACCTCGGACGGAAAGCTCCCGATCATCCCCACGAGGACGCCGTCGTCGTCGACCGCAAGGACCGTGTTGTCCGGGTTGTCCCGGATGCGATGGTAGTGGGCGTCGAACGACCGCCGGTCGGACGAGTCGGCGCGGGTGAACGCCGCCATCTTCACCGCCCGGTCGTCGTTCTCCCACACGAATAGTCGGTCCAGGTCGTCGTCCACCAAGGGTCTGAGCACGGTCGCCACGCGCCGATGCTACCGACGGATGTGACGGCCGACCGCGCAGGGCTCGCTCGGCGTGCTCCAGGTCCACGAGGGCGAAAACTAGCACCCCGTCTCGAGTTCCTCGGTAGCAGCGGCGAGGTCGAGCCTGCCAACGCCGTCATACACTTCGCCGCGTGTCACGTTCCAACGGCCACCGGTCGCCGATCGCCTCGCTCGGTCACATCGCCGAGCTGGCCCAGACGCTCGCTCCGATCCTGGAGGACGCCGCCGACGCCGGCGCCCGCAAGTCCAACGGTGGGGTGGGTGAGAACGGTCGCGGCCGCGGCTTCACCGACTCGGACCCGACTGGCACCATGGCGCTCGATCCCACGCGGGTGCAGATGCGCGCCGCCGTCCGACGCGCCGCCAGGCTGATCCTTCGCGCCGAGGACGAGCTGGCCGAGGCCGGCGCCGTGATCGCCAACGGCTACCTCCGGCTCGACCGCGCCGAATGGATCCGCGTGGTGGAGAAACGATCCGCGGCGTTGCAGGGCCGTTAGTCGGGATTCATTCGCCCCCGATTCGCCCCATCAGTCGATCCGTTGATCCAGCCCGTGACGTCTGACAGGCGTCTGACCAGGACGTTCGCTCGTGGGCCCCCGGGGATTCGAACCCCGAACCTGCGGATTAAGAGTCCGGTCGAAAGGTGCAGGTCAGGGCCTTGCCTGGGCTGTGAGGAGCGCGTTTGTGTCTCTTGACTTCCCAACGTTTCCCGTCGTGTCCCGTTCCTTCACGGGGATGATACGGGGACGACGATCCACATTGCGTTGTCATTCGAGTGCACACTGGCGAGGCACCTGCCTGCACGTCAATGCTCCCGCTCAACGCCAGGGCTGTCCGGGGAGCTTCGCGTGTCCGGCCCCAGGTCTCCGGCCGACTCAGACAGACGGGAAGCTGTCAGCTTCGGCGCGGCCGCCGCGGGAACCAACGTAGGACGGATCTCCGGTACTCGACGCGTACTTCTCTCCGAACCGACGACGGAGCGTCGGCTCCTCATAGTCGATCGCGAACAAGGTGGAAGGAGTTCGCCGCCGCCCACGAGTACACGAGAAGCGGCGGCGAGAGGAACAGCCAGGCCCCGGCGATCACGATGAGGAGCGGGGCGATGTTGATGGGGTTGCGGACCCAGCAGTAGGGCCCGACCGCCACCACACGCCGCGGCGCGTCCCAGGGTCCCGGCGTCCCCCTCCCGACGGTCGCGAAGACCCACAGGCACCAGAGGTACAGGCCGGCTCCGGCGGCGATGACAGCGACCCGGGCCAGCCACCGTGTGCGGACTTCCCCCCATCGTGACGGGGTGTTGTCGACCACCTAAGCCCGACCGGAGGTGGTGCTCGGCGTGATGCGCGTGCTCCCCTCCCGAGCGAGACGCGACAACCCTGGCCTAACCCTCGCTCGGTGGCGCGGGCATTTCCATCAGGCCGAGCTGCGCCATGGTTCGACCGAGCGGGAGCTCTCACGGGCGGCTGCCAGGCGCCTGGCGATCACCCCCCATGCCGAGGAAGGTGTCCGGCAACGTCGCGTTGACGTGCCCGTACTACGGGATCTCGCGGACACTCACACGTGGCGTCGCCGCTACGAGGAGCTGGGGGTCGACGCATCGCGACCCGCTCCCGCCGGCCACACGAGCCCAACGCAACCAGCGGGGAAGGGATCGGCAAGATCGTTCACCTGCGCAAGACCTATTACTTCGGGCCGGGGAAGATCTCGATGTACCTGAAGCGCTACCCTGCGCCCGACTCGAGGTCGACCGTGTTGAAGACAGAACTGAGGTGCCGCCCCTAGGCCCGAGCAAGCTCGAACGCCGATCGAGCAATGGCGCCGCCGACTTCGTCGAAGTCGACGTCCCCCGAGGGCTGGGGGAACGGGCAACGCCCTGGAATGAAGGACGATTGGCCCTGGGCTCAGTCCGACTCTTGCGGCCAGACTGGAGTGTGTGGACACGGGCCGCTCAACGTCGATCGCGTCTCCGAGGAAGGGAGCCGATGTGGATGTGCTCTCTCGAGTTGATGTGGAGCTGTTGGTTCAGCAGCCGCGGTCGCCCTGCGTGTCGCTGTACATTCCGACCCACGGGAGCGGCCCCGAGACTCTGCAGGACCCCATCCGCCTGAAGAACCTCATCCGTGTTGCGGAGGAGAGTTTGGTCGGCACCGGAATCCGACGGCCGAATGCGAGCGAGGCCCTCCACCCAGCCCGAGAGCTCATTGAGGACGAGGCATTCTGGCGGCATCAGAGCGGGGGGCTTGCTCTGTTCCTTCGGGCGGGGTGGTTCCGTTTCTATCGGCTCCCTCTCCCTTTCGAGGAGTTGGTCGTGGTCTCGGACCGATTCCACGTGTCCCCCCTGCTCCCCCTGCTCACAGGCGATGGTCGCTTCTTCGTCCTCGCGCTGAGCGAGAACGAGGCTCGACTGCTCGCTGGAACACGCTCCGCCGTTCATCTGGTGAACGTGCCGGGCCTGCCCGCGGGCGTGAAGGACGCCCTTCGCTACGACGACCCGCAGAGGGAACTCGGGTCCCATGCCGCAGAACGAGGGGGGCCGGGCGCTCGCGTGATAGTGCATGGGCAAGGAATCGGCGCAGAAGTCCAGAAGGAGCGCCTCGGCCGCTATCTCCAAGCCGTTGACGGCGCAGTGCGCCGATCCCTGCGTGAACAGCAGGCTCCCCTCGTCCTGGCCGGGGTTGAGGATGTTCGGGCGATGTACCGCGACATCAACACCTATCCTCACCTCCTGGAGGAGGGGATCTCCGGCAGCCCCGATCGGGTGTCTTCCGAAAAGCTCCGCACACGTGCATGGGCGCTGGTGGAGCCCCTGTTCGCGCGGGACCGGGACGACGCAGCGGCCGCTTACCGGGGAGCCCTCGGCACCGGACGTGCGTCTGACAGCTTGGAGGAAGTACTGATGGCCGCCGAAGCAGGGCGTATCGATGTCCTCTTCGTTCCTACGGGGATCCACGTCTTGAGCGCGACCCAGGGAAGCGCCGGCGTTGCCCACGCCGAAGGAGGACAGGAGCTCGGTGGACGTGACCTGATCGAGCAGGCGGTCGTTCGCACGATGCTCAACGGCGGGACCGTCTACGCCGTCCCCGAAGGCGAGATGCCGGACCGGGCGCCCGTCGCGGCACTCTTTCGCTATTGAGCCGGGTGGACGAGCGCCGCCTTGCCCTCTGGAGAACCTCGTTCGACCCCTATCACGCCTTTGCGCAGCCCGCCCCGGTTCCCGTTGATCGTTCGGGGTCTGGTGCGGCGGACGATGAGGACCGGACAGGCCGTCCTGCGGCTCCATCCGAAATGTAAGGACCCACGCGCAAGGCGTGTCAGGTTCGAGAAGGCGGTGGGGACTTGCACTCGAGCATTCGTCACACCGCGGTGACGACCCGGGCGGGCAGGATCAGCGCTTTGGATGTCACCGAAGTCGTGCCCGGCGACGTGGTCGGCTTCGACATCGGGAGTTGGTCCTGCGGATATCTACAGGCGAACGGCCTCGAGTTCGACGAGGCCGTGCTCACCGGTGAGTCTGCCCGCAGCGAAGGGAGCGGAGCCCGCCGAGAGATCGGATTCTGCCCTCAAATGTCTTCATGGGAACATCCGGGCTGGGACGGGTGCCCAGGATCAGCATCCGAGACCGGGCCCTCGATCCGCTGAGAGCCAGATACTTCCACTTGGCGGAGTGCCAGAGTCACCGAACGTTCGAGGTCCTGTCGCGTTGCGGCTCATCGGCCATGTGCGGCCCGGGACCTTAACGGCAGGCTCCCGGATGCCCGGAACGGAAAGGACGTTCGCCCCTTCGATGCCGAAGGCGAGCTCCTACTGTCAGAGGTGATCGGGAGGTGCCACATGTCGCTCGTCATCGAATACCTCAACGCACGTGGCGTGCCCTATGAGGTGATTCACCACGATCCCTCGATGACCTCGCTCGAGGAGGCCAGCGCCGTCCACACAGATGCCGACCACGTCTTGAAGGCGGTCGTGATCGCCACCCGAGGCGGGCATGCCGTCGCGGTCATCCCGGCTTCTCGGCGGCTCGACATGCACCTCGTCCGGAAGGCGCTTGACGATCCGTCTGCGTATCTCGCGACGGAGCACGAGCTCCAAAGTAGTTTTCCATCCATCGAGCTGGGCGGTGCCCCGGTACTCGGGTGGCTGCTCGACGCCGAGACGCTCGTCGATCCCTGCGTGCTCGAACGCGACAGCGTCGTGTTCGCGGCCGGAACCCGGTCGGAGTCCGTACGGGTCCGAACGCGCGATCTCTTCCGTGGCGAACACGCCTCCTTCCTTCCGCTCGTTGCCGAGCCGAAGTCGGCCGAGATGGGCGAACGATGAGCGGTGGTCGGCGCGCCGCGATCCGGCGGATCGTCGTCCGTGTGGACGGATCGGACGGCGCCATGCGGGCGGTGTGGTGGTCGGTAGGCCTGGCGCGAGCGACAGGCGGCGAGGTCGTGGCCGCGCACGCGAAGGGGAGGCGATGGCTCGGGACTTGGTTCCGGTCGCTGCCGGTCGGCGATGTCCGCGATCAGTCGATCGAGGGGCGCGTCCCCTTGCTCCTCGTGTGCCAACTCGTCCGAGCTGCGTCGCTCGAGATCGTCGAGGCTCTCGATACCGGCTCCCACGCTCGGACCGTCGCCTCGTCCGCCTCCCCACCACCTTCACAATCCGGGCGATGGGGGTTGGGTCGGACGACCCACCCTGGCCGGGACCCCACAGCCGACGGGCTCCAGGGGTTGTCATGCGAACCGTCATGAGCGCCCCCTTCACGGGGTCATCGGAGCGAGAACGCAGCTGAACGCACTCGCCGTTCACGCCCGGGATCGGTATCGGAGCGTTCCGTTGGTTGAGTAGGGACACTGAGAGGCCATCCGCGCCGCAGAGCGCCTTATGGAACCCGGATCAGTCAATCGTCGGGTGGGCGTGGTCGTGCACATGCCCCTCCCGCTCGTGCTCCACTTTCGGATCCTGGTGAGCCGCGTGATCGTGCTCCACCGAGGGGTGGTTGTGCTCGTGACCGTGCATCGCCGTCAGGTGCTCCCAGCTGGTCCGGTGTCGCTGGTGGTGGACCACGTGCGCGTGCTGATGCGGATGGACCAAGGACCCGTGTTCGTGCATCGTCATGAGGGCTCGTTTCCAATCGTAACTATCCGGCCCGGCGGGACGAGCAGAAGGGTCGAGCGACCGGTTCGGTCCAGGACCCACGCGGACCCGATGGCTGGGTGCAGGTCCGCTTGATGGGATGACCCTCTACCCTTCCGCCATGGACGTCCATTCGGGCCCGCCACCGCCGCTTCAGATCGGGAAGCTTCCCGTCGCGCTTCTGGGCGAGCTGCTCGCCCGGCTTCCGAGCCCACCACCGGAGCGTCCTTCTCGGACCTCGCATCGGGGAGGATGCGTGCGCTATCCAGGTCCCCGGTGGCGTGCTCGTCGCCGCGACGGACCCGATAACCCTGACGACGCAGGAGATCGGTCGTTTCTCGGTCATCGTGAACGCCAACGACGTGGCGGTCATGGGCGTCCGTCCACGGTGGTTCCTGGCCGTCATCCTGCTTCCACTCGGGACCACCGAGGCGAGGGTCCGGGAGACCTTCTCCGACATGCAAGACAGTCTGGCTCGTGTCGGCGCCTCGCTGGTCGGCGGCCACACGGAGGTGACTCAGGCGGTCACGCAACCGGTCGTCGTCGGCCAATTCCTTGGACTCGCCCGGGACGGGCGGTTCGTCTCGACCGGCGGGGTCCGACCGGGAGACGTTCTCCTGCAGATCGGACCCGTACCGATCGAAGGCGCTGCCGTCTTGGCCCATGAGGCGGCCGACGCGCTGACCGGTCTGGACCCGGGCGTCATGATGGCCGCACGGGGCGCTCTCGAGGACCCCGGGATCTCGGTCGTGGAGCCGGCGCTCTTGGCTGCCGAGGTCGGGGCGACCGCGATGCACGACCCGACGGAGGGAGGACTTGTCGCAGGCCTGCACGAGATGGCTGCGGCATCGCACCTCCGCATCCGCGTCGATCTGGGCTCCATTCTGTGGTTCGAGCCCGGGCGGGCGATCTGCACATCACTGGCGGCCGATCCCCTGGCGACGCTCGCCTCGGGTTGCCTGCTCGCCGCCTTCGGGGCCGATCGAGCGAAGGCGGTACTTCAGTCGCTCGCCCTGCACGGCCACTTGGCTTCCCAGATAGCTACGGCTGAACCAGGCTCGGGCGTGTGCGATGCGGGCGGCCGCCCGCTGGAGTGGCCCGGCCGAGACGAGGTGGCCCGACTGCTCTCAGGCAAGACCGAAGGACCCCGTTCGATGTCCTGACCCGGCCGTCTCGTCCTCGCCTACCCGAGCCCCGACTCGTTCGATTGAGGACGCTCGTACCGTGCGGAACGCGGATGGCCGGACGAGGCACGCGAGGAATGGACTTCGGCTCATTCAACGTCGAGCGCCGGATCTCTCGGAGCCGCGACTACTCGAAGCTCTCCGTTCGGCGAGCGTGCTCGGCGAGGACGTCAAGGGAAACCGCCGGATGTCGATCCGAATCGACGAGATGCTTCTCGTGGTGGTCGTTGACGATGCGAGTCAAGTCGTGGTCACAATCTGGCGAGAGGAGTGAGCGATGGCGCTGTATACCTACGACGAGGAAGCGGACGCCCTCTACGTGCTGCTTGCGCCCGAGCGGGACGCGGCGATCGAGCGGACGCTCGAGCTTGGCGAGAGGCTTCACGTCGACCTGGGCCCCGACGGCCGGCCCGTCGGTGTGGAGATCCTGTACCCGAGCTTGGGGGACGTGGATCTGGGACCGCTCCGGGATCGGTACGGCCTGGAGTTGAAGGTCCCGTTCCGCTTCGCGGCGTGATGAGCGGAGCGATCCACCGCATCGCCCGCACCCCGGAGGAGGACAGCAAGCTGCCTATCTCCTGGGAACTCCGGTCGAGGGCGGGTTGCTGCTGAAGGCGCGAGACACCTGGCTCGAACCTCTGACCTCTTCCGCGTCCTGGAAGACACGTGCCTAGCTTTTCGGGGAACCGCTCAGATGTCGAGATCGACCCACACGGCGCCGTGATCTGATGCGGCATTCGTCCAGTGGGTGACGGTTGTGTACTCCGTCTCGACGTCGACGGCCCCGCTGGCTGCAGCGAGCCGGTTGAGATCGTAGATGCCGCGCTCGACGCCTGCCTGGAGGAATGTGTCCCGCGGTGGTCCCGCGGCGGTTTCAGGGGGTGATGGCATCGTCACACGCGACCGGCACCCCTGGGCCGCGTAGCGCTCCGGAGTGCTGGAGCGTGGCTCTCCCTCGGTCAATCTGGACCGGCCCCGCGGTCTGGGAGGTCGATTGGACCCCCGACCGGCAGCCGTTCGTCCCCGAAGGGGCTCGGCAACGAAGTCCAGTCTGGGAGTGGAGAAAGGAGTGTGAGGGTGGCTGCCACGAGTCCCGACGTCCACCCGACGGCGCAAGCGGGGCGCCTCGGCGCGGCGAGCCTCCGAGAGCTCATCATGGGCTCGCAGGACAACCTCACGAACGTCTTGGCCGTCGTGCTCGGCGTCGCTATCGGCACTGGAGACGCGTCGACGGTGGCCCTCGCCGGGCTGGCGGCCGGGGTGGCCGAGGCGATCTCGATGGGCGGGGTCCTCTACACGGCGACCAAGGCCGAGCGTGACCTGGCCCGGTCGTGCGGGACCCCGTTCGCCAAGCGTCCCCTCCGCGCGGCGATGACGACCACAGCCGCCGCGCTCGTTGCGGCGCTCATCCCGCTCGCCCCGTTCGCGGTCCTCCCGATCGGCTCGGCGATGGCCGCCGCGACGATCCTCTCGCTCGGCGCGCTGTTCGCGATCGGCGCCTGGACGGGCGGCATCACGGGAGACGTGTGGTGGCGCAGCGCCGTCCGGTTCGTGGCGATCGGCGGCCTCGCCGCCGTCGCGTCGGCGCTGATCGGCGTCGTGCTCGAGACGAACGGTGCGGCCTAGTTTGGTATGTCGGCGTGGACGAATCTTCAAGCCAGACGCCGGCCGCTCTTCTTCCCGGCGGTTCCGGTCGTCCGATAGGCCTCCCGGCTCGACCCGATCCGAGCCGATCCATAGTGAGCGAACGCCCCCTCGGCGAGCGCGCTCGCACCGCCCTCCGCCTACGTCGGGAGCGATCGGAAGATCACGTGGCCAGGGTTGGACGGTCATCCGACACCATGTGATGTCGGGACACTGTAGACACCCGAGGCGTTCCGGTCGGCTGATAGTCCCGCGTCGGAGGGGTGAAATGGCGGATCAGTTCCCCATCCTCGCTCCGCACTCGGACGTCCAAGCCTGCGACGAGCATAGTCACCCGCAGATCAGCAGACCGCGGCGCGCCCGCTCGACGGGCTCGAGGAGCCTCCGCGCTTTGCTCGCAACGTCGTGGGCGAGCTAAGCTGAGGCGGGTCCGGCTCCAACTCGTCTTCCGGCAGGAGGTAGAGCGATGGCGGCAGGACAGGTGGCCGGAGTCTCCGAGGCGCAGATCGCCGTTCACTGGCGCGAAGAGGAGTACTACTACCCACCTGCGGAGTTCATCGCCCAGGCGAACGCCGGCGACCCTGCCATCTTCAACCGGTTCAGCGAGGAGCACTTCCCCGAGTGCTTCAAGGAATACGCTGACCTGCTCACCTGGGACGCCTACTGGCACACCACTCTTGACACCAGCAACCCACCGTTCTGGAAGTGGTTCGTCGGCGGCCGACTAAACGCCTCGTACAACTGCGTCGACCGCCACCTAGCGACCAGTCGGAACAAGGCGGCGTTCATCTGGGTGCCCGAGCCGGAGGAGGAAGAGACCAAGGCCATCACCTACCAGGAGCTCTACACGGGGTGTGAACGAGTTCGCCGCACTCCTTCGGGATTTCGTTGGGGTCGCGGTCGGCGACCGCATCACCTTCCACCTCCCCATGGTCCCGGAGCTGCCCATCTCCATGCTCGCATGTGCGCGTCTGGGCGTGATCCACTCCGAGGTGTTCGGCGGATTCAGCGGGGCCGCGTGCGGGGAGCGGATCGCCGATTCGAAAAGCCACGTCCTGGTGACGATGGACGGCTATTACCGAAACGGCGAGCTGATCGACCACAAAGCCAAGGCCGACGAGGCGCTGGCGAAGGCACGGGAGCTCGGCGTCGAGGTCGACAAGGTGCTGGTCTGGCGACGTCACCCGGGCCAGTACGCATCGCAGAGCCCGATGGTCCCCAACCGGGACTTCTTCGTCGACGAACTCCTGAAGGACCACCGCGGGAGCGTTGTCGAGCCGGTCTCCATGCCCGCCGAAGCACCCCTGTTCCTCATGTACACGAGCGGCACCACCGCCCAACCGAAGGGGTGCCAACACAGCACGGGGGGATACCTAGCCTACGTCACCGGCACCTCGAAGTACTACCAGGACATCCACCCCGAGGACACGTACTGGTGCTTCGCGGACATCGGGTGGATCACCGGGCACTCGTACATCGTCTACGGTCCCCTGTCGCTCGGCACGACGAGCGTGATGTACGAGGGCGTGCCCGCGTACCCGGATCCCGGCCGTCCCTGGCGGATCGCCGAGCGGCTGGGGGTGAACATCTTCCACACCGCCCCAACGACGATCCGCATGCTGCGCAAGCTGGGCCCCGACGAGCCAGCGAAGTACGACTACCACTTCAAGCACATGACAACGGTCGGCGAGCCGATCGAGCCGGACGTCTGGCGCTGGTACCACGACGTCGTCGGCAAGGGCGAGGCCACGATCGTCGACACGTGGTGGCAGACCGAAAACGGTGGCTTCCTGGGTAGCACCCTTCCCGCCCTGCAGCCGATGAAGCCGGGAAGCTGCGGGCCCGGCGTGCTCGGCGTCTACCCAGTGATCTATGACGAGATGGGCGAAGTCGTCGAGGCCGGGAGCGGCCGGGCCGGCAACATTTGCATCCGCAACCCCTGGCCCGGAATCTTCGAAACGGTCTGGGGCCAGCCCGAGCGATTCGTGCAGATCTACTACGAGAAGTACTGCCGGAACAGGGAGAGCACGGACTGGCACGACTGGCCGTATTTCGCCGGCGACGGCGCGGTCCAAGCGGCCGACGGGTACTTCCGCATCCTCGGCCGGGTCGACGACGTGATCAACGTGGCCGGACACCGGCTCGGGACCAAAGAGCTCGAGTCGGCGAGCCTCACGGTGAGCGAGGTCGCGGAGGCCGCCGCGGTCCCGGTGCTAGACGAGCTTCGCGGCCGGGCCGTCGAGATGTACGTCGCGTTGAAGCCGGGGTTCGCGGCCAGCAAGGACATCGAGGAGAAGGTGACCAGGGCGATCGAAACCGAGATCGGGAAGATCGCTCGACCGACGAACGTCTGGATCGTCCCGGACATGCCGAAGACCCGGTCCGGGAAGATCATGCGCAGGGTCATCGCCGCCGTCTCCAACTTCGCCGACGTGGGAGACACGACGACGCTGGCCAACCCCGAGATCGTGGAGGACATCCGCAGCCACGTTCAGGGCGAGAAGATGGCTCGCGGCGAGGTTCCAAGGGAGCTTTCGGCACAGGAGATCGAGGAGATCAAAGCGTTCGGCGCCGCCGAGTAGCGGCTCGAGCCCGCGCCGAGCAGGCGATAACCAGGAGGTCGATGCCGAAGAGCGCAAGCCTGTGAGAGCCCAAGGCCCACCCCGGCCGAAGCCTATCGGGCGTGGGCCGCGAGACTGGCGAGAGGAGAAGAGCCGGGCGCGGTCGAGATGACTCGGCAGTACGTGATCGGCGAGCTATCGCTGATCCTGGAGGAGCTGCAAGCTGCCGCGACGAACGAAGCGGCCGTGAGCGAGTTCGCACGCCTGCGTCAGGAGGTGGAGACGACCCCTCCCGCGGCGTTGGCCCCGATAGCAGCGCGGGCGGTGGAGCTGACCGACGTTGCGTGCTGGAACTCGCTGGCACGGGGGGAGACTGCGGCGTTCGTCCGAGAAGCCGCGATCTGCGCCGAGCTATGGGAGTTCGGGGTTTGCGCGGGCCTCTTGGAGGAGGATCAGGCGGGCAACTAGGGAGCAGCCAGACCCTGCGGCGGCTCGTCACCCAGGAAAGCGCAGCCGCCCCCTGATCGGCCGGCACGATCCAGTGGTCGCGCCGCGAGCCGGATCGGAAGGGTCTCCGATGCCAGCTGTCACGCGGCGAGCGACTGTGTGGCCTCGGTGTTCCCGTTCACGTCCACCGCTCGAAAGCGGATGTTGCTGCCCGCGGCAAGAAGCAACGGATCCGTGTAACGCTGGAAAGCGCCGAGGTTGAGCCGGTACTCGATTCCTGCCACGCCGGCGTTGTCGGTGACCTCGAGCGAGACCAACACCCCGCCCTCAACGACAGCCGTGCTTGCCGTAGTAACAGGAGGTGTCAGGTCCGAGAAGTCGAAGCTCGCGCTCCACGTGATTCGGGCAAGCCGCTGTTGCCCGCGGAGAGAGGGATGGAAGGAGTCGCGCCTCGAGACGTCCTCGGGCTGGAACGGGTCGGAGAAGACGGCGTTCTGATCGAAGCGGCAGTGGATGTACATCGCGCACACCTCCGCGAGCTGCACGTTGAACTCGATGTTGCGCTGTCGCACGGTCTTTCGCCGCATCACGTCGGAGGCGTCGGTGGAGCGCGGGCGCTCCAGCAGCGATTGGCACACGTCCAACGTCCGCCACACGAAACGGGCGAGGAGGTCGTCCTTCAAGATGACCCATAGCCGGTAGACGTCGGGGATGCTCACGACATAGATCCGCGCCCGGGGGGAGCCGGCTGAGAGCGCGGCCATGGCGCGCTCGAACTGGGCTCGGAAATCGGCTACCGGCGTCATCCCGGCCACCGTCCGGGTGCAGAGATCGTTCGCGCCCATCAGAACGGTCACGTACGCAACGTCCCGGTCGTTGACCTGTTGCATCTGCGCCCAGAGCCCAGCCATCTTCGCCCCCGTCACGGCTTGGTTGTAGTTCCTGCCGAGGATGGCGGGTTCGGCGGTCAGGATCCGCCTGTAGTGGCTCCCCACCGTGGTCCTCGTGCCCGTCGACCAGGAATTGTCGGGCCGGTCGGAGAAGGGCAACGTGCCGGTGTTATACGCGCGGGTAATGGAATCGCCGGTCGCGGCCATCGAATTCGGGTACCCGGTGAGGTTCGGCGTAGCCTGGACCGAGGTACCGGAATGCAGAGCCAGGATCGTGACGAGCGCGACGGCCCTGGTTCCAAGTCTCATGTCGCCCCGCCCCTTCGGGCCTTTGCGCGTCCGAGGCGGTCCGCGACCTTCTCGAGCAACTCCAGAACCGCGACATGGAGACTGGCTACTCCACCGGTCGTAGTCTCATCACCCTTCCGACTCCTAGCGCACTGCGTTCCACGTACCGATTGACTAACTTGCCGCCCGGGCTCTCGGCGGCTCCGCCGCGAGGTGTGCGTACGCCTCAGCGAGATGCAATATGACCTGTGCGGCAGCATCGTCTTCGACCCCAGGCACCAGGTCCGCGATCTTCCTCGCGATCGCTTCGCGAGCCTTCGCAGCCACCCGCGCTGATCTGGCCTGAGAGCTGTCGCGTTCTACCATCGCGTGATGTCCTTACGAACGATCCTACGCTCCACGGATGACAGAGCCGTCACCTCACCCGCCGCGACTGGGGATATAGCTGCCGAACGCGATGAGCGCGTTCCCACCGGGGAACGACGCCCTCAAGGCGACGCGGGGACGGTTTGACCGACGTGCAGCGGGACTGAAGAGACCATCTGCGGCGTGTCGCCGCATCGGTCATTGCGGCAGATTCTTGATCTCCGACGCGGTGATTCGGCGGGTGTCGGGGAGAGGCGAAGGCCGATCATGCCGAGCGGCTCGGCCGCCCATGAACCTTCCTTGAGAACCGCGACCGTCAGCGTCCCTTCCTCGGTCTCCTCGACACGAAGCGTCTTGCCCATTTCCGTCCGGTAGAAGTCCTCACAGACTCAGGGTACCGCCTTGGACGCGCATGAGCGAGACGGGACCATCGTCGTCAACGGCCGGCGGAATCGACCTCGCCGAGGGCGGCCTACAGTGAGGTCGTGGACTGGATTCGCGAAGGGGAGGTCTCGTTGCCGAGGAGACCCGGCGAGCCCGACAGCCTCCGTGCGTGGCGTCCGTGGGTGCTCGAGGACGCAGATGGCACCCTTCGGATGTGGTATACGGGCAGTGACGGCACGACCTCCAGGATCTTGACGGCGGGGCGATCTCCGGGCGGCACCTGGGAACGGCTGGGGGTGGCGATTGACGCTGGGTTCGCCGGCGACAGTGACTCCTACGGGGCCGAATCGCCCTGCGTGGTGAAGACCCCCGGCGGCACTCTCATGGTATACGGGGGCTTCGATGGAGAGGTCAGTCGTCTTCATATGGCCACGTCGGATGACTCCCATCGCTGGGATCCTCAGGGCACCATCATGCAGCGCGGCCCCGAAGACGCCGGCGGGGCCAACCATCCCTGTCTGTTGATGACCGGTGAACGCTGGTGGCTGTTCTACACGGGATTTCCGGGCTCCGGCGAGGATCAGCGGTCGGTGCTGGTCGCAGCGGTCTCTCAGACGGGAGCCTCGTGGGACCGGGTCGGGGCGATCCTTGAGCCGGAGGCAGGGCGAAGTCGCGGTGTCGCACCCCTGCGCGCTCGAGGTCTCGAGGACCATCTACACGTTCTATGCCAGCGATGTCGGAGGTCCGATCCGCATCGCGATGGCGACCTCATCCGATGGCCTCTCGTGGGACCGCCGGGGCACGGTCCTGGAGCCCGAAGGCAAAGGGCCCGACGGTTTGAGCGTCCACACTCCCTGCGTGGTAAGGCTCCACGACGGGTCCGTGGGAATGTGGTACGCCGGCATCCCGATTGGAGACGAGGAGCTCGGCTACCGCATCTGCCTCGCGCGGTTCCCCGGGCCCTGGTTCACCTGATGTGACCGCCGAGCGTTTTCCGATGGCCGACCCTGGGCGGCTCCTGCGGCTGGCCGATGACAGGGCCGGGCGAGCCGCGGAGGACGAGTGGTTCGCCGCGCTCGCGGTCCTGGCGACCCACGCGGTCCTCGAGCCCTTGGTGAACCAGCTCGGGAGGGGAGGGGATCCAAAGCTTCAACGAGCGGGCCCGGTTCCTCCCCAAGTCCTGCTGACAGGCCCAAGGCCGTGCTCACCCGCCAGTGATGCGTCGCGGACCGGCCCCGCGCGACTCGCGCCCTTTCACACCCGGGGTCCCGACCACCCGCCGGTCGCTCTCGGTCGGCTTCGGGAGCGCCGGCGCGCGCAGAACCTCGTCGAGCTTTGCGTCGAGCCCGGCAGCAATCGCATCGGCGAGGCGCGTCAGCGCCTCCTCACGGTCCTCGTAGACGAACCGTCGTGAGTGCCCGTTCTCCTGAATCGTCAGGTGGTAGACCTGCATGGCTTCCATGCTAGTCCTCAGTTCGCACTCCCACTGGCACCAGTTCATTGCGGCCTCGGGTAAAGGGCCTGGGACACGGGGGGGCGGCCAGACCACGAGCTTCCTCCCGCGCCACCACCGCACGAGGACCATCTCGTGATGTCGAGGTGCCGAGGGTGCGGATGCCGACGGGAGCTCCCCGGGAGGGTGGCGGACCTTCGACCGCTACGAGCGACGGACCGACGAGCTCGACCGGCTGATCGGGCAGCTGTTCCTGGCCGGCGTCTCGGGCAGGAACCTGGAGCGGGTCTCCGCCGAGCTGTGGGGGAAGAAGGTCTCGCGCTCGACCGTGTCACGAGCGACAGATCCCTCGCCGAGGACCGACGGTTCTAGCGTGGGCAGCAAGGCGTAGGCTCCGGCCGTGGACGTTCCCGACTACGTCGAGCAGCTACGACGTGACGGCGAACGCTTGGCGACGGTCGCCTCGTTCACCGATCCGGGCGCGCCGGTGCCGACCTGCCCCGACTGGTCGCTTCGCGATCTGGTTCATCACGTTGGGGGCGTGCATCGATGGGCGACCGGGTTCGTCCGGGGTGCCGGACGCCAGCCGCCCGACGGCGACCTCGAGCGATTCGTCGGGGGGTGGCCCGAGGACGCCGAGCTGGTGGCGTGGTTCGCGGATGGCCACCGAGCCCTCGTGGAGGCGCTCGCGTCGGCTCCAGCCGGTCTGGAGACCTGGACGTTCCTCGAGGCGCCCACGCCGCTCGCCTTCTGGGCGCGCCGTCAGGCCCACGAGACCGCGATCCATCGGGTCGACGCGGAGAGTGCCGGTGGGGATGTCACCGGGTTCCCGTCCGGCTTCGCGGTGGACGGCATCGACGAGCTCCTGCTCCGCTTCGCGAACCGGCCCGGCCGAACGCTGCCGGTCGAGACGACGCGGTCGATGGTCGTGCACGCGAAGGATGAACCCCGGAGCTGGCGCGTGACGTTTGCGCCGTCGGGCCTTCAGATCGAGGGCGATCCGATCGACGACGACGCGGAGCTCCTCGTGACCGGCGACGCCTCGGAGCTCTACGTGTTGCTGTGGAACCGGCGAGACGCGGCCGGATCGGAGATGGACGGAGAATCCGACCTGCTCGATCTCTGGCGAGAGACCGTGCAGATCCGGTGGAGCTGAAGATCGGCCCAGCTCACGCGGCGAACGAGCCAAGAGCCGTCGGGGTGCATGAGCGAACGACCGATCCCCATCCGGTGTGCAGGACGGTGATCGACGATTGCGGCGTGATCACCACCGCTCGCCCGCTCGAGGGTGGCGGCTTGCGCTCGACGTATCCCGAGGGCGTCCACCGAAGGATCGCCGCTCGCAGCACCAGCCACGGTTTGCCTCGCGGAGGACGAACACCCTGTCAGGAAGTTCGTCGAGCGGGGCTTCGTGGAAGCGACGCTCGCGGCTCGATGGGGCATCCGACGGAATCTCGGAACGTACGTCCGAGCCACGTCCGCGAATCGGGGGCATGCTCGAGGACGCTGATCTAGACGGACTGCTCCGACTCGGGGGCCGAGCGAATCCCCCAACTCATCAAAGCGGTGGGAGATACACCCAGCCCGCCCGTGCCGAGGGCTCGACATCTCGTGGAGCGTTCCGTCAAGGCTGCCCTTGGTACAACGCCCCGGGGGATACGCTGAGTGTGTGCCTCGACCTCGAAGGGACCTGACGACGCCCGAGAAGCGGCACCTGCACTCGCTCGAGGGGCGTATCGCGCGGCTTGAAGCCGAGCTCCAGGCCACGCGCCGTGAGTGGGCCGAACTGGTCGAGGATGCAGGCCAGGCGGCCGTGGCGCGAGAGTTGGGCGTCTCCCGCCAAGCAGTTGCGGATCGCCTGCGACGGATCCGAGCGAACCGCAAGCAACGGAGCGGTCGGCGGTGAAGGACGCAAGGGATCCCTTGCGTTTCTCCGTGGCCGAGTGTATCGTGCACACAGGCACCGGAGCGGCGCGAGCCGGTACAGCCACCAGCGGTCAGAGCCCACGTAGGGCATAACGCGAGCACCAAAGCGCTGCCGCCAGCCCCGGAACCGGCGAGCCCCCGATGGGGGAGCGTGACATGGCTTGGCCGGTCGCAAGGCCGGCCCAAGAGGTCGGTGTTCTTGCTATGGCGATCTCTGAGAGGGCGGCCCCGAAGGACCGCCCTCCCCTCTTTCTCGAGGGCGGGATCAAATCGGTGGGCGTTCGCGTTCCTGAGTGACCTTTCGGTGTGGCGGCGGCCCTCGTGGCAGGCTCTCGTCCAACGGTTCGAGCGCGAGGAGCGACCGGATCTGATCGTTTCTCCGCGCTTCGGGTCGCCGGACGCCTTCCAGAACCAACAAGGCGAAGCAAGCGGGCGGGACCGCGACGGAGTGGGACGCAAGGCGGCAATCTCGAGGAAACCACGCTCTGGCTGAGCGAAGATCGAGTGGCCGAGCGTGCCCAACGACCGCTCCCGCAGTCAGGTGGGCGCACGCGAGTTGAAAAGAGGCAGTCCGCCTGCGGATAATAGGAGACCGACCTTCGCGCCCCAGGGGGGGTGACGACCCAGTGGTCATGCGCTTCGATCCGTTCCGGGATCTGGACCGCCTCGCCCAGCAGGCGTTCGGAGGAGTCGTTCAGGTTCGATCGATCCCTATGGATGCCTACCGGAGGGGGGACGCGGTCTTCCTGCATTTCGATCTCCCCGGCATCGACCCGAACACGATCGACCTCACCGTCGAGCAGAACGTGCTCAGTGTGACCGCCGAGCGGCTGTACGACAGGAAAGAAGGCGACCAGATCATCGCCAAGGAGCGGGCCGTGGGCGCGTTCGAGCGCCAGATGTTCCTCGGCGAGCACCTTGACCCTGAGCGGCTCCAAGCCAGCTACGAACAAGGCGTGCTCACGATCCAGATACCGGTTGCCCCGGAGGCTAAGCCGCGGCGGATCGAGATCCGGGCTGGCGAAGAAAGCACGGAGCGACAGGTAATCGACGTCGAAGGGACAAAGACGCAGGAGAGCGGGTGACGCCCCCGGGTTTCAAGCCGAAATCCGGGCACCGGCCAGGGGAGCGTCATTCCATGCATCCGTCTCTGGATATTTGATCGACTGCCCCGTACCTGAATCGACAATCGGCGTGGAGGAGCGTCCGCTCGTGAACCGACTGGGCGGCGAGGTGATCGCGAGCTTCAACTACCGGGCCCGATTCCTGCCCAAGTGGCACGATCTATGCGAGCGGACCCTGGGACGCCAGCTCGGACCGAGAACCGCGGCCGGCTCCACGACAAGACGAGGCGCAGTCGAGCCGAGGAAGGCCGCCACTTCGCCAGTCGGCTCGCGAGCGTCGGCTCCGTGCCACAGCCCATCAAGGCTGCGGCCAGGTTCAGACCGCTGTCATTTCCGCGATTAGCGGCGCGGGCCGCTTCGTGGGCGCCTCCCGCCCGCGGCGGGAGGTAGACGGGAGGAGCCTCGCGCGACCCACGCTCGTACACCACAGAACCGGCCCCCTACCTGGGGTTTCGGGAGTGGGCCCCCGGGGATTCGAACCCCGAACCTGCGGATTAAGAGTCCGTTGCTCTGCCAGATTGAGCTAGAGGCCCGGCGCAGTCTAGCAACCGGACCCGGGGGCTTCGGGTGACCGAGGGGACTCGAACCCCCAACCCCCAGGACCACAACCTGGTGCTCTGACCACTTGAGCTACGGCCACCGCGTTCGTTCGCGATTGTACCTGCGGCCCTCGTGACCCTTGCCGACCAGAGCCGCCTCTGGCATGATTGAATGGCCGTTCAAACACGCTCCGAGGAGGCAGAACCATGGCGGTTCGCGAGTCGGTCGAGATCGACCTCGACAGGGTGGACCGTCTGATCCAGGAGCAGGAGGCCGAGCTCGAGCCGAAGCATCGAGCCTCGATCGAGTACCGAGCCACGGCCGAGCGCCACGTCGCCGGCGGTGTCGCCTCCTCCTGGCAGGCCTCGCCCCCGCACGCGATCTTCATCGAGCGCGGCGACGGCAGCCACCTCTGGGACATCGACGGCAACGAGTACATCGACTACCACCTGGGGTACGGGGCGATGGTCGCCGGCCATGCCCATCCGGCGATCGTCGAGGCGATCGAACGGCAGGCGCGACTGGGCACGCACTTCGCGCAACCGACGAAGCAGCTCGACGTGATCGGCGAGAACCTCGCGGATCGCTTCTCGCTCCCGCTGTGGCGGTTCTCCAACTCCGGGACCGAGGCGACGCTCGAGGCGACTCGCCTGATGCGCGCGAAGACCGGCCGCGACCTCCTGATCAAGATCGAGGGGACGTACCACGGGCACCACGACTCGCTGATGTTCAGCGTGATCCCCGATCCCGAGCTGATGGGGCCGAGGGACCACCCCGTGACGGTGCCGCAGGCGCCCGGCATGCCGCAGGCCTTCGCCGACCTGGTCCGGGTGGTCCCGTTCAACGACCTCGACGCGGCCCGGCAGGCGTTCGAGGAGAACCGGGACCGCGTGGCCGGCATGATCGTCGAGCCGGCCATGATGAACTGCGGCGTCATCCTGCCCGAGCCCGGCTACCTGCAGGGGCTCGCCGATCTCTGCCACGCGTCCGGCGCGTACCTCGCGTTCGACGAGGTGAAGACCGGAGCGACCCTCGCGTACGGCGGGGCCGTCGAAGCCTTCGGGGTCGTGCCCGACATCGTGTGCCTCGCCAAGGCGATCGGCGGCGGCACGCCGTGCGGCGCGATCGGCGCGACCGAGGAGCTGTTCCGCTTGGTCGTCGACGGCGAGTACGACATGGCCGGGACCTTCAACGGCAATCCGCTCACGATGGCGGCGACGCGCGCGACCCTGACCGAGGTGCTGACTCGGGACGCGTACCCCACGCTGGACCACGTCGACGGCTACCTGAAGGAACGGCTCTCCGCCGTGATCGAGCGCTACCGGCTGCCGGCCTACGTCACCGGCTTGGGGGCCAAGGGGTCCGTGATCTACTCGACCACGCCGGTGCGAGAGTACCGGGACTCGCTCGGCATCGACGAGCGGATCACCTACCTCGCTTGGCTCTTCCAGCAGAACGGAGGCGTGTTCAAGTCGCCGTGGTCCAAGCAGGAGACGTGGACGCTGTCGGTCCGGCACACGGATGAGGACGCGCAACGGTACGTCGACAACTTCGAGGCGTTCGCCCGGGCCGTCACGTCGCCCGTCGAACCTGGTGGGGCGACGGAGGCTCCCAGGGTTCGCCGTCTCGCGCCGCGATCGCCGTAGGTCGCGAACGGCTCCAGGGCGGCCTATCCTCCGGGTTCCGACCAGGAGGATGCCGTGACCCGGATCGATCCGGCCCGCGTGGCCGAGCTCACCGAACGCGAAGCGGCGAACCTGGCCGAACGCCTCCCACGCTCGATCGCGTTCGCCAAGCGCGCGAGCCAGGCCCTCGCGGGTGGGGTGGCGTGCTCGTGGCACGCACTCGACCCGTACACGCTGTACGGCGATCGTGGCGAGGGAGCGCACCTGTGGGACCTCGACGGGAACGAGTACGTCGACCTGCATTGCGGCTACGGCGTCATGGTCGTCGGCCACGCACACCCGAAGGTCGTCGAGGCGGTCCGGACGCGCGTCGCCCTCGGGACGCACTTCGCGATGCCCGTGGAGGACACGGTCGCGGTCGCCGAGCTGCTTTCCGAGCGCTTCGGGCTGCCGCTGTGGCGCTTCAAGAACTCGGGCACGGAGGCGACGATGGACGCCTGCCGGATCATGCGCGCGGCCACCGGCCGCGACATCGTGATCAAGGTGGAGGGCTGCTACCACGGGAGCTCGGACGGTCTCGCGTTCTCCTACTGGGTCGACCCCGAGGAGGCGGGGCCGCGCGACCGGCCGGTCCCGGTCCCGAACACGGTGGGCGTCGCCCGCGTGTTCGGGCAGGCCCTCCGGGTCGTGCCGTTCAACGACCTCGCGGCGGTCGAACGCGTGCTGACGGAGGAGGGCGAGCGGGTGGCCGGCATGATCCTCGAGCCGGTGATGATGAACGTCGGCGTCATCGCTCCCGAGCCCGGCTACCTCGCCGGCCTGGCCGACCTGCTGCATCGGCACGGCGCGCTGCTCACGTTCGACGAGGTGAAGACGGGGGCGACGATCGCGGCGGGCGGAGCGACCGAGCGGTTCGGCGTCACCCCCGACCTCGTCGCGCTCGCGAAGGCGATCGGCGGCGGGCTCCCGATCGGTGCCGTCGGCGGCACCGAGGAGGCGATGCGCGTGCTCGCGGACGGCACGATGGAGGGGGAGGGGACCTTCAATGGGAACCCGCTGTCGATGGCGGCCGCCCGCGCGGTCCTGTCCGACATCCTGACGCCGGACGTCTACCCGAGGCTCGAGGAGCTGGGCCGGGCCTACGGGGACGGGCTCCGCGACGTGATCGAACGATCCGGCCTTCCGGCGATCGTGTCTGCCGTCGGTTGTCGCGGCTCGGTCACCTTCCGAGCCGAGCCCCCGCGCGATTTCCGAGAAGCGACCGAGGCCGACGGCGAGCTCGCTCACCTCGCATGGCTGTTCCAGGTGAGCGGCGGCGTGTTCTGGCCGTCGGGCGATCCGTGGACGATCTCGGTCGCGCACACCGAGCGCGACCTGGAGCGCTCCGTCGAGCGCTTCGACGCGTTCGCCGCCGCGGTGGCCGGATGAGCCGAACCCTCACGCTTCCGCTCCCCGACGGCCGGACGCTCGAGGTCGTCGAGGAGGGTGACGAGCGCGGAACGCTGTTGATCTTCCATCACGGGAGCCCCGGTGCCGCGGTGCCGTTCGAGCCGTTCGACCGGGCCGCCGCCGAGCGTGGCATCCGGCTGGTCACGCTCTCGCGCGCGGGGTTCGGGGGCTCGACGCGCTGTCCCGGGCGCTCGGTCGCCGACGCGGCCGCGGACGCCGCGGCGCTCGCCGACCACCTCGGTGCCGAACGGTTCGTCACGATCGGCTGGTCCGGCGGGGGACCGCACGCGCTCGCCTGCGCGGCGCTCCTCCCCGAACGCGTCACGGCGGCCGCGACGATCGCGGGGGTGGCGCCGTACGACGCGCCCGGGCTCGAGTGGACCGCGGGGATGGGCGAGAGCAACCGGATCGAGTACCCGCTCGCGGCCCGCGACCCGGAGGAGCTCCTGCGCTGGATGCGGCCGCAGGTCGAGGCGCTCGCGGTCGTGGAACCCGACCACATCGTGTCGGAGCTCCGGACACGTGATCTCCGAGCGTCGACGAGGCGACGGTCGACGGCGCGCTCGGCGAGCTCCTGGCTGCGTCCTTCCATCGGGCGTTCCGCGACGGGCCGTGGGGCTGGTACGACGACGACCTCGCCTTCGTTCGGTCCGTGGGGGTTCGAGCTCTCGTCGATCGGCGTCCCCGTCTCGATCTGGCAGGGGCGGCAGGACCTGATGGTCCCGTTCGCGCACGGGGAGTGGCTCGTCGAGCACGTGCCGACCGCTCGCCCGCGACTGCGGCCCGAGCACGGCCATCTCTCGCTCGCCGTCGGCTCGATCGGCGAGATCCTCGACGACCTGCTCGAGGCTGCGGCTTCGAGCGGCCCCCTACACTGACGATCGAGCAACCGACGCAGGAGGTCTCCCCATGAGCACGCAGACCGGACGGGTGGGAACCGCGCAGCCGCGGACGTCGCAGGAGCACATCGAGCTCGTCGAACGCACGACGGCGCACAACTACCACCCTCTCCCGGTCGTGGTCGCCGAGGCCGAGGGCTGCTGGGTGACCGACGTCGAGGGCAGGCGGTACCTCGACATGCTGGCGGCGTACTCGGCGCTGAACTTCGGTCACCGTCATCCCGAGCTGATCGCCGCGGCCAAGGAGCAGCTCGACCGGGTCACGCTCACGAGCCGCGCGTTCCACAACGACCAGATGGGCCCGTTCCTGCGCGACCTCACCGAGCTGTGCGGCATGGACATGGCGCTGCTCATGAACTCCGGCGCGGAGGCCGTCGAGACCGCGATCAAGACCGCGCGCAAGTGGGGGTACGAGGTCAAGGGCGTCGCCCCGGACCGGGCGAAGGTGGTCGTCGCCGGCGGGAACTTCCACGGCCGAACGATCACGATCATCAGCTTCTCGACCGACGAGGGGTCGAGCCGCAACTTCGGGCCGCTCACGCCGGGGTTCGAGGTGGTGCCGTACGGGGACGCGGACGCCCTCGAGGCGGCGATCGACGAGGAGACGGTCGCCTTCCTCGTCGAGCCGATCCAGGGCGAGGCCGGCGTGGTGGTCCCGCCCGAGGGCTACCTGCGCCGCGCCCGCGAGCTCTGCACCGATCGGGGCGTGCTGCTCGTCGCCGACGAGATCCAGACCGGGCTCGGGCGGACTGGGACGACGTTCGCGTGCGAGCACGACGGCGTGCGCCCGGACGTGCTCATCCTGGGCAAGGCGCTCGCCGGCGGGATCGTGCCGCTCTCGGCGGTCGTCGCCGACGAGGAGATCCTCGGCGTGTTCAAGCCCGGGGAGCACGGCAGCACGTTCGGAGGCAACCCCGTCGCGTGCGCGATCGGGCGCCGCGTCGTCGCGATGCTCCGGACCGGCGAGTTCCAGGAGGCGTCGACGCGGCTCGGGGCGTACCTGCATTCGGCGCTCGCCGGCGCGAACCTCGCGACCGTCGAAGAGGTCCGCGGCCGCGGACTGTGGGCCGGGATCCAGCTCGTCGAGGCCGGCGCGCCCGGCGCGCCGGGCAGCGGAGCGGTTGCTCGAGGAGGGCGTGCTCGCGAAGGACACGCACGAGAGCACGCTGCGGCTCGCGCCGCCGCTCGTGATCAGCCAGGAGGAGCTCGAGTGGGGACTCGAGCGGATCCTCCCGGTGCTCGAGCACGCGGCCGAGGCCTGACCGGCTGGGTCAGCCCTCCACGTCGATCGCCCGGTCGGCGCCGTCACCCGGCAGCACGGACGCCGATCCGCGGTCTACCCGGCGACGCCCGCGGCGACCACCTGGTGGACGTCGTGGACGTGCAGCACCTTCTCGTCCTCGTGGGCGGCCGGCTTCAGATCGAACACCACCTTCTTGACGGTGCCCGTGAACGGGTACGGCGCCTTGTCCTCGTAGTCGAGGTCGACGACCGCTCCGTTGTCCCGGCCGATGTCCATGCCCCGCGTAGCTGGTGAACGTGATCGCGACCGTCTGCGGCATGTCGCCCTCGCCGACCGCCTCGTCGTTGACGAACAACGTCACGTGCCCGCCGCTCCCCGGCTTGTTCTCCGTGGACTCGAACAGCATCTCCACGTGCACATCGCCGGTGGGCAGTTTGGATGTCGCGGCCTGTCGGTACGTGTCGACGCCCAGCATCGAGTACGTGTGGCGCAGGATGCCGTCCCCGTCGACCCAGAGGCCGAAGCCGCCGATGAAGTCGGCGAAGGCGACGATCACCCCCTCGGCGCCCGACTCGGGCACCACGAGGTCGGCGGCGATCGAGTACGAGCGACCGAAGATCCTAGGGATCATGCCCCACATCACGTTCTGCACATCACCCGCGAACGTGAACGTGGTCTGCGTCGGCAGTGGCGGCAGGATGCCGTAGATCACCGAGAACCCGGCCATCAACGGCAGCACGCGGTTGCGCTCGGCCTCCTTCCACCACAGCTCCTGGAGCTCCTGGACCTTGTCGGGATGGTTGGACGCGATGTCCTTCGCCTGCGAGAAGTCGTCCGGTAGGTAGTAGAGCTCCCAGCCGATGTCCCGGTCCGGATCGAAGTCCGCCTCGGGCCCGAACCGCGCAAGCGTGGCGGGCGAGAGATCCCACGGGAGCCGGTCGGGCCGCGACGCCGCCCACCAGCCGTCCTTGTACATCCCGCGGGTCGCGAACATCTCGAAGTACTGCGTCGTGTGGCGCTCCGGAGCCGTCGCCTCGTCGAACGTGTACAGGAAGCTGGTGCCGTCCATCGGCTCCTGCGTGATGCCGTCGACCGTCTCCGGTTCCGGGATGCCGGCGGCCTCCAGGATCGTGGGCCCGACGTCGATCACGTGCGTGAACTGCGAGCGGATCACGTCGTCGGCTTTGATCCGCGACGGCCACGCGACCACCACCGGGTCGCGCGTGCCGCCGAGGTGGCTCGCCGTCTGCTTGCCCCACTGGAACGGCGCGTTGCAGGCGTGCGCCCACGCGGCGGCGATGTGCGGCGCCGTGTGGTCACCGCCGAGGGCCTCGAGGCCGCCGTACTTCTGGATCAGCGCGGTCTGCTGCGCAGCATCCAGGACCAACCCGTTCAGGAACGTCATCTCGTTGAACGAGCCGGTGATCGTGCCCTCGAGGCTGGCACCGTTGTCGCCCCAGATGAAGATGATCAGCGTGTTGTCGAGGTCGCCCATCTCCTCGATCGCGTCCAGCAGCCGGCCGATGTTCCAGTCGGCGTTCTCCTGGAAGCCGGCGTAGACCTCCATCTGCCGCGCGTACAGCTTCTTGGACGCGTCGTCGAGCGAATCCCAGGCCGGGAACGCGTCGGGCCGGGGGGTCAGCTCGGTGTCCTGCGGGACGACCCCCAGCTGCTTCTGCCGTTGGAGCGTCCGCTCACGCAGCGCGTCCCACCCGTCGTCGAACCGGCCCTCGTACTTGTCCGCCCACTCCTTCGGGACGTGGTGCGGCGCATGTGCGCAACCGGTCGAATAGAACATGAACCACGGCTTCTGCGCGTCCTGCGCGCGCACACCGTGGAGCCATTCGACGGCCTTGTCCGTGATGTCGTCGGGGAAGTAGTACTGCCCGCCGTCCTTGCTCTCCGTGGGCACGCCGATGACCGCGTCGTCCTGCGTGATGATCGGGTCGTACTGCCCGGCGGCGCCCGACAGGAACCCCCACCAGTGGTCGAAGCCCCACGACTTGGGCCAGTGGTCGAACGGCCCGGCCGCGCCCTGCACGTTGTTCGGGGTGAGGTGCCACTTGCCGAACCCGCCGGTGACGTAGCCGTTCTCCTTGAGGATCCGCGGCAGGCCCGCGCAGCTCCTCGGCTTCGCCGCTGTGTAGCCGGGGAAGGGACCGGGGAACTCGGCGACCGAGCCGAACCCCACGCGATGCTGGTTCCGCCCGGTGAGCAGCGCGGCACGCGTCGGGGAGCACACGGCGGTCACGTGGAAGCTGTTGTAGGTGACGCCCATCTGCTGCACCCGGGAGAAGGCCGGCGAGCTGATCGGGCCACCGAACGTGTCGATCGCGCCGAACCCCGCGTCGTCGATGATGGCGAGCAGCACGTTCGGCGCCCCCTCCGGCGCCTTCGGCCCGGGGATCATCGCCCAATCCGCGACCGAGTCCTTGAGCGTGCGTCCCGCGGTCCCGCCGAACGTGCGATCGGGGATCGGCAGCGCGCTGCGGTCCTGTTGGAACTTGCCCATCGCCGTCGCGAGCTCGGCCTTGAGCGCGCGGACACCCTCCTTGTCGGTCTGCGCGACCGACTTCGCTGGTGATCCCGGCAGCGCCTGCTCGATCGCGAGCCGGTGCTCGTCGTCGAACACGGTGATCACGCCGGCCGTGCCGGCCGGCAGCTTCTCGGCGAGCCCCTCCATGCCGGCCTTGACCTTTCGATCGGTGAACTTCCCGATCAGCCCTCCGACGGCGCCGCCGACCGCGATGGCTCCAAGCAGCGGCGGCGCGAACAGGCCGACCACGAGGCCGGCGCCCGCGCCCCACCCGAGGCCCTTGCGGCCCAGGTGGTCACCGTGCTGCACGACGGTGATCTCGCCGTCGGCGCCGTGGGTGACGAGGATCGCGCCCTCGATCTCGACCAGCTTGGCCTTGGCGCTCTGCATGAGCGTGTCGAAATCTCTCGTGGCAGCGTCGATGTCCTGATAGGCGGCGACGAGGACATCGGTCGATGTGTCAGGCATCTCAGGGCTCCTTCCTCCGATCCCCAGGCGGCCGTCGATAGACCTAGGCGAGATGGTCGGGGCTCGAGTACCCCGCCGAGCCCTGCATCTGTCCGGCCGACGGGGCCACCTCGCTCCCCGCATCCGCGATCCTCGGCCGGGCGATCAGGTAGATCAGGATCCCGAAGAGCGGAAGGATGAAGATCAGGAGGATCCACCCAGCCTTGCCGCCGCCCGAGAGGTCCTTGCGACGGAGGATGTCCGCGAAGATCGCGATGAACATCCAGATCAACATGAACCAGAAGAAGAACGCGAGCATCGTCCACATCAGATCGCCGAACCCGTACTCAGCCAGCATCTCTCCGCTCCTTCGTGGTCGGACCCTGTCGTTCGGCCCGGTCATTCTTTCCTCGCTCCGCAGCGATGCCGGGCCGTCCGCATCTATTGGCTCATTCAGGAGGGCTGGGAGCATCGTCCCGACAGGATGAAAGCGCGACGGGTCTACGCCTCGAGAAGACCCAGCCGGGCGCACCGAGCGGCGTCGGAGCAGGGGGAGATCATGAGCTTGCGGTAGATCCAGATGGTTCTACGCCTCGGAAGCAGAGCGGTCACCGATCCGTCCGACGGCGGCCCGGGCCTCTTCGTCCTTCCGTCGTATCGAGCGGTGAGCGCCTGATTTCAGGGGACCACCACAGGGCTGCTGAGGCTCAATCGTCGATCTCCTCCCAGACCGATTGCTCGTCGTGCTCCTCCCAGTCGGAGCCCGGCATCGCGATGGCCCAGCGCGTCCATGTCCCCATCGGCCGAGCCGGGGTGGTCCGGACCCTCGCGCGGACGACCATGCCGGGTGTGAGCTCGACGGGCGAGCGGAGCGGGGCCGTGGTCATCCCCCAGTGCGTCGGTGGATCGCCGGGTCCCACCGAGAGCGAGGTGCCGGGCGCGAGGTCGGCGCTGAACCAGAGCGCGAGCGCGTTGGCCGTTCCCGGGTCGCGGACCTGCAGCAGCGTCTCGGCCTCGTGAGGCGCCTGTGCCTGCTCGAGCGAGATCACGTCCGCGTCCGTCGTCCACAACCGGCCGGGCTCGGAGCGTCGATCACCCTCCGCAAGGTGCCGGAAGGTGCCCGAATAGAGGATCTCGTTGACGGTCATCTCGACCAGTCCATCGAGCCTGAGGCCATAGGGGTTGTCGCGCAGGAACCCCACCGTCTCGCCGAGATGGCGGTCGTGCACCAGCCCGGCCCACGCCGTGACCGAGCGGGGGATCATGACCCCACCCGGCTTCAGCCAGCGGTCACGGGCGGCGATGACCGGAACCAGCATCCCCTCGTCGATCCCGAACCCTCCGAGCCACTCCGAGACGATCACGTCGACACGTTCCGGGAGCTCGATGTCCATGACGTCGCCGTGGATCACCTGGACGATCTCCGCGGCACCGTTCGCGGCGGCCAGCTCCTGCGCGAGGACGGCGACCGTCGTCCGCTCCACCGCGTAGACGCGCGCAGCCCCTGCTCGCGCCGCGAACACGCTCAGGATGCCGGTTCCCGCCCCGACGTCGAGCACGATGTCGCCCGGGCGCACCACCGAATCGATCGCACGCCGGAAGCTCTCGGTGCGAACGCGGTCGCAGATCATCGTGCGGTGCACCTCGATCTCCGCGTACATCGGGTCCGGCGGGTTCCTGATCGGGGTGCGCACGCGCGTATTGTATGTTGTCGGTATCGGTCGGAGGCTGGCAGTCAGGCCGCGACCGGCCGAGCGAACGGGAGGGGGTTCTCCATGGGATTCAGGCGACGGACGAGGCGCCGGGCGCTCATCGCCGGGGCGGCGGTGGCTCACCACGAGGACAGGAAGTACGCGGAGGCGTCGCAGGCGCCTGCCGAAGACTACCAGGAGCCGCGCGCAGCCCGCACCACCGCCTCCGGCGGAGCCGGCGCAGTACGCACCGCCTCCGGCGGACCCGGCTGTCGAGATCGAACACTTCTCTCAGTTGCACGACTCGGGTGCGATGACGGACGAAGAGTTCGCGGCGGCCAAGGCGAAGGTCCTGGGGACCTGAACGCACCTCGGATCATCAGAAGACCTTTTCGGCGGATCGATACGTGAGGGGTAGGTGGCTGCGATGAATGGATCGCGCAAGGATGTGCTGTTGATGGCGCTCGAGGCCGAGGTCGGTGGTGGATCGGTCGATCTGAGCACGCTGTTCACCGACGATGTCGTCGGGTGGTCGCCGATGGCAACGGTGTCAGGGCTGACGGCGCTCACCGAGCTCGCCGCCCTCCGGGACATGGCGTTCTCCAACGTCGTCCTGTCGTTCCGGGGGCTCGACGAAGTGGGCAACAAGGCGTTCGCCGAATGGCTCGTCGAAGCCGATCACACGGGACCGCTCGTCCTCGGTGAGGATGCCGTGCTGGAACCGACGGGGCGTCACGTCCAGCTGGCCGGCGCCACCGTGGCCGACTTCCGCGAAGGGAAGATCCGGTCGTACCGGACGTACTTCGACGACGCCTCGCTGATCGAGCAACTCGTCGACGCCTGACGACGTCTCGCAGTGGAGTTCCACGTCGAGGACGATCCGGATCCGCTCGACATCGGATTCCTCGAAACGCAGATCCGTCGTGAGGCCTCCGCCGCGATGGGACTCGGTGACGAAGCCGAGTTGGCGATCTTCGTGCGCGATGCCGGCAGGATCGTCGCCGGCATCAGCGGCTGGACCTGGGGGGACTGCTGCGAGCTGCAGAGCCTGTGGGTGGAGCCGAGCCTCCGGGGTCGATGGCTCGGGCCTCGGCTCCTCGCCGCTGCAGAGGCCGAGGCTGCGGCGCGCGGGTGCACACAGACCATCCACTTCACGTACGACTTCCAGGCCCGACGCCTCTACGAATGGGCCGGCTACGAATTGGTGGGTCGGGTCGATGACTTCCCATCGGGAGCGAACGTGCTCTGGTACCGCAAACGCTTGAACCCGCCCGAGGTCCCGTAGGTCCGACGGGCGACTCGTCGTAGCTAGCGAAACCGGGTATGGCTGGCAGCGCCGGGCCGCGCGGCCCTCTCGATCAGCTTCCGCCACCAAGGTTCGTCAGATCCGCGGGAGCGATCCGATCCCGTACACGGTGTAGGCGAGCAACGCCAACGCGAGTGCGTTCGCGCCGATCCGAACTCCACGCAACTGGAACCGCTGCGCGATCGCGATGACGAACAGCACCGAAGCGAACAGCACCGTTTCGCGGACGTACTTGTTGGCGTTCTCCCGCGCGTCCGTGCCGGCGGCGAAGTACGCGGACGCCTGGGCATTCAGCTTCGCGGCCTTCGCCATGGAGGGATTCGAATAGCCGGGCATGGCCACGGGGCCCGGCGGAGCATCCGGGTTCGTGAACGGGTCGGTGGCCAGCCAATCTCGGAACGCATCCGCGTAGTCGGGGGTGAACCGCCGCTCCAACATCGCCTGCAGCTGCCGGTCGTCGGCTTGATGCGCCTGGAGCCAGGCGGTGAGGAACGCCGAGTCCGCCACGAGCTCCTGGCCGCCGAGCGTCGACGCCGCCTCGGCTTCGAACCGCGTCGACGACGCCAGCCCGTAGAGCCGAGCCTGCTCTCCGCCCCACTGCGTCCCTTGGTAGCCGCTGAAGGCTGTGGCGATCGCGACGATGGCGAGCGCCGAGACCTCGAGGATCTCGACGACCTTCTCCCAACGCTGCTGCGGCGACCGCTCGCCCACGCCTACCTCGGCAAGACGTTGATCGCGCGCGCGATGACGAGGATGGCGGTGATCAGCGAGATCACCGACTCGATCATCATCGTCATCTTCGCCCAGGTCCGCACGGGCAACGTGTCGGTCGGACTGAAGGCCGTCGCGTTCGTGAACGACAGGTAGAGGTAGTCGGGATAGCGAGGTATCCATCCGGCGGGAGCCAACTCCGGCATCGCTTCCTCGGGGAAGCCGAAGCTCGCGGGGATCTTGGACGCCGCGGCGCGCTCAGCGGCCCCGCCGCGATCCATCTCCCAGAACCAGAGGCTGAACACCACCACGTTGGTCACCCATAGTGCGGACCCGCGACCCAGCAACGCCGTTGCCCCGACGTAGGCGTAGGACTTGTCGACGACGTCGAGCGCCAGCACCACGAGTCCGCCCAGGGTGCCGACGGTGAGCAGCGCAATCAGCACGAGCGTCGCACGGCGGGCCGCACGCGTTCGCCGATCGATGCGTCCGGGGTCGCGGAGGATCACCGCGACGAGGGCCGCCAACTCCAGCACCGGGAACACCCACCAGAAGACCAGCCTGCCCGTGTGGGGCGTGATCACCTGGAGCACGATCGCGCCCAAGACGGCAACCGCCATCGGCCAGCGCCGTTCCGGCACCAGCTTGGCGCTGGGCGGCTATCTCGTTAGTCGTCATGAGCCATCTCCTTATACAGCAGCGGATGCGCGCGGCTTGGACCGAACCACTCAGACGCGGGCATGGTGTCACACCGAGACGTGCAGCACGACCCCGGGGCGAGACGAACGCGACCCGTTCACGACGTCAACGCGCGTTGGCCACATTCCACGTCGGGAGGTAGGCTCCGGCTGGAATGCTGGGTGCAGGTCTCAGCATCAGACGTCTCAGCTCACCTAGGGGGCGACGATGACCGAGCCAGACCGGACGAGCCTTCCCATCCGCCGCGAGGCCTTTCAAGGGGTGATGAACAAGACCCTCGACGGTTCACAGCCGGACTGGAACCTGATCGGACATCCGGTACCGCCCGAGGGCGCACCCAACGTCCTGCTCGTCTTGATCGACGACGCCGGTTTCGGCAACCCGAGCACCTTCGGGGGCCCGATCCAGACTCCGAACTACACCCGCATGGCCGAGCAGGGCCTCAAGTACAACCGGTTCCACGTGACGGCTCTGTGCTCGCCGACCCGTGCCGCGCTGCTGACCGGTCGCAACAACCACGCCGTGGGGTTCGGCTCGGTCGGTGAGTTCGCCGGCGGGTTCCCCGGCTACTCGGCGAGCCTGCCCAGGGACTGCGCGCCCCTGCCCCGCATCCTGCGCGACAACGGCTACAGCACGGCTGCCTTCGGGAAATGGCACCTAACGCCGGACGGGCAGCAGGGCACCGCGGGCCCGTTCGACCGCTGGCCGAACGGCTGGGGGTTCGACTACTTCTACGGCTTCCTGGCCGGCGACTCGGGGCAGTGGGACCCGTGCTTGATCGAGAACCAGAAGGTGATCGGGACCCCGGAGCGGTTCTACGACGAAGAGGACCCCTACTACTTCCCCGACGCGATGGCGGACCAGGCGCTCGAGTGGCTCCACGGCGTCCGCGCGCAGGACGCTGACAAGCCCTTCTTCATCTACTTCTCGACCGGGTGCAGCCACGCGCCGCACCACGTGGCGCAGGCCTGGGCCGACAAGTACAAGGGCCAGTTCGACCAGGGGTGGGACAAGCTCCGGGAGGAGACGTTCGCGCGCCAGAAGGAACTCGGCGTCGTGCCCGTGGACGCGGAGCTTACCCCGCGCGACGACGCCTTCCCCGCGTGGGACGACGTCCCGGACAAGCTGAAGACGTTCTACGCGCGCCAGATGGAGGTCTACGCGGGGTTCTCGGAGAACGCCGACCACAACGTCGGCCGCGTGATCGATGCGATCGACGAGCTCGGCGAGCTGGACGACACGGTGATCATCTGGATCTGGGGCGACAACGGCGCCAGCATGGAGGGCACCGTCACGGGTTCGTTCAACGAGATGACGATGCAGAACGGTATCCCGTTGACCGACGAGATGCAGCTCCAGCTGGCCGAGCGCTTCGGCGGCATGGACAAGTGGGGAGCCCAGATCATGGACCCGCACTATGGCGCGGCATGGGCCTGGGCGGGGAACACCCCGTTCAAATGGGGCAAGCAGGTCGGTTCTCACCTGGGTGGAACGCGCAACCCGATGGTCATCCGCTGGCCGGCGCGCATCGCGGACGCCGGCGGGTTGCGCTCGCAGTTCGGCCACGTGATCGACGTCGCGCCGACGGTTCTCGACGTCGCGGGCATCCCGCAGCCGGAGACGGTCGATGGGATCGAGCAGGAACCGATGCACGGGACCACCTTCGCCCCCACGTTCGCGGACGCCAACGCGCCCGAGTTCCGGACGCAGCAGTACTTCGAGACGATCGGCAACCGGGGGATGTACAAGGATGGCTGGTGGCTCGCGATGAAGACCGAGCGCATCCCCTGGGTCGTCACGCCCCAGGCGCTGCAACCGTACGCGCCGGGCGTCTGGGATCCGGACGCTGGTCCAGCCGAGCTCTACTACCTGCCGGACGACTTCACCCAGGCCCACGATCTGGCCGCTGAGCACCCGGACAAGGTGCAGGAGCTGAAGGACCTGTTCTGGGAGGAGGCCGAGAAGTACAAGGTGTTGCCGTTGCTGGCCACCCTGTCCACGTTCTTCGGCATCCTGCCGCCCATGACGGAGAAGACGACGTTCGAGTTCCGCGGCGACGTGCAGAACGTGCTGTCGGGCATGATCCCCCGGATCTACAACCACTCGTACGCGATCAGGGCCGACCTCGTCGTGCCGGAAGGTGGTGCGGAAGGCGTGATCGTCGCGGAGTCGGACCACCTCGGCGGGTTCACGCTCTACGTGAAGGACGGGAAACTCACCCACACCTACTCGATGATGGGCGTCTTCGTGTTCAAACAGGTGGCGGAGGAGGATCTGCCGACCGGCGAGGTCTCTGTTCGCATGGAGTTCGCCGCCGACGAGGCGAAGCCCGCGACTGGCGGCGAGGTGACGCTGTTCATCGACGACCGCCCGGTCGGGAAGGGGCGGATGGATCACACCGTGCCGATCAGGTTCTCGGCATACGCGGGGATGGACATCGGACGCGACAACGGCGGTGTCGTGGACCTCGCCTACGAGGATCGGAAGCCGTTCGCGTTCACCGGCACGGTGAAGAAGGTCGTGTTCGACATCAAGCCGCACCTATCGGATCAGGACGAACTCGACCTGCACACAGAATCGCTGCGCGGACACGCAGCGCACAGCCTGTCGGGCTAGGACCGGGAGGACATCACATGGCGAATGAGCCTACGGACGTACTGATCGGCGGCTACCTGTCGGCGGATGCCGCCAAGGAGGACTACGAGGCCGTCCTGAACTGCGGTGCGGAGATCATGGGTGCCGTCGTGGTGAGCAAGGACCTCGAGGGCAACCTGTCGGTCGAGCAGACCGACCACATGGTCAAAGAGGGCGCGGAGGGACTCGGCGCCGTCGGGCTCGTGGTCGGTTTGTTCGCGCCTCCGCTGCTGGCGGCGACCGCGGTCGGAGCGGTGATCGGTGCAGGTGCGGGGAAGGTGTTGCACAAGAAGACCGGCAGCAAGATCGAGGAGGAGGCCGGCAAGACGATCCCCATCGGCGGGGCCGGTCTCATCGTCGCGTACAAGCACGACCATGCGCGACACGATCGAGCCTGCCGTGACGCGTGCGATCAAGAAGGTGGTCGGCGAAGCGGAGGGTCGCCATGTCGAGGCGCTCAAGGGCGCGCTCGCGGATGCGCAGGCCAAGATGGCCGAACAGGGAGGCTGACAGGCGGTCGTCGCTGACCGGCGCGCCCGATCCAGATCTCGCGATCGTCACTCTGTGAACTGAACGCGGTAACGATGTTGGTGAGCACGCGAAGGAGCTCCTGTTCAACGCCGGGATCGCGGTCTCGATAGGGGGGCGGGGTCATCGGGACCTGGCTCGCATTCCTCCGGCGATCGATCCGCATCAGCCTGTCCATCTGACGTTCCGGCCCCTTTCTCGCTCGGCATGTTCGTGTCAGGCCGGGGCGAGTCCGCGTCGCCGGGCGGACGGTTCATCCCGAAGGGATGATGTCGGTCGACGATCCTCGGACGAACCTGGCGGCCTGGAGCGGTGTGACTCGTGCCGGGGTGACGGATGGAAGGGGGTGAGGCAGCGTGGTTGCGACGCCACGAACGACGCCGCGTGAGTCCAGGCGTCTCGAGCAGGTGGTCGGATGGTTGACGACCGAGTTCGGTGACCGCGCCGACAACGACACGATCCATCTGGTGGCGCACGATGAGATCACGCACCTCCGAGGGGCGAGGGTCCAGGAGTTCGTCGCGACCATCTCATGGCGCTTCGCCCGAGCTCGCCTCGAGGATCTGCTCGTGGAGGAGCGGATCGAGTCCCGCTGATCCGCCTTGGGGCGCGAGACCAGAGACAGTGGTGCTAAGCGCTCAAGGGATCGACGGCCTCGAGGTCCGCGTCGATGTCGTACCCGATCGCGAGGGCGATCTCCTGCGCGGCCGAGACGACCCTCGCTACCCCAACTATCGGTGCGACGGCGATCAGCGCGCCGACGATCTCGTCGACCGTCACTCCGGAGGCGAGCGCCATCGAGGTGTTCCACTGGTACGAGGCGGGCGCGGCGTCCAATGCGATCAGTGCGCCCAGGCGGGCCACCGCGTGCATCTTGGGGTCGAGGCCCGAGCTGTCGATGTCGGTGAGATCGATCGACAGCCCGCGTTCGATGAATCGCTCGTCGTTCATGGCCAGGCTCCGGAGGGTGTCTCGATGCGGCATCATCAGGTCGTCCTTCCTCGCTTCGCGTGGATGGCGAACCTTTCGCTTCATTCCCTCACACCCCGGGTCCGGCGGCATCGTCCCGACCGGATGAAAGCCTGGGAGCGGGTCGTCGCGTGGCTGGCTGGTGGATCCCTGCCTTCGTCCTAGGGCTCCAGTAGGCCCACCCGACGTGAGGTCTGGACGGCCTCCGACCGCGAGGAGACGCCGAGCTTGCGGTAGATCGAGATCGCCTGCGATTTCACGGTGTTCGGCGAGACGAACAGGCGCGCTCCGATCTCGCGGAACGACAGGTAGGTGGGCAGGAGATTCAACACTCGGAGCTCGGCGGCGGTGAGCGTCGAGGGACCGGGTGATCGGCCGGATCGGATCGTCCCCACGTGTGCACGGAACTCGCGAACCTGTTCCACGAGGACCCCGAGATCGGGCCGGTGCGCAAGGATCTCGCCGATCTCGGACAGGAGCGTCCGAGCGCCCGCAGCGTCGGACAGGCCGACCTCAACGCGCGCGAGTTCCAGCCGGGTCTGAACCGAGATCGAGGGGAACCCATACGAGAGGATCGGCCGCAGCCGATGGGCGGCGGTCACGTGCTCCTGCGCGCGTTCGCGGTCCTCGGCTCGCAAGGCAGCGAGGGCCGCTGCCGCGTAGGCCGGGCCGCTGGTGATGTGTTCGGACAGGTGGGCGGTCCGAACGATCTCGAGCGCCCGTCCCGAGAAGGCATCGGCCTGCTCCCGATCACCTCGCGCCGTCGCGATCAGCGATCGCTCGGCGAGGGCGACCGAAACGGCCGGGAAGGCACCGACCCGTTCGCCCACCTCCGCCGACTCGCCGAAGATGGCGTCCGCTCGATCGGCGTCGCCCCCGAGCAAGGCGGCGAGCCCGACGAAGCCGAGAGCGGCCGACCGGAACGGGCTGGTCTCCGGCTCCTCACTGACGGCGACCTCGGCGTCACGCAGCATCGCATCCGGTCCGTTCCTTGCCATGATCGCCCGGACGAACGCGAGCGAGGACCGCAACGAAGCCGTTCCGTGCAAGGACGGTCCCGAAGGGCGCCTTCGCTCCGCGACATCGAGCCAGTGATCCGCCTCTGTGGGGTTTCCGGTCAGGGCGGACACCCAGGCCCACGCGATCGCCAGACCCTGATCGCGCTCGGCCTCATCGCCGAGCCGCGCCAACCAGGTACGCATCGTGGTGATCCGTCCGCCGCGATACGCGGAGAGCAGCTGGCGTTGCAGGAGCTTGGCGGCACGGCTCAGGTCCCCTGCCGCATGGGCGTGCTTCATCGCATCTTCCAGCAGGCCGATCGACTCGAACCAGTCCGCCGCCCTCCGGTGCAGCTCGGGCACGAGGTCGGGCTCGCGGTGGCGCAACTCGGAGGTGAGGACGTCTCGGAACAGCAGCTGGTAGCGATACCATTCGCGTTCCCGGTCGAGCGGGACGACGAGCAGGTTGCGGCGTTCGATCGACTCGAGGGTTCGTGCCGATCCGGAGCGTTCGAGGACGGCATCGCAGAGCGGGCCATTCAGGCGCTCGAGGATCGAGGTTCGCGTCAGGAATCGCTGCCGCTCCTTGGACAAGTGCCCCAACACCTCGGAGCGGATGTAGTCGACGATGAACCGGTCCTCGCCCGTGAAACGGATCGGCGGGAGCCCGGATCGCACCTGTCGCTGGCGCGACAGCCCCGCCAGGTACAGACCGACGGGCCAGCCCTCGGTCGCCTCGATGAGCTGTTGCGCCTCGGCTTTCGTCGTGCGGAAGCCCGCCCCCTGCAGGAGCTGGCGGGCTGCCACGGCGTCCAGGGACAGGTCGTCGACGCCGATCTCGAGGAGGCGGCCGTCGGCGCGGAACCGCGGGAGGCCGATCTCGGGCACCGTCCGTGCGGCGATTGCGATGGCGGAGCCTTCCGGGAGGCACCGAGCGAGTGAGGCGACGGCGTCCATGCACAACGGCTCGTGCGCCCGGTCGAGCTCGTCGAGGACCAGGACGAACGCGTGCGCCCTCGTCGAGACCGACGCGCCTAGACGGCGAACCGCTCGGCCTGGGTTGGCAGCGCCGGGAGAGGCGATCGCCTCGAACACGTCGGCATCGAGCTCCTGCACGCGGTCCAAGGCCACGGCCACGTGAGAGAGGAACACCACGGGATCGGCGTCGCCCTCATCCACGGAAACCCAGGCGAACGGCCTCCCGTCCCGGTCCGCCCAGTCCGACAGCAGTGTCGTCTTGCCATACCCAGCGGGGGCGACGATCGCGATCAGGGAAGGCGTCGGGGAGGCGGTGAGCCGATCCACGAGGACGGGTCGGTGAACGGTTCCAGGGCGAGTCGGGGGCCGAAGGAGCTTCGCTTCGGCGATCTCCAGGGGGGGCGCGGGGTGAGGCAGTCGCAGGATGTTCACGTGCTCCGCCGTCTCCACCATGGTGCGGAATCCTATCGCCTGCGGCCGCGGGAAGTTGCTCGGGGACGAAACAGCGAGCCCGAGGGGCGACGGGCTGCCGGGCAGGGAGGAATCATCCCCATCGGACGATGACCCTGGACCTGATCTGGTCCGACCATGTCTGCGTGCCGGCGACCCGATGCGTGGGCAGATGATGGAGACCCCTACCACCCTTTCGGGGGAGCAGTTGCAGCGCATGCTCGAGCTCACTCGAGACGCCGACAGTGTTGAGCTGAAGCTCACCCTGCCCGAGAACGCCCGATCGGTCACCGCCGCGGCGCTCGGCGTCGATCCGTTGGACGCGCAGGTGCGGCAGGTGTTCTTCTTCGACACGCCCGAGCTGACGCTGAACGCGCACGGCGTGGTGGTTCGGGCACGTCGTCGACAGGGCGAGATGGGCGACACCGTCGTCAAGCTCCGACCCGTGGTGCCCTCGGACCTCCCTGAGGAGCTCCGTCGCTCGGCGGGGTTCAACGTCGAGGTGGACGCGATGCCCGGTGGCTTCGTGTGCTCGGCGTCGTTCAAGGGAGCCGCGGACAACGCGGTGATCAAGGAGGCTGCCGCCGGGATGCGCCCGATCGGCAAGCTCTTCTCGAGAGGCCAGCGGGGCTTCTACGCCGAGCAAGCTCCCGAGGGGCTGGACATCAACTCGCTCTCCGTGCTCGGGCCCATCGCGATCCTCAAGCTGAAGATGAAGCCCGAGGGGTTCGGTCGCCGGTTGGTGGGTGAGCTCTGGATGTATCCCGACGGTTCGGAGATCGTCGAGCTCTCGACGAAGACGATGCCGGGGGAGGCCTTCCAGGTTGCGGCCGAGATGAAGGCGTTCCTGCTGTCCCGGGGGGTGGACCTGACGGGAGAGCAGCAAACAAAGACGAAGGCGGCGCTCGAGTTCTTCTCGCGGGCGCTCCAACAGGCGGATGCGTGATGGAGGGAGGAACGAGATGACCATCGGACCGGTACAGCTGATCGCGCTCGGGTTCACGAGGCCCGCGCTCGCGGCCACGGGATCGGGGTCGTGACCGACCGATCGTTCGGATCGAAAGGGAGGCACGCTCGATGACGCCGGCACGAAGGGTAGCGAGGCGGACCGCGCGGAGAACGTCCAGGCGGATGTCGGAGCCACCCGCACCATCGCCGGGCGCCACTCCATCAGCCGACGCCGCACCGGATGCCGCAGCCGCTCAGCAGGACGATATGTCCGAGATCCAGCAGCTCGCAGACATGAAGGATCAGGGCCTCATCACCGAGGAGGAGTTCCAGGCGAAGAAGAAGCAGATCCTGGGTATCTGAGGGTCTTTGACTCGCGCAGGTCGAGCGGTGAGACTTCCGCAAGGGAGTTTCGCTTGATGCCATCGGTGGCAGCCGATGGCGAAAGGGGGACGACGCATGTCCATGGAGAAGCAGCCGAGCTACTGGGCCGCAGGTTGGGCCACGTTCGCCGGCCTGATGATGATCATCCTGGGCATCTTCCACGCGATCTCGGGGCTCGCCGAAGTCGTGGATCCGGACGCCTACGTCGTCAGCGAGAACTACGTCTTCAAGCTCTCGAGCGACGCGTGGGGCTGGATCCACCTGATCGGGGGGATCATCGTCTTCTTCGCCGGGTTCGCGATCTTCCGCGGGGCCGTGTGGGGCCGGACGGTCGGCGTCATCATCGCCATCATCAGCGCTGCTGCCGCGTTCGCGTGGCTGCCGTTCGCGCCGGTGTCGGCGATCGCGATCATCGCGATCGACATCGCGGTGATCTGGGCGCTGACGGCGCACGGTCGCGACGTCACCGCGACGTAATCAGGTCGGCAGACCGGTTCGGCGAGAGGGCCCGCTCGGCGGGCCCTCTCGCTTGACGGGCTCTGAGATCGCGCGGCTACCATGAAGCGACGATGGCGACGACCCAAGACCCGATCTTGACCGTTCCCGACGCTCCGCCGGCGTTCCATCTGCTCGCCAAGCCCACCGGCGCCATCTGCAACCTGGACTGCGAGTACTGCTTCTTCCTGTCCAAGGAGATGCTGTATCCGGGCAGCCGCTTCCGCATGGCCGACGAGCTGCTCGAGACCTACTTGCGGCAGTTGATCGAGGCGCACGCGGGATCGCCCGAGGTCACCGTCGCCTGGCAGGGAGGCGAGCCGACGATGATGGGCCTCGACTTCTTCCGACGGTCGGTCGAGCTCGCCGAGAAGCATCGGATGCCGCATCAGCGGATCGCGTACACGATCCAGACGAACGCGACGCTGATCGACGATGAATGGGCGGCGTTCTTCAGGGAGCAGGGTGTCCTCGTCGGGGTCTCGATCGACGGTCCCAAGGAGATCCATGACAGGTACCGCGTCGACAAGGGCGGGAAGGGAAGCTTCGACCGCGTCATGGCCGGGCTCGCTCATCTCCGCGCGCGTGGCGTCGAGTGGAACGCGCTCACCACGATCCACGCGGCCAACGAGCGTCGCGGGCGCGAGATCTACCGGTTCCTGCGCGACGAGTGCGACGCCCGGTTCATGCAGTTCATCCCGATCGTCGAGCGCGCGACCCCCGAGACGTTCCCGGTCGCCAACGAGGGATGGGGCGAGGGCGTGAAGGGACGACCCCTCTACCGGCAGGAGGGGAACCTGCTCACCGAGCGCTCGATCTCACCGGGGGGCTACGGCCGGTTCCTGATCGACGTATTCGAGGAATGGGTCCGTCGCGACGTCGGCGAGGTCTACGTCCAGATGTTCGACGTGGCCCTGGCCAACTGGCACGGCGAGCCGCCGGGTCTCTGCGTGCACTCGGAGACCTGCGGGCTGGCGCTCGCGCTGGAGCACACCGGCGACCTCTACTCGTGCGATCACTTCGTCGAGCCCGCCTACAAGCTCGGCAACATCAAGGACAAGCACATGCTCGAGCTGATCGTGCTCCCGCAGCAGCGGCGGTTCGGGCTCGACAAGCGGGACACGCTCCCCCGGTACTGTCGGGAATGCGACGTGCGGTTCGCCTGCCACGGCGGGTGCCCCAAGGACCGATTCACGGAGGACCCGTACGGCGAGCCCGGTCTCAACTACCTCTGCCCGAGCTTCAAGGCGTTCTTCCACCACATCGACCCGACGATGCGGATGATGTCCGAGCGGCTCGCGGCGGGGCGGGCCCCCTCGGAGCTCCTCGACGTCTATGCCGTCGAGGATGCGAAGCGCGGTCGGAACGACCCGTGTACGTGTGGCTCCGGTCGCAAATGGAAGCATTGCCACGGCTCGGAGGGCACGAGCGCCTAGCTCCGCCGTCCTTCCCGTGGATCGTCTCGCACTCCCTGTGTTCCGCAGCTCGTTTCCCAGGCCCGCACACCGTCGACGATCGCTGTGCGCGCGGATCGCACGGCGGATGGCCTCCGGACGCGCAGCAACCCGGGGATCTCCCGGGTTGTGCGGTGCTTCCAGGGTCTCGCGACGATGCTAGCGGCGGTCCCGTCGGTCATCCCTTGGTTAGATCGACGCCGGGACGCTGCGGTCCTGGGCCAGGTACGCCATCAGCAGCGCCAGCGGGAAGAACACCAGGCTGAAGAGGAAGTAGCCGAAGAAGCTGTGTCCCTTGCGTCCCGCGACCCGAGCCGGCCAGAACGCCAGCGCGACCCAGATGCACAACGCGATGGTCCACCAAAGCCAGTAACCGTTCGCTGCGATCATCACAGAGCCTCCTTTTCGGTCGTATCGTCTGTGACACATGCATTGGACGCTCGCCGCCAGGGCGTGGCATCGTGCCGATGGGATGAAAACGCCAGGCTAGATGCCTTCGGTCGCCTTCACCTGAGCGGTGTGGTGGGCGGCGTGGCTCTGCGCTCCTGAACGGACGTCTGGGTTTCAATGAGTCGCGCACGGTCCATTCCAGATAGATCCGCCTCGAGGACATGCGCGCCTATCGCTTCTGCGAGGCGGGCCTGATCGCGGGAACGACCAAGGAGAACGCCGTCGCGAACATCTATGACACGACCGGCATCTCCGACCCGACGCCAGAGCGATCCGCCACCCGACCTGCGGAGGGCCGCCAGAGCGGCAGGTCTCCGCAGGTTGACGAGCTGGAGGGTGGGGGAGAGGCGGGCCTAGATCCCGCGTCGCCCGCGACGGCGGCGACGGCGATGGACACCGGCGGCCGAGACCGGCGAGAGCGGCCTGCCGAACGGATCGATGAACAGCGTGACGCCACCCTTCGCGTGTGCCGGCATCTTCCCCTCCAGCACCTCGATGTCGTACGACAGCGACGCGCCCTCCATCCGCGGGTTCCGGATCACGGTCACGACGTCATCCGGCACGTCGGCGCCCGGTTCCAGGAACGCGAGCACGGCATTCGGGGGGTTCTCGGCGAAGCTGTTCTCTCCTTCGTCCCACAGGTCGACGAACATCTCCGACGTGACGTGGCCGACCACGCGCTCGGGGCGATCGGAGAAATAGAGCGTCGAACGCGACGCGTCGTGCAGCGTGAGCACCCCGTCTTCGACCGCGGCCTCCGACGCCGTCTGCACGAACATCGCCTCGATCTCTTCGAGTTCCCCTTCCACCTTCTGCTTCGAGGGATCTTCAGCCATCTCGTCCTCCTTCGTGGAGCCGTATCGGGCGGATCTCGCCCACCGCATCATGCTCTGGGAGCTCGTTCTCGTTGCTCCTCTCTTCGGCTCCCTCGTTCCGCATCGGCGCAGCATCGAACCGCGCCTCAGTGCCAACCATGCGACCGGCGTTGGGGAGCCACATCCACCGTTCCGCATGAAACCGAGGGGGTCTCGATGGTCTTCATGCCGCCAGTTCGTGCTTTCATCCCGCCCGGATGATGCCGCATGGGCTCTCCCGCGCTCGAATGGGGTGAGACCGCCACGACGCGGTCGGTGAGTCGGGCGGCGTGGCGAGCTATGGCGCGACTGCCGCCTTGGAGGAGGGAGGCTCGTATGTCGAGCAGGGAACCAAGTGGTGCGGCCGTCGGCTGGATCGCCTTCGCGGGTTTCGTCTTGATCCTGGGTGGTTCGTTCGGGATCATCGCGGGCCTGGCTGCGCTCATCAATCCCGAGTCGTTTCCGGCCACGGATGCCATCTTCCAGACCAGCGCCGAGTCGTGGGGATGGTGGCACCTCATCATCGGCACGATCGTGCTCCTGTCGGGGTTCGGCGTGTTCATGGGCAACGTCCTCGCTCGGACGGTCGGGGTGATCGCTGCGACGATCAGCGCCATCTCCGCCTTCGTGTGGCTGCCCGTCTACCCGGTCTGGGGCATCATCCTCATCTCGATGGACTTCGCGATCATCTGGGCGCTCACGGCGCACGGGCGCGACATGGAGAAGTCCGACCAGATGTAGCGAGCTGCCGTGACCGCCATCGCCTCGAGGCGCTGCCGCTCCGCCCGTCCGGTTCGGACCGGACGGAGCGATGGCGTCGGAGGAGCCCGGACACGCGCTCAACGAAGGTCAGAAGTAGGTGAGCAACGAGGAGATCGAGAGGCTTGCCTTGACCGGAGCCGGGTCGGTCGGTGGAGAGGGATCGCTAGCCGGAGTCGCTGACGGGAGGTCGTCATGGAGAAGCACAAGATCGTTCGCGAGGCGTACCTCTACGGCTACCCGCTCGTCACGTTGGACATGACGAGGAAGCACGAGACGAACGTCCGGGAGCCAGACGACGCGCACGCCCCCATGGGGCAGTTGGTCAAGTTGCGGAAGTACCCAGCCGTCGACGATCACGGCGCCGCTGCCCCGAACGCCGACACCGTGTACACGATGGTCTGGCTCGACGTGTCGGACGAGCCGTGGGTGTTCTCGATCCCCGACATGGGGGACCGCTTCTACATCATGCCCATGTTGAGCGGCTTCAACGAGGTCTTCTTCGTGGCCGGCTCCCGGGCCACAGGCGGCGGTGCTCAGGAGTACGTGATCACCGGACCGGGGTGGTCGGGCACGTTGCCCGACGAACCGACGCACGTCGAGTCGCCGACGGCCCTCGTGTGGATCCTCGGGCGGGTCTACTGCGAGGGCACGCCGGAGGACTACGACGCGGTCCACGCCGTGCAGGACGGGTTCTCGTCCGTTCCGCTCAGCGCATACGGGACGTCCTACACGCCACCCACCGGCGTCGTCGACGACACGTTCGACATGGAGAAGGAGGTCCGCAAGCAGGTCAACGACCTGCCGCTGGGGGACTTCTTCGACTACCTCTCCCGGCTCCTGGAGACGAACCCGCCTAAGCGCGAGGACGCGGAGATCGTCTCGCGGATGGCGGAGATCGGGATCGTGCCCGGGAAGCCGTTCGATCACCACGAGCTGCCGCACCTCGGTCACAAGCTCGAGCCGAAGCTCGCGCTTCTGGAGCTGGTCCGTGACCTGAAGGAGAAGAAGCCCGTCAACGGCTGGCTCTACTGGACCAGCGACGCCGGCCAGTACGGCACGGACTACGAGCAGCGTGCCATGGTCACCTTGATCGGGCCGGGGCTGAACTTCCCCGAGGACGCGATGTACCCCTTCTCGGAGAAGGACGTCGACGGCGACCACTACGACGGGTCGAAGCACGCCTACGTGATGCGGTTCGAGAAGGGACAGCTACCGCCGGTCAAGGGGTTCTGGTCCCTCACGATGTACGACACCGACTTCTTCTTCGTGCCGAACCCGATCGACCGCTACAGCCTGAGCCAGCGCGACACGTTCGTCGAAAACGAGGACGGGTCCGTCGACCTCTATCTCCAGGCCGACTCACCAGGCCCGGACAAAGAGGCGAACTGGCTGCCCGCCCCCGAGGGCAAGTTCATCCCCATGCTCCGGCTCTACTGGCCACAGGACACACCGCCCTCGATCCTCGATGGTTCGTGGACCCCGCCGCCACTGAAGAAGCGCGCCCGATGACCGGGTTCTGGCTGCTGCCGTGGCTGCGTGGCGCGAAGGCGTACGTGTACGGCTTCCCGCTCGTGATGATGGACCTCACGAGGGAAGCGGCGGCCGCAGCCGAAGTCGGGGAGATCACCGCCCCTGCGAACCAGTTCTCGGTCATGACGCACTACCCCGACGCCTCGTTCCGGGCGGTGGCGCGGACCGGGCTCGACACGCTCTTCGCCGTGGCCTGGGCCGATCTCGACGAGGAGCCGCTCGTGCTCTCGGTGCCGGATGCGGGGGGCCGCTACTACGTCATCGCGCTCTTCGACATGTGGAGCAACGTCTTCGCGTCGATCGGGAAACGCACGACCGGTACGGCCGCCGCCCACTTCCTGATCGCCGGTCCCGGCTGGAAAGGCACGCCGCCCCCCGACGTCACCGAGACGTACCGGTCCCCGACGCGTTACGTCTGGGTCAACGGGCAGATGCAGGCGGACGGGCCCGACGAGTGCGCGGCAGTGGCCGCGTTGCAGAAGCGGTACACGCTCACCCCGCTCAGCGCACGGGGCGAGTCCTGGAGCCCGCCGGCCGAGGTTCCGGCGACGGCCGCCGAGACCGACACGGCTCCGCCCCTCGAGCGCGTGCAGAAGATGGACGCCGGTGCATTCTTCGGCCGGCTCGCGCGGTTGATGAAGGACAACCCGCCCGCGCCCGCAGACGCCAAGATGGTGAAGACCCTCCGGTCGGTCGGCATCGAGCCCGGGAAGGACTTCGACATCTCCGCGGTCGATGGCCATACCGCGAAGGGTCTGCAGCGTGCGATGGGCACGTTCGGCATCCTGCAGAAGGCCCTCAAGAAGCTGAAGACCGAGAACGGCTGGCTCGTGATCCCGGAGAACTTCGCCGACTACGGCACCGACTACAAGACGCGTGCCGGCATCGCGCTGATCGGGCTCGGTGGCATCTGGCGCCAGGACGTGGTCTATCCGACCGCGTTCGAGGACGGCGATGGCAAGGCGCTTGACGGTGCGAACCGCTACGTCTTGCATCTCGACGATGGTCAGCTGCCGCCCGCAAACGCGACCTGGTCGGTGTCGATGTACGACCCCCAGGGCTACTACGTGCCGAACGCCATCGATCGCTACAACGTGGCACCGTGGATGCCGCTGCTGTACAACGACGATGGCTCCCTCGATGTCTACATCCAGGCCGCGTCGCCAGGTGAGAAGAGGGAATCGAACTGGCTCCCCGCACCCGCGAGCGGTCCGTTCAGCCTCACCGTCCGCATCTATTGGCCGTCGGATGCAGTTCTCGAGGGTGCCTATCAGCTGCCACCGGTGAAGAAGGTGCCATGAAGGTGACGCCGACCGAGAGATGACGGCGCTCGGAGGAGAGGGAACGACATGGGATTGCTCAGGAAGAAGGTGCCGGACGAAGGCGCCAGCACGACCAAGAAGGAATTCGACAACGTGCGAGGGCTCCGATTCTGCGAGCTCTTCCTGATCGGGGGCAACGCCATCACCAAGAACCTGCGGGCGGCCATCTACAACACCACCGGGCTGAACAACGCCGAGAACGCGCTCAACTGCTGCCCCGACGAGCTCGTGAACAAGCTGGACCTCGCAGGCTACAAGAAGCAGTTCAACGTCCTCGCCGTGTACCTCAACAAGCCGAGGTTCTGGGTGTACGACCATCTGACGGTGCCGGTCGGTCCCGTTCGTGAATTCGACGGACTCAAGGGCTACTGGATGGGTGTCGGGGTCATCCCCAAGGGAGCTGATCCGAAGAAGCCGGGGTTCCTCACGTATCGGAAGACCCCGGTCGAGAAGAAGTCCGAGCTGACGTTCCGCGCGGGCACGCAGGCGTTCATCATCGACAACGACGAGGGGCCCTGGGTCATGAAGGCGTACAGGGACAGCTACGGTCAGACGATCGATTCGCTCGCCGCCCTGGACCAGAGGTACGAGAAGCTTCCCACCGGTTGGACGTTCCGCACGCTGGTGTTGGACCGGGACCTGGTCATCGCACCCGGCAAGGCTGGCGTCACGTCCCAGGTCTTCCAGGATGAGTTCGAGAACACGTTCGATTGGGTGGGCGACGGCTCGTCGAACTTCTTGCCCTGACGAGATACGGAAGGAGAGCGGAACATGAAACTTCACGCGAAGCTGCCGAAGGATGACGTCGGCGCGGAGAAGATGCGCTTCGAGGGCATCCGTGGTCAACGGTACACGGAGATCTTCATCATCGGGGGAAGCCCGATCCACCTGATCGGCGGCGTCTACAACACCGTCGGGCTGAACGACCCCGACGGCACCGGCGACACATCCCCCCAGGAGATCCTCGACGGGGTGGACATCGAGACCCTCACGAAGGAGTACGACGCCATGGGCGCGTTCAAGAACGGTCCGAGGCTCTGGACCCTGGACTGGCTCGAGGTGATGGCCGGGAAGGAGCGCGACTTCAACGGCCTGAAGGCGCGATGGGTGACCTGGCTGCACGTGCCCAAGGAGATGCGCAAGCACGAGGCCGTCGCCTACAAGGTGATCGGCGTCAAGCGCGATACGCAGTTCGGCATCGATGCGGGCTCGCCGGCGTTCCTCCTCGACGACCCGGAGGGCAACTCGTGGTGCATGAAGTCGGCGAGTCTCATCGTCGACCCGAACCAGACCTACGAGAGCCTGAGGGACCTCGGGAGCCGTCTGAAGCCGGCGGAGGGCTGGAGCTTCCGGACCGTCGTGCTCGACAAGGACCTCGTCCTTACGCCGGACGACGGGGACGCCCTGATCACGCAGGACGAGCTGGCGAACACCTACGACCGGGTCGGTGGCGCGTTCAGCAACTACAAGCCGTAGGGGAGGGCGACGATGATCTGGGCGATCCTCGCGTTGCTCGGGGTTCCGCTGTGGCTCTGTGCCCTCGGGATCTCGGTGCTCGTCTTCCGGTACCGAGGCCTCACGGGTCGGTACGGCGACATCCCTGTGCGGGTTCGCCGGCCCGGCAAGAAGCGGTGGACGCGGGGTCACGCGGTCTGGGTCTCCGACGTCTTCGCGTGGCGCGGCAGCCCAGCCGCGTGGAACGAGGATCTGGCCCAGGTCGTCGGCGTGTCGCTGCGGGATCCCGACCCAGAGGAACGGAAGAAGCTGCACCGCCTCGGGGACGGCTTTGCGATCGCGACGATGGTGACGTCGTACGGCGAGACCCTGGAGGTGGCCGCGGGGCCTGAGCAACGCTCCGAGCTGCTCGGGCCCCTCGAGGCCGTCGGCGAACCCGGATAGGGATGTCATGGCCAACGAGGCCGCGCACGAGAGGGTTCCTCTTCGTGCCCGATGACCGAGGGCACCGAGGAGGCTCTCCCCGTAGATGAAGCACGAGAGGAACGCTCAGCGAGTTGTGAGTGACCGCAGATCGTGAGCCACCGACGGAAGGAGCGAAGAGATGAGCCAAGGATCCCCTGAGACACCGGTCCTGGATCTCCTGACGACCATGACCGCTGCCTCGATCGAGGCATCGAACCTCGATGCACGATCGTTGATGCTCGTGCGCATCGCCGCGCTGGTCGCGGTGGATGCGCCGCCGGCCTCGTACCTGTTGAACCTAGGCGCGGCGGAGGAGGCGGACGTCGACGCGGACCAGGTCCGAGACGTGTTCCTCGCGATCGCGCCGATCGTTGGAACCGCGCGTGTGGCGTCGGCGGCGGGCAAGATCGTCCGCGCGCTCGGGCTCGCCGAGCTCGCGACCGAACTCGAGGTCATGGGGGGAGACGAGCCGTCCGACATGTGAGGCCTGCAACTCGCGAGGGCGAGTGTGGAGGTCTTGGGAAGCCGAAGCCTAGGACACATCGCAGTTCTGGTCCTGCGCGGTCGTGACCAGTCCTTGGATCGCGCTCGACAGCGATGCCAGAGCTGTTGCGGTGTCCGATGCCACTCCTTGAACGGTCGCCCCATCCTGCGCCTGCTGGATGATGTCCTCCAGGTCACTCACGGATGCCTGGACGGCGCTGACGTCGGACGAGAACGTGGCGTCGGCCGCTTGTTGGATATCGGCGAGCGAGCTCTTGACGGCATCGAGCGGCTGGGTGAGAGCGTCCACCCCATCGTTGACGATGTTCACATCGGTCAAGGCTCCGAGGCTGGACTGCAGATCGTCGACGCTTTGGCACAACGCCGCTCCCGTGGGCGCCTCAGATCCCGTCACCGCGGTCGAGGCCGTTGATCCCGTCACCGCGGTCGAGGCCGTGGGTCCCGTCGACTCCCCCGAGGAGGAGCACGCGCTCAGCGCCAAGCCCAGCGTGAGGCCGAGAGCCATCGACAGGTGTTTCGCGCGATGAGGCCGGGCAACGCGCTCTGGGTCTCGACGGAACATACGTTCTCCTCCCGTGATCGGCCGAAGGCGGTGAGGTACGGGGTGCCTCCTCGCCGACAGCTTTTCGCGGCGAGGAGTGACGGACATCGTCCCTTCGGCATGAAAGCGAGTGCAGCGAGCCCAGGGAGTATCGAGCCGTGACGTCCCCGACCCGTGCACCGTGAGACGATCTCGTCGGTCGATGGGTCGCACGCGACAGCCGGGCGTCGAAAGCGGGCCGAGCGGGCAACCTGCGCCGTAGCAGGGATCACCCGTCAGGATCGGTTCCAACCACCTCTCCGGGCGAACCAAACTGTGCGAACCGTCGGAGCCGGAATCCCTCGATCAGGAGCAGGCTCCCTCCGACCAGCCCCCAGACAGCGAGCGTGACCGTAAGCACATGGGCGTTTCCCCCTCGCGCGAAGAGCAGGATCAGTCCGAGGACGATCTCGACCGAGCCGAGGGCGAGCCCTCCGAACGTCCAGCGTCTTCCCGTCCGTCGCTCCAGCTCGAACGCTCCGAGGAGGCGGAGGGACCCCATGAGAAGGGCAGCGACGCCCAACACGCCGATCAGCGCGTCGAGGGAGATCAGGTCTTCCAACGGCTGTCGGAGGAGCACCATCGCGGCCGCGATGACGCTCACACCACCGGCCGCAAGCCCGATCCGCGAGCCTCGCAGCCACCGCACGGTGACCGCCCATCGGATCGTCAAGACCCCGCTCAGGAGCCAGTACACGCCGAGGAAGTTCGCGAGCATCGCGCGGTCGTTCTCCGTGAACAGGGCCGCAGCTCCGAGCATCAACGAGAACACGCCGCGGACAACCGCGATCCACCAGAAGCGGCTCGGCCTGATCGTAGGGTCGTGCATCTCACGATCGTGAGGCGTGGACGCGGCCGTTCTCGACGGCCCTTCGCCCTCCCGCCTCGAGTCGTGCTGACGACCTAGGTTGTCAACGGCGATCTCCGCGGTCGTCCCGCCGGTCGTCCCGGCGATCCGTCCGTCGGTTCACACCGTGGGCGACCACGGCGACCGTTCCGACGGTCGCGGCCGTCCTGGCTACGGGTGCGGGGCCGACCACGCCGCCTCGGCGCATGCGTCGCGCTGCTAGTGGCATCTCACTCTCCTCCTGATTCCGCGTCGGCTTCGACCGCGGCCAGCATCGCCTGGATGGGGATGCGGCCGCCGGCCACGAGCTGGCCGCCTGCATGGCGAACGGCCGCACCGAAGGGCGCGGCCCACTTGTTCTCCCACACCAGCACCCCGGCGGAACTGCCGGGCTCGATCGCGGCCGCGATCGCGAGCACGTCTTCCTCGCTGAGCAGCATCGCCAGCTCCAACTCGTCCGATCGCAGCTCGCCGAGCTCGCCCTCGTCGAGATCCGAGATCTCGAATGCCTCGAGCGTGCCGTCGGAGTCCTTCTTCAGCACGAGCAGATCCAGGATGCGGATCAGGTCGCGCTTGACGAGATCGGTCAGAGCGGGTGCGATCTCCCCGTTGAACTTGCTGCCGGGGAACTCGACCACGATCCAATCGACGGGACCCAGTTCATCGACCTCGTTCTTCTTCTCCATGTCGGCCTCCCTCGCGTCATCGATGCCCCAGATGGGCTCGACGAACCTCCAGACCCCGGGCTCATGTCTCCCGGACCGATGCTACGCGTTCCGTGGCCCACCGACTTCGCCTCCCATCTTCGCGGACGTGTGGGGTGCTCGTCCAACGCGCCGCACATGCACACGGCGTTGGGCGCCCGCCGCCTCAGACGAACGAGCGACGTCTGAGCCATCGCATGGCGTACCCGCCCCAGATCGGCGGGAGGTAGAACGTCACCAACCGGAACGCGATCGCGGTCGACATCGCAACCGCGCTCGGGATCCCGATGGCCTCCAAACCGGCCGTGTAGCCGGCCTCGGCCACGCCCATCCCGCCGGGCACCGGCATGAACCCGGCGAACAGGCTCACGAAGGTGTTCACGAGGATCAGCTGCGCGAGCGTCGCGCTGTGCCCGAACGCCTTCAGGCACATCCCGAGGATGATCGCGAGCAGCACCTGGGCGGTGAGGTTGCCACCGAACAGCAGCGCGATCTTCTTCGGATGACGAAGGACGCGGAGCGCGACGGCGGCCTCCGATCGCTGATCGCGGAGCTTCGAGCGGTAGCGCGGCCAGGCTTCCTTGATCCTGGTCCGGTACTTGGGGACCGCGAGACCGACGATCGACGGCGATCACCAGCAACACGACCAGGAGGACCCAGACGTTGCTCGAGGAGTCGCTGGACGAGCTGCTGGATCCGGAGGACGAGGTGCCTGACGTGTCGATGGTGCCCGCGAGCCCAGAGACCATGATGATGACGATCAACAGGATCTGGATCGTGAAGCCGCTCACGCTGTCGACCAGTCCGATCGAGGTGGCGCCCCCGACCTCGATCCCGACCCGCTGGAAGAACCGGATCTCGAGCGCGATCCTCGCCGCCGAGCTCGGTACCGCGAGGGCGATGAACTGGATCGCGTACTGGAGCATCAGGACCGGCCCGTACCGCACCGGATGGAGCGACGCTCCGATCGTCGAGAACGCCTGGAAGAGCTGGACGACAGGCGTGACGAGGAGCGCGATCCAGAGCCAGGTCTTGTCCGCGCTCTGGAGCTCGTCGACGATCTGCTGCAGATCGACACCGGCGAGCGCCGCGATGATCGCGTAGGCGAAGACCGCGATCAGGACCACCGTGAGCACCGACCGGACGGTGACGCGCCGGATCCGCTCGAGCTTGGGCGGTTCGATGCCGGTGGCCTCGGCCGCGGCGGTCCGCAGTTCCTTCAGGGACCATTCCTCGTCCTTGACCTCGTGCATGGTCACTCGGTCGAAGACGGCCGGTTGCAGGAAGGGGAGGACCTCGGCGAACGCTTCGTCACCGAGCGAGGCTCTGGCCGCGGCGATCGCCCGATCTTGGCCCACCGCGAGGGCGGTCGTAACCAGGACCTGGGCGCGGTCGGTCATGAGCGCCGGCTGGGTGGCTGCGATGGTCGCCTTGCCGAAGTCCGTGAGCGCGGGTGATCCATCCGGCCGGACCCGAAGTCGGATGCCGTCGATCTGTCCGTGCGCCAATCCCAATCCGTGGAGCCGTTCGGCCATGTCCCAGGTGGCCCGCAGCAGCCCGTCGTCGACCTCCGCCGGGTCGATCGAGTCGAACGAGCTGGCGGTCGCCTCGCTCACGAGCAGCGCGTCGCCCTCGGCGGCCGTCCCGGCGGCCACCACGGGCATCACCTGCACACCTCCCCGTTCTGCCATCAGGGTCAGGAACGCCTCGTGCTCGACCAACTGCAGCCGGCTGGCGCCGAGATGCGGCGACTCGCCGCGGTGCCAAAGCGCGGACCAGGTCGACGCGAGCAGCTGACCGTCCCATGCGTCGCGTCCGTAGACCTTCACCAGTAGGGCTCGTCCGTCCGATGCGGTGGCCGTCGCGAGGGCGACCCCCCGCGGTTCGAGCGGCGCTTGCCGCAGATCGGTCGCCTCCACGCCGATCTCGTCCAGGGCCGCGGCGACCTGATCGAGGGTCAGGCGTCCGGCGGGTGAACCGACCAGCAGGTGCACGATCGCGGCGGATCCGAGTCCGACGATGAACCCCGTCACGACGCCGATCGGGAGGGTGACGCCGAGCGCGATGCCTGCCAATGCCCCGGCCACGATCACGGCTCGCCCGAAGAAGCGGAGGGCGTGCGTCATATGGGGGGACGCCACCACGACGACGGCGGTCGCCATAGCCAACCGAACCGCCAGATAGACCGGTGGCCCCTTGGACGCGATCAGGGAAGCGAAGCTGTCCGACCAATCGGTCCCGGACAGCTTCCCGACGAGCAGGGCGAGACCGAGGGTCAGGCCCGCCGCGAGCAGCTCGTCGAGCAGCAACCGCTTCCGCCGGTGCCCGGCGAGCGCCATGATCATGAGGACGACCGCCCAGATGATCAGCAGATCCCAGGCGAGCTCCCAGAACCAGCCGAACAAGCCCGGGAGCTCCTTGATGAGGTTCGTGATGTCCGTGTCGAGCGTCGTGGGTCCCGGTGCCGGGATCGAGAGGATCAGCACGGCGAGGACGGCGACGATCAGGAGCACCACGTCGGTGGGTCGGCGGGCCCTCGGTGCGTCGCTCGCCGACGAGAAGATGCGGATGCCGATCCCTCGGCGCTCGCGGGGGGCGACCTCAGCCGGAGAGCTGCCCGGGGCCGGCTCCGGAGCTCCGTCTCCCTGCGTCACGGTTCCTGATTGGTCCATGCTCCTCCCGTGCCGTCGCCCGATCGCCTCCTCGCGGGGAGCTACCCGGTGGCGGCTCCGGTCCGAGCCCGGAAGGCCTCGACCACGTCGTCGACCGAGGGGAAGAAGGCATCCTCGCCCACGAGCTCGGTGATGCCGTAGCGATCCAGCTGGGCCTTGACGGCGTCCTCCACCGCCGCGAAGACCAGACGCGGGCGCGCTTCCTCGATCATCGCGTGCACGCCGATCATCGTCTCGCCCGCGGAGTAGTCGATGTCGGTGATCGCCTCGGCGTCGATGCAGAGCCACGAGGGAGGCGAGTCGCTGCCCTTGACGATGGCGCGGATCTCCTCGGTGAACCGGTTGGCGTTGGCGTAGTACATGATCGCGCCGAACCGGTAGACGACCAGCCCGGGTTCGAGCTCTGCCGGCGGATCGGAGAGGGTCACGGTCTTGCCGGCGAGTCGGCCCGAATCCGCGCGGACGACGTACGCGTCGTGCGGGTGATAGCTCCGGCGGAGATGGTCGACGATCGAGATCACGATCGCGAGCAGGATCCCCTGCTCGACGCCGACGACGACCACGACCGTCGCCGTGATGGCGGCGATGACGAACTCGTCCGTGCGCCGATGCAGGACCCGGCGCATGCCGGCCATGTCGACGAGCTCGATACCGATCAGGAACACGATCGCAGAGAGCACCGCGTTCGGCATGTACTGCAAGGGTTTCGTGAGGTACAGGAGGACGACCAACACGATTACGGAGGTCGTGAGCTGGGACAGCTGGCTGCGGCCACCAGCGCTGTCGACCATCTGGGTCTTCGTCGGACTCCCGTTCACGACGAACGTGCCCGAGAATCCGGCTGCCACGTTCGCGAACGACAAGCCGACGAGGTCGACGTTCTCGCTGAACGCCTCGTCGTACTTCGCCGCGTACGCTCTCGAGGTCGCCGCGCTCTGCGCCAGGATCACGAGGAACAGCGACGCGGCGGTCGGCATCAGCGTCAGCCATTCGCTCCAGCCGGGGCTCGGCAAGGCGATGCTCGGCAGACCGCCGGGAACCTTCCCGAGCACCGAGATCCCATGCGCCTGCCAGTCGAACGCATAGCTGAGCCAGATCATCCCGATGACCGCGATCAGCGCCCCCGGGATCTTCTTGTTGATCGCCTTGAGGCCCAGGATGATGACGAGGACCGAGACGGACACGGCGAGCGTAGTCAGGCTCGTGTCGGGGATCTGCTCCAGCGTCCCGAAGAACGCCGGGACGGTGCCGCCGGTGCCACCCGGAACCCCGAGCATCCCCGCGACCTGTCCCATCGCGACCTGGATGCCCACCCCGGTGAGGAACCCGATCAGGACGCTCCGCGACAGGAAATCCGCGAGGAACCCCAGGCGGACGATCCGGGCGATGAGGAGGAACCCCGCGGTCAAGATCGCGAGGATCCCGGCGAGCGCGACGTAGTCGGCCGAACCCGCTTTCGCGAGTCCGGCGAGGCCCGCGGCCATGATGGCCGCCGTCGCCGAGTCGGCACCGACGACCAGGTGTCGGGAGGAGCCGAGCAGCGCGAAGACCGCGATCGGGATGAGGATGGTGTAGAGGCCCGTGATCACCGGCATGCCGGCGATCCTCGCGTACCCCATGACCTCGGGGATCCCGAGAGCGGCCAGCGTCACGCCCGCCGCGACGGCGGGCCCGATCTGTGCACGGTCGATCGGCATGATCCCCTGGAGCACGGGGAGTTGGCGCTTGCTGGTGCGCGTCAGTCGGTACCCCTCCCTGGTCGGCTGGTGGCATGACAACCGGCCACCCTTGTTCCTCGCATCACCCCTGCAGGATGAAACGGTTCCTGTTGCCGCCGAAGGATAGTCCGCGAGGTGGTGCTCACGCTGCCGCGAGCCCGCCGGCACTCGAGTGAGCCTGGAGTCCACCCCCGGAACCGATGGATCGGGACCCGCGGGATTTCAACCCATCAGGATGTTGTTGCTGGAACGACCTTCAGATTGGCTGGTGTCGTCCAAGCCGAGAGAGACGCCGTGGATCGTTCGGGCAAGCACCGTCTTGCCTCGCGATGGGTCGCTGCCCTGGTCCCTGAGGAGGAGGGCGCATTGTCGTTGGTGAGTCCGGTGGACGAAGGCCCGACGCTGGAGGTCCGGTGGATCCGCCCCGGCCCCCTGACGACCCCCATGATCGACTGGTTCGGGCCGTTCGCGGGGGACATCGAGTCTCGCGAAGATGTCTATCTGGTGGGGGAGCAGGTCCGGGGGCTTTCGGTGAAGATCCGCGGCGGCGCCCAGCTCGATCTCAAGGTCGCCCGAGGGAGTGCGGGCGTCCTCGACGCTCCGGGACGGGTGCGGGGCGAGATCGAGTCCTGGCAGAAATGGGCCTTCCCTCTGCCTCCGGTGCTCGGCGAGGGCACCGAGTCAGAGGATTGGATCCGGGTTCGCAAGATCAGGCGCATCCGCCTGTTCTCCGTGGCCGACGGAGTACCGGTCGAGCGGGCGCAGATCGGGAGCGAATCGGCGTGGTGCGCGGTCGAACTCACCGACGTGTCCGTAGGCGACGAGCAGTGGTGGACGCTGGGCTTCGAGGCGACGGGTCCTCCCGGGGCGATGAGGGGCACGATCGACGCCGCGGCAGCGCTGGTCTTCGACGATCGCCTCCCCGATGACCCTGAGCTCGGGGCGGCCGACTCGATGTCCTACATGGACTGGCTCCGCACCCGTCGACCCGAGCACAGACGTTCTCCGTGATCGATCGGGCGGCCGTACTTTCATCCCTTCCAGATGATGAAGTCCCGTCCGTCGGGTGGTGGCATCGGTTGAGCTGGTGGAAGCCATCGGTTGAGCGATCGTGGACCGGTCGGGAGGTAGCGTCGTGGCGGCGAAGAAGATCTCACATCCGAGTGTCGACGAGCGACGAGCGCGGGGCAAAGATGCTCGGGAGCGAACCCCTTTCGATTCCCACTCGGGATGGGAGCCCGCGGCCGACCGGCCGGACCCGGTCGCGTTGCTGGAGGCGCAGAACACCACGCGCGAGCCTGACCTGGTGCCGGTCCGCCATGGCCGGATGATGGTCTCCCCGTTCACCTTCTACCGTGGCGCGGCCAAGATCATGGCGGCCGACCTCGACCGGACGCCGACCGCCGGCATGCGCGTGCAGCTGTGCGGCGATGCGCATCTGTCGAACTTCGGGGTCTTCGCGTCGCCCGAACGCGTGCTGCTGTTCGACCTCAACGACTTCGACGAGACCCTCCCCGGTCCGTTCGAGTACGACGTGAAACGCATGGCGGCGAGCTTCACGATCGCGGCACGCAACAACGGGTTCTCCGGCAGCGACATCGAAGCCGTCACGATGCGGTCCGTGAGGGCGTACCGGGAGGCGATGGCGGGGTTCGCGGAGATGAGAACGATGGATGTGTGGCACTCGCGCTTGTCGGCGGACGAGATCCTGGAGGCCGCGCGGAGCGCGGCGAAGGGGAAGGGTAAGCGCGGCGCGAAGGAAGCGAAGCGAGGCGAGAAGGCGATCCAGAAGGCCCGGACCCGGGACAGTCTCCAGGCGCTGTCGAAGCTCGGCGAGATGGTCGACGGACGTTTCCGGATCGTGAGCCAATCGCCGATCGTCGTACCGATGCGGGAGTTCGGTGAATACTACGGTATCTCTCCCGACGAGATCGAGCAGGTGGTCCACGAGCAGTTCCGCGCGTATCGCGCCACGCTCCAAGACGATCGGCGCCACCTGTTGGAACGGTTCGAGGTCGTCGACATGGCGCGCAAGGTCGTCGGCGTCGGCAGCGTCGGCACGCGGGCGTTCATCGTCCTGCTCCAGGGGCGCGACGAGCAAGACCCGCTCTTCCTTCAGGTCAAGGAGGCGACCGCCTCCGTGCTGGAGGATCACCTTGCCAGGAGTCGATACAAGCAGCACGGCGAGCGCGTCGTTCAGGGGCAGCGGCTGATGCAGGCCGCGAGCGACATCTACCTCGGCTGGACGAAGGGGGTAGAGGCCGATCGCTACTTCTACTGGCGCCAGCTCCGCGACATGAAGGGCTCGGGTGACGTGGAGGCCATGGAACCCGACGGCCTCACACTGTATGCGAGCATCTGTGGGTGGACGCTCGCGCGGGCGCACGCTCGCTCAGGTGATCCGATAGCCATCGCGAAGTACCTCGGGAAGAGCGACACGTTCGATAGATCGATCACCGATTTCTCGAGCCGTTACGCCGACCGGAACGAACAGGACTACCAGGCCTTCCTCGATGCGGTGAAGTCCGGGAGGGTTCCGGTCCTCGAGGGCGTCTAGCCAGCCCGCCGCGCATCTTGGCGATCGGCTGTGGACGGTGATCGGCGATCGACGAGCTGCGCTCGCACGGGCGGCCTCGGATGCGTAGCGCTCCGCCCGACAGGCACTGAACGGGCGGAGCGGTCGAGTCCTGGGTTCGGATGTCAGGATGCTGCGGCTACATCCGACCCATCTGCTCCGCCCTCTTGGATGTCACCGGGTGCGCCGTGAGCGCCCAGATGACCGCGATCTCGGCCACTCTTCCCGCTGGGCGAGGTGTGTCGGGCGGCCGGCACCGGGTAACGGATGCCGGCCGCCCCCTGCCGAATAGCTAGCTAGGCCGTCGGCTCCTTTGCTGCCGCCTGCAGAGCCGCTTCATCGACCACATCGTGGCTCGAGGTCGCGCCGCCGAGCTCCGTCAGCCGATCCCGGATCGCCGGCGCCTCGTCGATCTTGGCCAGCACGCCGACCGCCGCCTTGCCGGCGCCGAGGGCGGAGGAGATCCGCGCCTTGTCCTCATCGCCGAGCTTCAGCCCCTTGTGGTGCAGCCCGCCGGCGGCCGTGCCGCCGATGATGCCGACCCCGAGGGCCGCGGGACCGAGCACGAGTAGGCACGCGCCGATCCCTGCACCCGCTCCCCAGCTTCGCGCGCCGACCTTCTCCTGCTGGAGATTGCCTTCGGCGTCGACGACGAGGAGCCCGACCGCGTCGCCTGAGGCGACCCCGGAGTCCTTGAGCGTCGTGGCCGCCGTCTCCGCCGCCGGTTCATCGGCGAAGAAGGACAGTACGAGCTGCTTTTCTGCCATGTGTCGTCCTCTCTCTCGGTGGTGCCCGGACACAAGCCCATCACGAAGAACGATCGTCGCCTCCCGGGGTCTGGGCATCATCCGAATCAGATGATTCGGGTTCGCCTCGTCGGCGGACGGACCATGTCGGCGAGCGAGGTCCACGTCATCGAGCACGACTCGTGATGATCAGGGGGAAGTCGCTCGTTGTCGCCGCGTGCGGCGGCGATTCGAGCCAACCATTATCCGGTCGGCGGCGGGAACAGCTGATCAGATACCCAGCGCCTTGGCCTTCGCCGCCGAGAACTCCTCGTCGGTCAGGGCCCCGGACGCGTGCAGCTGCGCGAGCTTCTCGATCTGTGTGGTCGGGTCCTCTGCCGGCGCCGCCTGCATCATCCCCTGCTGGGCGGCGGCGGCCTGCTGTTCCACGTAGGCCGAATCCTGCCCCGCGTACTTCCGCTGCTGCCTGCGTGCGACGCGACCGGACACCGCGGTCGCAGTGCCCGCGACGACGGCGGTCCGTGCGGCCATGCCGACGAGCCCGGGTCCCCTGCGCATCATGATGGTCTCCTTTCGACGACGGTCGTTCGACTAGGAGTTGGCGTTCGCGAATTCGACGGCCGCAGCGACGACCTCGCCGGGGAGCCGCTCGAGGTCGAGCAGCTCGCCACCCGCGTTCACGATCGCGTCGCGGAGCTTCGTGGCCCAGACGTCCTCCCAGACGAGGAGCGCGGCCGAGGAGTTCGGATCGAGCTCCTCGCCGGCGGCGGCAAGGTCCTCCTCGTTGAGCAAGCCCATCGTCTCGGACGTGAGCGCGTCGAACGCCTTGGAGACCTCCGAGTCGAGGTCGGCGAGCTCGGCGGTGACGACCGCGCCGTCGGCGTCCTTCATGACGAACGCGAGATCGATGATCCTGATCGTTCCGGCATCGACCAGCTCCTTCAGGGCCGGGACGATCTCGCCCTTGAACTGGTTCCCTGGGAACTCGACGATCATGTACTCCACGGGACCGATCGACATCTGGTCTCCCCTTCCTGTCCGCTCCGACAGAACCACGACGACCGTCGGGAACCAGCACTATCTCACGGAGCGCCCTGGGGTCAGCCGGAGGTCGGTGCGCCGCTGGCGCTGATCCTACGCGTCCTGTGACGGGTATCCGGGTTGGAGATACCGTCTAGGCTCTCCGCGAGCAGGACGCCGGGAGGGGGATCCGCTGGGATGACGGACGAGATCGAACCGGAGACCGGCGGAACGGCTGCGGAACCATCGGTAGCGCCCCAGCGGGCAGGGATGGTCCTCCTCACCCTGATCCTGGTCGCGGCGGTCGCCAACCTGAACCTAGCGGTGGCCAACGTCGCCCTCCCGTCGATCGGCGCGGCGTTCGATTCGTCGCAGACGACCCTGAACCTGATCGCCGTCGGGTATTCGCTCGGGCTCGCGGCCTCCGTCCTGTGGCTCGGTGCCATCGGGGACCGGTACGGGCGCAAGCTCATGCTCGTCCTCGGCACCACGCTGGCCATCCCGTTCAGCCTGCTCGCGGCGTACGCCCCGAGCGACACGGTCCTGTTCGTCGCCCGTGTGGGCGGCGGGTTGTCCGCGGGGATGGCGTTCCCGACCACCTTGGCCCTGATCACGGCGCTGTGGTCCGGACCCGCGCGGACCAAGTCGATCGCACTCTGGTCGGGCACCGGCGGGGCCATCGCGGCGCTCGGGCCGCTGTTCTCGGGCCTGCTGCTCGAGCACTTCTGGTGGGGCTCGGTCTTCCTGATCACGCTGCCGCTCGCCGTCGTGGCCCTCTACTTGGCCGTGCGCCTGGTCCCGGCCCACGTGAACGAGGCCACCGACCCCGTCGACAACCTCGGGGGCATCCTGTCCATGCTGCTCGTGGGCGCGCTGATCCTCGGCATCAACTTCGCCGCCGTGCCGAACGAGGGAGCGCTCGTGGCCGGCCTGGCGATCGTGGCGGTCGCCGCCGGGATCGCGTTCGTCATCCGGCAGCGGCGAGCCCGTAACCCCCTGTACGACCTGCACATCGCCGGACGGCGGGTGTTCTGGGTGGCCGCCTGCGCCGGGATCATCGTGTTCGGTTCCCTTATGGGCGCGATGTTCGTCGGCCAGCAGTTCCTGCAGGACGTGCTCGCCTACTCGACCCTCGACGCGGGTCTCGCGATCTTGCCCGCGGCGTTCCTTATGGTGCTCGTCGCGCCGCGCTCGGCCAAGGTCGTCGAGGCGAGGGGGGCGCGATTCACGCTGCTCACCGGCTACGCGTTCTGCCTGCTCGGGTTCCTCACGATGCTCCTGCTGTGGAACGAGGGGAGCCCATATTGGGAGGTCGGGCTCGGCTACGCGTTCATCGGCGTGGGCGTCGGCTTCGCGGGCACGCCGGCCTCCCACTCTCTCACGGGCTCGGTGCCCGTCGAACGCGCGGGGATGGCCTCGGGGACGGCCGACCTCCAACGTGACCTCGGCGGTGCGATCATGCAGTCGATCTTCGGCGCGCTCCTCGCGGCCGGCTACGCGGCCTCGTTCACCGCAGCCATCGCCGCCTCGCCGGATGCTCAGAAGGTGTCCGACAGCGTCGAGGCCCAGTTGACCAAGTCGTTCGCGGGCGCCGAGGCCGTCGCGCAGCAGTACCCGAAGTACGCGGTCCAGATCACTGCCGCTGCGAAGGCGTCGTTCCTGTCGGGCGATCAGTGGGCGTACACGGCGGGGATCGTCGCGGTGTTGCTGGGTGCGGCGCTCGTCTTCTTCATGTTCCCGAGGAAGCGTGACGAGGAGCGGCTGCTCGCCGAGTACCGCGAAACCGACACGAGGCGGAAGGTGGGGTCATGAGCGACACGCAGATGGACGTCCTGGTCGGGGTCTATCACGACGTCGACAAGGCGCACGAGGATTTCGACGTGTTGGTCGGGCTCGTCGGCGGGAAGAAGGTCAAGGTCGACGGCGTCATCCTGGTCGCCCATGCCGCCGACGGCAACGTCTGACGGTCCGGTCGATCGCCGTCGGTCCGGGAGCGAAGAACGACAGGGTGACGACGCCGATCACCGCGACGATCAGCAGGACCACGTCGGTCGGACGTCGGGCGTTCGGCGCGTCGCTCGCGGAGGAGAAGATCCGGATGTCCGCGTGGCGGAGGGCCCGCGGATCGAGCTTGGCTAGGCGACCGCCGCTCCCGCCGTCCGAGGCCCGATCGGCCTGCCTCGCCGTCTCCGCTGCCCCCACGCGCCGCCCTCGCCCCGTCCCAGGTCGCGGAAGCTAGTCGCTGCTCGCCCGCTCGTCTATCTGGTCACCGCGCTGCGCGCGTTCTTTCTGCCGGCTCGCGGCGCACTCGGTGCCGCCGTTGCGCGACGACGGGAGCGGATCGTCGGAGCCCGTGGCTATTCCCGGGCCAGCATCGCGACGGCCTGGCGCTCGAGATCGAGGTATGGCTCGCCGCTCACGTCGACCGCGACCCGCTTGATGGTGCCGCCGGTGAAGGTGTACGGCGACTCGCCCGGGTAGTCGTCAGTGACCGCCTCACCGCTGTCGCGTCCGACGCACAGGCCTTCCCCGGCCAGGGAGAAGAAGCCCGGCTGGGTCTTGATCCGGCCCTCGCCGACCTTCTTGTCGCCGTGATAAAGGGACAGGATCCCGGTCGCGACGTTGGGCGGGTCCTCGCCGTCCTTATCGAAAGCGGCCGACAGGATCAGGTTCTCGCCCGTGGGGATGTCCTCCGTCGCGTCGACCCTCTGCTCCATCACGCCGACGAAGTTGTAGACGTAGTGGAGCCGGTTGTCCTTCATGTAGAGCGCGTGCCCGCCGAAGCGCGCTCCGTGGGCGAACAGGACGCCCTCGGCGCCGGGAGCCGGGATGTCCACGAGCGCCCCGATCGCGTACGAGCGGTTGCGGATGTTGACGGACTGGGTCTCGGGAACGTCCGCGGTGTCAGGGAAGTAGACGTACCGGTCCCGCGGCGATGAGAGTAGCGGCCTCGGCGTAAGCAGGATCTCGAGCGCCGAGCGGTCGTCGAGGGGGAAGACCTCGTTCCTGCCCGCCTCCGCGTACCACAGGTTCTGGAGCTCGCGGAGCTTCTCGGGGTTCTCGGCGGCGAGGTTGTGCAGCTCGGAGCGGTCGACGTCGGTGTGGTACAGCTCCCACTCGTCGTCGTCGAAGTGGCTCCAGCCGGCGATCGTCGGGTGGGTCGTGATCGCCTTCCAGCCCTCGTGCCAGATGCCCCGCGAGCCGAGCATCGAGTAGAACTGCGTGGTCCGCTTCGACGTCGCGGACGCGTCGTCCAGGCTGTAGCGCATGCTCACGCCGTCGATCCGGCTCTGGACATGGCCCTTGATCCGCTCCGGGGGCTCGATGCCGAGGCAGTCCAGCACCGTCGGGACCAGGTCGATCGCGTGGTGGTACTGGGTCCGGAGCTCGCCGCGGGCCTTCATGCCGGCCGGCCACGAGACGATGCACGCGTCCGAGGTCCCCCCGTTGAACTCGTAGCGCTTCCACATCTTGAACGGCGTGTTGAAGGCCATCGCCCAACCGTTCGAGTAGTGGTTGTAGGTCTTCGGACCCCCGAGCTCATCGAGCATGTCGAGGTTCGTCTGCATGTCCTCCGGTACGCCGTTGAACAGCCGGTTCTCGTTCACCGAGCCCTCGGGGCCGCCTTCGCCGCTCGCCCCGTTGTCCGAGACCAGGATGATGATGGTGTTGTCCCGCTCTCCCGAGAACTCGAGGTGGTCGAGCAGCCGGCCGATGTGGTGATCCGCGTGCGCGAGGAAGCCCGCATACACCTCGGCCATGCGGGAGAACAGCCTTTTCTCGGCATCGGACAGGGAGTCCCACGGCTTCGTGACATCGAGGACGGGGAACGGCTTCCCCTCGGGGCCCGTGCGGGTCTCGGTGGTCCCGATCGGGTTGATCGGCGGGAGCTCGGTCTCCGCCGGGACGATGCCCATCTCCTTCTGGCGCGCGAGGGTCTGCTCGCGCATCGCCTCGTAGCCCTCGTCGAACCGACCCGCGAACCGCTCGCTCCACTCCTTGGCCACGTGGTGGGGGGCGTGGGCCGCGCCCGGCGCGTAGTACAGGAAGAACGGCTTCTCCGGCGCGATCGCCTTCGCGTCCTTGATGAACTCGAGGGCCTTGTCGGTGATGTCGTCGGTGAAGTGGTACCCCTCCTCCGGGGTCTTCGGCGGGTCGACCGGGTGATTGTCGTAGACGAGCTCCGGATACCATTGGTTCGTCTCGGCGCCCAGGAAGCCGTAGAAGCGCTCGAACCCGCGGCCGGTCGGCCAGTTGCGGCGGGTCGAGGCGAGGTTCATCTCGTCGGTGGGGCACAGGTGCCACTTGCCGACGATGTAGGTGTTCCAGCCGAGCTCGGCCAGGATCTCGGAGAGCATGCCGTTCTCGGGCGGGATCGTGCCGCTCGCGTTCGGGAACCCGGACGCTCCCTCCGTGATGCACGCCATCGAGTTGCGGGTGTGGTTCCGTCCGGTCAGCAGGCAGGAGCGTGTGGGCGAACAGAGCGCCGTCGTGTGGAACTGCGTGTACCGCACACCCTCGTTCGCGAGCCGGTCGATGTTCGGCGTCTCGATCGGCCCGCCGTAGCTGCTCATCGCGGAGAAGCCCACGTCGTCGAGCACGATGTAGACGACGTTTGGGGCGCCCTCGGGCGCCTTCGGAGGCTCGAACGGTGACCAGTCCGGCTCCGAGTCTCGGATGTCCATGTTGATGGTGCCCTTGAACGGCGTCGTCATGTCGAACCCTTCCCCTCTCATGTCCGTCGTGGGCGACGGCGGGATCTGGTCGCGTCTCAGATCCCCGACTTAGCTTCGATCCTCCCGCTCGCGGCCGCGTCCTCGAGCGCTTGGTAGTCCCGGTCGTTCTGATCGGCATAGGCCTCGGCGAACTCCGCGATCGAGCGATCGAACGCTTCCGAGCCACCGAGGTACGCGCCGATCGCGATGCGGTCGCCCGAGCGAGCGTGCGCCCGAGCCAGTGTCCGCGCGCAGATCTGCCCGTAGACGCCCATCGCTCTCGGGTTCATCGCCTCGGGCGGCCACGAGCCCTTCCAGTCGCGGAGTTGCCGGATATAGAAGTCTCGTTGCTCGCCGGAGAGGCCCTCGGCACGCTCCCATCCCAGGAAGATGTCGCTCGCGGCCTGCATGAACCGCTGCCCCTCCACGACCCGCTGGCCTTGATTCGCGTACCGGCTCTTTCCGACGAAGGACGCGAGCACGGAGGCCTGGGCCTCCTTCGCTTGGAGGAAGAGCGGATCGGTGTCGTCGCGGCCGAGCATCAGGACGATCCACGCGCGGGTTCCCACGCTGCCAACCCCGACCACCTTGTGCGCCATATCGACGAAGCGGAAGTCTTCCAGCAGATGTCGGCGATCGCCGAGGAGGCTCCGGCGATAGGTCCGCAGGAGCGCGTGGATGCCCGCCTTGAGCCGAGCGGCCTGCTCGGCCGACACCATCTCTTCGACCGGGACGATCAGGGGCGGGTCGCTGATGATCCGCGGCTCGCCGTCCACGACATGGGTCAACTTGTCGAAGGCCTGCATGCTGTCCTTCGTCCGTGCCTTGCTCACCATCTTCTCGGCGTCCGCGAGGGACTTCTTGTCGAGCAGGGCTCGGAGGCGCGGGAGGCCTTCCTGCACCTGCAAGCGCGAGTACCAGACGTCGAGGTTGCGCATCGAGGCGAACTCCCGCATCGACGTTCGATAGTCGCGGACCGAAGCGACGACGACGTCATGGCGCTCGGAGTCCGAGAACCCGTTGGCTCGACCGGCGACGGCGAGACTCGCGGCCAAGCGCTTCACGTCCCATTCCCAGGGACCCGGGAGCGTCTCGTCGAAGTCGTTGATGTCGAACAGCAGCTCCCGTTCGGGTGAACCGAACAGTCCGAAGTTGGACAGGTGCGCGTCGCCGCAGGCCTGGGCGGTGATCCCCGATCGCGGCGTCGATGCGAGGTCGGCGGCCATGAGGTACGCCGCTCCCCGATAGAAGGCGAAGGGCGAGGCGAGCATCCTGCCATACCGGATCGGCACGAGCTCGGGGACGCGCGACGCGGCCTGCTCCTCGAGCAGATCCACCGGATCCCGGCGGTCCGACGGCGGATCCCAACCCGCGTGGTTTGAGCGAGGGACCTTCGCCCGAGCCGCCTTCCCCCGGGCGGCCCGCTCCGCCGGCGAGGGGTGGCTTGTGGGGCTCGGCGCTCGAGCGTGATCGGTGGTCGCCGGGTCCGAGCCCATCGACCGTGCGTTCTCCGGACCGTCCGTCGGCTGCCTCCTTATGCGCCCTTCCGGGTTGCGACCTTACGCCACCCGCGTGGCATGACGCGCGGGGCCCCGTCGCCCAGGAAGGATCGGATCGGGCTCGAGGGCTCGGGTGCCGGGGCCGGGATGAGCACGCCCGATCGGCCTCTCGACCCGGGAACCACGGTGGACCGCCGCCCGCGGGCATCCGAGCAGGCCCTCCCGTTTGCGGGAGCGGCGGATCGGGGGAATTATCCCGTTGGCGTGATGCTCCGGGCGCATCGCCCACGATGTGATGTCCGCGACCGAGGGAAGCGCTCGTCCGAGAGGGGGAAGGACGGCCAGGTGAACCCCGAGTTCCTGTCCCGGCTCCAGTTCGCCCTGACCGCGAGCTTCCACTTCATCTTCCCTCCGATCTCGATGGGCCTCGGCCTGCTGATGGTCTGGATGGCCTGGAAGCACGTTCGCACTGGCGACCCGGTCTGGCGCCAGGCGTCCTTCTTCTGGACCAAGGTCTACGGGCTGGTCTTCGCGCTCGGGATCGCGACCGGGGTCGTGCAGGAGTTCGCCTTCGGGATGAACTGGTCGCAGTACTCCCGCTTCGTCGGCAACGTGTTCGGGAGCCTCCTCGCCGCGGAGGGAGTGTTCGCGTTCTTCCTGGAGGGAGGCTTCCTCGGGCTGATGCTCTTCGGCGGCGAGCGGCTGGGGCCGCGGATGTGGCTGCTCGCTACCTCCCTGGTCGTGTTCGGCGCGCACTTCAGCGCGCTGTGGATCCTGATGGCGAACTCGTGGATGCAGACGCCGCAGGGGTTCACGACCCACACGACGCAGTGGGGGAGCCAGGCGTTCATGACCGACTTCGGATCGATCGTCTTCACCCCGTCGTTCATCCCGCGCTTGCTCCACACGTGGGCAGCGTCCTGGATGATCGGCGCCGCCCTCGTCCTGTCCGTCAGCGCCTGGTACCTATTGAAGAACCGCCACCGCGAGTTCGCCAGGAAGAACTTCCAGGTGGCGATCAGGTTCTTCACGGTGATGGCCGTCCTCCAGGTGTTCATCTTCGGGGCGAACATGGCGATCGCGGTCACGAAGAACCAGCCGGAGAAGCTGGCCTCGATCGAGGGGAACTGGACGTCGGAGTCCTGCGCGCCGCTGTACCTGGTCGGTTGGGTCAACGAGGGCTCCGAGAAGACCTACGGCCTCAGCGTCCCGTGCGTGCTGAGCTTCCTGTCGTACGGGAACTTCGACGCCACCGTACCCGGCATCGAGAAGTTCCCCCAGAAGGACTGGGCCCCGGTGAACGTCGCGTTCCAGGCGTACCACGTGATGATCGACCTCGGGTTCCTCTTCCCGCTGATCGGGGCCGCCGGCTGGTTCGTCTGGCGCCGGCGCAAGGGCGAACACCTACCTCGCTGGCTCCTGTGGACGTGCGTCTCGACGGTGTTCCTCGCGGAGGTGGCGACGATCGCCGGATGGTGGACCGCGGAGGTCGGGCGCCAACCGTGGATCGTGTGGAACGTCTTGCGCACCGATGACGCGGTCTCGCCCACCCTCAGCACGCCCCAGGTCTTCCTCTCGCTGGTGACGTTCGCGCTCCTGTACGCGTTGCTGCTCGCGCTGTTCCTGTTCCTGCTGGATCGGAAGATCAAGCATGGCCCGGAGGAACCCGAGCCGGAGAAGCCCGGGAGCCTGCCGGACACGTTCCGCGAGCTGTTCGGCCGCAAGAGCCAGGCGCGCGCATCCGGGGAGCTGGAGCTGGAGGACCATGTCGCTCGCTGACCTGTGGTACGTGCTGTTCGTCGGGATCATCGCCGGCTACCTGATCCTGGACGGGTTCGACCTCGGGGTCGGGATGCTCCACCCGTTCGCCGCGAAGGACGACCGCGAGCGGCGCATCGTCCTGAACAGCATCGGACCGGTATGGGACGGGAACGAGGTGTGGCTGGTGGTCGGTGGGGGCGTGCTGTTCGCCGCGTTCCCCGTCGTGTACGCGGCTCTGTTCTCGGGCTTCTACTGGGCCCTGATGCTCGTCCTGCTCACGCTCATCCTACGGACCGTGGCGATCGAGTTCCGGAGCAAGCGCGAGGGCTCCGGCTGGCGGCGGCTGTGGGACACCGTGTTCTCGGCGTCTTCGTACGGCCTGGCGCTGCTGCTCGGGGTGGCGTTCGGCAACGTGGTCAGCGGGGTGCCCTTGAACAAGAACGGCGACGTCGAGATCGGCAGCATCCTGGACCTGCTCCACCCGTTCGCCCTCTGGCTGGGCGTGACCACGATCGCCATGCTGCTGCTGCACGGCGCGCTCTACCTGAACGTAAAGACGGAGGGGGACCTTCAGGCCCGGATCCGTCGGTGGATCCCGCGGTTCCAGGTCGCGTTCGCACTCGTGGGCGCGGCGGCCGCGGTGTGGATCGGGGTTTCCGAGTACGGGGTGACCGACACCTACACCGACGACGTCTGGCCGATCGTGTTCCCGATCGGGGCGCTCGTGGCGTTCGTGACGATGGTGGTCATGGTGCGCCGGGGCCGCGACGTGGGGGCGTTCTTCGCCAGCTCGGCGATGCTCGCCCTGCTGCTCGCGACCGTCGCCGCCGGCCTATACCCCAACATGCTGAAGTCCTCCACCAACGCGAGCTTCAGCATGACCGTGACCAACGCGGCGGCGGCATCGGAGACGCTGACCGTGATGCTCATCGTGGCGATCATCGGCCTCCCGTTCGTGCTCCTGTACACGGCGGGCGTCCAGTACCTGTTCCGCGGCAAGGTGGAACTGACCGAGAGCAGTTACTGAGGATCGGGGGGACCGTAGCGTCGTGGAGCAGACGGCGCTGCTCGCTGGCTGCCTCGTCGCAGGGGCATCGCGACCTGGTCTCGGGGATATCCGGATGCCGAGAAGAGGTGATCGGCCCGGCCCGCGAGGTAGGGCGGTTCGGATCGCGCACCCGCGCGCTTACAGTGCCTCGGGGCGCTCGACCTCCGTGCGCAGGGCTCCCTGGGCTGCACCCGATCCTGCTCGGCCACCCCCGGACCCCCGGAGGACGAACGCTGCCCCGACGGCCAGGAGCGCGCCCAACAGCGGTCCCGCAACGTAGACCCAGTAATCCGTGAAGTTCGCCCCGACGAGGTCCGGGCCGAAGGTTCGAGCGGGATTCATGGAGGCGCCGGAGATCGGGCTACCCCACAGGCCCGCGAGCGCGATGTAGGCGCCGACGCCGATGGCGCCCAGCACCCCGATGTTCTGAGCGCCGGACGCCGTCCCGAGGATCACGCTCACCAGCCCGAGCGTCAGAACCGACTCCATAAGGAAGGCGTCGAGCGAGGAGTAGCCGGCCGCAGGGTAGTTGGACCCGTACGTGGCCGATACATGGATCACGGACTGGAGGAACCAGGCGGCCAGCACGGCCCCGACGAGCTGCACGACGATGTACCCGGGTACCCTTCGCCACGGGAAGTCGCGACGGAGAGCGAAGGCGAGGCTGACCGCCGGATTGAGGTGGGCTCCGGAGACCTTGCCCATGAACAGGATGATCGCCATCACCATCAGGCCTGGCGCGACGACCGCAGCCGTGCGACTGATGGTGTCGGGGAAAGCCTGACCCATCATCCCCCCACCCGCGGCAACGAGCACGAGGAAGAACGTCCCCAAGAGCTCGGAGAACAGTCGACGCCATTCCTGCTTGGGATCCTGGAAGTCCTCTATCGGCTGGATGACCTCGCGTTCGACCCATCTGTCGATCCGAGCGGTCGTCCCGGATGTGTCCTCCTGAGCCACGGCTCCTCCCTGGGCTCCGCGAAGGCCGCAGTCTACCCCGGGCAGCGAGGCGGGGTACGAGGCTGAGGTCGAGGTCGGGAGCATCGGCGCCGGTTGTCCGTCGCCCCCGGGGAATCGCGGCCAGCGAAGATCTAGGAAGGACGGTCGCCGGGCGTGGTTCGCTCTGACCGGATCGAGAAGCGAGCGGCGAAGTTGTCCCCGGGCTCCACGACCGGGCACCTGTCCGAGACGAGCGCGTTCGTCGGCGCCGTCATCGGCTCGAGGCAGACGAATCCCGAGCGGGGCGGCGCGTACACCTGCGCGAACGGATACCCGTCACCGAAACGAACGCTCAGCCGCCGACCGTGTCCCTCGATGCCGAGGGTCCTCCCCGCTGTGAGCTCGTAGGCATCGTCGAAGGTGCGAGCGCCGATCGGTCGCGACTCGGGCGGCTCGTCGACGCTGTGACCCCTCGGGATCATGCGATCGTCGAGCAACAGGTGTCGCCGGGCCGGCAAGAGCAGGTGCCAGCTCGAGCGCCGTCCGCTCGGCAGGCGCAGGTACGGGTGGAAGCCGAACGAGACCGGCACGGGCCGGTCGCCGACCGGGCGGACGCTCGTCGAGATCGCGAGCGAGCGCCCGTCGTTGCGGATCGCCATCTCGAGGCGGTGCGGGAAGGGGAAGGCGGCCAGCAGGTCGGGACGCGTGTACTCGAACGCGGTCTCGAGGCGGGCGATGCCCCTACGGGCCGAGAGCGCCACCACCTCCCAGGCCGCGTCCCACATCGTGCCGTGGATCGGGAGCCCGTTCGGGTCCGTCGGCAGGTCCAGGCCGTCAAGGTGCACCCGCCGGCCGGCGGCTCGGTACGACCACGCCTCGAGGCGGTTCGCCCACGGCGCGAGGATCGGGACGCCGGTCGTCGATCGCGATCGGTAGCCGCCGATCCCGCCCGGCAGCGCGACGAACTCCTCGCCCTCAAGTCGCAGGGACACGCCCAGCATGTTGAGCTCGGGGACGAACGTCGCCTCGAGCGCGCCCGCCGAGAGCGTGACGGCCCCGACGCCGCCGCGGCCGTGGACGCGGACCGAGGCATCGGCCACCGGGCGCTACCCGAGCCGCTCGAGCAGGTGGTCGCCGACCCGGAGCGCATTCGCCATCGCCGTCAAGGCCGGGTTCACCGCGCCGATGCTCGGGAAGCAGCTCGTGTCCACCACGTACAGGTTGTCGAGCTCGTGGGCCTTGCAGTTCGCGTCGACGACCGAAGTCGCAGCATCCGAACCCATCCTGCACGTGCCGGCCTGGTGCGCGACACCGGCGACGGGGATGGTCGTCTTCAGGTAGGCGTTCCGGGGGATCAGGTGATCCGGGTGCAGACCCAGGTGACCCAGCAACGACTTCAGCTTGTGGTACAGGCGCTTGCCGGACTCCTCGTTGCTGGGCTCGTAGGCGAGCTTGACGTTGCCGTCTTTCTCCAACGTCACGCGGTTGTCCGGGAGCGGGAGATCCTCGGTCGAGAGCCAGAAGTCGACGGCGTGTGTGGCGATGTCCCGCAGCGCGAACGTCGGCGCGAGCTTGGTCTCGATCGGCTTCTCGCCCTTGTACATCTCGGCCTGCGACTTGCCGACCATCTGGATGTTGCCCATCGGGTAGTCGTACTCGTCGTCCCCGAAGTAGAAGTCGTTCAGCCCGAGGGTCTTCTGGAACACCGTAGGGTTCGGCTCCTTCGACAGGGCCAGCACCGCCTGACTGTAGTGGAACACGTAGTTGCGTCCGACCTGATCCGAGGTGTTGGCCAGGCCGTTCGGATGCTTGTCGTTCGCCGACGCCAACAGCAGCTTCGCCGAGTTCGCGGCGCCGCAGGACACCACCACGACGTCGCCGATCACGGTCTCGGTCGAGCCGTCGCGTTCGATCACGACCTCGGTCACCGACCTGCCCTCGGGGTCGGTGTTCAGCCGGATCGCGGGCGCGTCGGTGAGCAGGGTGACGTTCGGCGACTCGAGCGCCGGGCGAACGCCCATCACCTCGGCGTCGGCCTTCGCGTGCAGCGGGCACGGGAAGCCGTCGCAGTTGCCGCACCGGACGCAGACGCTCGTCTGTGGGGTTTCCTCGTCCCGGAGCACGCCGCACGGCGCATGGAACGGGTGGAGGCCGGCGGCGGCGAGATCGTCGGACAGTTGCTGGATCCGGGGCTCGTGCGGGAGCGCCGGGAAGGGATAAGGCGCGCTCGAGGGTGGCTCGGTCGGGTCTTCTCCCCGGGCGCCGCGGACCTGATAGAGCTCCTCGGCCTTCGTGTAGTACGGCTCCATGTCGGAATAGCCGATCGGCCACGCGGGGGAGATCCCGTCGGGGTACTTGAGCTCCCCGAAATCCTTCTCCCGCAGGCGATACAGCGCGGCACCGTAGAGCTTGGTGGCTCCGCCCACGTAGTAATGGACCTGCGGCTGGAAGGGCTTGCCCTTGGCGTCGTACCACGTGTCGGGCGAGATGTACCGGCCGTCGATGAAGACGTCCGCCGTGCTCCAGTTCTGCGGTTCTCGGGGCAGCCAGTCTCCGCGCTCGAGCAGGAGGATGCGCTTGCCGGACGGGGCGAGGTGCCGCGCGAGCGTCCCCCCGCCCGCGCCCGTGCCGATGATGATCACGTCGTAGTCGGTCATGAGATCTCCTCCACACGCTCGGCCAGGATGATCCTGCCTGCGGCCTCGATCAGGGCCAGGTGCGAGAACGCCTGCGGGAAGTTGCCCAGGTGCCGACCCGTCTGGACGTCGTACTCCTCGGCGAACAGGCCCAGGGGAGAGGCGATCCGCAGCAGGCGCTCCATCAGGTCCCGGGCGCGCTGCCACTCGCGGATGATCGCCAGGGCGGAGACGAGCCAGAACGAACAGATCAGGAAGGTTCCCTCCTTCCCCGACAGGCCATCGTCGGTCTCGTCCGTCTTGTAGCGAAGCACGTAGCCGTTCTCGGTGAGCTCGTCGGCGATCGCCAGCACCGTCGCTCGCAGGCGCTCGTCCTCGGGCGGGAGGAAGCCGAACAGGGCCGCGAGGAGGACCGACGCGTCGAGCGCGTCGGTGTCGTAGTGCTGGCGCAGGACCCCGCGATCGTCGACGCCGCGATCGAGGATGTCGGCCTTGATCTCGTCCGCCGTGCCCTGCCACGTTTCTCGAAGACCTTCATCTCCCCCCATCGCGGCGAGCTTGGCCGCGCGATCCAAGGCCACCCAGCACATCAGCTTGGACGAGACGTAGTGCTGCGGCTTGCCGCGTGCCTCCCAGATCCCTTGATCGGGCTCCTGCCAGATCGACGTGGCGCCTGCGGCCTGGGTCTGCACGATCGGCCATAGACGCCGCGGCAACCGCTGGCTCCGGCGCGTATGAAGCAGGATCGAGTCGAGGGCGGCTCCGAAGACGTCGTTCTGCCGCTGATCGAACGCCCCGTTCCCGATCCGAACCGGGTGGGCGCCGGCGTACCCGGACAGATCGTCTCGGGTCGTCTCCGTCAGGTCGCGACGGCCGTCGATCCCGTACATGATCTGCAACGCCCCGTCCGTGTTCGGCTCCAGGTCGGCCACGAACTGCATGAACTCCTCCGCCTCCCAGTCGAGGTTGAGGAAATGCAGCGCTTGAAGGGTGAACGTCGAGTCTCGCATCCAGGTGAACCGATAGTCCCAGTTGCGTTCTCCGCCGGGCGTTTCCGGCAGCGATGTCGTCAGGGCCGCCACGGTCGCCCCCGTCGGCATGTACGTGAGGCCCTTGATCGCCAGCGCGGAGCGCTGGATCGGTTCACGCCATCGATGGTCCGGGATGCGTGCCCGGCCGAGCCAGGCACGCCAGAATCGAACGGTCGCAGCGATCCGAGCCTCGGCGTCGTCGACGCCGGACGGGGTCTCCAGATCGTGAGCCCACGACAGGGCGCAGTACGCGCGGTCGCCGGCGCTCAGGACGTGACGGGCTCGCACGCGCTCACCCTCGATGCCCAGCGACAGATCCGTCCGCAACCGGAACTTCTGGTCGGCGCCGGACGCGTCGGCGATGCCATCGTCTCCGTCGCCGAGGCTCCACGTCGCCGGGATCTCCCCGTAGTCGAAGATGGGTTCGCACACGAGTTCGATCTCGACCTGCCCATCCAGGCACACGGCCGTCCGAACGAGCATGTGATCGGCGTCGTCATCGGCGGGTGGTCGGGTATGCGGAGTGACCAGATCGTCCCCTTGCCGCGTCCCGAGCGTCAGCGCATCGCGCACCACCACCCAGCCGCCCATGGTCTTCCAGGTCGTCACGAGCACGTTGGTGCCTGGCTCGTACGCGATCTGCGACGGCACGTTGATGCCGAACGGCCCGAACCGGAACGACCCGGCCTGCCGGTCGAGCAGGCTCCCGAAGACGCTCGGCGAGTCGAACCGCGGCAGGCAGAGCCAGTCCACCGCGCCGTCGGGCGCGATCAGGGCCCCCGTGTGACAGTCCGACAGGAACGCGTAGTCGGCGATCGGCGGGAACGGCGACGGCATCGCCGCGCTCTGGGTGCCGCGGGTCGTCGGTTCGGTGTCCGGGCTCACTGGCTCACCCACGGTTCGTGCCACCTGCCGAAGCCCTCGACGAGCCCCTCGGCTTCCGCGGGCCCCCACGAGCCCTGGGCGTACGCGTGGACGGGCGGGGGTGAATCCAGCAGCGGTTGGAAGACGCGCCAGGTCTCTTCGACCCCGTCCTGCCGGGTGAACCGCGTGCTGTCCCCCCTCAGCGCGGCGTCGAGCAGCACCTCGTACGGCGTGGGGCCCTCCCCGCCCTCCTGGGCGAACTCCATGTCCAGCTCGACGGGGGCCGGGCCCTCCATGTCGGCCCGGTGTGCTTCGACGATCAGCCGGATGCCGGTCGTTGGGTCCAGCCGAACGACGAGCTGGTTCTCCTCCGGCCGGCGATCCAGGAGCCCGAACCCGAGCTTCGGCGGATGCTTGAACACCAGCCGCAGCTCGGTCTGGGTGATCGGAAGGCGCTTGCCCGTTCGGATGAAGAACGGAACGCCGGCCCAGCGCCAGCTCTCGATGTCGAGACGGAGCGCCGCGAACGTCTCGGTCGTCGAGTCCTTCGCCACCCCGTCGATCGACTGATATCCCTCGTACTGTCCACGTACGTAATGCGCGGGGTCGGCCTCCGCTACGGCTCGGAAGAGGTTGACCTGGGCGTCCTTGATCGTCGTCGGGTCTCCGCGCGACGGCGCCTCCATCGCGGATGCCGCGACCACCTGCATGAGGTGGTTCACGACGACGTCGCGCAGCGCGCCGACGGGATCGTAGAAGTGGCCGCGGTCCTCGACGCCGAACGACTCGGCCATCGTGATCTGGACGCTCGACAGGAAGTTGCGGCTCCAGACCGGCTCGAGCATCGCGTTGGCGAACCGCAGGTGCAGGATCTCGACCAGGCCCATCTTCCCCAGGTAGTGGTCGATCCGGTACAGCTGCGACTCGTCGATGTACTGGTGGATCTCCTCGGCGAGCGCGGTTGCGGACTCGCGGTCGTGGCCGAACGGCTTCTCGACCACCACGCGCGCCGGATCGGTCAGGCCCGCCTCGTGAAGCCCCTTGATCACCGTTCCGAACAGGAACGGGGGGATCTCCAAGTAGAAGACCGGCGTCTGTGCCTCGGAGATGGCGTCCGCGACGTGTTTGTACGTCTCGGCGTCGGAGAAGTCGCCGGCGACGTAGGAGAACCGGGCGGCGAGGCGCTCGAAGATCGACTCGTCCAGGGGCTCGCCCGTGCCGGTGATCGAGGCGCGAGCTCGTTCCTTCAGGTCGTCGACGGACCAGTCGTCGACCGCGACGCCCACGATCGGGCAGTCGATGAGTCCGCGCCGTTCCAACCGGTACAGGGATCGGAACGTCATCACCTTGGCCAGGTCGCCGGTGATCCCGAAGATGACGAGCATGTCCGCCGGGGTTCCCTCACCGGTCGTACGGGATGTTCGAGCCATCCAGATCCCTCCTTCCGTCCTCAGGCGTTCCTCATCCGCTTCCGCGAGGCGCTCGCGCGCGTGCGTCGCCCAGACGCCGTCCCGAGATCGACCCGCCCCCGGCCGAACGCGTCGATCCGGCCCCAGCGGCCTGGGATGTCGAGCAGTTCGAGGCGCCCGATGCTCGCGGGTAGCGCGGGGTCGACGATCAGGTGCTCGCCGAGGGGTTCGAGCCCGAGCATCGTCCGCAGGAGGAGCAGGGGCGCCCCGGTCGACCACGCCTGCGGGCTGCACGCGGTCGGGTACTGGACCGGGTACTTTGTGACCGAGCGCTCGTAGCCGCCGAACGCCTCCGGCAGGCGCCCGTCGAAGAACCCGGCCGCTTCGAGGATCCCCTCGGCGACCATGGCGGCCTCGGCCTTGAACCCGTACCTGCGGAGCCCCCAGGCGATGAACGAGTTGTCGAAGGGCCACACGGTACCGACGTGGTAGCCGATCGGGTTGTACCGGCCCTCGCCCTCGGCGAGCGTCCGTACCCCCCAGCCGGAGAAGAGCCTCGGGCCCATGAGGTTGCCGACCACGGCCTTGGCCTTGGACTTGTCGACGATGCCACTCCAGAGCAGGTGACCGTTGTTCGAGGTGAGCGAGTCGACCTGCTTGCCCTCGGTGTCCAGCGCCAGGGCGAAGTACCCCTCGTCGGCGACCCAGAAGTCGCGGTTGAACCGCCGCTTGAGGTCGGTCGCCTCCTTCTCGAGGCGATCGGCGAACGCCGGGTCCTTCCAGACCAGGCGCGCGAGGCGGGCGCCTCGGATCTTCGCGTCGTAGGCGTAGCCCTGCTGCTCGCACGTCGCCCGTGGGAACCCGGGCAGGCGTCCGTCCCGATACGAGATCGAATCCCAGGAGTCCTTCCAGCACTGGTTCTCGAGCCCCGTCTCCTCGTTGCGACGCCGGTACCAGATGTAGCCGTTGCCCTGGAGATCGGCGTACGTGTCGATCCACGCGAGCGCCGCCCGCGCCTCGGGTTCGAGCTGCCGCACAAGCGAGCGGTCGCCCGTCCAGCGCTCGTACTCGTCCAACAACACGACGTAGAGCGGCGTCGCGTCGGCGCACCCGTAGTAGGGGGAGTGGGGGCGCTCCTCGAACGCCGTCATCTCGCCGTAGCGCATCTCGTGGAGGATGCGACCGGGGTCCTCGTCCCGGAAATCATCGACACGGCTTCCCTGCCAATCCCCGAGCGCGAGCAGGGTCGTCGCGGCCAGCTCTGAGGTGAAGGGGAGCGCCTGCAGGCTGGTGAGGATGCTGTCCCGACCGAACATCGTCATGAACCACGGCAGACCCGCGGCCGGCAGGCTCCGCCCCCCCGCGATCGCCGGCGAGAAGCGCAGCGCGGCCAGGTCGACCAGGCTCCGGCGGTACGTGGCTCGGAGTTGATCGGAGTCGCTTTCCAGACGCGGGGCGTCCTCGAGCCAGCTCTCGAGGCTTCGACCCATGTTCGGCTGGGCGCGGCGCTCGCCACGCTGATACTTCGGGCGGATGTACCGTCCTCCGGCGCCCACCGCCGTCACCACGTCCAGGTCGGTCGTCCACGCCCCGTGGGGGTCGATCCGGACCGTGAAGGTCATGCCCTGCTCGTCGATGGCCGAGGACGCCGACGCGGAGATCATGGTCATCCGCGCGAAGGTCTCGCGTTCGTACACGAGCAGCAGCCGTCCCTTCTCCACCCTCGCGGAGTACGTTCCCTTCTTCTTGAGCGCGTCCTTGACCTCGAAAAGGTCCGCGAAGTCGGAGGCGGCGTCGACCCGCACGGTCAGGTCCACGGGCGCCGCGTCGTGGTTCAAGATCGTGAGCTCCTCGTGGAAGCCGTCGCCGACCGCGCGCCGGCGGATCACGGAGAGCTTCGCGTCGATGTAGACGGTGCCGGTGCCCGGGACGAGGAAGAACCGCGCCTCGAAGTACTGCAGGTCGTCCACCGAGAGCGGGTTGAGCCGCTGGCCGTCCACGGTCAGCACCCACCTCGAGAGGAAGCGCGTGTCGAACGAGAACAGGCCCGTCGGATCGGTGAGCGATGCCTCGATGTCACCGCGTTCGTCGCTCACCACGAAGGTGTTGCCGTCGAGGATCTTGACGATGCCATCGGTCATGAGCGTCGGCTCCGCGCCGTCGTGGTGCGCCTCGGCTTACCCTCCGCCGGTCCGGGGAAGATCCGCTGGAACAGCACGAGGACGCCGGGGTCGCCTTCCATGGAGAGCACGCCGCGCAGGATCGTGGCCATGGCGTTCATCCGGCCCGTGACGATGCCCTCGAACACCTCCTTCGACGTGTGCACGACGCAGTCCGCCTTCGCGTTGCGATGCGAGACGGCGACGTCCCCCTCGTCGATCGTGATGAACCAGCGTTCGACACCCTTGCCGTCCTCGAGATCGATCCGGATCGAGCCTTTCGCCCTTCGCAGGAGCGGTTCGTGACCCCGGCGCGCGAGATCGTCGAAGAACCCCTCGATCGGCTCGTTCACGCGTCTTCCCTTCGCCCGGCTGCGAGGCTGTGGCTGGTATCGAACGCCCTCGGCGGGGACCGTCCATCCCCCCGACCGGATGAAAATGATCCTCGAGGACGAACCACCCGCGTGGAGACCCCCATCCTCCAAGTTCATCGCCTGTTCATCTTGCCCAGTTCATCTTTTTGCCCAGTTCATCTGGCCCGTTCATCTGGCCCGTTCATCTGGCCCGTTCATCCGGTTCGGGGGATGCGGGGGTGGGCCTCGTCGCGTCCGATGAGGAGTCAATACCCTGGCGTCCCGATCCCTGCGAGCGGGGTGGGGCCACGAACGACGCGGAAGGGGTGAGCCATGGCCGATCGGCCTCGGGTGGTGGTGCTGGGGGGAGGGTTCGGCGGGGTCGGCGCCGCCAAGAAGCTGGCGGACGCCGACGCCGACGTCCTGCTGATCGACAAGCACGACTACCACACGTTCCAGCCGCTCCTGTACCAGGTCGCGACGGATCTCCTCGAGTCGCCGACGGTCGGTCACCCGCTGCGCGATCTGTTCCACGATCATGCCAACGTCTCGGTCAAGCAGGCAACGGTGACCGGTGTCGACCTCGAGGAGCGCCGTGTGTCGTTCTCCGAGATGAAGCCGCGCCGGTACGACTACCTCGTGCTCGGGCTGGGGGCGACCGTCAACTTCTTCGGGGTCCCCGGCGCCGACGAGCACGCGTTCCCGATGTACACGCTGCCCGACGCCGTCCGCCTGAGGCAGCACGTCTTGGAGCGGTGGGAGGCGGCGGACCGCGATCCCGAGCTGATCGATGACGGCGCGCTGAACGTCGTGATCGTCGGCGCGGGCCCGACGGGCGTGGAGAGCGCCGGCGCGCTGTCGGAGCTCTACCGCGCGAACCTCGCGAAGGATTATCCCGACATCCCGCAGGACAAGGCCCGGATCGTCGTGGTCGAGGCGGGCGACGCGGTGCTCGGGATGTTCAAGAAGAAGTTGCAGACCTACGCGAGGAAGGCGCTCGAGAAACGCACCGTCGAGGTCATGCTCGGCGAGGTGGTCTCGAGCATCGAACCGACGCGCGTCCGCCTGAAGTCCCGCAAGGTCCTGAAGGCGCACACGCTGATCTGGGGCGCCGGGCTCCAGGCGAACCCGCTCGTCTCGGGCCTCGGCGTCGAGCTCCAGCACGGTAACCGCGTGCCGGTCGGCCCCGACCTGACGGTGCCGGGGCACCCGGAGGTGTTCGCGGTCGGCGACATCGCATGGATCACCGACACCAAGACGGGGACCGTCCTGCCGCAGCTCGGCTCGGTCGCCCTGCAGGCCGGCGAGCACGCGGGCTCGACGATCGCGCGCGCCCTGCGGAAGAAGAAGGTGAGTCCCTTCGAGTACGAGGACAAGGGGACGATGGCCACGATCGGCCGCAAGGCGGCGGTGGTGGAGTTCCGTGGGGGCAAGTCGCTCACGGGCACCACCGCATGGCTCGCCTGGGGCGCGGTCCACCTGGCGCTCCTGTCGACCGGCGAGGACCGAGCTCGGGCCGTGGTGGACTGGACCTGGGCGGGCTTCACGCACGAGCGTGCGGGCCGGATCCTGGTGGATGAGACGGAGCACTGACGCGACCGAGCGGCGCCTGTGGGTCGAGCGGCCGCAGGCGCGTTCGGCGATGTACGCGGCCACGGGTCTCGGCCTCGCGGCGGCCTGCTGCTGGATCGCGTTCGCCCTGCTCCTTTCCACGGTCATCGCCCGCGTCTTCGTGGACGGAGCGACCCGGACGTCGGTCCGTGAGCTCCTGGTCGCGATGCTCGGGCTGGTGCTCCTGCGTGGTGTGCTCGTGTGGTGCGCCGAGGTCGTGGCGCAGCGAGCCGCGGGGGGATTGAAGACCGACCTGCGCGAGCGCCTGGCGGCCAGGCTGGTCGCGCTCGGCCCCACGTACACGCGGGGTGAGCGGATCGGCGAGCTCGTGTACGTGGCGGGGGAGGGCGTGGAGGCCCTCGATCCGTTCGTCACGCGGTACGCGCCGGCGCGACGCCTCGCCGTCATCGTCCCGATCACGGTGGCGGCCGTGGTGTTCGTGCTGGACCCGTGGACCGTGCCGATCCTGGTGATCACGGGGCCAGTGCTGGTCCTGTTCCTCGGGCTGATCGGTCGGCGCCTGCGCGACCTGACCGAGCGCCGCGAACGCGAGCTGGCATGGATGAACGCCCACTTCCTCGACGTCCTCCGGGGCCTCCCGACCCTGAAGATGTTCGGGCGAAGCGCGGAACAGGCGGAGACGATCCGGGCCGTCAGCTCGCGTCAGGGCTCGACCACGATGGACGTGCTGCGGACGGCGTTCCAGACGACCCTGGTGCTCGAGTGGGGCGCGACCGCCGCCACGGCCCTCGTCGCGATCGAGACGAGCGTTCGGCTGATGGCCGGCGGGATCGGGTTCGAGCGGGCGCTGGCGGTGCTGCTGCTCGCCCCCGAGTTCTTCCTCCCGCTCCGCCGCCTGTCAGCCGAGTACCACGTGGGGCGCTCGGCGCTCGCCGCCGCCGGGCGGGTCCACGCCGTCATCCACGAGCCCGTCCGGACCCCGGGGCCGGTACGCGGCCCACCACGCCCGCTGCCGGCGCGGCTCGACGTCCGGTTCGAGGACGTCGTCGTCGCCTACGACGGGGGGTCGCGGTTGGCGCTCTCCGGATGCTCGCTCGAGATCCCGCACGGCGCGACGGTCGCACTCGTCGGCCCGACCGGGGCCGGGAAGACGAGCGTGGCCAACGTCCTGCTCCGGTTCGTCGAACCCGATCGCGGGCGGGTGACCGTGGGCGGCGAGCCCCTGTCCGGGCTCGATCCGGCTCGGTGGCGCACCCGGGTGGCGTGGGTTCCGCAGCATCCCGCGCTGTTCCCCGGTACGGTCGCGGACAACCTGCGCCTCGCTCGACCCGACGCGCGCGACGACGAGCTGGTCGCCGCGGCGACCGCCGCCCAGGCGCACGGGTTCGTGACGGACCTGCCCGACGGCTACGAGACGCGCGTCGGGGAGGACGGCGCCGGGCTGAGCGGGGGCGAGCGTCAGCGGCTCGCGCTCGCCCGTGCGTTCCTGAAGGACGCGCCGCTCTTGATCGTTGACGAGCCCACCTCGCACCTGGACCGCGCGAGCGAGACGGAGGTGCTCGCCGCGCTGTCGCGGCTGGCCGAGGGGCGAACGGTGCTGGTCATCGCGCACCGGCCCGAGCCGGTGGCCGACGCCGATCTCGTCGTGTCGCTGCGCGGGGGACGGGTGGAGCACGTCGGCGTGCCCGAGCGCGCACCCGGACGGAGCGCCTCGATCGCGCCGGGCGGACAGGCGTGAGCTCGCCGACGCCGCTCCGACGTCTGCTGGGGCTCGCCGGCCCGGTCCGCGGCTGGGTGGTGCTCGCGATCGTGACGAGCTTCGGCGCGCTCGCCGCGAGCGTCGCGCTGATGACGGCCGCCCCGTACCTGATCTCCAAGGCCACGCTCGTGACCGGCTTCGCGGAGCTCGCGGTCGCCGTCACGGCGGTGCGGGCGTTCGCGATCGCCCGGGCGGCGCTCCGCTACTCCGAGCGGTACGTCGTCCACCTCGCCGCCCTCCGGGTCCTGACGCAGATCCGCGTCTGGCTCTTCGGCGCGATCGAGCCGCTCGCGCCGTCGGGCCTGCGGGCGTTCCGCGGGGGCGACCTGCTCGCCCGGACGGTCGCCGACGTCGACACACTCGACGCGTTCTTCGTCCGGGGGATCGTTCCCCCCGCGGCCGCGATCCTCATCGCGGCGCTCGCGTGCGCGATCCTGGGGGTCGTGGAACCGCTCTTGGCTGTCGTCCTGTTCGCGTTCCTGGCGCTCGGCGCCATCGCGCTCCCGCTCGCGGCTCGTCACCGCGCACGCCGGCCGTCCGAACGGCTGATCCGGGCCCGCGCGGACCTGCACGCGGGGTTCGCGAGCGACCTCATGGGTCTCGCCGATCTGACCGCGTTCGGCGCCGAGGCGCGCCTGGTCGAGGATCTCGGGGCGCGGTCCCGCGCGATGGCCCGGGAACAGCGGAGGCTCGCGTCCGTCCGCGGCGGAAGCGGCGCGGCCGGATCCGTCCTCGCGGGGCTCGCGGGCCTGGCCGTGCTCGCCCTCGCGATCCCGTCGGTGCGTGACGGGGCGATCGACGGTGTCTTCCTCGCCTCGCTGCCGCTCGTGGCGTTCGCCGCGTACGAGGCGGTGCAGCCGCTCGGGGACGCCTTCCGGGAGATCGAGCTCAGCCGCGCCGCCGCGGTCCGGACCTTCGAGATCGCCGACGCCCCGCCTCCCGTGGTCGAGCCCGCGGTCGCGCTCGCACCCCCCGCGCACCCGAGCCTCGAGCTGCGGCACGTCGGGTTCCGCTACGACGAGCGATCTCCGCTGGTCCTGGACGACGTGACCGTGTCGCTGGGACCCGGGGACCGGCTCGGCATCACCGGTCCGAGCGGGGCCGGGAAGACCACGATCGTCGGCCTGTTGCTGCGGTTCTTCGATCCCGGGTCGGGGAGCGTCCTGCTGGACGGGGCGGACGCACGGAGCTACCGGGCCGACGACGTCCGCGCGCTGATGGGGGTCGTGCCGCAGCACGTCTACCTGTTCAACGGCACGCTGCGCGACAACCTGCTCCTGGCCGACGGCGAGGCGGACGACGCGCGCATCGCCGACGCGTGCGACCGGGCCGGGCTGGGGGCGTTCCTGCGCTCCCTGCCACGGGGGCTCGAGACTATGGTCGGAGACGACGGCCTCAAGCTGAGCGGTGGGGAACGCCAGCGGGTGGCGATCGCCCGCGCGTTCCTCAAGGACGCGCCGATCCTGATCCTGGACGAGGCGACGGCCAACCTCGACGCGGCCACCGAGGCCGAGGTCCTGGACCACGTGTCGGCGTTCGCGCGCGGCCGAACGGTGCTCGTGATCTCGCATCGCCCCGCGGCGCTCGAGCTCGCCGAGCGCGTGATCGAGTTGCCCGGGCCGACCGACCGACCGGGCGCCGAGGTGGCGCCGCTCCCCAGGCTCTAGGGTTACGGTCCTCGGACGAAGGAGGCTCAACCCCTCATGGCACGAGGCATCCTCGAACGGCTCGCGGACGGTCCGGTCCTCGGCGACGGCGGCTACCTGCTCGAGCTCGAGAAGCGCGGCTACGTGCAGGCCGGTCCGTTCACGCCCGAGGTGGTGATCGAGCATCCCGACGCCCTGGCCCAGCTGCACCGGGAGTTCCTGCGAGCGGGGGCGGAGGTGCTGCAGACCATGACCTTCTACGCGAGCGACGACAAGCTCGCCACGGTCGGGCTGGCCGGCGAGGTCGACGAGATCAACCGGACGGCGGTCCGGGTCGCCCGGGAGGTGGCGTCCGAGGGGGACGCCCTCGTGGCCGGCAACCTCTCGCTCACCTGGGCGTACCTGCCCGAGGACCCCTCCGGCGCCGACCACGTCCGCGGGCTCTTCGATCGGCAGCTCCAGGACCAGCTCGACGCGGGGCCGCCCGACTTCTGGATCGGGGAGACGTTCTCCTACCTCGGTGAGGCCCTGCTGTTCGTCGAGCGCGCGAGGACGACGGGCCTGCCGGTCATGGTGACGATGTCGTACGAGCAGCCGGTGCCGCGCTCGTACGAGGGCGACACGCCGGCCGAGTGCGCGCGGAGGCTGCGCGACGCCGGGGCGGACATCGTCGGGGTGAACTGCCTGAACGGGCCGGACCAACAGCTGCCGATCGCGCTCGAGATGCGCTCGGCGGTCGACGGGTTCGTCGCCACCCAGCCGGTCGCCTACCGGACGAGCGCCGAGCAGCCCGACTTCACGTCGACGCCGAGCTTCCCCTACGCGCTCGACCCCTTCCAGCTCTCGCGCCAGGAGATGGCCGCCTTCGCACGCACGGCGCACGAGGGAGGCATCGACTACATCGGATCGTGCTGCGGCAGCGTCCAGGCGCACGTCCGGGCGATGGGCAAGGCGATCGGGAAGACGCCGGTGGCCGAGCGCGAGTGGCGGAACACGGCGGGCCGCGCGATGAGCGCCTACGAGTACTACGAACACCGCGAGACCGAGGTCTGATCGCTCCGTCGTGCGGCCCGTTGACCCGGGGGCGACGGCAACGACGTGTTGGACGGCCGAGCCGGGGACGGCGTCCTCCGTGGCGACCTGGGCAACGACGAGCTCGACGGCGGTCCGGGCAACGACGTCTGCACCGGGGGACCCGGAGCGGACTCGGTCGTGTCCTGCTAGGCGCCCGGTCCCGCTACGATTCGCCGATGGACCGGGCCGACGACCTCCTGCCCGCGGAACGGAAGGTCGTCGAGGAGCTCGGCCACCTGCCGCTCGACTTCCGCGCGATGGCCGCCGTGTCCAACCTGTTCCGCGCGTCCGCCGCGATCCGTCGCCACATGGAGGCCAAGGTCCTGGCGGATGACCGCCTGTCGTGGACCTCGTTCGTCGCGATGTGGGTGCTCTGGGTCTGGGGCGAGATGGAGTCGCGCGACCTGGCCGCCGCCGTTGGCATCAGTCGCCCGACGTCGACGGGGGTCGTCACGACGCTGGAGGGCCGCGGTTACGTGCGGCGTTCGAAGGCGGCCGAGGACGGCCGGCTCGTGCGCGTCTCGCTCACGGCGGCGGGTCGACGGAAGATCGAGAAGCTGTTCCCGCGGTTCAACGCCGAGGAGATCGAGCTCACGACGCACCTCGACGCGGAGCAGCAGGAGCAGCTGGCCACCCTGCTGCGTTCGATGCTGCGGCGGGTCGGCGACGGCGCCTGAGGGGCACGTGGCGGCGCGGCACGGGACTCCTCGTCAGGAACCTCGCCCTCGACAGGATCCGTTCGTCCGTCGGGTCGTGCTGGATGGTCGCGGCATGGCACCATGCCCCGTCTGATCGCGGCGAGGCCGCACGCCTCGCTGCCGGACCGGGGGTAGCTCATGACGACGAACGAACAGCCGCCCAGCGTCAAGCTGGTGCCGGAACGGCGTTGGCCGATGGCGGTTGCCGTGCTGGTCGCGATCGTGCTCCAGGTCATCACACCCCACACCGGGAGGCTCGTGTTCTGGTGGGTGTTCCCGGTGCTGGAGTTGGCGGCCCTTTTCGCGATGGTCGTCCGCGACCCGGGGCGCATCGATCGGCGCACGCGTGCGGCCCGCCGTACGACGCTCGTGCTGATCGCGCTGCTCACCGTCGGCACCCTGGGCGGGCTCGTCGTGCTGGCGCTCGACATCATCGACAGGTCCTACGCCCACGTGGGGGCCACGGCGTTGCTGGGTCGCGGGGCTGCGCTGTGGGTGACGAACGTGGTGGTGTTCAGCCTCTGGTTCTGGGAGGTGGATCGCGGCGGGGCCGCCGAGCGCGCAGCCGCGTCCAACATCCCCCCGAGCTTCGGCTTCCCCGAGGAGGCGATGCCGGAGCTGACTCCCGATGGGTGGATACCTCGCTATCCCGACTACCTCTACCTGTCGTTCACGAACGCGACGGCCTTCAGCCCGACCGACACGTTGCCCGTTCGGACCAGGGCGAAGATGACGATGATGATCGAGTCGGTCATCTCGCTGGTCACCGCCATCCTCGTCATCGCGCGGGCGATCAACGTGTTGCCGGGGTAGGCGTGAGCGAGCGAGCGCCGCCGCGGCCCCGGGAGAAGGCCGTCGAGATCCTCGAGGTCTCGGCGCTCGCCATCGTCGCGATCGCCACGGCCTTCAGTGGCTACCAAGGGACGCAGTGGGGCGGAGAGCAGGCGCGCCTCTACGGCCTGGCGTCGACGACGCGGTTCGAAGCCGAGCAGCGTCGACGTTCGGCGGCCAGGAGCTCGTGGCGGACTCGTCGTTCCTCAAGCGACATCGGTCTGACTTCTGGCTCGTGACGGATGTCGCTTCGCGACGGAAGCGACATCCCTTCGGAGTGCACGCGGGAGGGATGTCGAGTTGCCTCTGACCGCTTGGAGGTCCAGTCCCCGCTGCTCGGCTGCAGCGCGTCAGTACGGCGTCGGGATGTACCGCAGCGGGAGTGTCGGCTCCTGGTAGTCGCCGCGCGCCTGGCGTTTCGGCAGCTTCACCTCCCGGAGCTCGAGCCGGTCGTAGGGGATCTGGCTCAGCAAGTGGCTGATGATGTTGAGCCTGCCCCGCTTCTTGTCATCCGTGTGCGCGATGAACCAGGGCGCCCACGCCGTGTCGGTCGCCGCCAACATCGCGTCGCGGGCCCGTGAGTAGTCGTACCAACGGCTGTACGACTTGAGGTCCATGTCGCTGAGCTTCCATATCTTGCGCTGATCGTCGATCCTGCTCTCCAGTCGCCGCGTCTGCTCCTGCGGGCTCACTTCGAGCCAGTACTTCAGCAAGATGATCCCGGACTCGACCATCGCCTTCTCCACGCTCGGGCACTGCTCGAGGAAGCGCTCAGTCTGCTCCTCGGTGCAGAAACCCATCACCCGCTCCACGCCGGCGCGGTTGTACCAGCTGCGATCGAAGATCACGACCTCCCCCGCCGACGGGAAGTGCCGCATGTAGCGCTGGACGTACATCTGCGACTTCTCGCGTTCGGTCGGCGCGGCGAGCGCCACCACACGGAAGACCCGAGGGCTGACGCGCTCGGTGATCCGCTTGATCGTGCCTCCCTTGCCGGCCGTGTCTCGACCCTCGAATACGATGCAGATCTTGGCTCCTGTCGCCTTGACCCACTCCTGGAGCGCGACAAGCTCGCCGTGGAGCTTCGCCATCTCGCGCTCGTACTCCCGGCGCTTCATCTTCATGGGCTTGGCCGGCTCGGTTGCGTCACCGGCATGCTTCGTGTTCTTCGCCATCGGGGTCCACCCCTTCCTTCGTCAGGACGCTTCGGCGACGGCTCGCGCCGGGCTCACCGCGCGCGACGGGTCGAGTGCGGCGCCGGCCCGCGCACGCCGACGCCGGTAGGCACCGGTGCCCACCAGACCGATCCGCTTTATCCCCTCTGACCTGCGAGCTCGACACGAACGGGCATGTGCTTGATGCCGTTGATGAAGTTCGACCGGAGGCGCTCGATCGGGCCGGTGATCTCGAGGGCGGACAGGCGCGGGATCAGCTCCTCGAACATCACCCGGACCTCCAGGCGGGCGAGGTGCGCGCCCAGGCAGACATGGGGTCCGCCGCTGCCGAACGCCATGTGGGGGTTCGGGTCGCGACCGACGTCGAAGCGCTCGGGCTCGGGGAAGACCTCGCCGTCGTAGTTGCCCGACACGAACCAGACGACGACCTTGTCGCCGCCGCGGATCGACGTCCCCCGGAGCTCGAGGTCGCGCGCTGCCGTTCGACGGAAATGCATCGTCGGCGAGCCGTACCGGAGCATCTCCTCGGCGGCCATCGGCATGAGCCCGGGGTCCTCCCGGAGCCGCTGCCACTGGTCCGGATGATCCACGAGGGCCTGCATGCCGTGCGTGATCGCGTGGCGCGTCGTCTCGTTCCCGGCCACGATCAGCAGGCAGAAGAAGTTGTCGAAGTCGCGCTCGGAGAGCCGCTCGCCGTCGACCTCGGCCTGGACGAGCTTGGTGACCAGGTCGTCCTTCGGTTCCGCCCGTCGCTGCTCGGCGAGGCCGTGGCCGTACGCCATGAGCTCGACCGCCGCCGGACTCCGGAAGGGGAGGAGCCGATACTCGCTCGTGTCCTCCTTGTCGATCACGGCGCGCGAGTACTCGGGATCGGCCTGGGCGATCATGGCGTCGCCGAGCTCGACGCACATCGGCAGATCCTCGTCCGGGACGCCCATGATCCGGGCGAGGACGCGGATCGGGAGCTCCCGCGAGATCTGCTCGACGAAGTCGAACTCGCCCTTGGGCAGACCTCGGTCGAGCACGAGCCGGGCCTGCTCCCGCACGAACCCTTCGTACCGGGCGACCGCGCTCCTCGTGAAGAGCTTGCTGACCAGGCGCCGGAGCCGCGAATGGCTCGGCGGATCCATGTCGATCATCGAGGCCCGGGCCTCGACCTCCTCGTCGGTCTGCTCCTCTAGCGTCACCCCGCGGGCCGACGAGAACGTCTTCGTGTCGCGCAGGACCTCCTCGATGTCGTGGAACCGGGTGATCGCCCAGAAGCCGCGGTTGGGCGTGGGCTCGGGCTGCCAGTGGACGGGGTCGCGCTCGCGGAGCTCGCGGAAGGCCCAGAGCGGGACCTCGTCGACGAAGGCGTCGTGGCTCGACAGATCGATCTCGTCCAGTCGAACGCTCACCCGTGGCTCCTCTCGACGGCGATGCCCGGGTAGTTTGCGACCGAACGAACGCGAGAGGCAACCGTGAGGGCCGCGGCCTCCGGCCGAGGCCCCCCAACGGTCTTCGATCAGGCCGACTCGCGGACGTGCCAGGGCGCCCCGTACGCGGGGAGCCGCTCGAGGAACGGATCGGGGTCGAACGCCTCGGGGCCGAGCACCCCCGCGTCCTTCCAGATCCCCCCGGACAGCAGCTCCATCGCGATGACCGGGTTCACGGCCGTCTGCCACACGACGGCCTGGACCCCGAGCTCGCGCATCGTGACCTCGTTGTCGGCCACCTGGTACAGGTAGACCTGCCGGGGTGCGCCGTCCTTGATCCCCGTCACGAGCGTCCCGGCACAGGTCTTGCCGACCATCCGGTCGCCCAGATGTGCGGGGTCGGGCAGCAACGCCGCGACGACGTCGCGGGGTGCGACCTTGACGCCCTTCACGTCCACCTTCTCCGTCGAGTCCAACCCGAGGAGCTCGATCGTCTTCAGGATGTCGATGAACTCGCGACCGAGCCCGTACTTGAAGGTGACGCGCCCGACGTCGATCCACCGGGGCACGAGCAGCACTTCCTCGTGCTCGACGTTCACGCATTCGACCGGGCCGATGCCCTCGGGGAAGTCGAAGACCTCGGGCTCGCTGAACGTCTCCGTCGTGTACCAGCCGCGATCGCGCTCCCAAACGACCGGCGGGTTCAGGCACTCCTCGATCGTGGTCCAGATCGAGAAGTTCGGGGCGAACCGGTAGCCCTTGACCTCGAGGTTCGCGCCGTCGCGCACGCCGATCTCGTCGATGCGGTCGAACAGGTGCTTGTCCGCGTGCGCGGCGAACACGTCCGCCAGGCCGGGCTCGACGCCCATGCCCACGAGCGCGAGCAGGCCCTTCTCCCGCCAGTCGTGGGACCGCGCGAACTGATAGTCGCCCAGCTTGATCCCCGGATGGCGGTATGGGTCGTCCGGGTTCCGATGCGAGAGCGACATCGCCATGTCGATGTACGTCACCCCCGCCTCGAACGCCGCGTCGAAGATCGGCTCGACGAACTGTGGCTCGACCGCGTTCATCACGAGGTCGACCTCGTAGTGGCGGATCAACTCCACCAGCCGCCCGACGTCGTTCGCGTCCACGGGCTCCACCGGGAACACCGCCCGGGTCGCCGAGCCGTCCGGCAACCTCGTGCGCGCGCTCCGGGTTGACATCCGCCAGCACCATGCGTTCGAGCCACGGACGGCCCTTGGCGACGGCGGCGATCGCCTCGCCGACACCGCCCACACCCACCAACAGGACCTTCATGTCATCACTCCTTTCCTCGTGGAGCCGTCGGCGCCGTCGGGGTCGTGGACCCCGGGACGGCCGGCGTGGGGAACGGTTTGAGCTCGCCGACCTCGGTCCCGCCGGCCACCGGGACCTCGGTGGTCTCCTCGGTCACGCGGAACTCGTCGGGCAGCAGGTCGGTGAGCGAATCGGCGGCCTCGGCCTTGCGCGCGAAGAACGGCTTGTACGCGACGCGCGCCCACAGCCACAGCGGGATCCCGAGCAACAGCATCCCCAGGCCGATGACCAGGGCCGGCCCCACGCCCTCGAAGCCTCCGAACGCGAACCAGGCCGGGGTGTAGGAGTTCGCCGGGTTCCAGTAGTCGATCGCCGACCGGACGAACACCCAGGCCAGCGCCGCGAACCCGAGCAACGGCACCGAAACCGACCAGGAGGAAGTTCTTGAAGCTCTTGAACACGTGCCTGCGGAATAGGATCGGCGCGGCGATCGCGGTGATGCCGTAGTAGAAGGCGATCGCGAACCCGAGACCGCGTGATCGAGTCCCACAGGATGTTCTCGCTGCGGTCGACGAGGATCAGGACGATCCACCACAGCACCGAGGCGATCCCGAACCACCAGGTCGACCAGGTCGGCGTCAGGTACTTCGGGTGGATCTTCGCGAGCGGCTTCGGCAGCGCGCCGTGCGCGGCCATCGACAGCGAGGTCCGCGCCGTCGGCAGGATCGTCGTCTGCGTGGAGGCCATCGCCGAGGTCAGGATCGCGAGCATGAGCAGCTTGTCCCACGGGCCGCCGACCATCGTGGTCAGCGCGTCGTCGGGGTTGTTCCCGAGGAAGCCCGGGCCCCTGTAGGCCGTCGTCGCGAAGGCCACGATCATGTAGGTCCCTAGCAGGACGAGCGTCGACGCGACGGTCGCGATACCCGCGGAGGTCCGTCCGCGCGTCTCCTCGTTCACGTTCGCCGCGGTGTCCCAGCCCCAGTAGATGAACAGCGCGAGCAGGACGCCCTTCGACAGCTCGTCGAGCGTCAGGTTGAACGGGTTCATCCACTGCCACGAGAGCGGCGTCGAGCCCGCCGGGTGGTCGAGGTAGACCTTGGCGATCGCCCAGGCGGAGAACCCGACCAGGATGGCGATCTCGATCCCGAGCAGCGCGAACTGGGTCCGGGCCGACAGCTCGATCCCCATCCAGGTGATCAGCGTCATCGCGAGGATGAAGACCGTGCCGAGGATCAGCAGCGCCCAGGTGTTCGAGGCGAGGTCGTCGAGCCCGAACAGCGAGTACGTGTAGTACGCGGCGACCCAGGCCAGGCTCGGCATCACCACGATGTCGGCGGCGATGACGCCCCAGCCCCCGAGCCACCCCGCATTCGGTCCCATCGCCCTGGTCACCCAGGGGAAGGTCGCGCCGCAGTCGGGATCGACCCGGTTCAGGTAGTAGTACGCCGCCGCCGTGAACAGCATCGGGATGAACGCGATCAGCATGATCGCGGGCGAGTACATCCCGACGACGACCGCCAAGAGGCCGAGCGTCGCGGCCATGCTGTAGGCGGGCGCGGTCGATGCCACCCCGATCACGGTCGCCGAGACGACGCCGATCGCCCCATGCTTCAGGCCCTTGTCGTCGCGCACGGCGGCAGCCGGTGACTGCAGCTCCAGGGACATCTGGGCACCCCCCTTTGTTCGGGATTCCACCCCGATGGTCCGACCCGTCACCTGCCACTGACAGGGCTGGAGGGTCCCTGCCCAGAGGGGCGTTCGGGGTCGGCCCACGCAACGGCAGCCCGTGCCGGGCCCGCTCAGCGCGACGGCATCAGAAGAACGGGAGGTAGTAGTCGATCTCCCAGGGGGTGACCTCGGTCGTGGCGGGGTCGCCGACCGTCTTGGCGTAGCGCTCCCATTCGGCGCGCTTCAGCTTCGTGAACGTCTCGACCAGCCACGGTCCCAGCGCCGTGCAGAGCTCCTGGTCGGTCTCGAGGGCCGCGAGGGCCGCCTCGAGGGTGGGAGGCACGCGCCGTTCGGTGTTCGGCGGCTCGCCCGCCCGCTGCGGCTCCTGAGGCGCCATCTGGTGCTCCACTCCGAACCGCGCCGCGTGCAGCACCGCGGCGGCGACGAGGTAGGGGTTGGCGGCGCCGTCGGCCATCCGATGCTCGATCCGGGTGCCCTCGCCTCGCGCGGGGGGGATCCGGACGCACACCGTGCGGTCGTCGTAGCCCCAGTTGGCCCAGTAGCCGTTCAGCATGTCGGGCTGCAGGCGCTTGTACGCGTTCGCGTGAGGGGCGGCGATCGCCGAGATCCCCTCGTGATGGGCGAGCAGGCCGGCGACGCACTCCTTCACCATGGGTGCGAGGCCGTCGGGTGCGTTCGGGTCGTGGAGGGCGTTCGAGCCGTCCTCCCGGCGGAACGAGACGTTCAGGTGCAGGCCACTGCCCCCGCGATCGTTGAACGGGCGGCCCATGAACGTCGCGAGCTTGCCGTGCTGGATCGCGATCTCCTTCACGAGGAGGCGGAACAGGAAGCATTCGTCCGCGGCCGGGATCGACCTCCTTGTACCGGACGTTGACCTCGAACGCCGCCGTGTCGAACTCGCTGCCCCAGCTCTCGATCGGGAACCCAGACTGTTGGGCCGCCCGGACCATCGCGTCGATGGTGCCGCTCGGATCGACCGAGGCGCCCGTGCCGTAGACGCGGTGCGACGGCAGGTCCACCGGCTGCCAGTCACCCTCCGGACCGCGTTCGAGCAGGTAGAACTCGGACTCGAACGCGAACATCGGTTCCAGGCCCATCGCTCGCCACGGCTCGACCGCGGACCGCAGGACCTGGCGCGGGTCGACCTCGAGCGGGGTGCCCTGCTGCTGGACGTCGGCGATGCCGACGATCGTGTCCTCCTCCCAGCCGGGACGGAGCGTGTCGCGGTCGATGAACGCCTCGACGTCGGGCAGGCCGACGTCGAACTGCTGCCGGGAGATGTCGAGGATCTCCTTGTCGGTCGTCAGCGGGTACACACCGATGCAGAACGCGGCGTGACCGGCGTCCGCGACGTCGCCGAACAGGTACTTCCCGCGTTCGACGCCGAGCACGTCGGAGAACAGGAGTCGCAGCCGCTTGCCCTTGATGTCCATCGGGAGCTCCTCGCTCGGGGTCCAGCCGAGGATAGTCCAGGCGTCGTCGGCGCCGCTCCGCTAGGGTCCGCACCGTGGACGAGGACTTCCGGCTCGAGACCGAGCGCCTACGTCTGCGGCCCTACCGGCCGGATGACCTGGAGGACCTGCACGCGATGTTCTCGGACGCCGAGCACATGCGCTGGTACCCGGCTCCGTTCGACCGCGAGACCTCGCAGTCGTGGCTCGAACGGCAGATCGACGGCTACCGCACCCGTGGGTTCGCACTCTGGATCGTCGAGGAGCGGGGGAGCGGAGCGTTCCTCGGAACCGCGGGTCCGACGGCGCCCGTCATCGACCGCGTGAAGGAGGTCGAGATCGGCTGGCACACGCGCCCGGGCCGCAAGGGGGAGGGCATCGCGCCCGAGGCCGGCGCGGCGGCACGCGACTGGGCCCTCGCGAACCTCGACGTCGATCACGTCATCTCGTTGGTCCGGCCGGAGAACGAGGCCTCGTGCCGGGTCGCGGAGAAGATCGGCATGCACGTCGACCGAGAGGTCGACTACAAGGGCTTCCATCACCGCGTCTACCGGATCGACCGGGTCACCCCGGGTCCGGCAGGCGGGGGAGCAGCGCCGTGACCGAGCCCTCGGACCCGAGGTCCCGCGCGTACGCGTAGACCGCGCCAGCCGCATCGGCGGCGGGTCCGACGTCGCGGAGCAGGCCCCCGGTCGGCCCCTGGCCCGCGCGCCAGACATCGTCGTCCCAGGCTCCCGCGCCGCGGACGGTGACGGCGACGTAGTCGCCCTCGGGGATCGACCCGCCATCGTCGTCGGGCTCGACCGTCACGTTGGAGACGTTCAACGTGAGGTCCTCGAGGTCGGTGCCCCGGCCCAGCCCGAGGGCGATCATCTCGCCGAGCATCCGCAGGAACGGCTCGTCCTCGGTGTCGGGCGCCCAAAGCCGGGGCGGGCGTTCCACCTTCATGAACGCGTGCGAGCGCAACAGGGCCTCGAGATCCATCAGCCCTTGGCCGGAGGCCGGATCCCGCGGAACTCCCAGTCGCCTCCGAGCGCGGTCGAGACGACCTCCTCCGACGCGCTCGGCTGGGCGCCGACGTCCTCGCGGATCGGGATGCGGCCCTCGACGATCGTGTTGCGGAGCGTCCCGAGACCCTCGACCTCGACCTCGACCACGTCGCCCGGTTCGACCGGCCGCGAGTTCGCCGGAGTCCCCGACAGGATCACGTCGCCGGGCACGAGCGTGATCGTCCGGGCGATGTCGGCGACGAGGTAGTGCATGTCCCACCTCATCTCGTCGGTCGAGCCGTCCTGCTTCACCTCGCCGTTCACGAGGGTCCGGATCCGCTTGCCGCGGAAGTCCCAGTCGTCCACGAGCCCGGGCCCGAGCGGGCACAACGTGTCCGAGCCCTTCACGCGCAGCATCGACCCCGCGTCCGTGTCGCGGAAGTCGTGCAGGCCGTAGTCGTTGGCGACCGTGTAGCCCGCGATGAAGGCCGCGGCCTCGTCCGGGCCGATGTGCGAACACGTCCGGCCGATCACGATCGCGATCTCGCCCTCGTAGTTCAGGTACCGGCAGCGCGGCGGCCGCACGACCTCGCCGCCGTGCGCGTTCAGCGCGCTGATGGGCTTGTGGAAATAGGTCGGCGCCGGCGGCATCTGGGCCAGGAACTCGTCGACCCGGCTCTCGTAGTTCAGGTGAACGCAGACTATCTTGGTGGGCTCGGTGGGGGGGAGGTGCTCCGCGTTGCCGAGCGGGATCCGGCCGCCACCGGGCGCGAGCAGCTCATCCCCAACGCGCTCGACGGTGGTCGGGACGCCGTCGAGCAGGATCCGCCGAGTCTCCACGAGCACCTCCGGGTCGTCCGGGACCGACCGGTAGTATCTCGCCCGTGGCCGAGCTGAAGGGGTTCGTTCCGCCGCTCACGCCGGAAGGGCGGTCGTCGGCCGTGCCCGGCCCGCCGTGGCACTACTCGGGGGACCTGCTGACGATCGAGTACCGGGCGGCTCCCGGTTCGGTCGCGCGATGGCTGCCCGACCCGGTCGAGGTGGCCGAGGACGACCCGGACGCCGTCGCCGTGATCTTCGCCGACTGGCAGTCGTGCTCGGACACGTTCGAGGAGCTGCTCGACCCGGTGCGCTCCCAGTACAAGGAGGCGTTCGTCGTCGTGCGCTGCCGGTACCGGGGCGAGACGTACTCGCGGTGCATCCTGATCTGGGTCGACAAGGACTTCGCGATGGTCCGGGGCTGGCACCAGGGCTACCCGAAGAAGCTCGGCTCGATCTGGATCACGCGCCCGGTGCGCCACGGCAGGGCCGGTCCCCGCCTTGAGCCCGGCGGGCGGTTCGGCGCGAGCGTCGGCGTCCACGACCGCCGCGTCGTGGACGCGTCCTTCACGATCACCGGCCCGGCCGAGACCAACGGGTTCGTGAACGCCCTGCCGATGCTCCATACCCGCTACTTCCCGAGCATCGAGGAGGGCCAGCCACCCTCGATGCACGAGCTCGTGACGATGAAGAGCTACGACTGGGAGGGCTCGGAGGTCTGGACGGGCGACGCGACGCTCTCGTTCGGCGCGTCGCCGGTCGAGGAGCTCGAGAGCCTCACGCCCGTCGAGATGATCGCCGGCTACTGGCGGAGCGTGGGCGTGACCTGGGGCATCGGCACGAGGCTCGCCTGACCCGGTTGGTGGCTCGAGCGCCCCGAACGATCGACCGTACGACCGCGCGTCGTCTCGCGATCGCGGCGCAGCGCCTCTCGGGCACGCCGCCCCGCTCGAGCCCGCGGGCGGTGCTCGGCGTGATCCGTTCGATCCGGTGCGTGCAGCTCGACCCGATCGCGGTCGTGGCGCGCAGCCCGCACCTGGTGCTCGGGAGCCGGGTCGCGGGGTTCGACCCCAAGCACCTCGAGCGTCTGCTGTGGCGCGACCGCTCCGTCTACGAGTACTGGGCGCACGCGGCCTCGATCGTCCTCGCGGACGACCATCCGATCCACGCCTGGTATATGCGCCGATACCTCCGCGACGACGGATCCGGGTGGGATCGCCGGCGCCTGGCCTGGATGGCCGCCAACGCGAGGCTCAAGCGTTCCGTCATGGCGCAGATCCGCCGCGAGGGACCGGTGCTCGCGCGGCGGCTCGGCGGCCCGACCAGCGAATCGTGGCGCTCGAGCGGCTGGACGAACGAGCGCAACGTCGATCGGATGCTCGGCTTCCTGTGGGGCTCCGGCGCGATCATGGTGGCGGGCCGCGAGGGCATCCAGAAGCTCTGGGACCTGACCGAACGTGTCCTGTCGCCCGACGCGCCCCACGAGCGCCTGTCCGACCTCGAGGTCACTCGACGGGCCGTCGACCGCTCGCTCCGCGGCCTCGGGGTCGGGACGCCGCGACACATCAAGACGCACTTCACGAGGGATCGCTACCCCGAGCTCGAGCGTGTGCTGGGCGAGTTCGAGCGCGCCGGACGGATCGAACGCCTGACCGTCGAGCACGACGGCGCGCCGATCACCGGCACCTGGTACGTGCACCGCGACGACCTCCCGCTGCTCGAACGGATCGAGCGCGGCCGGTGGGTGCCGCGCACCACGATGCTGTCGCCGTTCGACAACCTGATCGCCGACCGCGCCCGTGCGGACCTGCTCTTCGACCTCCCGTACCGGATGGAGATCTACGTGCCCAAGGCGAAGCGGAGGTACGGCTACTACTCGATGCCGGTGCTCGACGGCGACCGGTTCGTCGCGCTCGTCGACCCCGCGATGGACCGCGCGAGCGGACGGTTGCTCGTCCGCGCCGTCCACCCCGCGCCCGAGACGAGGCCCACCGCCCAGGTCTGGCGTTCGGCCGCCGGGGCGGTGCGGCACTTAGCAGGATGGCTCGGCGCGACCGAGATCGCGCTCGAGGGCCCCGCGCCGGCCGCCTTCCGCAGGGCGCTCCCGTGATCCGTGCGGCGGGCGCGAACGGACCGTGCGGTAGCCTCGGCCGGTGAGACTCGTCCGATTCCGGTTCGGCGATCGCATCGCCACCGGCGCCTCCGAGTTCGGGTCGGACACGATCCGGGTCCTGCGGGGGACGTTCTTCGAGGATCCTCTCCCGACGGGGGAGGAGGTGCCGTTCGACGACGTCCGGCTGCTCGCCCCGGTGCTGCCCTCCAAGGTGGTCTGCGTGGGGAAGAACTACGCGGCGCACGCGGCCGAGTTCGGGATGGAGGTGCCCGAGGAGCCCCTGGTGTTCCTCAAGCCCTCGACCGCCGTGATCGGCCCCCGCGACCCGATCCGGTTGCTGCCGGTCAGCCGGCGGGTCGACTACGAAGGGGAGATGGCGGTCGTGATCGGCCGGATCGCCAAGGATGTCCGGACCGAGGATGCCTTCAAGCACATCCTCGGCTACACGTGCGCGAACGACGTCACGCTCCGCGACCTCCAGAAGACCGACGACCAGTGGGCGCGCGCCAAGGGGTTCGACGGGTCGTGCCCGCTGGGCCCCTGGATCGAGACCGACCTGGACCCGAACGACGTCCGCGTCGAGACCCGCCTGAACGGCGACGTCCGGCAGGCCGGACAGACGAGCGACATGGTGTTCGGTGTCGCGACGCTGATCGAGTACGTCACCGCGTTCATGACCCTGCTCCCGGGGGACGTGATCCTGACCGGCACGCCGGAAGGGGTCGGCACGCTCTCGCCGGGTGACGTGGTCGAGGTCGAGGTCGACGGCGTCGGGATCCTCGCCAACCCGGTCGAGGGAACGGCGTGACGGCCGGCGTCCGCACCCGGTTCGCGCCCGCGCCCTCGGGCTCCATCCACGTCGGCAACGTGCGGACCGGCCTGTTCTCGTGGGCGTTCGCCCGTCACTACGGCGGCGCGTTCGTGCTCCGGATCGAGGACACCGACGCCTCGCGCGTCACCGAGGAGGCGTTCCAGGGCGTGATGGACTCGCTGCGGTGGCTGGGGATCGACTGGGACGAGGGGCCGGACGTGGGCGGGCCCCACGCGCCGTACCGCCAATCGCAGCGGCTGGACATCTACCGAGACACGACGGAGCGGCTGCTCGCGCAGGGGGACGCCTACCCCTGCTACTGCACCGAGGCCGAGCTCGAGGAGCGACGCACCGCCGCGCTGGCGCGCGGCTATCCCCCCGGGTACGACGGCAAGTGTCGGGACCCGGAGGTGCGCGCGTCCTTCGCCGCCGAGGGGCGGCCGGCGGCGATCCGGTTCGCGATGCCCGAGCGCGAGCACGTGGTGCAGGACCTGGTGAAGGGGGAGGTCCGGTGGGCACCGGGGCACCTGCGCGACTTCGTGCTCGTCCGCTCGGACGGGTCGCCCGTGTTCCTGCTCGCGGTGGCGGTGGACGACCTGCTGATGGGGATCACGCACGTGATCCGGGGCGACGACCTGCTCGCGAGCGCGCCTCGGAACGCCGCGGTGATCGAGGCGCTCGGCGGCACGCCCCCGGCGTACGCTCACGTTCCGCAGGTGAACGGCTCGGACGGCAAGCCCCTGTCCAAGCGCCACGGTTCGACCAGCGTCGAGGCCTTCCGAGAACACGGCATCCTGCCCGAGGCGCTCATGAACTACCTCGCCCTGCTCGGATGGTCCAAGGACGCGGAGACCACGTTCCTTTCCAAGCAGGAGCTGACCGATGCGTTCGAGCTCGAGCGCGTGTCGAGGAACCCGGCGCGGTTCGACGCCGAGAAGCTCGAGTGGATGAACAACCACTACATCCAGTCGCTCGAGGACGACGACCTCGCCTCGCGATGCCTGCACTTCCTCTCGGTCGCGGGGCTGTCCCCAGACCTCGGGCTCCTGCGACGGGCCATGCCGCTGGTGAAGGAGCGGATGAAGACCCTCTCGGACTCGGTGACGCTGCTCCGGTTCCTGTTCACGGACGACATCGCGCTCGACGACAAGGCGGTGGACGTCGTTTCGAGGGCGCCCGACGGCTACCTTCGGAGCGTCGCCGACGGCCTGGCCGAGCTGCCGTCCTGGGACGCGGAGGCGATCAAGGCGAAGCTCGACCAGCTCGCCGCAGCCGCCGGCCTGAACCGCACGAAGGGGTTCCAGCCCGTCCGCGCCGCGGCGACCGGGTCGACGGTCTCGCCGCCGCTGCCGGAGTCGCTCGAGCTGCTGGGGCGCGATCGGACGATCGAACGCCTTCGGGCGGTCGCATGAGGCGAGCCCTCCTCCTGGTCCTCGCGGGGCTGGTCCTCCTCACGCCCGAGGCGCCCGCCGTCGCCGGGACGCCCCCGGATCCGGGCGACGTGAAGCCGGAGATCGTGTGGAGGAAGATCCCGTTCGGCGCGCGCCGCAAACGGCAGACCGCGGCGTACTCTCGGCGCCACTACGGCGAGCGGACGTACGTGCTCTCGGACCCGCAGGTGGTGGTCGAGCACTACACGGACGGGACCTCGTTCGACTCGGCGTGGAACCACTTCGCCGCCAACGGCACCCACCTGGGCGAGAAGCCGGGCGTGTGCGCGCACTTCATCATCGACACGGACGGGACGATCTACCAGCTGGTGAACCTGCGGATCCGGTGCCGGCACGCGATCGGGATGAACTGGACGGCGATCGGGATCGAGCACGTGGGGACCACCGCCCGAGACATCCTCGATGACCGGGCGATGATGCGGGCGTCGCTGCGCCTGACGGTCTGGCTCATGTCCCGGTACGGGATCTCGTGGGGGAACGTGATCGGCCATGCGGAGATCCTCCAGAGCCCGTACCACCACGAGCTCTACGACGACTGGCGGTGCATGACGCACGCCGACTGGAACCGCTCGGAGATGCGCATCTACAGGAGGCGGCTCAGGCGTGTGGCCGACCGGCTGGACGTGCCGATCGGCGCGGGTCCGCACTGGGTCGACTCCGGCTGCTGGTCGTCGCGCCCCGCTCGTCGGAGTAGGTCGGTGGCACGCTCGGCGCGACTCCGGCTGCTAGGTCGTCGCGCCCCGCTCGTCGGAGTAGGTCGGCGGCACGCTCGGCGCGACTCCGGCTGCTAGATCGTCGCGCCCCGCTCGTCGGAGTAGGTCGGTGGCACGCTCGGCGCGACTCCGGCTGCTAGGTCGTCGCGCCGGCTCGTCGGAGAAGGTCCGTGGCACGCTCGGCGCGACTCCGGCTGCTAGGTCGTCGCGAGCGCACGCCGGAGCGCGTCGGCCGCGTCCTCGGGCGCGACGGTGTTGATCGCCATCGCGGAACCGATCTCGAACCCCGCCAGCGTCGAGATGCGGGGGATCAGCTTGAGGTGCCAGTGGAAGACCTCCTCGGCGTGCCCGCCGTTGGTGGGCGCCGAGTACATCACGAGGTTGAAGTCCGGGTCGCCGCACGCGCGCCGCACCGCGCTCAGCGTTCGGATCAGCATGCCGGCGAGGTCGTCGACCTCCTCGTCGGCGAGGTCGCCGAACGAGCCCTGGTGGAAGGTCGGCGCGATCCACGTCTCGAACGGCGTCTGCGCGGCCCAGGGCTCCCACGCCACGAACCCCCCGTACTCCTCGACCATCCGCACCCCCGCCCGGCGCTCGGCGTCGAGCAGCTCGTCGTAGACGCAGGCCCCGTTCTCGTCGAAGTAGCGCGTCGCCACGTCGAGCCTGCGCAGCAGCCGCGGCAGGAACACCGGCGTCGCCACGATCTGCGAATGCGGGTGCGTGAGCGAGGTCCCGGCCAGGGCTCCGAAGTTCTTGAAGACGACCACCGCTCGCACGTCCGGCCGAGCGATCAGCGCGCGGTACCGTTCCCGCCACATCCAGACGACCCTGGCGACCTGCTCCTGGGTCATCTCGTCCATCCGCCCATCGTGGCGCGGCGTCTCGATCACGACCTCGTGGCTCCCGATCCCGGGCATCTCGCGGAACATCGGCTCGCCCGAGCGGCCCGCGGAGCCGTCCCCGGAGAGCGCCGCGTACATGTTCGGGACGACCCGGACCTGCCAGTCGGGGCCGGGCGGGTGCCGCAGGATCTCTGGGGGCGTCTGGTCCTCGTTGCCCGGGCAGAACGGGCAGGACGGGTCGCGTTCGGGCAGGTCGGGTCGCGGCACCACGACGGGCACGTGCGGGCGCTCCTCGCGACGCGTCGCGAGGATCGCCCACTGACGCGTGGTCGGGTCCTGTCGGAGCGTGGACATTGTTGCTTCGGAGGGTAACGAAACGCCGGATCAGGTGCGACGACGCTTGGGTGAAAGCGCCCGGCCGAGGAAGGCGACCAGCGCCGCGAGCAGCACGGGGAACAGGGCCACCGAGAAGACCAGCAGCGTCAGCAGCACGGCGTCGTTCGCGGTTTGGGAGGAGAACGTCGTGCCCTTGATCAGGGCGTAGATGTTCGCGACCACGTAGAAGGCCACCGGGATCAGGAACGGGAGCATCACGAGCACCGCGAACACGGCGAGCCCGATCCCGAGACCCAGGAACCTCGACCCGAACGAGCCCGGGTCCGGCGCGGCAGCCACGTCCCGTTCCACGTCGGCCATCCTATCGGGGTCGGATCTCGACCATGCCGTCGGTGACCCGCGTTTGGTAGGCGGGGACGGGTTCGGTCGCCGGCCCGCGGAGCACCTTCCCGTCGGCGAGCTCGAACGTGCTGCCGTGCAGGGGGCACTGCACCGTTCGGAGCGATCCGCCGAACCCCACCCGGCCCTTGTGCAGCGGCGCGCCCTGGTGCGAGCAGCGGTTCCCGATCGCGAACAACTCGTTCCCGTTGCGGACGAGGAGCACGGCCGAACCGTCCAGGTCGACGCGAACGGTTTTCCGATCGGCGAGATCGGTCAGGGCCAGCACCCGGGTCCAGCCGTCTCCCTCCACGACCGGCGCATCATCGCATCAGCTGGCCCGCGGCGCGCTCGGGACCGGGTGAGCAGCGATCCGGCGTCGATGCGACCACGAGGTCGCCGTCGAGCACCCGCCGCCCGCCGCGCTGTCGGCCCGAGGGCCGAACGGCCCGTCGAGACCGGGGCATCGGGCCTGTCGCGACGGGTCTGGGCTCGCCACCATGGTCCGATCGGAGGTGGGCGATGGGTCGATGGGAAGGGTTCCGGCAATGCCCGGGCTGCGGCTACGACATCGCGACCGGCGACGGCGAGCGATCGTGCGCGTGGGGAGACTGCCCCTACCTGCCGGAGGATCTCGACGTCTTCTGCCCGAACTGCCGCTTCAACTTCTTCACCTGGCAGGGCAACTCCGGGTGCGGGCACCCGGGGACGTGCGAGGACGGACTCGAGCCCCGCTCCCACGTCGCGAACGTCCAGGGCTGGATCCGGTCTCAGCAGATCCAACCTCTGATCTGACGGTCGTGGCTGCGGTGGCGCACGGTCTGGGTTGGTGACATGATTGCCGGCGTCGTAGGCGGTCGCCACCCGGCCGTCGCGGGCCGGCGCTCTCATGAGGACCGGTCCGCTCCGTTCCGAGGCGATGGGGGTGGGGAGACGTCCTGGTTCCGAGCGGTGGGTCTGGCCGCGGTGATGCTGGCAGCGAGCTACCTCCTCTACGTACTGATACCGAACAACCTGCTCGGCTACCTCTCGCTCCACACGTCGCCTCGCAACCGTGACCTGCTCGTGAGCCTCTGGTGGGTCGTTGCGCTCGTGTTCGGATGCTGGCTCTTCGTCCGTCTGCAGCGGACGCGGGCGGCGTAGGCCGTGCCGTTCGAAGCGAGCCCGATCGGAGCCGGGTGGTTCGACGACAACGTGCCCTGCACACGAGCATGCCCCGTGCTGACCAACGCCGGTCGGTACGTGGCCGCGATCGCCGCCGGTGAAGACGAGCTCGCCTATCGGATCGCCCGCCTGCCGAACCCGTTCCCGTCGATCTGCGGTCGGGTGTGCGCCGCGCCGTGCGAGATCGCCTGCCGGCGTGGGTCGATCGACCAGCCGATCGCGATCCGAGCGCTGAAGCGGTACGTCTGCGAGCGCTTCGGGGTGGAGAGCGGGCACGGTCCCCACGTGTACGCCGACGCGATCCCGAAGGCTCCCGCCCGCGGCGAGCGCGTCGCGATCGTCGGATCGGGTCCGGCCGGCATGGCGTGCGCCCACGACCTGGCCACGTACGGGTACCGCCCGGTCGTGTTCGAGGCCCAGGACCGACCCGGCGGCATGATGGTGCTCGGCATCCCTCCGTACCGGCTTCGTCGCGACGTCCTCCAGGACGAGATCCGAGCGATCTTGGATCTGGGCGTCGAGCTGCGCACGGGGCAGGCCCTGGGACGCGACTTCTCGCTCGCCTCGCTGGAGGAGGACGGCTTCGCATCGTTGTTCCTGGGCGTGGGGTGCATGCGTGGCCGGGATCTGAGCATCCCGGGTGTCGAGCTCGACGGCGTGCTCCGCGCGGTGGACTTCCTGCTGAACGCGAACCTCGGGTACCGGGTGGAGCTCGGCGACGACGTCCTCGTGATCGGCGGCGGCAACGTCGCCCTCGACGCGGCCCGCACGGCGCTCCGCGAGATCGCGGCCGGCGCGTCGACCACCGGCGTCCCGCTGCCGGCCGATGACCAGGAGCTCGAGGGTGCGGTGACCCAGACGCTCGACGTCGCCCGCGTCGCGAAACGGCTCGGCGCACGCCGCGTGCGCGTCGTCGCGCTCGAGAGCCGCGAGGAGATGCCGGCCCACGAGTTCGAGATCGAGGAGGCGGAGCTCGAGGGCATCGAGGTGCTCACGCGTCTGGGGCCGAAGGCGATCCTAGGCGACGAGCGGGTGAGCGGGCTCGAGACGCTCCGGGTCGCGTCGGTGTTCGACCCCGACGGTCGCTTCAACCCGCGGTTGATCGACGGGACCGAATCGACCCTCGAGTGCGACTCGGTCATCCTGGCGATCGGCCAGGCGCCGGACCTGTCGTGGCTGTCGGACGACGACGGTGTCGGGCTCAACCCGGGTGGCACGATAGCGGTCGACCGCGAGTCGCTCGCGACGAGCGCCGACCGGATCTTCGCGGGCGGCGACGTCGCGTTCGGTCCGCGCAACCTGATCGATGCGATCGGGGACGGCCGCCGCGCGGCGGCCTCGATCCACCGCCGGATCACTGGCGAGGAGCCCCCTCTCCCCTCCCCGTCCGGGCGCAGGCTGCTCCCGATCGTGGAGGTGCGGGGAAGGACGCCGGACTACACCGAGTACCCGCGGGTCCCGATCCCGGCCGAGCTCTCGGAACGCCGGATCGGCTCGCCCGAGGTCGAGCTCGGGTACACGCCCGAGGAGGCTCGCGCGGAGGCATCGCGGTGCCTGCAGTGCTTCCTCAACATCATGCTGGAGCCGTCGATCTGCATCCTGTGCGGAGGATGCGTGGACGTCTGTCCCGAGAAGTGCATCCGGATCATCCCCACCCAGGAGATCGTCGGGATCGAGGCCACCGGTCCGTCGAGCGCCCTGATCATCCAGGAGGAGCTGTGCATCCGATGCGGGCTCTGCGTGGATCGGTGCCCGACGCACGCGCTGTCCCTGCAGGGGTGGTCGGAGACGTCGACGGCTCCCATCGCGCTCGAGCCGATCGGGAGCTGAGGGGGAGCGATGGCCTCGAACGGACGCCGGGTGCGCGACCGGGTCTGGTACCGGTCGATCTTCCACCCGGGTGAGGCCATCAAGGAGAGCGAGGTCTATCGATCCGCGATCCGTCACCCGTCGCCGTCCACGCCCCGCGGCCGGGCGTTGACCTCGTTCCAGAACTTCTTCCTCCACCTGTACCCGGTGAAGGTGCCGCGCGAGGTGGTGTCGTTCCGATCGACGCTGCGCCTCGGGTTCATCTCGGCGGTGCTCTTCGGGGTGCTCACCATCTCGGGGATGTACCTGATGTTCTTCTATCACCCGACCCCTCCCGACGCGTACTTCGACATGCACTCGCTCGCGACGACCGTCGCGTTCGGGCAGTTCGTCCGCAACATCCATCGATGGTCGGCGCACCTGATGGTGCTCGCCGTGTTCGCGCACCTGTTGCGGGTCTTCTACGCCGGCGCGTACAAGTCACCCCGACAGTTCAACTGGGTGATCGGCGTCTTCCTACTGCTGGGTACGCTCTTCCTGTCCTTCACCGGCTACCTGCTCCCGTGGGACCAGCTCTCGTACTGGGCGATCACGGTGGGGACGAACATCGCCGGCTACGTCCCGCTCATGGGCGACGGGGTCCGCAAGATGCTCCTCGGCGGTGCCGATGTCGGCAGCGCCACGCTGCTCCGCTTCTACGTCCTCCACGTCTTCTTCGTGCCGGCGCTGACGGTGATCGGGCTCTGCATCCACATCTGGCGCGTTCGCAAGGATGGGTTCGCGATCGCCGATCGGGGACGGGAGCCGGCGCCAGCGGCGGAGGCCGCCGCCGTCCCTGGGGCCGCACCGGCGCCCGAGGAGGTGAGCGCGGATGCCTGACGACGGCGAGCAGCGGGGGCGCTACCGCCTCCTCGGGGTCGTCCCCCGCGAGATCGAGCAACGCGACGAGCAGGAGCCCGACGACTCCGTCTTCACCTGGCCGCACTTCCTGATCCGGCACGTGGTCGTCGCGGCCGTCACGATCGCGATCGTCTTCGCGATCGCGATCGCGTTCGACGCGCCGCTCAAGGACATCGCGAACCCCAGCCTCACGCCGCAGGAAGCCAAGGCCCCCTGGTACTTCGCGGGTCTGCAGGAGCTGCTCGCGCACCTGCAGCCGATGGTCGCGGGGATCCTGATCCCCGGCGCAGCCCTGGTGTTCCTGTTCGCCCTCCCGTACCTCGATCGCGGCGAGGGGTGGCGGATCAGGGACCGGAAGATGGTCGTGATCGTGTTCACCGTGCTCGCGCTGGCGGCGTTGGTGCTCACCGTCGTGGGCGCGTTCTTCCGTGGTCCCGGCTGGTCGTGGGTCTGGCCGTGGGATCACCTCTACCTGGAGCTGTAGCGATGGCCGGCGACGAGACGCCTGCGGAGACGCCCGGGTCCGAGCCGATGGCTCGGCGGGACTTCCTGAGCACGACCTGGAAGGTGCTCGGCGTGGCGCTCATCGTCGAGGCCGGGTGGACGAGCTACGACATCTTGAACCCGAAGCCGGCCGCGGGGTTCGGCGGGGTCGTCGACGCGGGACCGGTGGAGGACTACCTCACCGAAGGCACCGTGAAGTACTTCCTCGACGGGCGCTTCTACGTCACCCAGTTCCAGGGGGGCCTGCGCGCGCTGTATCAGAAGTGCCCGCATCTCGGCTGCAAGGTCGGCGATTGCACGACGGCGGGCGCATCGTCGGGCTTCCGATGCCCCTGTCACGGGAGCATATACAACGTGATCGGCGAGTACCTGGACGGGCCCGCGCCGCGCGGCATGGATCGCTTCCCGATCTCGATCGAGAACGGACACGTCATGGTCGACACGTCGTCGGTCGTCGAGGGACCGGCGCGCGGGGTCCTCACGGGGCCGACGGAGCCTCCGACGTCGTGCGGGAGCGATGGATGACCGAGACGCTCCGCGAGGACCCCGCCCTCGTCCGACGATCCCGACGCTGGACGTGGGTCGGCACGTTCATGCTCGTGCTGCTGGTGGTCGCCTTCCCCCTCTACAAGGCCGTGGAGTCCTCCCGCCGAGAAGACGCGGTGCGCTCGCAGGACGTCGCCCTGATCTCGTCCGGGCAGCAGCTGTGGGCGATCAACTGCGCGGCGTGCCACGGCACGAACGGCCAGGGTGTGGACGCGCCCGCGCTGAACTCCCAGGAGTTCTTCGAGGGGACCTCCGACGAGCAGATCGCGGGCATCGTGCGGGGCGGTGTGCCGGGCACGCCGATGCCGGCATGGTGGAACGAGTACGGGGGACCGCTCACCGATCAGCAGATCGCCGAGGTGGTCGCGTACATCCGCTCCTGGGAGGAGACGGCGCCCAGCTGTCCCGATTGGCGAACGCCGTCCTGTCCCGGTTCCGGGACCTCGGCGTGACCCGCCGGTTCCCGTTCGTGGCCGCGCTGGCTGCGATGCTGCTCGCCGCCTGCTCGACCGCGGGCCCCGAGGGCGCCAGCGGCACCGTCGTCTACATCCCCGGGTACGAGCCGGGCGGCGGGGGAACCGCCGCCGTCGTCCCGCAGGGCTACACGGCGGCCGATCAGCCGATCCGGGTCGGCCTGGGCGAGACCGACCCCACCCACATGTTCATCGACCTGTCTCAGGCCTACGCCTCCGATGGCCCGGTCACGTTCGTCGTGACGAACCAGGGGGCGAAGACGCACGAGTTCGTCGTGCTGCGCACGGAGTCGCCCGCGGACTCGTTCCCCATCGTGTCGTTCGAGGGAGAGCCGAACCGGATCGACGAGGACGCACCCGGCGTCACGAACGTCGGGGAGACCGGCGACATGGAGCCGGGGACGACCATGGCCCTCTCGCTCGACCTCGCCCCCGGCCACTACGCCGTGGTCTGCAACCTGGCCGGGCACTACGCGATGGGGATGCACCAGGACTTCAACGTGGTGCCGGCGGGATCGACCCCGATCGAGGTCGGCCTGGGCGAGACCGACCCCACCCACATGTTCATCGACCTGTCCCAGGCCTACGCGCCGCAAGGCCAGGTCACGTTCATCATCACCAACCAGGGACAGGAGGATCACGAGTTCGTGGTCCTTGCCACCGACACCCCCGCCGCGGACTTCCCGATCACCGGGTTCGAGGGCGAGGCCAACCGCTTCGACGAGGACGCGAAGGGGCTGACCAACGTGGGGGAGACCGGAGACCCGCCGATGGCGCCCGGCACCTCGATGATGCTCACGATCGACATGTCGGCGGGCCACTACGCCGTGGTCTGCAACCTGGCCGGGCACTACGCGATGGGGATGCACCAGGACTTCAACGTGGTGCCGGCGGGATCGACCCCGATCGAGGTCGGCCTGGGCGAGACCGACCCCACCCACATGTTCATCGACCTGTCCCAGGCCTACGCGCCGCAAGGCCAGGTCACGTTCATCATCACCAACCAGGGACAGGAGGATCACGAGTTCGTGGTCCTTGCCACCGACACCCCCGCCGCGGACTTCCCGATCACCGGGTTCGAGGGCGAGGCCAACCGCTTCGACGAGGACGCGAAGGGGCTGACCAACGTGGGGGAGACCGGAGACCCGCCGATGGCGCCCGGCACCTCGATGATGCTCACGATCGACATGTCGGCGGGCCACTACGCCGTGGTCTGCAACCTGGCCGGGCACTACGCGATGGGGATGCACCAGGACTTCAACGTGGTGCCGGCGGGATCGACCCCGATCGAGGTCGGCCTGGGCGAGACCGACCCCACCCACATGTTCATCGACCTGTCCCAGGCCTACGCGCCGCAAGGCCAGGTCACGTTCATCATCACCAACCAGGGACAGGAGGATCACGAGTTCGTGGTCCTTGCCACCGACACCCCCGCCGCGGACTTCCCGATCACCGGGTTCGAGGGCGAGGCCAACCGCTTCGACGAGGACGCGAAGGGGCTGACCAACGTGGGGGAGACCGGAGACCCGCCGATGGCGCCCGGCACCTCGATGATGCTCACGATCGACATGTCGGCGGGCCACTACGCCGTGGTCTGCAACCTGGCCGGGCACTACGCGATGGGGATGCACCAGGACTTCAACGTGGTGCCGGCGGGATCGACCCCGATCGAGGTCGGCCTGGGCGAGACCGACCCCACCCACATGTTCATCGACCTGTCCCAGGCCTACGCGCCGCAAGGCCAGGTCACGTTCATCATCACCAACCAGGGACAGGAGGATCACGAGTTCGTGGTCCTTGCCACCGACACCCCCGCCGCGGACTTCCCGATCACCGGGTTCGAGGGCGAGGCCAACCGCTTCGACGAGGACGCGAAGGGGCTGACCAACGTGGGGGAGACCGGAGACCCGCCGATGGCGCCCGGCACCTCGATGATGCTCACGATCGACATGTCGGCGGGCCACTACGCCGTGGTCTGCAACCTGGCCGGGCACTACGCGATGGGGATGCACCAGGACGTCTGGATCACCCCGGCCGCGCCGGCCGGCTGATCCCGCCGCCGCGAGAGCCTAAGCGAAGTGTTCGGGACCCGAGTACGCCGAGGGGCGTCCCTCGGCCGCCATGGCTCGCTCGCGGTCCTGGTCGGTCACGGTCGGGCGAACGATCACGTAGATCAGGATGGCGAACAGCGGCAGGATGAAGATCAACAGGATCCACCCGGCCTTGGCCCCTCCGGAGAGGTCACGGCGGCGTAGGACGTCCGCGAAGACCGCGATGAACATCCAGATCAGCGCGACCCAGAAGAAGAACACGAGCATCGACCACATGAGGTCGCCGAACCCGAAGTCCGCCAGCATCTGCTACCCCTCCCTTGACTCCTCTGCGTCGACGGGGTTCACCATCCGCGAACACGAGCTCGAGCTCCCTCGACATGCGCTCCATCGAACCCCGTCGGCGATCGGGAAACACCATCCGGACGGCATGAAGCCGAGGGCAGATCGGCGACGCCCCGGTCGAAGCTCATGGCCCGGTCAACGTGTCGAGACCAGGGAGAGGAGCCGTGCGAGCGAGCGTTCCAGGTCTCGTCTCCGGCAGGACGGTCGCCCCTTCGAGGTCGGCGGGCCTCAGCGCGAGATCATCCGGCCGACGGCTCCCATGAGCTCTTGGGCCTGTTCGTCCGGGTCGCTCGGGCCTCCGTGACCGCCGATCAGGCAGTGTCGGACGTGGCCGTCCAACAGACCGAGGCCGACCTTGTCCAACGCCGCCCCCACGGCGTTGATCTGGGTCACGACGTCGATGCAGTAGCGATCCTCCTCGACCATCCTCGCGACGCCCCGGACCTGACCCTCGATCCGGGCGAGACGCGCCAAGAGCTCCTGTTTCGTAGCCGTGTACCCGCGTGTCTGCGTCGCCATGGCTGCCTCCCTGATCGGTCGATCCTGTTGACGGAAGATACCCTATCAGGGTATAGGTATCAAGTGGCGGACCGCCGTCGCGTGGATCGAGGCGACGCGGGCCGCGACGGCATGGACCTGCCAGCGGAGGGTGAGGCCGGGTGACGGGAGCGCAGATCCTCGTGACGGCGGGCGGTGCGGCGCTGATCGCAGCGCTCGCGTGGTTCTTCTTCGGCCCGAAGCAGGCGCGGCGAGCCGAGGTGCGCGGAGGGGTCCAGGAGGTGGAGATCACCGTCAAGGGTGGGTACTCCCCGAACCTGATCCGTGTCCAGGCGGGTGTTCCCCTCCGGCTCGTCTTCGATCGTCAGGAGAACAGTGATTGTTCCTCGCGGGTCGTCTTCCCCGACTTCGGGGTGAGCAAGTCGCTCGCCGCGTTCGGCCGGACGACGGTCGAGTTCACGCCTACGGAGGCGGGGGAGTTCGGGTTCGCATGTGGGATGAACATGCTCCACGGCACCCTCCTCGTCGAGGCAGGAGATGGCGACCGAGGGGTCCAGGAGGGCACGCCGAACATGGCGCTGCCCGGCCCCCGACACGCAGCGGTCACGACCCACACCCACGAGGTGGCGAGGGCCGTGGGTGTGGGACCGACCCGGGAGGTGAGCGGCACCCGTCGCGTCGAGTTCTCGCTCCGGGCCGATGGGCTCGCGTGCCCCACGTGCGTCACGAACATCGAGTCCCTGGTCGACCGGATGCCCGGCGTCGACCGCGTCCAGGCCAACTACGGCGCGGAGCGGGTGACGGTCGACTTCGATCCGTCGCAGATCGGGATCGACGAGATGCGCCTCGCGATCGGGGCCGCCGGGTATCGGGTCGAGGAACGCCGCGAGCCCGGCTCGGCCGAGACGGAGGAGTCGGAGGCCCTCGCCCGGCGCGCCGAGATCCGCGACCTCTCGCGCCGGGTCGTCGTCGGCGCGATCCTCACGGCGCCGGTGCTCCTGTCCGTCATGGCGACGCAACTCTTCGACGCGCCCTGGGTACCTGGCTTCCTCTCGAACCGGTGGGTGCAGCTCGCGTTCATCGCGCCCGTCATGTTCTACGCGGGCTGGCCGATCCACCGCACCGGTTGGCTCATCCTCAGCCACCGCTCGGCCGACATGAACTCGCTCATCACGCTCGGCACGTGTGCCGCGTTCGGCTACAGCCTCTTCGTCACGATCGCGCCCGGCGCCGTGCCGCCGGAGCTCCGAGAGGTCTACTACGAAGCCGTCGGCGTGATCCTCACGCTGATCCTGCTCGGCAGGTTGTTGGAGGCGCGCGCCAAGGCCGGCACCGGCGAGGCGATCCGCGCGCTCATCGGGCTGCAGGCGAAGACCGCCCGCACCATCCGCGACGGCGAGGAACGCGAGATCCCGATCGAGGACGTCCAGGTCGGTGACGTCATCCTCGTCCGACCCGGCGAGAAGATCCCGGTCGACGGAGAGGTGCTCGAGGGGCGCTCGGCGGTCGACGAGTCGATGGTCACGGGGGAACCGATCCCCATCTCGAAGGGCGCTGGCGACATCGTGATCGGTGCGACGATCAACCAGACGGGCGCGTTCCGGTTCCGCGCGACGAAGGTCGGGCGGGACACGATGCTCGCCCAGATCATCGGGCTCGTCGAACAGGCCCAGGCGTCGAAGGCACCGATCCAACGCCTCGCCGACCTCGTCGCGAGCTACTTCGTCCCGGCGGCGGTGTTCATCGCGATCGGCACGTTCGTCATCTGGTTCGACTTCGGGCCCGCCCCAGCGTTCACCTTCGCGCTCGTGAGCGCGGTGTCGGTGCTGATCATCGCGTGCCCGTGCGCGCTCGGGCTCGCGACGCCGCTGTCGATCATGGTGGGGACGGGGAAGGGTGCCGAGAACGGCGTCCTGATCCGCTCTGCGGAGGCCTTGGAGACGGCTCACAAGCTGAACGCCGTCGTCCTGGACAAGACCGGAACGATCACGAAGGGCGCGCCGGCCCTCACCGACGTCGTCACCGACGGCTTGGACGAGGAGGCGTTCCTCCGTCTGGTGGCATCGGCGGAGCGCTCATCTGAGCATCCGCTCGCCTCGGCCATCGTGGCCGGTTCCGAGGCACGGGGGATCGGCCTCGGGGACGTGAGCGCGTTCGATTCCGTCACGGGCCAGGGCGTCCGGGCGACCGTGGATGCGCACGAGGTGCTGGTCGGCAGGAAGGAGTTCCTCGCCGCCGGGGGCGCCGACCCATCCGCGCTCGAGGAGACCGCCGCCGGCCTGGCATCGGAGGGGAAGACCGCGATCTACGCGGCCGTCGACGGACGCCCCGCCGGCATCGTCGCCGTCGCCGACACGATCAAGGAGGGCTCGCCCGCGGCCGTTCGCGCCCTCCGAGATCTCGGACTCGAGGTCGTCATGATCACCGGCGACCACGCCCGCACGGCCGAGGCCGTCGCGCGTCAGGTCGGCATCGAACGCGTCCTCGCGGAGGTACTCCCGCAGGACAAGGCGCTCGAGGTTCGACGTCTGCAGGACGAGGGGAAGCTCGTGGCGATGGTCGGGGACGGGATCAACGATGCGCCCGCGCTCGCGCAGGCCGACGTCGGCGTCGCGATCGGGACCGGGACCGATGTGGCGATCGAGGCGGCGGACGTGACCCTCATCTCGGGCGACCTGCGCGGCGTCGTCTCGGCGCTCGCGCTCAGCCGGGCCACGATGCGGAACATCAGGCAGAACCTGTTCTTCGCGTTCGTCTACAACTCGATCGGGATCCCGATCGCCGCCGGCATCCTCTACCCGTTCTTCGGGGTGGTGCTCAACCCCATGATCGCGGCGGCCGCGATGGCCGCCAGCTCGCTCTCGGTCGTGATGAACGCGAACCGGCTCCGCGGGTTCGAGGCGCCGGTCGTCGACACTGTTCAGGGACGCGCCGTGACCGGGCCCATCCGGCTGGAGGTCGCGGAGCGGGAACCGATCGAGCAGGGGGAGACGATGGCGACCGTGAGAGATCCTGTCTGTGGCATGGAGATCGATCCGGCGACGGCGGCGGCGAGCGAGGAGTACGGGGGGAGGACGTACTACTTCTGCTCACCGGGTTGCCGCGACACCTTCATGGCTCAGCCCAAGAAGTACGCCGCCTGACGGCCCGATCCCGCGCTCGCGGGCACGTCGTTCCGCCGACTGTGCCAGGAGCCCTCCATCAGGATAACGCGCGCCCGGACAGGTTCCCGCGTATGCGGGAGGGACCCGCATCGTGTTCCTGCGGGTCGATGGCGCAGTCCCAACGGGGTTCGCACCCGTGTCTTCAGACCGCACGATCGATCGCTCCATCCCGCCAGGCGGCATCCAGTGGGTTAGCCTCCGGCAATGAGCCGAGGGGCTTGAGGCATGGAGGGGTACGGGCCGGAGACGTACGGCGAGCGGATCGCCGAGATCTACGACGAGTTGTTCTACCCGCCGACGAGCCCCGAGGACACGGTGGAGTTCCTTGCCGGGCTCGCCGGAGGCGGGCCGGTGCTCGAACTCGCCATCGGCACCGGGCGGATCGCGCTCCCCCTGGCCCACAGGGGCATCGAGGTCCACGGCATTGATGCGTCCGAGGCCATGGTCGCCAAGCTCCGCGGGAAGCCCGGCGGCGAGGACATCCCGGTGACGATCGGCGACTTCGCCGACGTTGGCGTGGAGGGTCGCTACAGGCTGATCGCCATCGTCTTCAACACCCTGTGGGCGCTGCTCACGCAGGAGGACCAGGTGCGAAGCGTACGGAACGCGGCGGATCATCTGACCGAGGACGGCGCGTTCGTGACCGAGATGTACGTGCCCGATCCGGCTCGGTTCGATCGCGGCCAGCGGATCCACGTGAGGAACATCGAGTCCCGTCGTGTCGTGCTGGAGGCATCCCAGCACGACCCCGGGAACCAGCGGGTCAGCAGCCAGCTGATCGCGCTCCAGGACGGTGGCGGGATCTCGATGTTCCCGGTGGAGCTCCGATACATCTGGCCGGCCGAGCTCGACCTCATGGCCGGGCTCGCCGGCCTCAGGCTGCGCGAACGCTGGGGGGATGGAAGCACGAACCCTTCGAGCCCACCGGTTGGTGCATCTCGGTGTTCGAACCGGCGCGCGCCTAAGGCCACTCCTCCGATCTCCCTCCGCGGCGAGGCCCGCACGTCGCCACTGGCGCCCGACGTGCCAGACGGGCACGATCCCTGGAGAACCCTCCACGAAAGGGTCCCGAGAGGGCCTTGCCCGTCCGGGCGTCGAACGTGGATCCATGCGACTCGCACGTGAAGATGTCGCCGTCGAGCTTCAACGAGCCGCCGTGGTGCATGCACACGTTCAGGAAGGCGCGCGGCTTCCCGTTCTGCATCATCACGAGGGACCTCGTGGCATCATGGATGGCATCAGTACGGGTTGACATGGCATCAGGATGATGCCATCATGCTGCCATGAACCTCTCACCGTTCATCGAGAGCATCCATCGGCAGCTCGAGGACTCCGCGGAGGCCGGCGGCGAGGACGCCCGGCTCCTCGTGGAGCGCCTCCTCGCACCGCTCGACGCGTCGATCCGCCTCTCCTTGCAGGACGCCCTTGCGGCCGCGGCGGAGGAGATCACGGTCGAGCTGGCGCCGGGCTCGGTCGAGCTACGTCTGCGCGGCCGCGATCCCGAGTTCGTGGTGACCCCGCCCCCGAACGATCCCTCCGTCGAGGAGGTCGGGGAGGGGGACGAGGCGCCGACGTGGCCCGATGTGGTGCGGACGTCGGAAGGCGACGAGGGTGCCGTTTCCCGGATCAACCTTCGCCTGCCCGAGCACCTGAAGTCGCGGATCGAGCGCGCGGCGGCGGGCGAAGGACTGTCCGTGAACTCCTGGCTCGTCCGGGCGGCCGCCGCCGCGCTCGACCGGACGGATCCGCCGCGGCGGCGCGAACGGCGAACGTCGCACGGCGCCCAGCGATACACGGGCTGGGCGCGCTAGACGAAAGGAGCAACCCATGCAGACCTTCGAAACCACCGAACCCATCGCCGTCACCGTGGAGCTCGGCGTCGGCGGCGTCCGGATCGCCGCGACCGATCGAGCCGACACGAGGGTCGACGTGCGCCCGAGCGACCCGTCGAAGAGATCCGACGTCATCGCCGCCGAGCAGACCAGGGTCGAGTACGCGAACGGCCGGCTCCTGGTTCGCGCCCCCAGGGGGTGGCGACAGTGGAGCCCGTTGGGCCCGCGGGGCGGTGACGAGTCGATCGAGGTGGAGATCGACGTGCCCGCCGGTTCCAGCCTCTCGGGCCAGGCCGGCGTGGGAGCGATCCGCTGCACGGGTCGCATCGGCGGATGCCGATTCCGCACGGGCGTCGGGGACATCCGGGTCGAAGGGGGCGGTCCGGTCAAGGTCAAGACCGGCGCCGGCGACGTGATCCTCGACCGGATCGACGGCACCGCCGAGGTCACGACGGGATCCGGCTCCGTCGGGATCGCGAGGGTCGACGGACGGCTGATCGTCAAGAACGGCAACGGCGACACGTGGATCGGCGAGGTCACGGGCGAGGCGCGGGTGAACGCGGCCAACGGCAGGATCTCGATCGATCGCGCACACGCCGGGGTGGTCGCCAAGACCGCCAACGGCGACGTCCGGCTGGGCCAGGTGGAACGCGGCGCCGTGGTCGCCCAGAGCGCCTTCGGCAGCGTCGAGGTCGGCGTCCGCGATCGCGTCGCCGCCTGGCTGGATCTCGATACGAAGTTCGGCACCGTGCAGAACGGATTGGATGCGGTCGACCGTCCCGAACCGAGCGAGGACGCGGTCGAGGTGCACGCCCAGACGTCCATGGGCGACATCACGGTCCACCGCTCCGTGGAGGCCGGCGCCGGGAAGGACCCGTCATGACCACCACCATCGACCGGCCCGCACTGACGGCGACGGGACTCCGCAAGTCGTTCGGAGACACGGTGGCCCTGGACGGCGTCGACCTGCGCGTCACGCAGGGCACGATCTTCGCGCTGCTCGGGCCGAACGGCGCCGGGAAGACCACGACCGTGCAGATCCTGTCCACGCTGATCGGAGCCGACGCGGGAGAGGTTCTCGTGGCCGGTCACGACCCGGTCCGCGAGCCGGATGCGGTCCGGGGCGTGATCGGGGTCACCGGCCAGTCCGTCGCCGTGGACGCGCTCCTCACGGGCGAGGAGAACCTGACGCTCATGGCCGACCTCCATCATCTCGGGAGGATCGAAGGCATGCGTGTCACGGCGGAGTTGCTCGACCGCCTCGACATGGTGGAGGAGGCGGGCAGGCCGGCTTCGACCTATTCGGGCGGTGAGCGTCGACGGCTCGACCTCGCGATGACCCTGGTCGGCGACCCTCGGATCATCTTCCTCGACGAGCCGACCACCGGCCTCGACCCTCGCAGCCGCCGCACGATGTGGCGCATCATCCGTGGGCTCGCCGCCGACGGGGTCACGATCTTCCTGACGACGCACTACCTGGAGGAGGCCGATCAGCTGGCGGATCGGGTCGCGGTGCTCGACCAGGGGAGGATCGTCGCCGAAGGGACCCCCGACGAGCTCAAGCGACTCATCCCCGGCGCGCACGTCCGGCTGCAGTTCGCGGATCCGCGGGCCCTGGAGTCGGCGGCCGCGATCATCCCGGGGTCCGCGCGGGACGAGGACGGCCTCGTCCTGAGGGTCCCGAGTGACGCCGACGTCCGATCGCTCCACGACCTCCTCGATCGCCTCGTCGCGGCATCGATCGAGGTCGAGAGCTTCTCGGTCCACACACCCGACCTGGACGACGTCTTCCTCACCCTCACCGGGGAGCCCGACACGGAAAGGACCGTCTCGCCATGAGCACCCTCGCCTATGCCCTCACCGATTCGAAGACGATGCTGCGGCGGAACCTGCGGCGTGCCTTGCGCTACCCGGCGGTCACCTTCGTGGTGGTCGGGATCCCCGTCGTGCTCCTGCTCCTATTCGTGTACGTGTTCGGCGGCACGTTCGGCGCGGGGCTCGGCATCGTCTCGGGAGACCGTGGGGCATACGTCGACTACGTCGTTCCGGGCATCCTGCTCATGGCCGTCGCGGGCGCGTCGCAGGGGACCGCGATCTCGGTCTCGATGGACATGACCGAGGGCATCATCGCCCGCTTCCGCACGATGGGGATCGCGCGCGCCTCGGTGCTGACCGGTCACGTCCTCGGTAGCACGATCCAGACGATGCTCGGCCTGGCCGCGGTGATCGGCGTGGCCCTGGTGGTCGGGTTCCGGCCCACCGCTTCACCGGTCGAGTGGATCGCGGCGGCCGGCGTGCTCCTGATGGCCACGCTGGCGATCACGTGGCTGGCGGTCGCGCTCGGCCTGTTCCCGAAGACCGTGGAGGCCGCGAGCAACCTCCCCATGCCGCTGATCCTCCTGCCGTTCCTGAGCAGCGGCTTCGTCCCCACCGGATCGATGCCGGCCGGCCTCGCATGGTTCGCCGAGTACCAGCCGTTCACCCCGATCATCGAGACGCTGCGCGGGCTGCTCCTCGGCACGGCGATCGGCAACAGCGCTCTGCTGGCCATCGCCTGGTGCCTGGGGATCACGCTGATCAGCTACCGGTGGGCCCTGAAGCTGTACAAGCGCGAGCGCTCTCGCTAGCCGGTGCCTGGGGGGCGTGCTCAGCTCCTCCAGCGGGCCGCCGAGATCATCGGCTCGGCAGCGATCGCGGCAGCCCGAACGATGGGAGCACGCTGTTGTCGAATCGTGTGACGGAGCAGATCCGGTCGCCGGCGAGGGTGAGGACGAGCAGGCCCGTCCCGTGGCGGATGCCGCTCGGGGCGCGCAGGTAGGCGCCGAACGCCGGCTGACCGTTGGCTCGTGTCGGCACGAGATCGAAGCGCCGGCCCGATCGGAAGATGGCGGCGTAGAAGCGGCCCACGACGTCGCGACCCTCGTACTCGAGGGGCATCGGTGGCATCGAGATGAAGACGTCGTCGGTGAGCATGGCGACCAGCGCGTCCACATCCCCGGACTCGTACGCATCGACGAACGTCGCCACCATCGCCTGTTCGGAAGGCGAGTGCGGTGCGGGCGCCGGGTCGCGTTCGGCCGTCGGCGGGAAGCGTGGCTTCAGGCCGGCGCGAGCCCGCTTGAGGGCGCTGGTCACCGAATCGACCGTCGAGTCGAGCATGTCGGCGACCTCGTTCGCGTGGAACCCGAGGACGTCGCGCAGGATGAGCACGGCGACCTGGCGCGGCGGCAGGGCCTGGAGAGCGGTCACGAAGGCCAACGACATGGATTCGGTCTGCTCGTATCGGGTCTCCGGGCCCGGTGGCGCGTCGATCGCCCCTTCCAACAGGGCGTCCGGGAACGGCTCGAGCCAGACGACCTCGTTGAACGCGGTCGGCTCGGGCGGTTCAACCTCGGGCACGTCCCACTCCTTGGCCGGGCGTCGGCCGGCCGAACGAAGCGCGTTGAGGCACCGGTTGGTGGCGATCCGGTAGAGCCACGTGCGAACGGACGCTCGCTGCTCGAAGCCGGCGAGGCCTCGCCAAGCGGCGAGCAGCGTCTCCTGCAGGGCGTCCTCGGCGTCCTGGAACGACCCGAGCATCCGGTAGCAGTGCACCAGGAGCTCCCGGCGGCACGGCTCGACCAACGCCCGGAACGCCTCGCCGTCGCCGGCCCGCGCCCTGGTGATCAGGTCGGTCGCCACGTCTGCATCCTCGCATCCCCTCACGCTCCGTCGCCCTGACCGGCCTCGGTGTTGCGCCGGTCGACCATGTCGACACCCCGGGCGATACGAAATGGGCGGGGCGAGACCGCCCAGTCTGCCGTCGACGTCTTGTCGAACGAGTTGGACCCGCCGATCGGTCGCGGACCCGCGGATCGGTCGCGAAGGACGGCCGAACGCCGGACCGAGATGGTCGACACATCATGGGAAGGAGAGAGCGATGGCCGGTCACAGGATCGGAACACACGAGGAGTGGCTCGCCGCACGTGAGGACGTGCTCAAGCGCGAGAAAGAGCACACCAGGCTCGGCGACGAGATCGCGCAGCTGCGCCGGGACCTGCCCTGGGTCCCCGTGGAGAAGGACTATCGCTTCGAGACGGACGACGGTGAGCGATCGCTCGCCGAGCTGTTCGACGGGCGGTCCCAGCTGCTCGTCTATCACTTCATGTTCGGCCCGAGCTACCAGGCCGGTTGCCCGGTCAACTCGTCGATCGCCGACTCCATCGACGGCGTCGTCCCGCACCTGCACGCCCGTGACGCGACGTTGCTCCTGGTCTCGCAGGCACCGCTCGAGAAGCTACAGGCGTACAAGCGCCGCATGGGCTGGAGCATCCCGTGGGTCTCGTCTTCACCCAGCGACTTCAACTTCGACCTCGGGTTCTCGCAGACGCAGGAGCAGTCTCGCGAAGCCGTGGCGCAGATGCAGGCGGGGACGCCGTACAAGGAGGTCGGCGGTGTCCTGGAGGGCGCCTTTCCGCCGATCGTCGAGCAGAACGCCCGCTCGACGGGCACCGACGTCGCCGGCTACCTCACGGAGAGCCCGGGCTTCAGCACGTTCGTCCGGGACGGTGACGAGGTGTACCACGCGTACTCGACGACCTGGCGCGGACTGGAGTTCGTCATGACCTACTACCCGATCCTCGACCACGCCCCCAAGGGGCGCGACGAGGGGGAGGCGTGGCAGCTCTGGATCCGCCGGCACGACGAGTACGACCAGCCGACGCGGTGAGCACGAACGGGAGGGATGAACGTCAGGGCGGCGTGAGGAGCCCTTCGTTGTACGCCGCCGCGACCGCCGCCGCCCGGTCGTTCACGCCGAGCTTCTCGTACAGGTGAAGGAGGTGCGTCTTCACGGTCGCCTCGCTGACGAACAGCTCCGCGGCGATCTCTCGGTTCGTTCGGCCGCGCGCGACCAGGTGCAGCACCTCCATCTCGCGTTCGCTGGGTCCATCGCGCGGCCCCGCTCGCACCTGGCCCATGAGCCGGCTGGCCACCGGTGGCGACAGGACGGCCTCCCCGACGGCCGCCGCGCGCACCGCTCTGGACAGCTCGTCGCGCGGCGTGTCCTTGAGCAGATAGCCGACGGCGCCGGCCTCGATCGCGGTGACGACGTCTCCGTCGGTGTCGTACGTGGTCAGCACGAGGACCTTGGCGGGTACGCCGCGTTCGGCCATCCGCCGGATCGAGGTGATGCCGTCGGTCCCCGGCATCCGAAGGTCCATCAGCACCACGTCGGGTCGGAACGCCTCCGCCATCGAAACCGCCGCCTCGCCGTCCCCGGCCTCGCCGACGACCTCGAAACCCGGGTCCGCGTCGAACATGCCGCGAAGACCATCCCGAACGACCGGATGGTCGTCGACGATCAGCAATCGGATCGGCGCCGACGCTCCCGTCGGCTCACTCATCGTCGTCTCCTCGAGGGATCGGGATCGTGACCGAGACGGCCGTCCCCGCGCCCGGTTCGGATTCGATCTCCATCGTGCCCGAAAGCTGCTCGACCCGCTGACGCATCCCGATCAGGCCGAACCCGACCCCATCGCCGTTGGCCTGCGTCGCCAGCCCGATCCCGTCGTCGCGGACGTCGAGGGCGACCGCGTCGTCCATGAACGACAGCGTGATGCCCGTATGGGACGCGTCGGCATGCTTGGCGACGTTGCTCAAGCCTTCCTGGGCCGCCCGCAGCAGCGTCACCTCGACGTCCGGGTGGAGCGCGCGCATGGTCCCGGTCGTCGTCACCCGAACGGGGACGCCGCTGACCTCCGACCACCGCGTGGCGACGTCGGAGAGGGCCTCGGGAAGCCTGCTGTGGTCGAGCTCGGCCGGCCGGACCGCTCGGACCGACCGGCGCGCCTCGGTGAGGCTCTCGCGCGCCAGCCGGGCGGCCGCCTCGAGGTGCCGGTGCAGGTCGTCGGGCCGCTCTTCGGCGTTCATCGCCGCCTCGAGCTGCGTGATGATGCCCGTGAGGCCCTGCGCGACCGTGTCGTGGATCTCGCGCGCCAGCCGTTGGCGTTCGTCGAGCACGCCTGCCTCGCGCGCCTGCGTGACGAGTTGTGCATGAAGCCCCGCGTTCTCCTCCTGCGCGGCCTCGAGCTCGGCGAGGGCCGCGCGGCGCTGCTCGCTGAGGTCGGCCATCTTCTCGCCGCCCATGAGGCCGAACCCGATCGCCAGCGTCTGGATGACCACCACGATGATGAAGACCGTCCAGTTCTCGGGCGTGGAGCCGTCCAGCAGGATGAGCGAGTTGATGACCACGGACGTGGCCGCGACGCCGGCGAAGGAGACGAGCCACGGGCGCAACAGGTAGGCGTGGAAGAAGCCGGTGATCGCGTAGACGAAGAACAGCGGGTCCCGCACGATCAACCACGCAGCGAGCCCGAGGAAGCCGACGAAGTAGATGCGGATCCGGCGCTGTTGGGTTCGGAACGAGGGACCCTGGCCCGACGCGATCGCCCAGGTCCAGACGCCGGCGAGCAGCACGATGGCGAGGGTCACCGCGCGCTCCGACCACGGCTGCGCCCGGAACTGGCTGAGGACGCACCCGATCAGCAGCGTGACGTACGGGACCCACGCGAAGGCGACGTCGTACCAGCGCTCCCACCGCGAGTGGGCGCTGAGGGGCTCCGACTCGACGTCGCTCGTCGCGGCCCGCGTACCCACGCTCAGTCCCAGCGGAGGAAGCGCGCGGCCAGCAGACCGGCGCCGACGGCAATCACGGCCATGACCAGAAGGCTACCCGCGTCGGGGGTCACGCCGGTCCACGCGTCCTGCATGGCCTGCACGGCAGCCCCCGCCGGGGTCAGGTCGCTCACGGCCCGAAGGCCATCCGGCATCGTCTCGCGGGGGAAGTACACGCCGGCGAACAGCAGCATCGGGAAGTAGACGGCCATCCCGATCGCCTGGCCGGAGGAGACGGTGGGCGCCACCGCCCCGATCAGGAGGCCGATCGAGAACATCGCGGCGGCCGCGAGGAGGAAGACCAGGCCGAAGACGACGGGGTCCTTCGGGAGTGGGACGTCGAAGCCGATCACCGCGACCCCGACGGCGAGCGCGGCGGCGACGACCGCGGCACCCAGGTGCACGAGCAGCTGCGTCGACAGGAGCCGGGCCGGACCGACGGGCGTCACGCCCAACCGGCGCAGGATCCCGTACTGGCGATACGCCACCAGGACCGTGGGAAGGCCCATGACGCCGGTCGTCGCCAGCGTGACGGCGAGGGCGATCGGGACGTATACGTCGATCAGCCGCAGCCCTCCGAGCTCGGGGACGGGCTCACGGAAGCCGGGGAACAGACCGCCCAGCGCCGCGAGCAGGATCGCGGGGAAGGCCACCGCCCAGAAGACGGCCGGGGGTTCCCGGAGGAACAGCTTCGTCTCCACCTTGACGAGCGTGCTCATCGCGGACATCACGACCTCCTCGAAACCAGGACGCCTTCGTCGGCGTCGGGATGGAGTCGCCCGGTCAGGGCGACGTAGGCGTCGTCGAGGTTCGCCTGCTCGATGCGCAGGTCCTCCGCGACGATCCGATGGCGGGTCAGGACGGCCGTGACGGCCTGCAAGAGGTCGTCGGTGCCGGTCACCTCGACGCGCGAGCCGGTCCGGTGCATCGACGTGACCTCCGGCAGGGACGTCAGCAGCACGTCGTCGAACGGGGTCGACGACCGGAAGCGGATCGTCTGCGTCGGGGCGTTGCGCGACACGAGCCCCGCCGGCGTGTCGATCGCGACGATCCGTCCGCCGTCGACCACCGCCACGCGGTCGCTCAGCCGCTCGGCCTCCTCCATGAAGTGGGTGACCAGCACGATCGTGACGCCGTCGTCCCGGATGCCTTCGATCAGGTCCCACGTGGCACGGCGCGCCTGCGGGTCGAGGCCGGTGGTCAGCTCGTCGAGCACCACGACCTCGGGATCGCCGACGAGCGCAAGCGCCGCCGACAGCCGCTGCTTCTGACCACCGGACAAGTCCTTGTAACGCGCGTCGCGACGGTCGGATAGGCCGAGCCTGTCCAGGAGCTCGGCCAGGGAGCGGGATCCTCGTACATGGACGCGAACAGATCCATCGCCTCCCAGACCCTCAGCTTGTCGGGAAGCCTGCTCTCCTGCAGCTGGACGCCGAGCCGTTGTCGAACCTCGGCGGCATCGGCCAGCGGGTCCAGTCCGTGGACGCGGATCCGACCCGCATCCGGGCGGCGGAGACCCTCGATCATCTCCACGATGGTGGTCTTCCCGGCCCCGTTCGGGCCGACGATGCCGAAGACCTCCCCAGCCTCGACCGTGAACGACACGTCGTCGACGACGGTTCGATCGTCGTACCGCTTGACCAGCCCTTCGACCTCGATCGCTGTCATCGCCTCTCCCTTCGGTGGGTGAAGGACAGCGTCTCTCGGGGCACGCCCGGTCACATCGGGGAGCCGGCTAGCGTTCGGCGTGCGAGCGGATGACGTCGAGGTCAACCGTTCGGTTGACCTCGGGCGACCGAACGACGCTGAACCGGAGGTCCGTGATCGGGTCCTCGACAGCGACCTGGGTCTTCACGAGATCGATCGGGCGCCGTCGAGGCGCTCGACGAGGCGGACCCCGTCGCCCAGCAGGATCGGTGCGAGATCGTCGGGCCGCGCGGCCGGATCTCGCACGCTCACGGGTCCGAATCTAGGGTGCGAGGGCCGCGCCCCGCTAGGTCCCGGACAAGGGTCCGATGGCCATGCCTGGATCGGCGCAGAAGGTCGTCGCTCGGTTCATCGCCTTGAGGCGCTCGATCGGCTCGAACGTCGTCGCCACAGGGAGACGCCGATCCAGATCGCGGCGATCAGTCCCAGCCCGCAGTGAACCAGCAGCACGCCCGCGAGGCTCGGTCCGCCCCAGTCGTCGGCATAGGACGTCGGATCCGAGTAGTCGATCGTCAGCAGCTCCACTACCGCCCGCACGATGAGGAAGATGCCCACGATCACGCCAAGTGCAGTCACGACCCGTCGCATCAGCTGGCCCTCGCCTGACGGCCCGCCGTGCCGCCTCGGCCGTCTAGATGGAGAAGGGTATCGACCCCGGAAGCCGCTCGGGCCGGGATCCGACGACCGTTCGTCGAGCGCACCCACGCCGCGAAGGCCTCGATCCCATCGATCAGCGTCTCGAAGCGGATCGAATGGAACAGATCGAACGAGTGCTGCGCGCCGGGCAGCTCCGCAAAGACGACCGGCTGCGCCGAGGCGCTGCGCAGCGTCGCCTGGAAGCGGCGAGCGCCTTCGACCGGCACGTACGTGTCCCGGTCGCCATGCGCGATGAAGAACGGCGGCGCATCGGGGCGGACGTACGCGAACGGTGAGGAGGGCGGCGACTCAGCGGAGTCGATCGGGCCGTAGTAGCCGTACAGGGAGATGGCGGCGGCGACCGAGGTGTCCGCACGCTCGAACCCGGGCTGGAACGAAGGGTCGTTGGGCGTGAGAGCGGCGAGCGAGGCGAGATGACCGCCGCCGGAGCTGCCCGCCACGAACACCCCGCCGTGTCGCCCCCGTACTCGTGGCCGTGCTCCCGCACCCAGGCGATCACCTTCTTGACGTCGACCAGGTGCTCGGGGAACCTCGCGGCCGGCGCGAGGCGGTAGTTCGCGCTGATGCACACCCAACCCTGGCTCGCGAGCCGGTAGAGGAGCGGGCGGGCCTCGCGGTTCTTCCGGCCGCTGCGGAACCGCCCGCCGTGCAGGTGGACCAGGACGGGGCCGCCCGAAGGCTGGGAGCGGTGGCGGTAGACGTCGAGCAGGTTCCGCTTGCCCGGCGTCGCCATACGCGGATGTTCGCGACCCGCTCGACATCGCGGCGGCGGACGAAGAACGGCGCGAAGAGGATCGCTGACGAGCGGAAGCCGGCGGCGCATCCGCCCGACCATCCTGGCGTCGACGGCGGACCGCCACCCGTCGCCGAGGCCCTCGGCCAGCGCCTGCTCGACCGCCGGGCCCGTCCGCAGTGCCCGCCAGACGATGACGGCGAGCCCGCCCGTCGTCAGCATGGCGAGACCGAACGCCGACCAGCCGACCGGCGAGTCGAGGTCGCCCTGGGCGATCGCGAACACCGTCGAGGCGAGCAGCCAGAAGAAGGCTACGAACGGCAGCTCGTTGAGCAAGAACCCGAAGAGCCAACTCACGAGACCTGCGGTCCGCCCCTTGCGCGTCGGCACCAGTGCAAAGAACGTGCACCACGCAACCAGCGCGATCGTCACCAGATATCCGGTCGGCACCAGACCTCCTCTCGTCAGGTCGCTGCGCCCGAAGGAGTTCGCGACCTTCAGAGCATCTCGGGGTGCGTCGAGCGGGGCATCGGACATCCAGTTGCGTTTCGGCGTCCCATCGGCTGATGTGTCTGTCCACCGATGGGGCCGGCCGTTCCGCTAAACCCGAGGTTCGCCAGGATCACGTCCTCGAGCACCGACATCGTCATCGCGAACGTGTTCTCGGCGTCGTACGCACCGGTGGCGAGAAGGGAGTGAAGGACTCCTCGTTCGGCGGCTGCATCCGTAGGCCCACCGGATCTTCCTGGGCTGGCCCACGGTGCCGGCGTACGCGCCGAGCCGCCGCTTCGCAGAGGCGTGTCCACCCGTAAGTGGAAGGGAAGGGAAAGTGCCACTCCCTGCCGCGCTCAACATATCGCGCACCGGGCGCTTGCTGCAAGACCCGGTTCGGGCTGCAGAATCTCAGGCCGAAACCAGAACGTACGGACGTGGGAGTCGTCGTCCGCGACGAAAGACTCCGAGGGGAGTGGCGAGTGATGGACACCGACGTCATCGTCGTGGGCGCCGGCCCGGTCGGTCTGATGCTGGCCGGTGAGCTGGGCCTGGCCGGGGTGCGACCGCTGGTACTGGAGCGGCACCCGCAGATCCGAGACATCCCGAAGGCCGGCGGTCTCAGCGGGCAGATCCTGGAGATGCTGCGCTACCGAGGCGAGCTCGAGCGATTCGAAGCAGCCAGCACCGCTCCTAGACCGGCTCCCGGGCGGTTCCCGTGGGGCGGGATGCATGTGGATCTCACCCGCCTCGCCGATCCCCCGATGCAGGCGCTGCCGCTCCCGCAACCGCTCCTCGAGCGCGTCCTCGACGAACGCGCCCGCGAGCTCGGCGCCGAGATCCGCCGCGGCCAGGAGGTGGTCGGGCTGAGCCAGGACGACGTCACGGTGACCGCGGACGTGCGCGGCCCGGACGGGCAGGATCGGGTGACCGCCCGATACCTCGTCGGCTGCGACGGGGCCAGCGGCCGGGTGCGCGACATGGCCGGCATCCCGTTTCCCGGCATCACGTACCCCGAGGTCCAGCGGCTCGCCCTGGTCACCGTGCCCGAGTCCGTGACGGTGCTCGAGAACGGCGACGTCGAGGTCGCCGGGGTGGGCAGGATCAGCTTCGGTTTCACACGAACCGAGCGCGGTGAGTTCGCCCTCGGGTCGACCAACCCCGAGCTCATGGGGCTCTACACCAGCGAGGAGGAGTCCGCCGACTACGACGAGGACGAGCCGATGACCTTGAACGAGCTCCGGGACAGCATCCGCCGCGTGCTCGGCGTGGATCTGCCCTTGGGAGCACCGACCCGGCTGACGCGCTTCACCTTCCACGCTCGGCAGGTCGAGCGATACCGCGATGGCCGGATCCTGCTAGCCGGCGATGCCGCCCACTTGTTCCCGGCCCCAGGCGCCGCACTCTGCGCCGGCCTCATCGACACCGTCAACCTCGCCTGGAAGCTGGCCGCCGACATCCAGGGATGGGCGCCGGCCGGCCTGCTGGACACGTACCACGACGAACGCCACCTCGCCGCCGAACGCACCATGCTGCACACCCAAGCCCAGGTGGCGATCCGGCGCGGCCACGACCCGGCCGCCGTAGCACTCCGGGAGCTCTTCCAGGAACTGCTCGTCGACGAGCAGCCACTGCGCCGCCTCGGCGCCCTCATGGCCGGCTCCGACATCCGCTACCCGCTCCCCGGCCACGACCACCACGCCTTGATCGGGACCTTCGCACCTGACCTTGCCCTGCACACCGACCGGGGCGCAACGAGCGTCGCGGAGCTCATGCACAGCGCGCGGCCCATCCTCCTCGACCTCGCCGACCGCGCCAACCTCCGCGAGACCGCCCGAGACTGGCAGCATCGCATCGACATCCACACCGCCGGAACCGATCACCGACCAGCCGACGCCCTCCTGATCCGCCCGGACGCCCACATCGCCTGGGCCGCAGCGATCGACGAACCACCCGACACCGCCGCGCTCGCGCTGCGAGAAGCGCTCTCCGGCTGGTTCGGCACACCCTGAGATCGACAGTGCCCATCATCGATCGGCGCTCCTGGGCCGGTCGACCGAACGTCGCGAGGAGCACCCATCCCCGTGGGCTGCAAGCATTCGGACCGCGGCATACTCGGCGGCGTCCCGCGGAGCAGCCCGACGTACTCACCGGCGGGCAAACAATACCGGCTTCCAAGATCGTCCTGTTAGGAGTTCTTGGGAGACACGTCCCAGGTCCTAGTCTCGACCGCGCTCTACGGCAACGGCCACCAGCAAGAGGTATGGCACGAGGACCGTACCGGTCAGGGCTAGGGTGTCTCTCGTCATCCTCGGATGCTCACGCCTCAACTGCTCGCGATAGGAGGCATCGGTGAGATCCCCTAACGAGTTGCCACGCTCTCCACGTTGAAGGGCCGCAACCGCAAACGTGACGACGACGAGTGAGTTGATCGCCGTGCCTGCAGCGAGGGCCGCACCGACCCATCGGTCGTTGACCCCAAATCCGATGGCGATGAAGCTGGCGGCTGCCGCGACGAGCAGGAACTCGACCATGGAGAAGACGACGCCGTTGAGCCTGTTGTGCTCGACGATCCGGCGGATCATGTGACTACCCTCGCCGCGGGTGATGGGCCGGTCAAGGCCGCGATCGTGAAGCTCCTGTGTGAGGTTCGATCGGGTGGGCGACGCGAGCGCGCGCACCGTGTCTCGGCCCGGAGCGCCCGGGATCCGCCAGGACCGTCTCAGAGAAGAAGGACGGTTGCCTCCCCTTGATGAGAGACCAAGGGGCACAGGGAGGCACGCTGCGTCGCGGGCCCCCACGAACTGGCCGTCAGGTTGTCGCCGCCACAACCTTGTCGACATGACGCCCTGACAGGATCGGGTGGCGATCTGTTTCGCGGTCGGCTGCTCGTCGATGGGGAACTTCAGCAGTCGCTTCACCGACCTGGTCGGCATGACGCCCAGCACCTACCGGCGCCACGAGGCGCGCGCGACGGCGGGGATGCCGTCGTGCGTGGCGAAACAGGTGACCAGACCGATCATGAATCGAGAAGCGCGGGTCACCGAGCCGCACCTAGCATGACGGCCATGGACATCACCACGACGAAAGGAGTGAACATGACCGGCTCATCCACCGAGGGGATCAAGACCGTACTGCATCCCGTCTCCGACCTGGCGACGGCCAAGGAGGTGTATGCAGCCCTGCTCGGCGCGCAGCCGCAGACCGACGGGACCTACTACGTCGGCTTCGACGTCGCCGGTCAGCACATCGGGTTGGTGCCGGGCGGTGGACCGCAGGGCATGACCTGTCCGGTGGCCTACTGGCACGTGCCGGACATCGAGGCGAAGCTGGCCGAGGTGACCGCCGAGGGTGCCACCGTGAAGGAGCCCGCGCACGACGTCGGTGGCGACCGCTTGGTAGCCACCGTCACCGACCCTGACGGCAACGTCCTCGGGCTGCTACAGGACCGATGAGTGCCGACCCCCGCTCCCGCGCTCAGCGTCGTCGCGACCATCGGCACCCGACGCGCGCCAGGATCCAGACAGACCGTTACGGATGTCGGCGAGCTACCGCGGCCTCCCACCCAGCCCCCCAAGAGCAAGACCGGAGGTGGGTTCGTGTCCGCATTCGGCGCCGGGGTGGCTGGTCGAATCAGTCCGGAATGAAGCCTCTCGCGACCGCGACCCAGAGTGCTCGGTCGGGCTCGTCGACCACAATCGATACGAGAGGAGCGCCCACACGGATGCGTTCGACGTTATGGGTCACCGAGTCGATCTCGTAGATGTAGCCGTCCCTGTCTGCGACCCAGACGGCATCCAACCCGACCGCGAGGTCGCGCGGATCTGACCCAACCTGGATCGGGATCCGACCCGGTCGGTCTTTGGGTCGATAGGCGTGACCGTTCCTTGGCGACGGCGATCAACGTCTTCCGGGATCGCTCTCGAAGGCCGGTTGTCGTGCCTGGGCGAGTTGGGTCCTACCATGTCCTGTTTGGTTCCCGACTTGCGGCCAGGTGTGTTGCCAAACCGTTGCCAGGCCAGGGGATGGAGAAACACCCTCAAACGTAACTTGTCGCATCCTGAACAGGTTGATGCCGGGCGTTTGCCGGTCGCTCAGGACGGGAACATGCGCCCGATCAGACCCGTTCCGGGCTATCGCCTGAGCACCAATCGCACTGGATCTGGACTCGAGGCGATCCACGCGTTCCCTCTGTGCCAGGAGCCGCGCGCAGCGACGTTTCTGCGCGGGTGCGGTATGAACAAGTGATGAGGGAGTGGCCGGTTCGCGCGGCCGTCGTGGCGGTCCTGGCTCTGACGGCGGCCGCCTGTGAGCCCGCCCCGACTGCCGAGCAACCCTCACCCGTCGCATCGGCGCCAGGGTCGACCGAAAGCAGAACCAGCGACGCGCTGCTGTCCATCACGCCGAGGGAAGGCAGGAAGAGGGCCGAGCCGGGGGCCGGGATCTCCGTCACCGCTTCGGGTGGCACCATCACCAGCGTCACCGCGATGGCCTCGGGTGATCCGGTCGAGGGCCGATTGAGGGCCGGCGGTACCGCGTGGCACAGCATGTGGGCACTCGAGACCAACACCCGCTACACGGTTCGAGCGACGGCGGCCGACGACAACGGGCGAACGGTCACCGAGCGCAGCACATTCCGGACGCTGGCACCCTCGCGGACGTTCTCAACCAGGATCTTCGAGGGGTACCGGAAGACGTACGGCGTCGGGATGCCGATCATCCTCACGTTCAGTTCCCCGATCAGCAACAAGCGGGCGGCGGAGCGCTCGCTCGAGATCCGGACCTCCAGGCACGTGGTGGGCGCCTGGTACTGGGACGGCGATCAGACGCTCTACTTCCGGCCGAGAACGTACTGGCGGCCCCACACCAGGGTGCGGTTCGTCGGCCACCTCGACGGCGTCGAGGGCTCCCCACACGTGTATGGCGTGCACACCCTCACCCAGAGTTTCGTGATCGGCCGATCGCTCATCGCCGTGGCGAACACGCGGGCGCACCACGTGAAGATCTACCGGGACAAGCACCTGTTTGCGACCTGGCCGATGAGCGCCGGACGGCCGGGCGACGACACGCCGAACGGCACGTACCTCACGATGGCGAAGACCAATCCCGAGGAGATGGTCGGACCCGGCTACGACATCGAGGTTCCCTGGTCGGTTCGGTTCACCGCGTCCGGGAACTTCCTGCACGATGCCTATTGGTCGGTGGGGGACCAGGGGTTCGCCAACGTGAGCCACGGGTGCGTGAACCTGTCCCCCGAGAACGCCATGACCTATTACAAGCTCGCCGTACTGGGAGATCCGGTGACGATCACCGGGAGCCCGCGGGCTGGCACGTGGGGAGACGGTTGGACCGTCTGGTTCCTCAGCTGGTCCGAGCTCCTCGACGGGAGCGCGTTGCACCAGGCGGTGCGAGCGGGGCCGAAGGGGAGCTCGTTCGTCGAGCGCGCTGCCCTTCGCCCGCCGCATGCGAGGGCGCCGCTCGGGACGTCGCGTCCGGGAAACGCTGACGCGACGCCGAGTTGACGGCCGTCGATGAAGGCACCCTGTGGGCGGCGCCTTATCTGATCTCCCGGCAAACGGAAGGCCGCCAATTGCCCGTCAAGACAGACTCGATGGGAAACGAAGGCGACTTCTGAACCCGCCATGGCCAAACCCGTCCTCCCCGCGAATGAGCGATCGTCGCCCCGATGGGCCTTCAGGTGGATGAGTCGCCACTTGCGTGGACGGGAACTGCCAGACGGCAGCAGGTGCAGCACGGACGTGGCTTAGCGGCTCGATCGCCGGTCGACCAGCGAACACACCCCGCCCCTTGACGACCGGATGTACGCCGCGGGGCCAATGCGGGGCCACTCGCGCTCACCACCCGAGGATATGGCCTCTGACCTGCGTAGTCCTAGCTGACCGGTGCGCGAACCGCGAGACGATCGTACGTGCACGAGCGATCCCGGCCTGAGATCTCCTTACTCGACCCGACCCCCGAAGGTGGGCAGGGGTGGACAAGGATGATTTGCACTCACGGCATTGCTGGAGAGAGGATCATCACCGTGCCCAGCCGGAATCGGCTGATCGGGATCGACTGGGTACAATGCCTGCGACCGGAGTTCGGGACGTGTACTGGGCGACGTCCACAGGTTCCTCGAGGAAGAACGTTCGTGCTCGCTGAGTACCCACCGACTGACCAGGTCTTCGGGCATTCGAGTTGATGCAGCACGCCGAGAGGAAGGTGGTGGTTCTCGGCCAGAACCCCTATCCAGGCGTCGGCCAGGGGCACGGAGTTGCCTTCTCAGTCCCCCGCGGCGTGCCGAAGCCGCCATCGCTCAGCAGAATTGCAGGACCTTCAAGAGGATCTGGCCGTACCGATTCCCTGCTACGAGGAGCCTCGAGGTCTGGGCACGTCGAGACGTGCTGCTGCTCAACGCCATGTTGACGGTACGCGCAGAGATTCTGGGTCGCACTGGGCGAAAGGTTGGGAGGCGTTCACCGACGAGGTCATCCGATGCGTGGAAAGGACCGATCGCCTGGTCTTCCTTCCTTTGGACGAGAAGGCTCGGAGGAAGTGGGGGCTCATCGAGACCTCGCGGCACGCGGCCATCTGCTCGTCGCACCCACGATCCGCGGAGGGCTTCTCGGGGAGCAAGTCGTCCAGCCGGGGGAAAGCCGGCGCTCCTCGCCGCGGGACGGAAGCAAGATCGATTGGACGCTTGCGGACGACTGCCACCCGCCCCGGCAGCGTCCGCCGATGACTGGAGGTTCTCTTTGGCGGTGTTAACGCGACGCGTTATCATACGCCGTGATCAAGAGCTTCCGCAACCGGGACGCCGAGCGGCTGTTCCACCGACGACCGACTCGGCGGTTCGGGGCGGAAGTGCAGAAGGTGGCACTCCGGAAGCTCCGGATGCTGGACTCCGCGGCTAGGCTGGAGGATCTTCGCGTGCCACCGGGCAACCGGCTGGAGCGGCTGAGGGGTGATCGGTCCGGACAGCACAGCATCAGGATCAACGATCAGTGGCGGATCTGCTTCCGATGGCACGGTGGCGATGCTCACGACGTTGAGATCGTGGACTACCACTAGGGGGCGATGATGGCTAAGAGACTTGCACCGGTCCACCCGGGGGAGATCCTCCTGGAGGAGTTCCTTGTGCCGATGGGGATCAGTCAGTATCGCCTCGCCAAGGACGTCGTGGTTCCGCCTCGCCGGATCAACGAGATCGTCCACGGCACTCGCGCGGTCTCGGCCGACACCGCGCTCAGGCTGGCTCGGTACTTCGGAACCTCCGAGCGGTTCTGGCTGAACCTTCAGGCGCAGTATGACCTGGACGTGGAGTACGACCGTATCGGGGAGCGGATCGAGAAGGAGATCCGGCCTCTTGCCATCTGATCACCCCATCCTGCATCGCGCCAGCCTCCGACGTCCGTCCTGCGCGGCCCTCGTGTGGGGTAGATATCCCACGCGCCTTGGGCGTCAAGCTGCTCGATGCTCCGAGCTCGTCCACGCGATCTCCTCGCGGTAGTGCTCGCCGTGCCTGAGGCAGCCGTGCAAGATCCCGACGAGACGGTTGGCGAGGGCCCTGAGCGCCTGGGTGTGGGTCTTGCCCCGAGCACGCTGGGTGTCGTAGAAGGCGCGAGCCCCCGGAGACCGTGTCAGGCTCGAGAAGGCCCACTGGTAGCAGGCGTCGGCGAGTCGCGTGTTGCGGGCGAACCGGGCGAGGACCACCCGGCCCCTGCCGGAGGCCTTGGTGATCGGGGAGGTCCCCGCGTAGTTGCGCCGGGCTCTAGCATCGGCGTAGCGGGTCGGATCGTCTCCGAACTCGCCGAGCACCCGGGCGCCGAGCACGAAGCCGAGTCCGGGAAGACTGCTGAGGACCTCGGCGTCCGGGTGCCGCTCAAAAGCCTCTTCGAGCTGGGCCTCGAGCCGCTCGATCTGGTCGTTCAGGCCGGCGATCAGCCCCACGAGCGAGGTGACGATCAGCCCGTAGGTCCGCTCGAGGCCCTCGGGGGCGCTGAGCTGCTCCGAGCGGAGCGCCCGCTGAATCTCCTCGGCCCGTGACTCGACCCCCCGGCTGCGACCCGCTCGACGAAGAACCGCCGCGAGCTTCGAGCGTGAGAGCCCTCGGCCGAGCGCAGGTGTCGGTGCGACCGTGAGAACCGCGACGGCGTCGGGCGAGCTGAGCTTGGTGCCGAAGGCCTCGAGCGCCTGCGGATAGAACTCCCTGAGCGTGCTCCGCAGGCGGTTCGCATGCCGCCAGCGTTCCCACACGAAGCTCTGATGGGTCCGTGCCAAGAGCTTGATCGTCTCCGCGAGCTCGCTGTCGCCGGCCACCGCACGGTGGCGCTGACGATCGGTCCGCACGAGGTCGGCCAACACCCGCGCATCGGCCGCATCGGACTTGGCCCCGGAGGTCCGGTGGCGATCGCGGTAGCGATCGACCGACATCGGGTTGATCGCGACCACCTCGTAGCCGGCGGCCCGTAGAGCTCCCACGAGCAGCCCACGGTCGGTCTCGATCCCGACGACCACATCGTGTGGGTCCTCGGCGTGCTCGGCCAGCACCTCGTGCAGCTGCACCACCCCCTGGAGACCCTCGGGGATCCTGATGGATACGAGCTGGTTGCCGTCGGCGTCCATCACGCACACGTCGTTATGGTGCTCGGACCAGTCGATCCCGGCGAAGATCACACCCATCCCTCCTTCGTAGCCGATGACCTGCGAGCCAGGAGGAGTTCCCGGCGACCTAATGGTCAGTGCTCGGTTGGCACGACATCCCACGAGCCGTCGACTCCTCGCCGACCGGCGGGGGCACGATCTACCCCTAGGGCTCGAGGCCCAGGCTCATCCGGTGCTCACCCGCCGGCGGCTCGAAGAGCAGTCTCTATCCGCGGCTGCTCCGTAGCCATTAGGCTCATCGGCGTGGAGCCGCGGAGAGGCAGCAGCTCGAAACAGTCGCGTCGAGTCGCGCGGGCGCTCGTCGCGACCTACCACGAGGCCGAGCTGGCAGGTCTCGTCGAGCACGTCGCTGAAGCGATCGAGCGTTATCGAGCCGGAGAGTTCGACGTCCACGACGTCGATGAGGTGATCCATCGCTACCACAATGCGACGCAGGAGCTGTGGAAGTTCTGCTTCCTTGGCGGCTCTGGCTCGGGCGCCGAGTCCGTCGCCGCGACTCTGGAACACCTGACGGTGGAAGGCGGGCGGCCGGACTGGTGGGCGGCGGCGGAGCGGCGTGGCTAGCAAGCGCTGGCTCTCGATCAAAGTGGAGCTGCTCTCCGGGCGGGGCCTCGTGCTCGAGCACCCTGCCGGCCGCGTCATGATTGCCTCGGCCGGGCATACGCTCGCCGAGCTTGCCGAGGCGATCGACCTTGCGTTCGCACGTTGGGACCACTCGCATTTGCACTCAGTTCGAGTTCGGCGACGGACGGCGCTACATGCTCGGCGGCAGCGAGTTCGAGCCGGAGGTGGTCGACAGCACGAGCGTGACGCTCGATGCGCTCGATCTGCGAATGGGAGCCTCCTTCGAGTACGTGTTCGACCTCGGCGACGACTGGCGGCACCGGGGCGAAGTCCAATCAATCGACGTCGATCCCGAAGAAGCGTACGGCGCCCGGCCTGACGCGCCCGTACCGGTTTGGGGCTGGGGCTGGGTTCCGGACCAGTATGGCCGTATCAGCGAAGACGAGTAGCGAGGGATTCGCCTCACTCACGTCGAAACGTAGATCGAATCCCGCGGAACGTGGACAAGTAGTTCACGACGTGCAGGCCGCTGTCATGGACGACGACTTGGATTCGAGACTGCCGCCACATGAGTACTGCAAAGGCTCCTGCCGCGACCGCATCGAAGCCCGCGAAGGCGGCGTCTCCAAAGTCGCCTCGGAAGAGGGTGACGACGAAGAAGACGAGAAACACACGAGCGAGAGACCCGATGAGGACAGCCAACACGATGGACGCAAGCAGCAGCGGTCGGCTCAGTCGGTATGTTGTCCCATCCATTACTGATTCATCGGCATGACACCGTGGACCGTAGCGAGGATGTCCGTTCCGGCTGAATGCGACATCGTGCAGGGCCGCTGACCTGCGCGTTTCCCGTTTCCGCAAGTCAGCGGATATGCCCGGCGTTCCTTGACGCGGAAGAGGTCAGAGTTCAAATCCTCTAGCGCCCACCAGCAAAGTCCCTAGTCACGGGACCTTTCCTTTTGGCGGCATCGACGGGGATCGGCCCCGAGACCCAGAAGTTGACGAGAAGTTGACGCGACGCGTCGGCGACTTTTCGGCCCATGCAGAGGCGCGGCGCTCCCACTTATGCCCGCGGGCCACTGCTATACACGCATAGAAACGTCAGCGCGAGTCAGATCCGCTTGACTTGAGTCTCCGCGGGCGGGGGTCACCAGCCAGCAGGCGCCAGACCGCGGACAGCGAGCGCCCCCGCGGCGCGCGGTCGATGGGAGGTCCGGGGTGAAGGAGTTCCGGCGGATCGACAGGCTGCCCCCGTACGTCTTCAACGTCGTCAACGACCTGAAGGCGGCCGCGCGCCGCGCGGGCGAGGACGTTGTGGACCTCGGCATGGGCAATCCCGACCTGGCCTCGCCCGAGCCGGTCGTCGACAAGCTCACGGAGGCGGCGCGCGACCCTCGGAACCACCGCTATTCGACCAGCCGGGGCCTTCCGAACCTCCGCCGGGCGATCGCAGATCGGTACGAGCGCCGGTACGGCGTCCCGCTCGATCCAGAGACGGAGGTGGTCACGACGATGGGGGCGAAGGAGGCGATCAGCCACATCGCGTGGACCCTCGTCGGCTCCGGCGACACGTGCTTGGTCCCCGAGCCCACCTACCCGATCCACACGTTCTCGGCCGCGCTCGCCGGCGCCGACGTCCGCTCCGTGCCGCTCGGGGCGGACGGGGAGTTCTTCTCCGACCTCTTACGGGCGTTCGAGGGCACATGGCCGCGACCGCGCCTCGTCCTCACCAGCTTCCCGCACAATCCCACGACCGCCTGCGTGGAGTGGTCGTTCTTCGAGCAGCTCGTGGCGTTCGCCCGCGAGCACGACGTCGCCGTGATCCACGACTTCGCCTACGCCGACCTGTGCTTCGACGGCTACCGGGCGCCGAGCTTCCTCGAAGTGCCCGGCGCGAAGGATGTAGGCGTCGAGGTCTTCTCGATGTCGAAGTCGTATTCGATGCCCGGCTGGCGTATCGCGTTCGTCGTCGGCAATCCTGAGATGGTCGGGGCGCTGACACGGCTGAAGAGCTATCTCGACTACGGCGTGTTCCAGCCGATCCAGATCGCGGCGATCATCGCGCTCAACGAGTGCGAGGACCGGACGGAGGCCTACCGCGACGTGTACCGCTCCCGGCGCGACACCTTGATCGACGGGCTAGCCCGCGCCGGGTGGACTGTCCCGGTGCCCCGGGCGACGATGTTCGTCTGGGCGGAGATCCAGAGCCCCACCGGGACGGTGGGTCTCTGGAGTTTGCGAAGCTGCTCCTGCGGGAGGCGAACGTGGCGGTCTCGCCCGGCGTCGGATTCGGGGTGGCCGGCGACCGGCACGTTCGCTTCGCGCTCGTCGAGAACGAGCAGCGGATCCGTCAGGCCACCCGTGGGATCAAGCGCGCCCTCCGCGCGTGACGCGGCCGACTCGGTTTGCCCCCCCGCGAGGCATGCAGCATTCTGCGACATGGTGCTGCAGGGGTGCGACATTCTGCGACCCGAATGGCTTCCAGCATCTGCCAAAGAGAACACCGCCGAGGCAAGCTCACGTGGCTGAACCCGAGCTGATTGACCCGGCGGTTGTCCTCGCCGAGGGCAGGACGTTTGTCGACTCACAGATGCGCCTGTTCTTGCCGTAGTTGGGCCTGCATGGGCGCCTTGGCGAGAGTGCCGATCCGCTCGTGGCCCTTTGCCTTCAACGAGATCTTGACCAGAACGCTGTCTCGTCTCGACCGCGCACTCCCGACCTGTTCGACGGCGACTCTGAGTCGGCCTACCCCACGCGACCGGACGCCCTCTCGGAGATTGGCTGGTGACGTGTCGCGTTGTCCGCGGGACAAATGCGGGACGAACGGCAGGGGCGGTTTCGGACCGCCTCGTCCGAAGGACATCACCTCGCAGGAGGCGCTGCGCACCCGGTTCTTCCCTGGCGCATCGCGGGAAAGCCTCCAACCGACGCTGACCCATGTGTCACCGGAGTGAGCTGTCAGAAGAGAGCGAAACTCAACGCGCCTGTGCTGCTACCTGGGGGGCTCGGAAGGCGGCCAAGCGCCGGGCGCGTGACGCCGGTCACGCGACGGGGACGTACATCCGACCTGACGCCCTAGAAGCTTGGGTCAATCACCTTCGCAGGTATCTCAGCTGGGTCCGTCTGGTGCGTGTGGAGCTTCCCGCCCACCATGGCCGCGAAGACATACTGCCCGCCCGGAACGTCAAGACCCTTGAACCCAAGCTTGCAGACGTAGAGGTCCTGTCCGCGAAAGGCCTCCACATCCTCGACTCGGCAGTCGACTTCGCCGTCGTACGTGTAGCCGCCCGCAATCGGGAAGGCACCTGCCTCAGCTGCCGCCAGTACGGCTTTCTCGACTTCGCTTGGGCGGTGCACGATCCACTGCCAACCGAAGATGACCGAAAGAGCCGCGATCGCGACAAGGAGCAGCAGCGCCAGCTTCCTCACAAGGTTCAGCGTAGGCCGTCGCCTGGCCGCGTGACGCCGGTCAGGGTTCGGCGGCGTACATGAGGCTCACGTGCTCACCTTTGTGCTTGGTGAGCAGGTGAGGCACCATCAACAGGTGGCATCAGGACCTTCCTCGAGGCGACGTTTGCTCCTCGTCGCTTTCGTCATAGCCGCCTTGCTCCTTATCGGCCTCGCCGTTTTTCGTTTTCTCGCACCTGAACCCAACCCGACCATCCTCCGAATCTCCTGCGAAGGCGGGACCACCACCGTGCTTACGCCGGTCGTCGGTCTGAGAACCGACGGCCTTCATGTGATCGTCGAAGGGGACGTGTCACGCACTGCGGCGGTGTTACTCGGGAACCCAGACGTTTCAGCGGCTCATAACACCGTCTGGAATAGCGGCAGCGAGGGGATCAGCGACGAGTTTGTGCGGCCGGTTCCACCTGGGGAAGGACACGTCCTCTGCGTGTCGCTTGGTGCGGGGATCATCTCCTCGACCCCGGAGGCGGTCGCATCGTGGTCAAGCTTCCGTATCGAGCCCGCGGGAGCGGAGCCGTCGAGACCGGGCGCGTGACGCCGGTCATGCTTCGGAAACGTACATCTGGCCCTGAGCGATACTCAGGCGGTGAGTTGGGCCACAGAGGAGAACGGGTGATGGGGAAATCGCGCAAGCCATATGCGACCCGAAAGCCGCCTTTGCCGTCGGATAGCCACGCCGACATCGAAGATCGGGTCCGGCGCGTGATGCCGGATATGCATCCCATCGTCAAGCGGCTGGACGAAGTGATCTGCGAGACGATCCCCGGGCTTCAATACGCCGTCAAGTGGAAGCAGGCGTACTACGGGTTGCAAGAACAGGGGTGGATCATCGAGATGGTCGCCTACACCGTCTCCGTGAATGTCGTCTTCCTCGGCGGCGCGACATTCGACCCTCCGCCGCCGCTTGGGACCACGGATCAGAGCCGCTACGTGAAGCTGACGACCCTGGAGGAGGCGCAGGGACCGGAGATGCATGAGTGGATCGAGCAAGCGGGGCGCGTGCTGGGTTGGAAATGAGGGAGTGTGACGCCGGTCACTCGTCCGTACATCGGGCGGCGAAGAAGGGTACCCACTCCTTGCCACTCTCAACGTATAGCGCACCCGGGGGCTTGCGGCAAGACCCGGGTCGTCCCGCAGAATCGCCGGCCGACTGACGGGATCCACAGGACGGGAGGTGCGAGATGTCGGTGACCGAGCGCGCGGTGGTGATCGCCGGAGGCGGTCCGACAGGGCTGATGCTGGCGGGCGAGCTGGCGTTGGCTGGCGTCGACGTCGCCGTCGTCGAGCGTCGTCCCAGCCAGGACCTGCCCGGCTCGCGCGCGGGCGGCCTGCACGCGCGCACGATCGAGGTCCTCGATCAGCGCGGGATCGCGGACCGGTTTCTCGCGGAGGGGCAGGTGGCGCAGGTCGCGGGGTTCGCGCGGCGTCAGCCTGGACATCAGCGACTTCCCCACCCGGCACCCCTACGGGCTCGGGCTGTGGCAGAACCACATCGAGCGCATCCTGGCCGGCTGGGTCCGCGAGCTCAACGTTCCGATCGACCACGACACCGAGGTCACCGGTTTCGCGCAGGACGACACCGGCGTCGAGGTCGAGCTGTCCGACGGCCGGTCGGTCCGGGCGGACTATCTCGTTGGTTGCGACGGGGGACGCAGCCTGATCCGCCGGTCGGCCGGCATCGAGTTCCCTGGGTGGGACCCGACGACGAGCAACCTGATCGCCGAGGTCGAGCTGGCCGAGGAGCCGGAGTGGGGCATCCACACCGACGACGTCGGCATCCATGGCTTCGGCCGGGTGGAGTACGAGATCCAAGACGGCGAGATCATCTACAAGGACAGCGGCCCGGTTCGCGTCATGGTGACCGAAGCGCACGTCGGAGCCGCGACCGAACCCACCCTGCGCGACCTCAGCGAGAGGCTTATCGCGGTATACGGAACCGACTACGGGGTCCACAGTCCCACCTGGATCTCCACGATTCACCGACATGGCGCGGCAGGCCGCGGCCTACCGCGAGCGACGGGTGCTGCTGGCCGGCGACGCCGCGCACGTGCACTACCCGGTCGGCGGGCAGGGTCTGAACATCGGCGTGCAGGACGCGGTGAACCTTGGGTGGAAGCTGGCCCAGGTGGTCGACGGGATGTCGCCCGAACAGCCTCCTGGACACGTACCACGCCGAGCGCCATCCGGTCGCCGCCCGCGTGCTGCAGAACACGATGGCGCAGATCGCGCTCCGCCGCCAGGACGACCGCACGAAGGCCTTGGGCATCATCGTGACCGAGTTCCTGGGGATGGACGAGCCTCGGAAGCGCCTGGCCGCGGAGATGTCCGGCCTGGGCGTCCACTACGACCTCGGCGAGGGACACCCCTGCTCGGGCGCCGCATGCCCGATCTCGACCTTGCCACCGCCGACGGTCCCGTTCGGATCTACACCCTGCTGCACGATGCGCGGCCCGTGCTGCTCAACCTGGGCGAGCCCGGCGGCCTCGACATCGCTCCGTGGGCGGATCGGGTTCGGCTGGTCGACGCCGGATACGACGGGACGTGGAAGCTACCCGTGCTCGAGGAGGTCACCGCTCCCACCGCCGTGATGATCCGGCCCGACGGCTACGTGGCGTGGGTGGGAGAAGGCGGAACCCAGGGGGCTCGCCGACGCGCTCACCACGTGGTTCGGGCCGGCGACTGCGCCGTAGCGCACGGGCCCTTACACCGTGACGACGATCCTGATGGGGCGGTATCGCCCCAGGCCGAATCGGTCGACACGACCCGCCAATCCTCGGCAGGTCCGTGACGTGTCCCGTTCGTCCGCGGGACGAATGCGGGACGAACAGCCCGGCTGACTCGCCGCTCAGACGCGAAGGGGCGTCTGAGCTGCGCCTTTGCTCGTAGTCCCAACGGGGTTCGAACCCGTGTCTCCACCTTGAGAGGGGTGTTTCCTGCATCCCACGACGAACGGTCTCATCCCGGGTTGTGTTGTCGTGGCTGCTTGGCGGGCGAGTTGGGTCCTAGCGTGTCCTGTTTGGTTCTCGATTTGCGGCCAAGTGTGTTGCCAAACTGTTGAGAGGACAACGGGATCGGGAAGCGCCCTTCAAACGTAATTTGTCGCGCTGCATCCACAGGTCCCTCAGCCGATATCGGCGACACCGTGACACCATCGATCGCTCGCCCTTCCGCCGACGACCGCTCCGCGTCAGTCCGAGCTCGGCTCGGGGTCTTCCGTCGCGGACTGCCGCTCTCGCCCCACCCTCGCTGCGTGGACGAAGGCGTTGATCCCGATGCCGAGGAGCAGCAGGTCGAGGATCATCTGCGAGGTGACCACCAGGCGGGCGCTCTGGCTGGTGGCGGAGATGTCGCCGAAGCCCACCGTGGAGAAGATCGTCACCGATAGGTACAGCGCATCCGTACGCGTGAGATCCTCCTGGGTGAACGCGCCCGGGCCGTGGGCCGATATGAGGAAGTACGTCGAGGCGAACAACAGCAGGAAGAGCGGGACGGTGAGGGCCAACGCCCCGATCGCCCGGATGCCCGGATGCCTGGACCTGAGGACCGTCCGGATCTGCCAGCTGGCTACGGCGACGAAGAGAACCAGCGCGACGACCGCGCGCACCCCAGCGGACAGGCGCCACTCCTCGCCGATGGGCAGGGTGTAGTACAGGGCCACGAGCACGGCCACGGTCAGCAACGCCCGCAGTACGACGAAGGCGATGACCCTGAGGCGCTTCCGCGGATGGATCTCAACTCTCGACGGTGCGGTCACACGTTCCCCCGTGTCGTCGTCGCTATCGCCGTTCTCGCGTCCTAGAGGTAGGACTCCTTCTTCATCCATCGCATCGCTAGCACTCCCCACAGGGGCGGCAGATAGAAGGTGACGAGGCGAAACGCCAGCGCGGTCGCCGTGGCCGGCCCCTCGGGGATGCCGATCGCGATCAGGCCCGCCGTGTAGCCCGCCTCGGCAACCCCGACCCCACCCGGCACCGGCATGAAGCCCGCGAAGAGGCTGACGAACGTGTTCACGAGAATCAATTCCGCCAGGGACGCCGAGTACCCGAAGGCATGGAGGCAAACGCCCAGGATGATCGCGAGGACCTCCTGGGCGATCAGGTTCCCACCCAGGAGGAGGAGGACCTTCTTCGGATGACGGAGCACGCGGAGGGCTTCCTTCGCGTCATCCCACTTCGCCCGGACGGTCTTCCAGAAGCCGTGGAGCTTCGCACGGAGCTTCGGCATGAGGAGCGCGATCCCGATCGCGACCGCCACGAGGAGGACCGCGGTCAGCAGGGCTCCCCAGTCGAAGCCCGAGGAACCGCTCGAGGAACCGCTCTCTTCCGACGACAGGTTCAGGCTCACCAGGTCCGACGCGAGGATGAGCACGATCAACAGCACCTGGATCACGAAGGTGCTGAAGCCGTCCACCGCGCCGATCGAGATGGCGCCAGCGCCCGGCACGCCGGCCCGTTGCCAGAAACGGACCTGCATGGCAAGGCGGCCTGCGGAGCTGGGGACGGCGAGCGAGACGAACTGGATCGCGAACTGGAGCATGAGGACGGGCCCGAATCGGATCTCATGCAGGGTTGCTCCCATCGTCGAGAACGCTTGCGGGATCTGCGAGAGGGGCGACAGGACCAGCGCCGCCAGCAACCACCACCAATCGGCGTCCTTGAACGTATCGACGAGGGTGTCGATGCCGATGTTGGCGAACGCGGAGATGAGCGTGGAGGCGAGGAAGCCGATCACGGCCAGCTTGACGAACGAACGCCATGTGACCCGTTGCAACGGCTCGAGAGGCGGGACCTCGGTGCTCGTTCGGTCGGCGATCAGCTGGCGGAGGTCCTTCAGATCCACATGTTGGTCGTGCAGCGCCTTGCGCGTGTCGCGTTCGAACGCGGCCGGCTGCAGGAACGGCAGGATCTGAGCGAGGCCTTCGTTCCCGAGGACGTCGGCGGCGGCGGTGACGGCACGGTCGGTATCGGCGACGAGCGCGGTGGTCACGAGCAGCTGTGACTGGTCGGTGAGGAGCGAGCCCTTGGGTGCGGCGACGTGAGCGGCCCCGAGGTCCGTCAGGGCCGGCGAGCCATCGGACCGCACAACCAGGCTCTGCGCGTCCACCCGTCCGTGCGAGATGCCCAGCTTATGGAGATCACCCAAGGCCTGCCAGCAACCGCGCAGGAGGTCGGGGGTGATGTCATGGGCATCGAGCGAGCCGAGGCGCCGTCCGTCGGCATCGAGCACGAGGAGCGCATCGCCCTGATCCGTCTCTCCCGCCGCGATGGCCGACATCACGGGCGTGCCGCCCCGTTCGGCAGCCAGCGTGAGGAACGCCTCGTGCTCCACCTGCTGGAGCCGCCCGGCGGAAACAGGTTTGGCGCCGCGACGCCAGATCGCGGACCACGTGGCGGCCACGAACTGGCCGTCCTGGGCGTCTCGGCCGAAGATCTTGACGACGAGCGGGCGACCCTCGTGCGTGGAGGCGAGGGTGATGGCCACGCCCCGGGGCTGCAGGGGGGCATCTCGGGTCGCGGTGGCCTCGACGCCGAGCTCCCGGAGCGCGTCCGTCACCTGATCGAGGGTGAGCCGCCCACCAGGTGAACCGAAGACGAGATGCACCAGGGCAGCCGAGCCGAGCCCGATCAGGAACCCGGCGGTGACCCCGATCGGGAGAGCGGCCCCGAGGGCGATCCCTGACAAGGCCCCGATCGCGATCAGCCACCGACCGATGAGCCGGATCGGTCGAGCCATATACGGCGAGGCCGTCACGATTACGGCGGTGGCGATGGCGACGCGCGTCGCCACGTAGATCGGCGGCGACGTGGAGTTGATCAGGCCCGAGAGGCTCTTCGAAGGGTCGGTGCCGCTGACGTTGCCAGCCAGGATGGCGAATCCCAAACCGACAGCGATCGCGGCACCTCGTCGAGGAACAAGCGCTTCCTCCCGGTGCGAACAGGGAGACGAGGAGCAGGCACAAGGACCAGATGATGAGGAGGTCGTAGGCGACGTCCCAGAACCACCCCGCGAAGCCCGGCAGCTGAGCCACGAGGTTTGTGGCGGCGGTATCGAGGGCGGTCGGCCCCGGCGCGGACCATGACAAGACGACGCCCCGACCATCGCGAGCGCCAGGAGGATCCCGTCGGTGGGACGGCGCGACCGGGAAGCGTCGGATGCCGAGGAGAAGAACCTCACCCCGTCGAGTCGGCGCGTTGTGTGACCGACGGGGTGCCCCGTCTCCTGCTCCGAGGCGGCCGGTTGGGCTCGTTCGGCCATCTCGTGTTCCCGCGCCATGTCGGATCCATCTCCCACAGTCATGAGTCCTCTGTGTTCTGGAACGCGTCTCGGAAACCGAGCTCGCGAACGGGAGGCGGCAGCGACGGGCGCGCGCCGGGCGCTAACGTCCCGGGCTCGTCGCCACGGATGAGCCTGCCCACGGAACCGGTGTCCTCCGCGAACACCGGTCCCGACGCACGCACCGATCAGGATGCAGATCGCCGCACCGGAGAACCAGGTCACCAATGCCAGGGCGAGACCGAAGACGCCGAACTGGGACTCGTTGCTCCTCACTACCCTGGGCATCCAGGCATGGGCGGACCATGCGAACGCAGCCAGCGCGATACTGGTGATCACCCCGGTCGGCACGAGCACCCGCGGGCGCACCTCGCCCAGCAGGAGGAACCACGAGGTGAACCACCACAGCCCCGAGGTCACCACGATCCCCACGATTGCGAACAGACCGAATCCCAGACCATCGTCGAAGCGCACTTCGCAGGGCACCCAGCACCGCCATGCACGCCAGCGTCGCCAGCAGCCAGACCGTTCCACGCCCGTACGCTCCGGGCCCGGCATGAGAGCGGTCGCCGCCACGCGCGGAGATACACGCGTTGCAGCGCCGTGGTGAACGAGGTCGCGAAGAAGACCGTGAGCACGAGCCCGAGCAAGCCGGTGGCCTTCCGAACGTCATCCGACGACGCGAAGCTCTCCTGAAGAGCGCGAGCGCGTCGCCTTGGACGCCGAGTCGGGCCGTTACGGTCGTGACGATGGACGACCGGATCCCCTCGGGGACGAAGGCGGCCACGACGATCACGAGAGGGAAGAACGAGACGAACGCCTTCCCCGCGAGCGCGACGCTGCGGTCGACGAACTCGATCTCGAGCATGCGTTCCCACACACGCCAGAGGAGCAGCCGTTCCAACCATGTCCGCACCGCGTCCAGGCGTTGACGAGCCCCGCTGGTCTTCGCGCGGCCGGTGATCTTCTCGTCCTCAGCCATCCGAGGGTCTCCGTCTCGTCGGCCTGCGCGTCCGGCACAACATCGCGACCGGGTTCGCGAACCGTCGGGTGGAGCGCTCCCCTCGGCGGCGAACACGGCCTAGCGATGACCGCCGTGACTCCCTCGCGGTGAAGGCTAGCCCTTCTCGACGAGCGTAGGTCCGCACGCTCCGCCCTGCGTCATCCGGATTGCGTGATTCTCGGCCGGGGCTCCGAGCGACCGAGCAAGATGCCGGGAGGCCGGCCGTTTCACCCTGTTTGCGTGATGGCACACCGCGGGAGCAGGGGTTCGATGCCGGCATCGCATCTCGGCGACCCACGACCGAAAGGAGCTTAGAGATGAGCGATGAGGCCGAGACCCCGATCCTGGATCTGCTGGCGACGATGACCGAGGCGTCTGTGGACGCCTCGAGCCTCGACCCACAGAGTCTGATGCTGGCGCGCATCGCCGCCCTGATCGCCGTAGACGCACCGCCTGCTTCCTACGTGTTGAACCTCGGGGTGGCCGGCAATATCGGACTCGAGGGTGAGACGGTCCGAGGTGTGATCGCCGCCGTCGCCCGATCGTCGGGACGGCTCGCGTCGCCTCAGCTGCGGTCAACGTCGGCCGCGCGCTTGGATTCGCAGAGCTCGTGGCCGAGCTGGAACTCGAGGAGGAACTCGCCGAGGAAGAGGACGAGTAACTCGACTACGAGACCGTGAAGGTGCTGTACGAGGAGGCCGGCGTCGGGCACGCGTTCGATGCCGCGGTCCTGGAGCGTGGCGCCGATGGCAAGGTCAAGGTCGTGGACAAGCATGAGGCGTCCACGCGTCACAGCGCGTGGACGGGTCTGGCGATCGGGGCCTCGGCCGCCGTCCTGCCGGGGATCGGCCTGGGCGTCGGCGCCGCCGTCGGCGCGGGGATCGGTGCCGTCAGCGGCCATCTAAGAACGGCATGAGCAACAGCGATCTCGTAGAGCTCGGCACCGTCCTGGACAAGGGCCAGGCCAGCCTGATCGTGCCTTACGCGACGAACATGGCCGATCAGATCGCCGCCAGCATCAGGGCGGAGAACCGGTGCATGTCACGCGATCGACGCAGACGCGGACGAGCTCGCCGAGCAGCTCAAGGCGGCAGACGGCAGCTGAGGAAGCCTCGCCCGCGCACGGGGGGTCGGACCTGCCAGGGAGGTCAGCGCGCCCCGGCAGGTCCGAACCCATCTCCGCCCGCCCCTAGCAGGTCTGAGAGATCTCCGACGTGAGGCCGGTCAACGCGGTGCCCAGCTCCGCGAGCGCGTTGCCGACCTCGGTCGCGGCGGCGCCGAGGCCGCCCGCCGACGAGACGCCCTGGAGCGCCGTCTCCAAGTCGTCGAACGACGTCTTCACCTCATCCACAGCCGGCTGGAGTTCCGCACCCACCGCCGACACGGCCGCATCCAGGTCCGTCTTCACGTCGGAGGCGGCCGATTCCAACGCATCGGTGCCATCGCCTACCGGATCCACCTCGGTGAGCGACGTAAGGGAATCCTTGAGCGCGTTCACCTCGTCGCATCCGGACGTCGCCCCGGATGTCGCGCCTGTGGAGCTCCCGCCGTCGCCATCGTCGCTACAGGCAGCGGCGGCGAGCGCGAGAACGACCGCCATCAGGGGAACGACGATGGATCGAGGACGCGTCATGTGATGCATGATGGTTCCTCCTTCATGGTTGGCCCTCTTCATGTTGGCTCCTGCTCGGAGCAGCGACGAGCCTCCTCCCTTCGGTCCGGTCTCACCTCCCTCGGCGATCCCCCCCGCATGCCCGACACCGTCGCGACCCGGCGCGACCGCCGGTATGGGCTCCTTCGACTCCGTCGTCCGCGGACCTTTCCAGGTCGGGTCCGGCGAGTCAGTCGAGGATCTGTTTCACGGCCGGCTGGGCTCGGTCCGCCACCCGCCCGAAGAACCCCCTCGATCGGAGGCGCCCGATGGCGTTGCCGGCGATCACCGTGAACGGCACCGCCAGGATCAAGCCGACGATGCCGGCGAGGAAGCCGCCCAGCGCCGTCACGATGAGCACGACAAGAGGGTGGATGTCCAGCGTGCGGCCCATCACCTTGGGCTCCACGAAGTTCTCGAGCATCAGGTTCGACGCGAGCACGATCACCAGCATGATCGCGGCCACACCGATCCCGCCGTCGCCGAAGGCGATGATCACGGCGAGCCCGCCACCGAGGAACGCGCCGATATACGGGATGTACCCGCCGATGAAGTTCACGACGAAGATCGTGAACACGAGCGGGAGGCCGAGTAGGAGAGCGGCGAGCGGCGACGACGACCGCGACGACGGGGGACATGGCCGTGCGACCCCGCCCGTACTCGCGGAGGATCCGGCAAGCGTCACCGATGAAGTCGTCGACCTCATCGCGGATGGAAGGATCGATCTTCGCGACGACGTTGCGCCGCAGACGTGGTGCCGTCCTTGAGCAGGTAGTACATGATGAGCGCGCCCAAGATCAGGCCGCTGACCAGGCCGAGCAGCGAGTTGATGCCCTCCACGAACTTGGTGACGACGCCCTCAGCGATCGTCGGGCCGGCCTCCTTGGTCGCCGCCCGGGCATCGTCCAAAGAGCCCTGATCGACACTGAGTTGGTCGGAAGCGTTGTCGATCGCGGCGTTGACCGAAGCGCCGATCTCAT